>CAWIYZ010000035.1:0-293119 GCA_963840425.1 uncultured Alphaproteobacteria bacterium | reverse complement strand
CGGTTTGAGGGCCTGTGGCGATAGGGTTCGCCGTCCAACGCATGCTGGGATCACTTCCGTTTGTTGAGGTGGACCGGACGTAGTGGATGCAGGCTGCCGACGCGAACTTTTGACCCCTAGGAGAAGTCGGCTGGGGTTCGTTGAACGTCGCGCAGCATTACGGTTCCGGTAGCTATCAGAGGAGGTGCCACGCGCACGCTGGGCCTCGATTTATAGTGCCTGAGGTCCGCCCCACGCGATGAAATATCGCTGGATGATATCCCGACTGAGGCCACGACGATGAAGCTCGGCATCCGAGAGTACCGCGTGCTGATCGTAGACCGCCGCAGCGTACCGTTCCGCGCAACGACGCAAGCAGGCAGTGATCCACGCGCGTACAAATGCAGGAGTGACTGCCGGAGTATCCCCGACCGTTGTGCGTCTCATCTTGGTCTCCTTGGATAGCGACGTTTGGGCGGAAAGGACGGTGCGCTTCCCGAGCAATTAGCGGCCGTTGCTTGCATCGCATCTCGATGCGATGTGCTTGGCGATGTAGGCAGCATCTTCGCCGATCCCCTCCAAGAGGTTGGACTTGATCGTGTGCATTCGTCTGAGGCCGAGGAAGTAGAAGCCTGGACAGGGCGAGATGCCGCGCTGCTGCAGCGGCTTGCCGGCATCATCCAGCACGGGCAGGTCGACCCACCCGAAATTGTACCGAAACCCCGTTGCCCAAATGATGATACCGATGCCCGCGGTATCGGCATCGAGTTCTAGGATTGGAGGAGCAGCGTCCGCTGTCGAGTGTGATGACGCCGGTTGGGAGATCGGTTCTTCAGGCAGATCCAACTTATGGGTGCGCGCGTGCTCGTCCATCCGCCTTCTCAAGTCTGCGAACCAGGCTTCGCCGCGTGCCAGATTGTGCTCAAGGTCATCGGCGAAGCGCATCCTGCTACCCGCGATCCCCTGCAAGCGTCCGACGAGGGTGATGCCTTCGGCAGGGAACCGGCGCAGATCGATGTCGCGTCCCCCACCGGCGCCCGTGACGAGGAAGAACGGGTTGGGGAATTGTTCGGCCGGAAGCTCCCAGACTTTCAGTGCGTTGAACCACCAATAGAGGTCCTGACCGCGGTAGCGGCGCGGCGTGCGCCTGTAACGGCCCGTCGACAGGTACACAGTGCGCCCGGAGTCGCGGAGCTCCTGGGCGATCTGAACCCCCGACGCCGCAGCCCCGACGATCAGCACGGCACCCGGCGGCAGTTGCTGCGGATTACGGTAAGCGCTCGAGTGCAGCTGCATGATGTGGCAGAGCAATTCAATATGGAAGTCCGGGATTACGAGGTCGTGGTATGACCCAGTCGCGGCTACCACGTTGTCGGCCTCGAGCGCTGCACCCTCGGCCTCGACACTGAACCGACCCGGCCGCGGCTGCCACACCCGTCCCACGCGAGTGCCGCAACGCACCGGTGCCTGAATGAGGCGCGCGTAATCCTCGAGGAACCGCGCCACCTCGTCCTTGTGAGCAAAGCCATGAGGATCATCGCTTTGGTATCCATAGCCGGCCAGACGAATCGCCCAGTTGGGAAATTGAAACATGAGCAAATCCCAGCGCTCGCTTCTCCAGCTTTCGCCGATCCGCGCTCGTTCGAGGATGACGTGCGGGCGACCGAGCCTGCTCAAGTGGTAGCTCAATGACAGTCCAGCCTGCCCGCCGCCCACAATGACCGTCTCAACATGCTCCATGGGTCGCTACTCGGTGGCAGCCTCTGCTTCGGCCGAGGCCTGCCAAGGTCTCAGCCGGTACTAGTGGACCCTGCCACCATTTGCTGCCTAAAGTCCTTGGTTCAGATCTGAGCTTCCTGAGACCGCCAGCATTACGGGCTGGAGCGATGCCATCTGACGAGGTTGCCTTCGGCCCCTTCCGGCTTGATCTGGCGCGTCGACGCCTGACGCGTGACGGGGCATTCGTGCAGCTCGGTGGCCGGGCCTTCGAACTTCTCAGCGCCTTGGCAGTAGCCAACGGCCGAGTGGTCACCAAAGACGAACTCATGGATCAAGTTTGGCCTGGGGCTGTCGTCGACGAGAACAATCTCCAGGTCCACATCTCGGCACTAAGGAAGGCCTTGGACGAAGGCGGCGGTGGGCCGGGCTATGTACGGACGATCCAGGGCCAAGGATATCAACTCGTTGGCATCAAGGATGCGGCCGCTCAACCATCCACGACGAACGGCTACGTCGGCCAAAGCGCTTCGATTGCCGAGAGACCAGCTATCGCCATCCTCCCATTCGCCAACCTGAGCAATGATCCAGAGCAGGAGTATTTTGCAGACGGCATCGTCGAGGACCTCACCGTCGCCGTCTCCCGTATCAACTGGTTGCTGGTGATCGCGCGCAACTCAAGCTTCACCTATAAGGGTCGCGCCGTCGATGTGAAGCAGGTGGGACGTGATCTGGGTGTGCGCTATGTGCTCGAGGGCAGTGTGCGCAAGGTGGCGGGCAGCGTGCGGATCACTGCACAGCTTATCGATGCCTCGACTGGAGCGCATCTATGGGCCGACCGGTTTGACGGGGCGCTTGAGAACATCTTCCACCTGCAGGACGAGGTGAGCCACGGCGTGGTCGGAGCCATCGCGCGAAAGCTCGAACAATCTGAGATCGAACGTGCTAGTGGCAAGCCGACGGAGAGCCTCGACGCATACGACTACCTTCTGCGCGGCAAGGCCCAGGTCTACCTGGGGACTCGCAAGTCCTTCAGTGATGCGCTCCGCCTCTTTTACAAGGCCATCGAGCTCGATCCGCACTATGCCTCGGCCTACGGTATGGCGGCGTGGTGCTACACGCGCCGCAAGGCTCACGCCTGGGTGACATCTCCTCAACAGGAGATGGCAGAGACCGAGCGCGTCGCTCGCCGTGCCGTGGAGTTTGCCAACGACGACGCCATAGCCTTGTGTACGGGAGGATTCGCTCTAGCTCGCGTTGTTGGCGACCTTGATGCCGGAGCAGCGTTCATAGATAGGGCGCTGAAGGTCAATCCCAACCTTGCTTTGGCATGGCTTACCAGTGGGTGGATCAGGACCTTTCTGGGTCATCCGGACACCTCGATCAAACATATCAGTCATGCCATCCGCCTTAGCCCACTCGATCCAATCATGTTTACGATGCACTCAGGCTTGGCATTCGCGCATTTCTTCTCTGGCCGCCACGATGAGGCGGCCATGTGGGCAGACAAGGCCGTTGGCGAGCGGCCAGACTGGATTCCCGCGTTGCGCACCGCGTCGGCATGCTACGCGCTCGCCGGCAGGCATGAGGACGCCAAGCGTGCGATGGCGCGCATGCATCAGCTCGCACCAGAAATCCGAATTTCTGGGCTGAAAGACTTGATGCCTTTCCGCCGATCTGACGACCTGCTCAAATTCACAGAAGCTCTGCGACTAGCCGGCTTGCCAGCCTAGTCGCTTGCAACCTCACCACTTCCGGATCTGGCACAAACGCGACCTTGGCGTCGGTCGGGCGAACTTCCGTTTGTGGGAGTGAAGCGGACGTACACGCCCTCCTAAACCCGCGGTCGCGCCGCCATGGACGACCCTCCCGACGGACGGGTAACCCAGGCACCCTGCGGAGGTTTGCAGCCATAACCTTGCTGTGGAAGAGCGGCAGAGCGGCAACAGGTGTCGAATCGAAGTTCGGGTAGCCTGTCCGGTGAGCGGTCCGCTGGTGATCTCAAACACGCGGTTCAGCGGCCGGCGGCAATCAAGCGAAATCAAGTGGGACTTGCAGAAGATTTCGACTTTTTGCGTGAAACTCCCAAAAGGCTTCGAACTTTGGCGCACCGGCGGAAATATCACTTTCATTGGGATGAGGTGCCGGTCCTCGAAGCCGACTACATAGGGGCCTGGGGTGCATTTGAGCCTGGCCAGTTCGCAATCGTGGACTTCGAAAAAGGCTTGGCGGCTTCCTGCTCAACCTACGAAATGCTGGAAGTGGGCGACGGCTTTCGCGTGATCTACGAGTACAGCCCTCTCGATGGAAGCGAGCCGGTCCGCGTGCGCGACACCGTACATCTGGAGCGTCGGCCGTGCCGTTTCGGCGGGACTAGAGCCTATTTCATTGCGCCGTGCTGCAAGCGGCGGGTTCTTTGGCTGGCAGCCTTGTTCGATGGGCTAAGGTGCGGCGCGTGCGGCAAGATCACCTACAGTACCCAGCGCGAGGGGCGCACGGCTCGCCTTGTTAGGAAGGCCCAGATCTTGGCCCTTAGGCTTGGATGCGAGGCATGGTTTCTGCCGCCCAAGAAGCGGCCGCGCTATATGCGTCAGCGCACCTTCGACAAGCTAAATGCCCAGCGTGAACACGTCGCGGCACAAATCAACATGCTCATTGGGCCGAGAGTCGCGCGTCGACTGGCGCGAGCCCACCGCGTGGCATTTTCAAGCCATACCATAGGCCCGTGATCCCCTGGTCTGCTGCTCGCAAACTGGAGATTGCGGGTCTCTTGCACCTTCGCCATCCTGGCCATCATGCGCGGCTAGGCTGATCCCCGAAAAGTCGGCACTCCACCGATCTGCCGCGCTTCCATCATGGAGGCGCGGGGAGAGCGCGATGAAACGACGATATTCAGTTGGCTCCATATTAGGAATAAGTGATACCTACAAACCTCCGCCACCGCCGACCAAAAGACGTGCTGATGCCGTTGCAGATCGCCAGCGCGCTGCCCTACTCCGCCGGCTAAAACGCCAGTTTGATCACATGTATCGTCGCCTAGGAGGCCCGCCCAAGCTAAAGGGCCGCGCGCGTTGGAACTGGGTTGCTCGGCACCTCATATCGCAGCAGCCAGAATTCATGATAGCGCCGCGAAAGCGAGGACGGCAAAGGGGGAGCGCGAGCACCGCATTAAAGATCGATCTAAAAATACTCGAAGAAGCCGAGGAACTCGCTCGCGGTGGCGGGCACACGTACGAAGAGGCCCTCCTCGTTGTCGTGCGTCAGTGTGAAGCCGATGGCCGTCTTATACGTCATGCTGATCCCACGACAAATCCAAAGCGGATCAAAAGGCTCATTCGAAACATCTGGCACCAACCAGCAGGAGCGTGGCTCCCACCCTTGGGGTCGATGAGCTTGTTGCGGACATCAAAAGGAGATTAGGGAAGCGCGAAAACTGTTAAAGTTCGAGGAGTTAAGACGCCACGACCACATGTGTGCATCCACCTTTAATGTCCGCCAATACAGAGCAATTCACCCGATAATGGCTCATCACGGTCCAAATGAGATGAGCGCAGATGAGCACAACGAAACGTCACCGCAGGCGGTCAGCGAGCCAATATCTGCACGACACGTGGCAGATAGAATGCTCGGCGGCGACCCTCGCCAACCACGCCAGCAAGGGCACCGGTCCGGAGTATCGGCTGATCGGAGGCCTAGCTCACTACGACGAGCCCGCCCTGGACGACTGGGCGCGATCGCGCATCAGTTCGCCGATCCGCAAGGCGTCTGACGCGGCACGCGTCGCATGACGACCTCGGTTCACATTTGCGGACGTCAAGCACCTAACGGATCGTCACTCTGCGCCCATGTCTCTGCGGGGAGAGGAAGCCATGACAACAGGCAAAGGTCAGATGGACCTGTTCGAGGACCGGGTCATCACGCTTTGCGAAGCTGCAAAAATTGCCGGCCTCGGCTTGATCACAATCAAGGAAGCGCTGGATCGAGACGAGTTGCGCGTCCTCAAGCCACCGTGCGGCCCTATCGGGATCAAACTAAGCGACTTCAACTCCTGGCTCGAAAGTCGTGCTGTAGTTACAAGTACAAAACCGACAGAGTTCGAAGATCGAGATAGTCCACGTAGTGCGCTGGAGGAGACTCCGCTCGGCACCAACCATGAACCGGAGGATGCTGGTGTCTAAGAGGCTTCTGACCGAGGCGCAGGCAGCCGCGGAGATCGGCATCGAGCTGGCGACCTTCCGCCATCTCGTGGCAACAGGCCGGTTGCCCAAGCCGCTGCCGGAGCTGGATTTGTACCACATGAGAGCCATCGACGCCGCGCTCGATCGCATGTCGGGCATCGGGTGCCATGGTTTGGATCGCTGGAGGGAAACCCGTGCGCGTCGATCTTAAGGGCATCCACCGGGTACGCATGCGCCTGAGTACGGGCGACGTGATGTACTACTACGCCTGGCGCGGCGGACCGAGGCTCAAGGGTGAGCCAGGTTCACCGGAATTCTTGGCGAGCTACCAAGCTGCGCACCGCGCGCAGCGCGAGCCCAACCCTTCAGTATTTCATTCGCTGATCGTTGCCTATCGCGAGAGCGCTGACTTCGCCCGGCTCGGCGAGCGCACCAAGATCGGGTACCGCGCCAAGCTGCGCCAGATCGAAATCGCCTTCGGCGACATGCCGCTCGATCTGCTGGAAGATCCTCGCGTGACGCGCGATTTTCTCGACTGGCGCGATAGCCTGGCCAGCGCCCCGCGCCAAGCAGACTATGCCTGGACGGTCCTGATGCGTGTCATCTCATGGGGCCGGGACCGCGGCCTGACGGCATATAGGCCGCCAACTCGTATCGATCGCCTGCACCATTCCGACCGATCCGAGAAAATCTGGGAGCCGGATCAGATCGCCGCCTTCATGGCCGTTGCCAGCAAGCCGTTGCAGCAAGCCCTCGTGCTCGCGCTGGAGACGGGCCAACGCCAGTCGGATGTGCTCGCTTTGCCTTGGTCAGGATACGACGGCACCTGGATACGGCTACGGCAGGCCAAATCGAAGCGCCACAACAAGACACCGCGCCTGGTCAGCATCCCCGTGACGCGCACGCTGCGGGCCCTGCTGGACCAGCTGCCGCGCACCTCGCCCGTCATCCTCCTTAATGGCCGGGGCCGCCCTTGGGGCGCCAATGCCTTCCGCAAGCAATGGAGCGCCGCAGCGAGGAAGTCCGGCATCACCGATCTGACCTTTCATGACCTTCGCGGCACAGCCGTCACGCGGCTCGCCGAGGCTGGCTGCACGGCACAGGAGATTGCAGCCATAACCGGTCACTCGCTCCGGGATGCCGGCGCGATCATCGACCGCTATCTCGCGCGCACCGACAAGCTGGCGATCGCTGCGATTGCCAAGCTGGAGCGGGGCGCATCGTGAACGTGAGGTGTAAAAGGCCCTGTAAAACGGCGGTGCGTACCGAAGCTAAGTATTGGAGGCCACGCCCGGAATCGAACCGGGGTGCACAGATTTGCAGTCTGCTGCGTCACCACTCCGCCACGTGGCCATCCACGCTCCGACTGTCGCCGGAGGCCGTCACGCCGGCGTCGCTTTCCTCTCGGAGAGCGAGAGGGAGCGGCTGTGCAGGCGATAGGTGACGTGCATCTATCACAAATGCAGAAACGGACGCAATGAAGTTGGGCCTGCCCGCCAGAGCGCGGGTCTTCGGGCCTGGCTTGGCTGGAGCGCGATCGTCTCATGAAGGTCCTTCCGCTTCCATGTGGGCGTAAATCGCCCTCTAAACTCCAAGCGTAGAGCAGGATTCGCGCTCCAGATGGATTGCGAATGCAATTCCATCTGAAACGATCCTGCTCTAAGTTCCGCGGACGTTTGCAGGGCGGAGACAGGCATGGCCGACTATGCGGTGCAGCGCAGTAACATGGTTGAGTCCCAAGTTCGCACGGCCGACGTGACGGACCGGCGGATTCTGCGCGCCATGCTTGAGGTGCCGCGCGAGGCGTTCGCTCCGGGCGCGGCCGAGCCCATGGCGTACGCGGACGCACACTTGCCAGTGAGCGATGGCGCTACGCAACGATTTCTTCTGGCGCCGCGCACGTTGGCCAAGCTCATTCAACTGCTCGAGATCGACGCGGGCGATGCGGTGCTCGATGTCGGCTGTGCGAGCGGCTACTCCACCGCGATCCTGGCCAGGCTTGCCGGACGGGTCGTGGGCGTGGAGCCTGACCCTCAGCTCGCCGCGCGGGCGCGCGAGACGCTCTCGGCCCAGAGGATAGACAATGCGGTGGTCCTCGCGGGCTCAGTCGTCGGCGGTGCACCCGACGAGGGGCCGTTCGATGCAATTCTGATCAACGGCAGCATGGCGAGACGGCCGGAGGAGCTCTTCGACCAGATGAAAGATGGTGGCCGACTTGCTGCTATCCTTGCCGACGGCCCAGTGGGGAAAGCGACGGTTTGGCATCGCCGCGGAGCCGTCATCGACGGGCGGCCTGCTTTCGATGCGGGGGCGCCCGCTCTCGCAGCGTTCGACAAGGCCGCGGGCTTCTTCTTCTGAAAAGAGAAATGACAAGCGCGCATCGGCTCTGACGAAGTGCGGGTGCGCGGATCCTTTCAGCGACCACCGCTGATTTCAATGTCAGAGAGCGCAAGTGTGGATGCGCGGCAACGCTCCGCGCAAATACCACTTATCCGCTTCGCCTTTGCACCTTCCGCCCTCCGAACCGATCTTCTATTGGTCAGTGGTGGCAGAATCATTGTAGCGCGGAGAGGGACTTAGGCGTCTCAGGATGCGAGCCTGCCCATTTGGGTGGTCAGCAACGGCGGATGGGATGACGAGGTTGCGGAGAAATCGGGGGATGCGCCCGACCCGGCCAGGATGGCTGTGCTGGTGTGCCCTTGCCGCGGTGGCCGGATGGGCCTTTGCTGCACCTCCGGCGTCAGCCGAGACGCTGCGCCAAGCGCTTGCTGCTGCATACAAATTCAATCCGCGCCTGGACGCTGAACGTGCACGTCTTCGGGCCACTGACGAAGAGGTGCCGCGCGCCAAATCCGGGTACCGGCCGTCGGTTACGGGGTCGGCGGATGTCGGCTATCTGCGCACCGAGATCAAGCCTTCTAGCGGTGCCAACGAGACACATCCGAAGGGATACGGCGTCACCGCTACGCAACCCATTTTCAGCGGCTTTCGCACCGTGAACGCGGTCAATGCCGCCGAGGCGACGGTGCGTGCCGGGCGCGAGTCGCTGCGCATCGTCGAGCAGTCCGTCCTGCTCGAGGCGGTGACGGCCTACGTGGATGTCGTCCGCGACCAGGCGATTGTGCGCCTGCGCGAGAACAACGTGAACGTGCTGACACGAGAGCTCAGAGCGACGCAGGATCGCTTCGCCGTCGGCGAGGTGACGCGGACTGATGTCGCGCAGGCCGAGGCACGCCGCGCTGCATCCGTTTCCGCGCTGGATCTTGCGCGCGCCAATCTCAAGACGAGCCGCGCCACCTATGAGCGTGTCATCGGTCACCCGCCGAGCAATCTAGAGGAGCCGAGGGCACAGGACCGCAGGCTGCCGACCTCCGTAAACGAGGCCGTCGCGATCGGCTCGAAGGAGAACCCGAGCGTGGTGGCCTCTCTTTATCTGGAGCAGGCAGCAAGGCACACCGTTGATCTCATATGGGGCGAGTTGCTGCCGACGGTGCAACTCGAGGCTGACTACTCAAAACGCTACGATCCGTCCGCAAACATAGATGAAACAGAAGCCACGTCGGTGACCGGTCGCGTGATCGTTCCATTTTACGAAGGGGGCGAGGTGCGGGCCCGAGTCCGACAAGCCAAGCACGTACATGTGAGCCGGTTGCAGGAGGTCGAGCAGGCGCGCACCGAGAACCAAGCTATTGTCGTGTCGGCTTGGTCCCAGCTCATTGCCGCGCGGGCCCAACTCGAGAGCGATCAGGTGCAAGTGACGGCCAGCCGCACGGCGCTGACTGGCGTCCGCGAAGAGGAACGGGTGGGGCAGCGCACGCTTCTCGATGTGCTCAATGCCGAGCAGGAGCTTTTGAACGCCGAGGTCCAGCTCGCTACAACACGCCGCAACCTGGTGGTTGCCTCCTATGGCGTGTTGGCTACCGTCGGGCGATTGACGGCGGCGGATATGGCCGTGACGGCCGAGGTCTATGATCCGGAGGTGCACTATCACGAGGTGCGCCGCAAGTGGTTCGGCATCAGCATCACGCGCCCGGACGGCAGCCGAGAGCATCATGACGTCTGGCCGACGCAGATCACTCCTGAGCCGAGGAAATAGGCAGACGCCCGCCCGCCATCACTCTGCCTTGGTGACCCCTTAAGCGGCCATGATTGTGCGTGTGCCCGCATTCCTCTGCGGAAAATCCGGACGGCGCGGTTGAAGCCGCCCGGCGGTCATAGTACCACCGGCAAGCTCCAATCGGACATCGGTCCCCGACGCGGGGAGGCGGACGGTCGCGCCGAAGGATGAGGTAATTATGTCGAGACCGGAAAAGGCGGTCGAGCCGAGTATGGAAGAGATACTGGCTTCGATCCGCAAGATCATTTCAGAGGAGCCGATCGGCACTAGGCCCGGTCCCTCCGACGGGCAAGCGCCCAAGGACGCGCTTGGCCGCTACGAGCCCGGCGCCGATCCAGCGCTGTCAAGCTCGCCCTTCTCGCACGACCCGTACAAACTGCAAGAGTCCGATGCGGTAGGGATCGACGATGTCGTGAAGCTGGCCCAGGGGACGACGTCCGATTCAACGGCCGGCGACAAGGGTCGGAGCTTCGCAAAACCTGCGTCCGCCGAGCCTCGCGTGTCGCCGCAAGCATCCAATGGGGTTGCGACCGGAAACGCAACGCCGACGCATGCCGGATTGTCGGAAGGCGCCAAGCCGGTCCTTCCGGCATCTCAACGCGACCACAACGGTGCCGGCAGTGCGAGTGAAATTGCCGGGGCTGCACCGCGCCAGTCCGATGACGCCGCAAAGGCCCCGAGGCCGAGCATGGACGCGGATGCTGCGTTGAGCGACGCGCGTGCCAAGATCGAGCGGCATCTCGGTACCCCGAAGACTGACAATATCGATCGCGCACCTTTGCCGGGATTGAAGTCGATCCGTGATGCTGAATTCCGTGGAGCCAAGCCGCGGACGGAACCGGATACCACCGGCAAAGCGGGCGCGGACGGCCTGATGGCGCGGGTCGCGGCGGCCAGTGCGCGTCCCGAGACCGTACCGACAAACGAGACGGCAGAGCCGGCAAAGGCCGAAACCTCGGTCGCATCGAACGGCGCCATCAAGGCTTCGGCCGATGTCAAAGGACCAGCGCAAAAGCCTGCCGAAAGCCCTGCTCCGGCAAAGCCGGACGTGAGCAAGGCGCGTGTGCCCGATGCCGCCGCCAGTCCGGCGAATACCGCGAAGGGGCAGGGCGTCGCCAGCGCGGTTGGGCAGGCTGCAGCTAATGGCACGACAGCGCCGGCAGGCGAGCGGGCGCGGGCGTTCGAGGACGCCGTCGCGGAGATGCTGCGGCCGATGCTGCGCGATTGGCTGGACGCCAACTTGCCCCGCCTGGTGCAGCAGGCCCTGCGCGAGGAGATGGGCAAATCCTCCCTGCCGGGCAAGGACAACACGGGTAGCTAGGGATCGCCCGAGCGCCCCTGCCGCCGCCGCCAACCGGTTGACAGCGCCAGAGCGTGGAGCGTAGGACCGCCGGGCACTAGAGCAGGATCGTTTCAGATGGAGTCGTATTCACGATCCATCTGGAGCGTGATCCTGCTCTACACTTGTAGTTTGGAGTGCGACGCACGTCTCACATGAAGCGGCAGGGCTTCCATGTGAACCGATCGCGCTCTAGCGAAGAGCCAAGGCGATCGTATGCTCGAGAAGACTTATCAGCCCGCCGAGATCGAGGCGCGGATTCATAAGGAATGGGAGAAGGCGCAAGCCTTCAAGTGCGGCCGCCCCGAGCGAGCGGCCGCCGAGCCGTACACCATCGTCATTCCACCGCCGAACGTCACTGGCTCGCTGCATATGGGGCACGCGCTCAACAACACGCTGCAGGACGTGCTGTGCCGCTTCGAGCGCATGCGCGGCAAGGACGTGCTCTGGCAGCCGGGCACGGACCATGCCGGCATCGCCACGCAGCTGGTGGTCGAGCGGCGCCTGATGGAGCGCCAGCAGCACCGGCGCGACATGGGCCGCGATGCCTTCATCGCGGAAGTGTGGAAGTGGAAGGAGGAGAGCGGCAGCACCATCATCAATCAGCTCAAACGCCTGGGGGCATCGTGCGACTGGTCGCGCGAGCGCTTCACGATGGACGAAGGGCTGTCGAAGGCGGTGTTGAAGGTCTTCGTCGATCTCTACAATCAGGGCCTCATCTACAAGGACAAGCGGCTGGTCAACTGGGACCCGGAGTTCCAGTCGGCGGTGTCGGATCTCGAGGTGGATTCCATCGAGATCAAGGGACACTTGTGGCACTTCAAGTATCCGCTGAAGGATGATCCGTCGCGCTTCATCGTAGTGGCGACGACGCGCCCCGAGACCATGCTGGGCGATACGGCGGTGGCCGTTCACCCCGATGACGAGCGCTACAAGGCGCTGATCGGCAAGATGTGCGTATTGCCACTGGTCGGACGTGAGATTCCGATCATCGCGGATGAGTATTCCGATCCAGAGAAAGGCTCGGGCGCAGTCAAGATCACGCCGGCGCACGACTTCAACGATTTCGAGGTCGCGTAAAAGGCATCCGGAGATTGGGATCATCAATGTGCTCGACGCCCAGGCGCGCATCATCTCGGCACCGTCCGAGCCGCACCTGAGCGAGATCCCGAGTGAGCTGCGCGGTCTCGATCGCGTGGCCGCGCGCAAGCGCGTCGTCGAGATGATGGAAGTGCTGGACCTCGTCGAGAAGATCGAGCCGCATACGCATGCCGTGCCGCATGCGCAGCGCGGCAGCGCGGTCATCGAGCCGTGGCTGACGGACCAATGGTATGTCGATGCGGCGACCTTGGCCAAGCCGGCGATGGCGGCGGTGCGCGCCGGCAAGACGCGTGTCGTACCGGAGCGGTTCGCTAACGACTATTTCCGTTGGATGGAGAGCATCCAGCCGTGGTGCATCTCGCGCCAGCTCTGGTGGGGACATCAGATTCCGGCGTGGTACCACTTGAACATTAGAAGTGACGGAACGGTCGAGCTAGACCTCACTGCTATCAATGCGCAGGTGCGTGGACAAGGCAGAGATTGGAGCCAATTCAGTGTCGTCGTGAGCCAATCCGAAAGTGAGGCGCTGGAGGCTATTCAAGCAAAATATCCGAAGGCTAAGGTTGTTGTTGTTCAAAACCACGCGCAAGCGTTGGGAGCGCTAAACGAAGGCAAGCTTGGAGTTTGGCGCGACCCTGACGTGCTCGACACGTGGTTCTCGTCTGGGTTGTGGCCGTTCTCGACGCTCGGATGGCCCGAACAGACACAGGAATTGAAGCGCTATTACCCGACCAGCTCGCTCGTCACGGGCTTCGACATCATCTTCTTCTGGGTCGCGCGTATGATGATGCTGGGCGTGCACTTCATGAAGGATGTGCCGTTCCATGACGTGCTGATCCACGGCCTGGTGCGCGACGAGAAGGGCCGCAAGATGTCGAAGACGACGGGCAATGTCGTCGACCCGCTGGAGCTGATCGACGAGTTCGGCGCCGACGCGCTGCGTTTCTCGATGACGGCCATGGCCTCGCTCGGCAGCGACGTGAAGTTCGCCAAGTCGCGCATCGAGGGCTATCGCAACTTCGCGACCAAGCTCTGGAATGCAACGCGGTTTGCCGAGATGAACGGCTGCGCGCGCGTGGCCGGCTTCGATCCGAAGTCGGCCAGGCAAATGCTCAATCGTTGGATCGCCGGCGAGACGGAGCGCGCGGCCAAGGCCGTGGGCGAGGGTATCCAGGCCTATAAGTTCAACGAGGCATCGGGCGCGCTGTATCAGTTCGTGTGGGGTACGTTCTGCGATTGGTACGTGGAGCTGGCCAAGCCTCTGCTGACAGGCAGTGACGTGGCCGTGCGCGACGAGACGCGGGCCATGACGGCGTGGGTGCTGGACCAGATCCTGAAGCTGTTGCACCCCATCATGCCGTTCGTGACCGAGGAGCTGTGGGCCAAGACCGGGGAGCAGGGGCCGGCGCGTGAATACCTGCTGGCGTTGGCACCGTGGCCGCAGCTCGATGAGTTGGCGGACGCGGAAGCGGACGCCGAGATCGGATGGCTGGTGCAGCTCATCTCCGAGGTGCGCTCGGTGCGTTCGGATGCGAACGTGCCGGCGGCGGCGAAAATCCCGCTCGTCATCGCCGGAGCCGCCGATGCAACCAAGGCGCGCGCCGGGCGTCACGACGAGACCATCAAGCGGCTGGCGCGGCTGGACAGCATCACGTTCGCGACAAGTGCGCCGAAAGGATCGGCGCAGATCGTGGTCGGAGAGGCGACCGCCGCGCTGCCGCTGGCCGGCGTCATCGACATGGACGCGGAGAAGAAGCGCATCGCGCGCGAGATCGACAAGACCGTCACAGAGATCAAGAAGGTGACGGACCGGCTTGCCAATCCGCAGTTCATGGCCAAGGCGCCGCCCGAGGTAGTGGAGGAGCTGAAAGAGCGCGGCGCGGACTTCGAGTCGAAGCAGTCGCGCCTCAAGCTCGCGCTGCAACGCATCGAGGCGTGAGCATTTCAGGACGGGCGCCTCGCTGATGTCGCCATTGGTTCTCGCCGTTATCGCTGTGACCGTCCTGGCCACGTCGTTCCTGTCCGGCATCTTCGGTATGGCCGGCGGCCTGATCCTGCTCGGCGTGCTGTTGATCTGGCTGGACGTAGCACCCGCCATGATGCTGTTCGGCGCCATCCAGACAACGGCGAACGGGTCGCGCGCGCTGCTGTGGCTGCGTCACGTGCAATGGCAGATCGTGTGGCGCTACATGATCGGAGCCACAACCGCATTCGTCGCCATGCGCGCGATCTCGTTCGTGCCGGACAAGGCGACGATCTACCTTGCGCTGGGCATCCTCCCATTTGCGGCCTTCCTGCTGCCCCGCAACCTGGCCGTGGACATCAGCCGCCCCTATGGTCCCTACGTGTGCGGCTTCGTGATCCTGACGCTGCAGTTTGTGGCCGGTGCAGCGGGCCATATCCTCGATCTCTTCTTCCAGCAGAGCAGACTAGATCGCAGGGCCGTGGTCGGCACCAAGGCGATTACGCAGACGACTGGCCACCTCATGCGCATTGCCTACTTCGGCTCGTTCGCCAGCGCCTATGACAAGTCGATCCCGTGGTGGGGTTATGCCGGGGCCATCGTTCTTGCCATCACGGGAACGTCGCTGGCCGGCCAAGTGCTGGAGCGCATGACCGACACGCACTTCCGCATGTGGAGCAAGCGCGTGATCATGGCTGTCAGCATCGTCTATCTGACGCGTGGGATATGGTTGCTGGTGAAGGGGTGAGCCAGGCATTGCCGAGCCACTCTCTACACACGCGACGTTGCAATCCCGGGGAGAACCGCCATCTATTGCAGCAATGCGGTTGCACCTTGAGTTGGTGCAGGCTGCGGCTTTCGCACCAAGTTGGCTAACGTCCAGGTTCCGAGAGGGATACGCCCCATGGGCTGGTCGATCAGGTTGTTCGACGTTGCCGGCACAGCCGTTCGCATTCACTTTACTTTCTTCCTGCTGCTGGCGTGGATCGGCGCCGTGCACTGGCTGCGCGGTGGTCCGGCGGAGGCTGTAGATGGGGTCCTGTTCATTGCCATCCTGTTTCTCTGCGTCGTGCTGCACGAATTCGGACATGTGTTTGCGGCACGCCGCTACGGCATCAAGACGTCCGACGTGACATTACTGCCGATCGGCGGTGTGGCATCGCTGGAGCGCATGCCAGAGAAGCCTGCCCAGGAAATCGTGGTTGCCCTGGCCGGCCCCGCCGTCAACCTAGTGATCGCCTTAGTTTTGATAGGCCTGCTGGGCGCGCGCTTTGACCTTTCACAGATGGCGCAATTGGAGCAGGCGCAATCGACGTTGACCGGCCGTGTGGCGGCGGCGAACGTGGCCCTGCTCGTCTTCAATCTCATTCCCGCGTTTCCGATGGACGGGGGCCGGGTGCTGCGCGCACTTCTGGCCGTGCCCATGGGCTATACGCGCGCGACGCGCGTGGCCGCCGGCATCGGGCAGGCGCTCGCGGTTGTGTTCGGCATTCTCGGTCTATTGGGCAATCCGATGCTGATGCTGATCGCGGTCTTCATCTTCCTGGCGGCGAGCGGGGAAGCCGGCTACGTGCAGGCGCGCGACTATATGCGCGGCTACCTGGCCGGGCAGGCGATGATCTCCGAGTTTCAGACGCTCAAGCCGCGCGCCACAGCCGATGAGGCGGCGGCTCTGCTCTTGCGCACGACCCAGCAGGAGTTTCCGGTCACCGACGAAAGTGGGGCGTTGCAGGGTTTTCTGACGCGCAACGCATTGATTGCAGGCCTGGCAAGCACGGGTGGGTCGACGCCGGTGTCCGACATGATGCGCAAGGACATCCCGACGGTGCCGCGCAACGCCTGCCTCGACAGCGTATTCAGCACGCTGCAGCGCGAGCCGCGCGTGGTCGGCGTGGTCGATGCCAGCCAGCGCCTCGTCGGCTACATCACCGCGGAGAATCTGACCGAGCTCGTCATGATCCAGTCATCGCGCTCGGCGCGAGCGGAGCAAACCTCGGTGCCGGCGCCCATGGGCGCGCGCGGCTGACAGCTTCAGCCAGCCCCGATTTCGTGTTGTGCGTTGAACCGGCGCAGGCGATCGAGCGCGGTCTGGAGAATGATGGTGGCGGCAACCTTGTCGATGACCTCGGCCCGGCGCTTGCGCGAGGCGTCAGCCGCGATGAGGACCCGCTCGGCCTCCACGGTCGACAGGCGCTCGTCCCACAGCAGGATGGGCAGCGGTGTGAGGCGTGCGAGGTTGCGGGCGAAGGCGCGCGTGGACTGGGCGCGGGGGCCCTCGGAGGCATCGAGATTGGCCGGCAGCCCGACGACAAAGCCGCCGATCCGGTGCTCGCCGGCAAGGTGCAGCAGGCGCGCCGCGTCGATGGCGAATTTCTTGCGCCGAATGGTTTCCAGCGGCGAGGCAATCGTGCGTGTCACGTCCGAGAGCGCCAGTCCGAGGGTCTTGGTGCCAACGTCGATGCCGATCAGGCGCGCGCCAGGCGGCAGCGCGCCATGAAACTCTTCCGCGGCCAGCGGCGTTCTGCCGCCATCCGCTGCGGGAGCCGCACCGGCGGCGCTTTGCGATTGAGATTTGTCGCGCTGCATGGGGGGCTTATACTCGGACCCCGCCACTATTCCAACGCCATGCTCGACGAAGGTTCGCGCCGATGAAAATCACCTGGTTCGGCCACTCCTGTTTCCGCATCGAGACAGGGGGCAGCGTGCTGCTGATCGACCCGTTCCTGAAGGGGAGTCCGACGTTCGGGCAATCGGGCATAGCTTTCGAGGCCGCGACCAAGGGTGTCACGCACGTGGCGTTGACGCATGGGCATGACGATCACGTCGGCGATGCCGCCGAGATCTGCAAATCGAGCGGGGCCGCGCTGTTCGCCAACTACGAGCTGGCCTTGCACGTTGGCGCGAAGGGGGCGGAGAAGCTCGAGCCAATGAACACCGGTGGCACAGTGGCGGCAGCCGATTTCGAGCTGACCCTTGTCGATGCGTTGCACTCCTCATCGAGCGGCGGCGTATATCTCGGCAATCCCAACGGCATTGTCGTAAAGGCCAAGGAGGGCCGCACCGTTTACCACATGGGCGACACGGAGATGTTTGGCGGCATGGCGCTGATCGCCGAGTTCCACAAGCCTGATGTCGGCATCGTGCCGATCGGCGACCGCTTCACCATGGGCGCGCGCTCGGCTGCTTTCGCCTGCAAGAAGTTCTTCTCGTTCAAGACTATGCTTCCCTGCCACTACGGCACCTTCCCCGGCATGCTCGATCCCGATGCGAGCAAGTTCGTCGCCGAGATGAAAGGGCACAACGTGGCGGTGCCGAAGATCGGGGAAACCGTGACGGTCTGAGGATCAGCAGGGCAACAGCGGCGAGGCGGAGCTCGACGGCATGAACGATGCGGTTGCGGGGAGGCCAGACGACGCGTGGCCAACCGCGCCACGGCCGGGAGGCAGCCAGCGAGGCGGACAGGGTTCCGATCCGGATCGAGCCAAGGGCTCGGCGCTGACGTTGTGGCTCTTTACCGTCACGACGTTCGTGTCCGCCCTGCTGCTCTTTTCCGTGCAGCCGATGTTCGCCAAGATGGTGCTGCCGATTCTGGGAGGCTCACCGTCGGTATGGGCCGTGGCCATGTGCTTCTTCCAGGGGGCGCTGCTGGCGGGCTACTGCTATGCCCATCTCCTCATCCGGGTGCTGCCCGTACAGGCCGGCGGTTTCGTGCATCTGGCCGTGTGCGCGGTGGCCGTGCTGGCCCTGCCGATCGGATTGCCGGCCGGCTGGAGCGAGCCGCCAGGCGATCCTTATTTGTGGCAGCTAGCACTCTTCACCATCGCGGTTGGCCTGCCGTTCTTTGCCGTGGCGGCGAATGCGCCCCTGCTGCAGGCGTGGTTCGCCAGAACGGGGCATGCCCACGCACGCGATCCGTATTTTCTCTATGCCGCCAGCAACCTGGGTAGCTTGCTGGCGCTGCTGAGCTACCCCTTCCTGCTCGAGCCGGCGTTCGGCCTCAAGGCGCTGAGCCGCCTCTGGGAGGGAGGCTACCTTGCGCTGATCGCGCTGATCGCACTGTGCTTGCTGGTGCTGTCCTCTTGGCGTGGACGCGAAGGTTCCAACAGCTCGGACGATACGCTCGCTGCAGCGAGCGTGGCTCCGGCATGGACAAGCCGGTTGGGCTGGGTCGGCCTGGCGTTCGTTCCTTCGGCCCTGCTCACCGCCTTCACCAACCATGTGACGACGGATGTCGCGTCAGCGCCGTTGCTCTGGGTGCTGCCGCTCTCACTTTATCTGCTGACGTTCGTGCTCGTGTTCCGCGAGCGGTCGATCATTCCGCGGCCCGTGCTTCTGATCCTGCATCTCGCTGCGGTGGTGGTTGCACTTGTGGCCGTGGCGCAGACCCGGCACGAGAGCTGGTTCGTTTCCTCGGCAATCGGGGTGGCCGTGTTCTTCACCTCGGCGATGGTTGCGCACAGGACGCTCTACGAGGCGCGGCCAGCACCGCGATTTCTCACTGAGTTCTATCTTTGGATGTCGCTCGGCGGCGTGCTGGGCGGACTGTTTGCCGCGCTCGTGGCGCCCAAGATCTTTTCGGAGATCTTCGAGTATCCGCTGCTCCTGGCGCTGTCGATGGCATGCAGGCCCGGAGTGTGGGACGGCGGCCTGTGGCAGCGCCTAGCCGGCAGTGCGGCCTCGCTCTTCGACCGAATGCGGTCGCGGACGCCGCCTCCGGAGCGAGCTGCGCTGACGGAGGATGACAAGCAGGAAGGGCTCCTGCTCTGGCTGCTCATTGCCGGTGGCCTTCTGGCCGTGGTTTGGGTGCCATGGGCAGCCAGCAAGCTCAGCGTCGACTTCTGGGGCTACGGCACGACGGCAGGCCTGGCGGCCGGTTTCGGGCTTGTGCTGGTGCTGCTCTATCCTTGGCCCGTACGGCAGCTCGTGATCGCCCTGATGATGTTCCTGGTCGTCGCCTGGCTGCCGTCGGGCGTCAAACGTGGCGAGGCGCAGCGAAGCTATTTCGGCGTCTATCGCGTCATGCAGCAGGGCGCCTACAACATCCTGATGCACGGCACGACCTTGCATGGCGCGCAGAAAGTACGTGACGAGAACGGCGAGCCCACGGTGGATACGACACCGGGCACCTACTACCATCCGGCAAGTCCCATGGCGCAGGCCATCGGCATCGTGCGGCACGCGCTGACCTCGGGTGATCGCAAGGGGCACTACGGCGTCATCGGTCTCGGCACCGGCTCGCTCGCCTGCCACGCCGAAGCCGGCGAGAGCTGGCGTTTCTTCGAGATCGATCCAGTCATGGTGGGGATTGCCAGCGACACCGACAACTTCTCCTTTCTGAGCAACTGCCAGCCCGAACCTGACATTGTGCTGGGGGATGCTCGCCTGACACTGTCGAAGGAGCCGGATTCCAGCTTCGACCTCATCATCGTCGATGCCTTCTCCTCGGACGCCATCCCCGTGCACCTCATGACGGCGGAAGCTCTGCAACTCTATCTCGCCAAGCTGTCCCCCGACGGGATCGCCGTGCTGCACGTCTCGAACCGCTACCTGGACCTCGAGGGCGTGCTCGGCGCCACTGCGCCGTTGACGCCCGAGGCGCATGGGCTCGTCGTGGGCGACGACGAGGCCGACGGCAGCTACGCCTCGACCAGCTCAACTGTTGTCGTGTTCGCCAAGAACGAGAAGGCGCTGGAGCCCTTCCGCCAGCTCAAGGAAGTGCACGAGCTCGACGACAAGCGTCTGCGGCCATGGACCGACGACTATTCCGATGTGATCGGCCCGTTCCTGTCCAAGATGAAGATCAGGGGCTAGCAGACCCTGCCATAGGCCTTAACGAAGCGTTGATCCTGCGCGTTCAATAAAACGTCAAGGATTGCCCGCTAGCGTCCACGCGGGGTGGTCTGCTGGAGGTTTCGCGCATGGATGCCGCCGCGCTGGGGGCGAGGGTTGCTCGCCGCCTCACTTTTGCTCGCGGCACGCCCGCAGTTCTCGGGGTGTTTTCGGGAACGCTGTTCCTGTCCGCAATGCTGCTCTTTTCAGTGCAGCCGATGTTTGCCCGCATGGTGTTGCCGCAGCTCGGCGGCTCGCCGTCCGTGTGGGCCGTGGCCATGTGCTTCTTCCAGGCCGTGCTGCTGGCGGGCTACTGCTACGCGCACCTGCTAAACCGGCTCGCGCCAACCAACACGGCGCCATTCTTTCATCTCTGCCTGCTGGGCGCAGCCGTCCTGATGTTGCCTATCGGTCTGCCCGAGCATTGGCCCGAGCCCCCGGCGGGAGATGCCTATGTGTGGCTGATCGGACTGTTGTGCGCAGGAGTAGGCGTTCCCTTCTTTGCCGTCTCGGCCAATGCACCCTTGCTGCAGGCCTGGTTCGCGCGCTCGGGACATCCGCACGCCGCCGATCCGTATTTCCTCTATGGCGCTTCCAACCTCGGCAGCCTGATTGCATTGCTGGCCTATCCGGTCATGCTCGAGCCGTTCATGGGTCTCAAGGCGCAAGCAATCGTGTGGGCATGGGGCTTTCTTGCTCTTGGTCTCTTGGTTGCCGCTTGTGGTCTGATGAGTTTGGCCGGAGAGGGCGAGCAGCGCCTCGTTGCTGCGGATGATGCGCGCGCGGACGCCAGCCGGCCGACGTGGAGGGAGCGCCTGGAGTGGATCTGCCTCGCACTGGTGCCGTCGGGTCTGCTGGTTGCGTTCACCAGCTACGTGACGACCGATATTGCCTCGGCGCCGTTCCTGTGGGTGATCCCGCTGGCCATGTTCCTCGGCACGTTCATCCTCGTGTTCCGCGGTGTCCCGTTGATCCCGCACAGGACCATGCTGCTGCTGCAACCGTTGCTGGTGGTAGCGGTGTTCGTCGGCATCTCGACCACTGGGAGCACGGGTTGGTTCATCGCAACGCTGGCCGGTACATTCGGCTTCTTCGTGACGACGATGGTCTGTCACCGGGAGCTGTACAACCGGCGGCCGGCGAGCCTGCATCTCACGGAATTCTATCTGTGGATGTCGTTCGGAGGCGTGCTCGGCGGCGTATTCGCGGCCTTGGTGGCGCCCCAGCTTTTCAATGCAATCTGGGAGTTTCCGCTGCTGTTGGTGCTGGGCATGGTGCTGCGGCCCGGACTGCTCGTGAGCCCAAAGCGTCGCGACGCAATGGAGCTTGCAGGCTTCGCGCTCGTGGTTCTGGCGTTCATGGTGCTGATCAATGCAGGACTGCGCGCAAGCTTCATCGCACCGTGGCAGGGTGACCTGATGCGCGTTGTCATCATTGCCGGCAGCGGCGCGCTGGCATTGCTCAACACATCGCAGCCTCTGCGCCAACTCGCGTGCATCAGCGTCGCAGCAATGGCGATCGTGGTGCTGCCCTCTGCCATGAACCGTGGCGATGCGGAGAGAAGTTTCTTCGGTGTACATCGCGTGGTGACGAGCCCCGACGGCGAGCTGCGCACGCTGCTGCATGGCACCACCATTCACGGTGCTCAGCGCATCAGGGATGCCGAAGGGCGCCCGATCGATAAGCCTCTGCCTATGGCCTACTACCATCCGGGCGCACCCATGACCCGCGGCGTGGAGATGGCGCGGCGCGGCTCGGGCAAGTCCGGACCAGAGTTTCGCGCCGGCGTGGTGGGACTGGGCGCCGGCGTCATGGCGTGCAACGCAAAGGCCGGAGAACGCTGGCGCTTCTACGAGATCGACCCTGTCGTGGTCAAAATCGCGAGCAACCCCGAGCAGTTCTCGTTCCTGTCGACCTGCCTGCCGGGCGCCGACATGGTGGTGGGCGATGCGCGGCTAACCGTAGCCAGGGAGAGCAACGGCAGCTTTGATTTTCTGCTGATCGACGCATTTGCCTCGGACGCCATTCCGGTCCACCTGCTCACCAGGGAGGCGATTGCGCTTTACCTCGAGAAGCTCACTCCCGACGGCATTCTTGCCTTGCACGTGTCCAACCGCCATCTCGACCTGCACACCATAGCATCGGCAACGGCGAAGGCATTGCCGGGGACGCTCGTGGGGCTGGCCGACGATCGCGTGAAAGGAAAGGGGTTGGAGGCAGCCTCCTCCCACGTCGTGTTCGTGACCCGCTCGGCAAGAGCATTCGACCAGATCAAGACGCTGCCCTACGTAAGCACAGTCGATGAGATTGCGGTCACGCCGTGGACCGACGATTTCTCCAACATCATCTCGGCGTTGTGGCGCAAGGCGCGCGGCTAGAGCAGGGCCGCTTCGGATTGAAGCACTTTGCCGCAATCGCGATGTCGCGGCCGAAGCGTGAATCCTGCTCTACACTTTGAGTTTAGGGGGCGATTCACGCGTCGCGGCAGAGCCGCGCTACGCGCGGACACATGGAAGCGGCAGCGCTTCCATGTGAGGCGATCGCGCTCTAGCCCATCGAAATCACTGTTGCGCCGGTTTTCTCGGCGAGCTGCGACGGGGAGGCGGCGAATACGCTCTCCGGGGTTCCTGCTGCGGCCCATACCACGTCGTATTGCATGAGGTCGCGATCGAAGTACGTCGCGAGCGGCGTGTCGTGGCCGAGCGGCGGTATGCCGCCGATGGCGTAGCCCGTGACATCGCGCACGAACTGCGCGTCCGGCCGCGTCAACGGCTCACCGATGACGGCAGCAACGCCTTTTTCGTCAACGCGGTTGGATCCCGATACGAGGAGCAGGTAGGGCTTGCCGCTGGTGCGGCCCTTGAAGACGAGCGATTTCACGATCTGTCCGACGCCGCAACCACAAGCGGCGGCTGCGTCCACCGCCGTGCGCGTCGAGGCCGGCATTTGCCGCACCTCGATCTCCAAGCCCAGTCCCGCCGCCCGTTCCTGCACGCGCCGCGCGGCATCCTTCAACTCGCTCATTTTCTCAGGCCTCCCCACTGGCGGGCGTGCCCGTTGCATAGCCCCGGCAAGGGGGCTATGAGTGCCGCAACATTCGTTGAGGTTCCAGGGAAAAAAGGCTCACGGCATGCAGGTCGACGAGGCGACCGTCCGCCGCATCGCGCGGCTGGCCCGCATCAAGATCACGGACGAGGAGGCGAAGGCGCTCGAGGGCGAGCTGTCGGGCATCCTCGACTGGGTCAAGCAACTCGACGAGGTGAATACCGAGGGCGTGGAGCCGATGACGCGCGTCATCCCCATGACCTTGAAGAAGCGGCAGGACGAGATCACAGACGGCGGCAAGGCGGACGATATCGTCAAGAACGCGCCGGTCTCCGAGGATCACTTTTTCGTCGTGCCGAAGGTGGTGGAGTAGGTCGGCATGGCCATCACCATAGCCGTCGAGACCCCATTGCAGGACGATGTGCGGGGGCTCGTAGCCGAGCTCAATGCCTATTTGATCCCGCTCACGCCGCGCGAGTTCCAGTTCCAACTCACCGTCGAGCAGATGGCCGAGCCGAGCGTGACGCTGTT
The DNA here is from genome assembly GCA_963840425.1 of uncultured Alphaproteobacteria bacterium. Lineage (GTDB taxonomy): Bacteria > Pseudomonadota > Alphaproteobacteria > Rhizobiales > Hyphomicrobiaceae > CADEFX01. The sequence continues at coordinate 269,321 of CAWIYZ010000035.1, read as the reverse complement.
CGTTGCACGCGACGCTGAAGGCCGCTCCATAGGCATGGGCGCGCTCAAGGAGCATGGCGACGGGCTCGGGGAAGTGAAGCGCATGTACACGCTGCCTTCGGCGCGCGGGCAGCGCATCGGCCAGCAAGTCCTGCAACGCATCGAGAACCTGGCGCGGCAGAAGGGCATCACCCGGCTGGTCCTGGAGACAGGCGAGGCCACGGGCTACGAGCCGGCCTGGCGCGTCTACGAGCGCGGCGGCTTCACGGTGTGCGGCGCCGTGCTCGACTACCCCGAACTCCGGCTATTCGCGGTTCTATGAAAAGAAGCTTGCCGCTGAAGGGGCGCTCGGCGCATGAGTGAACTCACACGCCTGACGCTCGCTGAGGCGCGTACCGGCCTGAAGAAGAAGCAGTTCAGCGCGACCGAGTTGACGCAGGCGTTTGTCGACGCCATCGAGGCGGGGAACGCCTCGCTCAACGCTTATGTGCTGCCGACGCCCGAGATTGCGCTGAGGCAGGCAGCCGCCAGCGATGCGCGGCTGGCGAAGAGCGACGCTCGTCCGCTCGAGGGGTTGCCGCTCGGCATCAAGGATCTGTTCTGCACTGAGGGCGTGCGCACCACGGCCTGCTCCAACATCCTCGACGGCTTCACACCGACCTACGAGTCGACGGTGACGCGCAACCTGTTCGACGCCGGTGCTGTGATGCTCGGCAAGCTCAACAACGACGAGTTCGCCATGGGCTCGTCGAACGAGACGAGCTGTTTCGGGCCGGTGGCCAACCCTTGGCAGCGCAAGACGCCGAACGGGGAGCGCTCGAACGCGAAGCTGGTGCCGGGCGGCTCATCGGGCGGGTCATCGTCAGCCGTGGCGGCCGATCTGTGCCTCGGTGCGACAGCGACCGATACGGGCGGCTCCATCCGCCAGCCGGCAGCGCTGACGGGAACGGTCGGCATCAAGCCGACCTACGGGCGCTGCTCGCGCTGGGGTATCGTCGCGTTCGCATCTTCGCTCGATCAGGCGGGACCGATCGCCAAGACCGTGCGCGACGCAGCAATCCTGCTCGGCACCATGGCGAGCGCTGATCCCAAGGACTCCACATGCGTCGACGTACCGGTGCCGGATTATGAGGCAGCGGTCTCGAAGGGCGTAAAGGGGCTGCGGGTCGGCGTGCCGAAGGAGTATCGCGTCGAGGGTATGTCGCAGCAGATCGACGATCTGTGGCAGCGCGGCATTGCCTGGCTGAAGGCGGCCGGCGCGACGATCCATGATATCTCACTGCCGCATACGAAATACGCACTGCCCGCCTACTACATCGTGGCGCCGGCGGAATGCTCCTCCAATCTCGCCCGCTACGACGGTGTGCGCTACGGCCTGCGCGTGCCGGGGCGAGGACCTGACCGATACCTATGAGCGCACGCGCGCGGCCGGCTTCGGCAAGGAGGTGCGTCGGCGCGTGCTGATCGGCACCTATGTGCTGTCAGCCGGCTACTACGATGCCTACTATCTGAAGGCGCAGAAGGTGCGCACGCTCATCAAGCGCGACTTCGACGAGGCCTGGAACAAGGTGGACGTAGTGCTGACGCCGACAACGCCGAGCCCCGCGTTCGGCTTCGGCGAAAAGGCAGGTGATCCGATCGCCATGTACCTGGAGGACATCTTCACGGTGACGGTGAACATGGCTGGGCTGCCGGGCATCTCCGTGCCGGGTGGATTGTCGTCGCAGGGCACGCCGCTCGGATTGCAGCTCATCGGCAAGCCGTTCGACGAGGCGACGCTGTTCTCGGCGGCGCAGGTGATCGAGGATGCCGCAGGCCGGTTTCCGGTGCCAGAGGCGTGGTGGATCGGGGCGCCTGGCGCCAAGAGCTGACATAGGAGATGCAACATGAGTCCCCGTGCGCCGAAGGATTGCACCGACCTTTCCCAAGTGAGGGTCGAGATCGATCGCGTCGACAACGCTCTGGTCGAGCTCATTGCCGAGCGCTTCGGCTACGTCGAGCGCGCCTGGCAGATCAAGCTTGGCCTGAAGCAGGAGGCCAACGTGCCCTGGCGCAACCAGCAGGTGATCGACAAGGTGCGTTCGCGTGCCGAAGCCAAGGGCCTGCCGCCGGACCTGTGCGAGGCGCTGTGGCGGCAGATGATCGGGTGGTTCATCCAGTACGAGGAGGAGAAGCTGCGCGATCAGATCGAGGGCCAGAACGACGGCAAGACTTGAGGCCGCAACCGTGGACATTCCGCCGGAGCTGAAGGACGTTATCGTGCTCTCGGTGATGAACCTGGGGACCATCCTGGTCGGCTTCTTCATCGGCAGGCGGGCAGACCAGCCGCAGAAGATCGTGGTCGGTGCGTTCGCATCGGGCATCGCCGGCGTGCTGTTTACGGGCTTGCTCGGCGCTCTGGGCCTGGCCGAGGTGCACGCCCGCTCCATGGGCGGCGTGTTCGTACTGTCGCTCGCGCTCGGGTTCGTGTGGACCTGGCTCGGCTATAGGACGCGGAAGTCGCTTTGATCGACAAGGTGTGGGCCAAGAAGAATGCAGGACCAGACGAAGGCCAAGGCAGCGAACCTCATCAAGGGCGAGACCGGCGACTGGGAGGTCGTGGTCGGCATGGAGGTGCACGCGCAGGTCACCTCCAAGGCCGAAGCTGTTCTCCGGCGCCTCGACTGAGTTCGGCGGCGAGCCCAACAGCCACGTGTCGCTGGTCGATGCGGCCATGCCCGGCATGCTGCCGGTGATCAATGAGGAGTGCATCGCGCAGGCGATCCGCACCGGCCTTGGGCTCAAGGCGCGATCAACCTCAAGAGCGTGTTCGACCGGAAGAACTATTTCTATCCCGATCTGCCGCAGGGCTATCAGATCAGCCAGTACAAGCAGCCGATCGTCGGCGAAGGCGCCAGTCGAGATCGACGTCGACGGCGAGAGCATGACGGTCGGCATCGAGCGGCTGCACCTGGAGCAGGACGCGGGCAAGTCGATCCACGATCAGAGCCCGGACAGCTCGTTCGTTGATCTCAACCGTTCCGGCGTCGCACTGATGGAGATCGTATCGAAGCCCGAGATGCGCTCGTCCAAGCAGGCGCAGGCCTACGTCTCCAAGCTGCGCACCATCCTGCGCTACCTCGGCACCTGCGACGGCGACATGGAGAAGGGCAATCTGCGCGCCGACGTCAACGTCTCGGTGCGCAAGCCGGGCGAGCCAGCTCGGCACGCGCTGCGAGATCAAGAACGTGAACTCGATCCGCTTCATCGGCCAGGCGATCGAGGTCGAGGCTCGCCGGCAGATCGGCATCATCGAGGACGGCGGCAAGATCGACCAGGAGACGCGGCTGTTCGATGCGGGCAAGGGCGTGACGCGCTCGATGCGCTCGAAGGAGGAGGCGCACGACTATCGCTATTTCCCCGATCCGGATCTTCTGCCGCTCGAGCTGACGCAGGTCTATGTCGACAGCCTGAAGAAAGGGCTGCCGGAGCTGCCCGACGAGAAGCGTGCGCGCTTCATGAAGCAGCATCGGGCTTTCAGCCTACGACGCGAGCGTGCTGGTGGCGGAGCAGAGTCGGCTGACTACTTCGAGAGCTGGTCGCGAAAGGGCGGGATGGCAAGCTTGCCGCCAACTGGGTGATCAACGAGCTGTTCGGCCGGCTCAACAAGGAAGGGCTGGACATCGAGCATTCGCCCGTGTCGGCGCAGCAGATCGGCGGCATCGTCGATCTGATCGCAGTCGGGACCATTTCGGGCAAGATCGCCAAAGACCTGTTCGAGATCGTGTGGGCGGAAGGCGGCGATCCGGCCGAGATCGTCGAGAAGCGCGGCTGAAGCAGGTGACCGACACGGGCGCCATCGAGGTAGCCGTGGATGCCATCATCGCCGCCAATCCCGACAAGGTGCAGCAGGTGAAAGCCAAGCCGACGATGATCGGCTGGTTCGTCGGCCAGGTGATGAAGCAGACGGGCGGCAAGGCCAACCCGCCGGCCGTCAACGATATGCTGAAGAAGAAGCTGGGGCTGTAGGTGCTGCGGTTGGGCCGCGCGCAACGGCTGTGGTAGGCTGTGACCCATGAACGTCGTGCTGCCAAACCGTCTGACCGTCGACGAGTTCCTGGCTTGGGCTGTGCGCCAGCCGAGGGAGGCGGGAAAGTTCGAGCTGCTGAATGGGGCTGTCGTCGTGCAGCACGCGCAACGATACGGGCACTACAAGGTCAACGTGGCGATGCATCGGGCCATGGAGGCAGCGATCAGGGCTGCGGGGATTCCGTACTACGCGACGGGCGAAGGACCGACGGTCCGCATCGATACCAGTACAGCCTTCGAGCCTGATGCGTTGGTGGCGCCTTTACCCGAGCCCGATTGGGATCTCTTGAGATCGGCAATCCTGTCGTCGTCGTGGAGGCCCTCGACGGCTCGCATGGACGTGGCTGTAAAGTTGAAACGATACTTCGAGTTGGCGAGCGTTCAGCATTACCTCATTCTCGACCCGGACGGTTTTACGACTACGCATCACAAGCGCGGCTCCGGCGATGCGCTGGAGACGCGGGTGCTGAGCGACGGCGCCGTGCCTCTCGATCCTCCGGGTCTCGTGATTGAGATCAAGGATGTGTTTGTTCCTGCCGCGTCGGCTGCAGCAGGTTAGCCCTCGCATCGAGGATGTCTGCCGCCGTCGCGGTCGTCGCTGCCGCGACGGATCGAGATCACGCCGCCGTTATCACTGCTGCTTGTCACGCGTAAGCCTTACATGAGATCACACGTCGCAGGGACATCCGGGGCATCTGCCCAACACCTGCCGCCGCAACGCTCCAAAATGCGGAGCATGCGAATCGTCGGCCAGCTCCTGTTGTTCGCCTTCCTGCTGCCGCTCATCACGCATGCTCTCTGGTGGCTGTCGCAGGATCATCCCAAGTCCTATGCGACGGCTGACTGGTCGTCGGCCGATGTCCTGCCGCGACCGGTCGCCGTGCCGGAAGCCGTCGTGCACGTCCTTGCCGGCCGCACCGGCCGCTGGAAGGGCATCTTCGCACATCACACCTGGGTGGTGGTGAAGCCGAAGGGCGCTGCGCGCTATACCCGCTATGAGGTGGTCGGTTGGGGGCAGCCTGTGCGCACCGACAGCTATGCCGCGGACGGTCGCTGGTTCGGCGACACGCCAGTCATTCTCAAGACATTGCGCGGACCGGAGGCGGAGCGGGCCATCCCCAAAGTGCGCGCCGCGGTGGATACCTATCCTTATGTGGCCAGGGGCACATATGGCGTCTGGCCTGGACCCAACTCCAATACCTTCATCGCACATATCGTGCGCGCAGTTCCCGAACTGGCGGGCGGGCTGCTGCCGACCGCTATCGGCAAGGATTATCAGCGCTGGTCCGATTTCGCCCAGTTCACGCCGAGCCGCACGGGCGTTCAGCTCTCGCTCCACGGTCTGCTGGGTGTGAGCATCGGCTGGGTGGAAGGCATCGAGATCAACTTCCTCGGGCTTGTTGCCGGCATCGACGTGCGCCGTCCTGCCTTGAAAGTCCCCGGATGGGGTCGCGTTGGCCTGCCGGCGGCGTGAGCCATCACGCATTGCTCGCTGCACTTTCCAAAAAACGAAAGGGGCCGTCGAACGACGGCCCCAAGCGATTGCCCGCACAGAAAAGCGGAATTTTAGCGGCGAGCTTTCTTCGCCGCGCGCTTCTTGCCGGCAACCTTCTTCACCCGGCTCCGCGCCGCAAGCGTGCTGCCGCGCGCGCTGCTCGCCTTCTTGCGAGGGATCGCGCGACTGACTTTGCGCTTGCGCTTGGCAACGTTGCGCGCCGAACGCGCTCCACGTGCTGCAGCCATGATGTAGTCCTCCTCTCGGTTGCAACACGTTTCATCTAGTTGCTTTTCGCGCGATGCACAAGTGATGCGCGCAACATTCGTCTGTGTGTGGATGGTGGACGATCACTCAAGCGATGTGCGTGACGATGAGTGGCATGCCACCTTTGGGACGCAGCGTGACGCGACTGACGGGCTCTGGTGCATGATGCCCGTCCCACGCGAAGTGTGCGCCGCGCACGAGCATGGCGAGCAGCACGGTTGCCTCGATCATCGCGAACGACATGCCGATGCATATGCGCTGACCAAAACCGAACGGCATAAATTGCGTGCGCAGCAGCTTCTTTTCACGCTCGGGTGTGAAGCGCTCGGGATCGAAGCGCTCGGGATCGTCCCAGAGCTTGCGGTGGCGATGAATAGCGAAGATAGGCATGTTGATGAGCACGCCAGGCCCAATCGTGTGGCCGGCGAGCTCGACGGGGGCGCTCGTGACACGCGTAAGCACGGGCGCCGGCGGATAGAGACGCATGGCCTCCTGCAGCACCTGACGTGTCATTCTGAGACGATCGAGATGCTCCGCGCCGATTGGCGCGGTCCCGGCAACGTCACGCACTTCGGCACGCACGCGTTCCTGCCATTCGGGCGCACGAGCCAAGAGATAGAGCGTCCATGTCAGCGCCTTGGCGGTCGTCTCGTGACCGGCGACGAGGAAAGTCAGCAGGTTGTCGATGAGCTGCTTATCCGACATCGGCGTGTCCGTGTCGGGGTCGCGCACACGCATCAGTCGGCCCATCAGGTCGTCACTGTCGAGCCCGGACGTGCGCCGGTGCTCCAGCATTGCGGCGACCGCCGATCGCAGATCGCGTGCAGCCAGATGCATGGTGCGCTTGCCCGGATGCCAGAGCCAAGGCGGCAGGCGCAGCAGCGCAGCGGCGATCTCCCACGTAATCCTGCCCAGGAACTGAGCGCCGGCGCGCTGGATGACTGGGCCGGCAGCGACCGCATCACCCGAGAACATGGTGCGCGCGATGACGTTGAAGGTGATGGCGGTCATATCGCGATCGACGCGCCTAACACCGCCTGCTGCGCCCCTGCGCCATTGAGCGAGCTGGGCGTCGGCGGCCTCCGCCATGGCGGGAATATAGGAAGAATCTCTGCGTGCCGGAACAGTGGCGCCGCGGTTCGTCTTTGCCAGCGCCAACTCGCGCCCTCCGACGTGAGGATGCCGTCGCCGAGCGTTTCGGCGAAGACACGTTTCTCCAATGGTGTTTTGGGGAAGAGCGCGGGCTCGCCGAGCAGGATGCGCTCGACGAGTGCAGGACCGGTCACCCAGACGATGGATGCGCGCCCTTTGGCATAAACGACGAGCGGCTCCTCGTAGACTGCGCGCGGCAGACAGAGCAGCGGGTTGCGCACGAAGCGCAGGAGAAAACGAGGCAGGGAGAGCGGATGCTCGGGCGGTGTCACGGTCGGTGGGTAGAGCGGGGCCTGGGCATCTACGGCGGCCGGCGTCATTGCGCACCTCCAAACCGAGTAGCCAACCACGGCGCATGCGTGCTCGCGACAGCGCTATTCGACGAGCATGCCGAGGCCCCATCCCGGAGCCAGGAATACTCCCGCCCACGCTAGAGAGGAAAGTGCGCTGGCCAGAAGGAAGAGTGGAAACGGCATCTCCATCACGCCGGCGGCAACGGGAACGAACGGCCGTAAGAAGCCCAGAAACTTGCCGCCGAGCACCGCCAGCCAACCCCAGCGCTCAAGCAGCACGCGCCCTCTTATCAGCCACTCGGGATAGCGCGAGAAGGGCCAAATGTACCGGGCCTCGTGCTTGAAGCGACGGCCGATGAGGTAGGTGACGCAATCGCCGAGCATGGCGCCGCCCGCTGCCGACAGCCACATCCACCAAAAGCCGCCGCCGATCGCGCCTTGCAGCGAGCCGATGGCGAGAAACAACACGCTCGAGGGAACGAACAGCGAGAGGAGGGGGATGCCTTCGGCGAAGCCGAGCGCAAACACGAGCGGCTCTGCTAACGACTGATGGTCGCGAAGAAAGGCCATGACCGTCGTATTGAAGCTTTCGGTCATGGCGAGCGCTACGACGGCATCATACAGATCAGCCGAGGCCGAATTGTTGACTGATCAGACGCCAACCCTGACCGAGCGTGTCGCCGAACATCAGGAGCACGAAGGCCCACAGGAATGCCGAGGACCAGTTGGCGATCTGGAAGGTGACAGCCGGCATTTCCACAATGCCGGCGACGATCGGGACCGATGCTCTGAGCGGACCCGAGAAGCGGCCGATCACGATGGCCCATGCCCCCCATCGTTCGAAGAAGGCATGTCCCTTCGGCAGAAGATCGGGATACCGGCTGAGCGGCCACATGCGCGAAAGCTGCTCGTGATAATGATAGCCCAGCCAATAGGAGAGCCAGTCGCCCAGTGCGGCGCCGACGGAAGCTGCCGCCAGCACCACCCAGAAGTCGACGCCCGCAGCGCCGAACAGCGCGCCCAGTGCAACGAGCATTCCCCAGAAGGGGAAGATCAAGGATATGAAAGCGAGCGATTTGCCGAAGGCCAGCACAAAGACGATCGCCGGCGCCAGGATGCGGTGTTCGCGCACGAACGCCACCACCGCGTCCGCAAAGCCTTCAAGACCCATGTGCCCCACCCACCCCAGGCCGCCGGCTCGATCTCACGCCTTGCACCGGCGCTTCATCTCGGCAGCAAGCTCCTTCGACACCTCTGCGGCAAGCATGGAGCTGCGCGATATTTGCGCCGGTGACAAGCCTGCTGCCGAAGAGCCGGTCAAGGCGGAGGGTGCGGCATCGGCTTCGCGCTTGCCATGGGCCAGCTCCTCGCACGTGAGATCCCGCTTGCGGCTCTTGTAGGCAAAGAGCCGCACGCCGGAGGCGTAGGAGCCTGCCGTAGCCGGCTCCTTGACCCAGCGGCGATCCTTGTCCGCCACCATGGATCTGAGCGCTGCTCCCCGACGGTCGATGCACTCCTTGCTGTCATCGACACAGCCGCCCGGCGGAGGCAGCTCAGTGGATGTGAAGCCGAGGGAGCACGACGCGAGAAGCAACGCCACGCCTGCAACGCCGAGGCGCGGCAAGGGGCTGGCGGCCCGCGATCTCCTCATGGTCCCGATACCTCTTGTGAACCCTCGGCGGAGCACATAGAAAACACAGGTGGCGGCGGTATGGCTATTTTTTGTTCATTGAGCAAAAGGCGACCGCGGCCAGGTTAGTCGAGATTTGCGGCAGCATTCAAAGTGCCGACCCCGATCATCAAGCCGGATCATTCGCATAAGTCAACGGAGTTGCTCCCATGGCCCACGCCATTCGCGTTCACAAACACGGCGGTCCCGAAGTCATGCAATGGGATGAGGTGGCGGTCGGCACGCCAGGACAGGGGCAGCTCAAGCTCAAGCAGCACGCCGTAGGTCTCAATTTCATCGATGTCTACATGCGCTCCGGTTTGTACCCGCAGCCCACAATGCCGTTCGTCCTGGGCATGGAAGGGGCGGGTGAGGTGACGGCCGTAGGGCCGGGCGTGACCGAGTTCAAGGCGGGCGATCGCGTCGCCTATGCCAGCCCGGTCGGGAGCTACGCCACAGAGAGGCTCGTTCCCGCCGAGCGCATGGTGAAGGTGCCGGAGGGCATCGACGACAAGACCGCAGCCGGCATGATGCTGCAGGGCATGACCGTGCGCTATCTGCTGCGCAAGACCTACAAGGTCGTGCCGGGAACGACGATGCTGTTTCATGCGGCTGCCGGCGGTATCGGTCTCATCGCCTGTCAATGGGCGAAGCATCTCGGAGCTACGCTGATCGGTACGGCGGGGACCGATGAGAAGTGCGAGCTCGCCAAGGTGCACGGAGCCGCGCAGTGCATCAACTATCAGAAGGAGAACTTCGTCGAGCGCGTGAAGCAGATCACGGGCGGCAAGGGCGTCGACGTGGTGTACGACTCGATCGGCAAGGACACGTTCCCCGCGTCGCTCGATTGCTTGAAGCCGTTGGGTCTGTTCGTCACGTTCGGCAATGCGTCGGGACCCATCGAGGGCATGAACCCGGGGATCCTGGGAGCTAAAGGCTCCCTCTATTTGACGCGGCCGACGCTCAACACCTACACGGCTTCGCGCGCGGACCTGGTCGAGACCGCTAACGACCTGTTCGACGTCGTGAAGAAGGGTGTGGTGAAGATCAAGGTCAATCACACCTATCCGCTGAAGGAAGCGGGACAGGCGCATCGGGACCTCGAGTCTCCGCAAGACCACCGGCTCTGTCGTCCTGATGCCGTAAGGCGGCTGTCCTATCTGACAATATGTGAGCTGAGCTGCGGCCACTGAGCCGCAGCCTTTTTTGGGGCCGCATCAGCCCGGTGGAGGAGCGCAGATGGAATTCGTGTTTCCCCTTGCCGTGCTTGCCGTCGTGCACATGATGGCGGCCGTCAGTCCAGGCCAGAGTTTCTTGTTCATTACGCGGACGGCGATGACGAGCGGGCGAATGCCTGCCCTGGCCGCAACAGTGGGCATGGCCGTCGGTGCTTGTGTCTGGGCCGTTGCCGCCATGCTCGGCATGGCCGTCATCCTGCAACAGGCGACGTGGGCCTACACCATTCTTCGGATCGCGGGCGGCCTGTATCTCGTCTATCTGGCAATCATGATTTGGCGCCACGCACCTGCCACGATCGAGATCGGTACTGTCAAGAAACAGGATATGCAGCTTCTCGCCAGTTTTCGTAATGGATTTCTCATCCAGCTTGCGAATCCGAAGTTGTCGTTTTCTTCGGCTCGATCTTCTTTGCGCTCTTGCCGCCAGATGCTCCCCTCTGGGTAAGCTGCGCGGCCGTCCTCATCGTGCTTTTCAATGAGACAGCATGGTTCACACTCGTTTCGCTGCTGTTCTCGTCGTCGGGGCCGCGCGGCGCCTACGTGCGGCTGAAGCCGTCGATCGACCGCGCGATGGCCGGCGTACTCGGGATGATCGGCATGAAGCTGATTGCCGACACGCGCTGACGAGCTGGTCGCGTGAACGTGAAGACGCGGAAGGGCGGCACCCATATAACGTCGAGTTAATCACCCAACGAAAAGGACTGCCTCATGGCGAGCAAGCCGATCGAGCTCTACTACTGGCCGACACCCAACGGCTTCAAGATCACGATTATGCTGGAGGAGTGCGGCGTTCCTTACGAGATCAAGCCGATCAACATCGGCAAGGGCGATCAGTTCAAGCCGGAATTCCTGGCCATCGCTCCGAACAATCGCATGCCGGCCATCATCGATCCCGACGGCCCGGGTGGCAAGCCGATCTCCGTCTTCGAGTCCGGCGCCATCCTGCAGTACCTCGGGCGCAAGCTCGGTAAGTTCTATCCGCAGGAGGAGCGCGCCCGCGTTCAGGTCGAGGAATGGCTCTACTGGCAGATGGCCAACCTCGGTCCCGTCTCGGGGCACGGCAACCACTTTCGCAACTACGCACCCGAAAAGGTGCCCTACGCCATCGATCGTTTCACCAATGAGGTCAATCGTCTCTATGGCGTGTTGGATACCAGGCTCAAGGATCGCGACTACCTGGCCGGTGAATATTCCATCGCCGACATGATCAACTATCCCTGGCTGCGTTCGGCCAAGAACCTCGGTCAGGATCTCGCTGAGTTCCCGGCGCTCGATCGCTGGTTCAAGCGCATTCACGATCGGCCCGCCGTGGCCAAGGCCGTGAAGGTCGGGGAGGAGCTGCGCTCCAAGGACTACAGCCTCGCCACCGACAAGGAGGCACAGAAAATTCTGTTCGGGCAGAAGGCGCGGCGCTAGCGCAATTTCCGATCGATTCACGTGTCGCGGCGGAGCCGCGCTACGCGCGGACACATGGGAGCGGAAGTGCTTCCATGCGAGGCGATCGCGCTCTAGTTCGATGTCAGGCGTGAGGGATCCGGTTTCAGGCCGGTGACGCGCTCGAGTGCAATCGCCGCCAGAATTTTGTCCGACATGGTTTTGCGCGGCATCTCTCCCGGCGCCAGCGTGGCCTGTGTGGGCGTCGTGGCGGCCAGAGCCGAAGTCGTGAAGGGCGCGGCCATCCCTTTGCCGAGCTGGGCTTCGCCCGCGCAGCCGGCACAGGCCAAGGCCATGCCGCTTAAGATCAAACCACGTATGAGCACGAGAGCCCCCTCTTGCCCGTCAACGGTAAAGACGCTTGCCCGTTGTCCCCCGGGCCACATTTGATTTGCGAACTGTAATGTGCGTTGCGAGTGCGGGCAACCCTTCATTCGCCGCAAAGCTGTGGCCTGGGGAGCGCGCGAGACCTCAAAAAACGTGTGGTTGCAATGCGTTCTGAGAATTTGGTTAGGAAGACGTCAAGATTGTCCAAAAGATCTGTTGAGATTCGTCACAGGTCGGTTGACTTGTCTCGCAACGACGCCTCCGCAGCGACATTGCTAACCAGCACAGCCCTCATCGTCAGTCCCCCGAACGACAAAAGTTTAAGCAATTTCGCCTGAAATCGACGCGATCGCAGAAACGCGGAAGATGGCATCGAACCGAATGCCTCCGCGATGCGACCAAGAGGTGCCGGAGAGTTCAGGAGTTCGAGCGTCATGGCCCGCTACGAAGCGTCGTTTTCAGAGATCACCGAAGCCGCCGCATTGGGTGGGGCGCCCGACGCCCTGCTCGAGCTGGGCCTGATGTACTGCACCGGCCGCGAGGTGGCGACGGACCTGGTGGAGGCCCACAAGTGGTTCAACTTGGCGGCGCTGCGTGGAAACGAGGATGCCCGGCGTTACCGCACCGAGCTGGCGCGTGAGATGACGCGAACCCAGATCGGCCGGGCGCAGAAGGCCGCACGTGAATGGCTGTCATGCCATTGACGCAAACGGCCTGAAAGCCGCCATGCCGCGCGGCGCTTTCAGCAGGACGTGAAAAACGAAAGCACGCAGCTCCACGCCTTCCTGGCTCCACCGCCGACGGCCTCGCTTGTCTTCTGTGCCTGCTCACCCGACGAGCGCGCCATGTCCTTGGTGAGTTGTTCCACGGTTGCCGGTGGGGCTTTTTCCGATGCAGCGGCGGGGGGGCTCAGGGCGGGAGCGGTTGCGAGCCGCTTGATCGGCCCATCGCAGTCAAAGACGGTTCCCGGCTTGATGCGGCAGCTCTCATGCCCGCCATCGCGAGTGAGCGTGGAGACGCAGAACTGTTGCAGTGGTTGCCCACCCGCCAGCCGCGCATCGCCGATCACGCAGCGATAGGTGGCTTGCGGCTGCACACAGGAGACGCAGTACTCTTGCGCTGCAGCCTCGCGCGTCAGGCCGAGGCTGGCGCCGATCGCCATTGCAACAGCAAGGAGATTGAAAGCACGCATGATGGCGTCCGGTTGCTGCTAGTTCGCGTCTGCACCCACAATGCGGCAATTCCGGGTCGACCTGCCAGGTTCCATAAGCCGTGGGCTGAGCAACATCGAGCCGCTTCAGGGCGTGCCGTTGCGGCCGTGCGCGCGGTAGGCGGGACGCTCCGACAGCCGCTCGTAATAGGCAGACAGCGATCTCAGATCCGGCTTGTCGAAGCTGAGTGCGAACCAGCGGTTGACGGCGAGGCCGACGGGAATATCAGCCACGGTGAAGCTCTGCCCGGTGACGAAAGGGCCGACGGTGGCGAGATGCCCGTCGAGCAGCCGCATCTGCCGCGACCACTCGGCGATGCCGGCCTCGACGCTCTTGGGGTCGGTGTAGCCCGGCATTTTGAGCTGCACGCCGAAGAACACGGGCCGTATGGCGCTGAAGAGATCGGTCGATGTCCAGTCCATCCACACCTCGGCCGTAGCGCGGGCCTTGAGGTCCGTGGGGTAGAGGTCGGCGCGGCCGTGCTTGGAAGCGAGATAGCGCACGATCGTGTTGGACTCGCGCAGGATGAAGCCGTCCTCGTCGATAACCGGGACGACTCCGAAGCGGCTCAAGCGCTGGAAAGCCGGGTCATCGGTGGGCCTGAAGCCGCGACCCCAATCCTCGCGCTCGAATTTCTGCCGATCTCGTCGCACATCCAGAGCACCTTGCGCACGTTGATCGAGTTGGCGCGTCCGTAGATCTTGAGCATGGCCGTTTCCTCCACTCGTTCTGCCTTGTATTCGCTAGGGTAGCCCATTGCGGACGTGCACACGATACGCGGGCCGTTCCGACAGACGCTCGTAGTAGCCAGCCACCGCCGGATAGCTCGGGCGTTCGAAATTCAATGCAAACCAGCGATTGACGACGAGCCCGATGGGGATGTCGCCGACCGTGAAGCACGTACCCGTGACGAAAGGTCCGGTTGTGCGCAAATGCTCCTCGAGCTGGCCCACCTCTTTGGTGATCTGCTTGCGACCCACCTCGATGAATGACGGATGGTTCCAGGGCGGCTCGTTCAGCATGCCGCCGAGGAACGCACCTCTGAGCGAGATCGAGGTCTCGTAGTTGGCCCAATCCATCCACTGCTCGACGCGGGCGCGGGCGACAGGATCCTTGGGATAGATGTCCTCGGGGCCGTATCGGGTGGCGAGATATCGAACAATGGCGTTGGACTCGCGGAGCACGACACCATTGTCGATGACGGCCGGCACCAGGCCGATGGGATTGACCTCGAGGAACGCGGGGTCGGAGGTCGGGCGGAAGCCGCGACCCCAATCCTCTCGCTCGAAGGGCAGGTCCAACTCGGCGCACAGCCACAGCACCTTGCGGACGTTGAAGGAGTTGGCGCGGCCGAGGATCTTGAGCACGGGATGCAAAACCTTGTGAACGGTTGCGAGCCAGACTAGTGTCCCGACCGCGAAGATCGTCGGACTTCGCAGCAACCGTTGAACGAGCTTCGCGATCGCAAGGACACTAGAGCGCGATCGTCTCACATGGAAGCACTGCCGCTTCCAAGTGAGATGTGAATCGCACGCTAAACTTAAAGCGCAGAGCAGGATTCACGCTTCGGCGCGAGGCGCCTTGAGTGAGGCAAAGTGCTTCAATCCGAAGCGATCCTGCTCTAGCAAATTTGAGATTTTAGTGTGCTTCAGATCGAGAAATTCGCTCACAGACTTGCAGCGAACACCGGCGAATTTCTCGATCATCACACTAGAGCAGGTGCCGGTCAGGCTCCAACGCTAACATGCCTCCTTCGGCATGGCAGGTTCCCTCCATGCGCATCGAATATCATCGCACACTGATCGCCGACCGCGTCCGCCTGGACGCGTACAGGCGCGCGCTTGCTCAGGTGATCCGCAAGGGCCACTCGACCGTTGCGGACATCGGCACGGGGACGGGAGTCCTCGCCATGCTGGCCGCCAAGCTCGGGGCCAAGAAGGTCTATGCCTACGAGAAGGCTGAGATCGGCGCGGTCGCCGAGCGCCTGGTCAAGCTCAATAAGCTGCGCAATATCGAGGTCATTCCTGCCCGCTCGACGGAGATCATCGACCCGCCGCGCGTCGACATCGTGGTGACCGAGACGCTCGGCAACTACGCGCTCGAGGAGTTCCTGGTCGAGACCATGAACGACGCGCGCGCCCGCCACCTGAAGCCCGATGGCGCGCTGATCCCGCGCGGTGTCGAGCAATTCGTGTGCCCGGTGATCGCGCCGCGGCTGTTCGACGAGCTGACCGTCTGGGATGCGGTGGAGCGCGGACTAGACTTCACGCCGGCGCGCATCATGAGCCTCAACAACGCCTATGTGCGCAGCATTCCGGCGACTGAGCTGCTCGATGCCGGGCGCGCCGCCGCGCTTTGGGATCGTCTCGATTTTTCCGAGCGCAACAGAATGAGCCGAAAAGGCAAAGGCGAGTGGCGCATTGCGCGTGCCGTCAGCGTCTATGGCCTGGCGCTCTGGTGGCGCGCCGAGCTGGCGCCGGGCGTGGTCCTCGCCACGAGCCCGGTGACAGCGGCGACACACTGGGAGCAGCTTTTTTTTCCGGCGCTCGAGCCGCTACGTCTCGAGGCTGGCGACATGCTTTCCGCCGACTTGCACTCGCGCTCCTCCGAAGAAGGCGGAACGGACCTCGCGTGGACATTGATGGTGACCGACGCCAAGGGACGGCAGCGCAAGCGCCAGGCGCTCAGTTTGGAAAAAGGCTTCTTGCCCTGAGCAATGGGAACCTTTGGCGCGCCGCACGGCCGCTTTATGGCCGACGTTCAAACGTCCGGCGCCTGAGGAACCAGCCTCGGACGCCAGCGTTATGCGCGCAGTCCTGATGCGAGTGCACAGGAACCCTTTTTCAAAGGAGGAACACATGAGGCCGAAAACAGCAGCCAGCGTCGCCGTTTTGACGCTCATGCTCGGAACCGGGGCGGTGGCGCAGACGACCACACCACCCTCGCAGATGCCGCCGGAGAAGATGCCTGCCGAGAAAGTGATGCCGTCACCCAAGGCGGCGGCGCCGGTCGAGGGTGCGATCACCACGCAGGCGACGAACACGGTGCTCGGCACCGACCTGATCGGCAAGACCGCCTATGGCGCCGACCAGAAGAAGATTGGCACCATCAATGACGTCATCATGAAGCAGGATGGCAGCGGCATCGAGGGTGTCGTGGTTGGCGTCGGCGGGTTCCTCGGTCTGGGCGAGCACAACGTGGCCCTGAAGATGGACAAGTTCAGCTTCCGTCCGTCCGAGAGCGGCCGCATCCTGGTCGTGTTGAACGCGACGCGCGAGGAGCTGGAGAAGGCGCCCGCGTTCAAGTCCAAGGCCGATCAGGAGGCAGAGGCTGCCCGCAACGCGCCGCGGCCGACGACGCCGTCGCCGGCTTCCACACCATCCAGGTAGTCGCTCAGCGACAGATGAGTTGCGAGGATGGCCCGAGAGGGCCATCCTTTTTTTGTGCACGGCGGCCAGCATGACACGGCATGGCAGTCATGTTCGAGGCGAGGTTTTGCTTGCCGGGCCGATCGTGCGTGGCCATGTTCCGTCGGATCGTTTCACTGAAGGCCGACACATCACCCATGCAAGACAAACCTCACTCGCCTGTCGACAAGCTGCATCTGGAAGATTTGGAGATCGGCAGGACCATTCCCTTCGGGCACAAGCTGGTAACGAAAGACGAGATCGTCGCCTTCGCGCGTGCCTACGATCCGCAGCTCATCCATCTCGACGAGGAGGTGGCCAGGAAGTCGATCGTCGGCGGGCTGTGCGCTTCCGGCTTTCACTCCTGCGCCATGTTCATGCGCATGCTGGCCGACGATGTGCTCAATCATTCGACCTCGCTCGGCTCACCGGGCATGGACGAGGTCAAGTGGATGAAGCCGGTCCGTCCCGGCGACGTGCTCTCGGGCCGCTACACGTGCACGGAGAAGCGCGCACTCGGCTCCAGGCCCGAAGTTGGTCTCTCCAAGGTCCACTTCGAGATGCTGAACCAGAAGGACGAGACCGTGATGAGCTGGGACTTCAACCAGCTCCTCAAGGTGCGGCATCCGCTGGCGGCGAGCACAGGCGCGACGAGAGCGAATGGCAACGCGAAGCCGGCGCCTCTGTCGAGCTTCTGGGAAATGAGCGGACCGCCGCCATCGCGCACGTCCAACCATTTCGAAGACCGCGTGATCGGTGAGATGGCCGATCTCGGATCGCATACCTTCGCCGAGGACGAGATCATCGCCTTCGCTCGCGAATACGACCCGCAGCCGTTCCACATCGATGCGGAGGCGGCAAAGTCTTCGCTGTTCGGAGCGTTGTGCGCATCGGGATGGCATACGGCGGCGCATTACATCCGGCTGTCGGTGGCGCTGCGTCAGAAGATCGAGGCGGAGATTGCGGCGGCGGGCGGCCGGAACGCCATCTACGGTCCGTCGCCGGGATTCAAGAACGTGCGCTGGCTGAAACCGGTGTACGTGGACGACACCATCGCCTTTCGCACCCGCACCTCCGAGAAGATCGAACTCAAGTCGAGGCCCGACCGCGGGCTGATGCGGTTCGAGACCCAGGGCCGCAATCAGAACGGCGAGATCGTGTTTGCCATCACCGGGCAGATCCTGGTGGAGCGGCGCGAGCCCTATCGCGCCTAGAGGCTTTCCGGCCAAGGTCGAAGCACCTGCATCTCTTCCTGCGTTCCCGGAAAGCCGCGCTTCGCGGCGGAGCCGCACTCCGCACGGACAGCGCGGCTTATCCGGAACCTTTCGCGATACCGCATTTTTCTGGCTCGCGGTTCGAGACATCAGCGTGAAAGGCCCCGGCTCACGCGCGCGTCGTGGCGAAGCCGCGCTCCGCACGGACGCGCGATGGCCGGGGACGCAGGATTGGGCTCTACCCCGCGAGATGGTTCAGCCAAGAACGGAAAGACCCTACGGCGCCATTCGCGCCACGATGGCATCGATATGGGCGGCGGCACAATCGACTGCAGGAAAGCCGGCATTCGCTTCATTGAAGACGAGGTTGAGGTCGGTGCCGGCCAGGACGATCGCCTCCACCCGCTCGCGCCGGCACAGGGTGTGCGCCAGGTCCCGCAGGCGCGCCTCATTGTCGGGAGAAGTCCGCCCCTGGGTCGCCAATTCCAGATAGATGCGATGGATCTCGTCCACCTCGGCATCGTGCGGACGAACAACATCGAAGGCCTCGAGCGCGCCGAACAATGTGCGATCGATGGTGAATTTCGTACCGAACAGGGCAACGCGCGACAACCGCCGCTCGCGCAGGCGCTCGGCGGTAACCTGAAGAATGTCGATGATGGGCAGAGTGACCTGGCGCTGCAAATCAGCCAGGCAGATGTGCGGTGTGATCGCGGGAATGGCGAAGAACTCGGCCCCTGAAGCGGCGAGCTCGCGCACGAAACCCGCCAGGTAGGTGGCCAAGCCCTCGATGCGGCCGGCTGTGACATGTGCCAAGGCCGTCGGGGCGTGGGCATTTGCGATCGTCAAGCGAGGCGCGATGTTTCGCGCTGCACAGGCGGCCGCAATCGCCTCGTAGTAGATCACCGTCGCGCCTACACCCAAGCCGCCGACGAGGCCGAAATGCCTGCTTGTGTCCATCGCTTGCGTCTGGCTCCGGTGAACTCCGCGTCCGCGACGCGAAGAGATACAGTATCACGCGGCGCTCGACATGGAATTCCGTTGGTGAATGGGCCCGCCAAGACGTCGTGCAGACCCGGTGAATTCGCGCTATCTCGGCTGCTGCGCGCTGGGGCAAAGGTCGAAGGCGCGCGCCAGTGCGGCCTCGCGATTGGCGAATTCCTCGATCGGCTCGCCGCCCTGGGCATGCGTGCGAATGAATGTGTCGGCGAGACTTTTCTCGTAGCCGTCGAGCACCTGTAGGGCCGTGTAGTGCACCTCCTCGCCGACGGAGGTGCGGATCAGGATGTTCTTGCTGCCGCCATAGCTCGCCGTCCATACCTTGCAGACCGCCGGACGCTCGGCGGGGCGGGGCTGGCGCAAAAGCGCCGGGCCGGCGCCCATCAATGCTGCGGTATTGAATACATGCAGGGAGTTCAGGGGTGCATCGCGCTGGGCGCTTTGTGGTGTATCGCGCGGCTCGTCGGGCACCGCACGCGCCTCATCGGGTACGCGTACCACGCGCGGCTCGTCACGTATGCGCGCCTGAGTGGCCACGGCAACCTGTGCGCGGTTCCGGGGCTCGTGCTCCTCCTGCAAGCCCGCGATCGCCTGTCCCGTGCAGTAGACGCTGCGATAGCGCTCGGCGATCGCCTCGATGGACTGGGCGTAGCGCCGGTCGACCGCCCAGCGCCGCGTCAGGTCGCGGAAGGTCACGGCGCGCCCGAGCTTGCGTGAGACTTCGATGATGTCGTCCTGCCGCTCGCGCGTGCGGCGGGCGGCGGCATTGGCCACCGGCTCGCCGGAGTACGCGACGAGGTGCTGGAGCTGAGCCAGGACACCCGTCGATACGTCGGGAAAGCTGTCGCCCGGCACGCCGCCACCTGTGGTGCCGAGACCGGCGAAATTGTTCTGCGCCGGCTTCACGTCGCCCCAACGGCCGCTGCCAGTGCGGTAGATCAGGTAGTTGGTCTCGAGCAGCATCTGGAAGAAGGCGTAGTCCCAGCGCACGCGCAGGGCCTCGCCGTGCTGCCGGTAGAGCCTGGCGATGTCACGAAACCGCGGCTCCATGTTGGGATTGCGCGCAGCCATGAAGTGCATCAGGCGGGCGGGCGTCACGCAGGCGGGCACGCGGTTGCCCTCATGCGTGCGGATCTCCGGCGCGGCCGCGGCTCGCGCGGTGAAGAGCGCAAGCAAGAGCGACGGCAGCAGGATGCCGAGCAGCACGAGCCGTTGCGTCATCGGGCGCGACGCCATGCGCCGGAAACTCCCTTTACCTGGGTACTGACCGTGGAGACGCTCGGCCTTCTAGTGTGGTTGAGATCGAGAAATTCGCTCGCGGACCTGCCGAATACCGGCGAATTTCTCGATCATCACATTAGCCTCAGCTCTCCGGGCAGAGCTCGAAGGCCTTGTCGAGGGCCTGGTTCGGACTGGCGAATTCACCGGCGATGGTGCCGCCGCGGGCGTAGGCCGCGATGTAGGCGTCCGCCTCGCGTTTCTCGGCGCCGTCGTTGACGTCGAGCACTGTGTAATTCACGGCGCCCTCGCTCTGCACGCGAATGAGGATCGCCTTCTGCCCGCCGTAGCTGGCCGTCCAGACGCGGCACTTGGCTGCCGAAGCGGCGGGGGCTTGCTGTTTCGCCAGCGCTCCGGCCGCGGAGGCCGTCTGCACGGTGGGCTTCTCGGCCCGATCGGGCTTGCTGCCAAGCTCACTGCGCGCGCTGATGGGGGGTGCGGACGCGGATGCCGCTCCCTTCAAAGCCTTCGTATCCCCCTCCAACTCGCCAGTGGCTTGATTCAGGCCCAACTCCTCGCCGAGGCGCGCCAGGAACGAGGCGCCGAGGCCCGAACGCGCGGTGTTGCCTTCCGCCTTGCCATCCTCGATGGCCTGACGGGCGAGATCGGCGCCCGTGACGACGGGACGCTGCTTTTCGGGAGCGATTTGAGCGATTGCGGCGGTCTCTGTGCTGCGCCGGGATTTGTCGGCGGGCGTGTCGCGTGCTTCGCGCACGAGCTCGGGATTGGGGTCGGGCGCTTTGCAGAACTGCGCATAGAAGCGATCGGCGTGCGTCTCGATCGCCTCCGAGTAGCCGGCGGTCGCCGCCCAGCGCTGGGCGAGATGTGAGTAGGTCGTGGGCCCATTTATCTTGGCCTGCCAGGGCTTCAGCACGCCCCATTCCGCCACCTTGCGCGTGCGCTCGGCCACCGGGTTCTCGACCGGCTCGCCGGCGTAGAGACGCACGTGCTGCAGATGCGCCAGGACACCCGTCGGCACATCCTTGAAGCTCTCGCCGGGCTCGCCTTTGCCGACAGCGCCGAGACCCGCGAAGTTGTTCTGCGCCGGCTTGACGAGGCCGCTCTTGCTGCCGTCACGCTTGAACGTGAGATAGCCCGTCTCGATGACCATCTGGACGAACGCATAGTCCCAGCGCAGGCCCAGCTCCTCGCCGTAGCGCATGTAGTGGACGGCGATTTTCTCGAAGCGCGGATCGAGGTTGTCGTTGCGGGCGCGCAGGAACGCCATCAGGCGGCCGGGCGTGACGCACTCGGGGACCGTGTTGCGCTCCGACGTGCGGATCGCCGGCAGCTCTGCCGCTGCGGTGGGAAGAGGCGCGAGCGAGCAAACGGCAAGCGCGGCGAGCAACGGTACGCGGTACATCATGTGACACCCAACTCGACTTCGAACACTGCGCTGCAATTGCGCCCCATGGTCCCGCATCGG
Organism: uncultured Alphaproteobacteria bacterium; assembly: GCA_963840425.1. Classification (GTDB taxonomy): domain Bacteria; phylum Pseudomonadota; class Alphaproteobacteria; order Rhizobiales; family Hyphomicrobiaceae; genus CADEFX01. The sequence continues at coordinate 247,864 of CAWIYZ010000035.1, read as the reverse complement.
TTATGCAGTTGTTAGCGTTAACGGTTGGTTACGAATCACTGAATTCCCCCCACCCATTCACGTTGATGTTTGGGGCGCCAGTTGGGGCGTCAGAGGGAGGAATTGTGGCAGAGGTCAGAAGCTTGCGGGGACCGCGGGCTCAGCCTGGGGCGCGCCGGCGCTCGATCTCGATGCCGACGGAGTGGCAGCCGGGGAGAATGTCGGGTTTCTCGATGCGCACGCGCACGGACTGGACGCGAGGGTCGGCAAGGCAGTTGCGGGAGATGCGCTCCGCCAACGTCTCGAGCAGATGGACGTGCTCGGCCTCGACCACGGTCTGGACGTCCTTGACGACGGCTCCGTAGTCAAAAACGTCACGCAGCTTGTCGGAAACGCCGTCGTAATCGTCGATGACGGAGAGCTCGACGGAGATGACGATGCGCTGCTCGTAGCGGCGCTCGACCTCGTACACACCGACGCGCGCCATCAGCTCGAGATCGCGCACGAAGACACGGCGCAGGTTGGAACTGCCTGTTGAATTTTGATGATGCAACTGTCCATTCGTCATTGGACAATTCCAGGCAATGCGTGCTGCAGGCGGGATCGGCAGCTCATGCCTTGGGGCTCGTGACGTCGGGCGTCCGCCAGGTGAGGTGCTGGCCGCCATCGAGTGCGATCATCTGCCCGGTCATGGCGGGAGCGTCAAGAATGAAGCGAATGGCGGCGGCGATCTCCTCCGCGGTGCTGCCGCGCCCGAGCGGGGTTGCCGTGCGTTGCCGTTCGAACTCCTCGGGCGCCTGATAGGTGTTGGCGAGCACCGGGCCGGGGCCGATGCCGTTGACGCGGATGCGTGGAGCGAGCGCTTGCGCGAGCGTCTGCGTGCTCCACCACAGGCCGGCTTTGGCGACAGAATAGGAAAAGAAATAGGGCGTCGGCCGCCAGAACTCTCTGGTCGATGATGTTGATGATATTGCCATGAGACTGCGCGGGAAGGTGGGTTGCAAGGGATTGGGCAAGAAGAACGGGCGCTTTCAGATTGACGGCCAGCTGCAGGTCCCATTGGCGTGCATCGAGCGTGGCGATGGTGTCATGGAGGAACAGGGACGCATTATTGACGAGGCACGAGGGAGGGCCGAGCGCTGCCGCACAGGCCGCGACGAGGCTGGTTGCGGCGGCAGCGTCAGCCAAGTCAGCCTGCAATGCGGCCGCTTTGCCCCCCTGCTCGATGATCTCGCTCACTAAGAGGGCCGCTTCGGATTGCGACGTATTGAAGTGCACGCCGATCCGCCAGCCTCGGCTGGCGAAGTCGAGTGCGATCGCCCGGCCGATGCGGCGGGCGGCGCCAGTGATCAGAACGGTGTCACGGAATGTCATACACCTTCGCCGCGCATCGATTGATCCATGAATGCTAGGTGGCGAATGGGCACGACGCCAGTGCCCGAAACCTGAGCCGCAGGCCTGGAGAGCCCGCAAATCTTGGGCAAGTTGCCTCCTTTTCAGGCAAGTAGCGGGGCGGAAAAGAGCAAGCAGCGCAAAGTGTTACACGCGTGACACGCTCGATTCTCAAAGCCGTTACTTGCCGCCTCTTCGATCTTGTCCAAACAAGCGGAGTCGCGGAAAGATGAAATGTCGGACGGGCTACGATGCGCTCGCGGTCCGCGTGGGAACAGGGGAACTACACATGCAAGCTTGGATTAAATCAGTAGGGCGCGCTGTCACGCTGGCAGCGGTAGGGGCTGCGGTTTGCGCCGGACCTGCTCTCGCGGACGGAATGAAGAAGAGGAGCATGAAAGACGAGCCCGTGGCGCCGCCTCCGAGCGACTGGGCCATCTCCTACAATTTCGCCGTGACGACGGACTATGTCTTCCGCGGTTTCTCGCAGTCGGACCAGAGACCTGCCATACAGGGTGGCGTCGACGTAACTTACAGGATCTTCTATGTCGGCGCTTGGGCGTCCACTATCGAACTAGAGCCTGTGGGAGCCTTTGACTCAACCGCCGAGGTCGACATCTATGCTGGCATCAAGCCTGTGTGGGGGCCAATCACATTCGATCTTGGCGTGATCTACTATGCCTATCCTGGCGCGGACCCCTTGCCCAATGCCGATCTCAACTACGTCGAGCTGAAGTTCGGCGCGAGCGGCAGCCCCTGGAGGGACGCTACCGCAGGCATCACGGTGTTCTACTCACCGGAATACACGGGCGAGACTGGGGAGGTTTGGACCTTCGAGGGAACTCTTGCTCAAACACTGCCCAAGTGGCGCGACATCGTTCCCACAATCAGCGGCACGCTCGGCTATCAACTTGGTGACAGTGACGCTTATAAGCTCGCCGTCGGCAACGGTGATGACAACTATCTCTACTGGAATGCGGGCATCAGCTTCGCGTTCCACGAGCGCTTCTCCATCGACTTCCGCTACTGGGATACCAACATCAACAGCTCAGGTGGTTTCTGTGAGGGTTCGTCCTTGCAGTGCGACGAGCGTTTCGTAGCGACAGCGAAAGTGACGTACTGAGCTTCCCTCTCCTTCTCCCGGACTGCACGCGTGACAACGGGGCCGTAACGGCCCCGTTGTCATGTCCAGCTAGAGGCCGAGCACAGCTAGCTAGCCGTCCCCATCAGCCGGGACCACGCGCCCGGAGAGACGCGAGAGCGGATGGCTCTGCAGCCAGAGGCGCCCGGGGCCTTTGATATGGGCCAGAAACATCCCTTCGCGGCCAAGGCTCGGGGATTTGACGGACCCGGCGCGTATGATGTCGAGATCGATGGTGGGGGTCATGGCGGCGATACAGCCCATGTCCACATGCAGTTCTTCTCCGTCGGCGAGACCGCGCTCCACGAGTGAGCCGCTGACGTGGATGAAGACCCACCCCTCGCCCTCGAGCCGCTGCATGATGAAGCCTTCACGGCCGAACAGGCGGGTCATGACCTTGTGCTGGAGATGGATGCCGACGGTCACCCCATTGGTGGCGCAGAGGAATGCGTCACTCTGAGCGATCAAGGCGCCCCCGAAGCTCGAAAGCTTGAACGGTAGAATGCTGCCGGGATAGGGCGCGGCAAAGGCTACGCGGGCCTTGCCCAGCCCCTGATGTGTGAACAGAGTCAAGAACAAGCTCTCGCCGGTGACGAGACGCCGGCCGGCCGCTGCGACCTTGCTGAGAAAGCTGGAGTTGGTCTTGGGGCCGTCGCCGAAGATGGCGTCCATGGCAACAGCCGTATCCTTGAACATCAGCGCTCCCGCCTCGGCGATGGCGCTCTCTCCCGGGTCGAGCTCGATTTCAACGAACTGCATGTCGCGGCCGACTATTCTGTAGTCGACATCCCCAGCGGCGCCGGCTGAGCGGCGATGCTCGGCTTTGATGGCAGATGGAGATGCATTTGTAGACATGAGCCGGCCTGCTTCGCCCCCAAGATCAGAGGAGATGCGCCCCGATGTAGTTTGCGCGCCGAGCGTCATAGGTCATCGGAGCAATGTGTCCCTTGTGCAACATACGAGGATTACGAGCTTCCAAAAACGAACAAATAACTTGCTGTCATATGCTCGGTAAACGCTTGGTCCACCCTGCCGGTGCGCAATGGTCTTTTGCGCTTGGCCGCTATGAGCAAGGACCAGGCTGGCTAGGCGGAGCACCGTTTCCCGGGTAGCGCCGCGCCCTCTCAGGCGCGCCCGGCAGAGGAGGCTGGCCGCTGGCCACGCTCGGTTTCGAACCCCGCTGCCGGAAGTGACGGTGGCCGGCCTCCCACTTTACCCGTACGGCGCGGACGCGTTTTCCCCAACTTGCGCGTGCGGGCTCTTGCATGCGCCGCGCGCGAGCCGTTCAATGGTGGTGGCTGCGCGAGCGGGGTGTTTGCCGTGGTCATTACTATTGGCGTGCTGGTCGTGCTGACGGTGGCCGTGGCGGCCTTCGTGCTGGCGCCACGTCTCGTCCAGCGGCGCATGGCCTATGAGCGTGCGCCCGACCGGCCTCTGCCCTTCGGCTACAGGATGGCGTGGCTGGCGATCCGCACGGCTGATACGCAGCGCGTCATCGATGTCCTCGGTCTAGCCCGCATCAAGGCTGCCAATTGGAACTCCGGCCTCGGCTCTGCCTACAGCGAGGAGCTGGGTGAAACACATGTGTTCGTCGCACCTCCGGTCGACGGCTGGACGTTCGTCATCGGCCTGGCGCTGCCGCATCCCCTGGGCGCGGCCTTTCACGACAAGACCACGCCGTTTCTGCTGGAGCTCGGCGGCGCGTTCGCAGAGGTGCAGTATTATTTCAGCTATCCAGTCATTGATTTCTTTGCCTGGGCCCGCGTGATCGATGGCCGGCTCGCGCGCGCGTTCGCTATCGGCGACGAAGGCGTGATTTGGAACAAGGGCAAGCCGTCGCACAAGGAAAGGGCCATGGGGCTGAAGCTGTTCGAGCTGCGCGGTATTCAAGGACGGCGCGGCGATGCCGGCGGCGAGCTGCTGCTCTATCCCACCGAAGATCACGTGATCGGCCTCGCGGCGGAGTGGGGCCTCGACCCCACGCGGATCGATGCGCGCCGGACGGAGCCGGGCCTCGGCTACGTCGGCCTCGCTCCGCAGCGCTGGCGGCCGGAACGGATGCGCAAGGCCGCCTGATCCCGCTCGCATTCAAGCTCTGACGCGTGATGCGAGCCGACGCACGTGGCTGCCAGGCCCGTCGCGGACGGCGGCTTCGAGCGGCAGTGCGTCACCTTCGCCGCAGGAGGCGGCGACTGTCCGTCCGGAAGCTCGGTCGAGAACAAGGGCGGTGCAATTCGGTTTGTCGTTGGCCGGCAGCAGGCTCTGCGCGGGTGCGCGCAGCGCCGTCTCCCCAGCTACCGTCGCAAGCAAGAGTACGGCGCCCGTCAGGACGCCGAGCGTGATCCAGACTGCCGTGCGCCGCATTGCAATCCCCGTCCGCCGAGTTGATTGCAAGGAGCTTGGCGATCGAGCCGCAGGCGGGCAACGCCTCTGCACGCGCGCGATGATGCAGAAATGCCGTTCTCCACAAAGCGGATGGGGATCAGAAGCGCCGCGGAGACTCGCCCTGGCGATCAGCCGGCGGATCCAGCGGTCCCGGCAACGGGGAGCGGCTGGGCTGGGACGCGTTCGGCCGCGCGGCATCACCGGGCACCTCGCTGCGCGCATCCACGCGCACCGGCGGCACGTACATACGTGCCTGACTGCACAGGCGGCGCGGCTCCTCGTTGCGGCCGCAGGCGCGGAACTCGCCTTCGCGCGAGAAGCAGACGCGGACTTCACGCAGGCGCGCGCCTGACCGGTTGCAGGCAACAGCGATCATGTCCTCGCTGAGGCCGGGATTGGCGGCGGCGAAGTCGCCTTTGAGCTCGCCGGGCGATACGAAGAAAGCTTCATTGGGGCGCACGAAGCGCGGCGGCACATTGACTTTTGCGAACAGCTTGCGGGCGTAGTCGTAATAGGTTTCGGGCGACAGGCCCGAGCAGGTCCCGTGCTTGCGGTATTCGTGTATGACGAGGCGCCGGCTCGGCATGATGTCGAGCATGCGGTCGATGGTCGGGCGGGGCACGAACGGGCGCTCGCGCGTCGGGCAGTCCTGCGGCCAACCACGCTCGTGCTGCGGCCACAGCCCGTGCAGGACAAAGGCGTAGGCGCGATCCCCGCGCCGGCTGCATTGCGGATCGTTGTCCTCACGCTCCTGCGTGGCACAGTACGTGGGGCTCCACGACAGAACGAGCGCGTAATAGTCGAAGCGGCCGGCCTCGTTGCGCCCCGGTTGCTGGTAGCCATAAGGAGCGCGGCCGCCGGGACCCGAGCCGTATTGTGCGGCAACCTCGTGTGCGGAGCCCGCGAGCAGCGCGGCCGCCGTCAGGGCCAATGCCAGTGTCGTGGCGGCGCCGTGCACGCGAGAAGACATTGTCACGTTCCTTCAAAACGTCGAACCGGTGGGGACCATAGCCCGATCGCCCCGTTCCGCAAGCCGCGCGGTGCCAGTCGTGTACGGCAATCGACGGACGCAGCGCAGCCGAGTTAGTCTGCAGCCGACGAGAAGCTAGTGTCCCGATCGCGAAGTTCGTCAGCATCTGCCGCAAGTTCTCAGCGAACTTCGCGATCGAAAGGGCACTAGCAAGTATGTATTGTGCTAGTGTGATTTAGATCGAGAAATTCGCTCAGGAGGCATGCCGCGAGTTCCGGCAAATTTCTCGATCATCACACTAGCGAGGCTCAACGATGCCTGCCCTGACCCGGCCCGGATGGCCGCGTCCCGCCGCCAGCGCGGCGATCTTCCGCGATGGCCAAGTGCTGATCGCGGAGCGCGGCAAGGGCGCCATGCTTGGCGTCTGGAGTCTGCCCGGCGGTCACATCGAGCCGGGCGAGCGCGCCATGGCGGCGGCGCTGCGCGAGGTCAAGGAGGAGACGGGCGTTGAAGCTGAACTACTGGGCCTCGCCGACGTGCACGACGTGCTGATCCGCAACGACAGCGGGCTACTCACGGCGCACTATGTCATTGCTGTCTATTTCGGACGCTGGCGCGGCGGCGAGCCGGTTGCAGGCGAAGAGAGCCGCGATGCGCGCTTCGTTCCTCTCGATCAATTGGAGAGCTTCACTATGACGCCGGGTGCGCAAGCGATTATCGCCCGCGCGTGGAAGCTGCTCGAAGCCCTTGCGGAACGCTGATCTAGAGTCCAGTTTGGGCCGCAAACGGACGGCAGATACGATGATTGCAAACGCATTGCGCGCACTGGCTGTCTGCAGCCTGCTGAGTGGTCTCCTGCCGGCGCAGGTGAACGCTGTGGAGGACGGCAAGCCCTACGACGAAAGACTGATGCGGCTGTCCGAGATTCTGGGCGCCGTGCACTACTTGCGCGAGTTGTGCGGCGCCAACGACGGTCTCATTTGGCGCGATCGCATGCGCGAGATCATGGAGGGCGAGGGATCCACGGCCTTGCGCCGGGCCAAGCTCACGCGCAGCTTCAACAACGGATATCGCAGCTACAGCCGCACCTATCAGAGTTGCACGCCCTCGGCGCAGACGGCCATCACTCGGTTCCTGGCTGAAGGCAGCGAGATTGCCGACGGGCTCGTCAAGAACGTGCCTTGACCTGATGCGGTAGGGTTGCTGATTTACCTTATCTCCCTGACCGATGCCATGCCGACATCCACTGCGTGCTAGAGCAGGATTGTTCGAGATGGAATTGCGTCCGTGATCCATCTGGAGCGTGAGCCTTACTCCAGACCTATAGCTGGAGGACAATTCACGCCTCTTGAGTTCGATCGCGCTCCAGTCAACGCGCGGAGGCTCGGCAGGATCGCGGCGCAGGGCAATACCAGTAACGAACTGGGGGAACATGGACCTGGAAGAATTCGGCCTGGCCGACAGCGATGACGACAGTCTACGTGCGCTGCATCTCATTCTGCAGGCGTGGGAGGACGGCGCGGCCAGCGGCCTGGCGCCGGAGCAGATGGCCTATGCAGCGCTGTTCACGGCGCTGAGCGACCTGGTGGGCGCCTACGGCGAGGACGCGGTGGCGCTGCTCGCGACCAACCTCGGTCAGCGCATCAAGTCGGGAGAGTTCTCTCTCTCCCGTGCGCGCCACTAGAGCAGGGTAGTTCAGACGGAGTTGCATGCGCGACCCATCTGGAGCGTGAATCCCTGCTGTACACTTACAAGTTCAGAGTGCGATTGACGCCTCCCATGGAAGCGGCGGTGCCTCCGTGTGGAGCGCTCTAACGCGCCGGCGCAACAATCACATTTCGTGCACGATCCGGATTTTCGCCTCTCTGCGGCTGCAAGCTACGCTTGCACACCGTAATGCACCTGATCGGGGAAATGGGATGGTCAAACCGGATGCAATGGCGCCGGACGCCAAGCCGCGGTTGGTGAGATGGGTATCGCGGGCGCGCCGCGCCGCCATCGTCGTGGTCGGAGCGGTGCTGATCACCGCGATCGTCAAGTTCGTGGCCCTCGCCGAGCTTGTAAAGAAGGTGACCGACTATCTGGAATTCACACAATCGCCAGCGTTGCGACTGGCGGAGAACACAGCGAAATCGGAGTTCTCGGATCGCCTGACGAGAATGGCGTGGCGACGCCTGTACCTGGCACGGCTGTTTTCTCAGCGCGTTATCGACGAAGCGCCGCTGGGAGAGATCGACAGCGCGTGGTCGACGTATATCAACGCATCGGCCGACTGGAATGCCGAGCTGATGATTCTCATCGTCGGTCTGGAGCGCTACTACGGCGCGGCCAAGAGCGACTACTTCGAGGGCACGATACAAATTGCCTTTGCCGCTCTCGACGACGCTCTGCGGGCGCTGCGCCGCTCGGATGCGATGCGCAAGTTGCGATCGGCGCAGGCCCTCGAGGAGGCCGAGCGTCAGTCCGCTCGAGAGTTGTTCGACGCATTTCTCGCGCGTCACAGCGAGCTGAACGCCGTGCTGTACAATTTCGCCCGGTGCTTCGAGAAGGGGAACAGGTGGAGGAATGTCTGTGAGTCCACCGAGGCCGGCGCCAGCGCGGTTCCCCGCTGAGCGCCTTCAGCGCCATGACCGGCCGAAGAGGACCGCAGTACGCCGGCTTACTACCACCCAGCCCACGGATTCATATTGATGACGCGCGCCAGCGACGCAAACGGCTTACTGCACTCTGCGTGGTACTCACCCGTCAGGCCGTTCGCTCCGTCCGGGTCCGTCTGGAACTCCACGCGCGTTGCGCGCTGGTCCTTGAGGATGGGCTGCTTGCACGCCCGGCACCAGGGGGTGCGATAGGCACCACCTTCAAACTCCGATCCATCGAGTGGCATGATTCCCCCAAACACGTCGTCCCATCCCGGGGGGAGCATTGCACCTGCTGCTACTGCTGCACAGGACAAAAGACAGTTTGTCGCGGAAGATGATCCGCCACCGGATCAATGGATCGACAGATCGAGAGCGGCCCGCATTCCCGCCGTTCACTTGCGGCGCACGAGATACCGCACCGTCTTGGCGCCATCGTCGATCGTTGGGTGCCGATCTCCGTAAACCCGAGTGCGGCGTGAAACGCATCCGAAGTCGGGTTGGGCGGCCGCACATTGACCTCGCAGGCGATGTTGGTGTGGCCGAGGAGCTGCGCGCGCTCGAAGAGATCCTCGTACAGCAAGCGGCCCAAGCCGAGCCGCCGCTGACTCTGGCTGACGACAATGCGATCGATGTAGAGAAATCTATCGAGGCGCTCGCGGAACCAAAGGAAGTGGCCGCCGTCGTAGTTGTCGCTCTGTTCGAAACCCAGCAAGAACGCAATGCCTGGCTCGACGGCTGTCGCCACACGAGCCGACGCGATCATGCCGTCGAGCCGCTCGCGCGTGAGTAGCGATGTCTCGCGGGCATTCTCGTTGTTCAGGCGCAGCAGCTCGGCGCGAACCGAATGATTGTCCTTGAGGTCCTTGATCGCGAATTGCATGTGGCCGCTCAGCGGTTCAAACCGGTGGCAAGCCCTTGATCGCCACCTCGCTCAGCAGCAATGCGCCGAAGCCAACCAGCGACAGGCCCGCGATGCGGTTGATGAGGCGCAGCGCGACCAGATCGAGGCGATGACGGATGACGCCGATGAAGTTTGACGCCGATATCCACCAGATCAAGGCGCCGCCCATGACGGCCGCCACCATGGTGAAGACATCGATGTAGCTCGAGAGCTCGACGTACGAGCCGATGCCGCCGAAGATCGCGAACAGGCCCAGAACGGCGCCTGGATTGGTGATGGTGAGGAAGAAGGTCTTGGGAATGTCCCAGACGAAATCAGCGAGCGAAGCATTCTCATCTTTGTGAGGCGAATCGCTGACGAGGCGCGGCGCGGTGAAGAAGAGACGCAGCCCCAATATGACCAGCACGAGACCGCCCACGAGCTGAATGGCGAAGCGGTGGTGGCGGACAGCACCGGAAATCGCATTGACGCCGAGGGCCGCGCACAGCGCGATGAGGCCGTCGCCCAGCAGAGTGCCGAGGCCCGCCGCCAAGCCGCCCCAGAACCCGCGCTCCACCGCGCGCTGCAGGCACAGCAGGTTGACTGGCCCGAGCGGCGTGCTGATGAGAATGCCGATGATGAGCCCGACGGGGATGATCAGCGGGTTGGGGATGAACGCCATCGCATCCTCGCCGGCGCGGAGCTGCCTTCGCTCGCGACATCGCGCAGCCCATTTGCTTGCGCGATCGTCTGCGCCGTATGCTGGTGCAACCCGCTCAAACTCGGAACCCTCCCATGCCGCCAGACACACGCTTTGCGGCAATGCCCGCTGCGGTATTCCTACTTGCGCTGCTTGGGCTTGTCCACGTTTGCGCGCGGTCGGGCGAGGTATGGGCGCAGCGCGCCGAGCGCAAACCGCCCGCAGCGGCTGCGCAGAGCCCCAGGGGCGGTTCGGAAATCCGCTACGGGACCGAGAGCCTGCCGACGCCCGTGCTGGAAATGCGCGAGGCTATCCTGACCGCGGTCCGCTCCGGTCAGATCGAGGACCTGCGCACGGCAGTGGAGCTGAATGAGATCAAGCCGGTGATCGCCGATGTGGCGGTGGGCGACCCGATTGCCCACTGGCGCCAGGTCTCGGCTGACGGTGAGGGGCGCGAGATCCTGAGCGTGCTCGGGCAGATCCTGGATGCGGGCTACGTCACCCTGCCAATCGGCAGGGACCTCGAGAACAACCGGGTCTATGTCTGGCCCTACTTCGCCGGGCTGGCGCTGGACAAGCTCACGCCGGCGCAGGAGGCAGAGCTGCTCGGCATCGTGCCGGCAGCGGCGGTCGAGGAAATGAGGAAGGGCGGGCGGTACACGTATTACAAGCTCGGCATCGCCGCGGACGGCACCTGGCATTTCTTCCTGCGGTGAGCGCTGGATCAAACCGTGCCGCCGGACGAAATGATCAGGCGCTCGATGCTCTTCTGCTTCTGGTTCACCTTCCAGACATTCTCGAGGATGAAGGGCTCGGCCCCCGGCGCGGCGGGACGGAACACGAGATCGCCGGTGCCGAGACCGACGATGCCGAGCCCGAGAATCTTGTGGCGGAAGAAATCGCCGGGCAGGCGCCGCATCAGCATGCCGCGCGTGTCATAGACGTGTGCCGCGGCCTGGCCGAGGCGATGCGTCTCCATCACCTGTCCCGAGGAGAAGCGCCACACGGTCAAGGAGTTGATGCCGAACACGACGATGAACCACAGCACCATCAGCGCCGTCGAGAACACCATGTAGAAGGCGAGGTTCATCTCCACCACGAGCTCGGGCACCCAGGTGAAAAGGCGGTTGAGCCCGTACGCCCAATCGGTGGCGATGGCGATGAGGGCCAGCGTTGCGGCGATGAGGAAGGTGTGCGCCGTGCGTGCGCGCACGTTGGTGAAGACGATCACGAACAGGACGAGCAGCAGGAACGACAGCCCGAGCCAGGCCGAGGGGTAGAACTTGATGGTCTTGCCGGCGAGCGGCACGGCGACGTGATTGATGTGCGTGGCCATGGCGCACACATAGCCGTAGGCCCACACGACCCACCAATAGAGCATGTTGGAATGGGCTGTGATGCGCACCTCGCCGAGCCGGCCTTGCTCCGCACGGGCCGCAGCGACTCCGACTGCCGTCGCAGTCGTGCCGGCCGGCTTTATGCCGCCTGTCGTTGCCATCGGACTCCCCCTGTCAGATCCCGCCCGTCAGCGTCGCACGTTAGCCGAGGACCCTGCATGCCCAAAGCCGGTCGTGCAGTGGTTCAGGCGCCCATGTGCTCGTGCGGCAACGGCGGTAACCTTGTTGTCAATGCACAGATGGCGCTGCCTGCGTTAACTCTTATACGGGAGGCAGGCCAGCCACTTGCAACGAGGGACGGCACGATGAGGCGGGCGCTTCTCGCAGCAGCAGTATTTTTGTCGATCGGCGGACCGGCGGCGGCGCAGAGCTGGGTGCCCTGGCATCAACCGACCTCATACGAGCGCCGGCAGACCTACGAGCCGCCCAGCACACAGCAGCAGCCCGGTGGCGGACTGTTCGATCCGCCGCAGGCGCGCCGCAGGGGCCCCGGGCCGAAACTGCTCGACGGCGGCGGGCGTCCGTCGATCCAGCCCATGTCACCGCAGTCGGTGTCGTTTCCGAGCGGGTACGCACCTGGCACGGTCGTGATCGATACGGCGGGGCGCAAACTGTACCTGGTTCGGTCCAAAGTCGAAGCCTACCGCTATCCGATCTCGGTCGGCCGCGAAGGCTTCACCTGGACCGGCAGCGAGCGCATCTCGCGCGTGGCGGACTGGCCGGACTGGCATCCGCCCAAGGAGATGCGCGAGCGCGACCGGAGCCTGCCGGAGAAGATGACCGGCGGCGTGCGCAATCCCTTGGGCGCCAAGGCCATGTATCTCGGCAACTCGCTCTATCGCATTCACGGCACCAACAGCGCACAGAGCATCGGGCGGGCCAATTCCTCGGGCTGCTTTCGCATGATGAACGGACACGTCGTCGATCTGTCGCGCCGCGTCGGTGTAGGGACCAAGGTCGTGGTGCTGCGCGGGCTGCCCTCGCAGTTGGCCCGGCGGGTGAGCGACGACTGAGTGAGCGTAGCTTCGGCGTTGTCGTTATAGTAGCAGGGGCTATGGCACCAACGCGTGCCGCGCTCTAACCTTGGGCAAACGAGTGCGTGCGGCCGGGGTTCGATGGCCCAAGCCCATGCAGCAGCCCAGGCACCCTGATGGACATTCGCCAGTTCCAATATCTGTCCGCGCTCGCCCGCGAGAAGCATTTCACGCGGGCGGCCAAGGCCTGCAACGTGACCCAGCCGACGCTGTCGGGACGCATCCGGCAGCTCGAGCAGGAGCTGGGCGTGCCGATCGTCGAGCGCGGCCAGCGCTTCCACGGGCTGACGCCCGAGGGCGAGCGCGTGCTGAAATGGGCGCACGCCATCCTCGACAACTGGTCTTCGCTGCAGCAGGAGATCGCCAAGCTGCGCAACACCAAGGGCAGCCTGATCGGCCGTCTGTCTCTTGGCGTGGTCCCGTCGGGTCTGCCGATGGCGGCGCTGATCGCCAAGGCGATCCAGGACCGCCATCCCGGTATCGAGCTGACCGTGCTGTCGCAGAGCTCGGTAGAAATCCTGCGCAATCTCGAGGACTTCGCCATCGACGTCGGCTTGACGTATCTCGACAACGAGCCGATCGAGGGCATGCGCTCGGGCGCCATCTATACGGAGCGCTACTGCCTGCTCGTGCGCGCTGATCACGAGCTGGCGAAGAAGAAGACGGTGACCTGGGCCGAGGCCGCCAAGCAACCGCTGTGCCTGCTCACGCCCAACATGCAGAACCGGCGCATCATCGACCGCGCCTTCAGGACTGCCAATGCCAAGCCGACACCGCGGCTGGAGACCAACTCGGTCATCAACCTGTGCTCGAACGTGCACCTGATGGGGCTCGCCAGCATCGTGCCCGAGTACTTCCTGGAGATCCTGGGGCCCATGTCGGACATCCGTGCCGTGCCGCTGGTGAACCCTGTGGTGGAGCACAGCGTTGGCTTGGTAGCGGTGGATCGCGACCCGGTTTCACCCCTCGTTCTTGCTGTGTTCGAGTGCGCGGAGGGCGTTGAAGCGCCGGCCATGGCGCCGAGCCGGTAGGATCTGTCATCGACGGGTTCGATGACCCCATCAGAACAACCGATTGGATCATCGGGCCTAGTCTGCGGGATGCTATATTGGAATGGTTCGAATCTTGGGTTCCAATGACCGCGGCAGCAGATACAACGGCACGCGAAATAGCGGCTGAGCACGGCAACAGGGCAGATGCGCTGATTGAGATCCTGCACCAGGTGCAGGCCGCGCTCGGTCACGTGCCGGAGGCGGCCGTACGGACGCTCGCCGACGCGCTGAACCTGTCGCGCGCCGAGGTGCACGGCGTCGTCACATTCTACCATGATTTCCGCGACAAGCCGGCGGGCAGGCACGTGCTGAAAATCTGCCGGGCCGAAGCCTGTCAGGCCATGGGCGGTGAAGCGCTGGTGGCGCGCGCCGAGGATCGCCTCGGTGTGGCGTGCGGCGGCACGAGCGCCGACGGGCGGGTGACGCTGGAGCCGATTTACTGCCTCGGCCTGTGCGCGACTGGGCCGTCGGCGATGCTGGATGGCGAGGTGGTGGGCCGGCTGACGGCGCCCAAGCTGGATGCGCTGCTCAAGGGAGCTGGCGCATGACGGTGCGGATCTACATTCCGAAGGACGCGGCGGCCATCGCCGTCGGCGCCGACAAGGTGGCGGGGGCGCTGAAGCAGGCGGCTGCTGGTGCGGGGCGCGTGGTGGAGATCGTGCGCACGGGCTCGCGCGGCATGATGTGGCTGGAGCCGCTGGTCGAGGTCGAGATCGCGGGTGTTCGCCACGGCTTCGGGACGGTCGAGCCGGAGGATGTTGCGGGTTTGGTGAGTGCGGGCCTGCTCGAGGGCGGTGGGTCTTTGCAGGGTCATCCCAAGGCGCTCGGACCGGTGGACAAGATCGGCTATCTGGCACGCCAGACGCGGCTCATGTTCGCGCGCTGCGGCGTCACCGATCCGCTGTCGCTCGAGGCGTATCGCGCGCATGGCGGATACAAGGGGCTGGAGCGGGCGCTGTCACTCACGCCCGCCGGCATCGTCGACGAGGTGGCCAAATCAGGTCTGCGCGGGCGCGGCGGCGCCGGCTTTCCGACCGGCATCAAGTGGAAGACGGTGCACGACACGGCGGGCGAGCAGAAATATATCGTGTGCAACGCAGACGAGGGCGACAGCGGCACGTTCGCCGATCGCATGCTGATGGAGGGCGATCCCTTCCTGCTGATCGAGGGCATGACGATTGCGGGTCTCGCGGTCGGCGCCACCAAGGGTGTCATCTACGTGCGCTCGGAATATCCGCATGCGATCGCGGCTTTCAACGCGGCCATCGCCATCGCGCGCAAGGCAGGTCTGCTCGGGTCTGATGTGGCTTCGTCCAAGCGGGCCTTCGATCTGGAGGTGCGGATCGGCGCTGGCGCCTACGTGTGCGGCGAGGAGACGGCGCTGCTGGAAAGCCTGGAAGGACGCCGCGGCATCGTGCGTGCCAAGCCGCCGCTGCCGGCGCACAAGGGCCTGTTCGGCTGCCCGACGGTGATCAACAACGTGCTGACATTCGCCGCCGCGCCGTTCGTGCTGGCGGAGGGTGCCAAAACGTATGCCGACTACGGCATGGGGCGCTCGCGCGGGACAATGCCGATCCAGCTTGCCGGCAACATCAAGTATGGCGGCCTCTATGAGACGGCCTTCGGCGTGAAGCTCGGCGAACTGGTGGATGACATCGGCGGCGGCACGGCCACGGGCCGGCCGGTGCGGGCCGTGCAGGTGGGCGGGCCGCTCGGCGCCTACTTCCCGCGTGCGCTGTTCGACACTCCATTCGACTACGAGGCATTCACGGCCCGCGATGGGCTGATCGGCCACGGCGGCGTGGTGGTGTTCGACGACACCGTGGATATGGCGAAACAGGCACGCTTCGCCTTCGAGTTCTGCGCCATCGAGAGCTGCGGCAAGTGCACGCCCTGCCGCATCGGCTCCACGCGAGGCGCCGAGACCATCGACAAGATCATGGCCGGTGAGGGACCTGACGATCACCTCTCGCTGGTCACCGACCTCTGCAACACCATGAAGTTCGGATCGCTGTGTGCGCTGGGCGGCTTCACGCCGTATCCGGTCATGAGCGCGCTCAATCATTTCCCGGAAGATTTCCGTCGCACCCCCCGCATGCCGCAAGCCGCGGAGTGAGGATCACATGGCACTCGTCGAAGAGATCGATTTCGGGACGCCCGCTTCCAGGGCGGCCAAGACCGTCACGCTGACGATCGACGGCAACACGGTGACGGTGCCGGAAGGCACCTCGATCATGCGTGCTGCCATGCAGATGGGAACGCAGATCCCCAAGCTGTGCGCCACCGACAGCGTCAACGCCTTCGGCTCGTGCCGGATGTGCCTGGTGGAGGTCGAGGGCCGTGCCGGAACGCCGGCCTCGTGCACCACGCCGGTGACGAACGGCCTCGTCGTGCACACCCAGACGCCGCGCCTGAAGCAGATCCGCCGCGGCGTGATGGAGCTCTACATCTCCGATCATCCGCTGGATTGCCTCACCTGCGCCGCCAACGGCGATTGTGAGCTGCAGGACATGGCGGGCGCGGTCGGACTGCGCGACGTGCGCTATGGCTACGACGGCGCCAACCACGTGTTCGCCAAGCAGAACGGCAAGGCCAACGACGCCTGGATGCCGAAGGACGAGACCAATCCGTATTTCACCTACGACCCGTCCAAGTGCATCGTCTGCAGCCGCTGCGTGCGCGCATGCGAGGAGGTGCAGGGCACGTTCGCGCTAACCATCGAGGGCCGCGGCTTCGAGAGCCGCGTCTCGGCCGGCATGTCCGAAAATTTCCTCGACAGCGAGTGCGTCTCCTGCGGCGCCTGCGTGCAGGCCTGTCCGACGGCTACGCTTAGCGAGAAGGCGCTGATCGATATCGGCCAGCCCGAGCACTCGGTAGTGACGACCTGCGCCTACTGCGGTGTCGGCTGCTCGTTCAAGGCCGAGATGCGCGGCGAGGAAGTGGTGCGGATGGTGCCCTACAAGGACGGCAAGGCCAATCGTGGGCATTCGTGCGTGAAAGGACGCTTCGCGTGGGGCTATGCCACGCACAAGGAGCGCGTCCTGAAGCCGATGGTGCGCGACAAGATCACCGATCCCTGGCGCGAGACGACGTGGGAGGAGGCCATCGGCCGCGTCGCCAGCGAGTTCAAGCGCATCCAGTATCAGTACGGTCGCGATGCCGTGGGCGGCATCACGTCCTCGCGCTGCACCAACGAGGAAACCTTCCTCGTGCAGAAGCTGATCCGGGCGGGCTTCGGCGTGAACAACGTTGACACCTGCGCGCGGGTGTGCCACTCGCCGACTGGCTACGGCCTCAAGACCGCGTTCGGCACGTCGGCCGGCACGCAGGATTTCGACTCCGTCGAGCAGTGCGACGTAATGGTGGTGATCGGCGCCAATCCGACCGACGGCCACCCGGTGTTCGCCAGCCGCATGAAGAAGCGCCTGCGCCAGGGCGCCAAGCTGATCGTCATCGATCCGCGCCGCATCGATATGGTGCGCACGCCCCATGTCGAGGCCGCCCACCACCTGCCGCTGACGCCCGGCACCAACGTGGCCGTGCTGACGGCCATGGCGCACGTCATCGTCACGGAAGGGCTGGTGAACGAGAAGTTCGTGCGCGAGCGCTGCGAGATGCAGGACTTCCAGGAGTGGGCCGCATTCGTCTCCGAGCCCAGGCACTCACCGGAAGCGATGGCCCAGTACACGGGGGTCGATCCGGCGGAGCTGAGGGCGGCGGCGCGTCTCTACGCCACCGGCGGCAATGCCGCATTCTACTACGGCCTCGGCGTCACCGAGCACAGCCAGGGCTCGACCACGGTGATGGCGATCGCCAACCTCGCCATGGCGACCGGCAATCTCGGCCGCCCCGGCGTGGGCGTGAACCCGCTGCGCGGCCAGAACAACGTGCAGGGCGCCTGCGACATGGGCTCGTTCCCGCACGAGCTCTCGGGCTACCGCCACATTTCCGATGACGCCACCCGCGCCATGTTCGAGGCGCTGTGGGGCCGGCCGCTCAATCCCGAGCCGGGCCTGCGCATTCCCAACATGCTGGATGCCGCCGTCGACGGCTCCTTCAAGGCCATCTACATCCAGGGTGAGGATATCCTGCAGTCCGATCCCGACACCAAGCATGTCGCGGCCGGACTTGCGGCCATGGAATGCGTGGTGGTGCACGACCTGTTCCTGAACGAGACCGCCAACTACGCGCACGTATTCCTGCCGGGCTCCACCTTCCTGGAAAAGGATGGCACGTTCACGAATGCCGAGCGGCGCATCCAGCTCGTGCGGCGCGTGATGACGCCGCGCAACGGCGGCTACGCCGACTGGGAGATCACCCAGCTCATCGCCAAGGCCATCGGCCTCGACTGGAGCTATACGCATCCGAGCCAGATTATGGACGAGATCGCCAAGCTGACGCCGTCGTTCGCCGGCGTCAGCTTCGCCAAGCTGGACGAGATGGGCTCGGTGCAGTGGCCGTGCAACGAAGCCAATCCGCTGGGCTCGCCGGTGATGCACGCCACAACCTTCGCGCGCGGCAAGGGCAAGTTCATGCTGACCGAGTACGTGCCGACCGACGAGCGTACGGGCCCGCGCTTTCCGCTGCTGCTGACGACGGGCCGCATCCTGTCGCAGTACAACGTCGGCGCACAGACGCGGCGCACGGACAATGTCGTGTGGCATCAGGAGGACCGGCTCGAGATCAACCCGCACGACGCCGAGCAGCGCGGCATCAAAGAGGGGGATTGGGTGCGTATCGCCAGCCGCGCCGGTGAGACGGCGCTCAGGGCGCAGATCACCGACCGGGTGGCGCCGGGCGTGGTCTACACCACGTTCCACCACCCGCTGACACAGGCCAACGTCATCACGACCGAGTTCTCGGACTGGGCTACCAATTGTCCCGAGTACAAGGTGACGGCGGTGCAGGTGAGCCCGTCCAACGGGCCGACCCACTATCAGGAGGAATACGAGGCGTTCTCCAAGTCCAGCCGGCGCATCATGGAAGCAGCGGAATAGGCGCAATGACGGCGCAACCCAGCGTCCAGGTCCGCGCATTGAAGGTCACGGCCGGAAAGGCCGCGGACCGCGAGCGCTGCATCCCGCAGGAGATGCCGGTGGCGCTGGTGTACGACGGAACGACCTACGCCGTGATGATGGCCTCGCCGTCGGACCTGGAAGACTTCGCGCTCGGCTTCAGCCTGGCTGAAGGGATTGTCGCTGCGCCGCAGGAGATCGAGAGCCTCGAGGTCGTCGAGCAGGAGAACGGCATCGAGCTGCGCATGTGGCTCGCAGCCCACCGCCGGCGCGACCTGTTCGAGCGGCAGCGGCGCATGGCCGGCCCCACCGGCTGCGGCCTGTGCGGGGTGGAGAGCCTGGAGGCGGCGCTGCCTGTCTGTCCGCACGTGGCGGCGGAGCTGACGGTCTCAGCCGCGGATATCGCGTCCGCCCTGGCGGCGCTGGAGCCGGCGCAGGCACTCAATCGGCAGACCCGGGCCGTGCATGGCGCCGGCTTCTGGACCAAGGAGAGGGGCCTCGTGGCGCTGGCCGAGGACGTCGGCCGCCACAACGCCCTGGACAAGCTGGTCGGCGCCTTGCGGCGAGCGCACGTCGATGTCGCGGACGGCATCTTGCTGCTCACCAGCCGTGTGTCGGTGGAGATGGTGCAGAAAGCGGCGGTGGCCGGAGCGCCGATCATCGTTGCCGTTTCGGCGCCGACGGCGCTGGCGCTCAAGACGGCTGAGGCGGCCGGCATTACGCTGATCGGCGTGGCCCGTGCCGACGGCTTCGAGGTTTTCACGCATCCACACCGCCTCGCGGGCCATGCACCGGAGCGGGCCAGAGCGCGATCGGCTCACATGGAAGCACTGCCGCTTCCATGTGAGCC
Source organism: uncultured Alphaproteobacteria bacterium (assembly GCA_963840425.1). GTDB lineage: Bacteria > Pseudomonadota > Alphaproteobacteria > Rhizobiales > Hyphomicrobiaceae > CADEFX01. The sequence goes on along the minus strand of CAWIYZ010000035.1, from coordinate 228,430 downwards.
GTGAATCGCGCCCTAAACTTGAAGTGAAGAGCAGGATTCACGCTCCAGATGGATCGCGAATGCGATTCCATCTGAAACGATCCTGCTCTAAGCGCAAAGACGTGACCGAGCATGCAGTCTGACAAGCTGGTGATGATGGCGAACCAGATCGCCAAGTTTTTTGCCGTGCAGGGCGAGGCGCGCGCGGTGCCGCAGATCGCCGATCACATCGAGAAGTTCTGGGACCCCCGCATGCGCCGCCAGATCAGCGCTCACATGGCCCAGGGCGGCGCTGGACTCGATCCTCTGGCCAAGACAGCCATCGAAAAGCTGAAACCGGCCCTCTGAGGCCGGCCGTCAACCGCGCACGGAGGTGCGGAAGGTCTTTGACACCACACGCCAGCCGTCCTTGAACTTCAGCAGCGTCAGGTAGTCCGTGAAATAGCGCGGCGGAATGGCGCACTCGACCTTGGCGAAGGCGGTCTCCGGCCCCGAGAAATCGATGGAGACGATACGGTCGGAGCGCTCCAGAGCCCGCGACTTCGGCGACGGGCGGCCGGACACCATCTTCAGCCATTCCGCGCGGGGCAAATCAGCTACGCCGTCAGATCCCAACGAGTAGAGACGGCTGACCTCGTGGAAGGCGGATGCCAGCTTCTCCGTGTCTCCCTCGTAAAGCCCGTCGAGATAGGTTCGGACGGTTTTTTCCACGCCGGCCAGGTCCTGGTTCAGTGAGCGATCGGACATCCGAAAATCCCCTTTCAGGCGTATTGAGCCACTGATGGTTGTGTGTGGCAGTACCGTTCCATCCCTGAAATACCGTTAACGGACAAATGTCTGGTATGGAAGGCCTCGGCACGTCAACGATTATCCGCAAAGGATGTAGCGTGGCGGCGCTTGCTTTGCCCGACCGGCTGCCCCATGTAGGACAAAGGTAACGAGGGTTAGTCCATGCGTATCAGTCTGTTGTCGGCCGTTCTGCTCATCCTGTCGCAGCATGCCGCATCCGCTCAGTTCTGGGACTGGGGCGACGGCGGATCGCGCTACCGGCGCCAATATGACGATCGCTACTCGAGGGCGTCTCCCTGGGACTACGATCGGCGACCGCGCTACCAGGGATGGAATTTTCCCTGGGACGAGCCTTATGACCGGCGGCGCGGATTTTACGATAGCCCCAGCGTTCTGAGCGGGGGCGGGCGCCCGGACATCGCGCCGATCCCGCCCGAGCGCGTGCCGTTTTCGAGCCAGTATGCGCCCGGTACGATCGTGATCGAGACACATGGCAAGCAGCTCTTTCTCGTGACGACGGACCGCGAAGCGCTGCGCTATCCGATCTCGGTGGGCCGCGACGGCTTCACCTGGAATGGGACGGAGAAGATCTCGCGCATCGGCGAGTGGCCCGACTGGCATCCGCCCGCAGAGATGCGCGAGCGTGACCCGAGCCTGCCGGAGAAGATGACCGGCGGCATAAAGAACCCGCTCGGCGCCAAGGCGCTGTACCTGGGTACCACGCTCTACCGCATCCATGGCACGAACGACGCCAAGACCATCGGTCAGGCGGCATCGTCCGGGTGCTTCCGCATGCTGAACGGGCATGTCACCGATCTGGCGGGTCGTGTCGAGGTTGGCACGCCCGTGACCGTAGTCGAGCGGCTGCCCGCTGAGATCGCGCGTGCGCTGCCGCCGTTGCGGGTGCCGGGCAGAAACGCGGAGCAGGCCCGCGCGCGCCGCTGGTAACGCGTTCGGATCACGCGCGCAAAGCCGGACCTGTCCCCGGCGGAGGCCGATGTCAATCCGTCGGCGACGGCTCTGGGTTCACCTTGCGCCGTACGCCGCGAACAGTTCGTCTATGATCCCGCTTTCGTCGAGCTTGCGAACGAACGGGTCTTCAATCAGGTCCTTTAGGTCGATCCGCAGCACGCGCGCGTCGTGTGCCGACATTATCGCTTGCATTTTGGCCAGGGCCTCGCGTGAGGGATACGGCCTGCGCGTCAGCTCGCGCAAATTACGCGCAGCGGTGTCTTCGTCATGTATGTCGAGGGACGTTTTGAAAGCGCGCATGACCTGCGCTTTGTTCGCCGGCGCGAGACTGAAAGCTAGAGCCTCGATCAGTGCGCGCACCAGCTTTTCGACCACGTCAGGATTGGCCGCCAGGTAGCTTTTGGCGATCACCAAGCCACCTGCAAAGCTGCTGATATCCGGGGGGTAATCCTCTAAGAGAATTGAGAAGCCTTTGGTTCTCAGCTCGCGGCTTTGGGCAACAGAAACCAACGCGCAATCGATGCTTCCCTCTTCCAGGGCGCGAAGGATTTGAACGGGACTGCCTGTTGGCAAGATCGTGATTTTGTCCCGCCGCGGGTCCAGTCGCAACTGCTCCAGCGCCAGAATGGTCGATATCCAGATACCCGCGCCTAGCACGCGGACACCAACTGTTCGGCCGCGCAAATCTTCCGGGCGCTTGATTTCGTGTCGCGCAACGAGGTGACCCGACAGCTTGATGCTGCTCAATGAGGCGACAATTCGCAGCTCTGCACCCGCTGCCGCTTGCAGCAGTGCTGCTGGCTCCCCGATCAATCCGATCGGCGTTTCGCCGGTCAGTCGAGGCACCGCGGCGCCGCGGGTCGCAACGGGCTGCACGTCCACGCCGAGTTTTTTGAAGAACCCCTGTTGCTGGGCAACCCCGAGCAGAACGAGAAATGATCCAGTGGCTTCCGCATAAGCAACGTTGACCTTGCGTCCCGCCATTTGGGCCAGGGGAGCCATAGTTTTCCTCCGTTTCCGATCGTTAGGGCAGGTCTACTGCGACAAGCGGCTCGCGGCGCCCGTTGCACGATGAGCCCTATCAGCTCGGCGGTAAGGCTTGGAGCAGCAAGCTTGCGTTGTCAGCGGGCAGAAATGCATAAGTAGGGGCATGTTCGATTGGAACGACACGCGATATTTCCTCGCTGTCGCGCGAGCAGGCAGCACGCTCGCGGCGGCAAAGGTCCTGGGCGTGAACCAGTCCACCGTGCACAGGCATCTTGCAGCGCTCGAGAAGGACCTCGGCTGCAGGCTCGTCGAGCGCCGGCCGACCGGCTACCGGCTCACCGAGCAAGGCAGACAATTGCACGCTTGTGCGGAGCACATCGAGGAAGGCGTAGCTGCACTTCAACGCCGCGTGGCGTCATTCAACAAGGAGTTGAACGGGCGCATCCGGACGACATGCTCGGCGGCCGTCGGGCATCGCCTGATGAAGTCGGGCCTGCTCGATACCTTCCACGAGCGCTACCCTGGTCTCAAGGTCGAGCTCGTCATGACCGAGCGCCTGCTCAGCCTCTCCAATGGCGAGGCCGATGTAGCCATCCGGGGAGGAGACCCTAAGGATGAATCCCTCGTCGGCAGGAAAATTGCCGACGTAGCTTGGGGCATTTACGCGACGCGCCCGTATGTAGAGCGCCATGGCCGTCCAGCTTCAGCCGAGGATATCGATCGCCACAGCATCATAAAGTTCGTCGACGGTATTGCCGATCACAGGGCCGCGCGCTGGCTGCGGTCCAAGGCTCCGCGAGCAACCGTATGCGGAGAGGGCGGCAACATTCCGAGCGTTCTCCTGGCGGTAAAATCGGGAGCCGGCCTTGCGCCGCTGCCGGCACCGCTCGCAGACCACGATGAGGAACTGCTGCGCCTGCTCGGTCCCATCCCGGAATTGGCCTATCCGATGCATCTGCTGACGCATCGGGATTTGCGTAACGTGCCCCGCATAATCGCCTTTTTTGATTTCTGTGTGAGCGAGCTGCGTCCGGTCTTACGCGGTGCCGCACCTGGCCGCCACCGCCATTGACGGAGATCGCGCGTGCGCTGCCACCGCTGCGGGTGCCGGGCAGAAACGCGGAGCAGGCCCGCGCGCGCCGCTGGTAGCGCGTGCGCCGCTTATTGCCAGCGACAGTCTCGCCGCGCCGAGGGGTTCGGGCCTCCTATGCAGGTCAGCACACCAAACTCCGTTGACGTGGTCTTGGTCTGCCCGGTCGGTATGGTCCCGGGAGGCCAAACTTTGACAGAATAGCGTGACGCGTCCGGACGATTCTTCACTTCCTTTTTTTGTGTTTGCGTTGGTGGCGGCGCGCCGGCAGTCGGTTTGCCCACCTCCTCGTTCCGCGGCTGCGCAGGTCCGACGGTTGCCGTCTTTTCACGGGCTTTGCGTTCGGTTTCCGCCTGGGCCGCGGCTTCGCGCTCCTTCTTGTCGGCCTCGGCCTTCGTTGCTTCGCGCGCCTTGCGCTCTACCTCGGCCTTGGCCGCCGTCTCACGCGCCTTGCGTTCGGACTCGGCGTTGGCCGCTTCACGGGCCTTTCGATCCGCCTCCGCCCGTGCTGCCTCACGAGCCTTCCTGTCAGCCTCGACTTTCGCGGCCTCGCGGGCTTTTCGTTCTGCTTCAGCCTTGGCGGCTGCGTCCCGGGCACTTCTCTCGGCTTCCGCCTTCGCGGCCGCTTCGAGGGCCTTGCGCTGCTCCTCGCGCCGCAACTCCTCCAGCCGTTCCTGCGCCAGCATGGAATAGACGGTATCGTTCCGGTGTCTCTGGATGAAGCTTTCGAGAACTTTGATGCTGCGCGTGTTCTTGACGTCCTGCCATTCCCGCAGGGCCCGGCGGTGGGGCACCAAGGAGATTTCATTGCCTCCCAGCGATCCATAGACGAACGGCTCCTGCTTGTTCCGCGTCGTCTTCAGGACCTCGTCGCGCACACGGCCAAGCGCCAGCCGCACGTCCAGTCCCGGCGTGGCGAGATGCTTGATCAGGGCAGACGTGTACGGGCTATTCGTGCCCTCGCCGTCGTCGGCGGTCGAGCCTGCCTTAGCCGCGTAGGCAACCAGTGTGTCGGACGTCAGAACATCCACTCGGGCCAGGCCGCGGCCGATCGACCGCCCGGTTACAGTTCGCCTCATGGAGCGAGAGAAGGGGTTGTCGCGGCAGGCATCGAGGATGATCAGCCGCAGGCGCCTGGTCTGGAAGAGAACCTGGCTCACCCGATCCAAGGGCACCGCTTCATCCTCGACGTCGATGTCGCGCTCCAGCACAGCATCGACGGGGATCAGATAGTTGGTGCCGTTCACCTCGATGCCGTGGCCGGCAAAGAAGACGACCGCTACATCGGCGTCGCGGGTCTGGTCGGAGAAGTCACGCAGCGCGCGGCGCATGGCGGAAGCGGACAAATCCGTGTGCCGCCAGACCGAATCGAATCCTGCCGACTTCAGCATGGTTTCGATCGCGACAGAATCCCGAGCCGGGTTCGGCAGCGGAGTGACCTTGGCGTAGGCGCCGTTGCCGATCACCAGCGCCACGCGCTTTTGCGCCCAGGCCGGGCTCGCACTGGCAATCAGAAACACGAGGAGGAGCAGCAGATGCATCAGTCCCCCGACCTCAGACGTTCAGAGGCAGGATAGCCGAGGCGGAACGCACGTTGAAGGACTTGTTGGAGTCGCTGTGTAACCTCGATTCAGGCTTCGAGAAATTTCACCGGCTCGCCAGCGGCGGGGCCGAGAATGGCGCCGTCCCACATGACGCGGCGGCCGCGCACGATGGTGCCGACGGGCCAGCCCTTGACTTTCGTGCCGTCGTAGGGCGTCCACGCGCTGCGCGACTGAATCCAGGCATCCGTGATCGTCTCGGTGCGGTTGAGGTCGACAATGGTGAGATCGGCGTCGTAGCCGACAGCGATGCGGCCCTTGCCGCGCAGGCCGAACAGGCGCTGTGGCCCATGGCTGGTGAGGTCGACGAAGCGTTGCAGCGACAGGCGGCCGGCGTTGACGTGATCGAGCATGACGGGCACCAGCGTCTGCACGCCGGTCATGCCGGAATGGCTCTCGGGATAGGGATGATCCTTCTCCTCGCGCGTGTGGGGGGCGTGGTCGGAGCCGAGCACGTCGACCACGCCGGAGGCGATGCCGGCCCAGATGGCCTGGCGGTGCGTGTCGTCGCGCACGGGCGGGTTCATCTGCGTGAACGTGCCGAGCCGCTCGTAGCAGTCCGGGGCAACGAGGGTGAGATGATGCGGCGTGACCTCGACGCTGGCCCAGGCTTTGTGATCGGCGAGGAAGGCGATCTCCTGTCCGGTCGAGACGTGCAGCACATGGATGCGCTTGCGGTGCTTCTCGGCGAGGCGGACAAGCCGTTCGGTGGCGATCATGGCTGCCGTCTCGTCGCGCCAGACCGGGTGCGAGGAGGCATCGCCCTTGCGACGAAGGTTGGCGCGCTCGCGCAACCGGGCCTCGTCCTCGGAGTGGAAAGCGGCGCGGCGGCTGATCTTGGCGATGATGCGCTCCAGCGACGGCTCGTCCTCCACCAGCAGGTCGCCGGTGGAGGCACCCATGAACACCTTGATGCCGGCGGAGGAACTCCAGGCGCTCCAGCGCCGGGATGTCATCGACGGTCTCACGCGTGCCGCCGACATAGAAGGCGAAGTCGCAGAACATGCGGTGGCGGGCGCGCTTGACCTTGTCGGCCAGCGTCTCGGCGCTGATGGTCAGCGGCTTGGTGTTGGGCATCTCGAACACGGCCGTGACCCCGCCCGCGACCGCGGCGCGGCTGCCGGTCTCCAGGTCCTCCTTCTGCTCCAGGCCCGGCTCGCGGAAATGCACCTGGGTGTCGATGACGCCCGGCAGCACGTGGAGGTTGGCGGCATCGATGACCTCGGCGGCGCTGGCGCCTGTCAGCCGGCCGATGGCGGCGATGCGCCCCTCGCGGATGCCGATGTCGCGCTCGCCGCTGCCGTCGTGACTGACGACCGTGCCGCCTTTGATGAGGACGTCGAAGGTTTCGGGCATAGGATGACTCCTAGAGCGGCTTGCGCAGTGTCGCGCGCCCGCATACCTAACATGACAAAAGCCGCCGGAAGGCAACACCGGGACCTGACATGCCGCGCATTGCCCATCTGCCTGAACGTAGCACCGTTGCCGTAACGGGGGCCGACGCGGAGAAGCTTTTGCAGGGGATTATCACGGGCGATATGGAGCGGCTGCGCCGTGAGCCGGCGATCCACGCTGCGCTGCTGTCGCCGCAGGGCAAGATCCTGTTCGAGTTCATGGTGGTGGCGATCGAGGCCGGCTTCAAGCTGGAGACCAGCAGGGCGCGCGCGGCGGATCTGGTGAAGCGGCTCGGTCTCTACAAGCTGCGCGCGGCGGTGCAGATTGTCGACCGAAGTGCGGAGGAGGACGTGTACGCCACTTGGGGTGATGGCGGTGGAGGGATCGACGGCGCCTATGTGGACCCGAGGCTGGTCGGCCTCGGCTGGCACTTCACGCGCCCATCTGCCTCGCCGCTGCTCGATGCGGAGCCGGCTGCGGCCTACCACGCGCACCGCATCGCGCTTGGCGTGCCGGAGGCGGAGCTCGATTACGCGCTGGGCGATGCGTTCCCGCACGAGGCCTGTTTCGACGTGCTGGGCGGCGTGGCGTTCGACAAGGGCTGCTTTATCGGCCAGGAGGTGGTGTCACGCATGCAGCATCGCGGCACGGCGCGGAAGCGCTTCGTGCAGGTGAGCGGCAGCGGGCCACTGCCGGCGCCGGGAACTGAGATCACTGCCGGGCCAGCATCGATCGGCAGCATGGGCTCATCGGCGGGTGAGCAGGGCCTGGCGCTGGTGCGCTTGGACCGGGCGGTGGAGGCGATGGAGGCGGGCACGCCAATCGAAGCGGGCGGGGTGCCTCTGTCGCTCAGCGTTCCAGCCTGGGCGTCCTATAAGCTCAGCGGCGCGCAGGTCGAGGCCGGTCATGGGTGAGCGCTGTCCGTGGGCTGGGATCGCCGATTCCGAATATGCGCGCTATCACGACGCGGAGTGGGGTGTGCCGAAGACGGACGACCGGGCGCTGTTCGAGAAAGTGGTGCTGGAAGGCTTTCAGGCCGGCTTGTCGTGGATCACCATCCTGCGCAAGCGCGAGAACTTCCGCAAAGCCTTTCACGCCTTCGATCCGGAACGGATCGTGCGCTATGGTGCCAAGGACATTGCGCGGCTCATGGGCGACGCGGGCATCGTGCGCAACAAGCTCAAGATCGAGGCCACCATCGACAACGCCAAGGCGTACCTGAAGCTCGCCGAGCGAACGTCGTTCGCGGCCTTCGTGTGGGGCGTGCTCGACGGCAAGCCGCGCGTCAACACATTCAGCAGCTTGAAGGAGGTGCCTGCGGAAACCGAGGACTCCAAGCGGCTGTCAAAAGCGCTCAAGAAAGAGGGCTTCCGCTTCGTCGGCTCGACCACGATGTATGCCTTCATGCAGGCGAGCGGCATGGTCAACGATCATCTCGTCTCCTGCCCCCGGCACGCGCCGTGCGCGAAGTTGCAGCGTGCTTTGAGGTTGCCCGCATCATGACCGCGGATGGAGAAGGGTCGCGGCCGAGGGCCTGGCAGCGCATGCTGTCGGGGCGGCGGCTCGATCTGCTCGATCCCGCGCCGGGCGACATCGCCATCGAGGACATCGCGCACGGACTGGCGCGGGTGGCGCGCTGGAATGGCCAGACGACGGGCAGCCACGCCTTCTCGGTCGGGCAGCATGCGCTGCTGGTCGAGGACATCGTGCGTGGGCATATGGCCGCGTGGCCGCAGCGGTGGTTGCTGGCAGCGTTGCTGCACGATGCACCCGAATATGTGATCGGCGACCTGATCAGCCCCTTCAAGGCGGCTGTCGGTCTCGACTACAAGGCCTTCGAGTGGCGGCTGCTCGAGGCCATTCACCTGCGCTTCGGCCTGCCGGCACGATTGCCGGATGAGGTGGCGGCGGAAATCAAGGCGGCGGATAGGATCGCCGCCTACTATGAGGCGACGCGGCTGGCCGGTTTCGATACTGAGGAGGCTGAGCGGTTTTTTGGCGCGCCGGTGCGCCTCGATGAAGGCTTGCAGGCGCGACTTGCCGATCTTCTCGAGCCTTGGCCGGCGACCAAGGTACAGGCGGCATTTCTGGCGAAATTCATGTTGCTGACGAACTACGAGTAAGCGGCAGTCCGGAGACGGCAGTCAGGGACAAAAAGTGGGGTTCGAGATGGGTGTTGGCGGCAGGGGCACGGACGACATTCATGTCTGCTCGCTCAATGATGTGCACGACGTAATCAGGCTGGCCGGCGCGCGCCATCTCGTCACGTGCCTGGGCGACGGCGGCCTAAAAGATACGCCCGAGGACATCCTGAGCGGGCGGCACCTGAAGCTCGTCATGCACGATGTCGAGGCGGAGCAAGCGGGATATATGGCGTCTAGCGCGGCGCACGTGGCCGATCTCCTCGGCTTCGTGGCGAGCTGGGATCGCAGTGCGCCGATGCTGATCCATTGCTACGCCGGCATCAGCCGGTCGACAGCCGCCGCGTTCGTGACCCTGTGCGCGCTCAATCCGCAGACGCCGGAGGACTACATCGCCAAATACCTGAGAAATGCGTCGCCTGCGGCCACCCCCAATCGCCGGATCGTGGCGCTCGGCGATGCGGCGCTCGGGCGCTCGGGGCGCATGCTCGATGCGGCCGATCAGATCGGACGCGGGCAGATGGAGCTGGCGCGCCCGTTCGTGATGCGCGCACGGGTGGAGTGAGTCGCCTGCCAGCCAATCGCGGCCAAACGGTGTCGCCGCACGGGCTTCCTTGCCACAGCCCACTGAGAGACAAAAAAACCGTTTTCTGAAAATCGCCAAGATTGACGCCTAACGCTGACTGGAGGAGACGCAAATGACCGTCGATTCCAGCAGCATGACACTCACTTCTGGCGAGGAGGGGCACCCCGGCACGCACGCCGAGCCCATGGGCGGCGGTGCCGACGTGGCGCTCGAGCTGACCGCAGCCGTCATCGCCATCCGCAATAACGTGCCGGTGGTCCTGGTGGTGGATGAGGTGGCGGGGCATGGCGCCGCCGATACCCTGCCGTCCGGGCGCTTCGTACCGGGTACGCATACGAGCCTGGAGCTCGGGCTGCGCGATCACGTGCGCCAGCGCACGGGCCTCGAGCTCGGCTACGTCGAGCAGCTGTACACGTTCGGCAATGGCATAGGGGACGGCGTGGCTGCGGACGCGGAGCCGCGCACCATCTCCATCGCCTACCTGGCATTGATGCTGGGAGCCGCCGAGCCGCCGCGCGGAACATGCGGTTGGCGCAGCGTGTACGACTATTTCCCCTGGGAGGACTGGCGCAACCAGCGGCCAGACGTCCTGTCACGCGAGATCGAGCCGCGCCTCAAGGCCTGGGCTCAGGCCAATACACTGAACGATAACGGCGTCACGTCGCTGCTCGATTTGCGCGAGCGCGCGAGCATTGCCTTCGGGCTGGACGGCGCACGTTGGGACGATGAGCGCGTGCTGGATCGCTTCGAATTGATGTGTGATGCCGGTCTCGTGCCAGGCGCCGACACTCATCGCGAGCCGCATGAAAATGGAGCGAGCGCCGAGGGAGCGCTGGGGCGGGCCATGCTGTTCGATCATTGTCGCATACTCGCCGCGGCAGTCGGGCGGCTGCGCGGCAAGATCCGCTACCGGCCCGTGGTGTTCGAGCTGATGGAGCCGGAGTTCACCCTGTACGATCTGCAGCGGACGGTGGAGGCCATTCTCGGGCCGCATCTGCACAAGCAGAATTTCCGCCGCCTGGTGGAGAGCGTTGGGCTGGTGGAGCCGACCGGCGAGATCCGTACGCACACCGGCGGGCGGCCGGCGCGCCTCTACCGCTTCCGCCGCGAGGTGCTCATGGAGCGGCCGGCGCCGGGCGTGCGCGTGAAGGCGGTGGCGCGGGGCTGAGCAGATAAGCAGTTACGGCCGTCGCCAGCCAAACTAAGGTACTACTCACCCTGCGCAGGGGTTGTCTTTACGACGCAGCCTCACTGCGCGGTCGACAGACGCGTCGGCACAATGCGCTGGACCTTGATTTGAGAGCGGTCGATCAGCTCTCCGACCTTGGGGCTGATGACATTCTTCCAGTGATCGCTCTCGTACACGGCCTTGTAGAGCCGCTCGCGCTCTTCCTCGCTCTCGAACCGGCGGGTCCAAACATACACGCTGTCATCTTTCTCGCCGCGATAGCTGCCGGTGATGACCATGCCGTTTGCAACCTGAAACGGGATGATCTCCTCCTCCATGCACTTGAGCCAGGCCTCCATTTTGCCTTCCCGGATCACATATTGCCTGAGCTCGTAGAACGCCATCGTACAACTCCTTGAACGATCCCCACCGGTCGCTCGGCGCGACCTTGACAGGATGATCCTAACGTAAAGGTCTGACATTCGAAAGTTTGGCACGCGTTGACGGTGGAAGTGGTCCGACACGGCTCTTTCACCCAACTGGTCGCCCCGCTCGTGCCGGGGTCCATGCTCGGTGCTGGAGAGCTTGGATTTTTGGCGCCATCGCCAGCGGTCGGAAATTTCAAACTGAGCCACTACCCCGTGGCGGGTCAGCTTGACATCGCCACAATTCGCGCGCACGTGACCCCCTGGGGTGCACGAGCGCTGTGCGCCGGTGTTGGAGGCTGCCGCCATGGCTGCCATGCAAGGCATTGTGATCTGGGCTGTCGTGGCCATCCTGTCGGCCGTTGCGGGCGGATTCATTGCGGCTTGGAAGAACCGGAATGCGTCGGCTTGGGCGGCTTGGGCCTTCCTCGTTCCGCCGGCGCTTCTGGCGCTGCTGCTTCTGCCGCGCAACCGGGGCATCAGCTATCGCCCGCCGACCCTCGATGAAGAGGATCGCGGGGCGGAGGCCTCCTGAGCCAATAGCGCAATTTCCGATCGAACCGAAGCACTGCCAGGCTCCCTCTTCTGCGTCTGGGTGATCGGAAATTGCGCTAACGGCTGCCACGGTGAAAGCAGCACGCCACGGATACGTGTGAAGATCTCGGATAATCGCGCTGATGCGTGATTTCCGGGAACGCAGCGGAGAGGTAAGGGACCTACGCCGTGCTGACGGAGGTCTTGCCGCTCTTGGCCTTGATGGCGGCCTGCGCGGCGGCCAGCCGCGCCACCGGCACGCGGAACGGTGAGCAGGAGACGTAGTCCAGCCCGGCCTCGTGGCAGAAGGTGACGGACGCCGGGTCGCCGCCGTGCTCGCCGCAGATGCCGATCTTGAGACCGGGCCGCACGCGGCGCCCACGCTCGGTGCCGATGGCGACCAGCTCGCCGACGCCGTCGCGGTCGATAGAGACGAACGGATCGACCTCGAAGATGGCCTGCTCGGCGTAGTTCGGGAGGAATTGGTGCGGCATCGTCGCGCGACAGGCCGAGGCAGGTCTGCGTGAGGTCGTTGGTGCCGAAGGAGAAGAATTCCGCGCCCATCTCACCGGCGGCGATCTCGTCGGCCTTGAGCGCGGCGCGCGGCAGCTCGATCATGGTGCCGATCTGGTAGGCGAGCTTGGCGCCCGTGTCTTTCTCGACGGCGGCGGCAGCGGCGCGAATGACGTCGGCGAGAAGGTCGAACTCGCGCCGCCAGGCGATCAGCGGGATCATCACCTCCGGCACGACGGCGCGGCCGGTCTTGCGCTCGGCGTTGACGGCGGCCTCGAAGATGGCCCGTGCCTGCATCTCGGTAATCTCGGGATAGCGGATGGCGAGGCGGCAGCCACGAAACCCGAGCATGGGATTGAACTCGTGCAGCTCGTTGACGCGGCCCTTCAACTTCTCCAGCGGCACACCGAGCGCCTTGGCGACCTCGATCGCCTCCTTGTCCTCGTGCGGCAGGAACTCGTGCAGCGGCGGGTCGAGCAGACGGATCGTCACCGGCAGGCCGGCCATGATCTCGAACAGCGCCTCGAAGTCGGCGCGCTGCATGGGCAGGATCTTGGCGAGCGCCCGGCGGCGGCCCGCCTCGTCGTCGGCGCAGATCATCTCGCGCACGGCGAGAATGCGGTCGGCGTCGAAGAACATGTGCTCGGTGCGGCAGAGCCCGATGCCCTCGGCGCCGAACTGGCGCGCCTGCGTCGCATCGCGCGGCGTGTCGGCGTTGGCGCGTACGCCGAGGCGGCGATGCTCGTCGGCCCAGGCCATGATGCGGCCGAAGTCGCCGGAGAGCTCGGGCTGGCGCATCTTGGCGCGACCGTCCAGGACCTGGCCGGTGGAGCCGTCGATGGTGATGGCGTCGCCCTTGCGGAAAACGCGGTTGCCGACTGTCATGGTGCCGGCCTTGTAGTCGATGCGCAGCGCGCCGGCACCCGACACGCACGGGCGCCCCATGCCGCGGGCGACGACGGCGGCGTGACTGGTCATGCCGCCGCGCGTGGTGAGGATGCCGGCGGCGGCGTGCATGCCGTGGATGTCCTCGGGCGAGGTCTCGATGCGCACGAGGATGACCTCGCGCCCCTGGCCTTTCAGCGTCTCGGCCTCATCGGAGTCGAACACGATCTCGCCGGCAGCAGCGCCCGGTGACGCGGGCAGGCCGGTGGCGAGCACGGTGCGCTCGGAGGCGGGATCGATGGTCGGATGCAGGAGCTGGTCGAGCGCGGCAGGATCGACACGCAGCAGCGCTTCCTCGGGCGTCAGCGTGCCTTCCTCCACCATGTCGATGGCGATCTTGAGCGCGGCCGAGGTGGTGCGCTTGCCCGAGCGCGTCTGCAGCATCCACAGACGCCCGTCCTGGATGGTGAACTCCACGTCCTGCATGTCGCGATAGCGCTGCTCGAGACGCGCGAAGATGTCGGTCAGCTCCTTGAAGGTTGCAGGCATCAGGGCTTCGAGCGACGGCGCCGTCTCGCCCGCTTCCTGGCGCGCGGCCTCCGTCAGCGGCTGCGGCGTGCGGATGCCGGCCACCACGTCCTCTCCCTGCGCGTTGACGAGGAATTCGCCGTAGAGCTCGCGCGCGCCGGTCGAGGGATTGCGGGTGAAGGCAACGCCGGTAGCGGACTTAGCTCCCATGTTGCCGAACACCATGGCCTGCACGTTGACGGCGGTGCCCCAGTCGTCGGGAATGGCGTGCAGGCGGCGGTAGGTGATGGCGCGCGTGTTCTGCCACGAGCCGAACACGGCCGAGATGGCGCCCCAGAGTTGCGCGCTGGTCTCCTGCGGAAACGGCTTGTTGGCTTCGCGCTCCACCGCGGCCTTGTACTCGTCGATGACGTCGAGCCAGTCCTCGGCGGTGAGATCGGTGTCGAGCGAGTACGCGTTGAGGTTCTTGTGGTTCTCCAGGATGTCCTCGAACACGCCGTGATCGACGCCGAGCACCACATCGGAATACATCTGGATGAAGCGGCGGTAGCTGTCGTAGGCGAAGCGCGCATCGCCCGAGCGGGCGGCGAGGCCCTTCACGGTCGCGTCGTTGAGGCCGAGATTGAGAATGGTGTCCATCATGCCGGGCATGGAGGCGCGCGCGCCGGAGCGCACGGAGACGAGCAGCGGATTGGCTGCATCGCCGAATGTGGCGCCCACTGTGCGGCCCACGTCGGCCAGCGCATCCTCTGCCTGGGCTTGGAGCCCTGCGGGCAGCTTGCGGCCGCCGGCGTAATAGGCGGTGCAGACCTCGGTGGTGAGGGTGAAGCCCGGAGGAACGGGCAGGCCGAGGCTCGCCATCTCGGCGAGGTTGGCGCCCTTGCCGCCCAGCAGGTCGCGCATGTCGGCTGTGCCGTCCGAGATGCCCCCGCCGAAGCGATAGACCCATTTGGGCTGAGACGTGGCGGAACCTGCTGCTGGCGAGGTGCTCATGCATATTCTCCGGGTGGCCCAGGCGGTCTTTCCATAGCGCTGTGGTCGGTGAATGGGAACTGCCTGCTAACAGGCCAGCAAGCCAACGCGCAGGGGGTCGCTACGGGTCCTTGGTCTTATGTGAGGCGAGCTGGGTCGTCATTGCCAGTAAGTCTTTGACGAGAGCGCAGGGCTTGCGCACTGTGCGCGCAAAGCGACAGCGAACGAGGGGGCCGCCAATCCATGACCGATCAATTGCCACGCGTGCTGAAGGAGCTGGAGGCGGGCGAGGACGCCGCGCTGGAGCGGCTGTTCGAGCTGATCCGCATCCCGAGCATTTCGACCGATCCGGCCTACAAGGCGAACTGCCAGAAAGCCGCCGAGTGGTGCGCGCGCGAGATCAAGAGCATCGGCTTTGCCGAGGCCAAGGTGGTGCCCACCACGGGGCATCCCATGGTGGTGGCGCACGATCGCGGCAAGGTGCCGAAGGGCATGCCGCATCTGCTGTTCTACGGCCACTACGACGTGCAGCCGCCCGATCCGCTGGAGCTGTGGAAAACCGACCCGTTCGAGCCGCGCATCGCCACCGAGAAGGGCAACGGCAAGGTGATCGTCGCGCGCGGCGCCGAGGACAACAAGGGTCAGCTCATGACCTTCCTGGAGGCGGCGCGCGCGTGGAAGAAGGTGGCGGGTGAGCTGCCGGTGGCGGTGAGCGTGCTGCTCGAAGGCGAGGAGGAATGCGGCTCCCCGTCGCTGCCGGGCTTCCTGGCCAAGCACGGCAAGGAGGTGAAGGCGGATCTGGCGCTGGTGTGCGATACGGCGCAGTGGGACAAGGACACGCCAGCCATCGCCACGCAGTTGCGCGGGCTTGCGGGTACGGAGCTGGTGATCACGGCGGCCTCGCGCGATCTGCATTCCGGCACATACGGCGGCGCGGCGGCCAATCCCATCCGCGTGTTGGCGCGCATCATGGGCGAGATGCACGACGACAAGGGACGCGTGCGCATTCCGGGTTTCTACGACGACATCACCAAGCCGCCAGCCGGGCAGGCCAAGCAGTGGGCGAGCCTGGGTTTCGATGCGCAGAAATTTCTCGGTGACGTGGGCCTGTCGGTGCCTGCGGGCGAGAGCAAGCACAGCGCGCTGGAGCAGATCTGGGCGAGGCCGACCTTGGAGTTCAACGGTGTCACCGGCGGCTATCAGGGCGTCGGCACCAAGACCGTGATCCCGTCCAAGGCGTCGGTGAAGATCACCTGCCGCCTGGTGCCGGGCATGAAACCGGACAAGGTGCTGAAGGGCATCGCGGCGTTCGTGAAGGAGCGCCTGCCGAAGGACTGCAAAGCCGAGCTCATCGCCCCGCGCGGCAGCCCGGCCATCGCCTTCGATCCGTCGGCCGCGCACATCGTCAAGGCGGCAGCGGCGCTCAGCGACGAGTGGGACCGGCCCGCGGCCATGATCGGCATGGGTGGGTCCATTCCCATCGTGCAGTCGTTCAAGGACGTGCTGGGCATGGATGCGCTGCTGGTGGGCTTCGGCCTCGACGACGACCGCATCCATTCGCCGAACGAGAAATACAACCTGTCCTCGTTCAAGAAAGGCGCGCGGAGCTGGGCGCGCATCCTGCCGCGGCTGGCGCAGTAGGGTCCGCGAGCGGCAGGCGCTAAGGTCGTGCCTCAGTTGCACACCCAAGCTCCCTCGCGTCTGTTGTCGGAGGTAGAACGGAAGCGTTGTGCTCCCCGGGGGACGCATCGCTTCTGCCCGGAGGCGACATTCGCAGACAGATGGGTCGAGCCTGGAGTGCCCGCCTACAATTCTTCAGCCGGGGGAGTGGCGAGCTGTTTTGCGGTTCCCGCTATGAGCGGGCGCAAGCGCGCAAATTCGGCAACCACGAAATCGCAGAACGCGCGCACGCGGGGCGTGCGCTTCAGGTCCGCATGCATGACCAGGTAGAGCTTCGAGTCGATCTCGGGGATCGACTCCAGAACCGGCTCGAGGCCGTCCTCCGATCTGCCCAGCAGCATCGGCAAGGGAGCCAATCCGGCGCCTGATTTTACGGCGGCCAGCACGCCGAGCATCGAATTGCCGCGGATTGCGATCGTTGCCCTCGGCGCCACGGATCGCAGCCAGCGTGCGGCGTGATTGTCGGCCAGTTCGCCGGCGAACTCGATAATGGCGTGCTGGTCCAGATCTTCCCATCGTTGCGGGCGGCCGTGGCGCTTGATGTACGACTGGCTCGCAAAAACGGCCCACGGTGAATTGGCGATCCTGCGCGCGATGAGCGAGTCGTCGCCGGGTTCATGCATGCGCAGCGCGACTTCGGCTTCACCCTTGGCGAGATCGAGCCGGCGATCGGTCATGATGAGGTCGACGCGCAGCTCGGGGTACTTTTCGCGGAACGTCTCGATCACCGGGGCGAGCAGACCGCGACGCCATCCCCTCCGGACAGGTCACCCGCAGCGTGCCCGTCAGTTCCTCTCCCTCCGACATCAGTTGCCGCTGGAACGCCTCGACGGATCGCTCGACGTCTTCAGCGTGCGGGAACAGCGCCTTGCCGAGCTCGGTGAGCCGGTAGCCTGTCGGGTGATGCTCGACGAGCTTGCGGTCGACGCGCTCCTCGAGCGCCGCGAGGCGCCGCTGCACGGTCGGCTGGCTGACATCGAGGGCCTTCGCCGCGGAGTGCGTGCTGCCCTCGCGCGCGACCGCCAGAAGGTAGCGCAGGTCGTTCCAGTCGAACATGGCCGAGCTCAACATTTCTGTCGGACGGTCGAACAATCCTGTGGCTGCCCAGTCCACCCGCGCTGAGTGCTACCACCGCACCAGTTGCCGATGCCCGAACCACCCACCTCAAGAGGAGACTAGCACATGACAGACCCAGCAGCGTGCACCTGAACTCGCTCCGATGTGCGCAGGAGGACCTCTCGGCTCCCAGCTCGACGCCGGAGCGTTGCTCGGCTGGCGCGATGGTGGCGATCTGCTGCGAGTGTGTTGACGGCGCTTGTCGGCTCCGCGGCGCGAGCGGCGCCACCGGACCGCTCAGTCAATCCGGCCGATGAGACCATCCGGCTGGGCCCGCTTGGAGTGCGATTCCTGGTCACCGGCAGGACCACTCGAGCGGCAGCATCGCGGCCTTCGAGATGATGGTACCCGGCCAAGCAGCGGCTGGCGGCTCCGGCCCACAGCCACGACCACTACGAGGAGACGATCTACGGCATCAGCGGCGTGCTGACCTGGACCGTCGACGGCAATCGGTTCGATGTCGGACCCGGGCAGGCTCTCTGTATTCCGCGTGGCGCGGTGCATCGCTTCGACAACAACGGCGATTCGGATGTGAGGGCGCTGTGCGTGATCACGCCGGCCGCAATCGGACCAGCGTTCTTCCGGGAATCCGCCGAGGTCATCAACGCGGCCGCCGGAGGGCCGCCCGACGTGCCAAAAATGATCGCAATCATGAGGCGGCACGGCATCACACCCGCGCGGCCGTAGGTGTCGCGCCAACTTGCTCGACAGGCACCGGCGAGCAATGTTCCGCATGCGGTCGCATGGCTGCGTCACGCAGCGGTCGCAGCCTCAACCTCCTTCTTTTCGGATCGCGAATGAGGTTGAACACGCCGAGCCGTGCTGAGCGGGATTGTGAAATGAAATGCGGCGCCACCTTCGGCGCAGTTTTCAGCCCAGATCTTCCCACCATAGGACTCGACGATAGTACGCGCGATCGACAATCCGAGGCCGGTTCCACGTTCCTTGGTCGTGTAGAAGGTCTCGAAAATCTCGCTGATCTTCTCGTCCGGGATACCAGGGCCAGAATCGATCACTGCCACCTCGACCGTGGAATCCCGGAGTCCTGCTGTCCGAATGACAACTCGCCGCTCACCCAGAGGGACGTCGGCCATGGCATCCATCGCGTTTGTTGCCAAGTTCAGTAGAAGCTGCAGCATATGCACGGGATCGGCCCTTACCAGCAGCGGCCCTTTGTGGCCCTCAGCAAGCAGGACAACCTGTCTCTGATTGGCTTCCGTCGAAAGAATGCTCAAGGCATCCGCAATCACCGCACTCAGGTCGGTCTCGTGTTGAATCTCGGAAGCGCTCCTGCGCTTGAGCAATTTTCGAAACCGCTTCATGATCGCCGCGGCGTGGTCATTGGCGCGGCCAATGTCGACCACGGCTTCCTTTATCTTACCGAGGTCTGGCCGGTCCCTGCTGAGTAGCTTTTCCGCCCATTGGGCATTGAGTGCAATGGATAACGTTGGCTGGCCGAGGTCGTGCGCGAAGGATGCCGATAGCGCGCCTGCTTCGGCTGCGCGATTGAGATGTATGACCTCCAGCGAGAGCTTGCGGGATCTTGTTTCGGCCCTGCGCCGCCCGAATCGCTCTATCAGCAGCCACGTAATCATCGCCGACTGGAGCAGCACGGCGAGTAAAACGCCTATGATCTGCCAGCGGTAGTGCTCCCAAGGCGTCGGTTGACGAAAGCGGACATCGCTGCCGGGCGGCAGGCGGCCTTCGCTGATGCCCCAGCGCTGCAATTGCCGCCAGTCGAATTTCGGTGCCGCGAATCCCATGACCGGCGTTTTGATATCGCCGGGCTTCTCTCCGTGAAGAATGCGCATGGCAACCGAGGCTGTCTGGCGGCTTCCCTCGATCACCGAGTGCATCGGCCCGCCGACGAGGTCTCGGCCAAAGAAGGAATTGTCGTAGGAAAAGATCGGCGCGTTGGCTACGTCATGCAGCCTGCGCAGCGCACTACCGCCCTCGTGCGCGTGCCCTGCCGCATCGACCGACATCAGGTGCCAGAAGATTGCAGAGTGTGGGGGCAGTGTGGCTGCCTGCTTCAGTATGTCTTCGAACGACAGATCATTGAACCACGTAAAGGCCACTTTCTGCTCGAAAGGCTTCAACTCTCTGCGCATCTCCTCCAACCAAAATTTCTCGAGTGGAGAATTGCCATTGATCACCGCCACGTTTTTCGTGTTCGGCAAGACGCGCAGGATATTTTCGATGGCAGCGGGAAAATCGTGGGCCACCGCGACAACCGTGTCATACGGCGTAAGTTGGGTAAACCGTACACGGCGTTGCTCCACGGCCGTGAAGAGCATGGGGATGCGGCCGAACAACTGCTGCCGGTGCCTCTGGACGAAACCGGCCGCGGGCGCACCGATACTTAGAACGAGGTCAGGCGGCTGCTTGGCGAAGAGTGCGCGCAGATATTCGACATAGGGGGGCTCTTGATCCTCATTGCTGAAACGGGCCGTCATCAGCGAATGATCGGCGATTTCCAGGCGCCAAGGCGACTGCCGTTCCAGCTCGCTGCGGATGGCCTTGGCATATTCGCTCCAGGGTTTGAAATCGCGGCCAAAAGAGTGCAGCAGCACGATACGCTTGGTATCGTTGGCGTTTGCAATCGAGCACGCAACCGACAGCATCAGCGCGGCGAGAAGTGCTACACCGCAACAAAAATGAACGATAACCCCACCGTGCAGACTGGAGCGTGACACGGATTTCCCTGCAAATACCCCGATGCAGAATCACCACTACTCCTTAGTGTTCTGGGTAGCCATCAGGTAAAACCCTTAATGGCTAATAAGGCGCGGTTAACCCGGGTAGCTTTCGGTGAAGGTCCCCACGCGAGCCGAATGGTGTCGGGTGACCCTGACCTTCCGCCGAGGCAGCTAATCAGATTTCGCGCCTGCAACGCC
This sequence comes from uncultured Alphaproteobacteria bacterium, assembly GCA_963840425.1. Taxonomy (GTDB): domain Bacteria; phylum Pseudomonadota; class Alphaproteobacteria; order Rhizobiales; family Hyphomicrobiaceae; genus CADEFX01. The sequence goes on along the minus strand of CAWIYZ010000035.1, from coordinate 208,172 downwards.
ATCATCTCGGACGATGTGCTCTGATGTCCGCTGATGGCATATTTTCATCGTCGAGGATGAGGCATCTTGCGGTCTGCTATTGTGGGCAGATCGACCTTGCCAAGGCAGGCAGCCTCATCCGCAATTAAATGCTCGACTTAGAAGGCTTCCGATTGAGGTGGAACCATCTTTCCACTGCGTTCCCGGAAGCGGCGCTTTGGCGCCGCTGTCCGGGATCTTTCACACGTATCCGTAGTGTGGTGCGCTCGACGATGTACTCCACCAACGGGAAAGACCCGGCTCGACGCGCTGTCGCGCCTCGGCCGGGGACGCAGAATTGCGGTTTGTTGGTATTCCCCGTAATTGCAAAGACGATTCAGCCAAATGTGTCCGCGCTATGCCCTGACGGGACATCCCTCGTCGATCGCCGCCACCTTCAAGCTGGCGACGATCGATCCGTTTCCGCCGCGCTACAACATCGCGCCGACGCAGCCGGTGGGCATCGTCAGGATGGGGCACCGCGGCGAGCGCGAGTTCGTGCTGGTGCGCTGGGGCCTCATTCCGCCGTGGGTGAAGGACGCGCGCACGTTCTCGACGCTGATCAACGCGCGGGCCGAAGGGGCATCGACGAAGCCGTCGTTCCGCGGCGCCATGCGCCACAAGCGCTGCCTGATCCCGGCCGATGCGTTCTACGAATGGAGCGGCGGCGCGAAGGGTGCGCGGCGTCCCCATCTCGTGCGCCGGCGCGACGGTGGGCCGATGGCGCTGGCGGGATTGTACGAGAGCTGGCTCGGTGCTGACGGCAGTGAGATCGACACCATGGCGATCCTCACCGTGCCGGCGAACGGGACGGTTGCGCCGGTGCATGATCGGATGCCCGCCATCCTGCCACCCGACCAGTTCGATGCCTGGCTCGATTGTCGCGCTGTCACGGCGGACGCAGCCGCTGAGCTGTTGCGCCCGGCGCCGGATGATCTTCTGGAGATGATCGAGATCGGTCCGGAGATCGGCAATCCGCGCAACGATGGACCGGAGCTGCAGCAGCCGCTGCGCCCGAGGCTTTTGTGACTTGGCCCGGCGCGCCGCCAAGGACGCGCTTGCAGCAGTTATCCCCGCAGGACGGGGATAGCTGTCGTTCAGCAACGGACAACAATCAGTTGAGGTACGACAACGCTAGCGCAACGTTAGGTCAATACTAGCGCAAGCGTAGCGCAACGGACGCTCAGCATAAGGCAAAGTTGCGGCAGTGCCCGCTGTACAAGACAGCCCAGCACGCCAGCCTCAAGCGGCAACGCGCGCGAGCATGCTCTCGAACACTTTCCGACCGTCGGTGCCGCCGAGGGCCGGCTCGAACAGGCGCTCGGGATGCGGCATGAGACCCAGGATGCGGCCGGTGGGATCACAGATGCCGGCGATGTTGCGCTGCGCGCCGTTGGGATTGGCGGCGGCCGTGACGTTCCCTCGCGGATCAACGTAGCGGAGCACGACGCGACCGGAGGACTCCAGCTCATCGAGCGTCTCAGCGCTGGCAAAGTAGTTGCCGTCGCCATGCGCAATCGGAATGCGGATGATCTCGCTCGGTCGAAATTTATTCGTGAAGAACGTGGCTGCGTTTTCAACTTTCAGCCATACGTCGCGGCACACGAACTGCAGCGAGGCGTTGCGCTGCAGGATGCCGGGCAAAAGGCCGGTCTCGCAGAGAACCTGGAAGCCGTTGCAGATGCCGAGCACGGGCGTGCCGGCCTTCGCCTTGCGGATCACGTCGCGCATGATGGGCGAGTGCGCGGCCATGGCGCCGCAGCGCAGATAGTCGCCGTAGGAGAAGCCGCCCGGCAGCACGATCACATCGGTCGGCGGCACGCTGGCATCGCCATGCCAGATCATGTTGACCGGCCGGCCGCTGACGGCCTCCAGCGCCACTTTCACGTCGCGGTCGCAGTTGGATCCGGGAAAGACGATGACCGAAGCTTTCATGGGCTCTTCTCCGGGTCGATGCGCAGGGAGGCAAAAAACGCGTCGATCGACGGTTTGAGACGCTCGAAATCGGCGGCCAGCGACCGCGCGGCTACCTGGTACCGCTTACCGGGTCCGACAATGGTGCGGACAACGGCACGCCGCGCGCCCAAGCCGAGAAAGCGGATCTCGGGACAAAGGACGCTGGCAGTGTACACGACTCGCGTACCCTCGAAGAGCTGCATGGCATTTTCGATCTTGACGCGCGCTTCATCGCCGCAGATGGCCGCCGGCAAGTCCTTCTCGAACTGGCCGAACGAGTATCTGGCGGCCAGCACGTCCAGCGGCTGGTCTTTATCGTCTGGGGTCGGATGCACGACGATCTCGAGCTTGAGCGCGGACGCGGCCTGCGCAGTAGCGCTCTTCGTTGCATCGCCCGAGGGATCGCAGATGGCCTCGATGGTGCCCGGCCCCTCCATGGCGCTGCAGTGCTCGGGCACCGTGAAGCGCACCCCGAGGTCCTGGCTTTCGATGTCCATGGGCGCCGCTGCAACTGAAACCGCAGGAAGCACCGTGGCCAGCGCGGCTACGAGAAAAGCAGGAAAATCGGGCATTTTTCTGAGGCCGGGTGGAATGTGCCCCGCCCAGCTCATGCTCAACTCACAAGCTCGAACGAGTAGTTCTCGATGACGGTATTGGCGAGCAGCTCCTTGCACATGCTCTCGACGGTGTCGCGGGCTTTCGTCGTGTCGGTCTCGGCGAGATCGACCTCGATGTACTTGCCCTGACGCACCTCGTCGATGCCATCGAAGCCGAGCGCGGCCAGCGCGTTCTGGATGGCCTTGCCCTGCGGATCGAGGACGCCGTGTTTGAGGGTGATCTTGATGCGGGCTTTCATGGGCGAGGCAAAGAGCTCATTCTCAACTCGGCTTCGAGGACACGAGCACGGGACCGGTGCCCTTCGGCCGCGGATTTTCGGTGAGCACGCCGAGCCGCCGCGCCACTTCCTGATAGGCCTCGAGCACGCCGCCTAAATCCTTGCGGAAGCGGTCCTTGTCGAGCTTGTCGCCGCTGGTGATGTCCCACAACCGGCAGCAGTCGGGGCTGATCTCGTCGGCCAGCACGATGCGCATCTGATCGTTCTGCTCCCACAGGCGCCCGAACTCGACCTTGAAGTCGACGAGACGAATGCCGATGCCGAGGAACAGGCCAACCAGGAAATCGTTGATGCGCAGCGCGAGGCTCATCACCTCGTCGATGTCCTGCGGCGTGGCCCAGCCGAACGCGGTGATGTGCTCCTCCGACACCATCGGGTCGTTGAGCTTGTCGTTCTTGTAGTAGAACTCGATGATGGAGCGGGGAAGCTGCATGCCTTCTTCGAGACCAAGGCGTTCGGCGAGCGAGCCCGCCGCCACATTGCGCACCACCACCTCGAGCGGAATGATCTCGACCTCGCGAATGAGCTGCTCGCGCATGTTGAGCCGCTTCATGAAATGGGTCGGCACGCCGATCTCGCCGAGGCGCTGGAAGACGTATTCGGAAATGCGATTGTTGAGGACGCCTTTACCTTCGATCAGGGCGTGCTTCTTGTTGTTGAACGCAGTGGCATCGTCTTTGAAGTGCTGAACGAGCGTGCCGGGCTCGGGCCCTTCGTAGAGTATTTTCGCCTTGCCTTCGTAAATGCGCCGGCGCCTGTTCATTTCGTTCGTTCCTCGTTGCGGGAGGCTTGTGTTGTTATCGGCGAGTGCAACCGCGAAAAAGATCGCGTTCGTCTCCGCGCGGGCGAGCCGGCCGCTCGACTTTGCTGCATGCGGCAACCAGCCCATGGCGTGGCCGCGAACCGGCTCGTGTGATCCCCGTATTCGAGCCGGACAGTAGCCGAACCGCCCTGCCGAAACAATGTTGACGCCGGGGTATGACCAACCCGTCAACCCACGCTTCCCACAATTGATTCGCGACCGGCCTAGGGATATGGCTTAACCAGTACAGGGCCCTTTTCGCGTCCATGAGACCGGTGCGATCAGTGCGATTGAACAACGGTTAATTTGGAGGAACGAATGACCACTTTCGACGAGCGGGAGAAGGCCTACGAGAAGAAATTCGCGCATGATCAAGATCTTAAATTCCGCGCAGAGTCCCGGCGCAACAAACTGATAGCGGAATGGGCCGCTACCAAGCTCGGCATTACCGGTCCGGCCCTCGAAGACTATGTGAAAGCTGTCCGCAAGGCTGACCTTGCCCAGAAAGGCGATGATGACGTGGTCCAGAAACTGCGCATGGACTTCGATGCCAAGGGGGTCAAGGTCGCGGATGCCGAAATCCGCAAGGCGCTGAGCGATTTCCTTGCCCAGGCCGTCGGCCAGATCGAGGGTGAGCGCAAGGCGTGAGCCGTCGTTGGTAAGGTTAGTCTTTTTTGTTGCGCTGCAAACGCTCGGCAAGAAGCCCGGCCGCGTAGGCCGCAACCGGCACGAGCATGGGTCCCAAGATTGCCAGGGAGAACAGCAACGCCGGCGTGAGCGGAGATGCTGGTGGAGACGCTGAGGCGGAAGCGGGCACAGTAGCGAAGGCGACGCACACAATGTGCGCGCAACCAATCCAATGGGCGCGGCGCGCATAACGGAGCGAAGCGATGGTCATGAGAAGACCTCGTGACGCGGCGGAACGCACGCACGGGGGCCGACTTGCAAGTATCGCAAGGTTAGCGCGCCTTCGCGCAGGCTTCCACTCCGACGCGCGGCAAATCGCGTCGTCTCAGGCGGCCGGTCCGAGGCTCTTCAGAAAGAGGCCGAACGTCAGAAGACCCTCCGGCCACGGTCCATGCCCGGAAGCCGTGTTGATGTGTCCGGCATTGGCCACGATCGAGAGGTTGGAGCCCCAGGCCGCTGCAAATTCCTTGGCGCGCTCGACACTGCAATGAGGATCGCTCGAGCTGCCGATCAACCGACTTGGGAAAGGAAAGCGGTCCATCGGCGTCGGCGCAAAGCCGCCGTGGGGCCACTCATCACTGCCATCGAGATCGGCAGGCGCAACAAGGAATGCGCCGGCGATCCCAAGCTCGCCCAACAGAGGCGCTGCGTGCGCCACTGCGGCCACACCGCAACTGTGCGCGACAAGTACTGCGGGACGCGTTGCGCCGCGGACGGCGGCCACGATATTGGCGACCCAATCGGTGCAGATCGGTTGATCCCAGTTGGTCTGCTCGACGCGGCGCGCGGTCTTCAAGTGACGCTGCCAGCGTGACTGCCAGTGGTCGGGTCCGGAGTTGGTCCAGCCGGGAATGATGAGAATGTCGATCTCTGACGTGCGCATCGGCTATTGTTAGCGGACGAGCCGGCGCGTTGGAATGCGCCGGTCCAGGGGGCTGTATGAAACTCTATGTCACGATGACATCGCCGTACGGCCGGCTGGCGCGCATTGTCGTGCTGGAGAAGAAGCTGGAAGGGCAGGTCGAGATTGTCGAAGCGCAGACGCGGACGCGCGGCAGTCCATTTTATCAGATCAATCCGTCCGGCCGGGTGCCCTGTCTGGTGCGTGATGATGGCGTCATCATGGAGGATAGCCAGCTCATCTGCGCCTGGCTCGACTCGCACGACGGCAACCCGCGGCTCACGCGCGTGTTGAAACGCCAGGATTGGGTCTATGGGCGCCTTGAAAGCTATGCGCGCAGCATGCTGGACGGTGTTGCCGTGTGGGTGCGCGAGATGCGACGGCCCGAGGGTGAGCGCTCACCCATCACCCTGCAGCATGAAGTTGACCGCTGCGTGCGTATGGCCGACTTCTGGGAGCGCGAGATCGGCGATGCCGTGATGCGTGACCCGCTCAACATGGCTCAAATGCTGCTGATCAGCGGGATAGAGCTGGCGGAGCACCGGAAGATGACCGAGGTTCTTCCCAGCCGGGCGAAGCTGGCAGTCTGGGCGCGCCGGGTGCGGGATATCCCGTCGATCAAGGCAACGCGGCTTCAGTGATGCGAGTGGCTCAACCAACGCGGCCGGTTGCCAGCACGTCTGCCCAGTCGGCGCGGCCGTTGGCGATGGCAACGGCCGCAGCCTTCTCCCAGTCGTAGACCAGGGCACGGAACTCGAAGTGCCACTGGTCCCCTTTGCGATCCATCACGAGATAGCGCGCGTGAGGCGTACCCGCTTCTACCACATGGGGTCGAGGTACGTCCCAATCGTAGCCGGGCAAGCCGACGCTGCCCGGATTGGCGACGATGCGACCATCTCTCAATCTGTAGAGACGCGCGATGTGCGTGTGACCGCATAGAACGACACGGCCAGGTGCGGCAGCGACAGCCTCGAACAGATCGCTTTCGCGCGCGGGCAGGACGGCGCCGTCTGGCGCGACCTGCTCCGTCAGGTAGTCCATGTCATTTGCCGGTGTGCCGTGGCAGAGAAATAGATCCGGCGCGACTGTAAGCGTCGGCGGCAAGGACGCGAGCCACGCGCGATGGCGCTCGCCGATGCGGCCGACCGTTCCGCGGTCGGACGCGCCCATCCTATCCGGGGGTGTTTGTGTGAGCTCCCGATCGTGATTGCCGCGGATCGTCGTCCAACCGAGATCGATCAGCAGATCGGCCGTTTTTGCGGGTTCGAGTGGACCCGACAGGCAATCGCCGAGATTGAGGACGAGATCGGGCGAAACTTCTCGAAGATCGGCAACGACCGCTTCGAGCGCGCCGTGATTGCCGTGGATGTCCGCGACGACAGCGATGCGCATGCCGTCTCTCACGCCTCTCCAAACACACGGCGGAAGATCGTGTCGACGTGCTTGGTGTGGTAGCCGAGGTCGAAGAGGGCCTCCAGCTCTTTGTCCGACAAGGTCTTGGACACATCCTTGTCGGTCTTGAGCAGAGTGAGGAAGTCGCCCCCGGCGCGCCACACGGTCATGGCGTTGCGCTGCACCCAGGTGTAGGCATCCTCGCGCGAGACGCCCGCCTGCGTCAGCGCCAGCAGCACGCGCTGGGAATGGACGAGCCCGCCGAGACGGTCGAGGTTCTTGCGCATGTTGTCCGGATACACGACCAGCTTCTCGACCACGCCGGCGAGCCGGTTGAGCGCGAAGTCGAGCGTTGCGGTCGCGTCAGGGCCGATCATGCGCTCAGCCGAGGAATGGGAAATATCGCGCTCGTGCCACAGCGCCACGTTCTCCATGGCTGGTAGCGCATAGGCGCGCACCATGCGCGCGAGCCCCGTCAGGTTCTCCGTGAGCACCGGATTGCGCTTGTGTGGCATGGCCGAGGAGCCCTTCTGGCCCTCGGAGAAGAACTCCTCGGCCTCCAGCACCTCGGTACGCTGCAGGTGGCGAATCTCGATGGCGAGCCGCTCGATGGACGAGGCGATGACGCCGAGCGTGGCGAAATACATGGCATGCCGGTCGCGCGGGATAATCTGGGTGGAGACTGGCTCGGGCGTTAGGCCCATGGCCTTGGCGACGTGCTCCTCCACGCGCGGATCGATGTTGGCGAACGTGCCCACGGCGCCCGAGATGGCGCAGGTTCCGACTTCCTCGCGCGCGCGGGCGAGGCGGAGCTTGGCACGGGCGAATTCGGCATAAGCCTGCGCCAGCTTGATGCCGAAGGTTGTCGGCTCGGCATGGATGCCGTGGCTGCGGCCGATCGTGACCGTGGATTTGTGCTCGAAGGCGCGCTTTTTCAGTGCGGCGAGCAGGCGGTCGAGACCGGCGGACAGCAGATCGGCAGCGCGCACCAGCTGCACGTTGAAGCAAGTATCGAGGACATCAGAGGAGGTGAGGCCCAGATGCACGAAGCGGGCTTCGGCTCCCACGTGCTCGGCCAAATGGGTCAGGAAAGCGATGACGTCGTGCTTGGTGACGCGCTCGATCTCGTCGATGCGGGCGACGTCCAATTTGGCCTTCGAGCCCTTCTCCCAGATGAGCTTGGCGGCTGCTACGGGAATGAGCCCGAGGTCCGCCATGGCGGTGGCGGCGTGCGCCTCGATCTCGAACCAGATGCGGAAACGCGTCTCCGGTTCCCAGATCTTCGCCATCTCGGGGCGCGTGTAGCGCGGGATCATGGGCGGTGCCTCGGGACAAGCCTAAGTCTCGCGGGAGGCCTAGCAGAGGCGGACCGTTGCTTCAATCGCTGACCCGAGGCGTCAAACAGCGTAAATTGAGCATCGCATCGCGAATCGGTCAGCCGAGGAGACAGGCGCATGGCCTCGAGCTTCACGACCCACGAGGTGACGAACCAGAGCCCGCCATTCGAAGACAACAACCTGTTCACCACGGACCGCGCCTTGCGTGAAGCGGTGGCGCGGGAGGGCGGTGAGCGCGCTATCGAGAGCCTGACCGCGTTTGGCGCCAAGTGCGGCAGCCGTGAGATGGCGGGGCTGAGCCGCCTCGCCAACGAGCATCCACCACGCCTCAAGAGTTTCGACCGGCAGGGCCGCCGACTTGATGTGGTCGAATTCCATCCGGCCTACCACGCTCTCATGGAGGCGAGCTGCGGGGAGGGCCTGCACGCTAAGGTGTGGGAGCATCTGAGCAAGCCCGGAGGCAAGGCGGTGCCCGGGATCAACGTCACGCGCGGCGCCGGCTTCTACATGGCGGCACAGATGGAGGCCGGCCATTGCTGTCCCATCACCATGACCAACGCCTGTGTGCCGACACTGCTGCTCCAGCCTGATCTGGCAGCGGAGTGGCTGCCACGGATCCTTTCACGCAACTACGATCCCGCATTCAGGCCTGCGGTGGAGAAGATCGGCGTCACGCTCGGCATGGGCATGACGGAGAAGCAGGGCGGCACCGATGTGCGCGCCAATACCACGCACGCCGCGCCGGCCAAGGGCGCGGGCGGGCCCGGAGCCGAATACATCCTCACGGGTCACAAGTGGTTCATGTCAGCGCCCATGTGCGACGCCTTCCTGGTGCTGGCTCAGGCACCGAAGGGGCTGTCATGCTTCCTGATGCCGCGCTTTTTGCCCGACGGCAGCGTCAATGCAATGCGTTTTCAAAGGTTGAAAGATAAGCTCGGCAACCGGTCCAATGCGTCCTCGGAGGTCGAGTTTCACGGCGCGCATGCGTGGCTCGTCGGCGAGGAGGGACGCGGTGTGCCAGCCATCATCGAGATGGTCTCGCTCACGCGGCTGGACTGCGCACTTTCGTCAGCCGGGTTGATGCGGCGCGCAGTGGCCGAAGCCATTCATCACGCGCGGCACCGCAGCGTGTTCCAGAAGCGTCTTGTGGATCAGCAGCTGATGGCGGAGGTGCTGGCCGATCTGGCGCTCGACGCCGAGGCTGCCACTGCTCTGGCGTTCCGCCTCGCGCGCTGCTTGGATAACGCTGAGGATCAGCACGCTCGCGCCTGGCTGCGTCTTATGACGCCGGTCACCAAGTATTGGGTCTGCAAGATTGCTCCGGCCGTGGTGTATGAGGCCATGGAATGCCTCGGCGGCAACGGCTACGTAGAGGACAGCATGTTGGCGCGGCTCTATCGGGAGGCGCCGGTCAATGCCATCTGGGAGGGCTCGGGCAACGTCATGGCGCTGGACGTGCTGCGCGTGCTGCAGCGCGAGCCCGACGCGGCCGCGATGGTTCTGGAAGAGCTCGGCGTCAGTGCCGGCGACGATGCCGGATTGAAGGCGGCACTGGCTCGGTTGCAGGCCTTGCTGCACGCGCCGCGCGACCTCGACCAGCGCGCGCGGGCACTGGTCGAGGGATTGGCGTTGCTGGCGGCCGGTTGCATTCTGCGTGCGCACGCGCCTGCGGCGGTCGCAGATGCGTTCATAACGACGCGGCTATCCGGCTCCTTCCGCCATACCTGGGGTCAGGGTCTGGAACGAGCCGACGCGCGCGCCATCATCGATCGGGCGCTGCCTGCCGGTGCGTGAGCGTGCAGCCGACCGCTTACGCCCGCGCCTGCAGCCGGGGCGCTTCCTTGACCGGTTTGCCGTCGACGGCCCGCACGATGCTGGCGAGGCTGTCCACGAGGTCCGTCCTGCGGGTGCCGGCAATGAAGCGCAACAGGCGCTCACTTACGCGCTGGGCTACAGGCTCGGCCTCCTTGAGGATGGCGCTGCCGACAGGGGTCAGCCGCACGGAGTAGGCGCGGGCGTCATTCTTGGCGCGCCGGCGCGACAGCACGCCCTTTTGCACCAAGCGTTTCACGATGTCGGCGAGTGTCGAGCGGTCGATGCCTGTCTCTTTGACGATGTCCGTCTGGCTGGCCGCCTCGTGCCGGGCCAGGGCCGTGAGCACTGCATACTGACGCGGGGTCAGCTCGGAGCCCGCCATCTCGGCGGCGAAAAGCTCGTCGGCCACTTGGCCTGCCCGATGCAGAAGGTGCAGCACCGACTGCTCCAGGCGGCGCTGTGAATGGTCTTGCATTGTCCTTGCCGTCTCCTATTTCGGGGTGAATGTGCGATAGGCTGGTAAAATCGTCAGACCTCGCACCGTGCCGTTGCATTTAGGTAGGCAGCCTGCTGAAGGCTTGACGTTGGACCACCGACACTTGACCATAGGTTCCACAACGGCTTTGAAAGCCGGAAGGTTGGCAACACCGCCCGCGGCCGAATCCCGCGCGCGGAGAGGCTGGGCAAAAATGCCGCAGTCAGGGCCGACGATCCGCGCCACCATCCTTGCCCGCTTTGATGCCTTCATTGCGGGTCAGAAGGCGAAGGTGCGTCCGCTGCTGTCGCAGGTCGGGTTGCGGCCGAGCGACCTTGGCGATCCCGATCGGCTGCTTTCGCTCAATGCGGTTGCCACGTTGCTGGATGCGGCGGCGCGGCGTTGCAATGATCCCTGCCTCGGCCTGCACTACGCTGAATTCCTACCCGCCGGGTCCACCGGCATCCTGGGCCATCTGGTGCTGAGCGCTCCGACAGTTCGCGACGCGATCCAGGACGTGGAGCGCTATGTCGGACTGTTCATGGCGCCCATTGCCGTTTCCTTCTCGGAGAAGGGCGGGCGAGGTGTCCTCTCCTGGCAATATCCCGAGACATTCTCGGCGCCGAAACTGCAGCTCTCCGGCCTCATGGTCGGCGCTCTCATCATGCGATTGCAGAAGGTGGCCGGACCGGAGGTGAGGCCGCTCTCTGTCGAGCTCGATCACCGGCCGTTCGAATGTGCTGACGAGGTGCGCCGGATCCTCGGCAGCCGAGTGCGGTTCGACCGGCCGGAAAATCTCCTTGCCTTCGACAGCAACACTCTCAACCGACGCGCGGCGGGGGCACAACCGGGCTTGCACAGTCTGATGCGGCAGCTAGGTGATCGTGTGCTCGAGGAGCAGCGCCAGGAAGCCGACATTGTCGAGCTGACGCGACGCCAGATCGCGGCGCGGCTGAAGAGCGGGGCTGGCGGACTCGACACGATCGCGGGCGCGTTCGGACTGTCGGCGCGGGCGCTGCAAGGTCGGTTGAAGCGGGGCGGCACCACATTCGAGACTTCTGGTTGGCGCCACACGACAGCAACTCGCCGAGAGCTATCTGCGCGACACCGGGCTGTCGATGACGGAGATCGCCATGCTGCTCGGTTTCTCCGAGCTCAGCGCCTTCACGCGGGCCTCGCAGCGCTGGTTCAGCATGTCGCCGTCGGCCTATCGCGTGGCGGCCAGGCGGCAGCGGCCGATGCGTGGCTAGCATTCCACGATCAACAGCAATCTTGCATTGGGTACCGCGGCGCGCCGGCTGGCTCCTTCAAAGGGGGGCGGACGTCCTCTATAAGACCGGGCACCAAAGAGTGTGGGTTCGGCAACCATGGGGTCTGCGCGATGACAATGCGGCCGCGACAACAGACTTTGCCGGCCCTGATCTGTTTAGCGCTATCCGTAACGCTCACTGCCGGTCCCACGCTGGCGCAGCGCAAGGTCGTTCCACCATCACGCGAGGCCGCCCAGTACTCCTTCGCGCCCATCGTCAAAAGATCGTCGCCCGCTGTGGTCAACGTCTTTGCCCGCGGCCGCGTACAGGTGCAGTCGCCGTTCGCCGATGATCCGGTATTCCGGCGCTTCTTCGGCGAGCGGTTCGGCATGCCCACCGAGCGCATGCAGAGCTCGCTCGGCTCGGGTGTCATCGTCTCCGCCGACGGCGTCGTGGTTACCAACACGCACGTGGTGAAGCTCGGCGGTTCGACGGAAATTAGGCTCGTGCTTGCCGACAAGCGCGAGTTCGATGCCAAGGTGCTGCAGCAGGACGAGAAGACGGACATTACGGTTCTCAAGATCGAAGGTGGCGAGAGCCGTTTCCCCTTCCTCGAGTTCGAGGACTCGGATGCTCTGGAGGTCGGCGACATGGTGCTGGCCATTGGCAATCCCTTCGGCGTCGGACAGACGGTAACGCAAGGCATCGTGTCGGCGCTGGCGCGCACCGAGATCGGTCAGTCCGATGCCCAGGTCTTCATTCAGACCGACGCCGCTATCAACCCCGGAAACTCCGGCGGCGCGCTGGTCGACATGGCCGGCCGGCTCGTCGGCATCAACACGGCCATCTATTCGCGCTCGGGCGGATCGCACGGCATCGGCTTCGCCATTCCCTCCAACCTGGTCAAGTTGGTGGTCGAGAACGCCGTGGCGGGACGCAAGCTCGAGCGGCCGTGGCTCGGCGCGAGGCTCGAGGCGGTGACGCGCGACATTGCCGAGGGCCTCGGCCTAGATCGGGCGACTGGCGCGCTTGTCGCGCGCGTGCACGCCGGGGGCCCGGCTGCCCAGGCGGGCCTTGCCGCCGGCGACGTGGTTGTCGGCGTCGACGGCACCGAGGTGGCGGATCCGCGCAGCGTCACCTACCGGCTGACGACCCGCGGGATCGGCAACGCCTCGCGTCTCGACGTGCTGCGTAAGGGGCGGAAGATGACCGTGGATGTCGCGCTGAGGCCGCCGCCCAAGGCCGGCAAGGACGACGTGCGCAATCTTTCGGGGCAGCATCCGTTGGACGGCGCGCGGATCGCCAACCTCCTGCCGGCAACGGCGGACGAGTTGGGTCTCGAGGAGGAGGGCGGAGTTGTCGTGCTTTCGGTGCGCAACGGCTCGACGGCGGCCAGCCTGGGCTTCAAGGCCGGGGACATCATTGCACGGGTGGGCGGCGCGGATGTCGAGAACGTAGTGGCGCTCGAAGGTTTGGTGCGCCAGCGTCAGCGGTCCTGGCAGATGACCGTTAAACGCGGCGGACGCACGCTGCAATTGCAAGTGCCGGGGTAGGGTCCGCTCTGTTGCCGTTAGGTTTGGCCGTGAGGGCCATGGCGCATATGATCGGCTGATGGCGACACTGTTCGAAGCCGCAGGACTGGAGAAGGGTGCCCCACGGCCGCTGGCCGACCGGCTGCGGCCCACGCGGCTGGTCGATGTCGTCGGCCAGGAGCACCTCGTCGGAGAGGACGGCACGCTCACGCGCATGCTGAAAAGCGGGCGCATCCAGAGCATGATCCTGTGGGGCCCGCCGGGCAGCGGCAAAACCACGATCGCGCGCCTGCTGGCGAACGAGACCCGGCTCGAGTTCGAGCAGCTCTCGGCCATCTTTTCGGGGGTGCAGGACCTACGTAAGTCCTTCGATCGGGCGCGTGTGCGGCGCGAGACCGGCAAGGGCACGCTGCTGTTCATCGACGAGATCCATCGTTTCAACCGCGCGCAGCAGGACAGCTTTCTGCCGCACGTGGAGGACGGCACCATCACGCTCGTCGGCGCCACGACCGAGAATCCGTCCTTCGAGCTCAACGCGGCGCTCTTGAGCCGTGCCGCCGTGCTCACGCTCAACCGTCTGGAGGAGGAGCATCTGGGAGAGCTGCTGAGGCGTGCCGAGGCGGAGGAAGGCAGGGAGCTACCGCTCGATGACGACGCGCGCACGGCACTACGCGGCATGGCCGACGGCGATGGACGCGCCGTGCTCAACATGGCCGAGGAAATTTTTGCCGCTGTTGCGCCGGGGCAGAAACCGTTGTTGCGCGAGGCTCTGGTCAAGCTCGTGCAGCGCCGGGCCCCGCTCTACGACAAGAGCCGTGACGGGCACTACAACCTGATCAGCGCGCTGCACAAGGCGGTACGCGGCTCCGATCCCGACGCCGCGCTCTACTGGCTGTGCCGCATGCTCGACGGCGGCGAGGATCGGCTGTTCCTGGCGCGCCGGCTGGTCCGGATGGCGATCGAGGACATCGGCCTCGCCGATCCGCAGGCGGTGGTGCAGGCGCTTGCGGCCAAGGATGTCTACGACTTCCTGGGCACGCCGGAGGGTGAGCTGGCGCTGGCGCAGGCCACGATTTATCTGGCCACGGCACCGAAGTCGAATGCGGCCTATATGGCCTATGGTGCAGCGAAGGCTGCGGCCAAGGAGAGCGGCAGTCTGGCACCGCCCAAACACATCCTCAACGCGCCGACAAAGCTGATGCGCGAGGAAGGCTACGGTGCCGGTTACGCCTACGATCACAGCACCGAGGAAGGGTTCTCCGGGCAGGACTATTTCCCTGAAGGCATGGGCCGCAAGCAATTCTACGATCCGCCCGAGCGCGGCTTCGAGCGCGAGATCCGCAAGCGGCTCGAGTATTGGCAGAGTTTGCGGCAAAGGCGCCAAGCCGAGCGCCCATGAGAGCCGGTCCTTCGGACCATCAAGGGGCATACGGCTCTGCAGCGGCCGCATTTGTGGACATGCCGGACAGCCGCCGTTACAAGTGAAATCGCGAGGCGATCCGGTCCTGAACGGGCATCAGTCCCGGCGGCATGGCCGCTGATCCGCGTGTCGGTGGTTGGCTCCGCAGGCATGGGAGAGGCGGAGGCTTGGGCCGCCGCCGCGTGCATTCAGCGCCAATGGCGAGCAGCCGGCAGACGAGACAGCAGCGATGACGGGCGTCAACGAAATTCGTTCCACTTTCGTGGATTTCTTCAAGAGGAACGGGCATGAGCACGTTCCGTCCTCGCCGCTCGTGCCGCGCAATGACCCCACGCTGATGTTCACCAGCGCGGGCATGGTGCAGTTCAAGAACGTGTTCACGGGCCAGGAGGCGCGCCCCTACAAGCGCGCAGCCACGTCGCAGAAGTGCGTGCGCGCCGGCGGCAAGCACAACGATCTCGACAACGTCGGCTATACGGCGAGGCATCACACGTTCTTCGAGATGCTCGGCAACTTCTCGTTCGGCGACTACTTCAAGGAGAAGGCGATCCCGCTGGCGTGGGAGCTCATTACCAAGGAGTACGGGCTCGATCCCAAAAAGCTCGTCGTCACGATCTATCACGATGACGAGGAGGCTTACGGCATCTGGAAGAAGCTGACAGGCTTTGGCGACGACAAGATCATCCGCATTGCGACCTCCGACAACTTCTGGTCGGCGGGCGATACGGGACCCTGCGGGCCGTGCTCGGAGATCTTTTTCGACCATGGACCGAAAGATTCCGGGTGGACCACCGGGATCGGCCGATGCCGACGGCGACCGTTTCATCGAAATCTGGAATCTCGTGTTCATGCAATACGAGCAGCGCGGGCCCGGCGACCGCGTGCCGCTGCCCAAGCCCTCCATCGACACGGGCATGGGGCTGGAGCGCATCTCGGCCGTGCTGCAGGGCACGCACGACAACTACGAGATCGATCTGTTCAAGGCGCTGATCGCGGCATCGGAGGATGCGACCGGAGTGAAGGCGGCAGGCGAGCACAAGGCCTCGCATCGGGTAATCGCCGACCATCTGCGCGCGACGAGCTTTCTCATCGCCGACGGAGTGCTGCCCTCCAATGAGGGTCGCGGCTACGTGCTCCGCCGCATCATGCGCCGCGCCATGCGTCATGCGCATCTGCTGGGTGCCAAGGAGCCGCTGATGTGGCGACTGGTGCCGGCGCTCGTGCGCCAGATGGGTGACACATATGGCGAGCTGGTGCGCGCGCAGCCGCTCATCACCGAGACGTTGAAGCTGGAGGAGACACGCTTCCGCAAGACGCTGGAGCGCGGTCTGGGTCTGCTGGCCGAGGCCAGCGGCGACCTGAAGAAGGGCGACACCTTCTCCGGCGACGTCGCGTTCAAGCTCTACGACACGTTTGGCTTCCCGCTCGACCTGACGCAGGATGCGTTGAAGCCGCGCGGCATCGCCGTCGATACCAAGGCCTTCGACGTAGCGATGGAGAAACAGAAGGAGGAGGCGCGCAGGGCGTGGAAAGGCTCGGGCGAGGCGGCCACAGAAACCATCTGGTTCGAGATCAAGGAGAAGACCGGCGCCACGGAGTTCCTGGGCTACGACACGGAAGTGGCCGAGGCCGAAATCCGGGCGATCCTCAAGGGCGGCAAGGAGGCGAAGTCGCTCAGCAAGGGCGACGAGGGCCAGATCGTTGTCAACCAGACACCATTTTACGGGGAGTCCGGCGGGCAGGTCGGCGACACTGGGACCATTAAAGGCCCCAAGGGTTCGGTGCTGCGCGTCATCGATACGCAGAAGAAGCTGGGCGACCTCATCGTGCACACGGGCATCGTCGAGTTGGGCAGCTTCAAGACCGGGGATGCGGTGGAGCTGACCGTCGATCATGTGCGCCGCAGCGCCACGCGCACCAACCACTCCGCCACGCATCTGATCCATGAGGCCCTGCGCCAGATCCTGGGCACGCACGTCGCTCAAAAGGGTTCGCTTGTCGCACCGGAGCGGTTGCGCTTCGACATCTCCCATCCCAAGCCTATCAGCGCGGAGGAGATCAAGGCGGTCGAGGATTTGGCCAACGCAGCCGTACTGCAGAACGCCCCAGTCGAGACGCGCCTGATGGCGCTGGAGGACGCCATGCAGACGGGCGCCATGGCGCTGTTCGGCGAGAAATACGGTGACGAGGTGCGCGTTGTCTCCATGGGTCTCGGTGAGGCAGGACCCAAAGCGAACAAGGCTTGGAGCGTGGAGCTGTGCGGCGGCACGCATGTGCGGCGCACCGGCGACATCGGCCTCATCCGTATTGTCGGCGAGAGCGCGTCTGCAGCTGGCGTGCGGCGCCTCGAGGCCCTGACGGCGGGCGGCGCGCGGGCGCACCTGGCCGAACAGGACGAGCGCATGCGCGAGCTTGCCGCCCTGATGCGCACGCGGTCTGAGGATGTGGTCGAGCGCGTCAAGGCGTTGCTCGAGGAGAGAAAAGGGCTCGAGAAGCAGCTTGCCGATGCGAAACGTCAAGCCGCCCTCGGGGCCGGATCGACGAACGGCGCCGCCGGCGCCACCGCGATCCGTACAATAGGCAACGTCAAGCTCTTGGCGCGCACAGTGCAGGGCCTGAACCCCAAGGACCTGCGTGGCCTCGTCGACGATGGTAAGAAGCAGGTTGGATCAGGCGTGGTTGCGATTGTCGGCGTCACCGAGGACGGCAAGGCCGGTCTCGCTGTCGGCGTCACCGACGATCTCACCAAGAGCTTGAGCGCCGTCGATCTGGTCAAGGCTGGCGCCGAGGCGCTGGGCGGGAAGGGGGGCGGCGGCCGTCCCGACATGGCTCAGGCCGGCGGCCCTGATGGCACGAGGGCAGATGCCGCGCTGAAGGCGATCGAGGCCAAGCTCGGCGCTTGATGAGAACGCACGGCGCGTTCAGTGACGGCGGGGTCCGATCGCGAGCGGGCGCCGACGATAGTGGCTTGCGAACGCGAAGGGGACACAGGAATGCCGCATCACACCCCCCTGATCTCTACGATCGTGGTGGGCCTGGTGCTGGCGTTTGTTTTCGGCGCTCTTGCCAACCGCCTGCGCATCTCGCCCCTGGTAGGATACCTGATCGCTGGCATCCTGGTCGGACCCTTCACACCTGGCTTTGTCGCCGATCAGGGCCTCGCCAATGACCTCGCCGAGATCGGCGTCATCCTCCTCATGTTCGGCGTTGGGCTGCACTTCACTATGGAGGATCTGCTCTCGGTTAGAGCCATTGCCATCCCGGGAGCGGTGGCGCAGATCGCGAGCGCGACATTGCTCGGCATGGTCCTGGCCTATGCGCTGGGCTGGAGCTTCGGGGCGGGCCTGGTGTTTGGCCTGGCGCTGTCGGTGGCCAGCACGGTGGTGCTGCTCAAGGCGCTCCAGGAGCGGCGGCTTGTCGACACCGAGCGCGGGCGCATCGCAGTAGGCTGGCTTGTTGTGGAAGATTTCGCCATGGTGCTCACCCTCGTCATGCTGCCGGCGCTCGCTGGGGTGCTCAAAGGCAGCAGCGGGGTGAGCTTCGGGACGCTCGCCCTGCAGATTGCCCTCACGCTCGGCAAGGTGGCGGCTTTCGTTGCCTTCATGCTGCTGATCGGCAAGCGGGTCATTCCCTGGGTTCTGCACTATGTTGCGCACAGCGGGTCGCGCGAGCTTTTTCGCCTGTCCGTGCTCGCCATTGCATTGGGGGTTGCCTACGGTGCATCCATACTCTTCGACGTGTCCTTCGCGCTCGGCGCATTCTTCGCCGGCATGATCCTGAGCGAGTCGGAGCTTAGCCAGCGCGCCGCCAACGAATTGCTGCCTCTTCGAGATGCCTTCGCCGTGCTGTTCTTCGTCTCGGTGGGCATGCTGTTCGATCCTGGCATCTTGGTTCGGGACCTGGGGCCGGTTCTTGTTACCGTACTCATCATTGTCGTTGGCAAGTCCGTGGCCGCGTTTCTGATCGTTCGCCTGTTCGGACATCCAGCGTCGACTGCCCTCACCATATCCGCGAGCCTCGCGCAGATCGGCGAGTTCTCCTTCATCCTGGCGGGCCTTGGAGTGGGTCTCGCTCTGATGCCCGAACGCGCACGCGATCTGGTCCTTGCCGGCGCGCTGCTGTCGATCCTCCTCAACCCGTTGCTGTTCGCGGCGCTCGACTGGTACTTGGCGAGGAAGGAAGTCGCTCCAGAAGGTCCGACCTCCAAAGTCTCGGCAGGCGGCGAACTCGGCCGAGAGCCCATTCCGGCCACAGCGCTCACCGACCACGTCGTATTGGTCGGGCACGGGCGCGTGGGCAGCGTGGTGAGCAGCGCTCTCCGGGCCGAGAACGTGCCTCTCCTGCTGATCGAGGAGAACGAGGATGTGGCCGTGCAACAGAGACAGAGTGGCCTGGAGACGATTGCAGGCAACGCGGCCGACGGCGACATTCTTCTGGCGGCCAACCTGCCTGCTGCCCGCTGTCTGCTTGTAGCCATTCCGGACGCCTTCGAAGGCGGCCAGGTCGTAGCGCAGGCTCGCTCTGCCAATCCGAATCTGCTGATCATTGCTCGGTCGCATTCGGAGGAGGAGACGGAGCATCTCATGATGCATGGTGCCAGCAAGGTCATCATGGGCGAGCACGAGATCGCTCGTGCCATGCTGGGCGATGTATCTTCAAGACCCCGCCCAGGGGACTCACAAACGCGCCTCAGCGGATAGTTTGACAATGGCTGCAGCACCCTTCGATCCAGCCATCTTCAAGGATGCCATGATCGTCTTGGCAACGGCCGCCGTCATCGTGCCGCTCGTCAAGCGGTGGAGGGTGAGCCC
The DNA here is from genome assembly GCA_963840425.1 of uncultured Alphaproteobacteria bacterium. GTDB lineage: Bacteria > Pseudomonadota > Alphaproteobacteria > Rhizobiales > Hyphomicrobiaceae > CADEFX01. The sequence continues at coordinate 188,881 of CAWIYZ010000035.1, read as the reverse complement.
GGTGCTGGCGTTCCTGCTGGCCGGTACTGTGCTGGGTCCGAAGGGCCTCGGGGCATTTGCCGATGCAATCCCTCAACTGCACTGGATCACCGTGGCGGAGGAGAGGGGGCTCGGCATCATCGGCGAGCTCGGTGTGGTGTTTCTGCTGTTTCTAATCGGGCTCGAGCTGTCCCCCGCGCGCATGCTGACCATGCGGCGGCTGGTCTTCGGGCTCGGTACGCTGCAAGTCCTGATCTCGACCGTCCTGATCGCTCTGGTGGCGGCTGCGCTTGGCGCCAAGGCGGGCAGCGCGGTGATCATCGGCGCCAGCTTGGCATTGTCGTCGACCGCAATCATCGTGGAGGTGTTGGCCCAGCAACGGCGCTTCACCACCGCAACCGGCCGCGTGAGCTTTGCCATCCTGCTGCTGCAAGATCTCGCGGTCATGCCGCTGTTGTTCCTGGTGGCAATTCTCGGCGAAGGCCAGCACGGCTCCCTGGCCGTCAACATCGCTAAAGCATTCGGCCATGCTGGGCTGGCCGTTGCTATTATTCTCGCGGCGGGATGGATCGTCATGCGGCCGCTGTTCCGGCTGGTCACCTCGAGCGCCAGCGTGGAAATGTTCGTGGCCGCGACGCTGCTCGTCGCCGTCGGTAGCGGGCTGCTATCGGCGGCAGCCGGCCTGTCGATGTCGATTGGCGCATTTTTGGCAGGACTGCTGCTGGCGGAGACGGAATATCGCAAGGCCATCGAGGCAACGATCGAGCCGTTCAAAGGGCTCCTGCTCGGCGTCTTCTTCTTCACGGTCGGAATGGGGCTCGATCTCGGCTGGCTGGCGCAGAATCTGGCGCCGGTGCTCGGCGCAACCACCGCGCTGCTGCTGCTCAAAGGGATGATCGTATTCGGCTTGGCCCGTCTCTTTTCGCTTTCCTGGCGCGGCTCCATCGAGAGCGCGTTTCTGCTGGCGGCTGGTGGCGAATTCGCTTTCATCGCCATCGGCCTCGGCATGGCCTATGGGGTCATACAGGCGGGGATCGGCAGCTTCGCCGTCGCCATTACGACGCTCACCATGGTCCTCATCCCACTGCTCGATCGAGCGGGGCGCTGGCTTGCGAGAAGGCTCATACCCGCCCCGCCCTTGGAGCCGTTGTTGCTGGAGATGCCGCCGGACGACATGGTGCCCAGTGCCATCGTCATCGGCCACGGGCGCGTCGGCGAGCTCGTATCGGACATGCTGACGCGCCATGGCGTGCAACACCTCGTCACCGAGCGCGATGCCAAGGTGGTGGCGGCCTGGCGCCGCCGTGGCAGGCCGATCTACTTCGGTGACGCCAAGAACCCCGAGTTCCTCAAGCGGTGCGGTATCGACGAGGCGGAAGCGGTCATCCTCACCATTCATCTGCAGCAGGAGATCGACGAGCTGGTCGGGATCGTGCGCAGTCTGCGCAGCGATATCGTCATTGTTGCGCGCGCCCGCGACGCGGAGCATGCGAGCCATCTCTATGAGCTGGGCGTGACCGATGCGGTGCCGGAGACGATCGAGGCCAGCCTACAGCTTTCGGAAGCGGCACTTGTGGGGCTCGGCGTGCCGACCGGGCCGGTGATCGCGTCCATCCATGAGAAGCGCGACGAATATCGCGTGGTGCTGCAGGCGGCAGCCGGACGCGACACGCTGGCCTTCCGGCCGAGCCAGCGCCGCCGGGCCGGGGATGGGTGATGGCCTTGCGCAAGCGCATTCTCGTTGCCTGCGAGGAGCTCATTCTCTCGGGTGGCATGCTGCGCTTCGAGCGTTTGGGTCGTGCCTTGTCGGCGGCAGAGTACGAGCTTGTCTACGTTTGCCTGGCGGATCATCCGGTCGCGCATTGGCCCTCACGCTTTCCGGTGCTGAGTTTCACCGAATGCGCGGCGCAGCGCTGGCATTTCGTGATGGTGCCCGGCGCCGGCTTTAGCGACCAGACCATCGATCGGTTGGCCCGGTTTCGCGATCCCCGCTTCGGCCGGAGAATCCAGCATGTTCTGAACGATCAGAGTATGAAGCCGCGCTTCCTTCATGTGAACCGGACCTTCCAGCCGCATCTGGTGATATTCAACAATCTGGCTTGGCCGCCGGGCACCTATACGCAGTTTCAAGCTGAGCGGTTTCACACAGTTCTGGGTGCGGTGGACATCGACCGTTTCCACCCCACCGATGAGCGCCCGCGTGAGCAGAGCGGTCCGATTGTGCTGGGTGGCCTCGCCAACAAGAACGCAGAGGCGCTTGTCGATGCCCTGGCATTGCTGCCGGATAATGTGAGTCTGAAGCTGCTGGGCAATGCCGATGCACTCCTCGATGCACGCCCTGATTTGCGACGCATGCCGCGTATCGAGCGCGTCGGCGTCCTGTTCGAGGACGAGCTGCCGAGCTTTTATCGCAACATCGATATCGCTGTGCACACGGAGATGCGCGGCGGATGGTCGAATTTCGCCGCTGAGGCCATGGCGAGCGGTGTGCCGCTGATCTGCACGCCGCACGGGACAACGGCATTCGCGCGGGATGGGGAGACGGCCGTGGTGCTGGAAAAACCTTCCGCGTCCGCAATATCGGCTGCGGTTGAGCGGTTGCTCAGCGACAATGCGCGGGCGGCCAACCTTGCTCGGAACGCTACTGAGGCCATACGAGCATTTTCCTGGCAGATGTATGCTGCCAGGCTCGGCCCCGTTCTGGGCTTGCAGCAATGACCATCGAGTTTGTCTCATATCGAAATCCGGCCGCACAGGATCAGATACATGCTGCGCACGCTAGAATTGGATCATCGGCTCGTCTTCCATCACGATGGCTTCGAGTTCAACTCGCATGATCGCGCGCCGCACAATTTTGACAGGGAGCCCCGTCGGAGCAGAATCAAAGCCGCCGACAAGGTGATTTACATGACGCGAAATCCGGGCGATATTCTCGTCAGTCTTTATCATCAGGTCACGGGGCGGTTTGCGGATATTTTCGAGTACACGGGCACGGTCTCGAACTTTGTCCGAGACCATCATTTCGGTGCGCAGCCGCTACGGCAGTTCAGGGAGATGTGGAAGGAGCTTGGTGCAGATCCCAAATGCTTAGTCTGCAATTACGAGGATTTCCACAGAGATGCGGAACATTCTCTCATGCGCCTGCTCGATCATCTCCAAATGCGCGTGGACACCCAGCGAGTGCGCACTGCCGTGTCACAAGGTCGGTTTGACAAGATGCAGACAGTGGAATTGGGTGGCACGTTTTCTGATCCGTGGCTGCGACCCAGGAACGGAGCGCTTAAAGTTCGCTTGGGACGCATGGAAGCGTATCGTTTGGCGCTCGATGCAACGGATGTTCTCTACCTCGAAAATATGTTCCCTGAGTTGAAGACTTCAGTCTTCGGCAATGAGAGTGGGAACGATCTTGGCATCGACAAACCCGTTGGATACTGATGCTTCCGACGCAGGAACCCGGAACGCCAACGCATCCTGCACTCGGTGCAGGAATTTGGGTGTGCCCCAACCGACCCCTTGACACCTACGTTCACGAAATATGTGCCAGGCATTAGCAGGCACTCGAACCGAAAGCGCACATGGTAGGTGCGGCCGGCAGCGACGTGGCGCACCACGTGAAAGGGGTTTTGACTGGTGGCAGCGCCAAAGATCTTCACTCCCGATGCAACGCGAATTCCCATGCCGAAGCCGACATTTAGTGCGTCCTCCTGGAAGTCAACTGAGTAGCAAAGATTGTAATGTCGGCCACTGTCGAGGACGTTGACAGGGGAGCCGCTGTCCATCTCGATGCGGATGCCGCGTAGGGTGGCGCCGCACGGCTCGTTCACTACAATGAGCGGGGCCACCAGGCTCGCATCAAAGGTCTCGAACTGCATTGGAAGCCGCGTCGATATGAGTTGTCGGGCATCCTTTGATGGCGGAGGTGAAGCGGGTTCGATGCCATCTACCGAGCAATTGGGTTCTTTTGCGAGCAAAATCTGCTCGCGCAAATCGGCTGCCGCAGGCCCACCCAAGTTGGCGAGGCGCTGATAGATATTCGTCACCATCTTCGGACGCCCCTCGAGCAGCAACTCGCCGCCGTCGAGCAGCAGTGCGCGCGAGCACAGTTGCACGATGGTCTGCGCTGCGTGGCTCACGAACAGGATGGTGCCGCCCTTTGCCTGGATCTCCTCGATGCGCGCGAAGCATTTGCGCTGGAAGGCCTCGTCGCCCACCGCCAGCGCCTCGTCCACCACCAGGATGTCGGGGTCGACGTTGATGGCGGTGGCGAAGGCCAGCCGCACATACATGCCGCTGGAGTAGGTCTTGACCGGCTGGTCGATGAACTCGCCAATGTCGGCGAAGCGGGCGATGGCGTCGAAGCGCTGGTCGATCTCGGACCTGGCGAGACCGAGAATGGCGGCGTTGAGGTAGACGTTCTCGCGGCCGGTGAAGTCCGGATTGAAGCCGGCGCCGAGCTCGAGCAGGGCGGCGATGCGGCCGTTGACCTCGACCGTGCCACTTGTGGGCTGCAGCGTGCCGCAGATGATCTGCAGGAGAGTCGACTTGCCCGAGCCGTTGCGGCCGATGATGCCAACCGTTTCACCGCGGCGCACGTCGAACGACACTCCGTTCAGCGCCGCGAAATCCCGGTAGTACTTGGCGGGCGTGCGGCCGGCGAGGCGCTGCAGGCGCGGCACGATCGACTGCTTCAGCCGGTCCTCTGGACGCGTGTAGAGGAAATAGTGCTTGGAGACGTCGCGCACGCGAATGGCGATGCCGTCAGAGGACATCGGCAAAGCCTTTGCGTGTCGTCTGGAACCAGAAAAAGCCCGCTGCCGCGATAACGAGGCCAACGATGCCGTAAAGCCCGAGCGCCGCGAGGTCCGGCAGGTTGCCCCAAATCAGCACCGCGCGCGCCTGCTCGATCGGCAAGGTCAGCGGGTTCAGCATGAGCCATGGCCTGATCCACTCCGGCAGAGCGGAGGACGGGAAGAAAGTCGGCGACAGGAACATGAGCGCGGTGACCGCGGTGCCGAGAAGCTGCGCGATGTCGCGCAAGTAGACGCCAAGGGAGGCGAAGAACCAGCCTAGTCCGAGAATGACCAGGACGAACGGCGCCAGCACGATCGGCAGAAGCACTCGCGGTGGGCGGAATATGCCCCATGATCCAAAGCATGAAGGCGAACAGGGCCACCAGACTGACCGACAGATGAAACAGCGCGGAGCCGACGGCCACGACGGGAAGGATCTCGAGCGGAAAGACGACTTTCTTGACGTAGTTGACGTTCGACAGCACCAGCGTCGGCGCGCGTGTGACCACCTCGGAGAACAGCTGGAAAACGATGAGGCCGACAAAAAGAATGATCGCGAAGCCGGCCATGCCTGCTTGGTCGTTGCCGCCGTTCCAGCGCGTGCCGAGGATCGAGCCAAAGACGAAACTGTAGATGGCCAGCATGCAAAGCGGCGTCACCAGCGACCACAGGACGCCGAGCATCGAGCCGCGGTAGCGGCTCGTGATATCGCGCGCAATCAGGCTGCGGATCAGTGAGAGGCGTGGCCCGAAACGTGCCAGAGCCCCAAACCAGGCGGCGGCTGACGATATGCTGTGCAACTGTCCTCTCTGGCGATCAGGTTTGTCGAGGGCCGTCGTATTATCCTCCCGTGTTCTGCATGAACCGACGCCATCCCGCGGACCACGCATCGAGAGGTGTGTCAGGAGCTGCACGCTCAGCGCGATGCCGAGGCGTAACCGCACCGTTCGTCGCGGCTGGCTGCGACACCGTCACGACAGGTTGGTGCTGCGTTGCGTCCGAGGCCACAGCGCTCGGACGCGTTTTCACCAGCCGATCCCGCGGCGCGGGTGCGAGCGATGTCACGGGCGGCTCGCCAACAGATGCAGTTCGTGTGCTTCCCGCAATGCCAAGCGGGGCGGGGGCGGGATTTATCGACGCCGATAAGCCGGCAGTTACAGCCAACAGTCCGGGGCCGGTTCCACGCGTCGTGCGCTGCACGTGATCGCGGATGGCTGTGACACTTCGTTCGTCGGGCACGTAGGAGTTTTTGGCGCGCATATGCACCACAGAAAAACCGCGGGCTCTCAGCTCGCGCAAGATAGTCGGCAGGGCCCGCGCCGTAACATGCTTGATGTCATGAAATAGGAGAATGCCCCCGTTCTCCGCCTGTGCATGCGCGAGTGTGCGTGCGACGAGGTGGCCGGGATCGGCAATGTAAGAATCGTTGGACACGACATCGACGGTGAAGGCGGCTATGCCGCGCCGTTGTAGGTGATCGAGCAGCACGGGCGAGTCACTGAGCCCTGGGAAGCGGAAAAATGGCGCGATCGGCGCGCCGGCCGCGAGCGCCACGGCAGCGAACCCGCTGTCGATCTGGTCGCGCGCACGCTCCGGCGACAGGCGCGGCAGGTTCATCGGATGCGACCAGGTGTGCGTGCCGAGTGTGTGTCCGCGGCCGAGAACCTCGCGCACCAAGGCTGGATGGGCGATGGCCATGCGGCCGACAGAGAAGAACGTGGCCTTGGTGCAGAACCGGTCGAGCGTGTCGAGGATCGAGCGTGTGATGCCGGGCATGGGCCCGTCGTCGAAGGTGAGCACTACCTCTTTCGGTCCCAGAAACCGAGCCTCGCGTGCCTGGGACGTCATAGCGCCGAAGATCGGACCACCGGCCGCATCGATCTCGACAACGCGCGCGACGCCGAGCGCCGTGGTAGGCTCCGGGCAGGCTGCAGCGACGGGAGTAGCTGTGAGCGTGGCCAGCACAAGGGCAGCGACCAGTGCCGCCGGTGACGATGACATCCCAATCCCCCGAGACTGCGTTTCGCCAGATGCAACTGGGGTGCAGTAGTGGGTCGGTTCGGGCGCCCGCCGCAAGCGCTGCGCTACACACTAGGGCGGAATTGCGCGCCCTGTGGCTGGGACGCCGCAACATCGGTCTAGCCGAGCAGGTAGGGCAAATCTCAGCGACCGCTGAAAATACCACGGCGCCAATCGTCCTCGGCGGCGCGCTGGGTCGCGCGGCCCGACGCCGATGGTGTAAGGCCAACGCCATTGATGTTGCTTGGCGTGTTGGGCGCAACGCTGGCCTCCCACGCCGATGAGAAGACCCCGCGCTGGGCGACGGGCAGATAGGCGATCTTGCGATTCGCATAGTCGCGATCGATGCGCGTATCGTACTCGGCCACCGTCACCTGGCCCTGGGTGGGTCGCAGGTGGACGACCTTGTAGCCGCGGGCCTTGAGCTCGGCCAGCATCGTCTTGATAGCGCCTGCCGTGGATGCTTGGATGTCGTGGAACAGGATGATGCCTTTGCGCTTCGACTCGAGCTGCAGCATGACATTGCGCACGACAGCCGTGGGGCTCCGTGTGCGGTAGTCGTAGGCGTCGACATCGATCGAGAAGATGCCGGTATTGCGCGCCTTGAGGTGGGCCCGCATGGCGCTCGGGTCGCTGAGATACGGAAAGCGGAAGAACGGTGCGGCTGGCGCGCCTAGAGCGCGTTGCACGGCACTGATGCCGAGCTCGATCTCGCCTTTGGCGGCAACCGGATCGAGCTTGGCCAAGTCTTGGTGCGACCAGGTATGCGTGGCGATGGTGTGCCCGCGCCTAGCCATTTCGCGCACCAGCGCCGACTGCCCGAAGGCGCGGAAGCCGACCATGAAGAATGTCGCTCGCGTGCAGTGCGCCTCCAGCGCCTCGAGGACCGTTCGCGTGTAGACGGGGTGCGGACCGTCATCGAACGTAAGAATGACCTCGCCTTCGCGCAGGATATGGCGGTCGGAATACTGGTTGTTTCCGAATCGCGGACCCTGCACGGCATCCACATCCAGGGTACGGCTGACGCCAAGCGCGTCGGGGCCAGCCTGGCACGACGCTGGCGCCTGCGCCTGCGCGCCGGCCCAAACAGCAGCCGTAACCAGCAGGCCGGCGAGCCCTGTGAAAAGTGCCGCGCGCATCCCTCTCCCCGTCCGTCCGCGGGTGCCCGCCCGCGCATGTCCGTCCCAGCCATTGCCCCAGGGCCGGCCCTTGAAGAGCGCGGATACTAGGGGGCCATTGTGGCTGGACGCAATGCGGCTGCGTGCCGCCGAAGGTTTTGGGGGGTAAGTTGGCCCCGGCCGTTGCAAGAGGGGCGTGCCGGACGTGGACGGCTGTGTTATGCGCTTGGGCGCCGTGCAACTCTCTCCGAGAGCGCTGGCGCGCGTCCAGTTCAAGAATCAAACCAGCACAGGTGGCGCGGATGCAGGAGCCGGCCGAGGAGCACCGTTCTGGAGGCGGCGGCACCGCGGCCGAGCTGGTGGAAGCCGTATCGTCGGCGCTGACGGCCAAGGACGTGGCTCTGGTGCGGAGCCTCGCCGGCGGGTTGCGGGCGCCGGACCTTGCCGACCTGATCGAGCTGCTGGCCCCCGGGGAACGCATCGAGCTGGTCCAGGCCCTGGGACCCGGCCTCGATTTCGAGGTCCTCTCCGAGCTGGACGAGACCGTCCGCGATCAGCTTTCCGAAGCGCTGCCCAAGGAGCTGCTGGCCAGGGCCGTCGCCGAGCTCGAGACCGACGATGCCGCCTACGTCATGGAGGGCCTGGAGGAGCGCGAGAAGCAGGATCTCCTGGCGCGCATGCCTTGGAGCGATCGCGCCGCCCTCCAGCGCAATCTCGAGTATCCGGAGCAGACCGCCGGCCGTCTCATGCAGACGGACTTCGTGGCGGTGCCGCCGTTCTGGACCGTGGGGCAGGTGATCGACCACATGCGTGAGACGGAGGATCTGCCCGACACGTTTTCCGATATTTTTGTCGTCGATCCGGCCTATCGCGTGCTGGGCAGCGTGGACCTGTCGCGACTGTTGCGCACCAAGCGGCACGTGCAGATCGACGGCATCATGAATGACGAGAAGCACGTCATCCCGGCAACAGCGGATCAGGAGGAAATGGCGCGCGAGTTCGAGCGCTATGACCTAAAATCGGCGCCGGTGGTGGACGAGAACAAGCGGCTCGTCGGCGTCGCGACGGTCGATGACGTGGTCGAGGTGATCGAGGAGGAAGCCGAGGAGGACCTGCGGCGGCTTGCCGGTGTAGGCGATGAGAGCATCGCCGACTCGGTCGTCAACACCGTGCGCAGCCGCATCGTGTGGCTGTTGCTCAATCTGGCAACCGCCATGCTCTCGGCCTCTGTGATCAAGCTGTTCGACGCCTCGATCGAGCAGATGGTAGCGCTCGCCGTTCTCATGCCGATCGTGGCGTCCATGGGCGGCAATGCCGCCACGCAGACCATGGCGGTGGCCGTGCGCGCGTTGGCGACGCGGGAGCTGGGCCCGGTCAACGCGCGCCGCGTCATCTTGCGCGAAGCTGCGGTCGGCCTGATCAACGGGCTGCTGTTTGCCCTGATCCTATCGCTCGTCGTGCTGGTTGTGTTCGGCACGGGTAAGCTGGGGCTCGTGATCGCAGCAGCCATCATCGTCAATCTGCTGGCAGCCGCCCTCGCCGGCATCCTTATCCCTCTCGCGCTGGCACGGCATGGCTTCGATCCGGCAGTGGCTTCCGGCGTGTTCGTCACGACGGTGACCGACGTGGTCGGTTTTTTCGCCTTTCTCGGGCTCGCCACCATATTTCTGCTATGACCGCCGAATTCTGCCAGGGGGGAGCTGCTAATGACCGTTCGTGTGCGTCGGCTGGAAGCGAAGGACAAGGCAGCGTGGCTGCCGCTGTTCAAGGCCTATATCGAATTCTACAAGGCGACTGTCCCCGATGATGTCATCGAGGTCACGTGGGCGCGGCTGTTGTCGGGGGTGGAAGGCGTGCACATCGGCTATGTAGCCGTGGACGACAGCGACAAGCCGATCGGCATTGCGCACGTGCTGTTCCACCGCTCCACGTGGTCACCGACTTGGTACTGCTACCTGGAGGATTTGTTCGTGGAGCCGACGCTGCGCGCCAAGGGCGTCGGCCGCAAGCTGATCGAGGCCGTCTATCAGGAGGCCGAAGCGCGCCAGTGCACGCGTACCTATTGGACGACGCAGGAGTTCAACTACCGCGCGCGCGGCCTTTACGACCAGATGGCGACGAAGTCTCCGTTCGTGCAGTACCGCCGCTAGGCCAGATCGCCAAGCTGACCGCCAAGCCGCCACCGGCCTCGCTCGCCGCCGCCACAGCAGGGCCACGCCCGCCACGTTCAGGGCATCGGACCAAAGCGGTCCCGCATTGAGCGGTTGTGCAGCAGAGGAACAGCGACCCAATTGACATGGCGCTCATCAGGCCGACACCCGTGCGAAAATCGCCGTGGTCTCCCGGCCTTGCGGCAACACAATGTTGGTGTACCACTAGATCGACTACACGAGAGTAGTTGGACAACGCTGGTTCAAAGTAGAAAAAAACGGAGGAAACCATGAAGATCAATCGTCGTTATTTTGCTTGGTCAGCGGTTGCCGTTGGCTTCTTGGGGGGCATCCCCGTTTTGGCAGGCTCAGCTGACGAAGACGCCGTCGCGAAAAACGTCGAAGCCTTTCGCTCAGCCCAAGTCGCGGCGGACGCTAAGGCATTCGACGCCCTCTGCGCGCCCGAGCTCAGCTACAGCCATTCGGATGGTCGCGTCGAGGACAAGGCAGCCTTCATTGCGAACGCTACGAGCGGAAAGTCGAAATTTCTGTCTCTTGCCTACAACAACCCAAAAATTCAGGTGGTTGGCACAGTCGCGATCGTACGGTTCCACTGGGTGGGCGAAAGCGAGACTGTGCCCGATGGCAAGAAGAACGCCACCAATCTCCACATTCTTATGAACTGGCAAAAACAGGGCACTGACTGGAAGCTTTTGGCTCGCTCATCCACCAAACTCTGATCACACGCTCCCGAGACCAGCACGTTGGCAGAGCGTGCTGGTCCAAGGGTTGTGTGGGTAGCCACAGCGTTTCCGTGTACACCCGGCAACAGACGAGGGCTCAACTATCCTGGCCACCCTCAGGACGGTCCATACAAATTGAGTACACGCCTTAGTGTCCTTTCGATATCGAAGTTCATTCAGTGATTGCCGCGAAGTCCGACGAACTTCGCGATCGGGACACTAGCTAGCTGGAGGCGGCTTTCGGTCCGGATAGCTGCGCGCCATGCCGTCGCGCACGTCGTTCTGGATGCCGTACTGCGGGAAGGGGTAGCGGAAGCCATTGCGCGCCAGCGTTTCCATTCCCGCGATGGCCTTTTCGAGCTGGTCCGGCGGCAGCGCCATCAGCATCTCGTCATCGAGCACGCCGCCATAACGGCGTTCGGCGAAGCAGGGGATCGACAGCGAGGGCTCACGCTTCGTCAGCGCCCGCCCCCAACTATCGGCGCAGGCACTTTCTCCCACCACGCCCCAATCGAATTTCTTGTAACCGGCCCATTGCAGGCCGTTGATGAAATACATCATGGCGCCGGGCGTTGCGTAGAAGAGGGCAATATCGGGTGGCTCGAGGCGGCCCGAAGCGAGCGGAGCGATGGCGAGTGCTTGATATCTGCCGTCGGGCACGCAGTGCATGGCGGCCTGATGTGCACGGGCATCTTCGAGCTCGGAAAACCAAACGCCCACCATGTGCTGGCCTGATTGCCATTTCGCATCCTTGGCCGTGCCGAGGCCGACCACGGCGCGGCACTGCGCACCAACGAGATCCTCGGACGTGACGCCGACGGTCCAGCCGAGACGCGAGGCCTGGGCCACGACCTGATCCAGCGTGTGCACGGCCTTGGGGCGGCGGATGCGCGGGATGGCCTCCATCTCGGCCTTGTCCTCGAACAGCTTCATGCCGAACGGGATCGAGCGCAATTTGAGCAGGCGCTCCAGATCAGCAGCGAGCTTCGGCAGGTCGAGCGGCATAGCAGCAGCCTCCGGCGATGGTACGGGCACAGGGTTGCTGCAAGCTGCGCTGGCGTCAATCGCGCAGGCCTGACAGGCAGCCGATCGATGCATTAATGTCGGCGCAGTGGATACCAGCAGGAGGACATCGCCATGATTGAACGCATCATGCTGCCCGGGATCATGGAGCCGGTGAGCCACTACTGCCACGTGGTCAAGGCGGGCCCGATAGTATGGGTGTCCGGCATCGTCGGCATGACGGCGGACGGCAAGATTCCAGGCGACACCGCAGCGCAGTTCGATATCGCCATCGACGTGATGGACCAGTGTCTGAAGGCGGCGGGCGCAGGCCCCGAGCACGTCACCAAGGTGCAGGTGTTCATGACCGACATCAAGGAACGGCCGCTGATCAACCCGCGTCGCATCGCCTATTTTGGCGCCAATCGGCCGGCATCAACTCTGGTGGAAGTGAAGGGACTGGTCGATCCACGCATGAAGGTCGAGATCGAATGCCAGGCCTACCTAGGCTAAGCGAAGGAGCTGTGCGACTTCGGCACGCTTGATCGGCCGCCGCAGCGTCGGCCCGGAGATTTCAACTGGCCGTTGCGAGCTGCTGGCGCTAGGCGTGCCGATCTGCGAACGTCTAACTGCTCTTGGCGTGCTCGCCCGCAAACGTGCGGAGTTCGTGTCTCAGCCCCAATGGTCCGCCCGCACACACTGCGGCGCGGAATGACAGATGCTTAGACATATTTGTCACTACAGCCGCTGAGCCGATCTTTTCAACAGCCTGTATTATCAGTTGTTTTCTTCGATTTGAGTTTTTCGCCCATTCCTCATCGAAACCGTTTCTGTTCGCGGCATTTTCCCAGCGATTTTAACGGCTTCATGATCGCTTGCGGTTCGAGGCACAGCTTTGCGGGCTGTTGCGGCAGAACAACATGAGCAAAACCGAAAATGCGTAAGCGGCGGATAGGGATAGACAGTTCGTTAACGCCGTTGCTTTGTTGCCATTGTTGTAGTGCTAGGGGGCTTGTCATGTCAGGTACACTTCGTGCCGCCGAATGCGTTGATACACGCTCAAGGCTGGTTGAAGTTGCATGGTTGAGGCTTGGTCGCACGATATCGCACAGCGCGCCTCTCGGGGCGCTCGCCGCGCTCCTGTTGGTGCTGACGATGGGCACGGCGACGCTGGCCAACGACTTCGATACGGACAAATGGGCTGCGCGCCAGCTCAAGTGCGATGGATTCGAGAATAATCGCTGTTATCGCTACGTCGATCACAGACGGCGCAACAAGCCGTATCTGAAGCCGCAAAAATACGTCGAGGAGCCGGACCGCTACTACGTGAAGACGGCTCACCCCCGGAAGTACTACCACTACCCGCAACACTACCGGCGCTATGCTGACATGTATTATGGGCGCCCTCATCATCATCGGCACGACCATTGGAACAGAGGCCGCTGGGATCGCGATCGCTGGGATCGGGACCGGGATCACGGCCGTTGGGACAGGGACCGCGATCGTTGGGATCGTGATCGCGACGACAAGTGGGGCTATCGGACGCACGATGGACGCTACGAGCGCCAGTGCTTGTATTTGATCACGACGAAGGGTGCCGAAGCGCAGACCGAGAACGGCGCACTGATCTCGGCCAAGCGGGCGTGGCGGGCCTCGGTGCGAGCCGACTTCGGCGAGCGCTATCAGGATCTCAACAACGCCAAGCGCGGCGAGTATCGCTGCTGGCGCTCCTCGACCAACGAGAGCGCGCTGGGTAGAGCTGGCGAGTGGCTGACCGGTCAATACCGCAAGCGCTGCCAGGTCTGGGCCACTCCCTGTCTCGGCGAGCGTCAGACGCTCGAAGGCGATCAAGACGACAAGGAATGATCCGGTCCGACTGAGGGAATATTTGCGGATCGCACGACAAGCTACGGGGCCCGAGTACAATTCGGGCCCCGAATTTTTGTACCTCACGTCAACTCGACGGCGCGTCGAGCTTGCGGGTCAGGTTTTCGAATTCGCGGCGCAGCTCCTCATTCTTGAAGATCTGCTCGAAGGTTGGCGCTTCGAGCTTCTGGATCGCCTCGAATGAGGTGGCGCTGTCGCGCATCAAATTGCGGAGCTGGAAGCTCGCCTCCACCGTCTCGTAGGTGTTGTCGGCGATACGCAGATCGTGCGTGGCGCGGCTGCGTGCCTTGGCGATCTGCTCGCGCTGCTGCAGGAGATAACGTCGGTATCCGCGGGCAGCTTCCTCGGCCAGACGCTGGCTATCGCGGTTCGCCTCGAGTGCGCGCTTCTGATCCGGCCGGTTTTCCGCTCGCAAGAGGTCGTTGGTCTTGATGCGCGCCGCGGCAATGTCTTTCATGATGGCATCGAGTTTCGGCAGATATTGCTTGTCGATCTTGCCGATGAGGCTGTCTTGTGCGTGCACGAGCATGGCAAACAGCGCGGCATGCATGGCGAAATACTTGCGTGCGGCGCTGATGTTCTCGCCGGACTGGGCCATCAGTTTCGCGAGCTGGCCGTCGATCAGCTTGGCGGAATTGAACACGGCGACGAGGCGCACGAGGTCGCCTGACAGCACGCTGTCGAGCAACAAGTCGACCTGATCTGGTGCGAGCTGAATGCCGCTGTTGGTGAGCGCCGTGTGAACCTCGCTCTTGGCTGCGGCGATCGCGCCCTTGTTGGCCTCGATCTTCTTCTTCAACTCCTCGATGTCGTTGCCAAGGCTGTCCACCGTGTCGGTCAGGAGGCCCGGCAGCACGGCATCCTTGGGCGCGGTAAGCTGCTTCTCGCGCAGCTTGACGATGCGGTCATCGAGGTCGCGAATGTTCCGGCGCAGGGTTTCGATCTTGCGCTGGATATCGACGACTGGAACGTCGGTGATGACGCCGAGCGCTGCATCGAGCAGCTCGCGGATCTTTCGCTCCCGGTCTTCCCGCGTCTCGGTCCACAGCGGCTTCATGAGGAAGTCGCTCTCGGGAGGGAGCTTCTTGGCTTCGCCGCGGTTCTTGGCGGCATCCTGCAGAACAGCGTCGATTGCCTTCATGAGGCGTTGGGCCTGCTCGTAGGCAGGATCGCCTTCACGCGGGTCTCTCGAAGCCTCGGCGGCCTTGGGTGCCGGATCACCGGCCTGCGGGGTGACCGGTATCGCTGCCTTGGGCTGCGATTGGGCAAGGCGGGTGACGCCATCTCCCTTCGCCAGCAAGTCGGCAATTCCATCGCGCTGCGCGGTCTGTGCCGCCGCCGTGGAGACCATGGCTGCCAGGAGCCCGGCCGCCGTTACCGCACAGGCATGTCCGCTCATGTCCAACCTCCGCACCCGCCAGAACCTGTGCCGGCAATGGGGCAAATAGATGGTCCCCAACAAGCTTCAACGGGCAATGCCGTCAAATCCAGCGCCGGACTTGTGCCTTGTAGCCGCGGTAAGCCTCGCCGAACCACCGTTCGAGGTAAGCCTCTTCAGGTTCAATGGCGAGTTTGGTCAACGCCACAGCGACGGCAGGGACAGCAACGAACAGCCAGGTCGAGCGCAGGGCGAGGCCCAGTCCAAAGAAAGCGATCAGCGCCGAGAGATAAAGCGGGTTGCGGCTGCGGGCATACAGCCCTTGCGTAGCCAGGGCATCGGCCGGACCGGTTGGATCGAAGGTGGTTCCCACTGCGCGCAGCGCCATCAGGCCCACAAGACCGAGGCCGAGACCAGACAAAAAGATTGCAGCGCCAAACCAGCGCACCAGGAGATTCTCCGGTAGAGCCGGCAGCGGCAGCCAGCTCTCGAGTAACCAGGCGCCAGCCAATGCGACAGCATAGATGATGGGTGGCCAGGGAATGCTGCTGGGTCGATCCTTGGCGTTGGGGTTCATGACAGGCGTCCGGTCTCAAGTATTGACGCGGGCATCCGCCGCCTTGATCAGCTCCGTCAGTCGGGCATCGACGCTGCGGGCGTCATTGAGAAGGACCATGTGGGAGAGCCGCTTCGGCGCGCCGATCAGCTTGGCGGGGACCAGAGGCGGTTCGAAAGGCCTGTCGCCGAGATCTAGGGCAAGTCGCAGCCCGCGCGCGCTGGTCTCGATCAGGGCGAACTCGGCTGGCCGGGCCACCGAAATGTAGGGCGGAGCGGCGGACATGCGGGCTCCTGGCAGGGCTTTCGCGATTTCGCCCGCGAGCAGCCGATATAGCGGTTGATAGCCCTTGGCTGCAGCGATCAGCTCCTCGAGGCGTGCGTCCTGCATTGGAGGCACCGGGTCTGGTGCTGGCGCGACGGCAGGCTGGGAAATCACGCGTGGCGCCGCAGGTCTCGTGTTGGCTGCAGCCCTTTTCGTCGGTACCGGCGCTGGCTTGTCGCCATAGAGCGGGCGGCCGCCGTTGGCATGGATGCGCTCGAGCCATGAGGCCCAACTGAATACAAAGCCCTGGCCACGCAGCCAGTCGATGGCGTCGTTCTTGTTGGTGAACCTCTGGGCACCGATGGCATCCATCCACTCCGCGAGATCGCGGCCGGTGTCCTCCTTGAGGCCGGCAATGAACTCCCGCTCCATTTCGCCGAAGTCTTTCGCCATCGGCCGATCTCTCATAGTGTGCCGTCGAGGCGACGCGCCGCTAGTGTGATGATCGAGAAATTCGCCAATGTTCGCGGCTTGGCTCTCAAACGAATTTCTCGATCTGAATCACACTAGAAATCATAAACTTGCTAGTGTCCTTTCGAGCGCGAAGTTCGTTCAGTGGTTGCCGCGAGATCCGACGAACTTCGCGATCGGGACACTAGCCAGTTTACCTGATTTGTCGTGACGCCGCAGAGACATCGTTCGCAGGTGGCCTTCCGGCCGAAAGAACCGCGGAGTTATCGGCATGGCGATCCGCAACGAGTATCCGACGCTCGATTTCGACCTTGGCGAGACGGCTGACCAGTTGCGCGCCAGCGTGCGCTCGTTCACGGCCGACGAGATCGCGCCGATCGCCGCCGAGTTGGACCGGACGGACGAGTTTCCCCGCCACCTGTGGCCGAAGATGGGAGCGCTCGGCCTGCACGGCATCACGGTCGAGGAGGAGTACGGGGGCGCTGGCCTCGGCTACCTCGAGCACGTCGTGGCGATGGAGGAGGTGAGCCGTGGCTCGGCGGCTGTGGGCCTTTCCTATGGCGCGCACTCCAATCTGTGCGTCAACCAGCTTCGCCGCAACGGCACCGATGCGCAGAAGCGCAAGTATCTCCCCAAGCTGATTTCGGGCGAGCACGTCGGCAGCCTCGCCATGAGCGAAGCCGGTGCCGGCTCCGATGTCGTGTCGATGCAACTTCGTGCCGAGAAGAAGGGCGACCGCTACATCCTCAACGGCACCAAGATGTGGATCACCAATGCGCCCGACGCGCAGGTGATCGTGGTCTACGCCAAGACCGATCCCAAGGCAGGCCCACGCGGGATTACGGCGTTCATCATCGAGACCGGCTGGAAGGGATTCAAAATCGCGCAGAAGCTCGACAAGATGGGCATGCGCGGCTCCTCCACCGGCGAGCTCGTGTTCGAGAACTGCGAGGTGCCCGAGGAGAATGTGCTGGCTGCCGTCGGCAAGGGCGTCAACGTGCTGATGAGCGGTCTCGACTACGAGCGTGCTGTGTTGGCGGCGGGTCCGCTCGGTATCATGCAGGCGGCCATGGACGTGGTGATCCCATACGTGCATGAGCGTAAGCAATTCGGCGCGCCGATCGGCACGTTCCAGCTCGTGCAGGGCAAGGTCGCCGACATGTACACCACCATGAATGCCTGCAAGGCCTACGTGTACACTGTGGCCAAAGCCTGCGATCGCGGCCAGACCACGCGCAAGGACGCAGCCGGCGCCATCCTCTACGCCGCCGAGAAGGCGACTCTGATGGCGCTCGACGCCATCCAGCTTCTGGGTGGCAACGGCTATATCAACGAGTACCCGACCGGGCGCCTGCTGCGCGACGCCAAGCTGTACGAGATCGGGGCCGGCACCAGCGAGATCAGGCGCATGCTGATCGGCCGCGAGCTGTTCGAGGAGACGGCGTGAGCCCCACCCGTTGACCGCCTGTCACCGCTGCACCATGTTGCCGTGCAGCAAGCATGACTGGAGCCCGCCTATGCCCACACCCGCCGAAGACCCCGTCGTCATCGTTTCAGGTGCACGTACTCCCATGGGTGGATTCCAGGGTGTATTTGCTTCGGTCACCGCACCTGAGCTCGGCGTGGCTCGGCGATCAAGGCCGCCGTCGAACGCGCAGGCGTGAAGCCGGACGAGGTGGCGGAAGTATTGATGGGCTGCGTGCTGCCGGCGGGGCAGGGGCAGGCGCCGGCGCGGCAGGCGTCGCGCAATGCGGGCCTGCCCGACTCCGTCCCATGCACCACCGTCAACAAGATGTGCGGCTCGGGCATGAAGACGGTGATGATGGCCTATGAGGCGCTGCATGTGCGGCCCAAGGACGTGATCGTGGCCGGCGGCCTGGAAAGCATGACCAACACGCCCTTCATCCTGCCGAAGATGCGCACCGGACAGCGGCTCGGCCACACTCAGGTTTACGATCATATGTTTCTCGACGGCCTCGAGGATGCCTACGACAAAGGCCGCCTGATGGGAACGTACGCCGAGGACACGGCGCAGCACTACCAGTTCACGCGCGAGGCGCAGGACGCCTACGCCATCGAGAGCTTGAGACGGTCGAAGGCGGCCAACGAGGATGGCAGCTTCGACAAGGAGATCGTCGCCGTCACGGTGAAGTCGCGCAAGGGCTCGACGGACGTGGCCCGCGACGAGCAGCCGTTCAGCGCCGATCCGGCCAAGATCCCGACCTTGAAGCCGGCGTTCCGCGAGGGCGGCACGGTCACGCCCGCTAACTCCAGCTCGATCTCGGATGGTGCCGCCGCGCTCGTGCTGATGCGCGAGAGCGAGGCGAAACGGCGCAAGCTCAAGCCGCTTGCGCGTATACTGGCGCAAGCGAGCCATGCCCAGGCGCCGGCCTGGTTCACCACCGCACCCATCGGCGCCATCAAGAAGGTGCTGGAAGGCGCTGGCTGGAATGCCAAGGACGTCGGCCTCTACGAGATCAACGAGGCGTTTGCCGTCGTGACCATGGCGGCCATGAAGGACCTCGCGCTCCCGCACGACAAGGTCAACGTGCACGGCGGCGCCTGCGCGCTGGGCCACCCGGTCGGAGCGTCGGGCGCGCGCATCATCGTCACGCTGATCAATGCCATGGAGAAGCGTGGCGAGACAAAGGGCATCGCCGCGCTGTGCATCGGCGGCGGCGAGGCCACAGCAGTGGCCATTGAGCGGATGATGTAATTGCCTTGGCCGCTGCGGCGTTTGCGTCTAGCGAGCCTTTTGCGCCTTGACTGGGGCCGGCGGCTCGCTGTTGCCCGGCGCAAGCTCGGCCTTGAGATCGAAGGTCGGGCAACCTTTCTCCGCCAGCCGCGCGTTGAACGCTTCGATGCGTGCCAGCATCCTGGCCTGATCGGCATCCGGATCCATGCCGTACGGCGAGCCCGCAACAATGGGCGACGACGCCTTCTGTAACGCCTTCGCCACCGCAGAGGGCCGATGGCGTTCTCCGGCATCCCGCAGTTGGAGAATACTGACATGGATGATGCCGCTGATCTTCTTGCAGTCGAGCTTCTGCTCTGCCTCGCTGAGGACGAAACGGCCGTCGCTGTTGAGATTGCCCCCGACCGGCAGGCTGGCCTTGAGCTTGTCGTATCTGCTGGTGGATGGAGAAAAGCCGGGCTCCGCCGCAGCGCAGCCGCCAACCGCCGCAGCAAGGACGAACGCGAGCAAATAGTTGGTGCCGGCCATAGCAGGTCCACGGTGTGCGCGTCACTCCCTGCGCGTGGAACATGGCGCGGATGGGGCGACTGCCGAGTTGTCGACCATGCGCTGCACAGGCTAAGACGAGCTTTAGCCAGCACGGCGAGTGATGGAGGACCAGCATGCCGCAGACAATAACCAGAGGCTACAAGGCCATGGTGGCGGATGCCAAAAAGGCGATCGAGGAGATCGAGGCCCAGGATGCGGTAAAACTCGCCGGCAGCAGTGCCGTCGTGCTCGTCGACTTGCGCGATCCGCGCGAGCTTGAGCGGGACGGAAGAATACCCGGCGCCTTCCATTGCACACGCGGCATGCTCGAATTCTGGATTGATCCGGAGAGCCCCTATTACAAGCCGATCTTCGGCGAGGACAAGAAGTTCGTCTTTTTCTGCGCTGGCGGCATGCGCTCGGCCCTGGCTGCCAAAACCGCGCAGGACATGGGGCTGAAACCCGCCGCCCACATTCTCGGCGGCTTCGGCGCGTGGAAGCAGGCCGGCGGGCCGGTGGAGATGGTGCCGGCGAAGACGAAGCAGGGCTAGTGTCCCGATCGCGAAGTTCGTCACCATTTGCCGCGAGCTCATAGCGAACTTCGCGATCGAAAGGACACTAGCAAACGCATAATTCTAGTGTGGTTCAGGTTCCGAAGTTCGCCATCCAGCCCAGCCGAGGGAAGCGGGCGAATTTCGGAACCACCACACTAGCCTCGCACTCACGCCTGCCGGCACCGCAAGGCCCAACCTACTTTAGTTCAGTTTCTCATAGCCTTGTGGCTGGGTGTGCCCGCAACACAACGATCATGCCGTGGCTGTTCCCCAGGGAACAGGCGTTCCTGGCGTGCACCTCCAGAGTGCAGCGCAAGACAGTGATTTGGGCAGGGGCTCAATGCGAACATGAGCCAAACCTTATGCGCTTCATCATCCTGGAACTGATGGCAATTCTGCGCGATTTCGGCGTCGCGCTCTTCCACCTCCTGTCGCGGCGCGGCAGCTGTCGCTACGAGCACAGCGTTTTTGTGCGTGCTCCGCGCGACATGGTCTGGGCGGTTGCATCGGCGCGGAACATCACGCTGGACGGCTCGCCCCCAATCGTCATCAAGGCGTTGTCCTCGCCCGAACAGGGCGTTGAGGTCCTTCAGGTGCAGACCGGCGATCTGACCTACAGGATCGGGCTGCGTGAGCTCGAGCGTCGCGAAGGTGTCGGCCAGACACATGCTGTGGTGCCGGAGCATACCGATCACTTGGCTATGATTGCCGGCGTGAGGACATCCGGCTTCAGCCTCGTTGATGCGCGTAGCGGTACGCGACTTACCATGTTCCAGGAAGGCGACCGCGTGCGTTTTTCGGCACGCATCAGTACGCCCATGGCATTGCGATTGATGGGACGCCGTATCGCGGCCGCAAGCGAGCAGGCGGCAGCCATGCGCCGCCGAAGCTCAGGCGTCGCCCGGGCCGCATAGTCCCCTCGGCCTGACGCGCAACAAGATTATTGTCCGCCGGCCCAGCCCGACGCCCGCGAAAAGTCACGGTGTTGCCGCACCTTCGGAACCGTGAACCCCAGGACGGCGTTGATCGAACGGATTGGCATGGATCGATTGCGTGTGCGCATCACCCGCTGTTCATTGGCGCTTTCGCTTGCGGTGAAGTTCGGCCTGGGCGCCTGGGTTGTGCTCGCGCTGCTTGGAGGCCCATCGGGCAGTAGCGCAGCGCTGACGCCCCCGAGCAAGCAAGGCCTTGAGGCCCAATCTTCCGTCGAGCTGGCGCAGTCCCGGAGAAAGAAACGGC
The DNA here is from genome assembly GCA_963840425.1 of uncultured Alphaproteobacteria bacterium. Taxonomy (GTDB): domain Bacteria; phylum Pseudomonadota; class Alphaproteobacteria; order Rhizobiales; family Hyphomicrobiaceae; genus CADEFX01. Next base: position 167,508 of record CAWIYZ010000035.1, on the reverse strand, counting down.
GCGCGCGAGCGCCGCGATCCAGGATCGAGCGGGAGCATGACGAGCGGGCGGCGGAAGGGCAAAGAGTGCCTGAACCCGCAAGGCGCCAGCAGGACGGTAAAGGCGCGCCCGACCCTGGCAAGGATGCGGCACCTGAAAAAGGCAACGCCAACAACGCAGCTGCGAGCAAGGCGGCAGCGCCGGATCACCAACCTCCCGATGCCCAGCCTGAGCCCAAGGAGCACGTGTGGTCGGATGCGGAGATCATCGCTGCGCTCGAGGACTGCGTGCAGGCGCTAGCGCCGATCGCGGCGCATGTGGAGGTCTCCAAGCCAATCCGTAGCGGGCAATGCGGCGCGCCGGCGGCCGTCGTGGTCAAGCGCGTGGGCGCAACCACGCCGGTCGAGATCAGTCCGCCGGCGGTCGTCAATTGCCGCATGGTCGCCAGACTGCACGACTGGGTGGAATCGACCCTGCAACCGACGGCCCATGATCTGCTCAAGGCGCCGATCGTGCGTATGATCAATGCCTCCGGCTACGTCTGCCGCAACCGCAATGGCTCGAGCCTGGACAAGATAAGCGAGCATGCGTTCGCCAACGCACTGGACATCTCGGCATTCGTGACCGCGGACCGGCGTACGATCGACGTGCTGACGCATTGGGGCAAGACCGAGCGGGATCTGCGCGCCATCGCCCTTGCCAAAGCCGAGGCGGAGAGACAGGCCAAGGCGGACGCGGCGGCTGCCAAGGCTGCGGAGAAGGCCAAGGGTAACGCGCCCGCCAAAGACGATCAGACCCCGGCGTCCGGTCGCGCGAGCAAGGGCAGCGACAGCGACCGGCCTTCTGAGCCCGAGCCTCCCAAGCAAGCGGATCCTCAGGCAAAGGCCAAAGGAAAAAAGGGCCGGGAAGTTGCGGCCGCCGAACGCAGCAATTTGGGCGGCGGCAATCCACGTCCTGTCGCCGATGCGCGAAGCACCGACAATCCTGCGGCAGCCACAAATGAAGCTGTCTTCCTGCGCCGACTGCACAAGGGCGCCTGCGGACCGTTTTCAACTGTACTTGGACCAGAGGCCAACGAGGCGCACCGCAATCACTTCCATTTCGACCTCGCCGAGCGCCGGCGCCGTGCGTTTTGCGAGTAGCAGGCTCCCGCATTCAGTCCCACAGGCGCGCCGCCCCGCGGGCACCGCTTGCATCGCCCCATCTGGGCGGACGGATGATTACATGCGTATCGGCGGCGAAGATGTGTGGGCTGATCAGCGCCGGCAATTGCACATAGAGATGCGCGAGCTGAGACAGGCCGCCGCCAAGCACGATCATATCCGGATCGAACGCGTTGACCATGGCGGCCAGTCCGCGCGCGAGGCGCGAGACGTGGCGATCGAGCGTCGCCTGCGCTGCCGCTTTTCCAAGACTGGCACAATGCGCAATCTCTTCAGCTGTGAGGCTCTCGCCTGTTGCTCGAAAGTGGTCAGCGGCCATCGCCGGGCCGGAGACCCAAGTCTCCATGCAACCCGAGCGGCCACACCAGCAGGGCGGGCCCGGGTGCTCATCGGCTTCGCACCAGGGCAGCGGATTGTGACCCCATTCGCCACCGATGCCACGTGGCCCGTCGACGATGCGTCCGTGGTGCACCAAGCCGCCGCCGCAGCCGGTGCCCAAGATGACACCGAACACCATAGATGTACCCGCCGCAGCCCCATCGGCGGCTTCGGAGAGGGCGAAGCAGTTGGCATCGTTTGCACAACGAATTGTGCATGAGAGCTTCGCTTCAAGATCGCGATCGAATGGCCGTCCGTTGAGCCAGGTCGAGTTGGCGTTCTGCACGAGGCGGGTCTTTGGTGACAACGAGCCCGGCATGCCGATGCCGACGCTGCCGCGCGCGCCGCTGTCGGCTTCGAGAACGCCAATGATCGATGCGATGGTCTCAATGGTTGCCGCATAGTTGTTGCGCGGAGTCGGTCTGCGATGGCGGCACAACTCGACGCCATCAGGAGCCAGCGCAACGCCTTCGATCTTGGTGCCGCCGAGGTCGATGCCGAATCTGACCTTGCCGCCACGCGTATCGGATGGGGATCTGCTCATGCGTCGCCGGGCTGCGGATTGGCCTGCAGGAAGTCGAGTGCCGGCCCGATCTCGGCCGGCGATAGACCAGCCCCAGATGCAAAAACCAACAAGAGCGACTCGTCATCAGCCAGGTATTGGAGCACGGCGGCGAGCATCCCGTGGCTGGTAGCGTCACGGCGCAGGACTTGCGGGGAAAGGCCGGTGACAGATAGGAATCGAGTGAGCCTTGCCATATCGTCAGCCAGGAATGCGAGTGCCCTCGCAGCGATCTCCTCTGCCCGGGTCGCAGTCATCGGCTGATGCTTGAGATGGCTCGGCAACATGGAGGAAACCTTCTCTTAACTGCGTTCACCTTGTCTTAAACAGTTGGTTAGCGTTTTGTCGGACACTCGGCTGCAGCAGCTCCACGAATCGGTGCAAGAGGGTGGCGGAGCGCCAGACGGGTCGCGGGACGCATGACATACCAGGAAAGCATGCGCACGATCGAGGGCCGCAGTCCTCGCGTCGGCGGCGCCACTAAGACGGTGCTGATCGTCGAGGACAACGAGCTCAATATGAAGCTCTTCCACGACCTTCTCGATGCGCACGGTTATCGCACCTTGCAGACGCGCAATGGCATGGACGCATTGAAGCTTGCCCGTGATCAGCGGCCAGATCTCATTCTGATGGACATCCAGCTTCCCGAGGTTTCCGGCCTGGAAGTCACCAAATGGCTCAAGGAAGATGACGAGCTGCGCCGGATCCCGGTCGTCGCGGTGACGGCTTTCGCCATGAAAGGCGATGAGGAGCGCATTCGGCAAGGGGGATGCGAGGCCTATATTTCAAAGCCAATTTCGGTAGGGACGCTTATCGATACGGTGCGCCGGTTCATCGGCGAAGCGTAGAGGGACGGCCAGGTCAAGGTATCAGAGGTGCGTAATGACCGCCCGCGTGCTCGTCGTTGATGACGTTCCCGCCAATGTGAAGCTGCTCGAGGCACGCCTCGCTGCGGAGTATTTCGAGGTCCTGACGGCCTACAGCGGACCTGAAGCGCTTGCGGTATGCGCGCGCGAGCGGATCGATGTGGTACTCCTTGACGTAATGATGCCCGGCATGGACGGGTTCGAGGTCTGCCGGCGCATCAAGCAGGAGCCGGCGACCGCACACGTGCCTGTCATCATGGTAACAGCGCTCGACCAGTCCGCGGACAAGGTCCAGGGGCTCGACGCCGGTGCGGACGACTTTCTGACCAAGCCGGTCGACGAGATCGCGCTGATGACGAGGGTCAAAAATCTCGCTCGGCTCAAGGTTTTGAGTGACGAGTTGATGATGCACGCTGCACCTGCAAGGCAGATGGACTTGAGCGCGACGTCCGTTGGCGAGAGCGGTGCCGCAGAGCGCGGGCGCATCCTGATCGTGGAGGACGAGGCGCGCAGCGCTGCGCGCATGGTGGAGGGATTGGCCAGGACGCATACCGTGACGGTGGAGGGCGACCCGCAGACAGGCCTGCTGAAGCTGCTCGACGAGGGCTGCGATCTGTTGATCGTTAGCCTCAGCCTGTCGCAGGCGGACGGCTTGAGACTGGTATCGCAAGTGCGCTCCCTCGAGCGCACACGCCATTTGCCGATCATTGTTCTAGTGGAGCCGGGTGACGAGCCGCGCCTGATGCGTGGTCTCGACATGGGTGTGAACGACTATCTGATGCGGCCTGTCGAGCGCAATGAAATGCTGGCGCGCGTGCGCACACAGATCAAGCGCAAACGCCATTCCGACCGGATACGTGCGCGGCTCGAGGAAAGCGTCGAGCTTTCCGTTGTCGATCCGCTCACCGGCCTCCACAACCGGCGCTATATGGAAGATCATTTGCGTACTTTGGTTGCGCAGGCCGTTCGAGGGGGCCGGCCACTGTCACTACTTATTGCTGACATCGACCACTTCAAGGCTATCAACGATACTTGGGGACACGATGTCGGCGATAAAGTCCTGCGCCAAGTCGCGCAGCGGTTCCGCCAGAATATCCGCAGCATGGACCTCGCCTGCCGCTTTGGCGGAGAGGAGTTCGTGGGCATCATGCCTGACCTCGATCTGGCTCGCGCTCTGCAAGTCGGAGAGCGGCTCAGGGCCAGCATTGCCGGCGATGTGTTTACTGTAGGATCGGGAGGGCACCTCCAAGTGACGGCAAGCGTTGGTCTGGCCGCGTTGGCCGGCTGGGACGACACGCCGGACAACTTGATCAAGCGGGCCGATCAGGCGCTATACGCGGCCAAGCGCCGCGGCCGCAACCGCGTCATGAGCGATGCCGCTTGATCCTCTGGGCACGTGCAGACGACGCGCCGCGCCGGCCGAATGTAGATCGAGACGCAAGCTAAATAGTCAATCTTTTCAAATATCTAGAAGTCTTCGCCGGGACGAAGAAGCCCAAGGCTATCTAAACAGCTGGGTCCGTTTGGCAGCGGCGTTAACGCTCTGCGTGCAACCTATTGCGGGGTTCCTGAACATCTGCCATCCTATGGAGGTGTGAACTAGGGGACATGCGCTGGATAGGCGGGAGCGGCGGAACTAGCGCGCATTTCTTTCTTACACTACTTGACGAAATCCCCTTGAGGCTCGGGTCCGCCGCATCTCCCGAGCATTGAGGGGTGCCGGTCGGCCGTAGTGGCTGGAGTGGCCTCCTCGTTAGATGCCACGCAAGGCCGACTGGAAACCAAGTGGATGACCAACGCCCTCTTTGGCTCTCCGCTTGGTCTAGTGCCGTGGTCTGTGGCCGCTCGGTCTAAACTACCCCGCTGCCGAGAATGGTCACAGACCCGGCCGAGGCCACCATCGGACACCTCCGGCGGTAGCTCCTCACAGCGTCACTGCTTGCGGTGATGCAGCGCTACTCGATACAGGACGCGCCGCTGATCTTGCACGCCAGCTACTTGATCTTCGTCTCCTTGAAGGCGACGTGCTTCTTGGCAATGGGATCGTACTTCTTAAAGCTCAGCTTGTCTGTCGCCGTGCGTGGATTCTTCTTCGTGACGTAGAAGAATCCGGTACCAGCGGTGCTCAGAAGCTTGATTTTCTGTGTTACGGGCTTCGCCATGGTGCTCTCGCAACTTTGCTCCATGAAATATCAAGAATGGAGGGCACTTTTACCGGAGGGTGGCGCGATGTCAAGGCGCGGTCGCTGCGCTGAGCAGCTCACGGCGAAAGCTGCCGTTGCGATTGTGATAGTAGGGCACTGGCGCGGCAGCATCATGCAGGTCCCCTGCCTTGAGGCGATCCGCCAAATCCTCGAGGACGACGCGGGTGATCGGAGGCAGATCCAGCGTGCGTGCCTCCTCCAGCGTCATCCAGACAAGGCCTGACAGCTCCTCTTCTGGCGCTTCTGTACGATGGATGATCGCGGATGCGTCCGTGCAGAAGAAGCGTGTGTCGAACCGGCGTGGACGGCCAGGCGGCGTGATGGCGCGCGCGAAATAAGTCAGAGGCGTCAACTTGGGTGCAAAGCCAGTTTCGAAGAACCGGCGCCACGCAGCGTTCTTGGGCAAGGCGCGTCCGTTGGGCGGCTCGCCGATAACAAGTCCGGCCTCTTCATAGGTTTCGCGCACGGCGGCCAGGGCCAGGGCGCGTGCACGCGACTTGCTCGGCACGCCCTTCATGTCGAGAAGCAATTTTTTCACCTCGAGCGGATCGAGCTCGTCGGCGGCGGTCACCACGCGATCTGCCCGGTCGACCCGACCACCAGGAAAGACGTATTTGCCGGGCATGAACTTCATGTCCATGCGGCGCTTGCCGAGCAGCACCCGTGGCGCGCCCGCAGCATGATCGACAATGATGAGCGTTGCCGCGTCGCGAGGCCGTATGGCCGGCTGCTTTGGGACGGCTTTTCCGTCCGGTGGCGACGCCGTGCCCGTCATCGCGCGCATCCCGTAGAGGTGTCGGTGGGCGGAAGAGGATCGACCGGCGCGTCCGGCACGCCACCGAAGCCATGCATCCTGAGCGCCCACTGCAAGCCGACAAGGGCGCCCTTGGCGCGCGGCAGAATGAGCATCGAGAGCAGAACGGTTAGCGGCAGCCAGATGATCGCCTGCACCCAGTCGGCCGGCGCAAAGGCTTGTTCCAGCGCCAGTACGCCGCCAACAACGACGTGACCGACAATGAGGATGGTGAAATAGGGCGGCGCATCATCGGCGCGGTGATGATGCAACTCCGTGCCGCACTTCGCGCAACGATCGGCAATTTTGAGATAGGCGCGGAACATGGACCCCACGCCGCACGCCGGACAGCGCAGAGCCAAGCCGCGCAGGATTGCATTCTGGGTCGAACGTGGTTCTTCGATATGGGTGGGCGGTATGGAGATGATCGTTTCGCTGGACATGACAACACCCGTCTCAGAGCAGCCCGCGCGCGTCAAGACTGCCGATGGACGCAAGCAAGCTCAACGCCTCCGGGAGCGCAGGCCTCGTGCGCCGCGCCGCCCTTTTGTGGTCCCTGAGCCCCGCCGCGGGTCCGAGAGCATTTCGAAGCGCAGCGCGCCGGCGCTCGGGATGGCCTCGACCAGTCTGACCTCCGCGTCGTCCCCCAACCGGTACATGGACCCGGTTCGATCGCCAACAAGGGCATGCACTGTTTCGTCATGCCGCCAGAACTCTCCGCCGAGCGTCGAGGCGGGGATGAAGCCGTCCGCGCCCGTCTCCCTGAGGCGCACGAAAAGACCTGATCGGGTGACACCCGAGATGCGGGCAGGAAACTCGGCGCCGACACGGTCGGCAAGGAAGGCGGAAATCAGACGGTCAACGGTATCTCGCTCCGCCGCCATCGCGCGGCGCTCGGCTTCCGAGATTGACCGGGCAGTCTCGGCAAGCTGCGGCTCCTCTTCGCGCGAGAGGCTGCCTGCCCCGAACCGAAGCGCGCGGATCAAGGAGCGGTGCACGAGGAGGTCGGCATAGCGGCGGATCGGCGAGGTGAAGTGCGCATAGCGCTGCAGGTTGAGGCCGAAATGTCCGATGTTCTGTATTGCGTACTCGGCTTGCGACTGGGAGCGCAGCACGACCTCGTTGACGAGGTCGGCAACAGGAAGCGACTTGACGCGCGCGAGGACACGGTTGAATTGACCCGGTTTGAGGCGCTCTCCCGACGACAGCTTCAGGTCGAGGCTGTCGAGGAAATCGCGGAGCGCTACGAGCTTCTCTTGGCTCGGCTGGTCATGGATGCGGTAGACGACGGGTGATCGCTTCTCCTCCAGCGTCTCGGCAGCCGCGACGTTGGCCTGGATCATGAATTCTTCGATCAGCCGGTGCGCCTCCAACCGCTCCGGCACGATGACCCGGGAAACGCGTCCGCTCTGGTCGAGCACGAGCTTGCGCTCCGGCAAATCGAGGTCGAGGGGCTCGCGTCGATCGCGCGCCGCCTTCAAGGCCGCATAAGCCTGCCACAGCGGGCGGAGTGTACCGTCGAGCAGAGGCTGGCACTTGGCAGTCGGCCGACCGTCGATGGCAGCCTGCGCCTCCTGGTAGCTGAGCTTGGCGGCCGATCGCATGACCGCGCGATGAAAAGTGTGGCTGCGCTTGTTGCCCTGGCGGTCGAACACCATGCGGACAGCCATGCAGGGCCGGTCCTCGCCCTCGCGCAAGGAGCAAAGATCGTTCGAGATTTTCTCCGGCAGCATCGGCACGACTCGATCGGGAAAGTAGACCGAGTTGCCGCGCAAGGCTGCCTCGCGATCGAGACGCGAACCCGGATGCACGTAGTGCGCGACGTCGGCAATGGCCACGGTGACGATGAAGCCGCCGGGGTTTTTCTCGTTGTCGTCGGGCGCGGCATGAACCGCATCATCATGGTCGCGCGCATCGGGGGGATCGATGGTCAGAAGCGGCAGGTCGCGCAAATCGGTGCGCTTGTCGAGATCGGGCGCAGGCAGGTCGGCGAGTTCGCCTAAAACCGGCGCAGGAAACTCGTCACGCAAGCCGTGCGTATGGACTGCGATGAGGCTGATCTGCCGCTGGTCGTCCGGGTTGCCGAGGGTCTCCACGACGCGTGCTTCCGGCACGCCCTGGCGGTGCGCGCGTAGGATGTCGAAGCGAACGAGATCGCCATTGCCGGCGCTACCGCCGTTGCCTGCTCGAACCGGCCAGGTTTTGAGCTCTCGCCGGTCGACCGGCTCGATCACTCCTCCACCATGCGCGTGTGTGCGGAAGATGCCGAGCTGACGCCGCTTCTCGCGCGGCAGCTTCTTGATCGGTGAGCACTCGTAGCGATAGCCGAAGACATCCGGCGTGCCGAGGCGTGAAATGCGCGCCAGGATCCGGTCTCCGAGGGAAAGGGCGAGGTCGCTGGTCCGCTTGCGGTCGGCTGAAATGAGAATGAGTGCGCGCGGGCGCGGACCATCCTCTGTCTCCCAGACCACGGGCTCGGCAATAAGCTCACCCTCGTCATCGCGGGCTACGACCTCCATGACGGCCACCGGCGGCAGGTGGCCTGGCTGCTTCAAGGCCTTGCGATTGCCGAGCAGCTTGCCCTCGTCCGTCATCTCCCGCAGCAGCCGCTTCATCTCGATGCGGTCGCTACCTTTGAGACCGAAGGCGCGGGCGATCTCCCGATTGCCGACTTTGCCTTTGGCCCCCCGGATGAACGCCAGGACCTCGTCCTTGGAGGGCAGCGCGCGCGCTGCGGCTTTCGGTGAGACCTTGCGGTTGCTGGCCACCGGCGGTCCTGTCGTCCTATTCCGCAGCGTCCCTGGCCGCCTTGCCGGCTTTTGGCTTTGCCCGTTTGGTGGACACTTTGGCTGGCTTTTCGGCGCTCGCCCTTGCCGATTTGGGCGCGTCGGCCTTGGCTGTTTTCCGATTGCGCTGCGCGGTGCGTCCTTTGGATGGGCCCTTGGCCGCGCGCTCGGCGAGGAGCGCCACAGCCTCGTCTACACTGAGGGACGCGGGATCGCGGCCACGCGGTACGTTGGCGTTGATCTTGTTGTGGGTCACGTAGGGTCCATAGCGCCCGTTCAAGACTTCGATCTTTCCGCCTTCCGCCGGGTGCTCGCCCAGATCCTTCAGCACTTGCCGCGGTGCAGCGCGGCCGAAGCGTCCGCCTTTGCCGGCTTTCTTGTCGGCGATCACCGTCACGGCGCGATTGATGCCGACCGTGAAGACCTCCTCCACGCTTTCGAGGTTGGCATAGCTGCCGTCGTGCAGCACGAACGGTCCATAGCGTCCGATGCCGGCCGTGATCGGCTTTCCGGTCTCTGGATGCATTCCAACCTCGCGCGGCAGCGACAGAAGCTGCAGCGCTCGCTCGAGATCGAGCGTGTTGGCGTCCCAGCCTTTCGGAATCGAGGCGCGCGGCGGCTTCTCGTCGTCGCTCCCTTCACCCAACTGCAGATAGGGGCCGAAGCGGCCGATGCGAAGCGTAACCGGCTCGCCCGTTTCGGGATCGGCGCCGAGCAGCTTGCCCTCGGGCTTCGCCGCCTCGCCCGGCTCCTCGCCACCCTGGCTGAACTGGCGCGTGTAGCGGCACTCGGGATAGTTCGAGCAGCCGATGAAGGCGCCGAACTTGCCGGTCTTCAGCGACAGGCGGCCAGCGCTGCAACTCGGGCACGCTCGGCGGTCGCTGCCATCCCCCTTGTCGGGAAAGATATGCGGCCCGAGCAGCTCGTTGAGCGCTTCGAGTACCTCGCCGATTCGCAGGTCCTTGATCTCGTCCACCGCTCCGGTGAAGTCGCGCCAGAAGTCGCGCAGCACGTCCTTCCACTCGAGCTTGTGGTCCGAGATGAGATCGAGCTTTTCCTCGAGGTCCGCGGTGAAGTCGTATTCGACGTAGCGTTTGAAGAAGCTCTCGAGGAAGGCGATGACCAGCCGCCCTTTGTCCTCGGGGATCAGGCGCTTTTTCTCGATGCGCACATAGTCGCGATCCTGCAGGACTGCCAGTGTCGAGGCATAGGTGGAGGGGCGGCCGATGCCGAGCTCCTCCATGTTCTTGACGAGCGTGGCTTCCGAATAGCGCGGCGGGGGCTCGGTGAAGTGCTGCTTGGCCTCGATGCCCTTGTCTTTGAGATGATCGCCCTGCGCCAGCGGCGGCAACCGGCGGCTCTCCTCGTCTTCCTCGTCGCGGCCTTCCTCGTAGAGCCTGAGGAAACCGTCGAACATCACGACCGAGCCGGTGGCTCTGAGGCCGTAGGCCTTGCCGTCGCGGCCCTGCACGTCGATGTCTGCCGTCGTCTGCTCGAGCTCGGCCGATGCCATCTGGCTCGCCATGGCCCGCTTCCACACGAGTTCGTACAGCCGCGCCTGGTCGCGCTCCAGGCGCTTGGCCACCTCATCGGGCGAGCGCGATACGTCCGTCGGCCGGATCGCCTCGTGCGCTTCCTGGGCGTTCTTGGCCTTGGCCTTGTACTCGCGGATGAACGGCGGCACGTAGCGCTTGCCGAAGTCCCGCTCCAGCTTGCGCCGGATCTCCGAGATGGCCTCGGGAGCGATCTGCACGCCGTCGGTTCGCATATAGGTAATGAGCCCGACCGTCTCGCCGCCGATGTCGACGCCTTCGTACAGGCGCTGCGCCACCTGCATGGTCTGTCGCGCCGAGAAGCCGAGCTTGCGCGAGGCTTCCTGCTGCAGCGTCGAGGTGGTGAAAGGTGCGTACGGGTTGCGCCGAACGGCCTTCTTCTCGACCGATGCGACTCGGAAGTCACCTTTCTCGATGGCAGCCTTGATGGCGTGAGCAGAGGCTGCATCCTTGATGTCGAGCTTCTCTAGTCTGCGTCCTGCGATGGTATTGAGACGGGCCCGAACGTCCTCGCCCTTCGCCGTCGCCAGCAGTCCCTCGATGGTCCAGTACTCTTCGGTCTTGAACGCCTCGATCTCGGCTTCCCGGTCGCATACGAGCCGCAGCGCCACGGACTGCACGCGCCCAGCGGAGCGGGCTCCCGGCAGCTTGCGCCAGAGCACGGGGGAGAGGGTAAAGCCGACCAGATAGTCGAGCGCGCGGCGCGCCAGATAGGCCTCGACCAGCGGCGTCTCGATCTGCCGCGGAGCCTTCATGGCGTCCAGCACGGCTTGCTTGGTCACGGCATTGAATGTGACGCGCTCGACGGGGACGCCCTTCTTGAGGGCCCGTTTTTCCTCAAGAACACGGAGTATGTGCCAGGATATTGCTTCCCCTTCCCGATCCGGGTCGGTGGCGAGGATGAGTTTGTCGGCCGTTTTGACCGCGGCGGCGATCTCTTTCATGACCTTGGCCGCCTTGCCGTCGACGTCCCAATGCATCGCAAAGTCGTTGGCCGGCTCGACCGACCCGTCCTTGGACGGCAGATCCCGGACGTGGCCGTAGCTGGGAATGACCTTGAAGCCAGAGCCCAGGTATTTGTTGATGGTTTTGGCCTTGGCGGCCGATTCCACGATGACGACGTTCATGCGTTCTCGAGATGCAGGACGGGAGGGCGAATGCGGACGACAGCCCAATCGTCGTTAACCCTGGCCTGGAGGGCGGCAGGAACATGGGTGAGGAATGCTGCCCTGTCAAACCATGCAGCGGTAGAAGTCGCCGTCGGATGCACGCAATGGTTGCGAGTGTGAGCTAGAGATAGTAGGATTTATACAACCAAAGATAGCAAATAGTGGGAATTTGCCGATGGGTGGGCCAAATCTGCGTCTTGAGATTATATCAGACTCAGGCGAGGACTTCCGATGGGCTGGAGGTGCCGGGAAACACCCCCTCCAGCTCCGATCGTCTCGAATACATGGCCGATCTCATTCTCCAGCTCAGAAGTATGGCCGACAACCACGGCTACACCGCACTGGGCGGTATCCTGGAGGTCGCATATCAAGAGGCGAAATCGCTGGCGCGCATGCGATGAACCCTCCTGCCAACGCGTCATATTCGTAGCGAGACGAGCTGGCTGCCGTGTTGCTCGATCCGACCTGCCAGGGTCAGCTCCAGCAAAGCGACCTTGACGCTGCGGATGGGGAGACCAGTCGCCCTCGCCAACTCGTCCACATTGACGGGCGCAGGCCCGAGTGCGTCAACGACCAATTTGCGCACTGCATCATTCATTGGCGGCCCTGGAATCGGATTGGCACGGGGTGGGCCGCTGCTTTCTCGGAGTTGGGTATTCATGAAATCTTGCGTTCGATCCCCAAGCATGGGGCTAAGCGCAGCCAAGACGTCTGCAGGACCAGTCACCAAGGTGGCGCCGTCTTTGAGCAGCTGGTTAGTGCCCTCCGCGCGCGGATCGAGGGGATGACCTGGCACAGCCATCACCTCGCGCCCTTGTTCCCCTGCCTGCCGTGCCGTGATGAGTGAACCGGATCGGCGTGCGGCCTCGACGATCACCACCCCGAGAGAGACGCCGGAGATAATGCGATTGCGCCTCGGAAAGTCCTGGGCGCGCGGCACGAAAGCCGGTGGTTGCTCGCTCAGAAGGCAGCCCTCGACAGCGATACGCTCTTGCAGCGCCGCATGCTCCGGCGGATAGACGCAATCGATGCCGCCGGCTACGACCGCAATCGTGCCTGTAGGCAGCGCAGCCTGGTGGGCTGCTGCATCTATGCCGCGGGCGAGCCCGGACACGATCGCCAATCCTTCTCCGCCGAGCCCTGCTGCAAGCTGGCGTGCAAGGCGCTGGCCGGCTGCCGAAGCATTGCGCGAGCCGACGATGGCGAGTGACGGTCGGTCAAGCAGCTCGGACCGACCCTTGACGTAAAGCATCGGCGGCGGCGCCTCGACGCGGGCGAGAGCGGGCGGATATCCCGGCTCGATCGTGAAGAGCGGACGCGCGCCAGCCTTCGCTGCCGCTGCCAGCTCAGCCTCCGCGACATTGCGGGGGCAGAGTTCAATCGGGCGACGTCGGCCGCCGCGATGAGCCAGCTCGGGCAGCGCATCGAGCGCCTCCTCTGCGCCGCCAAAATGATTGATCAGCTCGCGAAACGTCGCGGGTCCAACCTGTTCACTGCGGATCAATCTAAGGCAGGCCAGCCTCTGGCGATCGTCGAGCGGCGCCTGCGGAAGCGGCGCCGGCGTAAAGAGATCGCGTGCGCTAGCTCTTGGCGCCAATTCTCGGCTCCTCTCCGCTCAGCAGACGTCGGATATTGGCTCTGTGCGTCCAGAACAGCAGGGGCGTCAGAATTGCAAACAGCAGTGCTGATGGCCGATCGCCGAGGCCGAGAAGCACGGGCGGCGTTGCGGCAGCAGCGAGCAGCGCCGAGAGCGACGAGTATCGCGTCAGGGCAGCGACCGTCAGCCAAAGCGCGCAGAATAGGGCTGCTAGCGGCCAATAGATGCCGATCAAGACGCCGATGTAGGTGGCCACACCCTTGCCACCCTTGAAGCGAAGCCAAACGGGAAAGACATGGCCGATGAACGCGCCAAGCCCAGCGGCCAGCATCGACACGATGGCGTAGCCCGCAGGCGCGCCAATCCATCGCGCGGCGACAAGCACCGCTGCAGTGCCCTTCAGTGTGTCCAGAACAAGGGTCGCAGCCGCGAGCCCCTTGTTGCCCGTGCGCAGGACGTTGGTCGCGCCGATATTGCCCGAGCCGATCTTGCGCACGTCGCTCAAGCCGGCGGCTCTCGTCAGCAACAGGCCGAAAGGTATCGATCCGAGGAGATATCCGGCCGCGAAGGCCAGCAGCAGCACGATCCAGATATGGTCCATGGCGGCAAGGGCAGAAACGTCGTGGCGCGGTGGTCAATCGCGAGGGCGCTCACCGTACTGGTAGACGGTGTTGCCGGCAACCACAGTACGCAGCGCGCGACCCTGCAGTCGGCTCTCGTCGAACGGAGAGTTCTTGGAGCGCGCGCGCAATTGCTCGCGATTGAGGACCCAAGGCACGTCCGGATCAAACAGGACGAGATCGGCGGGAGCTCCTTTCTCGAAGTCTTCCGGAAGGTAGCCCCAGGAGCTTTGCCGGATTGATTGTCATGGCGCGCAGCAGCGGCAGGAGTTTGATCTCGTCGTTGTGGTAGAGACGCAGCGCTGCAGCCAGCAGCGTCTCCAGGCCGATGGCGCCGTCGGCCGCTTCGGCAAACGGCCGTCGCTTGACATCGGCATCCTGAGGGTCGTGGCTCGACACGATCACGTCGATATCACCGGCTGCGAGGCCGCGTACCATGGCGACGCGATCATCCTCGGCGCGCAGCGGCGGACGCACTTTGAAGAAGGTGCGGTAGGGGCCGATGTCATTCTCATTGAGCGTGAGATGATTGATGGACACGCCGCAGGTGACAGGAAGCTTGCGTGCTTTGGCTTTGCGCACGATGTCCAGGCTTTCCGCGCAGCTCAAAGTCGCGGCGTGATAGCGCCCGCCGGTGATCTCGACCAGACGCACGTCACGCTCGACCACGATGGTCTCTGCGGCCTTGTTGACGCCAGGCAGACCGATGCGGGTCGCAACCTCGCCCGAGTTCATCGCCGCGCCGGCCGACAAGTAAGGATCCTCGGTGTGGTGCACGACGAGGGCGCCGAAGTCCTTGGCGTAGAGCAGCACGTTGCGCATGACACGCGTGTTGGCGATGCTCGACTTGCCGTTGGAGAAGGCGATGGCGCCTGCCCGCTGCAGGAGGCCGATTTCGGCCATCTCCTCGCCTTTCAGGCCACGGGTGGCGGCAGCCATGATGTGCACGTTGACGATTGCCCGTTCGCGCGCACGCCGTTGCACGTAGTCGACGAGGGCGACCTGATCGATGACAGGTTCGGTGTCTGGCATGCAGACGATGGTCGTGACGCCGCCAGCAGCGGCGGCAAAGCTAGCGGTCTTGAGAAGTCTCGCGGTGCTCTTGACCCGGATCGCCCGTGAAGACTTGGCAATCGATGAGCCCTGGCGCCAGCACATGGCCCTGGCAATCGACCACCGTAGCGCCCTCCGGAGCATTGCGGCGCAGGTGCGGCCCTACATCGGCGATGAGCCCATCGCGCACCACCAATCCGCCCGGTTCATCGCGACCCGAAGCGGGGTCGATGAGACGCGCGTTAAGAAAGGCCGTGGCCGTCCCCCTCTCGTCGGCGGTCGAACCAGACTTGCGTGCTGCCGGGCTCATCGCAAGGTGCTCACTGGTTCGGCAGATGACGGGCGAGAGCTTCAAGCACGGCCATGCGCACAGCTACGCCCATCTCCACCTGGTCGCGAATGACACTGCGCGAGTGGTCGGCGATTGCCGAAGCGATCTCCACGCCGCGGTTCATGGGGCCAGGATGCATAATGAGCGCATCCGGTTTGGCGTGCGAGAGCTTGTCGTGATCGAGTCCAAAAAAATGGTAGTATTCGCGTGTCGAAGGTACGTAGGCGCCCTGCATGCGCTCGCGCTGCAGACGCAACATCATGACGATGTCGCATCCCTGTAAGCCCTCCCACATGTCCGTGAAAACTTCGGCGCCGAGGCGATCAGCCGCTGGCGGCAGCAAAGTGGAGGGGGCAACCAGCCTGACCCGCGCACCAAGGGTATTCAGGACATGGATGTTGGAGCGGGCGACGCGCGAATGCAGGATATCGCCGCAGATGGCGACGGTGAGGCCGGCCACCCGGCCCTTGGCGCGGCGGATGGTGAGCGCGTCAAGCAGTGCCTGCGTTGGATGCTCGTGAGCGCCGTCGCCGGCGTTGATCACCGAGCAGTCGACTTTCTGCGCCAGCAGCTCGACTGCGCCAGCCGCATGATGGCGCACAACGATGATGTCGGGGCGCATGGCATTGAGCGTCATGGCCGTGTCGATCAGCGTCTCGCCCTTCTGCACCGAGGAGGTCGACACGTTCATGTTCATGACGTCGGCACCAAGCCGCTTGCCTGCCAGCTCAAATGAGCTCTGCGTACGCGTCGACACCTCGAAGAACAGATTGATGAGCGTGCGCCCACGCAGAATGTCGCGCTTCTTGTTGATCTGCCGGTTCACCTCGGCAGACTTGTCGGCGAGATCGAGGAGAGAATTTATCTCTTTTGCGGAAAGCCCCTCGCAAGTGAGGAGGTGGCGCCGCGGGAAGTAGAATGAGGACGTGGCCGCAGGGGTCATTAAAGGCGGCTCTATACCGGGAGTCAGGGGCAGGTGCAAGGCCGGGTGCTGAGACGACCAACACTTAATCTCTGGTGGCGCGCAACTCATGGACGGGAGCGGCCAGGCCGCGCGCAACGGGAGCGGCCAGGCCGCGAGCAAATGAACGATGAATAACCAACCAGTTCAGAGCCGGTTCAGTGGCTCCAAGGCATCCTTGGTGGATGGTCGGGCATTGAAGGTTCGCTGTCCGGCCGCTTGGGGTGCACCGAGAAAGGATTGCTACGATGAAGGCTATTTTGTTCACGGCCGCTCTGGG
Source organism: uncultured Alphaproteobacteria bacterium (assembly GCA_963840425.1). Lineage (GTDB taxonomy): Bacteria > Pseudomonadota > Alphaproteobacteria > Rhizobiales > Hyphomicrobiaceae > CADEFX01. The sequence continues at coordinate 151,213 of CAWIYZ010000035.1, read as the reverse complement.
CTTGATGGCCACCGCATCAGCCGCAAATGCCTACGAATGGGGTTCCTCCGACCGTATCGACCGTAGACAGGAACGGCAGGAGTTCCGCATCCGGCAGGGTGTCGCGTCGGGCGAGCTTACGCGACGCGAATACTGGAGGCTCGAACGGGAGCAGGCTTACATCCGCGGGCTCGAGCGCAACGCCGAGGCCGACGGCTACGTCTCGCCTTACGAGCGTGCCCGCATTCGCGCGGCCCAGGATGCAGCAAGCCGCCGTATCCATGAGGAAAGGCACGACGGACAACGGCGGTGGTCCCGCCGCGCCTGGTAGGCGGTGGAGGTTCGATGTAGGTCAAGAAGCGGGCTGCCAAACGGTGGCCCATCTTGTTTGCGAGCCTGAGAATTCAACAACAAGCTCAGCGCTGGCCGTGGAGGCTAGTCTGCACCTGTGCTAGTACGCCCCTGATGATTCTTTCGCACGAGCATAGGTTCATCTACGTCAAGACCTACAAGACGGGCTCCACGTCGATCGAGGCGGCGCTCTCATCCGTTTGTGGCCCAAAGGACGTCATCACCGAAGCGAGCGGAGGACTGCGAGGTGTGCGCCAAAAGCCGGCGCAGAATTATCGGCTCGATCATCCTGACGTACCGAAGCGTCCGTTGTGGCGACGCTTATTGTTGCGGCCAGAGCGCTACTATCACCCGACGATTGGATACTATGAGCACATGCCGGCATCGCGTATTCGGCGGTATGTGGGTGAGGATGTGTGGCGCAGCTATTTCAAGTTCAGCTTTGAACGCAATCCCTGGGACCGGCAGGTGTCCTGGTATCACTACAAGACGAAATCGAGGGCTGACCGCACGCGACCGTCGTTCGACGCCTTCAACAGCGACCGGCGGCGGGCCTGGGTGGAGAATTGGGACCTGTACACAATCGACGGCAACATCGCTGTCGACTTTGTCGGTCGCTACGAGACCCTTGCCACGGACTTCGACGCCGTGCTGTCAAGGCTTGGTCTCAGCGGTCAGGTGGCCCTCCCGAAAGTGAACGTCTCGGACCGGCGTGCGGGCAGCTATCGGGTCTACTACACAGACGCCAGCCGCGAGCTGATCGCCTCCTGGTACGCTCCCGAGGTCAGGGAGTTCGGCTACCGCTTTTGACCGCGGCGCGAACGCCACCATCACTCTTAGCCGATTGGTAACCATATGCTCATAGTTTTACCAACGGGTGACGGGCGGGCTGACGAGCGGTTCCATGGGTCTCTTGCAGTATGTGGCGGTCAATGAGATTCGTGCGCGCGGTAACATCCGGGATAGCGATGTCTTAAAGCTTCGCAAGGCCTTCAATGAGGACGCAAGCATCTCCGTGTCCGAGGCCGATGCCCTCTTCGAACTCAATGATGCCTGCACCGTGAAGGATCCTGCCTGGGCCGACTTCTTCATCGAGGCCATCACCGACTATGTGGTCAATCAGGCGCAACCCGAGGGATACATTGTTGCCGACAACGCGGTCTGGCTGATGCAACGCATCGCCGCGGACGGGCGCGTCGAGAGCCACACCGAGCTCGAGCTGCTCGTGCACGTGCTCGAGAAGGCGCGTTGGTCGCCTCCCAGCCTCGCCCGATTTGCGCTCGAGCAGGTGAAGGAAGCCGTGCTGAAGGGGGATGGGCCGCTGCGCGCAGGCCAGACGCTGCAGCCGGGCGCCGTTTCTGCAGCCGAGGTGGAGCTGCTGCGCCGCATCCTGTTTGCGTTCGGTGGTGACGGCAACATCGCGATCACGCGCTCGGAAGCCGACGTGCTGATCGACATCAACAAGGCGATATCGGTCGGCAAGAGCGGGACGGAGTTCACGGATCTCTTTGTGAAGGCCGTAGCCAATGCCGTTTTGCATGGCATCGGCCTGGCAGTTCCCTCGCGTGAGGAGGCATTGCGGGCCGAAACACAGACCGAGACAACCGACATGCGCAGTGCCGGCTCACTGTTGGCTAACACGTTCGCCGGCGGGGCGGCAGGCACGAGCGCGCGAGCCCGAGTGGGTGGATTTCTCGGTGGTATGCTGTCGTCAGGGGCAAGCACCATCTGGGGAACCTACCGTCTGCAATCGAATGAAGAGCAGGCGCTTGCCAAGCTCGAGCGGCAGCGGCTCGAGATCATTACGGGTGAGAAGGTGGAGGACGTGGATGCAGCCTGGCTGGCTGACCGTCTCGGGCGCGACGGGATGCTGCCAACCAAAATGAGCGAGCGCTGCTTCGCTTCTTGAAGGAGGAGAGTCCGGCGTTGCCAACTGCCCTCAGCGAGATGGCGAATCGGGTCGGCACCGCTGCGTGATAGACCCGAGCGCTTTCCAAGACAGCGAGGATGGTGGGCACGACAGGGATCGAACCTGTGACCCCTCCCGTGTGAAGGGAGTGCTCTACCGCTGAGCTACGCGCCCTGGTCGATCATTAGGCGCCACTTATGGTGGCGCCGACCCGCGTGTGTCAAGCGAAGGCGCAGACAGTCGACCGGTCACCCGATTGCAGGAAAGCGGCCTTCGATCGGGTAGTTGGGATCGGTGTAGCCCGGTGTCGAGGGGTGCCCTGGCGGCACCAAGCTGTTCACCAGCGCCTCGTCCTCGGGTGTCCATTTGTACTCAAGTGCTCCAAAATAGCTGGTCCATTGCTCGAACGTGCGCGGCCCGGCGATCACTGACGTGATCGCGCGGTTGTTGAGCAACCAAGCGATGGCGAAATCGACGAGTGTGGCGCCTCGCTTTTCTGCGTGTGCCTTCAGCTTCTGAGCGATGGTGAGCGACTCGGGCCGCCACTCTGTCTCCAGGATGCGCCTGTCGTTGCGCCCGGCGCGCGTATCGGGCGGAGCATTGCTGCCGGGCTGGTACTTGCCGGACAGCACGCCGCGCGCCAGAGGGCTGTAGGAGGCAACGCCCAGACCTGCCGCCTGCGCCGCCGGCAAAACCTCTATCTCCGGCATCCGATTCATGAGGTTGTAGTACGGCTGCAGCACCACTGGCCCCGGCGATCCGACCTCACGGCAGGCCGCCATGATGGTGGGTATGTGCCAGGCGCGCACGTTGGACAAACCCCAATAGCGCAGCTTGCCGGCACGGATCAGGTCGCCGAACGTTGTCGCCACCTCCTCCCACGGCACATTGCGATCGACCCGGTGAATGTAATGCATGTCGATGTAGTCGGCCCCGAGGCGCCGGAGCGAGGCATCCACGGCCGAAAAGACGTGGCGGCGCGACAGACCGCGATCGTTGGCGCCTGGGCCGGTCGGCTGCGCAACCTTGCTGGCGAGGACCCAGTGATCGCGTTTGGCCTTGATGATTCTACCCGTAACCTCCTCGGAGCGACCTTTCTCATAGACGTTAGCGGTGTCGATGAAGTTGACGCCGTTGTCGGCGGCATGGTCGACGATGCGCTGGGCTTCAGCCTCTCCGGTCTGTCCGCCGAACATCATGGTGCCAAGGCAGAACTCGGACACCTTGAGCCCGCTGCGACCGAGAACACGTGTTTTTATCTGTGCCATGCCCAAACCTTGTCAGCGCATTACTGCCTTGATCATGACCGTGATGGCGCACTTGGCAAGATGTGAAGCGCTGGTCATGTTGTGCGCTTGATGAGAAAGCGATACGTGCCGGCTGCCTCCGCCTGCTCGACAAGCTCGTGTTTGGTTTGGCGACAAAAGGCCCGGAAGTCCTCGACGGAGCCAGGGTCCGTCGCCAGCACCTCGAGCGTGCCTCCGACGGGCACCTCTCGGATCGCTTTCTTGACCTTCAGAATCGGCAACGGACAATTGAGGCCCTTGGTGTCCAACGTCTTGTCGGGCATAGCCATCCCCTAACGCTTATGGCGACAGGCCAGCCCGCAAGCTGGCGCATGGGCGTATATCAGAACCCGGGATGGGCAAATATACATACGGTGTAACTTTTGGGCCGGTACGTGGCTCATTCGGTGCCAAGTGTTGACGCTTGCGGCAGTGCTTACCCTTGCGGTCGGGAAAGCGCCGTTGCAGCATCCACCCGGCACCTGATTCCGTGCCGGGCGGGGGAATATGCATCTGGCTCGGGTGCGAGCCAGTGAAACGGGCGCATGCCCGGCCTATCGGTGGGACGGATGGCTGACCCAAGCGAGCCAAGGGATACCTTTGCCTTCACGCTGGGGCTGGAGCGACTAGGCTTAATTGCGCTCAAGTCCCCCGCGCTTGCGGCAGTTTTGGTGGTGCTGCTGAGTGGCATTGCGCTCGCGGGCGTGCTGCGGCTCAAGGTGGATGATTCGCTGTCAGAACTGTTCCGCACCGACACGCCAGAGTTCCGCCAGTACGAGGAAATCGACAAGCGCTTCCCATCGAGCGAGTACGATGTCCTGGTCGTAGTCGAGGGGCGGGACCTGCTCAAGCGGCCGCAACTCGAAGCGTTCGCCCAGACGATCGTGGACCTTCAACTCGCTGACGGTGTCAATGGCCTGGTGTCGATGCTATCGGCGCGCGGCAAGCCGGACGCGACAGGCTATGCGCCGCCCATCGTGCAGGACCCGCTGCCCGAGGGGAGTGCCTACGACGAGGCCATACGACAGCTTGCCGACAACGAGGTCGTGAAAGGCAAATTCCTTTCTCCGGATGGCACATTGGCCCTTGCCGTCATTGCGCTTGATCGGGAGGTCGTGAAGGAGAGAGGAGCGAGGGAGGTCATCGGTAATATCCGCGAGGCGGTGGAGAAGGGGTTGCAAGGTTCCGGGCTCAAGGTGCAACTCACCGGGGCTCCCGTGATGCAGCTCGAGATCCGCAACGCGGTGGAGCGCGATCAGATCGTCTACAACGGCCTGGGGCTCTTGTTCGGGGCCATCATCGCGGTCGTGTTCTTCAGGCGCGTATCGTTGATGCTGGCTGCGGCGCTACCGCCGGTGCTGGCTGTGCTTTGGTCGTTGGGTCTGCTTGGCTGGCTCGATTTCCGCCTTAACCTGTTTCTCAATGTCATGACACCGCTGGTCATGGTGATGGGCTTTGCCGACAGCATGCAGATGGTCTCGGCCATCCGCATCCGGCTGCGTGAGGGCGACAGCCGCACCGAGGCGGTGAAGTTTGCGGTGCGCGTGGTTGGGCCGGCGTGCGTGCTTGCGCACGGCACCGCGCTCTTGTCTTTCGGTGCGCTGCTGTTTTCACAGTCCGGGCTCATCCGCACATTCGGCCTTGCAGGCGTGCTGTCCACCATCGTCTCTTTCGTCGCCGTGATCCTCGTGCTGCCGGTGTTGGCCCTCTTGCTCATTCGCAACGAAGCGGCTTTGGCCCGGGATCGCACGCCGGCCGATGGGCTGATGGACAGCCTCGGCGAATTCGTCGGTTGGATCGTCGATCGCGTCGTGCGTTGGCCGCTCCTGACGACAACCGTTGCGGTCGCCGCGTTCATTCTCTGCGGCTACGCCTATCTGCAACTCGAGCCGCGCTACAGGCTGGCCGATCAAGTGCCCGATCGCGAGCAGGCGCTGCAGGCAACGGGTCGGCTCGACGAAAAGCTCACCGGCGCCAGTCCCGTGCACATTATGATCGAGTGGAAGGGCGGGCACTCACTGTTTTCGCCGCGCCCGCTCGAGGTGATCGCCAAGGCGCACGAGGTGCTCGAGACGCAGGCGGGGCTCGGCAATGTCTGGTCGCTGGAAAGCCTGCGGCGCTGGTTGCGGGACGCTGGAGACGACCGCATCGAGACGGTGCAGAAATACGTCGGCATTCTGCCGGAGCACTTGGTGCAGCGCTTCATCACTAAGGAGCAGGACGCTGTGCTGGTGACTGGCCGGTTGCCGGATGTGGATTCGAGCCGGATCCTTCCCGTCGTCGAGAAGATCGATCACGCGCTGGATGGTGTGCGCAAAGCCCATCCTGATTTCAGCATCTCGGTGACTGGTCTGCCGGCCATTGCCGCGCGCAACAGCGCGCGCATGATCTCTCAGCTGAACGAGGCGCTGCCTATCTGCGTGGCTTTTGCCTCGCTGCTCCTCGGATTGGCGTTCCGGTCGGTCTTCGTGTCACTCGTCAGCCTGCTGCCCGGCCTCTTTCCCGTTGCTGCCTCCGGAGCGCTTTTGTGGGTTATGGGCGATGGGCTCGAATTCGCCTCGGTGGTGGCGCTGCTCGTTGTGTTCGGCCTGGCCATCGATGCCCTCATCCACTTCTTCAATCGACTGCGCATAGAGGAAAAGCAGGAGAGCCGCCCAGAGCTAGCTATCCGCCGCGCGCGTGTGCTGGTCGGGCCGGCCATTATCCTGACCACGATCGTCCTGGCATTCGGCTTGGGCGTTACCGTGTTCTCCGATTTGCCTTCGCTGCGGACGTTCGGTTTTGTGTGCGGCACGACGCTCGTGGCATCGCTCGTTGCCGATCTCGTGTTCCTGCCGGGCCTCATCATGCTGGTGCGCAGGGTTTGGCCGTCGAGCCAACAACCTGTGCCCATGCGGGCTGAGGCGGAATGACTACCAAGATAGTCCGCATGCGCGCTTGTGACGGCCGTCGCGGGCACGTAATGTCCGCCGAAAACAGGAATGCAAGCATGCAAACACTGGTTGAGAGGAACGTCGGAACGATGTAGACGCTCTCCCAAGTGTCGACAGACTGCCCGCGAAATCATCGACATGTTTCGTGGCCGCCTACGGGGCGCGACAGAGCTAGGATATGCCCAAACAACTCATCATCGACGACGCGCCCATCGAGGTCGAGGACGGCATCACGCTGATCCAGGCCTGTGAGCAGGCAGGCGTCGAGATCCCCCGCTTCTGCTACCACGAGCGCCTGTCGATCGCCGGCAACTGCCGCATGTGCCTGATCGAGGTGCAGGGCATGCCGAAGCCGGTCGCTTCCTGCGCCATGGGCGTCAATGATCTGCCACCGAACAAGGACGGTTCGCCAAAGGTGATCAGCACGCGCAGCCCGATGGTGAAGAAGGCGCGCGAGGGAGTGATGGAATTCCTCCTCATCAACCACCCGCTCGACTGCCCGATCTGCGACCAGGGCGGTGAGTGCGACCTCCAGGACCAGGCCATGGCATATGGCATTGGCGGGTCGCGCTATCACGAGAACAAGCGCGCGGTCGAGGAGAAGTACCTGGGGCCGCTGATCAAGACGGCCATGAACCGCTGCATTCAGTGTACGCGCTGTGTGCGTTTCATGACCGAGGTGGCAGGCGTCGAGGAGCTCGGCGCCATCGGTCGCGGCGAGGATATGGAAATCACGACCTACCTCGAGCACGGGATGCTGTCGGAGATGTCCGCCAACGTCACCGATCTTTGCCCGGTGGGCGCCCTGACCCACAGACCTTGGGCCTTCATCTATCGACCCTGGGAGCTGCGCAAGACGGAGTTGATCGACGTCATGGATGCCATGGGCTCGGCGATCCGCGTCGATGCGCGTGGGCGGGAGGTATTGCGCATTCTTCCGCGCAACAACGATGCCGTAAACGAGGAGTGGATCTCCGACAAGACGCGCTTCATCGCCGATGGCCTGAGAACACAGCGTCTCGACCAGCCGTACGTTCGCCGGAACGGCAAGCTCGAGGCGGCGAGTTGGGACGAGGCGTTGCGTGTCGTTGCCGACAAGCTCAACGCCACCGACGCGGCGCGGATCGGTGCCATCGCCGGAGATCTGGCCGGCGCCGAGGAGATGTTCGCGCTCAAAGATCTTATGGGGCGGTTGGGCGTCAGGAATCTCGACTGCCGGCAGGATGGCGCCAAAGCCGATCCGAAGCTGGGCCGCGCCAGCTATCTCTTCAACACGACCATCGCCCGCATCGAGCAGGCGGACGCGATCCTCCTGATCGGCACCGATCCGCGAACGGAGGCCGCAGTCCTCAACTCGCGCATCCGCAAGCGCTGGACAAAGGGCGGGCTGAGCGTTGGGGTGATCGGCCCCCGCGTGCCGCTCACATACGATGCTGTCTATCTAGGGGCTGGACCGCAGACGCTGAAGGATGTTGCATCCGGTCAGCACGCGTTCTCCGGTGTTCTGAGACAGGCGAAGCAACCAATGATCATCGTTGGTGCTGCAGCAGCGGCACGGTCCGATGGTGCTGCTGTGCTGGCGTTGGCGGCGCGTCTGGCCAATGAAGTCTCGCTAGGCAAGGACGCGGCTTGGAATGCCTTCAACGTCCTGCATACGGCCGCCTCGCGCGTAGCAGGTCTGGATCTCGGCTTCGTGCCGGAGGACCGTGGTCTCGACGTCGCGGGCATGACGGCAGCGGCAAGCGCCGGCAAACTCGACGTTGTTTTTCTGCTCGGCGCCGACGAGCTCGACATGAGCAAGCTCGGCGGTGCCTTCGTCATCTATCAGGGGACGCACGGAGATGCTGGCGCCCACCGGGCCGATGTGATTCTTCCCGGCGCTGCCTACACCGAAAAGACCGCTACGTACGTCAATTTCGAAGGGCGTGCTCAGACAATCGCCAAAGCCGTATTTGCACCGGGCGAGGCCAAGGAAGATTGGACCATTCTGCGCGCGCTGTCGGGCGTCATGGGCAAGACCCTGCCCTACGACACGCTGTCGGCGCTGCGTGCCGCCATGTACAAGGTGGCGCCGGCGCTGGCGCGCCTGGACACGGTGACACCAGCGGAACGATCTGGGGTGGATGCACTGGCAGCGCGAAGTGCAAGCATCGGCTCGGAGCCGTTCAGCTCTGCGATCAGCGATTTCTACCTCACCAATCCGATCGCGCGGGCCTCGGCCGTCATGGCAGAAATGAGCGCGCTCAAGAAGAGCTTCCAGCAGGGAGCCACGGGAACGCATGGATAGCGCCTGGTCCTGGTTGGACATCTGGCAGGGCTACGTCTGGCCCCTACTGGTGTTGGTGTTGTGGAGCGTGCTGCTCCTCACCTCCCTGCTTATCATCATTGCCTTCCTGCTGCTGCTCGATCGCAAGGTGTGGGCGGCCGTGCAAATGCGGCGTGGGCCCAACGTGGTCGGTCCCTTCGGGCTGCTGCAGTCGTTCGCCGATCTTCTCAAGTTCGTGCTGAAGGAGCCGGTCATCCCCGCCGGCGCGGACAAGGGCGTCTTCCTGCTGGCGCCGCTGGTGACTGCGGTGCTGGCGCTGGCGGCCTGGGCTGTCATTCCCATTTCGGAAAACAGTTGGGGCCGATGGGTGATCTCTGACCTCAACGTCGGCATTCTCTACCTGTTCGCGATATCGTCGCTCGGCGTCTATGGCGTCATCATGGGCGGCTGGGCCTCCAACTCGAAGTATCCGTTCCTGGGCTCCCTGCGCTCCGCGGCGCAGATGGTCTCCTATGAGGTCTCCATCGGCTTCGTTATCATCACGGTCTTGCTTTGTGTCGGCTCACTGAACATGAGCGATATCGTCACCGCGCAGAAGAGCGGGATAGGCACCAAGTTGGGCCTGCCCAACTCGTTTCTCGACTGGTATTGGCTGCCCCTGCTGCCTATGTTCGTGGTGTTCTTCATCTCGGCACTGGCCGAGACGAACCGGCCGCCGTTCGACCTGGTCGAGGCGGAAAGCGAGCTGGTTGCGGGCTTCATGGTGGAATACTCCTCCACGCCCTACCTGCTCTTCATGCTGGGCGAGTACGTGGCCATCGTCACCATGTGCGCGCTGACCGCCATCCTGTTCCTGGGCGGCTGGCTGCCGCCGCTCGACATGGTGCCGTTCACCTGGGTGCCGGGCGTGTTCTGGTTCCTGGCCAAGGTGGTGCTGGTGTTCTTCATGTTCGCCATGGTCAAGGCCATGGTGCCGCGCTATCGCTACGACCAGCTCATGCGGCTCGGCTGGAAGGTGTTTCTCCCGCTGTCACTCCTCATGGTCGCAGTGGTGGCGGGCGTGCTTCAGTACGCCAATCTCGCGCAGTAGGGATCGCTCATGGCCGCGGTCGGACAAGTCGTCAAATCCCTCTTCCTCACGGAGTTCGTCTCGGCGTTCTTCTTGACGATGCGCTACTTCTTCGCGCCCAAGAAGACGCTGAACTATCCCTTCGAGAAGGGCCCCCTCTCCCCCCGCTTCCGCGGCGAGCATGCATTGCGGCGCTATCCCAACGGCGAGGAGCGCTGCATCGCCTGCAAGCTGTGCGAGGCAATCTGTCCGGCGCAAGCCATCACCATCGAGGCCGGGCCGCGCCGCAACGACGGCACGCGCCGTACCACGCGCTACGACATCGACATGGTGAAGTGCATCTATTGCGGCCTGTGCCAGGAGGCCTGTCCAGTGGATGCGATTGTGGAAGGCCCCAACTTCGAGTTCGCCACCGAGACGCGTGAGGAACTCTACTACGACAAGGAGCGGTTGCTCGCCAACGGCGATCGCTGGGAGCGCGAGATCGCCAAGAACATGGCGCTCGATGCGCCGTATCGATGAGATGACGATGCACATGTGCGCCGAGTGGTCCCCTCCCCCCGGGTGGGGGAGGGACAGGGAGGGGGGGATCGCAGAGCGGCAGACACAGGGAGTCCCCCCACCCCTAACCCCTCCCCACAGGGGGGAGGGGAATGCGCAGGCGTTGGAGGTGGCTCAATGACTCTGGCGCCACTTTTCTTCTACCTGTTCGCCGGCGCCACGGTGGCCGCCGGCTTCATGGTCATCACCGCGCGCAATCCCGTGCATGCGGTGCTGTGGCTGATCCTGGCCTTCTTTAATTCGGCGGGCCTGTTCGTACTGCTGGGGGCCGAATTCCTGGCCATGATTCTGGTCGTGGTCTACGTCGGCGCGGTGGCCGTGCTGTTCCTGTTCGTGGTGATGATGCTGGACGTGGACTTTGCCGCCTTGCGGCAAGGCTTCTTCCGCAACGCGCCGCTGGGCGCGCTGGTCGGTATCATTCTTCTTATCGAGCTCATCATGGTGGTGGGCTTCCGGCTGACGGGTCCGTTGCAGACAGGGCAGGGGGCCGTGCCGGTGCCGACGATGGGCTCCGGCCTGACCAATACCGAGGCGATCGGGCGCGTCCTCTATACGAAGTACGTTCTCTTCTTCCAGGCCGCTGGACTGATTCTGCTGGTCGCCATGATTGGCGCCATCGTGCTGACGCTGCGGCACAAGGCCAGCGTGAGGCGGCAGTCCATCGCCGCGCAGAACGCACGCACGCCGATGGCGGCCGTTGAGGTCGTCAAAGTTGGACCGGGAGCGTCCACCGTTCCGGAAGCGCAGCGGTGAGGGCAGGGCGCGCAATCTCATGACCATAGGTCTCAGCCACTATCTGACTGTCGGCGCCGTGCTGTTCACGCTCGGCATTTTCGGCATCTTCCTCAATCGCCGCAACGTCATCGTCATCCTGATGTCGATCGAGCTGATGCTGCTGGCGGTCAACATCAACCTTGTGGCGTTCTCGCACTTCCTCGGTGACCTGGTCGGCCAGATCTTCGCGCTGTTCGTGCTGACGGTGGCTGCCGGCGAGGCGGCCATCGGGCTCGCCATCGTCGTCGTCTACTACCGCAACCGCGGCTCGATCGCGGTCGAAGACATCAACATGATGAAGGGTTAGGGCAGCCGGGCCGATGATCTATCAAGCCATCGTCTTCCTGCCGATCCTCGGCGCCATTGTCGCCGGCTTCTTCGGCCGCTTCATTGGGCCCCGACCCGCGGAGCTCGTCACCAGCGGCTTCTTGGTCATATCGGCGATCCTGTCCTGGATCGTTTTTTGGCAGGTCGGGTTCGGGCATGAGACCGCCAAGGTCACACTTGTGCGCTGGGTGACCTCGGGCGATCTCGATGTCTCCTGGGGCATTCGCGTCGACACGCTGACCGCCGTTATGCTGGTGGTCGTGACGACCGTTTCGTCGCTCGTGCACATCTATTCGATCGGCTACATGCACGAGGATCCGCACAGGCCGCGCTTTTTCGCCTATCTGTCGCTGTTCACGTTCGCCATGCTGATGCTGGTGACGAGCGACAACCTGCTGCAGCTCTTCTTCGGCTGGGAAGGCGTGGGTCTCGCCTCCTATCTGCTGATCGGATTCTGGTACCTGAAGCCCGAGGCCAACGCGGCCGCCATCAAGGCCTTCATCGTCAATCGCGTCGGCGATTTCGGCTTCGCGCTGGGGATCTTCGGCGTGTTCGCCATGTTCCAGAGCATCAGTCTGGATCAGATATTCGCAGATGCGCCGTCGAAGGCCGGCCAGACCATGGAGTTCCTCGGTTACCAGGTCGACATCCTGACGTGCCTGTGCCTCCTGCTGTTCCTCGGCGCGATGGGTAAGTCGGCGCAGTTCCTGCTGCACACCTGGCTGCCGGATGCCATGGAGGGACCGACCCCGGTCTCCGCGCTCATCCACGCGGCCACCATGGTGACGGCCGGTGTGTTCATGGTCGCGCGCCTGTCACCCCTGTTCGAGTATGCGCCCGTGGCGCTGCAAGTGGTAACGCTGGTCGGCGCCGTGACCGCCTTCTTCGCCGCCACCGTCGGCCTGGTGCAGAACGACATCAAGCGCGTCATCGCTTATTCGACATGCTCGCAGCTCGGCTACATGTTTGTGGCTTGCGGCGTTGGTGCTTACGCGGCTGGTATCTTCCATCTCTTCACGCACGCCTTCTTCAAGGCGCTGCTGTTCCTCGGGGCCGGCTCGGTGATACACGCCATGCACCACGAGCAGGACATGCGCAACATGGGTGGTCTCAAGGACAAGATCGCACTCACCTACGGCGTGATGCTCATCGGTACGCTGGCGCTGACCGGCGTCGGCATCCCACACTTGGCCGGCTTCGCAGGCTTCCACTCCAAGGACGCCATCATCGAGGCAGCATTCGCGGCACACACACCCGGCAACTATGCGTTCTGGCTGCTGGTGACCGCGGCGCTGATGACGTCGTTCTATTCATGGCGCCTGATCTTCATGACGTTTCATGGTGCGCCGCGCGGCGATCACCATACACATGAGCACGCGCACGAGAGCCCGCACGTCATGATGGTGCCACTCTATCTGCTGGCGGTCGGCTCGGTTCTGTCCGGCGTCGTGTTCGCCGGCTTCTTTGTCGGGCATCACTACAAGGAGTTCTGGGGCAAGGCGCTGTTGGAAGGCCCCAACAACCACATCCTGCATGCCATGCACGAGGTGCCCGAGTGGGTCTACTGGGCGCCATTCGCGGCTATGCTGACTGGTGCGGCCATCGCCTGGCTCTACTATATCCGAGCACCATGGCTGCCGGATGCGACAGCGAGAGCGCTGCGGCCGCTCTATTTGTTCTTCCTCAACAAGTGGTACTTCGACGAGCTCTACGACTGGCTTTTCGTGCGCCCCGCGATGGCCATCGGCCGGGCGCTGTGGCGAGGGGGTGATGGCGCCACTATCGATGGCATCATCGATGGTACGGCGAACGGCGTTGGCCGCGTCACGGCCAGAGTTCGTGCGGCTGCAGTCGGGCTATGTTTATCACTATGCCTTCGCCATGCTTATTGGGCTTGCCGCGCTGATCACCTGGTTCATGTTCAGCGGTGGGGGTGTGCGATGAGCTTTGCCGGCGGCAACCTGCTCTCGCTCGTCACGTTCCTGCCCGCGGTAGGCGCGCTTATCATTGCCACGCAGAATGCCGAAGCCAAGCAGAACGCGCGTTGGATCGCGCTGTGGACGACGCTCGCCACGTTCGCTGTGTCCCTTCTGATCTGGTGGGAATTCGACAAGTCCAGCGCCGCCTTCCAGTTCGTGGAGGAGCGGGCTTGGCTCGGTCCGATCAAGTACAAACTCGGCGTCGACGGCATCTCGATGCTGTTCGTGATTCTGACCACATTTTTGATGCCGCTGTGCATCCTGGCGAGCTGGGAGTTGATCGAGGAGCGCGTCAAGGAATACATGATCGCATTCCTGCTGCTCGAGACGCTGATGATCGGCGTCTTCTGTGCGCTGGATCTCGTGCTCTTCTATCTGTTTTTCGAGGGCGGGCTGATCCCGATGTTCCTGATCATCGGGGTGTGGGGCGGCGCCCGGCGCGTCTATGCCAGCTTCAAGTTCTTTCTCTACACGCTGCTCGGCAGCGTGCTGATGCTGCTGGCCCTGCTGGCCATGTACCTGCACGCCGGTACGACCGACATACCGACGCTGATGACGACGGCCTTCCCCGCCGGGATGCAGTGGTGGCTGTGGCTGGCGTTCTTCGCCTCGTTCGCGGTGAAGATGCCCATGTGGCCCGTGCACACATGGCTGCCCGACGCGCATGTCGAGGCGCCGACCGCCGGTTCCGTAATCCTTGCCGCCATTCTGCTCAAGATGGGTGGCTACGGCTTCCTGCGCTTCTCCGTGCCGATGTTCCCGTTGGCGAGCCAAGATCTGGCGCCATTCGTCTTCGTGCTGTCGATCGTCGCCATCGTCTACACGTCGCTGGTGGCGTTGGCGCAGGAGGACGTGAAGAAGTTGATCGCCTACTCGTCGGTGGCGCACATGGGCTACGTGACGATGGGCATCTTTACCTTCACGCATCAGGGCGTGGACGGAGCCATCTTCCAGATGCTCTCGCATGGCCTCGTCTCGGCTGCGCTCTTCCTGTGCGTGGGAATCGTCTACGACCGCATGCACACGCGCGAAATCGACGCCTATGGCGGTCTGGTCAACCGCATGCCGATCTATGCCTTCTGCTTCATGGTGTTCACGCTCGCCAATGTCGGCTTGCCGGGCACCAGCGGTTTCATCGGCGAGTTCCTGACCCTGATCGGCGCCTTCAAGGTCAACACCTGGCTGGCCTTCCTGGCAACGACGGGAGTGATCCTGTCGGCGTGCTATGCCCTGTGGCTTTATCGGCGCATGATCTTCGGCCCGCTGGAGAAGCCGAGCTTGCGCGGGATCGCTGACATGAACGTGCGCGAGATCGCAGTGATGGCGCCCCTCGTGGTGCTCACGATATTTTTCGGCTTCTATCCGGCGCCGCTGCTCGACGTCACCGCCGTCTCGGTCAAGAAGCTGGTGGCGAACTACGAGACTGCCGTGAAGACGGCGCGCCAGGCCGCGCTACCGCCGGCTGACCGTGCCGGAGGCACGCAACGATGAACGAGCTTGCCGCCTATGCGCCGCTGTGGCCGGAGATCCTGATCGTCCTGGCGGCCATGGGCCTGCTCATGTATGGCGTATTCAGGCCCGAGACCCAGGACGAGGCCCGGATCGCCACCTGGCTGGGGGTAGCGGTGCTGATTGCCGCCGCTGTCCTGTTGTTGCGTCAGCCCGACGCACGCATCGTGCTGGACAGCGCATTCACGGTCGACGCCTTTGCCCGCTTCATGAAGATCCTGACGCTGATCGGAGCGGCCGGCGCACTGGTGCTGGCCTTCAACGAGTTCGAGAGCCGGGACAACCTCAAGTTCGAGTATCCCGTGCTGGTGCTGCTGGCGACCGCCGGCATGCTGCTGATGATCTCGGCCAACGACCTGATTGCCCTCTACCTTGGGCTGGAGCTGCAGAGCCTGGCACTCTACGTGGTGGCCGCATTCCGCCGCGACGACGTGCGCTCGAGCGAGGCGGGGCTTAAGTATTTCGTGCTCGGGGCGCTGTCCTCCGGCATGCTCCTCTACGGCGCCTCGCTCATCTACGGGTTCGCCGGCTCGACCAGCTTCACCACCATCGCGGCCGCCGCCAACGCGCAGGGCGCTGCTGAGAACCTGCTCCTGATCTTCGGTCTGGTCTTTCTACTGGTCGGTATCGCTTTCAAGATCGCAGCCGTGCCCTTCCACATGTGGACACCCGATGTCTACGAAGGCGCACCCACTCCCGTTACGGCCTTCTTCGCCGTGGCACCAAAGGTCGCGGCGATGGCGTTGCTGTTGCGGGTGCTGGGCGCCGCCTTCCCTGGGGTAAAGCCGCAATGGCAGCAGATCATAGTGTTCCTGGCCGTGGCCTCCATGCTGCTCGGGGCCTTCGCCGCCATCGGCCAGACCAATATCAAGCGGCTGATGGCGTACTCCTCCATTGCCAACGTCGGCTATGCGCTGGTCGGACTTGCAGCAGGTACCACGGAGGGCGCGCAGGGCGTGCTCATCTACATGGCCATCTACGTGGTCATGACGCTGGGCGCATTCGCCTGCATTCTGTCGATGCGGCGCAGTGACGGTCCTGTCGAGGATATTGCCGCCCTGTCGGGTCTGGCGCAGACGAACCTGCCGATGGCGTTCGCGCTGGCCGTGTTCATGTTCTCGCTGGCCGGCATCCCACCGCTGGCCGGCTTCTGGGCGAAGTTCTACGTATTTCTGCCGGCGATTGCTGCGGGGTTCTATACGCTCGCCGTTATCGGCGTGATCGCCAGCGTGATCGGTGCCTACTATTACCTGCGCATCGTCAAGATCATGTTCTTCGATGCGCCACAGGAGAGGTTTCTCGTTCCGAACGCCAAGGAGAGCGTGCTCATGGCGCTGACTGCGCTACTCGTTCTCCTCTATGTTGTGTGGCCTGCGCCGCTCGTCGATGCTGCCGCGGTTGCAGCCAAGTCCTTGTTCTGAGGCCGGATGCCCGAGGGCGCGTCAACACATTGGACAGCGCGCGTCGAAGTTCTCGACGAGATCGATTCGACCAACAGTGAGGCAATGCGGCGGGCGCTCGCGGGCGAAACGGGGCCGCTCTGGCTGAGCGCCAACGTGCAGATGCAGGGCCGCGGCCGTTCCGGCCGCTCTTGGGTTTCACCGCGCGGCAATCTCTATGCGAGCTTGCTCTTTGCGCCGCGATGTACGCCCGCAACGGTGCATCAGCTCTCGCTTTTGGCTGGCATTGCCGCCCACGACGCGATTGGTTCTTCGGGCGCTGGACCGCCGGGGTTGCGCCTGAAATGGCCGAACGACGTTCTCATGGGGGGTGCGAAGGTCGCCGGTGTTCTGGCCGAAAGCATCGCCGGCCGAGATGGCGCGCCGCTGGCGATATTGGGGATCGGCATCAACCTCGCGTCCTCGCCTGCGCAGTCCGGGCAGGCTGCCACGCATCTTTCCGCTCACGGCATCGATCTCGAGCCGGAAGCGGCTCTCGATGTCCTCGATGCATGTATTTGCCGGTGGCTTGCAGTGTGGGATCGCGGTAACGGTTTCGCTGCGATCCGCACGGCATGGCTGGAGCGCGCCGGGCCAGAAGGCGAAAACCTTGCCATTAATGCCGGTGGCGGCCGTATCGAAGGCCGCTTTGCGGGGCTCGACGCCGACGGATCTCTACTGTTGAGGGATGCAGAAGGATGCGCGCGCCGCTTCACGTTTGGCGATGTGACGGTGGTGTCCCGCCAGTCCGGAACTTGAGAGAGGCGAATGGCCGGTCCCCAGCACAATCACGCGAGCAGCCGGGACGGGCTCGTGTTCCTGGCTCTCGGCGGGCTCGGCGAGATCGGCATGAACTGCTATCTCTACGGGCTCGGGCGCGAGGATCGCCATCGTTGGCTCATGGTCGATCTCGGCATCACTTTCCCAGAAGGTGAGTTCGATCCGGGGGTCGATGTCATCCTGCCGGACCTGCGCTTCATCGAGGAGCGCGCGCGCGATCTCGCAGGGATCGTGCTCACGCACGCGCACGAAGATCACTTCGGCGCTGTGATCGAGCTGTGGCCAAGGCTGCAGGCGCCGATATACGCGACACCGTTTACGGCCGCGTTGCTGAAGGCCAAGCTCGCCGAGTTCGGCGGCAGGCTCAAGCTGCCGATCCATGAGGTCGAGATGGGCCGGCGCTTCACGGTGGGGCCGTTCGATGTCGAGTTGGTCACTATGGCTCACTCGATCCCCGAGCCCAATGGGCTGTTGCTCCGCACCCCGCATGGCACTGTATTCCACACTGGGGACTGGAAGCTGGACCCGAGCCCGGTTCTCGGGCCGCCCGCCGACGAAGCGAAGATCGCGGCTGCCGGTGGTGAGGGCGTTCTGGCGCTCGTGTGCGATTCCACCAATGCTTTTCGTGATGGGCGGTCCCCGTCGGAGAGCGACGTCGCACGCTCGTTGGCGCGTATCGTCAAAGGAGCCCAGCGCTGCGTCGCAGTCACGACCTTTGCCTCGAATGTCGGGCGCATCAAGGCCATCGCGGAAGCTGCGCGTGGGGCAGGCCGGCATCTCGTGGTTGCTGGGCGCGCGATGCATCGCATCATTCAGGTGGCGATCGATACCGGATACTTGCCGCAGGATTTCCGGTATTTCGATCAGCAGGAGTTCTCCCACCTCGATGCCGACAAGGTGCTGGCGCTCGTGACTGGCAGTCAGG
The DNA here is from genome assembly GCA_963840425.1 of uncultured Alphaproteobacteria bacterium. Lineage (GTDB taxonomy): Bacteria > Pseudomonadota > Alphaproteobacteria > Rhizobiales > Hyphomicrobiaceae > CADEFX01. The sequence continues at coordinate 133,126 of CAWIYZ010000035.1, read as the reverse complement.
GCGAGCCGCGCGCGGCGCTGGCGCGCATTGCTGAGAGCGAGCATCCGGAGATCTCGCTCGGCAAGGAAGATACGATCATCTTTTCCTCGCGCACTATCCCCGGCAACGAGAAGGCCGTCGGGCGCATTCAGAACGCGCTCGCTCGAATGGGCTGCGACATCGTCACGGATACCGACGCGTTGGTGCACGTGACCGGACATCCGCGCCGGGAGGAGCTCAAGCAGATGTATGCCTGGGTCAAACCGCGGATCGCAATTCCCATGCATGGCGAGGTGCGTCATCTCAAGGAGCATGCCAGGCTTGCCCGTGAGGCCGGCGTCGCGCAGGTTCTCACCCCGATTAATGGCGAAATGGTCGAGCTGGCGCCGGGGCCTGTCGCGATTGTCGATGAAGCCCCCGTGGGGCGGCTGTTCCGGGACGGACGGCTCATCGTGCCGTCAGACGAAGGGCCGGTCCGTCAGCGCCGAAAACTGTCGTTCGTGGGTATCGTCGTCGTATCGGTTGTTCTGTCACGCCGCGGCGATGTTCTGGTGGAGCCGGAGGTGGTGCTAGACGGTATTCCCTCGGAGACGGTGGATGGCAAGGCCATGATCGACATTGCCCTCGATGCCGTTGATGGCACGATCGAGAGCATACCGGCGTCACGACGCCGCGATCCCGAAATGGTGCGCGATGCCATCCGGCGGGCAGTGCGCGCCGCTATCAACGAGCAGTGGGGCAAGAAGCCCATCGCCAAGGTCATGGTGTCAGTGATGGATGTGAAGCCTTAGCGCTTAACTGGTTCCCTGCGCATCGATCTTCCAGTTGCGCGCATGGGAGACGGAAAGCGGCGCTGACCGGCAGGAGGTGCACTTGATCGGACGGCTCAATCACGTGGCGATCGCCGTGCGTAACATGGAGGCGGCGGTCGAGGTTTATCGGCAGACGCTGGGTGCGGCAGTTTCGGAGAAGGTGGCACAGCCCGAGCACGGCGTCTCGACTGTGTTCATCACGCTGCCCAATACCAAGATCGAGCTGCTCGAACCTTTGGGCGCGAATTCGCCAATCGCCAAGTTCCTGGAACGCAGCCCGGACGGCGGCATCCATCATATCTGCTACGAGGTGGACGATATCATCGCGGCGCGCGATCGGGTGAAGGCGCAAGGAGCGCGGGTGCTGGGCGACGGTGAGCCGAGGATCGGTGCGCACGGCAAGCCCGTGCTGTTCCTGCATCCGAAGGATTTCTGCGGTACGCTCGTCGAGCTCGAGCAGGCTTGAGCACGCAGATGGGTGCCTGAAATGAGCATCGGGCTCGCCGTTGCCATCTATTTCATTGTCTGGTGGACGGTGCTGTTCGCCGTCCTACCGATTGGTGTGCGCACACAAGGCGAGGAAGGCGCTGTTGTTCCGGGCACGCCGGCAAGTGCGCCGGTGCGGCCGAGGTTTTTGCTCGTCATCAGCCTGACGACGCTCATATCCGCGGTGGTATTTGCGTTGATTTATGCCGTGCTCGTTTGGAAGATCATCGATTTCGACAAGCTGCCCATCGGTCCACGGTGAGGGGCAGAAAAACAAAAGAGCAAGGCGTTGAGCCTTGCCCCGAGACTTGCATTTTCCGGATGACTGCAAGCGTTCGGTCGATCCGCCGCTCGTCTTCGCCACCTTGCGCCGCTGCGCCCCTGCTCGAACAGACAAGGGTTACGCCGCTGCTGTCTCCCTAGACCTGGGCAAAACGCGGTTTCACGACCGGTTTCCCTTTGCGACAAAATCACAATATCGAACTATGCCGGTGCTGTCAGCATCCATTGTGTATGGTCCGCCGGGCGGCCTTTCCCACGGGCGCGCCGTCCCGCACCATTGCCAGCACCGCAGCGAATGGTTATTAGCCACCAGTCTCCTCCCGGCACCTGCCGCTGTGCATAGCGGTTATTCCCGGTGACGGGGCTATCGCGGCATCTCTCGGCGAGCCCATTTCGGCCAATCCGGAAAAAGTCCTATGCGCCTTTCCCGCTATTTCCTGCCGGTGCTGCGCGAGACGCCCAAGGAAGCCGAGATCGTGTCCCATCAGCTCATGCTGCGGACCGGAATGGTGCGCCAGGCCAGCGCCGGCATCTACTCCTGGCTGCCCCTGGGATTTCGCGTGCTCAAGAAGATCGAGCAGATCGTGCGCGAGGAACAGGACCGCTCGGGCGCCATCGAGGTCCTGATGCCGACCATTCAGTCGGCTGACATCTGGCGTCAGTCGGGCCGCTACGACGATTACGGCAAGGAGATGCTGCGCATCAAGGACCGGCACGAGCGCGACATGCTCTATGGTCCGACGAACGAGGAGCTGATTACAGAGATCTTCCGGGATGGGGTCAAGAGCTACAAGGACCTGCCGCGCAATCTCTATCACATTCAGTGGAAATTCCGGGACGAGGTGCGGCCTCGCTTCGGCGTCATGCGCGGGCGAGAATTCCTGATGAAGGATGCGTATACGTTCGATCTGACGCCGGAGGCGGCGCGGCATTCCTACAACAAGATGTTTGTTGCCTACTTGCGCACGTTTGCGCGCATGGGATTGAGGTCAATTCCGATGGCGGCCGATACAGGTCCGATCGGCGGCGATCTCAGTCACGAATTCATCATTCTGGCTGAGACGGGCGAGAGCCAAGTGTACTGTCACGCGGATCTCGTGGAGACGAGTGCGCCTGGTGCCGACACGGACTTCGATGCAGATCTGTCCCCATTGATTGCCAGGTTCACGAGCCAATACGCCGCAACCGATGAGAAGCACGATCCAGCGCGGTTCGACCGCGAGGTCCCGGCCGACAAGCGCGTCTCGGCCCGCGGCATCGAGGTTGGCCATATTTTCTTCTTCGGCACCAAGTACTCCGAGCCCATGAACTGCAAGGTGCAGGGGCCGGACGGAAAGATGGTTGCGGTGCAGATGGGGTCGTATGGCGTGGGCGTATCGCGTCTTGCGGGCGCCATCATCGAGGCCAGCCACGACAAGGACGGTTGCGTGTGGCCGGTGCCCGTTGCGCCCTTCGAAATCGGTCTTGTCAATCTGAAGGCAGGCGATGCCGATACCGACAGGGCCTGCGCCGGACTCTATCAGCAGCTGAGCAATGCCGGGCTGGATGTGCTCTATGACGACACAGAGGAGCGCGCCGGAGCCAAGTTCGCGACCATGGACCTCATCGGTCTACCCTGGCAGCTGATCGTGGGGCCGAAAGGCTTGAAAAGCGGCGAGGTGGAAGTGAAGGAGCGCAAGGGTGGTGCGCGCCAAACGGTGTCGCCAGAAGCCGCCGTGAGCCAACTCGTCAGTACGATCAAGACGGCGCGTGCACTCGTTTGAGCGAGAGAGCAAGCGCCAGCGAGGAGTGGGGGATGCCTGCCGCAGTCGATACCCGGCCGTTCGCTCTCTTCGAGTGGATGCTGGCGCGGCGCTATCTGCGTGCGCGGCGCAAGGAAGGCTTCATCTCGGTCATTGCCGGTTTCTCGTTCGCCGGCATCATGCTGGGTGTGGCGACGCTCATCATCGTCATGGCGGTGATGAACGGCTTCCGCAATGAGCTGTTCGAAAAGATCCTCGGGCTCAACGGCCACATCGTCGTGCACAAGATTGGCGACCCGTTCAACGACTACGCCGAGGCCGCGCGCCGTATCGCGGCGCTGCCCGGCGTCAAGAGCGCCATGCCGCTGATCGAAGGGCAGGCCATGATCTCCTCGAGCGTGCAGACGCTGGGGGGACTGGTGCGCGGCTTGAGCGAAGGAGGTCTGAAGTCACTGCCGCTCGTTGCCGATAACGTGCGCTACGGGACGCTCGATGGCTTCGATGGCCAGGAAGGCATCGCGCTCGGCATGCGGCTTGCCAACTCGTTGCGTGTCAATGTCGGTGACAGCGTAACCCTCGTCTCCCCGCGCGGTGCCTCGACACCGTTCGGCACGGCGCCGCGCATCAAGCGCTACAACGTGGCGGCGATTTTCGAGCTCGGCATGTCGGAGTATGACAAAACCATGGTGTTCATGCCGCTGACCGAGGCACAGCGGTATTTCTCTCGGCCCGATCAGGTGGACGTGCTCGAGGTCGTGGTCGAGCATCCCGAGCGCATAGGCCAGATGCTGAGGCCCATGCAGGAGGTAGCCGGCCCGACCTTGCATTTGACCGACTGGCGCAAGCGCAACGAGACCTTTTTCACGGTGCTCGAGGTCGAGCGCAACGTCATGTTCATCATCTTGTCTCTGATCGTGCTGGTGGCGGCGCTCAACATCATTTCCGGCCTGATGATGCTGGTGAAGGACAAGGGGCGCGATATCGCCATCCTGCGCACCATGGGCGCCACCAAGGGCGCGATCATGCGCGTGTTCCTTATTACCGGTGCGTCGATAGGTGTGGTCGGCACCATTGCCGGGTTGGTCCTCGGCATCGTCTTCTGCTGGAGGATCGATGAGATCCGGCAGCTCGTACAGCGGCTCACGGGCACGACCTTGATGGACCCGACCGTGTACTATCTGACGCGGCTGCCTGCCGACATCGACGTGCACGAGACCGCTTCCATTGTCATGATGGCGCTGGTGCTGTCGGTGCTGGCGACACTCTATCCGTCATGGCGGGCCTCGCGGCTCGATCCCGTCGAAGCATTGCGCTACGAGTGAGGCGGCCATGCAGGACACATCGTCGACCATGACTGCTGTCCTGCGGCTCGAAAACCTGCAGCGCACATTCCACCAGGCCGGCCGCGCCATCTCGGTGCTCAAGGGTGCGTCCGCAGCGCTCTATCCGGGAGAGGCCGTGGCGCTGGTCGGTCCGTCGGGTGCGGGCAAGTCGACGCTGCTGCACATCGCGGGTCTTCTGGAGACGCCCGACAGCGGCCACGTATTCATCAACGGGCGAGACTGTGCGCGCATGACCGACGACGAGCGCACGCGCGTGCGCCGCGCCGAGATGGGTTTCGTCTACCAGTTTCATCAGCTTCTTCCCGAGTTCTCGGCCCTCGAGAACGTCATGATCCCACAGCTCATCCAGGGGCGCAGCAAGAGTGATGCGCAGGTGCGGGCGGCGGAGTTGCTGAGCGGGCTCGGCTTGGCGGAGCGCCTCGACCATCGGCCGGCCGAATTGTCAGGCGGCGAGCAGCAGCGAACCGCCATCGGCCGCGCGCTCGCCAACGCGCCGCGGCTGTTGCTGGCGGATGAGCCGACCGGCAATCTCGACCCGCAGACGTCCGGTCACGTGTTCGGGGAGCTGATCGCACTGATCGAGCGTACGGGCGTCGCTGCCCTGATTGCCACGCACAACCTCGAGCTGGCGCGACGCATGCATCGCGTGCTGCGCATGGAGGGCGGGCTGCTCGTCGAGATGCATCCGAGCGCGGTGGGGTAGGCAGCCAACAGCTTGTCCACGGCCATGCCCATCGGGTGCGCTCGTCGGGTGCCGATTGGGCTACTGTAAGTCCATGAACGCACCAATTCGAATGTCCGATGAACTCGCGCCCACAAAGCGGGCGGCCGGTCCCAAGTTCGTGCACCTCAAGGTGCATTCAGCCTATTCGCTTCTGGAAGGCGCGCTACCCATCGGCCGGATTGCCAAGCTGGCCGAGGCCGACAGCATGCCGGCAGTCGGGCTGACCGACACTAACAACATGTTCGGTGTCCTGGAGTTTTCGGAAAAGCTTGCGAGCGCCGGCGTGCAGCCGATCGTTGGCTGTGCGCTGCAGACCGACTTCCGGGAGGGCACTTCTAGCCCAGCCTATGTGCGCCCAGGTACGAATGAGGCACCGAGCCGCCCTGTGGGCTCCGTGGCTCTTTTCGCTCACAACGAGCAGGGCTACGCCAGCCTGCTCAAGCTGGCGAGTGCATGTTACCTCAAGCCGCGAGAGGACGAGCCGCCCCACATCAAGGTCGATCATCTGGAGGAGCATTGCCGGGGACTGATCGCGCTCACGGGCGGATATTGCGGGCCGATCGACAGCGCGCTGCGTGATGGCCAGCCACAGCTCGCGCGTGCGCGACTGGAAAACCTGCACAAGACCTTCAACGGTTCGCTCTACGTCGAAATCCAGCGTCACGGTTCGCCGCACGAGGCTGAGATCGAGCCTCAACTTCTCGAGCTTGCCTACAAGCTCGGCATCCCAATCGTTGCCACCAACGAGGTCTATTTCGCCACCGTCGACGACTACGAGGCGCACGATGCGCTGATCTGCATTGCCGAAGGCACTTATGTCGTGGAGGACAAGCGGCGACGGCTGTCGCGCGAGCACTACTTCAAGACTGCCGACCAGATGGCGGAGCTGTTCACAGACCTGCCGGAGGCCTTGGACAACACCATCGACATCGCAAAACGCTGCGCTTACAGGCCGAGGGGCCGCAATCCCATCCTGCCGCGGTACGTGTCCGCGGGCGAGGGAGCCAGCGAGGAGGATCAGCTCGCAGCGGAGGCAGTGGAGCTCAGGCGGCAGGCGGAAGCGGGCCTTGAGGCACGACTGAACAGCGGTGTCCTGGCGCCAGGCTTCACACGGGAGGACTACGACAAGCGCCTTGCCTACGAGGTCGAGGTCATCGCCAAGATGAAGTTTCCCGGCTACTTCCTCATCGTGGCCGACTTCATCAAGTGGGCCAAGAGCAATGGCATCCCGGTGGGGCCGGGTCGCGGCTCGGGCGCCGGATCCCTTGTCGCCTGGGCGTTGACGATCACCGATCTCGACCCGCTGCGCTTCGGCCTGCTGTTCGAGCGCTTTCTCAATCCCGAGCGCATCTCGATGCCGGACTTCGACATCGATTTTTGCCAGGACCGGCGCGACGAGGTGATCCGCTACGTGCAGGGAAAATACGGCGCCGATCGGGTCGCGCAGATCATCACGCACGGCAAGCTGCAGGCGCGCGCGGTGTTGCGCGACGTGGGCCGCGTGCTGCAGATGCCCTACGGCCAGGTGGACAAGCTTTGCAAGCTGGTGCCGAACAATCCCGCAAACCCGGTCACGCTGCGCGAGGCCATCGACGGCGAGCCCAAGCTGCAGGAGTCTCGTGATTCAGAGCCGATGGTGGCGCGGCTGCTGGAGATCTCTCAGAAGCTGGAGGGCCTTTACCGGCACGCCTCGACGCACGCGGCCGGCATGGTGATCGGCGATCGTCCGCTCGATGAGCTGGTGCCGCTCTATCGCGATCCGAAGTCCAACTTTCCTATAACGCAATACAACTGGAAGCTGGTCGAGGCGGCGGGCCTCGTCAAATTCGACTTTCTTGGTCTGAAGACGCTGACCGTGTTGCAGAAAGCGTTGGCCCTCATCAAGCGGGGACGAGGCATCGAGGTCGACCTGCAGACGCTGCCTCTCGATGACACCAAGAGCTATGAGCTGCTGGCGAGGGCCGACACGGCGGGCGTGTTCCAGCTCGAAGGCACGGGCATGCGCGAGAGTTTGAAGCGGCTCAAGCCTGACCGGTTCGAGGACATCGTTGCCATGGTGGCGCTCTACCGCCCGGGCCCGATGGACAACATCCCGACCTACATCAACCGCAAGCACGGCGAGGAGCCGATCGACTATCCCGATCCGATGCTCGAGCCGATCCTCAAGGAGACCTACGGCGTCATTATCTACCAAGAGCAGGTGATGCAGATCGCCCAGGTGCTGGCCGGCTATTCGCTCGGCGAAGCCGACCTGCTCAGGCGCGCCATGGGCAAGAAGGACAAGGCTGAAATGGCCAAGCAGCAGGCGCGCTTCGTCGATGGAGCGATGCAGAATGGTGTGAAGAAGGCGGACGCCGTCTACATATTCGAGCTGGTCGACAAGTTCGCCGGCTACGGCTTCAACAAATCGCATGCCGCCGCCTATGCAGTCGTCAGCTATCACACGGCGTATCTGAAGGCGAACTTCCGCGAGGAGTTCTTTGCCGCGTCGATGACGCTCGATATGGCCAATACCGACAAGCTCGCGATGTTCGCGGCCGAGGCAAGGCGGAGCGGAATTGAAGTTCGTCCTCCCTGCGTCAATGCCTCCGGCGTCGAGTTCCTGGCTGAGCCTCCGCAGCGAGAGGCAGAGCGGGGCGCGATCCGCTATGCGATGGCGGCACTCAAGAACATCGGGACGACAGCCGTCACAACGGTCGTCGACGCGCGGCAAGCCAGCGGCCCCTATAAGGACCTTGCCGATTTTGCGCGACGGCTCGATCCCAAGGCGCTCAACAAGCGGGCGGTGGAGACGCTTGCCATGGCTGGTGCGTTCGACACTCTGGAGCGCAATCGTGCGCTTGCGCACGGCAATGCCGATCAAATCATGGATGTGGCGAGCCGACTGCGGGCAGACGACGAAGTCGGGCAGGGCAGCCTGTTTGGAGGTGCGCCGGCGACTGGACCTTCGGCGGGGACACAGGACAGCCTGCTCAAGCTCAGGCCTATCAAGGCCTGGGCGCCGATGGAGCGGCTGCAGCATGAGTTCGCGGGCGTTGGTTTCTATCTATCCGGCCACCCTCTCGATGCATATGCGTCGCTCCTGCCGAAGCTCGGCGTACAGAGCTATACCGACTTCGAGGCGCGGGCAGGGGCGGGGTCGACAGGGGCGCGCCTTGCCGGTGTCGTCATTTCCTCGCGCGAGCGCAAATCCCAGAAAGGGAACAAGTTCGCTTTCGCGATCCTTTCGGACGCGTCCGGCCAGTACGAGGCGGTCATCTTCTCCGACACGCTCGCGCGCTCGCGAGATCTGCTCGAGCCTGGAACGCCGCTCCTACTCACGATCGAGGCGGAGCGCGACGGCGAAACCCTGAAGATGCGAGTGCAGTCTATCGAGGCGCTGGAGTCCGCGGCTGCCAACGTGCAGCGCGGGCTCAAGCTGGTACTCGATCGGGGGCTCGCACAAGCGCATGGAGCGCGACTCGACGAGCTAAGAACGCTACTCAAATCCGGCGGCAAGGGCGAGATCAGGCTTGTCGTGCCGCTGCCGGACCGGGGGCAGGAGGTCGAACTCGCGTTGCCCGGCCGCTACGAGATCGGCCCCATGCAGATGGGCGAGCTGTCGACTCTGCCGGGCATCCTCGAGATCCTCGAGATTTGAGGTCGCGGCCTTAGCCTCTCCCCGCGCATGCGGGGAGAGGGCCGCGATAGGGCTATTTCTGCTGCCGCTTCTTCGCCCAGTCGGTGTACTTCTTCGCCTTCTCGTGCAGCTCCGTGTAGTACTTGGCGTACTCGTCGCCTGTGAGCACCTTGAGGCCAAGACCGGCGTCGTCAAGCCGCTTTACGTGCTCGGGATCGTCCATCGCCTTCTTGAAGACCTCGGCCAGCTTGGCGACGATCGGCGCCGGCGTGCCTTTGGCGGCGGCGATGCCGCGTGAGGAATTGGAGGAGATGGTGGGGAAGCCCAGCTCCTTGGTGGTGGGCACGTCGGGCAGATACTTGGAGCGCTCCGGGTCCATGACGGCCAGGGCGCGGACCTGTCCGCCCTTCACCTGCTTGACGATCGAACCGACGTTGTCGAAGGAGACGTCGATATTGCCGGCCAGCGTCTCCTTCATCTGCGTGGCGCCACCGTCAAGATGCACGATGCGCACGACGGCGTTAGTGGCTTCCTCGTACATGAGAATGGCGAGATGATCGTCCGACAGGATGCCGGTCGTCGACGCCCGGATCGTGCCTGGTGACTTCTTTGTGGCATCGACGAGGTCCTGGAACGTTTTGAGCTCACTTTCCGCCCGCACCCACACGACGCCGGGATCGAGCACCTGGTTGATGATCGGGATGAAGCTGTCGATATTGAACAGTGCTTGGCGCTCGGGGTCGGCGATGATCGTGTTCATGCCGGGTAGATTGATGAAGCCGATGTAGTAGCCATCGGGCTTCTGGCGCACCAGCTCCGTCCAGCCGACCTGACCGCCCGCGCCGCCCTTGTTGACGACGACGATAGGCTGGCCAATGGCCTTCTCAGCAATGGCCGCAACAACTCTGGCCGCAACATCGGTGCTTCCTCCGGGTGGGAAAGCTACCATGAGCTGGATGGGCCGGTCCGGATAGGACTGGGCCGTAGCCGGCGAAGCCGCAAAGGCGATGGCAGCCGCCATGGCAGCCGCGATCAGACGGTACATGTTATCTCCTCCACTCGAGTTTCTCCACTATCGCTATCAATCGGCGTTGCTCTCCCGCACCTGAGCTGGTGCGAGCCGCAACGCCGAGACGACCAGAATGATGCCGGCAATCACCAGCAGTCCTGCCGAGATGGGCCGCGTGAGGAAAATGCTGAAATCGCCAGCCGACATCTCGAGAGACGTCCGTAGTGACTTCTCCAGCATGGGTCCAAGAATGAGCCCGAGCACGGCTGGCGCTATCGGAAAATCGATCTTACGCAGCAGGTAGCCGACCACGCCGAAGCCCAGCATCACCCATATATCAAAGACGCTTTGGTTGATGCTGTAGGCGCCGAGAACACAGAAGAGCAGGGTCCCGACGCAAATGTAGTGATAGGGCACCTCCAGGATTTTTGCCCATAGACCGACAAGCGGCAAATTGAGAACGAGCAGCAGGACGTTGCCGATGAAGAAGCTGGCGATCACCGCCCAGACCAGATCGGGGCGTTCCTGGAACAAGAAGGGACCCGGTGTCAGCCCATTGATGATAAAGGCTCCCATGAGCACGGCGATCGTCGGCGAGCTCGGGATGCCGAGCGTAAGCAGCGGCACCATGGCGGCATTGGCGTAGGCATTGTTGGCGGTTTCGGGTGCGGCGACGCCTTCTATCGCACCTTGTCCGAACTGCTCGGAAGTCTTGGACAGGCGCTTTTCCAGGACATAAGCCATGAAGGTTGGGATGATGGATCCGACACCGGGGATCAGTCCGAGGAAGAACCCGATGCCGGTTCCGCGCGCGATGGCGCCGAGTGAGCGTCGCCATTCCTCGCGGCTGGGCAGCAAGCCTGTGAGCTTGGTCTTGAGCACTTGCCGAGCCGGTGACTCGGCGGTGATGAGAATCTCGCCGATGCCGAACAGGCCCATGACCACCGGGATGAAGCCGACCCCATCGTAGAGGTCCGGCATGCCGAACGTGAAGCGCGGCGCGCCGCGCACGGGATCGATGCCGATCATGGCGATCAGCAACCCGACTACGGTCATGAGTACGCCGGCAACGAGCGAGCGGCCGGCGAGACTGGTGACCAGACACAAGCCGACCAGCAAAAGGGCAAAGAATTCGGGTGGGCCGAAGCTGAGTGCTAGCCGCGACAGGGGCGTGGCCACGACCACGAGTGCGGTGGCCGCGAAGATGCCGCCGATGAACGAGCCGATGGCGGCAATGCCGAGCGCCGTACCGGCTCGGCCTTTCTTGGCCATCTCATAGCCGTCGATACAGGTGATGACGGAGGCAGCCTCGCCCGGCACGTTGATCAAGACCGATGTGATGGTGCCGCCATACATGGCGCCGTAGTAGATCGCCGACAGCATGATGATGGCGCCGGTCGGATCCAGCTTGAACGTCAGTGGGATGAGGATGGCCGTGCCGGCGGCTGGGCCGAGGCCCGGCAGCACACCGATCAGCGTGCCGAGGATGCAGCCCACCAGCGCGAACGCCAAGTTGGTCGGAGTGAGCGCCGCCGAGAAACCCGCGGCAATAAACTGAAGCGTGTCCATGCGTGCCCGATCGCCTCAGACGCCGAATGCGCCAATGGGCAAGGGCACCTTGAGCCAGTGGTAGAAGACGTGAAACACGCCGAAGCTGGCGAGCAAAGCGAACGCGAGCACGACAAGGGGGTTGCGAGCGCCGATGGCAGGCAGCAGCAGGGCACAGAAACCCAGCGCCACGAGGCGGAAGCCCAGGTATTCGAGGAGTGTCGCGGCGCCGGCGATGCCGGCCAAAACGGCGAGTATGCGGAATATGGCCCCGCCGTCCGGCATGGAAATGGAGCCGGCGAAAGCCGCCTGCCCGGAGCGCGAGATCTGGATGATCAGCGTTGCAGCCAGCCCCATGCCGAGGATGGCAAGCCAAAATGGGAAAAAGCCCGGACCGGGTCCCAGAGAAGTCCTCGAGTGGAAGCGAGCGGGCGCGCGCGAAGGCGAATGCAAACAGAATGAAGAAGCAGGCACTAGCTACCTGCCAACCGCGCGTCATGCCGCTTCCTCCCACAGACCTTGATGCTCAACATTTTTTCTGACGCTAACACGCGGCCGGAACACGGGGCAACTCAGCAAAGCCCAGCCCTTATTGCAGCTTGTCAATACCGCCCAGGCGGTCTACAAGCCTGCCCATCTCACACGTGGACAAGGCGCTGCTGGTTCCCATGGAACACAAGCCGCGCACCGGTGGAATGGCCTGAAAAGGCCTTTCCGGAAGTCCACGGCGGCCAAACCGGTTAAGGAATTGCGCATGCTGCCTTCGTTCAACATGCGCCAGCTGCTCGAGGCTGGCGTGCACTTCGGTCACCAGTCGCATCGCTGGAACCCCAAGATGGCGCCCTTCATCTATGGCGCCCGCAATAACATCCACATCGTCGATCTGGCGCAGACGGTGCCTCTGCTGCACCAGGCGCTGGTCACAGTGTCCGACGTCGTCGCCAAGGGTGGTCGCGTCCTTTTTGTCGGCACCAAGCGTCAGGCATCGGATGCCGTCGCCAACTCTGCCAAGCGCTCCGCTCAGTATTACATCAATCATCGCTGGCTGGGCGGCACTCTGACGAACTGGAAAACCATCTCGCAATCGATCCGTCGCCTGCGGCAGCTCGACGAGATCTTGGCCGGCGAGACGCAAGGACGCACAAAGAAAGAGTTGCTCAACATCCAGCGGGAGCGCGACAAGCTCAACCAGTCGCTGGGCGGCATCAAGGATATGGGCGGGCTGCCGAGCCTCCTGTTCGTGATCGACACGAACAAGGAGGACATCGCCATCAAGGAGGCGCAGAAGCTCAAAATCCCGATTGTGGCGATCGTGGACACGAATTGCGATCCGGACGGCATCGATCATCCGGTGCCGGGCAACGACGATGCAGGCCGCGCGATCACGCTCTATTGCGATCTCATGGCCCGTGCCGCTATCGATGGCATCGAGCGCGGTCAGGTTGCGTCCGGCGTGGACGTCGGCGCTGCTGAGGCTCCGCCGGCAGAAGAGCTGCCGGTCGAGCCGGTACCGGCGTTCAAGGGCATCGACGCTCCGCGCGGTGAGGCTGACGACCTGAAGCGCATCACCGGCATCAGCCCCAAGCTCGAGCAGAGTCTGAACGATTTGGGCGTCTATCATTTCTGGCAGCTCGCCGATGTCGACGAAGCGGGCGTCGCGGCTCTCGACAAGGCCTTGGGTACGCGGGGCCGCGTCGCCCGCGACAACTGGGTCGCCCAAGCCAAGAAGCTGACCGACGAGGCTGCGGCCTGAACGTGCCGGACGCTCGTCGAGAGCACTGAGGCAAATCCGGCGGGCGCTCCTTGTAGCGCGTCCGCAAGTTCATGAAGCATGCAAACCGAAGGCACGCTATGACCGCTGTCACCGCCACTATGGTCAAAGAGCTGCGCGACAAGACGGGCGCGGGCATGATGGACTGCAAGGCCGCGTTGATCGAAACCGATGGCAACGTGGAGGATGCTGTCGACTGGCTCCGTAAGAAGGGTCTCGCCAAGGCGGCCAAGAAAGCTGATCGCGTAGCAGCGGATGGTCTGATCGGCATCACTGCCGCAGCCAAGTCCGGCGCCGTTGTCGAGGTGAATTCGGAGACGGACTTTGTTGCCCGCAACGAGAAGTTTCAGGACCTCGTTCGCCAGATTACGTCCTTGGCGCCCAAGGCCGGTGGAGACCTCGCCAAACTGCTGGCTACATCCTATCCCGGCAAGCAGATTTCAGTTGTCGAGCATGTGCAGGAGATGATCGCTACCATTGGCGAGAACTTGACCGTCCGGCGCACGGCGGCGGTCGAGGTCGGCGAGGGAACGGTCGCCAGCTACATGCACGGCCGGGTGGCCGATGGCGTCGGCAAGATCGGCGTCCTCGTGGGACTGGAGTCGAAGGCTGGCGCCGAAAAGCTCGCCGACATCGGACGCCAGCTCGCGCTGCACGTCGCTGCGGCCAATCCGCAGGCAATCAGTGCGGACCAGCTCGACAAGACGCTCATCGAGCGCGAGCGGTCAGTGTATGTGGAGCAGGCGAAAGCATCGGGCAAACCGCAGGACATCATCGAGAAGATGGTCGAGGGGCGGCTGCGCAAGGAGTTCTTCGGGCAGGTCGTGCTGTTGCAGCAGACGTTCCTTGGACCGGCTGGCGACGGCAAGATGACCGTGGAGCAGTATCTCAAGGCAGAGGAGAAAGGCGCAGGCGCGCCTATCAAGATTGCAAAGTTTGTGCGTTACGCGCTGGGTGAGGGTATTGAAAAGAAGGACACTGATTTCGCCGCGGAGGTGGCTGCACTAACGAAGAATTAGGTTCCCCGCTGGAACGAAATCGCACTGTCAAGGTATCTGCCGGATGAGCCAAGCCAGGACAGGATTGCGCTACAATCGCCTTCTCCTGAAGCTCTCGGGAGAGGCGCTCATGGGCAAGAGTGCCTACGGCATTGATATGAGCGTGTGCACGAGGCTTGCGCGCGACATCAAAGAGGCTGTCGATGCTGGCGTGAAGATCGGCGTGGTGGTCGGCGGCGGCAACATCTTTCGCGGATTGGCCGGCGCCGCCAAGGGGATGGATCGGGCCACTGCCGACTACATGGGCATGCTGGCCACCGTCATGAATGCGCTGGCCTTCCAGAATGCCTTGGATCAGGTCGGGGTGGAGGCGCGTGTGCTTTCCGCCATTCCCATGCCCACGGTATGCAAGTCCTATGTGCGGCCGAAAGCACTCCACCATTTCGATGCTGGACGGGTGGTCATTTTTGCGGCTGGCACAGGGAACCCCTACTTCACGACCGATACGACCGCCGCACTCAGGGCCATTGAGATGGACTGCGAGGTGCTGGCCAAGGCGACACAGGTCGACGGGGTCTACTCGACCGACCCGAAACGGGACCCGGCGGCAGTGCGCTACGACCGGCTCACGCATGCTGAGGTCCTGGCACGTGACCTCAAGGTGATGGACGGGGCCGCTATCGCGCTTGCTCGCGACAACAATCTTCCGGTAATTGTGTTTTCGATCGAAGAGCCGGGGAATATTCTCAAGGTACTCAAGGGTGAGGCGCGCATGACCCTCATCGCAGGCGCCGGCTGAGAATGCGAGCCCAACGGGCGTGGATCACCGGCATGCGTGATGGCCGGAACCGCCGCCTGGGTTATGCTCGAGGCCAGCGGCACCGGCTGGGGTGCACGCCCGATGGTCTGGGAGGTTGCCAATGGCGGGCGCAAAATTTGACATCAAGGATCTCGATCGACGCATGCGCGGGGTATTGGATGCCCTGAAGCGGGAGCTGGGTGGGCTCAGGACCGGACGCGCTTCGGCTAGTCTGCTGGAGCCCGTCGTGGTCAATGTCTATGGCGCCAGGATGCCTCTGAACCAAGTGGCAACCGTCAACGTCCCCGATGCGCGCACGATTTCGGTTCAGGTCTGGGACAAGAGCCAGGTGCAGGCGGTCGACAAGGCCATCCGGGAAGCCAATCTCGGCCTCAACCCGATCGCCGAAGGGACGTTGCTCCGTCTGCCGATACCGGCGCTCAATGCCGAGCGTCGCCAGGAGTTGGCGAAGATTGCGCACAAATATGCCGAGCACGCCCGTGTGGGTGTGCGCAATGTGCGGCGCGACGGCATGGAGTTGCTCAAGAGGCTCGACAAGGATGGCGAGATGAGCGAGGACGAGCACCACAAGAGCTCAGCCAAGGTACAGGAGCTCACCGACAAGCTGATCAAGGAAATCGAGCAGATGCTTGCCGCCAAGGAAGCCGAGATCAAGCAAGTCTGAGCCCTCAGCGGCCGAGATCGGCCCGATGGTTGCGGGCAAGCTCCGCCGAGCGAGCGATCAGCGCCACTACAACGCCATCGGGGGTCCCAAGAGCCGCACGTGACTGAGCTGAAGCAACAATCTGCCTTCGACAACGCCGGCAGGGCGCCGCCGCAGCACATTGCTATCATTATGGATGGCAATGGACGCTGGGCCGCACAACGCGGACTACCGAGAGCGGCTGGTCACCGCATGGGGTTGGAAGCGGTGCGCAACACCGTCAAGGCCGCTATGCAACTGCACATCCCCTATCTGACCATCTTCAGCTTCTCGTCGGAGAACTGGTCGCGGCCGGTGTCGGAGATCGACGATCTAATGGGGCTCGTGAAGCGGTTCATCCGTAGGGACCTTGCCGACCTGCACCACCACGGGGTGCGGATTCGCGTCATTGGGGAGGCGACCAATATTGATGCCGAGCTGCTTGCGCTGATCGAGGAAGCGCAGGTAATGACGAAAAACAACACAGCGCTCAACCTCGTTATCGCCTTCAACTATGGCGCCCGCGCCGAGATCACCAAAGCTGCCCGCCGGCTCGCCGCGCGCGTGGCGAACGGGGAGATCGAGGCGAGCCATATCAGGCCGGGCGACCTGGAGGCCGAGCTCGATACGGCCGGCGTTCCAGATCCCGACCTTCTCATCCGTACGAGCGGTGAGGTGAGAACTCTCCAATTTTCTACTTTGGCAGTGTGCGTATACAGAGCTTGTCTTCCTCGATGTGTTCTGGCCTGATTTCGGCCGCGCGCAACTCGAGCAAGCAATCGCGGAGTTTAGAACGCGCGACCGCCGGTTCGGTGGGCTGGCGGCGCCACCGGGGCCGTGATTGCCGGCGCAGACCGGCAAATCCATGGGGATTTATTTGGAGCCAGAGCAAACAACTCCGACCTCGGCGTTGCCGCAGGACTTTGCGCTGCGAATGGTCTCGGGGCTGGTCCTGGGGCTTGCCGCGCTGCTTCTGACGTGGAGTGGCCTGTGGCCGTTCACGATTTTTGTCTTGGGCGTAGCCCTGCTGGTTGTGTGGGAGTGGGGCCGCATCGTGCGCCAGGCTGGCGCCGACACCATTTTCTGGGCCTCTTCGATCTCAGTCGCCGCGGCATGCGCGCTGGCAGCCATCGGCATGACGGGCCTCGGCGCCATCGCCATCGTGGTCGGCGCCATACTGGCCGCTTTGTTGGGCTTTGGGCACCGAGGTCATCTTTCGGCGCTCGGTGTGATGTATGCCGGACTGCCCGCGGTCTCCCTCATCTGGTTGAGATCGAGCGTGATGTGGGGTTTTGCCGGTGTGCTGTTTCTCTTTCTCGTGGTATGGGCCGCCGATACGGGGGCCTATGCTGCGGGACGTACGTTCGGTGGGCCGAAGCTCGCTTCCCGCATATCTCCGAACAAGACTTGGACTGGGCTGATCGGGGGTATCGGCGCCGCCGTCCTGGTAGGTGTGATCGTGGGTCTAGTCCTTGACGGCGGGCATAGCGGGCGCTTGGCCATAATGGCGTTTGTGCTTGCACTTGCAGCCCAGGCGGGCGACATCGTGGAGTCGGCGCTGAAGCGGGAGCACGGCGTCAAGGATGCGAGCGAGCTCATTCCAGGGCACGGTGGATTCATGGATCGCGTCGACGGCCTGATTTTTGCCGCGGTGCTGGCTGCTTTGTGGGGGCTTGCCATAAACGTGCACAATCCAGCACGTGCACTGCTGATGTGGAATTGAAGGCGGATGGGTCCCGGGGTCAGGAAAGCTGAGGCGATCAAGCTCGGGGATAGTCGGCGAGCGGTGACCTCGGCGTCACTTGCCCGTCAGCACGGCAAGCGCACACTGTCCGTACTCGGCGCTACCGGCTCGGTTGGCACCAGCACGCTCGATCTGGTAGGCCGGCACGGCGACGACTTCGCCATCGAGGCTTTGACGGCCCAGAGCAATGTTGCGCGGTTGGCCGATCTTGCCAAACGACATAGGGCGCGCGTGGCGGTGATCGGGGATGATCGCCTGTACGGCGAGCTCAAGGAGCGGCTCGCTGGAAACGGTATCGAAGCGGCCGCCGGGGCAGGTGCGCTCATCGAGGCCGCGCAGCGGCCAGTCGATTGCGTCATGGCCGCTATTGTCGGAGCGGCAGGGCTCGAGCCGACCTTCGCCGCCGCCCGCATGGGGCGCCGGCTAGCTCTCGCGAACAAGGAATGCCTCGTGTCGGCTGGCGACGTGTTCATGCGCACGGTCGAGGAGGCCGGAACCGAGCTTGTACCTGTCGACAGCGAGCATTCGGCAGCTTTCCAGTCAATCGCCGGTGCCGATCCCGCATCCATCGAGCGCATCGTGCTGACGGCTTCGGGGGGGCCATTTCGCACTTGGTCGCAGGAGGCGATCGCGCTGGCGACGCCTGAGCAGGCCTTCAAGCACCCGAACTGGTCGATGGGGCCCAAGATCACGATCGACTCGGCCACCCTGATGAACAAGGGGATGGAGCTGATCGAGGCCTACCACCTCTTCCCGGTCGAGGCGCACCAGCTGGACGTCGTCGTTCATCCGCAATCCATTGTGCACTGCCTGGTCGAGTTCACGGACGGCTCTGTGCTGGCGCAACTCGCCAATCCGGACATGCGCACGCCCATCGCGCTGAGCCTCGCCTGGCCCGCGCGCATGCACGCGCCGACGGCGCGTCTCGATCTGGTGAAACTCGGCACCCTCTCTTTTGAAGCCCCTGATGAAGCGAAGTTTCCGGCTTTGCGCCTGGCGCGGCAGGCCCTGGCCCAGGGTGGTATGGCAGGAGCCGTTCTGAACGCTGCGAATGAGGTGGCCGTAGACGGTTTCGTATCGAGACGGATCAGTTTGCCTGGAATAGCCGCCGTGGTGGAGGATACGCTTGGCCAAGCCCAGCGGACCGGCCTCATACGGGAGGCCCGCGATCTCGCCGACGTACTGGCCGTGGATGCAACTGCGCGCCATATGGCACGCGGATTGCTCAATCGCTATATGGTTAGATAGTCGTTATCGTCCGTCCGATCGTTAACCGTCATGCAAGTCGACGGTTCTCGCCAGGATGTCGGCCTGTGCAGTCAGGGATCCCGAGATGATCTGGAATTTTCTGTCGGTTCTTGTTCCGTTTTTGTTCGTCTTGACCGTGGTCGTCTTCGTCCACGAGCTCGGCCATTTCCTTGTCGCCCGCTGGTGCGGCGTCAAGGTGCAGGCTTTTTCGATCGGGTTCGGGCGTGAAATTTGGGGCTTCAACGACAGTCGAGGGACGCGCTGGCGCCTGGCCTGGATACCGCTCGGTGGGTACGTCAAGTTCGTGGACGACGAGAACGGTGCGAGCGTGCCGTCCCGGGATGCGTTGGAGCGCTTGTCCGCGCAAGACAGGGCCGGAGCGTTCCAATCCAAGACGCTGGGCCAAAGGGCAGCCGTCGTGGCGGCGGGGCCAATCGCGAACTTTCTGCTCGCGATTGTTTTGTTTGCAACCATTTTCGTCTTTGTCGGGGTGTCCGTCACGGCGCCGCGGGTCGATGAGGTGATCCCGGGCGGTGCGGCAGAGACGGCGGGCTTCAAGGCGGGGGACCTCATCGTCAGCATCGACGGCACCCCGGTCGAGAGTTTCAACGAGATGCAGCGCATCGTCGGCGCCAACGCGGACACCGAGCTGACCTTCGTGCTCGACCGCGGCGGCACGCAGCTGGCGCTGAAGGCAACGCCGGGGCGGCGCGAGCTGACGGATAGGTTCGGTAACAAGTTGCGGGTCGGCGTGATCGGGATCAAGCGCACCACGCAGCCCCAGGACTGGGAATATCGGCGCTATGGGCCGCTGGAGGCACTTTGGCTCGGCGCCAAGGAGACGCACTTCATCGTCGCCAAGACCATCGGTTATCTGCGCGATGTGGTCCTGGGGCGGGAAGCCGCAGACCAGCTTGGCGGCCCCATCCGCATTGCCGAGGTATCAGGGCAGGTGGCTAGCGCCGGGTTCGTGCCGCTCTTGAACCTGACTGCGGTCCTCTCCGTCAGCATCGGCCTCATCAATCTGTTCCCGATCCCGCTTCTGGACGGCGGACACCTGATGTTTTATGCGCTCGAGGCGATCCGGCGCCGCCCGCTCAGCGCACGGGCTCAAGACATCGGGTTTCGCATCGGCCTGACGCTCGTCCTGATGCTCATGATGTACGCGACTTTCAACGACTTGCCGATTGTAAGGCGGTGGATTGGCCTCGGCTGAAATCCTTGGACAGTGCAGCAATATTGCCACTTCCACGCGGCCGCCTAAATCGTTAGAAACATTTATCTTTTGGGGATCCTCCAGACTGGGGGACGGTGTGGCATGGGGCCTCCAAGAGAGTAGTGAGTAAAGCGCCGGCCTGACGCCGACAGGCACGCGCGCAGTTGGGGGATCGGCGAACCGAAAGGCAAACCGCAAGTATGCCTCTCTTTCGGATGTTAAGGGACGAGGGATCTAGGTGGGCCTTCGTGCTGGCGCTGCTGCTGCAAGTGCCGGTATTGGGTATGCCGCAGGTCTGGCTTACTGCTGCCATTGCGCAGGACGGACGGATTCGCGAGATCCAGGTCGTCGGCAACCGCCGTGTCGAGCCTGAGACGGTTCGGTCCTATCTGCGTTTCTCGGTAGGGGACGCTTATGATGCCGGGAAGACCGACCAGTCGCTGAAGGCGCTGTTCCAGACCGGCCTGTTCGCTGACGTCAAAATCGACCGGCAAGGATCGATCCTGATCGTGACCGTGGTCGAGAACCCGGTAGTCAATCAGATTGCCTTTGAGGGCAATTACGAGGTCGAGAAGAAGACGCTCGAGGCGGAGGTGCAGCTCAAGCCCCGTTCGGTTTACACCCGCGCCAAGGTGCAGGCCGACGTCCAGCGCATCCTCGATGTCTATCGGCGCCAGGGCAGGTTCGCCGCTACCGTTGAGCCGAAAATCATCGAGCTGGAGCAGAGCCGGGTCAATCTCGTCTTCGAGATCAACGAAGGCGGCGCGACCAAGGTCAAGAGCATCCAGTTCATCGGCAACCGCGCGTTCTCGGATTCGCAACTGCGCGACATCATCACGACGACACAGCAGAACTGGTTCGACTTCATCAAGGGAACCGCGTTCTACGACCCTGATCGGGTCAACCTCGACCGGGAGTTGCTGCGTCAGTACTACCTCAAGAACGGATACGCCGATGCCCGGGTGGTGTCGGGGACCGCAGACCTCGATCGCGATAGCTCTGGCTTCTTTCTGACGTTCGTCGTGGAGGAAGGCGAGATCTATACCTTTGGTGACGTGCGGATTGATTCCGGCCTTCCCGGCATCAACGCGCAGTCTCTGATGAGTGAAGTTCTGACCAAGCCTGGTGCTACTTACAACGCGTCGGAAATCGACAAAACAACCGAGCGGCTGACGCTTCTGGTGTCTGAGCAAGGATTTGCATTTGCGCGTGTGCGACCCAGGGCCGACCGTGATCCGGTGGGACGCATCATCGCCTTGACCTATGTGATCGACGAAGGCCCACGGGTTTATATCGAGCGCATCAATGTCATCGGCAACACGCGCACGAAGGACCATGTAATCCGCCGCGAGTTCCGCTTGGCCGAAGGCGACGCGTTCAATCCCCTGCTGGTGGACCGCGCCAAGAAGCGCTTGCAGGGCCTGGGCTTCTTCAAAGGCGTGGAGGTCAAGCGCAGGCCCGGCTCGGCGCCGGACCGGATCATCCTTGATGTCGAGCTGCTCGAGCAGCCGACGGGCGAAATCTCATTCGGTGCGGGCTACTCGACGGCCGAGGGCGTGATCGGCGACATCACGTTCACCGAGCGCAATCTGATGGGCAACGGCCAGTTCCTCCGGCTGAAGCTGTCGGGATCGTTCGAGCGCACGCAATTCGATCTATCATTCACCGAGCCGCGCTTCCTCGATCGCAACTTGGCAGCCGGCTTCGACCTGTTCCACAAGGACATCTTCGACAGCCGGTTTCAGCTTTATAATCAGCGCAAAACCGGCGGCACACTACGGCTAGGCGTCCCACTGTCCGAACAGCTGTTGGTGACGCCTTACTACACGTTCTCGCGCGATGAGATTTACGACGTCGATAAGGACTTCAGCGATGGGGAAGTAGCCTCTCTCGCGATACGTCAGGCGGAGGGTGAGGCCTATACATCACTTGTGGGAACTTCGATCGCGTACGATCAGCGTAACCACCCACGTAACCCTACCAAGGGCTACTATCTTCAGGCCAGCACGGACTTTGCCGGTGTCGGCGGCGATGTGCAGTTTGTGCGATTTCTGGGTGAGGCTCGCGGCTATTACCCAATTACCGAGAAGATCACGCTCGTCGGCCGTATCATGGGCGGCCATATTCTAGGGTGGGGCGGTGACGAAGTTCGGTTGATCGACATGTTCTTTCGCGGCGGCGAGACCATTCGTGGCTTTGACAGGGCGGGCTTTGGTCCGAGAGATCTGTCAACCGACAGCGCGCTAGGCGGCGAGACGTTCTATGCGGCAACGGCAGAGGTTCGTTTTCCGCTACCCCTGGTTCCAGACGATCTCGGTATGAGCGGTGCCTTCTTCGTGGACGCCGGCTCGCTGTTTGGCACCAGTCGATTCAACCAAGGCGTTGAGTGGAACTGTTGATTCCGATTACGGGGAAGGTCATTCAAACGTCGCCGGACGACAGCCTCCATCCGCGTCTCCGCCGGTGGGAGTTTGCTCTGGAACTCGCCACTGGGGCCGCTCAGGGCGGACTTGGGCTTCGCTATTCTCAAGGAGAGCTTCGACAAGGAGCAGATCTTCCGCTTCGGTGCCAGCACCAAGTTCTGATCCTGGTCCATCCAACGAGTTTGGTTGCTCATGTGCGGCGAGGCGGCGCAAGATTGCCGCCTCGTTTCGTTTCTGGACTGAGGGTCGGCATGGAGCATCCGGGCTTTTTCCAGCGCGAAGGACCCTTCGCACTGGCGGCGGTGGCTGCCAGGATCGGCGCGGAGATGCCCGCGCAAGCCGACCCAGGCCGCATGCTGGAGGATGTACGTCCGCTGGCAGAGGCCGGCCCCCAGGACGTCACCTTCTTCGACAACCGCAAGTATCTGCCTCAACTCGCGGAGGCAAAGGCTGGTGCGTGCATACTGGCGCCGGCATTCACATCCAGGTTGCCGGTCGGTGCGGCCGCATTGGTGATGAAAGCCCCGTACCGGGGCTTCGCGCTGGCATTGCAGCTCTTCTACCCCGGGGCCATGAGGCCGCGGACGGCCATGTACGCCGCCGGAGAGGGCGTCGGCAACGTGCATCCCACGGCACGCATCGAGGACGGCGCGTGCATCGAGCCGGGCGCCGTGGTGGGCCGGGAGGCCCGCATCGGCCGCGGCACCACGATCGCCGCCGGCACCGTGATCGGCTATCGGGTGGTGGTGGGCTGCGACAGCTATATCGGGCCCGGGGCCTCGGTCATCCATGCGCTTGTCGGGGATCGGGTTCTGATCCATGCCGGCGTGCGTATCGGCCAGGACGGTTTCGGTTTTGCCATGGGACCGGACGGGCACATCAAGGTGCCGCAAATCGGCCGGGTCATCGTCCAGGACGACGTTGAAATCGGCGCCAACAGCACGGTCGACCGGGGTGCTCTTAAGGATACGGTCATCGGGGCGGGCTCCAAAATTGATAATCTGGTGCAGATCGGGCACAACGTGGTCCTGGGCCGCGGCTGCGTGATCGTGGGCCAGACCGGCATCGCGGGCTCGGCCGAACTCGGCGATTTCGTCGTCATGGGTGGGCAGTCCGGGGCGGTCGGGCACGTCAGGATCGGTGCGGGAGCACAGATCGCGGGCGGCTCGCATGTGAAGGACGATGTGCCGCCGGGCGCACGCATGGGCGGCACGCCGGCGCGGCCGTTCCGGGAATGGGCGCGTGAGATTGCCGCCATACGGCGGCTGGCGATGAAGGAGCCCGCGGCGGGCGGTGACGCCGAGCGCTAGGCCCGCACCAACAGCGGCCACAGCAAGTGAGATCGACAGGGCATGCAGGACATGAAGGAAGGGAAGGCTAAGACGGAGTTGGCCTCCGCTGACATCGGACGTGTGCTAAAGCTCCTGCCGCATCGCTATCCGTTCCTCATGGTCGACCGGCTCACGCAGATGAATGCCGACGAAAGCTGCGTCGGCATCAAGAACGTGACATTCAACGAGCCGTTCTTTCAGGGACATTTTCCGGGCTTTCCGGTGATGCCGGGCGTGCTCATCGTTGAAGGACTGGCGCAGACGGCGGGCGCATTGTGTGTCCACAACCTTGGGCAAGACTACAAGCCTCAGCTGGTGTATTTCATGGGCATCGACCGCGCCAAGTTCCGCAAGCCCGTTCTGCCCGGAGACCAGCTCGAATATCACGTCAGGAAGTTGAGAAGCCGCGGCCGGGCATGGCGGTTCTACGGTGAGGCGAAGGTCAACGGCCAGATCGTTGCCGAGGCCGAGGTCAGCGCCATGATCGTGGACCCCGAGAATGTCAAAATGTGAAGTCCACCCGACGGCCGTCATCGAGGACGGCGCCAAGCTCGGTGAGGACGTAAAGGTCGGACCCTACTGCATAGTGGGCAGAGGGGTGTCGCTCGGGGATGGATGCGAGCTCATCAGTCACGCTGTTGTGGCCGGGCGGACGACCATTGGTGCACGGACTCGGATTTTTCCGTTCGCTTCGATAGGCCACCAGCCGCAAGACCTGAAGTACAAGGGCGAGCCATCCACACTCGCGGTCGGCGCAGATTGCCTCATCCGCGAGGGCGTGACCATGAATCCCGGCACTGCCGGCGGCGGCATGGCGACGACGGTCGGCGACGGCTGCGCGTTTCTGGCCAACAGCCATGTCGGGCACGATTGCCATATCGGCAACAGCGTTATCTTCTCGAACAATGTCATGCTTGCCGGGCACTGTACGATTGGCAATTTCGCCATCATCGGAGGCGGGGCCGCCATCATTCAGTTCACGCGCGTTGGAGCGCATGCCTTCATCGGCGGCATGTCGGCGCTGGAGAACGATCTCATTCCTTACGGCATGGCCGTCGGCAACCGTGCGCACCTGTCCGGCTTGAATATTGTCGGCCTGCAGCGGCGCGGCTTCACGCGCGAGCAGATACATAGCTTGCGGCGCGCCTATCGTCTGCTGTTCGCGGACGAGGGAACGCTGAAAGAGCGGGTCGAGGACGTGGCGGCCGAGTTCAGCGAGCATCCGATCGTGCAGGAGATCGTCGCCTTCATTCGTGCTGGTGGCAAGCGATCGGTATGCACGCCGCGCGATGGTCATGACGATTGAGAATGCCGTCGGGGACGGCAGCTCGAGCCCCCTCGGTGTGCTCGCCGGGTCGGGTCCGTTGCCGCTCGAGATCGCGAATGCGGCGCTCGCGTCCGGCCGGCCGGTGCACGTCGTCGGCATCGAAGGCTTCGCGGCGGGCGCCATCGCGGACTATTCGCATCAATGGGTCAACCTCGGGCAGGTCGGGGGGATGATCCGTGGGTTTCGGCAGGCCGGCTGCGCCGATATCGTGATCGCCGGCGGCATGCGCCGGCCAAACCTGTGGAAGCTCAAGATCGACTCTGGCTTCTTCCGCTGCATCGGCACGGTGCTGCAATTGACGCGCGGCGGCGATGATAGTGTGCTGCGGCGTGTTGTGCGTTTTTTTGAGCTGCAAGGCTTCAACGTACGCGGTGCGCACGAGATCGCCCGCCATTTGCTGGCGCCTGTGGGTATTCTGGGCCGCGTGCAGCCAAGCGCGTTGCATCGTGCCGCGATTGCGCGCGGCACCGCTTTGAGCGAGGCGCTCGGCGCCTTCGATGTCGGGCAGGCGGTGCTCGCCAATGCCGACCGTATTATCGCCGTGGAAGGTGTGCGCGGGACTGACGCCATGCTGGGAGACGTGGCCCAAATTCCAGGTCGAAGCGCAGAACAAATCACGCGCGACGGCGTGCTCGTGAAATTGCCGAAGCCCGGTCAGGAAATGCGGATCGACTTGCCGGTGGTTGGACCCCATACGATCGACGGATTGGTGCGCGCGAAACTGGCGGGCGTCGCAGTGCGGGCGTCGCAATCGCTCATTCTCGAGCGCGAGGAGACCGTGCGGCGCGCAGACGCGGCAGGCGTCTTCATAGCGGGGATTGAAGGTCATCATGCGCCGGCACCGGACCGGACCGAGCGAGCGCGATACATAGATCCCAATGATGCGCCGCTGGCCGTGCTGAGCCGGCGAGCTCCGACGCCGGGCGAACGGCGCGACGTGGCCATCGGGCGGGCCCTGATCCGAGCCCTGGCGCAGTATGAGGGCGGACAAGCTGCGGTCATCGCCGACCAGCATGTGCGTGGTATAGACGCAGCGCTGCCGATCGGGGCCCTTGTGGGCGCTGTTGCAGGCAATGACTGGGGGCGACGCCTCTTCAAGAAACGCATCGGTGTTCTGGTGGTGCGCAGGCCTGAGCTTATTTTGGCTGCGCCCCAGTCCAACGCGGATGCTGATCTCGAGCCAGTCAACTTCCAATGGATCGCGGAGGCTGGACTGGCGGGCGTCGCCTGTGTTGAAGGTGGCATCCATCAGGAGCTTCTGCCAGCAGCGGTCCGGGAGGCGAATGAGATGGGCCTGTTCCTGATGGCACCGGAAACGCAGGCATGAGCGGTGCGATGGACGAGCCACGTCCGCTGCGTCTGTTTCTTGTTGCCGGGGAGCCCTCGGGTGACGCATTGGGCGCCAAGCTGATGGCAGCGCTTCTGCACCGGCAACACGTAGGCATCGACTTTCGCGGCGTCGGCGGACCGCTCATGGGGCGCCAAGGGCTCGCCTCGCTGTTTCCTATTGCCGACATCGCCGTCATGGGCGCGGTCGCGATCGCCAAAGCCTTGCCGCGCTTGTTGCGATGCGTCCGGCAGACCGTCGAAGCCGCGCTCGAATTCGAGCCGGACGCGGTTGTGATCATCGACAGTCCCGAGTTCACGCATCCGATCGCGCAGCGCATCCGCAAGCGGCGTCCGAATCTGCCAATCCTCGACTACGTGAGCCCCAGTGTGTGGGCTTGGCGCCCTGGGCGGGCCGCGCATATGCGCGGTCATGTCGACCACGTTATGGCGCTCTTGCCGTTCGAGCCTGATGTGCACCGCCGGTTAGGCGGTCCGCCATGCACCTATGTAGGGCACCCCCTCATCGAGCAGATCGACCGCATGCGTGCGATCGATCCAGCGCCGCTCGTGTCGCGGCTCAGGCTGTCGCAGCATCGGCCGGTGCTCGTTGTGCTGCCTGGCAGCCGGCGATCGGAGGTGGAGTTGCTCATGGGGCCCTTCGGCGGTGCAATGGAAGGGCTGCTGCGGCGAGAGCGGTTGCCGCAGGTCGTCATTCCATGTGTACCGGCGATGCGGCCGCTGGTGGAAAAACACCTGAAGCGCTGGCCGCTGACCCCGCATGTGGTCGAGAGCGAGGACGACAAGTTGCGAGCCTTCCGCCTGGCCCGGGCAGCGCTTACGGCCTCGGGCACCGTGACGTTGGAGCTCGCGCTCATGGGCACGCCGATGGTGGTCGCCTATCGCGTCGATTGGCTCGCAGCGCCGTTTCTGCGGCGCATGATCACTGCGCCGTCCATCGTTCTGCCCAATCTCATTCTCGGTCGAAACGCCTTCCCGGAACTCATCCAAGAAAAGTGTACACCAGCCCTCCTGGCCGATGCTGTCCTGGAGGCGATGCAGTACACGCCGGCCCGCGCAGCGCAGTGCGCCGCCCTCAGCGAGATTGCGCCGCAGCTAAAGTTGCAGACAGGCACACCGAGCGAAGCCGCAGCGGACGTCGTATTGCGGCACGTCGGCGGGAGCGCCGGAAAACACCAAGAGGAACGCCTACCGCCGATCTAGCGGAACGAACGGACGCTCGGTTGGCCCGATGTAGAGCTGACGCGGACGGCCGATCTTCTGCTCCGGATCCTCGATCATCTCTTTCCACTGCGCGATCCAGCCGACCGTACGCGAGACGGCGAACAGCGGCGTGAACATGGCCGTGGGGAAGCCCAGCGCGCGCAACACGATGCCGGAATAGAAGTCGACGTTGGGATAGAGCTTCTTCTCGACGAAGTAGTCATCCTGCAGCGCGATGCGCTCGAGCTCCATGGCGATCTTGAGCAAGGGCTCATTCTTGATGCCGAGCATGTCGAGCACTTCGTGGCAGGTCTTCTGCATGACCTTGGCGCGTGGGTCGTAGTTCTTGTAGACGCGGTGGCCGAAGCCCATCAGCCGAATGCCCTCGCTCTTGTCCTTGACGCGTCTGACGAACTCGGGAATGCGGTCGACCGACCCGATCTCCTCGAGCATTTTGAGCGCGGCCTCGTTGGCACCACCATGCGAGGGCCCCCACAAGCAGGCGATGCCGGCAGCGATACAGGCGAACGGATTGGCACCCGAGGAGCCGGCCAGTCGCACTGTCGATGTAGAAGCGTTCTGCTCGTGGTCCGCATGCAGGATCATGATGCGGTCGAGCGCACGGGCTAGAACAGGATTTGCCGCGTAAGGTTCGCACGGGACGGCGAAGCACATCTGCAGGAAGTTGGCAGCATAGTCGAGATCGTTGCGCGGATAGATGAACGGCTGCCCGACGAAATACTTGTAGGCCATCGCGGCGATCGTCGGCATCTTCGCAATCATGCGATGACTGGCGATCATACGGTGGTTGGGATCGTTGATGTCGGTGGAGTCGTGATAGAAAGCCGACAGCGCGCCCACCACGCCGCACATCACGGCCATCGGATGGGCATCGCGACGGAACCCGGTATAGAACCGGGTCATCTGCTCATGCACCATGGTGTGGTGCGTGATGGTGTGGCGAAACTTATCGAGCTCAGCCTTGGTTGGCAGCTCGCCGTTCAGAAGCAGGTAGCAGACCTCGATGAAATTGGACTGCTCGGCGAGTTCGTCGATCGGATAGCCGCGGTAGAGGAGTACTCCCTCATCGCCGTCGATGTAGGTGATCTTGGACGAGCAGTTGGCCGTCGAGGTGAAACCCGGATCGTAGGTAAAGCACCCTGTGTCGCGGTAGAGGCGGCCGACATCGACCACGTCGGGACCTATGGTGCCCGAACGCACCGGCATCTGGGTCTGCTTGTTGTTGATGAGCAACGTTGCCGTGCGGCTGGCGTCGGACCTCTTGCCCGATCCGTCCTGTGCATTCATCGCGTTTGTTCCTTCGATTCAGCAAGTCCGAGGCTGCAACGACCCCTGCGCGCAAACGCTCGCTGCACCGCACCTAAGGTATACCTCCTCAGGGCGAACGGCAATTGGCCGAAGGGCGGAAAGCGGTCTATAACGCCTGGTCTTTCAGGCGCGCGAACGTCTCATTGGGGCCGAGCGCCTGCATCACGTCAAAGACAGGCAGCGACACGGTCCGCCCGGTGAGGGCGGCCCTCAGCGGTTGCGCCACCTTCCCCAATTTCAATTGGTTTTCCTCGGCGAACTGGCGGACCTCGACCTCTAGTCCCGCAGCAGTGAACGGCGAGGTGCGCTGCAGGCGCGGTATGAGCAACCCGATCTGTCGGCGCGCGTCCGTATCGAGCACCTTAGACGCCTTGTCGTCGGGCGTGATGGGGCGATCAGCGAACAAGAACTCCGCGCTGTCCAGCAGTTCCAGCAGTGTCTTGGCGCGCTCCTTGAGCCCCGGAAACGCAACTATGAGTCGCTCCCAGCCCCCCGCGTCGAGCTTGGCCTTGAGGCGGGGGCCGCCATCCATGACCGGCAACAGTCCGGCAATATGCTTCACAAGCTCGGCATCGGAGGCCGTGCGGATGTAATGACCGTTGAGATCGGCGAGCTTGGCGAAATCGAAGCGGCCTGGAGATTTGCCAACGTCTTTGATGTCGAACCACTGCACGGCTTGCTCGGTGGAGAAGATCTCGTCGTCGCCGTGGCTCCAGCCGAGGCGCGCGAGATAGTTGCGCAGCGCCGCCGGGAGATAGCCCATGGCGCGATACTCCTCGACGCCCTGGGCGCCGTGGCGTTTCGACAGCTTGGCGCCATCAGGTCCGTGCACGAGCGGAATGTGCGCGAACAGCGGTGGTGTCCAGCCGCACGCGCTGTAGACCTGCATCTGCCGCGCCGCGTTGGTCAGATGATCGACCCCGCGAATGACGTGGGTGATATCCATGTCGTGATCGTCGACGACGACGGCGAAATTGTAGGTCGGCGCGCCGTCGGAGCGCAGAATGATCATGTCGTCGAGATCCTCGTTGCGGAACACGACGCGGTCCTGCACCTGATCCTCGATTAGCGTCTCGCCCTGGCGCTCGGTGCGCAGGCGGATGGCGGGCTTCACGTTGGCGGGGGCTTCCGCAGGGTCGCGGTCCCGCCACGGGCTGATGATGGCCAGCGAGCGCTTTTCCGCTTCCGCGCGGACGCGCATTTCGGCCAGCTCCCCGGGCGTCAGATAACAGTTGTACGCCCGGCCCCTGGCCAGCAGGTCGCGCGCGACCTCCTGATGGCGGGTAACGCGAGAATACTGCGAGATCGGCTCGCCGTCCCAATCGAGCTCAAGCCACTTCAGACTGGCGAGAATGGCTTCGACGTGCTCCGGCTTGGAGCGCTCGCGGTCGGTATCCTCGATACGCAGCAGAAACTTGCCGCCGGTGTGGCGCGAATAGAGCCAGTTGAACAGCGCCGTACGCGCCCCGCCGATGTGCAGCAGGCCGGTCGGGGAAGGGGCGAAGCGCGTGACGACATTGGCCATCGGCGGCAGTGTCATGTGTTAGGTTTATCGAATTGGCGCCCGTGTAGCACAAGCAGCAGTTGGCAGTAAGGGCGCGCGCGTCACAGAGGGTGGCGGGGAGACGGTGTGCGGGGGCTTGGTACATGGCTGTTCGGAGCCTTGGAGAGCGAGCAGGACCGCTGGTTTCTGTGGCTCCCGGTACTGTTTGGGGCAGGTATCGCCCTCTACTTCGCGCTTCCGACCGAGCCGTCGTTGATCCGGGCGACTGCGGCTGTGACGATGGCTCTCATCGTGCGTGTAGTGTGGCGGCACGGGCCCATGTCCCTGCTCGTTGGCAGCGCGCTGATGGCCGTGGTGCTGGGCTTTGCAGTGGGGAAGCTCAGGAGCGATTGGGTGGCGGCACCCGTCCTGACGGCGCAGATCGGGCCGGTGGAGGTGCGCGGGTGGGTCGAGCTCTTGGAGCCTCGGCCGGCGGGTGGTCACAGGCTGACGCTCCTCGTGGCCGGCATCGAGCGCCTGCAGGCGCATGAGCGTCCGGCCCGCGTCCGCATTCGCGTCTCTGAAGGAGGGTCCGGCCTGAAGCCCGGCGATGCCATCAGTGTCCGGGCGATGCTGTCGGGACCAGCCGGGCCGGCATTGCCTGGCGGCTACGATTTTGCGCGCTCCGCCTGGTTTCAGGGGCTCGGCGGGGTGGGCTTTGCGCTGGCCCCACCCGTCGCTGACCCTCGCCTCGGCGAGGCCCCGACAGCTCTCAGGGCGCGCGCGGCCATCGAGCGCTTGCGTCAGGCCATCGGCGCACGCGTCACCACAGCACTTCCCGGCAACGCCGGCGCGATTGCCAACGCGCTCATCACCGGCGAGCGCGGCGGCATTTCGGAGGCGACCAATCAAGCCTTTCGCGATTTAGGCCTGCTCCACATTCTGTCCATCTCGGGCCTGCACATGGCTATCATGGCGGGCGCGGTGTTCCTGTCGGTGCGCTTCCTGCTCGCCCTCGTGCCGGCCCTGGCGCTGAGATTCCCGATCAAGAAATGGGCCGCCGCCGCGGCGACACTCGGCGCGCTGGGCTATCTGCTCATCTCCGGAGCGTCGTTTCCAACCGTGCGTTCCTGGATCATGATCTCGATCATGTTTCTGGCCGTCATGCTCGAGCGGCCGGCGCTGGCGCTGAGAAACGTGGCGTTGGCGGCATTGGCAATCCTGGTGCTTTTCCCGGAAAGCCTGATGGATGTCAGCTTTCAGATGTCGTTTGCCGCCGTCGTCGCGCTGGTTGCAGCCTATGAGATTGTCCGCGATCGGGCGCAGGATGGCGGGGGCGGACGACGAGGGCCGTGGTTGGCCGTGCTCCTGTTCTTCGGCGGCATTGTGCTGTCGACGCTGGTTGCCAGTCTCGCCGTGGCCCCGTTCGCCGCGTACCATTTTCACAAGAGCCAGCAATATGCAGTGCTGGCGAACCTGATTGCCATTCCCATCTGCAATGTTTTGGTCATGCCAGCAGCGCTCGCCACGCTGATTGCTCTCCCGCTCGGTCTCGAGTGGGCTCCGCTCCAGATCATGGGTTGGGGGATCGAGGGCATGATGTGGTGTGCCCAGGCCGTCGCGGCTCTGCCGGGCGCGGTGGCGGCCATTCCCGCCATTCCAACGGCGGCCTTCGCACTGATGCTCTGTGGCGGCTTGTGGACCGCACTCTGGCGCACGCGATGGCGGCTCATTGGCCTATGCCCGATTGTTTTGGGGTTAGCGGTGGCGCCGCTGCGCGCGGCACCTGACGTGCTCGTCGGGCGGGATGGGACGCTGGTTGCTGTGCAGAGCGGCAAGGAAGGGCTTTCGGCGTTGGCGGCCAAAGGCGGCATGTTCGAGCTGGCACGCTGGCTCGAGCATGACGGCGACGGGCGCTCGGCAGAGTTGGTCGCCGAGGCCAGGGCCTTCCGCTGCGATGGAACAGGTTGCGCTGCGATCGTGAAAGGGAGAACCATCGCGGTCGTGCGCCATGCCGCGGCACTGAGGGATGACTGCGGGAGGGCGGCGGTCATCGTGTTGGCATTGCCATCCACACGATCATGCGCCGACGAAGGCCCGATTGTGATCGCGCAAGAGCAGCTAAAGGCCAAAGGCACCCATGCGCTCTACTTCAAGGACAGCGCCATCGAGATTGAAACGGCGGCAGACGGCCGCGGGCAGCGGCCGTGGGTTGCGGCAACTTCCACACGAGGTGGACCTGCCCCTCCTGCGCGCGATGACGTGCGAGGCCGCAGTCGTGACCGCACGAGCGAGCGATGGCCGCACGAACGCAGCGCTGGCAGGCATGCCCCCACGCCCGCGGACGAGGAACCCTGATCCCTTCCCGCAGCCTCAGTAGCGGCGCATCAGGCCGACAAGACGTCCCTGGATGTCCACCTGATCGGGCCCGAAGATGCGGGTCTCGTACTTGGGATTGGCGGCCTCGAGCGCGACCGAGGCGCCTTTCTTGCGCAAGCGCTTGAGCGTGGCTTCCTCCTGCTCGACAAGGGCCACGACAATATCGCCGTTCTCGGCCGAGCTGGTGCGCCGGATGATGACGATGTCGCCTTCCTGAATGCCGGCTTCGATCATCGAGTCACCCTTGACCTCGAGCGCGAAATGCTCGCCCGAGCCGATCAGGTCCGGCGGGCACATGAGATCCTGAGTGTGATTCTGGATGGCGCTGATCGGCACGCCCGCGGCGATGCGGCCCATCAGCGGCACCGACACGGCGCGGCCCTCGTACATCTGCGGCGCTGGGGTAAGCAGAGGCTGCCGCGTGGGACCGCCACCTTCGATCACACTGGGGCTGAAGCGGCCCTTCCGCGCACCGCCATCGGCCAGCGCATCGGGCAGTTTGATGATCTCCAAGGCGCGCGCGCGATGCGGCAGTCGGCGGATAAAGCCGCGCTCCTCGAGCGCAGTAATCAGCCGATGGATGCCGGATTTGGACCTGAGATCGAGCGCTTCCTTCATCTCGTCGAAGGAGGGCGGCACGCCCGTATCCTTGACGCGATCATGGATGAAGATCAGCAGCTCCTTCTGCTTGGAGGTCAGCATGGCAGTCTCCGATGCTGGACGCGATCACGATAACGCTCGCACAGCTTGCATGGACAAATCGAGAACAGGTTAGGTGTTCCCAAGTTGTTCCGCAAGAGGATAGTTTGCGACCGTCGCAATGGATGCGGCGGCGTGTGGCTCAAAAGTCGAGAGGCAGTATTGGGACTGAGCTGCCGGCAGGAGCGGCGGGTGCGTGCGGCGGCCGGATCAGGAGACAATCCGCCATGGCGAGCGGCGAGAGCAGGGAGGAATCCTGCGAGCGCACCGGCGTAGCCTCCGGTGTACCGTCGGCGCCGGTATGAAGGGTAGCGCGCATATAGTGTTGGCGCGGACCGTTGGCGTCGAGGGGCACGGCGGCCCGCGCGGTCGCAAGCCCGGCTTCGGCGTCGGGCAGACCGGCCAGCCTGCGGATCAGTGGTACGAGAAACACGCGGCTGCAAACCAATGCGGAGACCGGGTTTCCCGGCAGGCCGAGGACGCGGGTGTCAACCAGGCGCCCGAACATGAGCGGTTTGCCAGGGCGCAGCGCAATTTTCCAGAATGCGAGGCGCATGCCGCGCGCCTCCAACACAGGAGCTACCAAGTCGTGATCGCCCACCGAGGCGCCGCCGATAGTGACGAGGATATCGCAGTCCGCCGCCTTGGCGACGTGTGACGTCAGGCTGTCGCGCGTGTCACGCGCGATACCCAGTTGACGCACGTCCGCTCCAGCCAACTCGGCCAGTGCACCGACTCCAAGATGATTGGAAGATACGATCTGGCCCGGTCTCGGCTGCTCACCTGGCGCGACGAGCTCGTCTCCAGTCGAGAGGATGCCGACCAGCGGGCGGCTGTGGACGCTGACGGTGCCGTGCCCCATGGCGGCGGCGAGCGACAGCTCGCGCGGTCCAAGCTTGCGGCCAGCGGACAACAAAGCATCTCCGGTACGAAAATCGAAGCCTCGCCGCCGGATATGGCCAGTTTCGATTGGGCCGGCGCGCACCGTCACCTGCGCCGGTGTGTGCTCGGTGTCTTCCTGGATGACGATGGCGTCTGCATCGGCCGGAACGGGTGCGCCGGTGAAGATGCGTACCGCCTCGCCTGAGCCCACGCTGCCATCGAAAGGATGGCCTGCTGCGGCCTGACCGATGACAGCCAACGTCGCCGGTAGTTTGATGATGTCCGCCTTGCGGACGGCGAAACCATCCATGGCAGAGGCGTCGAACGGCGGCTGGGTCAGCTTGGCAGCAAGCGGCGCCGCCAAAACGCGCCCGCGGGCGGCTTCGATCGCAACCGATTCCGCGGCAAGCGGCTCAGCGCCAGCCAATACGCGCTCCAGCGCCTCCTCGACCGAGAGCGCCCGGCTCATGGATCAGCCCCCGCCCCCTTCGCTGCCCTATAGGTGCCGGAGCGCCCGCCGGTCTTCTCCAGAAGCCGGACCGAGCCGATCACCATGGCCCGGTCGGCGGCTTTCAGCATGTCGTAGATGGTCAGGCAGGCAACAGACACGGCCGTCAGTGCCTCCATTTCCACGCCCGTTTGGCCCGATACTTTAACCTCGGCGGTCACGCGCAGCCCCACGGGCTTGCGCGATGTTTCAAAGTTGACGACAGCCTTGCTGATGGCCAATGGATGGCAAAGCGGGATCAGCTCGTGTGTCCTCTTGGCGGCCATGATGCCGGCGATGCGCGCGGTGGCGAGCACGTCGCCTTTGCGGGTCTCGCCCTTCTCGATCAGCGCGAGTGTCGCCGCGGCCATACCGACAAAACCTTCGGCGATGGCCGTGCGCTCGCTCACGGCTTTGGCGGAGACGTCGACCATGCGCGCCTCGCCCTTCTCATTGATATGAGAGAGCTTGCTCATGGCGGGGTCCCCAGCAGGATACGGGTGGCGGAGGCGACATCAGCCTGGCGCATGAGGCTCTCGCCGACGAGGAAGCATCGGACACCGACTTCGGCCAGACGGGCGAGATCTGCGGGCGAGGCGATGCCGCTCTCGCCGATGACGATACGGTCGCGCGGCACGCGCGGGGCGAGGCGCTCGGTAGTGGCGAGCGTCGTCTGAAAGGTCTTGAGATCGCGATTGTTGATGCCGATCAGGCGGCAGGGCAGGGCCAGCGCGCGCTCGAGCTCGGCATCGTCATGGACCTCGGCGATGGCGTCCATGCCCCAGGCTTGCGCCGTACGGGCGAGCGCCTGTGCCGCCGCATCGTCGACCTGGGCCAGGATGATGAGAATGCAATCTGCTCCCCAGGCCCGAGCCTCGGCCACCTGGTAGGGATCGAGCATGAAGTCCTTGCGCAGCACGGGCAGGTTGCAGGCCTCGCGCGCCGTGCGCAGGTATTCGGGCTTGCCCTGGAACGACGGCGTATCCGTGAGGACGGAAAGGCAAGCCGCGCCGCCGGCCGCATAGGCCTTGGCCAAGCTCGCGGGGTCGAAGTCGGCGCGGATGAGCCCCTTGGACGGGGAGGCCTTCTTGATCTCGCCGATAAGTGCGTAGCCGCCGCGGGCGCGGGTTTGCAGGGCACCGCTAAAGGAGCGCACAGCTGGTGCGCGCCGGGCCGCCTCTTCGATCTTCGCGAGCGGCGTGGCCGCCTTGGCGGCGGCGATCTCTGCGCGCTTGTAGTGCGTGATGGTGGCAAGGATGTCGGCCATGCCGGGACACTACTGCGCAGCATGGCCCAAGTCATCATCGGGCAGCCGCATCGCACGGGTTGGATGGCGAGCGATGCGGCTGCAACTCAGAGCAGATGGTGCGCTTCAACCACCGTCCGACGCCGGCATGAAACGGGCGGCTGTTTCACCATCCGAGCCGCGTTGCTGTCTGCTCATGCCCAGGCCGGAACGCGTGCCAGTGAGCTGGCGGCGGCTGCTGGCGGCAGCGTAGGCGCGGCGTTTGCTCGAGCGATATCCACCCCGCCCACCGCTCCCGAGGGAGACGAAATGGGCACCGATGTCGACGTGGACATGGCTCATGCCCGCATAGGTCATGGTGCCGCCGGACTTGTGATTGGCGATCAGCCAATTCACGACTGCGCCTTTGCGCGATCCGGCATTGAAGTCGACGGCATTGCCAGAAGCATGACGCGAGATGCGTCCGGTGCCGGCAATGCGCGCGCCGGGCCGGCAGGTAGAGATGATCTGCATTGACCCGAACTTGGCCTCGATACGGCCGAGCAAGGCCCGAGCCGACGAGGTCAGACACGCCCGAGACATGCCCGCATTGCCTGTGTATTTGGCACCGCTCTTACGATGGGGCCCCGCATGCGCTGGCGATGCCAGGATTGCGAGTGCCATGACAACTGTCGCGGTGAGAAGCCGCTTGTTCATGTCGTCTCCTGAGATATTCGGGGGTTGAAGCCAGGACTGCCGACACGCACCAGCGCTAGCAGGTACGTGCGACGCGACAGGCAGTGCGGCTGACAGCTCAGCGAGGCGTAGCCGACTGCGCCCATCCCTTTGCAGGAGCAACTGTCATGGCGTGAGCTGGCAGAGCTGGTAGAGCTTTACGCGGAACCCCCGCCCGAGTTTCCCCCTTGGGCGAGATCCGATTAGAGAGAGCGGTGTGGCAAGAATGAGGCGATAAATTTTCAGGTATCTGAACGGGTTTTGCGTTTGAGTGAATGTTGAATTGGAGGAATGACAAGCTAAGTCAAGGAATAGAGGCCCGCTAATGCAGGCGATGAGCCGCATTCGCCCGCGCGGAATCCCGGCGGTCTTGTCGCAGGGCGACGGTGTCGGCTTGTCAGGCTGCGGCAGTCTGCGGCACGGCGCTGCCGCTCGAAAGCGCGAGCAGAACGAAGCTCAGCCCTGAGGCCAGTAGGTTGATGCCGGTCAGCAGGCCGATGGTCCAGGCGGACGAGTCTGGCAGCTCGAGGCCGATCAGGACACCCGCGGCGACCGCCAGCACGCCGCTGAGCAACACCCAGGCCCAACCCCGGTCCGGCTGAAGGCGAATGGCCATCATAATTTCCAGATAGCCTTCGGCGATGAACAGCGCGGCGACCAGAATTGTCAGCGTCAAGATGCCTGCCTCGGGAAAAAATGCGAGATAGCCACCAGCGGCAAGGAAGAGAAGGCCGATCAGAAAGTTGAGGACGAACGCACGCCAGCCTCTCGTACCGAAGGCATGCAGGACGTTGACAGCGCCGGTGGCCAGAAACAGCCAGCCGAGAGCAATCTTAGTGGCAATCGTCGACACATAGGGGAAAGCAATGGCAGCAGTCCCAGCGAGCAGGAGCAGGACGCCCAGCACGACGAACCAAATTTTGTGGTTTGCGACGTAGTGGCGGATCTCGGCAGCTTTGGCCTCGAAGTCGGCCTGAGAATGGGTAGCGGTCATGCGTGTGTCCCGTTGCGATGAGGGTCGGGTAGCTGTCATATTGCACCGCAAGATGGACGTTTGCCACCGCAGCAAACGTCAGTTTGTCCGATTTCGAGGACAAGCGTTTCCACCATCTCCTGAAAAAAACGTTGCCTTTCAAGTTGTTGGATATCGACGCCACACTCATCACACGAAATTCCAAATGCTGGGGGTTACGCTGGGGGTTATGGGTTTGCTGCAACCGCGTAACGCCTGCCGTTGTAGGCGAACTCGCCGCTCTCGATGATCAATTCTAGGCACTTCTTGCCGGTGAAAGACTGCGAGCGAACTGGTCTCCTACCCGGCGATTGACCGGACCTTTTGCTCCGGCACGGCCTGCGTCGAGATCTAGCGGGTGGATGAGGGGCATGCTGCGTAGACCGCGTGCAACAACGTAGAGAAGCCGAGAGTTACCAACTCGTCCTGGGCAATAGAGGTCCGCATCGCTGTCGCACTTCGGAAATTGCTTGCGACAGTCCGGCCGTGGACAGTGTTGTGACCCGCGTTACCGCGGTTACCGCGCCCGGCTCGGAGATCTCGACCTTATCGTGCGCTGCTGCCGCTTCGAGAAATTCAAAAGACGAAACGGCGCCCCAGGTGATGTAGGAGCCTCCGAATTCGACCGCGTCTGTCTTGACGACGGCCCCGAACCTGGAAAGCGTTGCACTGCGATCACCGGCTGTGAGCTTCATCGATGTCCCGGCTCCCAACTCGCCCGACCCGGCATAGCGAAAATAGGTGATGCCGACGCGCTGCAAGTTTCGGCACGAGATTCGGAGGAAGCTCGAGTGTAGTTCCTTGCGGTCCTTTGCTGTGTCTTCAACAAAGAACTTTACCGCCCACAGCTCCGGCGAGCCTAGTTCGAGCGTGGCCCAGCGCGTTTCCTGAAACTCACGGCTATCAACACCGAACCGTACGATTTCGTCCCGGCTGAGGTAGTAGATGCTTTCGTGCGGCACCTGCAAACTCAGGTCGAACAAACGGACATCGACCCCCATCTCTTGAACATAGCGGCGAAATTGCGCGTTGATCTGCGCCAGCCTGGTTGTTCGGTACGATGCAATCTGCCGCTCTGAATAGCCGGCCTTGCGGGCGTGACCCCATTCGACGACGAGCTTGACAGAGTGGGTTCCAAGTTGGGCGCCCGGTGGCACTTGTCGCACCTTGCCGCCGATCAGGGCAAAAACGCATGCGGAGTGGCAGCCAGCGATATTGCGCAACGCCGCTGGAAGCACTTGTCCCGACTGCTTTAGGGCTCGACAGGTTTGCTCGCTCGCCCCTGCGCAACCCACCGGAATGGTTTGGTACACGCCGGCCGTCATCTCGCGCGCGCGCAACAGACGGCCAATCTCTGTT
Source organism: uncultured Alphaproteobacteria bacterium (assembly GCA_963840425.1). GTDB lineage: Bacteria > Pseudomonadota > Alphaproteobacteria > Rhizobiales > Hyphomicrobiaceae > CADEFX01. The sequence goes on along the minus strand of CAWIYZ010000035.1, from coordinate 93,882 downwards.
GCCGTCGTACCAACGCCACCCGTCGATTGAAAGTAGATCGGAAGCTTGCGTTTACCCGTGAGCGACAAAAGCGCCCGCAAGCGTTGCATCGAGCGTTCGTCAATTCGACCTTCCGCGGCAATTCATTCACTGCAACCAGGCCCGCAGGAATCGGGCTCGCCTTTTGCCAGATAGAAAACCATTGGCGTCTGGGTGGACGCGGAAGGCTTCTTATCCACCTTCGAAGGGGTAGCGGCGCCGCTTGATTGGGCGGCAGCGGGCGCCGCAAGTGCGATCATGATCAAAACGAAAATGGGAAGTTTGACCAAGTCAGAAGGGATCAGATTGACCATCCTGTAGATTGCAATTTGCGTCGTGCGTTTAAAAGAAGCGGGAGGCGCGAGTTCCATCCCGATGGAGCGATGCCATATAAATCGTGCCCACTTGGGGCGTGCGCCATTGCCATCGACACACATCTCACTCTGCATATGCTTTCCGTGCCCGAGCCAATACTAGGATACCTCAGCAGGCGGCTCTGATGACGGCGCCTGCGGCAGGCGAATGAAAGACCGCTGGGATCAGTTGCAGGCTCGGCGTTGATCAACACATCAAAAAGGCCCCTGACGGAAGCCGACGTGGTCCAGGTGCTGGGTGAGCCGAACGAGATTGCAACGGGCTCGCCTCACGCCTGATGGCGAAGGATTGGACCTGCTCCAGGTGCCTCGAAATCATTCACAGCAAAAAGCCGATGTCAGTGAGTGCGCCATGCCCACTGTACGGCGGCATAGTGTTCGAGAGGGTCAGGTGGTCTAAAATCGGTGCATGGCTCAAGGCGCGCTATGGCGCGGCTTTGCCTGGCGAAGCAACGCCGTGTTACTCCCGAGAGGCGGGCGTGCTCACATTCGTGCCATTGGGTCCCTGCAGGTTTCGACGGATCTTCGATATCGCTGCCGTCTTCATAACTCGAGACCGAGCCCTGCCATGGCCACCGAACCTGACATCAGGTCCGCCTTCCTTGCCTTGAGCCGCTTCGGCTACGGCGCCCGTCGCTCAGGCAACGGCCTCGCCACCGCCGCAACTGATCCGCGCGCATTTCTCAAGGCAGAGTTGGAATCGCCGGCCATTGCGGTAGTCAACGCCTCGACGCTCCCGTCATCGCGCGAGGCACTGCAAGCTTTATTCGCGCAACGCCAGCGCATTCAGATTGAGCGCCAGAAGACCCCAACGCCATCTCCACAGCCTATCGGCGAGCAAGACACCGCAAAGGCGGTCGCACCCGACCAGATGGCGACGCGCAATTCCTCAGGAGAGACGAAGAAGGCTGAGCAACCGGTGGCGCAGCAACTGTTTCGGGCAGAAACCCTTGTGCGCTTCCAGAAGGTAGCAGCCGCTGACGTCGGGTTTGTTGAACGGCTGGTGCAGTTTTGGTCAAACCACTTCTGCGTTTCGGCGACCAAAGGTGGTGTGGTGCGGGCAACAGCCGGCAGTTTCGAGCGCGAAGCCATTCGCCCGCACGTCCTTGGCCGGTTCGCTGACATGCTCAGGGCAGTCATCCAACATCCTGCAATGCTTGCGTACCTTGACAACGCCCAGTCATTTGGCCCGACCTCACTGGCTGGGCAAAATCGCAAGAGGGGCCTCAACGAGAATCTGGCCCGCGAGATCCTCGAACTCCACACGCTGGGTGTTGGAGGGCCATACACGCAGTCGGATGTGACAGCCCTAGCGCAGATCCTCACCGGCTGGACGTTTGCCGGAACACAGGGCCGCATCGGCGAGCCCGGTGTCTTCACCTTCTTCGCGAGAGCGCACGAGCCCGGGGACCGGCGCCTACTCGGCAAGACTTACAGGGCCGGAGGTATCGAGCAGGGTGAGTCGGCACTCGCCGACCTTGCCCGCCATCCGGCGACCGCGCGACACATCGCGACCAAGCTCGCCCTACACTTCGTTGCAGACGAGCCCCCGGCGCATCTTGTTGAGCGCCTCCAAAGAACATTCAAAGGCACTGACGGCGATCTAAAGGCTCTGGCCGTCGCCCTGATCGATGCCGATGAGGCCTGGGATGCGACCAAGGCCAAGAATTCGCTCACCCTACGAGTTCCTCATGTCGGCAATCCGCGCCGTGGGTCACGCGCCGCAAAACGAGCGCCTCTTACTAGCCCCGCTGGTGGTGATGGGCATGCCACTCTGGCAACCGCCAGGCCCCAACGGATGGCCGGACACCGTCGCGGCCTGGGCCACACCCAAAGGAATGAAGTCTCGGCTCGATGTGGCGGCGGCGATTGCTGCGCGTGTCAAGGAAACGCTGCATCCCAATGACCTGCTGGATACATGCATCGGCCAGGTTGCGTCCAAGGAAACAAGGGCGGCAATTACTCGTGCCGAGTCGCGAGAACAGGGATTGGCGCTCGTTCTCATGTCGCCCGAGTTTCAGTGGAGATGAGCCCATGAGCCGCTGCGAGATGCCATGGCCTACGCGCCGCACGGTCCTGCTCGGCGGCAGTGCGATGTTCGCGTGGGCGCAGTTGCCCAGGCTTGCCAGCGCGTCGGGCACGCGTGATCCTCGATTTATCGTGATCGTGCTTCGCGGGGCTCTCGACGGGCTCGCAACCGTGGCTCCCGTGGGGGATCCCGAATACGAGCGGCTGCATGGCCAGATTGCGCTCTCGCTCTCTGGGGAGCATCCAGCGATCCCGCTTGATAGCTTGTTTGCTCTCCACCCCGCTATGCCGACATTCGCGCGACAGTACAAGCAAGGCAACGCTGCCGTCGTCCACGCCGTGGCGACAAGCTATCGCGAGCGTTCGCATTTCGATGGTCAAGATGTACTCGAAAGCGGTTTTCCTGGAGCAGGCGAGGTGCAGTCCGGTTGGCTCAATCGAGCGATAGGTGCGCTTCCTGCAAGCCATCGGGTCGTCCCGCGGGGCCTTGCTGTTGGCGCAACGACAGCGCTCATTATGCGCGGTTCGGCTCCCGTCCTGGGCTGGGCGCCTCGGATCGCAAACGCGGCATCGGAGGACCTGGCTGCTCGCGTCCTGGAGCTTTATGCGCATCGCGATCCCGTGCTGAAGACGGCACTTGCTCAGGGTTTGGATACCGACAGGTTGGCGACGCGCGAGGGAATGGCCGGTCCCGCCGCTGCCCGAGACCGAGGTGGTATCGCTGCCATGCGGCTGGTCGCCGAAGGCGCCGCCAAGCTCATGGCCGCTGATGACGGACCCCGCGTTGCTGCTCTGTCGTTCGACGGCTGGGACACGCACGCTAACGAAGGCGGTGCTACGGGGCGTTTGGCTCAACTTCTTGGCGGTCTCGACGCTGCATTCAACGCCTTCGAGCAGGGCCTTGGTCCACGTTGGAAGGACACGTCGATTGTGGCCATCACGGAGTTTGGTCGTACGGCGCGCATCAACGGCACGGTCGGTACCGATCACGGCACGGCGACCGTTGCGTTGCTTACGGGCGGCGCCATCAAGGGCGGCCGCGTGATTGCGGACTGGCCAGGCCTCAAGGACGATCAGCTTTTCGACAGACGGGACTTGAAGCCGACCAAGGACCTGCGCTCGGTACTGAAGGGCATTCTCGTTGAGCAGTTTGACGTTTCGCCAGCGACATTGGCCAACACGATTTTCCCGCATTCTGCCACGGCGAAGCCGATGCTTGGGCTTTCGACTTAGCAACTGTGCGCGCGTGAGCAGAGCGGCGAGGCTCCCGCTGCACGACGCAAACCATCGCCTGTTCCTGGCTTACGCCGTCTTCATGTAACGCAGCACCAGGATGGTGAACATGGTCGGCGACCCCATCACTCCGAAAGGTGCCTCGAACTGACCGGCGAGACTGCCAGGAAATGGCGGTCGAGGCGTCGCGGCCACGCGTGACTTGCCGCATGCGCGACGAAAAGCACGACATCCAACTGCGATTGATGGCGGCCAAGGCCGCTGCTCCATGCATGTAGCGCGCCTTGAAGAGCGTAGAGTAGAGCGGCGAGAATGGTAGGCCGGTGAAGATCGTGGTCAGCTGGCAGGGTTCGGTCGAAAACCCTGACTGCACGCAAGCAGCTAGTGGCGTTGATCGGGATGTCGGCCCTAGCCGGCTTGGCAGTGTTATCGCGTTGATTTCCGGGAGGTACGGCCATGACGGTGGGTACTAACTCGTGCAAAATGCTGCTTGCGCTGTGGGTCCTACTCGCACATCCCACGACTGTGCAGGCGCAGACCGCGGTTGACCTCGAGCTTGCGCTTGCCGTCGATGCCTCCGGCAGCGTCAGCGCCCATCGCTTCCACCTGCAACAGCAGGGCTACGCCGCCGCCTTCCGTCATCCTGATGTGCTGAAGGCAATTCGCTCTGGAGCTACCCAGTCAATCGCGGTCATCATGTATCAGTGGACCGGGCCGTCCTTACAGATCGTGTCCGTCCCCTGGCATCGGGTCCACGACCAGACTTCGGCGGAGGCGTTCGCAGCAGCCATCGCTGAGACGCCGCGCCAGCTCTTCGGCGGTGGCACCTCGATCAGCGGCGCCATTGACTTCGGTGTAACGCTGTTTGCGAAGAGCGGATATGGGAGCGCACGTCGAGTCATCGATATCTCGGGCGACGGCATCAACAACCGCGGCCGGGCGGTGACGCAAGCACGAGATGAGGCCGTGCGGGCGGGCATCACCATCAACGGACTGCCGATCCTGGCGCTAGAGCCCTCGCTCGACCGATATTTCCAAGACTATGTGATCGGCGGACCGGGTGCCTTCACGATCCCTGCCGCAGACTTCGAGACATTCGGTGAGGCTATCCGTCGAAAGCTCATCCTTGAGATTGCGTCGAGTGCGCGGTTTTCGAAGAGCGCTTTACTAGCTGTCCCGCTGCATCGACAAGGTAACTGGTCGATCAACACAAATGCACGGCGTGGGGTGCGACCAGCCCTGTCGCAGTAAATAGAATACCAAGGCCACCCAGACCCATGGCGATCCAGGTGAGGACCATTATGACTGTGATGACTGGACCTTGCCGTGCAGAAGACAATTTTTTGTGGGACGAGAGATCAGGGCCGGATGTAAGCGTAGCCCTTGCCCTGTAGCTCCATCAGCCTGACAACACCCGACGGTACCACTTTGGCCTCGCTGATGAGGGTGATCGCTTTGTTTTCCTGCTTGCTTTGGTTGGTCTGGGTGTTGCCACAGGCAATGAACGTGATGTTAGGCGCCTCGAGCGCCATGGCCGATATGCGTTGCTTAACCGGGCTCGTGTCATCGCGCAGCATGTGCAGCCCGGGGCCAAACGTGACCATCTCGATCGTGACATGCTCTCGCTTGGTCTTGTAGTAGTCGACGACGTTCTTGGCATTGTTGAGCGCCAAATTCATGACTTGCGGGTTGTTTTCGTCGACTTGGATGGCCAGCTTGTGAGCTTGCTTTTCCGGCACCGCTTTTACGGAGGCACGCGCTGCGTGCGGCACCAGCTTTCGCCTATTCACAGGAGGAGGCCGCTTAACGGCCTCCGCGTCAACCTGAGGTGACTTGAACTCAGGCCTCCACTCCTGGGCGACAAGCGGCCACGCGAGAAGGCTTGCCATCATCAAGGTCGCTGCTGGCACGCGCGCTGCCTTCAACACGTGGGATTCCTCCTGTCTTCACGATTGGCAGAGGATGGTAGGCGGGCAGGTGGGTTGCCGGTAGCGCGTCGATATACCTAGGGAAACTTACTCAGATAGGAGTATCGCCAGGCAGTAGAGAGATTGCCCAGTTTTAGTATTTGCGCGGGAAGGTGAGGTGGCAAGAAGCCCGGGGGCTCCGGACACGGCGTCGTGCCGGGCATCCATCAATTTATCCACCTTGCTCTCAGTGCTGATGGTGTTTGGCCTAGTGATCGCGGCTCAACTCTAACCGTGGGCGTTCTGCATCGCTTGGGCTTGCCGATCCGGCAGCGGCGATCTTCCCTTCGATGGTTCCGGGCCAAAGCCACGGTTCACCGAGCCGTCCCCAACAGGCTCTCAGGCCTTTCGCGGTTTTACGAAGTCGGCGCGGATTTGCCTGGTGATGTTGCCCGCGAACTGGATTGTGAGTATGTCGCCATCAAGCGCCTTAACGGTTCCGTCGCCGAACATGGAGTGGATTATCGGATCCCCCACCGCGCACTCGCTTGCGCTCGTACCGGACGATGAATGCGCAGCTTCGGTGGGTTCGGATATCGCCTGTTTGGCGGGGGCAACCACCTTGAGGGGCGAAGCGCGCTTGGCGCGCTCCTTGGCTGGTTTCTTGGCCTTTGCCATTTGCAACCTGCTCGGCGCGCTCAAAGCGGCCAGTACGAACGAGTGCGGCAGCGATACCGCTGCCCAAGTGCAAACTTCCTTATATCTCCCAGTGTGCCTGCGCCGTAGTACTGACGCGCGCAGCCCGCCAACCGTTTGCGGGACAATCAGGCTAATGCTGGGGCTGACGGGCCCAGCGCCGGAATTGGAAGAATGGTGAATTGCTAACTATGTCTCTCTCGCCGGTGTGTGCTCGATCGGCCATCACACTCGTTCATCCTTGACCGCGGGCATACTCTTCGAACTTGCGTCGCCTTAAGTTCGCGACGCGGTAAAGCCGAGCCAGGACAGAATGCCAGTGAACACCACCGCGATCCAGCTCGGCCACACGGGTATCTCTGTGCCGCCAACCACGATAGTGCAACTGCCAACCCATTTGGATCTCGCTATCAGCGGTGCGGTGTCGGGCACGATGGTAGTGACGAGCAACGAGACGGGCCAACGTGTCGAGCTAAAAACCGTTGGTTCAGGTCTTGGCGGCGTTATCATAAATCTTGTGCGGTGAGAACGCTCGCTGGTTTGTCTACTCCGGCATTTTCGTTGCCGCGGCCCAAGGGCTCCTCTATAGCGCCCTCGCCGTAGCCCCGATCATGCTCGTCACTCCGCTCTTGCAACTCTACGATAGCCACGAACTGAAAGAGCAGCCCGCGCATCGTCTATCGACGAAAACTTAGCGCTCGCGGCTCACGAACGTGCAGCTGTCGCGCCCAAGTACGTTGCTTGGCGGGTACCAGAAGACACTGGTCGCTAGTCCCAGCCCGGTGAAGTAGCGGCACACGAGGGACGCGCTCTCGGATTTGCCAAGGTCGCCCCAACCCTCAAGGACGAGTTTCTCGCCTGGCTGGATCACACTCTGTTGCACGAGGAGGCGCATCTCAGCCGCGCGCATGAACGTACACACCGTCAACACGGCCAGAACCGCAAAGACGATCTTTTTCACCCCGACGCTCCCGGCACCGCAGTCATCCCGCACCCTCCAACATTCGCGGCATGAACAATGTCATGCTGTTTTTAAATCGCTGAACCTGTAGCTACCTTCCTGCCTTATCCTACTGTGAGGTAGGACCGCACCGGATGGGAAGGGCTTGCGCGCGATCTCCGCTCCACCCGCCGAAGCAGTACAGCTCGCCACTGAGAAACTTGCCCATGATCAACGACGCGGCGTCAATGTGGCAAGTGTCGCTCTGCTCCCGGGGTCACGAACAATCGCAACTTATCCACAACCTACTTTTGGCGTGCCGCAACCAGTCGGCAAGCGCCGCCGTTGTCTTGGCATGGGTGGTTGCGTTGGTTGCGTCCCGATAGTTGCGTTCAGTGCGTTCAAGAGAGTGGCCGCCGACCGGTAGTATTGCGTACGGCGGCTCATCCTCGCATCGCAGCAGTGATAGCGAGATCGTCCATGTACCAAGCATATGACCGCGACAAGTGGGAGCGCATTCCCGAACAACCCTTGGCGCGCCCAGCTCCTTGGCTTTGAGTGCAACGCGCTCACTATTGCCAAGACCGGCAAATAGGACAACGGCTTTCGCCAAAGCTAAGCGGGCTGCTTCGATCTCTGTCTCATCCAGCGCTTTGTATTCATGCTCGATCGAGCCCCAAGCGTCTGTGAAAGCTTCGCCCATGAGCTTGACCGTGGCCGGAAGAAAAGCGGTTTCGATGATCAAATCATGCGGGTTTATTTCACGCGGATCCCCGCTCGCGACTTGGACAGGCAATAGAGATTGCACACGCAGTTAGCTGGCACGCCGGTCTTGCCGATCCAGCTCGAATATCTCGCTGGTGATGGTCAACCGGGCCGAGCGCAGTTCCTTCATGCGGCTTAGTTTGGCCTCGGTGCCGCTCGCGCGCGACAGATCGCGCCACTCAGTGTTCACACGCGCCAACATGTCCCGCAGGAGGCTGCGCCGCTCTCTTTCTGTCATGAGCATTTCCCCACACTTGAACTGGTGCGCGATGTCGCCTGCTCCTAAGGCCTCAGCAAGGCGCTCGCGTGAAACTTCTGCCACATCGGTGACGGCTCCTGTGATCACAATGTCCATCATGCGGCGCACAAAAGTTTTTGCGGTGCGAGCATTTCGCGTGATCTTGTGGAGGCTGTCCGCGATCGCCCGCCACCGTTGGCACCGCAGTGCGATGATGGATATACATCGCAACGATCAAGTCGGCGCGGCGCGGATCGATGCGATGACCAGTCCAGAGGCGAGCTGCCCGGATTTCACTTGAGCCAAGAAAAGGAACGCGCGGACCTCGCCCCGTCCGGACTTGTTCGTTGCCTCAAAGTTCTCAGCTCACGCCAAGTCGGTGAAGAACGGTGCGCGTTAGCCGCTGACAGCGCTCGCCTTCGAAAGGAAAGGTATCCTTGAGCGCAGGCGCCAATTGATCCTGAAGCGCTTGCTGTAGTCGCGTCCGCGCGCGGTGCAGCCGCGTCTTGACAGTCTCGGTCTCGATTGAGAGCACGTGTGCCGTTTCTTCGGTGCTCAAGCCCTCAACGTGCCGCAGTATGAAGACCGCGCGGAATGGCGCGGGCAGCGTGTCGATGGCGCCCTCCAGCAAAATGCGGATTTCCGCGAGCGCTGCCTGACGCTCGGGATCGACATTTAGTGCTCCCCCCGGAAACTGGATGATGTCGGCCATGGCGGTGTCGTCCAAGTCAGTCAACGGCAGCGTTTCTCGCCGACCGCGCAACCGGCCTTGTGCTTCATTGATCACGATGCGCGTCAGCCAGGTGCCGAGGGCGGCCTCTTCGCGGAAGCTCCCAGAGCACCGAACGCTTTCACGTAGGCGTCCTGCACAATCTCCTCGGCTTCCCAATCGGTCCCGATGATGCCTCGCGCGGCGCGAAACAGACGCCGGTTGTTGTGGCGCATGATCTCGCCAAATGCCGCTCCGCTTCCACCACGAGCGAGCCCAATCAGGTCACGCTCACTTGTCTGCTCCAACGTCGATGTCGGCTTCCTACGCAGCGGCCACATGCGTTCGCCTCTTTCGAGCGTCAGATGTCCGAATGGATGAAAAGGTTCCCGCGACCGCCGTGCTGCAGTGCACGATCCGTCGGGAACCTTCGGCGCCCGCCACCCATCAGACCAGTCGTCAGAATTAAGCACCTCGACGCGGCTGACCACATCATCGAGGAGGAGACCATGGCAGGGGTGTTTCGACGCACTATGACACGAGGCGAAGCGTGGTCGCAGGGCTGACGCTGACCGCTGCCCCGGTGGCTGTTTCGGCGGGAGCGGATAGCGTCTACGCGCAGGCCAAGCAAACCGCGCCAGAAAAAAGTCTGTACGAACGGCTGGGCGGGGTCTTCGCCATCGCGGCCGTGGTGGATCACTTCAGCGACGCCGTCGTCGAGAACCCGTCGTCGGCCAGAAGTCCAAGAACCCGCAGCTGCGGGAATGGCACACCAAGAACCTGCGACGGTTGCCTGGGCTCAAGTTCATGCGGACGCTATGGGTCTGCAACGTGTCGGGAGGCCCCTTCCAGATTCACGGCCACCAAGCCTGGCGCCACGGTGCTCGGCCTCGAGGAGGCGCACCGACCCCTCCGCATCTCGCCCGCAGAATTCGATGCGGTTGCGGCGGAACTCGGACGGACCTTGGATTTCGCCAAGGTCCCCAAGCGCGAGAAGGCCGAAGTCCTGGCAGCCTTCGCCGCTCACAAGGCTGAGGTCACCGCCGGTTATACCGCGGCCAGCAAGCGTGGTTGAACCGCCGAGGAGGTTCGGCGTTCTTCGCGCTGAGGAAGTAGGCGGCGCGCGCACGCTGCACGTCCTCGTCTGGGAGCAAGCGGCGGATGCGCCGTTTGCGCCCGTGACCCTTTCTCTGGAGTGGACGGTTGTGACAAGTAGGACCCTCATTCGCAAAATGCGCGGTGACGGCGCGGTGCCAGATCAAAATGAAAGTGGTTGCGGTGCGCCTCATTAGCCTCCGGTCCAAGCACGGTGCCGAAGGTTCCGCACGCGCCCTTGTGCAAACGCCGCAGGAATAAGCCTTCGGGCGTGTTGCTCGCCGCATCTGCACTACGAGCGGCGGTTACGGTTGGCGTTAGGCCGCGTCCTGACTTATCCACCTGATTGGCGGCAGTCGCCTGACCACGTCTTACGCCGCCCTTCTTCGCAGGAATGGGCGTGTCGACGTCGTCGTCGGGCTGGTGTCCGGCATCGCCTCTCTTGCCTATGGACTGGCTTCGACGCTTTTCCGTCTCGGCTACCTTCCCTACAGTTTGCGCTGCCCTTGCCTCAATTTCCGCCTGCTCTGCTTCCCGCTGTGCCGTCTCGGCTGCTTTCTTGGCTTTCCTGGCCTCTTTGGCCGAGGCTTTGGTTTTGCCCTGCGATGCGGTCTCTGCCGCCTCAGCTCAATAGCCCGTGGATGATCCTGGAATAGCAACGCCCTGGACGCAGATCACGTTCCTCAAGACAGCTCTGTCAGGCGTGTTTGATTTGGCCGGACCCAAGCTTTTGCTCGCGCAGGTCTTGCGTTGTCAGCGTGCCCACCCCTTCAACCGTTTCGTTGGCGAGACACCCAGCGCGTGTTCTTACCGCCGCCACGGCTGCGGCCTCGTCGGGAATGGCTGTAAGATAAAACTCTTCTGTCGTCGGAGGGATCCTGACGCGAACCATCCAGCCTGCCGTGTCGAGCGGTACGAATGCTTTGTCGATCATCTAACGGACATGGTTGATCCAGATGCTCTAGGAACGCTATGGATCGCCTTGCTGTTCCGACAGCTGCGGCTCCGATGCTGCTACTTGTTGCCAACGCTAGCACACAGCAACGTCCGCAGCCGATGCCTACCCCGACCGGTCACCTAGCTGTCGGCGCAAAGTGGCATGCAGTTTGCTTGCTGAGTAGGGCATTGCCGGCCACGACGCCACGCACGCCCCTTCTCAACTAGTTCACCGCTGAGTGAACCGGGCAATGCACTGGTGGCAAGGCACCAAGCTGCATGTATGACTATTGAGCTTGCCGATCCACCCGGCTTGCAGTTCCAAACTTGCCCCGGCTTTCATGTCGGCCCCTTTCTATGCTGGGAGGATCGCCATGCGTAAGCTGGTGGGTTCGCCATCGCACTGACAGCCGTCACGTCCACCGGCGGTGTCGCGCAGGCTGGCGGCTTGCATCGTCACGGTCCGCCGTGCCCGGACGTCAAGTACTGGCATCTGTCTCCCAAGGCGTATGCGCAGTGGAGCGAGTTCGGCCTCTTCAGGGGTAGCTGGTACGAGCGGCACAAGGTCGTGCGTCGGCAACGAGGCCTCGTCGTCGTGAGGGAATGGAGACCGTTCCCGCCCTGGCGCTGCGCCTGACTGCAATAGAACTTGACCGACCACCGGATAGTGCATCCTCATGCGCGGTGCGACGACGGGCCCGTGTAGTCAGTTCGCAATTGAGGACGCGGAAGTTGCGCAGAAGGTGGTGGTAACGAAGCTCAGGCGGACTGCAATGCGCGCAGACAGTTTTGTGATTATCCGACATGGGCGGCAAATGCTTTCCGAGCCGAAAATACGTTCCTGCTTATAAAGATGGGCGTGCCTATGCTCGCCGACACGGCGCAGCCGCGCTTCCAGTACAGCGAGGACAAGATAACGGAGCAGTCGAGGCTCCTGCCGCCTTGCCGCTGCGTACCTCGTCCTGATTTGTAATCCGCCGTTTCCACCGTCGTCTGGAGATCGCGGGCGTGTTAGCGTTTATCCGGTGGGCATGCCGGCGTCCGCTCGGTCTCGCCTGGAGGGAGCGCGACATGAAGCGCATCGTCATTTGCTTCGACGGCACGTGGAATGCTGTGACCGATCCGACCTCGGTCACCAACGTGGTGAGGGTCGGACAGGCGGTGAAGCGCTTCGGCAAGGACGACGTTGCCCAGGTCGTCTACTACAACGCGGGTGTCGGCAGCGGCGGTCCTCTGGATCGCTTTCTCGGCGGCGTGTTCGGCGTCGGTTTGCGCAGCAACGTCAAGCGCGGCCTGGCGTTCCTGACGCTGAATTGGGAGTACGGCGACGAGATCTACATCCTCGGATTCTCACGCGGGGCCTACAGTGCGCGGGCGCTGGCCGGTGTCCTGACCGCAATCGATGGGGTTCCTAGGCAGGAGCAGTTCCATTGCCTCGAGGAGCTGTGGAATATCTACCGCATGAGCCGCGCGCAACGGCGGACGAAGGCCGTCGCGGACAAGTTGGCAGAGCTGGTGTATCCCCTCGCCGAAGAAAAGTTTGTCGTCAAATGCCTGGCAGTCTGGGACACCGTGGGATCGTACGGCGTTCCGGCCGGGCTCGGTCTTGGTGGACTGGCGCGCAGATGGACATCGTGGACTAGCGGATTTCACGACAACATCGTCAGCCGGCGCATCGAGGTCGCGCTGCAAGCCCTTGCTCTCGATGAGGCTCGCCGCGCCTTTCCGGCAACCGCCTGGCTCTGCGATCCGTTGGAGCCGACCGAGGGCCAGACCATCGAGCAGGTTTGGTTCGCGGGCGCCCATTCGAACGTGGGCGGCGGATACAGCGAGAGCGGCCTGTCCGATCTCGCCCTACTGTGGATGATGGCCAGGATCGAGGCCACGACCAAGCTGGAGTTCAATCCGGCTTACATTGCGAAGAACTTCTGGCCGTGCGCGGCCTGCTCCCTCTACCGGTCCAGTTCGGGCTGGTGGCTGAGCAGCCTATTTCCCAGCCGCCGCATACCCTTTGCGCCGCCCCAGCGTATGGAGGTCTGGTCCCACGCTAGCCGGAGCAGGGTGGTGCGGGATCTGGTGCCTGCCAACGAGAAGATCCACTGGAGCGTGGTGGAGCGCCTCGGCCGCAAGGCCATCGTCGACGCAAAGATCAGCAAGGCGCGCTACGCCCCGCCCAACCTCGAGACCTTGTGGAGCAGCAAGAAGTGGCGCGAGGAGGATCGGCTGCTTATCGAGCGCGACCCGCGCGTGGCCGCCATGACCGAGCACGAGGAGCATTTCATCGATCTCTGCCGTCGGCACCAGAACACGCGCCTCAAGAGTTGCGCGCTTGCCTGCCCTTTGAAGAATGGCGGAGGCGTCGGCATGCTCGAAAGGGTTCGGAACTTCCTGTCCAGGGACGTCAGGCGGGACCGACGCCGTCAGCAGTTGCGCGACGTCTGGGAGGTGAAACCCGAGAACTGGGCACCCCTGCGCGATCCGGCCCCCGAACGCGGTGCGCGCGATCTCGGACCCCATTAAGCGTTCGCAACTTGTCATCGCCCGCCCATCACTCCGTATTGCGTCCGTTCCCAACCAACACCGAGCGCCCATCGAGCGAGGCTGAGATCTGTTGGAGAAACCTTGGCTCCGTGGCCCAATTGTTCCGTTATGCCATCCGCAACAACTTGGTCTAGGCCTAGTGTGTAAAGGACTCGCAGCGGGCGCCTCCTCAGCGGAGACCGGACGTGCGCCGCCTCTATGGTGCCTGGTTCGTTAAAGACCACCCCGGAAATTCGATGCAAGGTGCAACAAAATCATTGCTTCTCGTTGATACACATAGGCTACCGCCGACGGTCCCCTCGGACGGCGGTTTCCTCCAACTCAAGGCGCCCCTTCGCTCCGGGCGCCTACTTTTTTCCCGCGCGAGATAACTGTCGCCTAACGGTCGGGTGGCGCTGCTCTCAAAAGCATAGCGGGGCTGGGTTGAGTACGAAGTCGGCCTCACTGTGCCATCGAGCACCGCCTGTGCGGTGAACAACAGATGGCACGATGGGTGGTTAACGGTCGGCTGCCCTTCGCGTGCCGCACGCAACAGGCTGCCACGTATTGCGCTCAGCCTGCGCCTGCTTGGTCCTGCCGCCGGGGCGATATCTGCCGTTGCGTTGGCCGCTTGGCTGGCTCGCGTGGCCGTTTCAGATAGGCAATGTTGTTGCTGATGACGACGACTAGCTCCCAGCCATCTGTGCCGAACGCATTGAGCAAGTCGATGTCATTGGTCCTGTGGGGCAGGTCCCCGAGGTCAACCTTGCGATACTGCCACTCCATTTAACGGTCTCCAGCGCTTGGATGTAGGCGATATGCAGGGCGTTGAGGCCGAGAGTTTCGAGGCCATCACGTCTTGCAGGAAGTCTAGCGGAGCCTTTGCGCCGTCAGCTAAGGCCTTGACGACCAGATGGCTGGGCAGTGGCCGCGTCGCCATCCATGCGATGAGGAATGGCAGCGCGAGGGCCTTTGCAACACCTACGAGCCATAGAGCTGCATGGCAGCAGCGATGAGGACGGCATGCGAGGCAAGGAAGATAGCAATGCGCCGGGTCATGGCTACTTCGCCACCGGATTCTTTGGGGCTTCGATGTTGACCGTCGTCGTGCCCGAGGGTCCGCGAATGCCGATACGCTCACCCAGAAAGAGGTAGAACAGTCCAAGTACCAGCAGGAACTCCGATAACAACGCCCAAGATGCCGGATGAACCCGAGTCTCCGTCGGCCATGATCATTCTCCTGAAGAATTCGTCGTCAAAACTCACCCGGAGAATTGTTGGTTCCGAAATGCGATCTAAGAATTCAGACCGCTCACAAGCCACCGAAGTGCAACAACAACCAGTGACAACAAGATAATGCGCCGATGCCCGGCTGCTTATTCAGTCCGTCGCTGTCGTCCATGTTGGTGATTGATATCCAAAAGAGAACCCCGCCGCGAGCAATTGCAGGACGCGCCAACATTCGGTGTTAATGACCGTCCAGGGTGGGGTGACCGAGCCTGCGAAACCACCCTTCAGGACTATTACAAGACGGCGCCGTACTGGGCGCCCTGAACGCACAACCGGACTCTCAATCCCTGCTCATGAACTGGAGTACACATGGCGCGCGTGACGGTCGAAGACTGCATCGACAAGGTGCCCAACCGCTTTGAGCTGGTTCTGCTGGCTGCGCACCGTGCCAGGGCCATCGCGGTTGGTTCGCCCATCGCTGTCGAACGCGAGAACGACAAGAACTCTGTCATAGCCCTGCGCGAAGTGGCCGAGACGAGTATCGCGCCTAATGATGTGCGTAAATCTCTAATAACTTCCATCCAACAGAACGTGGACCTCGATGAAGTGGGGGACCATCCGGACGCGCAATTCTCTTCTCCGAAGGCTACCCCTCTTGGCCACGACCATCCAGACATGGACAGCTCGGTCGATCAGGCTTCGATGACTGAGGATCAGCTCCTGCGCGAGATGCAGCGCCTCGGACCGCTGGACGCCGCGGTACCTGACGGTGGCCGTGGTAGATTGTGAGAGGCCCCCTTTCGCGAGCCAACGCGGCTGCGCAAGAGGCGAGTTTAGGCCCCTCGGACCGCCTTGGCCCTTTTGCGCATGTGAGCAGGTGCGGTTTTTGAACCAATCTGGCTGCAGCGACGACCACTGGTTGGAGGCGCTTAACGTGCCTCTAACCAGCGAAAGGATACGACATGAAATCGAGGTTCTTTGCCGCCCTATTTGCTGCAGCAGCGCTATGCGCTTTTGTGCAGCCCGCGTCGGCTTGCTCGAACGGCTATGAGGCGGTTTGGATCCAAGGCAACAAAGTTTGCAAACTCAAGACGCCGAAACTCTCGCTCAAGGCCAAACAGACGCCGGAGCCAGCCAGCACTCGGCCACTGAAGTCGCGTTAGGAGCATGTTGAGGTTCCCTAGAAGCACGAGATGAAACCGCCTTGTCTTAGCGGGACCGAATTGCCTACCCCATCACATAATAAAAGTCCTTTCGGAGACCTATGCGGCGGCTCGTTCCAACGGCCGCCGCTCTTCTTTGGCGATCTCGGACAGATTGTTTGGATCCGCTACGTTGCCATCACAACCGGAGCACAATCTTGCTGGACAGCATCCCTCACGCGTGGTCTTCGCGGGCCATCGTACCAATCCTCGGCAGCGTAGCGTGACGGGGACTACTCAATGATCACGAGCCACGGTTATGGCCGCTCACCGTCGTTGACCTCATCGAGGCAGCACGCACTTCGAATTGTAAACAGAGCATCTCGATACCTGCGTCAGTACTGTCACACACGCAGCCGTAACCGCGTCTTGGCTCGAGCGCTTCATTGAGACTTCTCAACCTGAGTGAGATCTTTTGGGGTGTTGATTCGCTGCGCGCGTTCACTCCTGATGCGGGAGGGACATGCTCATGTGGGACATGTTGCCAGCTGAGCTTCAGCAACACCGCTGCGACTGGTGCGCAGATCATCTCACCACGCGCATCTTCCACTATGAGGATAAACGCTACTGCTCCCGCACCTGTTTCAACTTAGGAACCGTAACGCAGATTGGCGGCCCACTGTTTGAGGCAAAGCCATTCCCGCCCGGGATGACTTTCCTCAAGGCCCGTGCGCGCTGATCACAAACAGGCGGAAGCTCCCATGCTCGCTTTTGAAACCATCATCACTTGGATCGTCATTGGTGCCATCGCGGGGTGGTTGGCCGGTCAGATCGTGAAGGGCTACGGCTTCGGCCTCATCGGTAACGTCGTAGTGGGAATTGTGGGCGCTGGAATTGCCGGTTTTCTCACACCAATGCTTGGCCTGTACACCGTCTCGACCGTCGGAAATATCGTTGCCGCAACACTAGGCGCGGTCATCCTGCTTGTGCTGATAGGCTTGGTGCGCAGAGCCTAGCGGGCGTTTGCGTTTGGGGACCAAGTGTGAAGAGCGAGGGCGCAGGTGCGCAAGTCTGTGAATGCAGACTGAGGAGAGCATGATGAACGCGAGCAGCTATGCCCGCTTGGCCGCAGTCATTTTCACAATCATTGCGCTGTTGCAATTGGTACGCGCGGTCGGCGGATGGCCTATTGTGGTTGGCGGCACAGAGTTATCCGGGTAGCCGAGCTGGGTCGCATTCGTGGTCACCAGCATCCTGTCCGGGCTCGGCTTTACCGCATCGCGAACGTAACGCGCCCCAGGTTCAGCGCGGGCCTTTTTCTTTGGCGCGCGGTGCGCATAGCCTGCGCTAAGTCTTCTCGGGGAATTGGCTAAGGGCGAGGCGGAGATAGCTCAGGGTCTTGTTGGCTGACTGGATCCTGGCCTCGAGCTAATCGATCTCTTGTTGGATCCGTGCACGGAGTCGGTTGAGTTCAGTTGGGTCTTCTGATCGGTTCTGTTGCATAAGGCGAATACCTGCGAGCGAGAAAGCTGTAAACGCCGGCTGATTGTTGACTGTTCCTGATGAGAAAACGGCGCACCCAGCGAACCATTGGCTGGTGACCCATTGCGCGGGCGGAAATGCGCGTGCGGGAGAAACTCACCGTCGCGGGGATGCATATGGCGATTGAAGGTCATGGGTCAATTGGTGTGGCCCGGGCTCTGCGATGGCGGAGCCGCACTTCAGCTGACCACAAACACTGGAGATGCCTCGATGGACGTACTGGCTTGGCTCTGGTGGTCAATCCTGACGAGCCTTGGCCTGCTATGGGCGCTCATCTGGTTTTTGATCAGCGGCTGGGTCTCAACCCTGCTTCAGATCGCGCTTCTGATCATCGTGATCTACTATCTGAAGTACGGGTGGCAGCGCGCGCCAGCGGAGATATGGCGGCGCACTCGTTCCTTCGCCGGCTTCTTCTGGAATTGGCTCCGCGCTCGGGATGGGTTGCAGGCCACGTCCGCGGATCTTCGGGTGGTGAAGATCAGCGGCAAAGAGTTTGGCGATATCAATCTATCCACCTTGCTCTCAGTGCTGATGGTGTTTGGCCTAGTGCTCGCGGCTCAACTCTAACCGTGGTGCACTGCATCGCTTGGGCGGCCGCTCTGCCACGCCGCTGACGCCAGACGAAATTGCCGACCTCAAGCCCGGTGAGGTGAACGGGCATGACAACCAGGAAGTCGGCGACGGCTGGGCGAGCAGCAAGCGGGATTTCCATTTTCACTGAAGTCGTGGGTGGACCTCAGGGTGGGCGCCAGGGGACCTTTCCATACGCTTGCAGTGACTGGCTTCTCAAACACGAGCGATCAAAGACGCAAGCCATGCGCGAACCTCGGCCGGGCCGGAGAAGTCCGCCACGGCGGCGGAGAAATGCTCGCCGGCAACGCGCAGACCGTGGCCGCCACGACGAACCGCCGCAGCCAGAGCCGATTCATCGGGCACATCATCGCCGATCATGATCGGCCGGCGACCCTTGAAGGTGGGCACGGCCATGAGAGCCTCGAGGGCGGCGCCCTTCGACACGTGCCTGGGCACTACCTCGATGACGCAGCGGCCGGGGCAGAGGATGAAATGGTCCGGGCTGTTGGCCAGGATCGCCTGCAGCGCAGCTTCGATCTGCGGCTCTGCCGTGGCCGCCATGCGGTAGTGCACGGCGATGGAGTAGACCTTCTCTTCTATGATGATCCCGGGGGCCAAAGCGCTCACGCGCTGCACGGCCGCAGCGACGACGGGATCGATGGGCCCGACCGTCAGCAAGACCTCGCCGTCGGCGGCAGGACGCAACTCAGCCCCGTGCACGCCGGCCATGGCAAGGCGCAGGGGATCGAGAAACTGGTTGATCTCGACAACCCTACGGCCAGTAACAATGGCCAGCGCGCCCTTGAGCCCAGCCGACAATTCCCTCAGTAGAGACACGAGGTCTGGTGGGATGTGCACCCGATCTGGTGTTGGCGCTATGTCGATCAAGGTGCCATCAAGATCGAGGAAAAGGGCACAGGCCGCCGCATCTTCGAGCTGAGGCGATACGCAGACTTCGTCGCGACGCAAACTTGCCGCCCTCCCTACCGCATGCTCTTTGGAGCGAAGATGATTTTATCAGGCAGGAGGCCATGCTTGGCCGCTTCCTCTGCGGTCAGCGGTCTGATCGCCTCAACCGAACCTTGTCCGGCAACCTGTGCTGCGTCCCGCACCTGTTCTTCGGCTTGAGCCTTATCCGCAACCATCGCGAAATAGTGCTCGTCCGGCGTTCCCAAAACTCTCACCGCGACAAGCCAGCCCGGTGGTGGATTTGCCATAGCACATGCTAAGAGCCGTATTGGTGCTTGGCTAGTCTCCTACTCTCTTCCCGCAGAGGGTGTCACGAAGCTCGGATTTACATAATCGGCGGTGATTTGGTTGGTGAAGTTGCCGGCAACAGTGATTGAATGCAACGGCACCAAGAAAAGCGCCGGTCCTCAAGGGGAGGATGTGGACCGACGCTTCGCTGGTAGGAACTGGGATCGCCATCACACGCCGTACATAGCGGTCCGCCTGAACAACTCAACAACCTGAAGGATTGTTTCAAAGTATCAGACGCGGGCCTTTGTCTTTGGTCAGCCGTTGCACTGAAACGTTTAGGTGTGCTCGCCCCTCCTGCTGCTGCCCACGGGACTGTCGCCATAGAAATTGTAGCCTCTGGACAGCTCCGGTTTGCATAGGTCTCGGCGTAGGTTCGGGCTTGTCTGCGATGATCGTTTTGGCCGGCCATTCGATAGCCCGCCGGCATACGATGGCTTGGTCGTCTGTCCGCCCACCTCAGATCGAGCAACAAATTGGATTGCTCAGCGTTCTAGTTGTTCTTGCTTGGCAAAGGCGGCTGCCTACGAGCCGTGCGGATCATGCGAAAAGTCCTGATTGCAATCGGCGTTCTATGGCTGGCGTTGTGCCCTTCCGCTTCGGCCCAGGACGGTGGCGTCGAGGTTGGAAACCCATCCTTCTTACGCAGGCTCGTTTCAGCGCAGCGGATCGAGGAGGCCGCCTTCCTGGAATTCAAGCAGTTGAAGGGGCAAGCGCAGGCCAAGCAGGCTTTGTTACCGCCTGACCATCCGCAGAACGTGCGGCTGCGGCGCATCGCGCGCGATCTCTTGCCACACGCAGAGAAATGGAACCCCAGAGCCAAGGAGTGGCGCTGGGAAGTAATCACCCTCAATTCGCGCAACATCAATGCGTTTTGCATGCCGGGTGGCAAGATCGCGTTCTTTACCGGCATCCTCGAGCGGCTCAATCTGTCGGATGACGAGGTGGCCATGATCATGGGGCACGAGATCGCGCATGCGCTGCGCGAGCATGCACGCGAGCGGGCGGCGAAGACCACGCTGACGAACCTCACGGGGCGCATCGTTGGCACCCTGCTATTCGGTCAGGCCGGCGATATCCTGGGCGCTGCCGGCTCCAATCTTCTCACCCTCAAGTTCTCGCGCGACGATGAGCGTGAAGCAGATCTAGTCGGCATGGAGCTGGCCGCCCGCGCCGGCTACGATCCGGCGGCCGGCATCACGTTGTGGGAAAAGATGAGTGCGGCGGCACGGGGCGCTCCACCGCAGTGGATGTCAAGTCATCCGGCCAGTGAATCTCGCATCGCCTTGATCAAAGAGCATCTCAAGGACGTTCAGCCCTTGTATGAGAAGGCGCGAGCGGCCAAAGCCGATGGGAAGCTTCCGCCCACGTTGCGCAAGGAAGAAGGCGAGAAGCCACGGTTGCCAACCACGCCAAACGCACCCACCGCTTCGCGGCGTGTCCCGGACCAATTACCTCCTCCTGGACCAAGCCTGTAGGTGTTCGCCATGTCCCGCATCTTTGCCGCTTGTCTCACGCTTGCGCTGGTGTCTTCGGTGAACGCGCAGACACCACGCGCAAACCTTGGGGTGCTTACGTGCACGCTGGCCGAACAGGTCGAGTCTCAGAGCGGAACCATGGGTGGGGAGAGAGCCATCCGCTGCGTGTTCAAGCCTACGGGAGACGGCGCCGAACACACCTATGCCGGCGAGATACGTCAGGTTGTTCAAGGCCAAGTGCCCTCAGGCAAGCTGGTCATGATCTGGGTGGTGCAAGGCCCCAGCGACAGTAAAATCGACCCTGGCCTGTTGGAACAGTCATACGTTGCCGCGTCAGAAGCTGGGACCGGTGCCGGCAAGGCCGGCACGACACTCATCGGCGAACGCAACCCCGACATCACCATGCGCGCTGAAGCGGCGGACAGCGGTCCCTCCGGCCCGTTGGTGACGATCATGCAGCTCAAGGTCCTCGCCGTGCCGGCCTAGGACTAGCGGCCGGGCGGATCAGCAATTGGGAACGATGATGGGTGCACGCCGTTCTCGTCAAGAGCGCCGTAGAAGGAAGGCATCCCATGGACGAAGATCACAAGCATCCTGACAACGCTCACCAACAGAGTTCCATGCGCTGGCTTGAATCGAAAGAGACCGACAAGAACGTCTCGACAGTTATTGGCGTGTTCTTGGTCACCGCCGTCCTCTTTTTCCTGATGCTTGCCGTCGCTGGACCGCAACGGCAGCAGGAAACTCAGGTTGGCCAGAACATGGAGCGCAGCATCAGCGCGGATACGCCGCGCAACCCCGACAACGTCATTAGGAGATAGTCATGGCAGTGTCAGAGCAAGATAGAGCACGTCGGACAGACGACTACATCGACACCGACCTGGCTCGCCAATCGAATCCCGTGGCCACGATTGCCCTGCTGCTTGTCGGTTTGGTGCTGGCCGCATTTGCTGGCTGGTACGTGTTCGGCAAGGACACGTCGGATAGAGTGACCCGCACGCCTCCAATCAGCAGCTCACCGACGGCCGGCCAAAACACGACGACGGTCCCCAAGCAGCCTTAACACCTTCTGAGCAACTCCAATCGGTGCCGCCGGGAGTTGAGCGAGCGATAGCGTTTGATGCGTGGCGGGCCCGCCGCCATGAACAGGAATATCGCAGCTTCGTCGGACATCTATCCAGTTCCCTTGTTACCGATGGTGACCGCAGCCACCTGCGCTAACCCAAAAGCGATTTTTGCAAAAAGTGATCGCACGTGGAACCGGTAACCTTACAAGTTTGCGTTCAAGCTGTGCCGTGACGCCGAGCGAGAAATCCGAAAAGTGCAGTGCGCAAATCTAGCGGCGAGACGGGCTTATCCAGCACAGGAACGAGGCCGACCCACTGTCGCATCTCCGGCTTGTTGGCGGTGATGACGACGAATGGAATGCTGCGCTCAAGCAAGCATCTCATGATCGGTTCGCTCTTTCCGTCCCTGAGCGCGTAGTCGACAATGGCCGCGTCGACCGCATTGCTCGCGAGAAAGTCGAGAGCGGCGCTATTCGTTGATTTGTAGCCGACCGGGATCGCCCCCATATCGCGGACCTGAAAGTGGTAGTCGACCGCCATGAGGGGCTCGTCTTCCACGATCAGGATGCGGCTGCCTCTAAGCTCCCCTTGGCGGTTGGACTGACCGTCACTAACCGTTGCCGTGTACGGGTGACCAAACATGGCTCGGTCCTTCCAAACCTGTGTCGCGTTATCTCCGCTATGAGCATTGCGGATGAGTGGACCTACTGCGCGAACGTGACAGAACACGGTTGGTTCCGAGCAATCGATGGGCGCGATGACCCCTGGGCGCCCCGACGGACAGGTGGCGGATCGAAATTCGCCCACGGAGAGAACGACGTCATCTCCCTCACTGCTGCTTTGGCGGCGGGGGTGGCATCATATCGAAATTCGGGATGTCGGTTGCCGTCACGTCCCATGCGGGCTTGCTCTTGATGTAGACCACGCGCTGCGGCTGGAACCATGCATTGTCGTCAACTGCGCCGACCGAGATGCCCATTAGGCCGGGTCGTGCCGAATTTTCTCCAAAGACCCTGCCCCCGCACTTTGGACAGAAATGGCGCGTGTTGGTGTTACCGCTATCAGCCGTGACTGCAAAGCTGCGCGTGTCACCCTTCAGCTCGACATCCTCGCGCTTGAAGAACGCCAGCGACATGTGCCCCGTACCTGACGCGCGCTGACAGTCTTTGCAGTGGCACTGACCTGTACCGACCGGCTGACCACTAATCGAGAAGGTGACTGCACCGCAAAGGCAGCGACCAGTGGCGAAGGGCTTGTCTGCCATGGAAAGTCCTTTCACTCGGATGCGCAGGATAGAGTGCTATTGGTCGGAGGATGGTGGCCCAACATGCCAACTTGGCGCAAGGTGGGCATGAAGGGTTGTCTGCGGTGTCGCGCACGGCCCAAGCGGCGAGGGGATCCCATTCAATCAAAATCCTGCTGAGGATGAGATCGCTACGGTTGAGCAGACCATCCGTATGATGCCGTTGATCGGCGGCGCGCTCTGACAAACCGGGTTCTGCTCGGCCTGCTCGGTCATGGCCTGCATGCCTGAACAAGAACCTGCGCGCCCGCGGATCGGCGCAGGTTCCTTACTTCGAACTGCGGGAGCGATGCCCAGCGTCCCGCTCGCGATGTGTGCTCGGCTCCAGGACATCGCGGCAACCATCCATGTCCAGCCGATTTCGAGGACAAGCGTCGCTACCATAGCCGGAGAAAAGCTTGATTCTTCAAGGGCGTTGGGCACCGACGTAACACTCATCACACGATTTTCCAAGCGCTCGGGGTGGAGCTGGGGGTGGAGCCGTCAGTTATTGGTCTGCTGCGACTGCGTAACGTTTGCCATTGTAGTCGAACTCGCCGCTCTCGATAATCAACTCCAGGCACTTAGTGGCGACGACCATCGGTGCGTGACGAACCGTAATGGCTCTGTCCTTACCCTGTCAGGGGCAACCTCAGCCGCAGCTGCATTCTCCAGGTCGACCATGAAGTAGGCCGTGAACTCATAAATCAGCGGCTTCTATCGACAGGCTAGCAAACTTTGGTCGCGTGGGACGTTGGTCTGCTCGTGCTCCATGATCGGACGTCAGCGTTGCCGATCGCGATTTCGCAAAAGTGCCAATTTCCTGGCACCCGATCCATAGCTCTCCAACTTTCGGGTTGGCCAGAAACTCCATGTCTCGGCCGCTCTGCTTCGTTCATCCGTGCCGGGGCCAGAGAACAGCACAAGTCACCGACGCCCTCCTCTTCGCTCATGGTCTCGAAGAATTCGGCCCCGGCGCAGTAGGCGAGGATGACGATGAGGTCTCGCTACGCCTGTCAAGATATCAGGTTGCGATTGCCGTCGTCTGCAGTCCTCGAAGCATGTTGCATCGCAACTACTGCGCCGAGCTGGCGGCAGAATTGGGTCAAAAGTTCGCGTCGGGAGCCTGCATCCACTACGTCCGGTGACCCCCAATAAGCGGAAGTGATCCCAGCGCACGCTGATCGGTAAGTTTGTGCCAATTCCTGACGTGGAGCCATGCACTATTCCTTTCAGTATTGCTGGTGAACCATCGACGCAGACGAAACCTTATTTGTTGATCCGCAAGCGTAGAACCGCTGCAATGAGGTTCGGATCTGATGGTTTCAGGTCGGACGCGACGCGATAGTCGGCCAATGCTTGAGCAGGTTGGCCAGCAAGCTCGTGGGCCTGCGCTCTGCCGACAAAGGCATCGCTGAGTTCGGGCCGCAGGGTGATGGCTGAGGAAAAGTCGATTATCGCTTCTTCCAACTGACCAAGTTGGATGTGGGTCTTGGCCCGATTGTTGAGCGCGACCCAATAGTCGGAATCGAGCGAGATGGACTGCGTGAAATCGGCGAGCGCCTGGGACAACTCTCCCTTGCGCCGCCGCGCCACGCCCCGATTGTTATGCGTCACAGCACTGCCCGGTTCCAGGGAAATGGCGGCAGAGAAATCGTCGATCGCATCGTCCAGTTGGCCACTTTCCATTCGCGCAAGGCCTCGGTTGATGTTGGCCTGCACGAGACTGGGGTCGAGTTCGATGGCGCGATCGAAGTCCGTAAGGGCAAGGGCATGCCTGCGGGCGGCCAGATGGGTTGAGCCGCGGTTGTAGTAGGCGTGCGCGTATCGATGATCGAGTGCGATCGCGCTGCTGTAATCGGCGAGCGCTTGGTCGACTTGACCCAGAGCTTCGTGGGCGTTGCCGTGGTTGTTGAACGCCATGGCAGACTGCCGCGGAATGTGCGTCCGCCAACATTGATCTCATAAAGGAGGGCTACATCGACCTCGACTACAATCGCGATGGGTCGCTCATTCTTGAACTCGCCCGTACAGCAAGAGATACGAAAAAGGTGGCGGAGAACGCCCTCTCAATGGTGGAACGTCAAGGTCGTACTGCCGCGGATGGTACCTGGGTGAGCATCCCGGCGCAGTCACTTTGCATCCACGGTGACATGGCGAACGCCACCGAGGTCGGTCGAGAGGTTTGGAACGCGTTGAAGGAGGCTGGCCACCAAGTAGTCCCAACTCGGCAGCTCGTTCAGCGTGGCTGATCCGCCGAATAGCCCCCTGGACGCGTGCGTATACTCTATCGGTAGTGTCATGAAGAGTTGCCGCGTGGATCCTCGCGCGTGCGAGACTTGTGGCGTTCATGCTAGCGACGTTATCAATGCGCCGTTTGATAGTCGCGACTGGGAGTTTGAGAGCAAATGGGATGGCGTTCGCATCGTTGCGGCCATCGAGAGGCGGAGTGTCACGCTCTACTCACGCAACGGTTTGATCGTCAGCGACAATACACACCGATCGCCAAGGCGCTTCAATGAGTTCTGCGATGACCTTCACCACTCGGCTGAACGTTCTGCAGTCGCCCGCCCGATAGCGTACCACTGCCGGTGATAAAAGGCCACCTTGCCGGCCAATCGTGCCATTGTTCGTTTCTTCTTCCGTTGCTGCGATGCTCGTTCACTCATCCAGCCTCGAGGCGATAGACCCCCCCTTGCATCGTCGTACGCCAGAGCTCGCCCCGGCGTAGCATGAAATTCACGTGTGCCATGACTTCGCTGAAAGCAAATCCCATCTGATGCGCGTCGAGCTGAATGTGAGAAGAAGAGGAGAGGCACCAGGTCGGATGCGGATCTCGCCTTGGTTCTACACGCTTCGAAGATCGCGGCGCAGCGTGCCTCGTGATGCGCCACGAGCTCGTCACAGCGCATGTGCAGGCCATAGAACGGAAGCTGATGGCCGGGCACAACGAGAACATCGTCCGGGACCGCGGCCTTGATCTCGCTCAGCGATCGCAGGTAAAGGCCGAGGGGATCGCCGTCAGGATCGACGGGCCACACGCTGACATTCGGCGTGATCTTTGCAAGCACCTCGTCGGCGGCGAACAGCAGCTTAGCCGAATTCACAGTAAAGCATGATCTGCTCGGCCGCGTGGCCTTCGCTTGTCATGACGGAGAAGCCGCGCCCTCCGATCTTGAGCACGTCGCCGGCGACAATCCGAGAGAAGGTCAAGGGAAGCGGAGCGACTTTCCAGAGGTACGCGTGTCCTTCGGTGTTGATCTTCTCCATCGTCTGCACGTCGAATCCGTTGTGCAGATAGAACTCTCGGTAAGGTCCATCGGTCAGGTTGCCCGGACGCAAGGCCACGTTGAGACAGCCGAGGTAGGCAGTCTGAGCCGTCAGCATCGGGGCACGGAATTTCTCGCAGAGCCAGCCGGCGAGACCGATGTGATCCGGGTGGAAATGCGTGACAATGATGCGCGTGATCGGCCGGCCAGCAAGCGGACCCGCGATCAACGCCTCCCAGGCCGCACGTCCGTCGTTGTAGTCGAGGCCAGTGTCGATGATGGCCCAGCCGTCACCATCGTCGATGAGGTAGACGTTGACGTGGTTCAGCCGGAAGGGAAGAGGGACACGGGCCCAGAAAATACCGGGCACGATCTCAGTCGCAGTACCGATGTCCGGGGGCGTGGGAAACGGATAGTGAAGGGTCGCTTGTGTCGGTCGTGTTGTGCTTGTCATTCCCATTCCAAATGCAGACGCACATGCTCAATGCGCGCGCGTGAGACCGATGTGCGTGCTCTCATGATTTCACGTGACGCCGGTCGAGAAGGCGGCGGGGCTTTCCCTCCCGGCCGAGGTTGGCCACTTCGCGAAGAGCGCCTTCCTCGACGAGGTCCACGACCACCTTGAGGCCGAGGTCCGCCAAGAGGCGTTTCTCCAAATTATCCCGCAGGCCCTCACTATTGCCCGCATCGGCGCGAACTTCCACCTGCACTGTCAATTCGTCGCGAATCACGCCGTCGCGAACATGGCGATCGGCGACCACCATCCATTCGCCCGTTGTCCGCGGGTCGCTCTTTACGGCATTGAGGCAGGCCATCGGATAGACGTTGGTGCCGCGAATCTTCACCATGGAATCGCTGCGACCGAGGAAGCGGTCGATGCGCCGGAATTCGCTGCCGAGGGCGGTCCTCTCATGCGGCAACAAGCGCCCGAGGTCGCGCAGGTTGAAGCGGATCAAAGGCACGACTTGCCGATAAAGCGATGTCGCAACCATGTTGCCAACTTCGCCTGGCGAGACGGGAGCACCGGTCTCAGTATCCGTGAAATCGATATGGATGCAGTCTTCCATGAGGTACATACCATTCTTGTCTTCGGCTTCGAAGGCGGCATGGGAGATCTCATGAGTCCCGTAGTTGTCGAACACCGGACAGCCGAACAACAACTCCAATTCCTTGCGCAGGCTGTTTTCGAGGTCGGGGCCTAGATAAGTTGTGATGTACTTCAGGTTCAACTCGCGGGGGTCGCGCCCCAGTCCCTTGCGGGTTTCGGCGGCTAGCGTGGTGAGATACTCGGGAAAGGACACAAGCACCGTCGTGCCATAGTCGAAGGCGATCTCCACCTGCTTGCGGCTCGGTGTAACGACGCCACTGCCCGTAGTGAGTGGCATGGCCGCGAGGTAGTAGTGCGCGGCGTGATAGTGCGACCATGCGAGGTTAGCAAGCGAACACGTCGCCGGAATCTGGATGATGTCGCCCGGCCGTGCGCCCTGGAGATAGTGACTGCGCGCGATCTGCAGGCCGTTCAATTCCCACTCGACCACACCGTAGAGCGTAGGTCTCGCCTTGCCGGTCGTTCCGCCGCTCGTCTGCAGCTTGAGAGGCTGATTCTTCAGCTCGGATTTTGGATCGATCCCGGCAATTGTGCCGAACGGCGTGTCTTCGGTCTGGCTGTTCTTGATGTCGTCGGAGTTGAAGGTCGGGAGCTTGTTCAAATCGTCGATCGAGCGGATGTCGCCCGGCTCGATGCCGTGAGAGCGCCAGAGCTTCTGATAGAACGCGTTTTTCCAACCCACTTCCATCATCGCTAGAAAGCGCTGGTTTTGAAGCGCGCGGACGCGCTCATACGGCCATTTGAAGATCGTGTTCGCAAACACGTCCGGGGCCGGAAACTGGCGATCGAACCAAGTCCAGTCAATCGCATTGCGATAGATCGGCAGTCCTGACCGGGGCGTTTCTTCGAGCATGGTGATCCGCCTCCGCCTTCAGAGAGGGCAATTGTCGGGGAATTTCGGTCTGCGCTTCTCGAGGTGCGAGGTGACACCTTCCACCGCATCGGGCGTGGCGAAGCCCATCATTTCCAGTGCCGTGGACGCATCGAACGTCGGTCCGGCCATGCGCAGCCAATTGTTGAGCGCGTATTTCGTCCAGCGGATGGCGCTTTGCGCGCCCGTAGCGAGTTCGGTCGCCACCTCGAGCGCGGTTTCCTGAAGTTTGTCGTCGTCGACGCAGAGCGAGACGAGGCCAATGCGCTCAGCTTCTTCGCCGTTGATGGGGCGGCAGGTCAACAGATAGTACTTGGCCTTGGCCATGCCGCACAGAAGTGGCCAGATGATTGCGGCCGCGTCGCCAGCGGCGACGCCGAGGCGCGTGTGGCCGTCGATGATACGCGCGGAACGCCCCGCAATCGAAACGTCGGCCAGGATGCCGGCCACCAGACCGGCACCGACCGCAACGCCGTTGATGGCCGAAACGATCGGCTTGCTGCAGTTGATAATGTTGTAGACGAGATCCTTGGCGTGCTTCCATTCCGTCATGCGTGTCTCATGGTCGGTCAGCATCTTCTGCGCCATGTGCAGATCGCCGCCGGCGGAGAACGCCCGTCCAGCCCCGGTTAGGATCACGGCATTGATGTCACGATCATCGTCGATGGTGCGCCAGATGTAGGTGAGTTGCTTGTGCGTCTCGGCGTCGATCGCATTTAGCGCTTCGGGCCGATTGAAGGTGATGCGCAGAATCCGGGGCACCGGATAGTCGATCTGCAATTTGGTGAATTGCGCGTAGCGATCGGACATTTCACTTTTCCTCCTCGTCGTCTTCTCATTTGCCGGGCACCAGCAATTCACGAGCGCCATTCTGCGACGCGGGAGCGGACCTCTTTAGTGCAGCCGAATTGCCTAGCGGTTTGACTAAATCTTTGTAGCAGCTCGTCTAGAGAGACCTCACCATATTGAAGGTTGAAGTCGATGATCGTCCTTATTGTCTGCGACCGCATCTCGGCCTCGCAAGCCTTGCGTCTGAGCATCAGACCTGGATATGCTTCGAAACTGCTCCGGTCCAAATCAAGAGCGTCATTGAGACGCCATTGGGCCGGAAATCCCGCGTAACCTGAGAAACCTCAGGTTACCAAAACAAAAAGTGGGAGGCGCTCCATGACTTCGGCCACGCTCAGCGAGCAACCAGCCGCAACGTTTGAGAAGGGCAAGCTCGCCTATGCTCCCGTCGACAACCCGGTGTACGTCCAGGGCCGGCGGGATTTCTTCAAGTATCGTGACCTCGGTGTCACGACCGCCAGCGGAGGCGCAATCCGCGCCCAAGTGACATTGGGCACAAAAGGCCTGACCCGGCCGACAGGATGGCACTACCACGTCTGCGAAGGCCAATTCGTCTACATGATCAAGGGCTGGGTCGAGCTGCAGTTCGAGGACGGCCGCACGATCGTGGTAAAAGAGGGCGATAGCCTGTTCATCCCGGGCCATACCAAACACAACGAGACCCGCACCGCCGAAGAGCTAGAGATCTTGGAAATCTCCGTGCCGGCAGAGATGGGAACCACAGCCTGCGATGCACCGGCCAATTTTCCAAAGACCTAAAAGGGTTACCTCTTCGCCCCTTCGCGTGGGTAACTGCAGTGTGGTTGCAGGGCGTCCAGAGCAGTTCATGGTTCGACTGGGATCATCCCGTCGTCCCCACATGCAACGCTCGCGCGGCTGAGGCGAAACGTCGGTCCAGGCCGGCACATCTATCTGCTACCCGAATGACTTGGCCATGTATCCCGCGAGTACGGTGCCGACCCCAGACCTTGGAGCGCCCGGGGAAAAAGCCCTCTTTCGGACCGCGGATAAACCGTGCGCCGCCAAGCGGAGCCGACCTCGATGGAGTGCGCTCGATAGATTCCTTTGAACTTTCATGTCAACTCGAAGGGTGTAGCAAATGGACAGACGTCACTTCGGCAAAAGTCTGCTGGTCGGCGCAGCAATTGCTGCCGTTTCGGCGTCCGCTTGGGGACAGTCGTCGGATCCCATCATCTTCGGGATGACATTCGATGCTGCCAAGCAAGCGTCCTACTACGCCCTCTTGATGCGCGATGCGACAATCCTGCGTGTCGAGGAAATCAACGCCGCGGGAGGCGTGCTCGGACGGCAGATCAAGCTGCTGCTCGAGGACGACGAGAACAATCCGGCGATCGCCGCGCAGAAGGTCGAAAAGCTCGCCGCGGCCGGCGCCGTGTTCATCTTCGAGGTCGGCTCCTCGGCGACGGGTCTTGCGGCGCAGCGGGCGGCCGAAGAGCTAAAAGTGCCGAACGGCTCACCCACTAACGTGGCTGAGGCACTGACCAAACCGCACAAGAACTGGTATTTCCGTCTGGGTCTGCGTGACTTCATCGCCACTGAGGGCCTGATCCGCCACCTGAAGGCGAAGTTCGACAAGCCCCGGACTCGCAGTCATCCGCGACGGTACCGAGACTGGCCTGAGCGTCTCCGACAACCAGGTGAAGTTCCTGACAGAAGCTGGCTTCAACGTCGTGGCGAAGGAGCAGATTTCTCCGGGCTCGGTCGACGTCACTGCACAGGCGCTGCGCATCAAGGCCGCCAACCCCAGCGTTGTGCTGGTGACCGGTGCCTCGGTGGCTGACCTCTACAACTACATCAAGGCGCACGCGCTGCTGGGTATCAAGGCGCCGATGATCGGCAACAACCTGTTCGCTGTCACGACTTTCCCGCCACTTGCCGGAAAGGCCGCGGATGGCTTCATGTTCGTCGACGCAGTGGACATGGCGCGTCCTGACGTGAAGGCGGTCGAGAGCAAGCTGATGGCGCGCTACGCCGATCGCGCCAAGGGCAGCACGCAGATGATCGCCGCCTACGACATGGTGATCTGGTGGTCGATGCCCTCAAGCGTGCCGGCTCGGCCGACCGCGCCAAACTGCGCGATGCGCTGGAGGCGACCGCCAACTGGAAGAGCCTCGTGGGGCGCACTGGGACACCGTGTCTTCAGCCCGACCAACCATGACGGTATCGACAGCGAGGCCCAGGTCGTGATCCGTCTGGTGAAGGATGGACAGTTCGCGGGGTCGGTGGACTAGCGCGCTCCATGGAATTCCTGCCGCTGATCCTACTGTCGGGCCTGCAGGTCGGCTGCGTCTACGCGATGATGGCGCTGAGCTATTTCGTCATCATCAATGCCACCGGCATCCTGAACTTCGCCCAGGGCGAGTGGATGATGCTGTCCGCGGTCCTCGGCGCGGCGCTGATCACGGCGCACCTGCCGTATCCGCTGGCGGTGCTGGCTGCCATCGCCGGGGCCACCGGTATCGCTGCTGGCGGAGCGGCTGGTGATCCGGCCGCTGCAGGGGCGAAACGCCGACATCAACATCCTGGTCGTCGCCCTGCTCGGCATCCTCGTCGTAATCCGTTACGGAACGGGCCTGATCTTCGGTCGAGAGGAGGTGCGGCTGGACGGGCCGTTGCCGCGGCGCCGATCGTGCTGGGCGACAGCCTGTTCGTGCTGCCGCAGACCCTGTTCGTGTTCGC
This sequence comes from uncultured Alphaproteobacteria bacterium, assembly GCA_963840425.1. Lineage (GTDB taxonomy): Bacteria > Pseudomonadota > Alphaproteobacteria > Rhizobiales > Hyphomicrobiaceae > CADEFX01. The sequence goes on along the minus strand of CAWIYZ010000035.1, from coordinate 62,055 downwards.
CGTCACGGCTGCCACCTTCGGCGCACTGTGGCTGTTCCTGCATCGCACCACGTTCGGTCGCTCCTTTCGCATCGCGGCGATCGATCCGCTGGGCGCGCAGATCGTCGGCGTCGATCTCGGCCGCGTGCGGTTCGCCGCCTTCGCCATCGGTGGACTGATCGCCGCGATTCTCGCCTGGCTCTATGGCCCGCTGTATGCCGCCGGCTATCTGATGGGCGAAGCGCCGGGCGTGAAGGGTTTCATCGCGCTCATCATCGGCGGGCTGGTCTCGCCGTTGGGGGCGCTCACCGGCGGCCTGATGCTCGGACTGTTTGAGGTGGCGACTGCCTACTACATCGGCTCGCTCTACAGCGAGGGGATCGCCTTCGTGATGCTGATGCTGTTTCTGTTCGTCCGGCCGCAAGGCCTGATCGCGTCGCGTTGGAGGGCCACTTGAGGCCCCCTCCCAGCGCAATTACCTTGCTCGACCGCTCGACTTGGACCGGCAGGCGATACTGCTCTGGGCCGCGATCGTTGCCGTGCTGGTGCTGCTGCCGGTGGTGATCAAGAATGGCTACTATCTGACTCTCGCAACCAACGTCTCTATCACCATGATCCTGACGTTGAGTCTCAACTTCATCATCGGGCGGATCGGCCTGTTCTCTCTGGCGCACAGCGCATTTCTGGGAATCGGCGCCTATCTCGCAGCCATTCTGGCGCAGCGTCACGGCGTCTCGCCCTGGCTGACATTGCCAGTCGCCATTGCCGGCAGCGCTACGACCGCAGCGATCATCGGCATGCCGGTGCTGCGCCTGCGCGGTATGTTCCTGTCCGTTGCGACACTGGCCTTCGGCCTGTTCTCTGAGGTCTTTGCGCGTCAGGCCAGCGGCATTACCGGGGGCGCCTACGGCATCACCGGCATTCCGCCGCTCACCTTGTTCGGAATGCCATTGCGCGGGGCCAGCAGTTTTTTGCTCGCTGCCACCGTACTGCTGCTGACCGCACTGATCTTGGAAAATATCCGCACCTCGCGCTTTGGTCGCGCCATCATCGCTGCCCGTGACAACGAAGCCGCCGCCGCCGCTGCCGGCATCGATATCGGGCGCACCCATCTGGCAGGTTTCATCCTGTCGGCTGGGATCGCAGCCACTGCGGGCTGGGTCTACAGCTTTTTCCATCTGACGCTGAACCCGTACGTCCTCAGTCTCGACATCACCTTCCTTTGGCTCTTCATCGTCCTGGTCGGCGGTCTAGGCAGCATGCGCGGCGTGGCCTGCGCCACGATTCTCCTCGGCATCGGGCCAGAGCTTCTGGGTTTCGCCAGCTCGCAGCAGGTTCTCATCTCGGGGGCGCTCGTGCTGATCGTCGCCCTACTGGCCCCACGCGGCATTGGCGGACTGCTGGACGACCTGGAAATGCGTATCCGTGGCCGCACCCATGGCTGACCCCGCTCCGTTTCTCACGCTGCGTCGGATCAGCAAGCGCTTTGGTGGCCTCGCGGCACTTACGGAAGTCGATCTCGACGTCTCCGTCCGAGAGATCTGTGCCATCATCGGCCCGAATGGAGCCGGCAAGAGCACACTGTTCAACATCGTCGCCGGTGTCTATCCCGCAACTCAGGGCGAGGTCTTGCTGGACGGCACACGGCTCGACGGCCTGCCGAGCCATCGGGTTGCCGCAGCGGGCGTATCGCGGGCGTTTCAACTGGTCAATCTGTTCGGCTCCATGACGGTCGCGGAGAACGTGCTCGTCGGGGCGGAGCGGCACGACAAGCTGAAGCTGTGGCAGGCGATCACGCACCTGAATGGCTTCGCCGCGGACCGACAGGAAGCCGTTGCCCGCGTCCAGCGAGCCATCGACCTCGTAGGTATCGGCCATCTGGCCGGACTGCCGGTTGCCAACATCACCTACGGACAGCAGCGCCTCGTTGCGACAGCCCGAGCGCTCGCCGCCGAGCCTCGACTGCTGTTGCTCGACGAGCCCGCCGCAGGGCTCGCCGGACCGGAGATCGAGGCCCTGTCCGCGGCCATCCGCCGCGCCCGCGACGCCGGCACCACCGTGCTGCTGGTCGAGCACAACGTCGAGTTCGTGATGGACCTATGCGACCATGTCGCCGTGCTGCACTTCGGCCGCAAGATCGCCGATGGCACAGCTGCAGAGGTCCGCCAATCCGAAGCCGTGATCGAGGCCTATCTTGGCCGCTGAAGCCGCATTTCTGGACATCTCGGCGCTATCCGCGTCATACGGATCCGTGCGTGTGTTGCACGACGTCTCCTTCACGCTGGCCGAAGGAGAGAGCATCGCCGTGCTCGGCGCGAACGGCGCCGGCAAGACGACGTTGTTGCGGGCCATCTCGGGCCTGATGGTGCGCCGCGAAGGCCGCATCGGGTTTGCGGGCCAGGAGATCTCTGGCCTACGACCGGACGAGATTGTTCACCTGGGCATCGCTCAGGTCCCTGAAGGCCGGCGTCTCTTTTTCCCTCTCACTGTCGACGAGAACATCGAGACCGGCGCCCTGCGATTGCGTCGGGCCGGCCGACATGCCGAGGTGAAGGAGGCAATGGCCATGGTGCTCGAGCTGTTTCCGCAGCTGGCCGAACGGCGCGATCAGATCTCGGGCACCCTTTCCGGTGGAGAGCAGCAGATGCTGGCCATTGGTCGCGCGCTGATGTGTCGGCCGCGCATCCTGCTGCTGGATGAGCCGTCTGTCGGCCTTGCGCCGAAGGTCATCGAGGCCCTTTTCGGTGTTCTTCACAAGCTGAAGGCCACCGGCCTGACTATCGTGCTGGCTGAGCAGCACGTTCCCATGGCACTCGACCTTGCCGATCGGGCCATCATCTTGAACCTAGGTCGTGTGGCGCTCAGCGGCCTACCGGCTACGCTGCGGAGCAGCGAGGAGATCCGCCGCATCTATCTTGGCGGCTGATCCCCTCCATCGTGCTCCAGTGGGAGAGCGGTGGCCGCCTAAGCAGCCATTTTTACAGTTATCGCTTGTCGAGCCGCTTAAAAAAAACCAACTTGCTCGGGCTGCGGGCTGAATGTTTTTTGAGCACCACGCTCAAGGACGAATGCGAACGGTACTCGACGCCGCGCCGGGCGCATGTCCGTGCGCCCTAGCGCGAACCCTTCGTAGGCCTTGCTCGCGAGTTCGTCGCAGATGCTGCGGTAACACGCTATTCCGCCTGCATATGGCATTAAGACGCGCGGCTTACCGGGTACTTTAGCGCCCAGGTACCAGGTGCACCTGCGGCAGTAGCGTCGCATGCCTCCTGCACCCAGCGATCCTTCGACTTCGGGCGTGCCTAGATGCGCTCGTCTTTTCGCGAAGGTTCTTGAGAAATTTGGGACTTGGTGCTCGTTTGCGTACCACTAGGTCGGTCGCCTCCCGTGCCATGCGGCGCTAGTTGGCGTCTTGCGTACCAGGACCTCCACCTTGCCTGACGCGAAAACGGAGAGGAGGTCTAGATCGAGGAAACGGCAAAGCGTCCTGAGGATCACATTCACATCCACGATCGCAACGGCAGGCCCGCATGGCTAGCCACACTTCATCGGCGCGATCGACCGCCTGCAACACCAAGTATCGAGCGTAAAGGTGAGCATAGTTGAGGCAGCCGCGAGGACAGCCCGTTATGGTGGATCCCACCGAGAACGACTCGTCTCGGAGGAACCAACGCCATCGGAGGAAACGTGGCCAAGAACCCGGCGAAGGCCGATATACCCGTCGACAATCTCGACGCTCTGCTGCGAGCAGGTGCGTTGCGCCGTCTACAGGCCGGCGCAACGTCGCCAAAGCCCGCAAAACGCCGAGCGAAGAGACGCGCGAAGAAGAAATAGCCTTTGGTTGCCGCAGTGGAGTCGATCGAGCGGATCGAGTGCACTCAACCTGGAGGAAGGTCAAAGTGTAACTGTATTCAAGTGTTTTCCTGCCACTTGTTCGATCCGTGATTGACCGGTCTTGTGCGGATCCCAGCCCCTTGCCGAGGCGATAGAGCAGGATAGAATCGCGCGGCGGTGCAGTACGCGCACCATTCAAAATCGTTTACTCGAGGAAGAACAGGCAAAATGGGTAGAGGACGAGACCGCGGCCCGAGTCGGCGCGGCTTTGATGACGATTGGGACCCACCCCCGGCCACACGCGATAGATATTCGCAGCAGCCATTCCGATCAGGTCCGCGCGAGAATGGTGCCCCAAGCGGTCCGTCTGTGGACGCCATCGTCAAGTGGTTCAACGCGGACAAAGGCTTTGGCTTCGTTGAGCTGACCGACGGCTCCGGCGACGTGTTCTTGCACGTGGCGGTATTGCAGATGGCCGGGCATGACGCTGTCGATCCCGGAACCAAACTGAGCGTGCAGGTTGGTCCGGGGCAAAAGGGCCGGCAGGTCACGGCTATTGTCGCGGTGGATGCCAACAGCGGCATAGAGCCTCGAGCAGCGCCGCGATCCTCACGCAGTGCTTCATCTGGCAGAGAACGATTTGACGCGGCGACCGCAACCGAAATCGAAGGCACCGTCAAATGGTTTAATCCCACCAAGGGGTTTGGGTTCGTTGCCTGCGAGGACGGCGAGAAGGATGTGTTTGTCCACATCTCGGTCGTCGAGCGCGCAGGCCTTGGCACACTGCAAGAGGCCCAGCGCGTGGTTATGAAGGTCGTGCGAACGCAAAAGGGACGTGAAGCGGTTTCGATTGAAGTCCCTTGAGCCGCAACACCAGGTGCTTACTGCATCCAAAGCCAATCAACATCCTGTCGGTCATGGAGTCTGGAAATCGTCCTGAAGGGGCCAGAGTTTGGCTCCGGGCGCGGGCGGCGCTCATGCTTGCGCCCAGGTACTTGGTATGCGAGCAGCCGATCTCCGCGCTTTTCGGTCGATCAAAGGCATAGACGCTCGTCCAAACAACTCGTCGACACGCGCTCGCCATCGCCGACCGTAGAATGCGTGCATTACGTCATTTCCTCATGATACCCAGCGCCGGCATATAAATGCGGACTGGCTCAAGAATTCTCTGAAAGAGCGTTGTTGCGGTTCGGCGCCGCACTGTGCTCTTGTTGGGACTGCTCTGCAGCGTGCGTCCACGAACTCCGTCCGCTGAGTTCGTAGCGCATGAGGGAGGATCACATGCGCACCTGGCTTGCCGCCCTGCTTGCGGCCCCCGTTCTATTGAGTTCCGCCGTCGTTGCGAGCGCTCAGGAGGTCACCCTCAAGGGCATCACCTCATTCGCGGAGAAGACGTTCTATTCCCGAGGTTTTGAGAAATTCATTGATAAGGTCAACGCCGAGGGCAAGGGTAAGATCCAGATCAACTACATCGGCGGACCGAAGGCTATGCCGCCGTTTGAGGTGGGCAATGCGCTGAAGAATGGCGTCGTCGACGTCGTCAATGCCACGGGCGCATTTTACACCAACGTGTTTCCGGAGGCGGATGCGTGGAAGCTGACCGAGCGGCCCATGACGGAGCTGCGCAAGAACGGAGGCTTCGACTACATGGCCAAGCTGTACGCCGAGAAGATGAATGCCGTTTTCCTAGCGCGACACATCGACAGCAATCCGTTCCACCTCTATCTGACCAAACCGATCATCAAGCCGGATCTCACGGGTCTCAAGCTTCGCATTACGCCGGTCTACCGTGAGTTCTTCCAGGCGCTCGGCGCAACTGTGGTGCAGACACCTCCGGGCGAGGTCTACACCGCACTGGAGCGCGGCGTAGTCGACGGGTACGGATGGCCCATCACGGGCATTTTCGACCTCGGGTGGCATGAGCGCACGAAGTTCCGCGTCGACCCCGGGTTCTACAGCGCCGAGGTGAGCGTCCTGATCAACAAGGCATCGCTCGAGAAGCTCGACGCCGAGCAGAAGAAGGTCATCATGGACGCAGCCGCGTGGCTCGAGGCGCAGGCGGCGGAAACCGCCAAAGAGAATGCAGTCGACACCGAGAAGCAGAAGGCGGCGGGTATCCAGGTGATCGAGTTTAAGGACGCAGAGGGCCAGGCCTTTCGTGCCAAAGCCTACGAAACGGGGTGGGCAGGGATTATCGCGAAAAGCCCCGAGCACGGGCCGAAACTGAGGGAGTTCTTTGCCAACGCGAAGTAGCCGGCCGAGTGATGCGATGGATCGTCTATCTAGGGCCTACGGACGCCTTCTCGACTCACTGATGGCGGTGGCCTGCCTGCTGCTGCTGGTGATGACGCTGCTTATTGGCGCGGACGTCGCCGGGCGCAATGTGGGTCTGGGCGGCATTACCTGGAGCGGCGAGGTCTCGGAGGACATCCTTTATCTGCTCACGATCCTGTCGGCGCCTTGGTTGCTCCGCCAGGGACAGCACATCCGCGTCGATATCCTCCTGCGCGCTCTACCGGCACGTGTAGCCTGGCTGCTGGAATGGGTGGGCGACCTGCTAGGCCTGGCATGCTCACTCTACTTTGTCTGGTACGGCTGGAAGGTGCTGACTGCGAGCTACCAATCGGGGGCAATTTCGATCAAGACGCTGGTGACGCCGGAATGGTGGCTGCTGGCTCCGCTCCCCTTGGCTTTCCTGCTGCTCGCGATCGAATTTCTGTTCCGCATGCATCGGCTCGGTCGCGGCGAGCAAACCCCACGCACGGATGCGATATCGGCGTCATGAGCAGTACCGGCGCGCACTTGGATAAGGCGCGTTGACAATGTCGTGGCATCTTGCGGCGCTGTTGATGTTGGGCGGCTCCACCGTGCTGCTGCTCATCGGTATGCCGGTGGCACTGTCATTTGTGACCATCAATATTGTCGGCGCTTGGTTGTTCCTCGGCGGCGAAGCCGGCCTCGCCCAGGTCGTGCGCAACAGCGTCGTATCAGTGATGAACTTCTCGCTAACCCCCATTCCGCTGTTCGTGCTGATGGGGGAGGTGCTGTTTCACACTGGGCTTGCCATCAAGGTCATCGACGGAGTAGAGCGGCTCATCAAGCAGGTACCCGGCCGCCTCGCCGTCGTGGCAGTGGTGTCTGGAACAGTGTTCTCTGCTATTTCCGGTTCCACGATCGCCACTACGGCCATGCTCGGCTCGCTGATGTTACCCGTGATGCTGGCACGCGGATACCATCCCACGATGGCAAGCGGACCCATAATGGCGATAGGCGCGGTGGATATGCTGATCCCTCCTTCGGCGCTGACGGTGCTCCTGGGCAGTCTGTCGGGTATTTCGATTTCCAAGCTGCTGATCGGCGGCGTGGTGCCGGGTCTCATGTTGTCGATCGCCTTCGTCGTCTACATCGTCGCGCGCGCGCGACTGACACCGGGTCTTGCCCCTGCGACATCGATCGAACGCCATTCCGGCTGGGAAAACTGGCGGCTGCTGGTCCTCTACGTGGTGCCGTTGATCGGCATCTTCGCAGTGGTGGTGGGCGCCATGTCCGGCGGGTTCGCGACGCCTACTGAATCCGCGGCCCTAGGCGCGCTGGCGACGATGGGGATCGCAGCGCTTTACCGTAGGCTAAGCCTGGAAACGCTGATGAAATCACTGAAGGGTGCGACCGCCATCTCGAGCATGATCATGTTCATTATCCTGGGCGCTACGACATTTTCGCAGATTCTAAGTTTCTCCGGTGCGACCGAAGGGCTCGTGTCGGCCATTCTGGAGCAGGGACTCTCTGCGCTGGGAGTAGTCGCACTCATGATGTTGATCCTGATCTTGCTCGGGGTTTTCATCGATCAGGTAAGCATGATGCTGATCACGCTGCCGGTGTTCATGCCGATCGTCATGAAGCTCGGCATCGATCCCATATGGTTCGGTGTGCTGTTCCTCATCTGCATGCAGCTCGGACTGCTGCTGCCCCCGCATGGGCTACTGCTGATGACCATGCGCGGCGTGGCACCGCCTGAGGTGACGATGGCGCACATCTTCCAGGCGGTGGTGCCCTATGTGATCATGAGCCTTCTGCTTCTGGCGCTGCTGTTGGGGTTCCCCGCGATCGCGACATGGCTGCCGAACCGGCTGATCGGATAAAGGTGAACGAGCATGGCAGGCGAGCAGACAGTTGCGGCAACGCTGGCGCGCGACCTTGCCTCTTATGGCGCGCGACGATGCTTCGCGCTTCTCGGCACGGCCAACTTCAAGATCTCGCACGCACTGGCGGGGGCAGGAGTGGAGCTTATTTTGGCACGCCACGAAGGCAATGCGGCGACCATGGCGGACGCTTACGCCAAAGCGACGCAGGAGTTAACTCTGGTGAGCGTGCATTCCGGGCCCGGCCTCACCAATGCGCTGACGGGGATTGCTGAAGCAGCCAAAAGTCGGACACCGCTGCTTGTGCTCGCCGGCGACGTACCGGCCGGCGCGGTGAAGAATAACTTCCATTTCGATCAGGCAGCAATGACGAGATCAGTGGGTGCGATTGCGGAGCGCATCCACACTCCGGCGACCGCCCGCGAGGACACCCTGCGTGCGGTCACGCGGGCCCTGCGCGACCGACAGACAGTAGTGCTTAGCCTGCCGACCGACGTGCAGGACGTGGTTCTGACTGGCAACGTCGCGGCGCTCGTCCTCGCACCGGCGCCGGGGCCGATGCATCCTGATCCAGACAGCGTGCGCCGGCTGGCTGAGGCGATCGGCCGGGCGCAGCGATCTGTATTCATCGCCGGCCGCGGCGCCGTGAACTCGGGGGCGGAAGAAGCGATTGCGGTGCTGGCGGATCGCAGCGACGCCCTGCTAGCGACATCGGTATGTGGTCACGGCCTATTCGCAAACCATCCCTGGTCGCTCGGCATCAGCGGCGGGTTCGCTTCGCCGGCCGCGAGCCAGCTGATCGCGGAAAGCGATCTCATCGTCGGGTTCGGAGTGAGCCTCACGCACTGGACCACCAAGCGAGGCAAGCTGATCGCTCCCGGTACGATTGTCGCCCAGGTTGACATCGAGGCGCCGAAGCTTGGCTATCACGCACCGGTCGATATTTCCGTGCTCGCCGATGCACGAGCCGCGGCGGACGAGCTACTCGCCGAGTTCGGCAAGAAGCCGGCGAATTGCGGATGGCGCAACGAGCGTACCAGGGCGCGAATGCGGGAAGGAGATAACCATCACGCGCCTTACGCAGACGTTTCCAACGCACGGTTCATCGACCCGCGCACGCTGAGTAAGGCGGTGGATGAGCTTCTGCCGCGGCAACGCGTGGTTGCCTCGGACTTCGGTCACTTCTGTGGTTGGGTGCCCCGCTATCTTCGCGTACCGAACGCGCGGAGTTCGTGCCTCAGCCATTCGTTCCAATCGGTCGGGCTGGGGCTCGCTTCGGCAATCGGACTAGGCATCGCCAACCCGGGCGCGCTCGTTGTGCTTGGAGCCGGCGATGGCGGATTTCTCATGTCGCTCGCCGATCTCGAGACCGCTGTACGGCTGAAACTCAGGATGTGCGTCCTCCTCTACAACGACGCGTCATATGCGGCCGAAGTGCACCTGTTCAAGCGGCGTGGCTATTCCATCGATATCGCGCAATTCCCCGATACAGATTTCGCCGCCATCGCGCGCGGTCACGGCGCGCGGGCTGCGACAGTGCGCACGCTCGACGATCTCGACCCAGTCCGAGCGTGGGTGGACGAGGGTGCCCCTGGCGTGTTCGTGATCGACGGCAAGATCAGTCCCGATCTCGAAGCGGACTGGCACGCCGAGCATTTCCCGTAAGTACCGCGCAGGGCGACTGGTCCTGGTTCTGGTGCTTGCTTGGGACCCTTGACCTTGCAAGAGCCCCGTTGCCTCAACCTCACGTGGGCCCGCAAGATTGACCATGCATCGCTCGACCTCGGAGGTTTGCCCATGCGCTTCGTCGATTTAAGCCGCGAGATCTATCACCGTACGCCAACGCATCCCGCTCATCCGCCCGTCGCTTTGGGGGTTTGGTATGACCACGACGAGGTCAAGACCGCTGGCGCGACCCGCTTCACATCGAAAGCGCTGTATTTGTCCATAAGTGATCATGCAGGCACGCACGTGGATGCGCCCTGTCATTTCAACCCGGACCCCAAGGCGCAATCGATCGATCAGGTGCCACTGGAGAACTTCTACACCGAGGCGATCTGCCTCGATCTGAGCCACGTACCAACGAGGCACGAAATCACCGTTGATGAGATGGAAGAGGCGCTCGCCAGGTCTAAGCAGCAGATTAAGCCGCGCGACACAGTTCTTCTGCACATGGGTGTCAACGCGCGCCTCTTCGGGACTCCGGGCTATCTGCACGACTTCCCCGGACTGCACGTCGATTCCGTGCATTGGCTCGCTGACAAAGGCATTCTAATGTTTGGCGTCGAAGCTGTGAGCCCCGCTCCTGAGGGTGAGCCTAATTTCAAGGCACATCTTGCCTGTGCCGAGCGGGGCATCACGCACATTGAGTGCCTGTGGAATCTCGAGCAGGTCGTCGGCAAGGGGCGCTTTCGGTTCATTGCGTTTCCTTTGAAGATTCGCGCGGGAACGGCAAGCCCCATCAGGGCCGTCGCAGTATTTGACGAGTAGGTAAAGGCAAAGCGGACGGCCATCCCGGTCCGCTTTTCGACGCGCGGCGGCCGAGGCTTCTGCTATGGTTCTTGAATGACTGCAACACAAACGCTAGCGGAGTTCGTCGCCGGGACGCGCTTGAGCGACATCCCTGAGGATGTGGTCGCGCGCGCTAGGCTGATTCTGGCCGACTGCGTTAGCTGCATCGTGGCGGGAAGCACAGTACCGGAGGTGAAGCGGCTGCTGAGCCTTCAGCCGCAGCCGGTAGCCAGCAGGTCCCCGGCTACAGTTCTAGGAATGTGGAAGCGCCTGACGGCGAAAGATGCCGCCTTCGTGAATGGCACGGCCGGGACGTGGCATGATCTGGACGAGGGCAACCTCAGCACGCGGACACATGCCGGGATCCAGATCGTCCCTGGAATTCTGGCCGAATGCGAATTGCGCAGGCTGTCCGGGGCCGCGTTGCTCGAAGCGCTGATTCTGGCCTACGAGGCTAGCGCACGCATCTGGCGGGCAACCCAGGGCCGCCTCGCCGTTCACCCTCACGGCACATACGGCCCGTTGGCGGCCGCTTTTGCGCTCGCAAAGCTGCGCGGCGATGGCCCGGATGCCATTGCGCAAGCTGTCAACATAGCTGCAACCTTGGGCATCGCTGCCAGCCGCGCTACCCTGAACGACGGCGCGACGGTGCGGAACATCTACAGCGGTCACAGTGGTCGCGCCGCCTATGAAGCTTTGGCCTTGCGTGATGCGAGGTTCACTGGAGAAGCCGATGCCGTGGCGTCCATATTTGGCAATCTCTACGGAAGCTCGTTCGCCCCGGACGTGGCGGTCGCGGAGCTCGGTTCGACGTGGTGGATCCGGCGCAACTATTTTAAGCGCTTCGCGGCCGGGCGATACGCGCATGGCGCACTCGATCTGGTCGAAGAGCTGGCCACCAGGGGCATAGGGCTCACACCGGATCTGGTCGAGAGGATCGATATCCAAACGTTCTTCATGGCTGCCACGTTGGGGCAGCAGACGGTCCGTACACCGTTCGGCTGCCGATTCTCGATCCCCATGCTCGTTGCGCAACGGATTACGCATGGCCGTACACCGCTGACGGACGACTGCTCGCGCGCGTTCGCAGATCAGACCGTTCTCGATGTTGCGCGGCGCGTGTTCGTGTCGGAGGATCCAGCGGCGACGGCCGCCTACCCCGAGCGCCAGCCGACGCGTATGACGTTTACGCTTCGGGACGGTACATCGCACACGGCGTCCTGCGAACGCATTCTGGGCGAGAGCGATCATCCATTGCCGATCGAAGCCCTTGAAGCAAAGTTCATGGAGCTGACCAAATCAGTTTGGAGAGAAGGAGCCCAAGACATTTGGAGAGATCTCGGCCGGATGCAGGAGGTCAGGGATGTTGGCAGCCTGGTGGCCGTGTGGTCGGCGGATGGGCGGGGAGTACTATGAAGGAGCTAAGTCATGAGCGATGCCGTGCCTGTAATCAACCTGTCCAGATACCTTTCTGGCGATGCTCAGGGAAAGGCTTCCGTTGCCCGCGAGGTGGCCGGCGCGTGCGAGAGCATCGGCTTCTTTAAGATTGCGAACCACGGTGTACCCCAGGCTCTGATCGACGATGCGTTTGCGACCGCGGGAGCCTTCTTTGCCCAGCCGGCCGCCGTCAAGGACAGTTTCCGCCCGCCGCGAAGCGCCTCGGCACGTGGCTATCACGCGCTGGAAACCAAGAACCTGGCCAAGACGATTGGCTATAACAATCCCGCAGATTTGCGCGAGCAGTTCTACCTCGGGCCCCTGACGAGCCGAGCGGCTGACTTTGCCCATATCCCGGGCGCGTCCGAGCTTTACGCGGAGAACATCTGGCCCGATACGCCAGCCAGCTATCGGCCGGTTTTCACTGCCTATTACCAAGCGCTGGAGTTGCTCGGGCGGTCGCTCATGAGCGTATTCGCGCTGGCCCTGGATATGCCGGAGGGTTACTTCGACGACAAGATCAACCGGCATTTCTCGACGGTACCCGCCAATCACTATCCCGAGCCCAAGGGCGATCCGTTACCGAACCAAATCCGCGCCGGGGAGCATACCGACTTCGGCAGCCTAACGATCCTGGCCGTGAGCGATGCAGCGGGCGGCCTGCAGGTGAAGCTCAGGGACGGCACCTGGTCTGACGTCACGGCACCTCGCGATGAGTTCATCGTCAACATCGGTGACATGATGCAACGCTGGACCAATGATCGCTGGCTTTCGAACCTCCATCGCGTCGTCAATCCGCCGCCCGAACATCGGGCCGGCAGCCGGCGTATGTCGATCGGCTACTTCCTGCACCCGAACTACGACGCCGAGATTGCTTGCCTTTCGACATGCTCGGGCCCTGATAATCCCGCACGCTATCCACCAGTGCGTGCGGGTGACATGATGCGCAAGAAACTCGAGGCGCGCGCGGCCTAGATTTGCGGAGAAAACGTGACCGAAAAACCTCTGATTGGTGCCATCGGCTGTGGCGGCACCATTTCCTCGATCGGCGCGAGCAGCACGGACGTGCTGGACTATCCGGACTTTGGCCGCAAGCTTCCCATAGAAGAGGTGTTGGGGCGGCATACCGAGGTCGCCGCGATAGCGGATGTGCTGGCCGTACCGTTTCGTAGCGTGGGCAGCTCAGCGATCGGGCCTTCTGAGTGGCTGGAGCTCGCGGGCACGATCCATCGCGTCGTGGCCGAGCGGCCGTCAATGAGGGGTTTTGTGGTGCCCCACGGAACTGCCACGCTGGAAGAGACCGCATACTTTCTGCACCTCGTTCTCAAGACCGACAAAACGGTTGTTCTGGTCGGGGCACAACGGCCGGCAAGCGCGCTCAGCAGCGATGCTGGCATGAACCTACTTGGGGCCGTGCGTGCGGCGATCGATCCCGCCGCCGCCGGACTGGGCGTGCTCGTTGCTCTGAACGATGAGATCCAGTCAGCCCGCGAGGCAACGAAGACATCCACGTACCGACTACAGACCTTCCGGTCGCCAGACTTCGGCGCGCTGGGGCATATCGACGGTGATGGTGTACGCATCTACCGGCGGCCCGCGCGGCGGCACGCACCGCACACTGAGTTCGACGTGGCTCGGATCGAACATCTGCCTCGTGTCGACATCGCATACTCGTACGGGGGAGCTGACGGTACCGTTATCGATGCTTTGGTGATGGCTGGTGCGCGCGGCATCGTGTCCGCGGGTCTGGCTCCCGGAATTCCTGCGCCGCTGGAGCGGACGGCCATTGAGCAGGCGGCAAAAGCCGGGGTTGTCGTCGTCCAGGCAAGCCGGGCCGGCAGCGGACGGGTGGCGCGTCGGCGCTATTTGCGTGAGGCCGGCATCGTCGGCGCGGACAATCTCAATCCGCAGAAAGCGCGCATCCTACTGATGTTGGCGCTGACACGGAGTTCGGACGCGGACGATATCCAGCGTATGTTCGACACCTACTGACTATGTCTCAGTCCGGGCGCGGGCTTTTCGCGCCTATTCCGCTGCCTGCCGTCGCAAGAGATATTCAGGAATTGGCCGTATCCTGCCGTCGGAGGCGCGAGCCGCGACGGGCCTTGCCGGAACCAGCGTGTGACCCAGTAGGCGGCTGGCCCGGCCCGTCGGCGTACGGGTCAAAAGCCCGTTGGGCCGGAGCAGGACCACCAGCACAATGATGAGGCCAAAAAGGATCAATCGATACTCGTTGGTGAAGCGCAGGACTTCCGGCAGGGCCGTGAGCAGGACTGCACCAAGGACAGGTCCCCACATGGTCTGCAGGCCGCCGAACAGCAGGAAAATGATGAAGTTCAGGGAGACGAAGAACCCCAAATCGTGCGGGCTGATGACCAACATATAATGACCTTGGATGGCCCCGCCCATGCCGACCAATGCGCCGCCGACGGCAAACGTGATGCTGCGCATCTGCGCGATAGAAATTCCCATGGCGCTGGCGGCAATGGGGTCATCACGCACCGCGCGAGATGCAAAACCGAGGCGCGAGCCGTCGAAACGCCAGGTCACGTAGAGCGCGACTCCGGTCGCTGCCAGGGCGGTCCAGATCGTGGTCTTGAGGCCGATTCCTGTGAAGCTGTTGGCGCCGCCGATGTAGTCCCAGTTAAAGGCGAGCACCGCCAGTGCCTCACCAAATGCAAGGGTGGTGAGCTTCAGGATGAAGTCACGCATTTTGAGGGTGACTAGGGCGAGAAGTGTCCCCACCACGGCACCCGCGACCGCGGCCAGCAAGATCGCGAGCAAAAAGGGCCATCCGAACTTGACCGTCAGGATGGCGGAGACATACCCGCCGACACCAGCGATGGCCGCGGTTGCCATCGACAACTGGCCGGACATGGCGGTGATGTAAAGACCGAGGGCCATCACGACGTTCAGCAGCGTGAAGATGATGACAGGTTCAAAGCTCGCGAAGCTCATATCCTCGCCTCAGGTCGCGTAGGAGCCGAAAAGGCCGTTGGGCCGAAAGTAAAGGACGCCGATCAGTATGAAGAAGGCCGCAGCATCGCGCAGGCTCGATGAAAGGTAGCCCGTCACCAGCGCCTCTACGATGCCGATGCCTAACGCGACCACCATGACACCCTCGAAATATCTGTTGCCGGCCACGAGCATGCATATGAACGCCTTGAGCCCGTAGAGCAGGCCGACAAAGGCCGACGCCGAGCCATATAGCGTGCCGACCGAGACTGCAGCCACCCCGGCCATGACAGAGGCAAGTAGGATCGTGAACTGGCAGATACGTGCGACATTGACCCCGAATGCGGCGGCGACATCGGGCTTTTCGGCAATGGCGCGCGTGGCGCGTCCATATGGCGTCAGGCGTACGTAGAAACTGACCAATGCCAAAAGCAGCAGGCAGATGACGAAGTTGGCCGCTTGGCGAAGCGTCAACGCGATCGGGCCGATGTCGATAAACCTGCGCGGCAGAAGGGCCGGATAGGCCACGGGATCAGGGCCGGCAATGAGGGCCATGCCATTCTGCAAAACGATGGCCACACCGAGCGTCCCGATTAGTGTCATCAGGACATCGCGCCCACGCAGCGGCGCGATCACCGTTCGCTCCAGCGCGAAGCCGACGAGCCCAGCCCCAGCCGCGCCCGCCACGAGCACGCCTGCCAGGCCGATCATCGGCCACTGCGCGGCAGCAGCCAGACCGGCGAACATGCCAACCATGAAAATGTCGGGATGGGCGAAATTGATGACGCGCAGGACAGTGAAGGCCAGGGCAAAGCCGATCGCCACAACGGCATATGTGCTGCCGATGACCAAGCCGTTGGCAAGCTGCTGAAGGAAAAGCTCCATTGCCGCGTCCTATCCGTTCACATGCCCGCCGAGAAACACCGCCTGCACACTTTCCTTGCCGGCGATCTCGTCGGCCGGCCTGCTTTCGACGATGCGGCCGGTCTCCAGCAGGTATGCCCAATGTGCGACTTTGAGAGCCTGGCGCGCATTCTGCTCCACCATGAGAATTGCGATGCCCATACCGTTGATCTCGCGGACCAAATTAAACACGTCGCGCACGAGCAGCGGTGCCAGGCCGAGCGAGGGCTCGTCCATCAGCAGGAGCTTGGGGGCTGAAATCAGCGCACGGGCAATGGCGACCATCTGCTGCTCGCCGCCGCTTAGCAGGCCCGCGATCTGATGCTGCCGCTCGCGCAGACGCGGAAAGCGCTCGAACATCTCGCCGATGCGCTGCTCGACCACGGATTTGTCTTCCTGCCCAAAGCCGCCCATGCGCAGATTGTCCATCACGGTCAGCGTATTCCATAGCTGCCGGCCCTCGGGCACCCACGCCATGCCCAGCCGATGAATTTGATGTGGCTTCAGGCGCAGCAAGTCGATGTCTCCGGCGAAACGGATCTGCCCTGCGCGGGGCCGGAGCAGCCCGAGCAGGGTCTTTATGATGGTTGTCTTGCCTGCGCCGTTGGCTCCCAGGATGACCCGCAGCTCACCCGGCTCGATGACCAGCGATACGCCATCGACAGCCGGCACTGACCCGTACGACACGGCAAGATCGGTGACGCGGAGTAGCTCCGTCATTCCTCCGCTCCCAGATATGCCTCGATCACCTTGGGGTCGGCTCGAACTTCAGCCGGCGTGCCCTCGGCGATCTTCTCGCCAAAGTTGATGACAATGACACGATCGGAGGCCGTCATGACCACGTTCATGTTGTGCTCGATGAGCAGAAGCGTGACGCCGGCGTCCCTCAAGCGTCCGATCAAGTCGATGACCCCATGGGCCTCGCGCGCCACCATGCCGGCCGTCGGCTCATCAAGAATCAACAGGCGCGGCTCAACGGCCAGTGCCCGCGCAATCTCAACGCGCCGCTGATCGCCGTAGGGGAGTTCGCTCGGCA
Organism: uncultured Alphaproteobacteria bacterium; assembly: GCA_963840425.1. Lineage (GTDB taxonomy): Bacteria > Pseudomonadota > Alphaproteobacteria > Rhizobiales > Hyphomicrobiaceae > CADEFX01. Next base: position 45,261 of record CAWIYZ010000035.1, on the reverse strand, counting down.
TCCGGAAGCGGTTGGCGCCGACCCCGACCCAGTCGAGAAGCGATTCCGCATGCTCGATCGTGGCCTTGCGCTCCTCGCGATCAAGCTGCGTCCATGCGAGTGCATCGAAGAGGCCGGCGCGCGTACGGGCCGTGCGTCCGACCATCACGTTCTCGAGCGCGTTGAGATGCTGGAAAAGGCGAATGTTCTGAAACGTCCGCCCGATCCCGCCAGCCGCGAGGCGATGCGGCGGCCAGCCCGTGACGCGGCTTTCGTTGAACCATACTTCGCCCTTATCCGGAGGAAGCAACCCCGTGATGAGATTGAAGACGGTCGTCTTGCCGGCACCGTTCGGGCCAACGATCGATACCACCTGACGCGGAGGCACAGCGAAGCTCACGTCGTTAACAGCGACCAGTCCGCCGAACCGCTTGGTCAGGCCCTCGGCTCGCAGCATGGCTCCTTACACCGCCACGTACGTGCCGCGACCGCTGATCTGGACTGCCACCACCGAGGGATTTACGTTGTTACCGTCAGGCGGGTTCTTGAACGTGATCCGTGACCCGATGGGCGTCGTGAAATCGAGGCTTGCCAACGCCGCGGCCACTTTGTCTCGATCCGGCTCGCCCGCCTTCTTCAGCGCTTCGACGAGCGTCACGACGCTGTCGTAGCCGAAGGTTGAGAAGGAGGTCGCCTCCTGCTGCGCAAAGCGGGCATTGTATTTATCCAGGAACGGCTTCAGTTGGGCGCTCGGCGACGAAAGGTCCTGTGCGAGCCAAGTGTAGTCCCCTTTCACGCCTCCCTTGGTTCCGTCCCAGTAGACCGGATCCTGGAACGATCCAAAGCCAGTGATAAGTGGCTTGTCGATACCCGACTCGCGAATTTGCGAGACAACCTTGATGCCGTCTCCCGTCGCCGCGGCGACGTAGATGGCGTCCGGACGCAGGCTGCGGATTTTGGCAATCTGCGGAGAAAAATCCTGATCGTTAGCGCGGAACGCCTCGAAGGCAATCAGTTCGTAGCCTAGCGTTCCCGCTAAGTGCTTGCACACCTCGGCATCACCGGCTTGCGCGTCCTGGGTCTGATCGTAGATTACCGCCAGACGTTTGATCTTCAGTTTGTCCACGACCTTTTTGACGAGGATGGGCACCGCCAGAGACGAAACCGGGTTCACGCGATAAGTGTAAGCGTTCCATTCCTTGATCGGGGCGCCCGAGCCATTACCGATCAGCGGTATCTTTATCTGGCTGGCAACCGGCACGAGCGGAATGTAGCCGACGGAATTGGTGGGACCGAGAAGCGCCACCACCTGCGGGTCTGTCGCATATTGTCGAAAAAGAGTGATGGCCTGCTTCGGGTCATTGGCCATGTCCCCTACAAGCATTTCGAGCTGACGCTTCTGACCCTTGGCGTCGGTCCAGCCGCCGGCGGCATTGATTTCTTCCACTGCGATCAGGGCGCCGTCTCGTGCACGAATACCGTAGGCTGCCGACGGTCCCGTGAGCGGTTGTATGTGACCAAACTTGGTGACGCTCGCGGACTGTCCGCGAACGATTGCAGGCGCCAGCGGCAGTGCCGCCGTCCCCGCAACGGCCGCAACGAACTGCCGACGGGTCATGAACGCACGCCGGCGACGGATGGCAGGTCTATTTGTTGTAATGCGTGTCACGCTCGTTACTCCTCTTAGGACTTATTGACTGCCCATCCGTGAGCGGCGGCCGGATGGGCTCTCCATGATCATAGGTCATAGCAGCCGCTGCACCAACTTCCTGTGCGGAGCGCAGGCGCTGTGTTGCAGGCTCGTCGATGGCATCTTCTTCGATCACGACGCCGTAGTGGTTCAGTGCCGCCTCGCGCGAAATCTTCTTATCCAGAACATCGGCCAGCACAGCCTGCGGCGAGCGCTCGAAGGGATCGCCATATCCGCCTCCACCTCCCGTAAGCACGCGCAGGACATCGCCTTGCTGAAGTAACAGCCGCGCTTTCGAAGGCACGTCTTCGATGTTTCCGTTGGCGCGGAGTACTTGGGTCTGCCAAGGCTGCGCGGAGTGTCCGCCGAAGAGGCCCCACGGGCGCGTGTAGTGCCGCTCGGAGCGATAGGAGGCCACGATCTCACCGGCTGTGGCCATCAGTGCGCGATCGACGCCGGTGCCGCCACGCATTCGCCCCGGCCCCCCTCCGTCGCGGCGCAGCTTGTAGTGCAGCACGCGCAGCGGATACTTCATCTCGATGGCCTCCGCCGGCACGTTCATGCAGTTGGAAACGTCGCTGTCAATCGCTTCTATGCCATCGAGATCGGGGCGCGCGCCGCCGCCGCCTGCAATCAGGTCCGAAAGGCCATAGCGCGTCCCGTCCTCCCGCACACCGCCGAATGACACGCAACTGATACTGCCTGCCGGAGCTGCGGGGACACGACCGGGGACAGCTCGGACCAGCGCGCCGAGCACCGTGTCCGCTGCGCGCTTCAGCGTGTGCGCGCGGATGGCAACGGGTGCCCCAGGTGCCGGATTGAGAAGACATCCCTTCGGCACGATGACCCGGATCGGCCGATAGCATCCATGGTTGCTCGGGATGGTGGGATCCGTCACGCAGCGAAATGCGAAATAGACAGAGGCATGCGCGCCCGAAACAGGCGCGTTGATCGGCCCCCGAACCTGTTTGCTCGTACCGTCGTAATCGACGACAGCATCGCTGCCGCGAATAGTAATCGTAGTGGTGATGGGCACGCGGCGGTCGAGGTCGATGCCATCGTTGTCCATGTAATCGGTGAACGAGTAGACACCGTCCGGGATTTCGGCAATGCGCGCGCGCGTTCGCCGCTCGGCATAGTCAAGCAGGTGATCCATGTACGCGAGCACATTCTCGGTGCCTTCCGAGCGACACAGATCGACGATGCGCGCGCAGCCGACTGTCACGGCGGAGACCTGCGCGCCAATATCGCCAAGCACCTGACGCGGCAGACGGACGTTGCGCTCGATTATCTTGTACAATGTCGCATCCGGCCGCCCGGCGTCGTAGAGCTTGTGCGGGGGGACGATGAGACCTTCCTGGTAGATCTCGGTTGAGTTCGTTGGCATGCTGCCGGGCACTTTGCCGCCGAAATCCTCCTGGTGCGCGAGGCAGACGCTAAAGGCTATGACTCGCCCGTCCACCACGGCCGGAGCTGCAATGATGAGATCGGGCAGATGCGTACCGCCGTCGTGGGGGTCGTTCATGGTGTAAATGTCGTCCACCCGCATGGTTTCGGGCGGATACTCCGCCATTATGCGGGCCAGCGCTGGTATGAAGGCTCCCATATGCTGTGGCAGAGCAGTCGACTGCGCCACGATCTCGCCGCGTGTATTGAAGATCGCTGCTGAGCAGTCTTCGCCCTCTTTCAAGATGACAGAATACGCGACGCGCAGCAGCGTATGCTGGATCTCCGCGGCGATGGCGTCAAACCGATTGCGTATCACCTCGAGCGTGATGGGGTCGATTGCGTCGGTCACGCTGCGCCTCCCCACGTCAGGATGAGAGCGCCGGACGCATGCGTGTCGCATTCCTGGCCGGGATAAACAACTGTGGTCGTATCGGCTTGCTCGATGATGGCCGGGCCGGTGACGTGCCAACCGACATGGAGTGAGGCCCGGGCAAATACTGGCGTTTCCGTCGGCGCGGCGTCAGACGAAAAGGAAACAAGGCGATTTCCCGGCCTGAGCGTACCGCGCGAGGTTGGGGCCGCCGCCTCTAAGGACGGCGATTCCGATGCACGTCCAGCCACGGCCCGCAAGGTAACGAACTCGACCGGCTCAGTCTCCTGCGCGCGTCCATACGTAATGCGATGCGCCTCGTGAAAGCGCTGCACCGCGCCTGCCACGAGATCAGTTTCCGAGGCGTCCACAGAGACTTCTAGCTCGTAGGATTGTCCCGAATAACGCATATCAGCGGCATAGCGCGTGTACTCCGTGCTGCACGCTCCGGACTTTGTTAGCTTGCTGCGTGCCTGCGCCGCCAGGTCATCGAGTGCATGACGCAGGTCTGGTGCGGCTGCCGCAACCGCGGGTCGAAAGAACGTGCTGTGCCGTTCCTCCTCGACCGGGGCGTGCAAAAGACCCTCTGCCGCAAGAACACCAGGTCGCGGAGGCACGATTACGTGCAGTATGCCCAAAGCTTGGGCAACGCGACCGGCGTGGACAGGGCCGGCGCCTCCTAGCGCAACCAAAGCAAAACCCCGCGGATCGATGCCCCGGCGAATGGTAACGGACCGTATGGCCTCCGCCATGGCCTCGTTACAGACCTTGAGAATCCCCTGTGCTGCGCGCTGGCGTGTACCCAGCTTGTCGGCAATGGGATCGAGTGCAGCCTCGGCGCGGCCGCAATCGAGGCGAATGCCGCCAGCAAAGCTTTCAGGATGCAGCATGCCCAACGCCAAACTGGCATCGGTGACTGTCGGTGCAGCGCCGCCGCGGCCATAACAGGCGGGGCCTGGATCGGCTTCCGCACTGTCGGGTCCGACTTTCAGCGCACCACCGTCGTCGAGCCGGGCAATGCTGCCGCCGCCGGCTCCGATCGTGTGAACGTCGACCATTTGGACACGCAGCGGGTAACCTCCGATGCGCCCTTCGCGCGTCGCCACTAGCTTGCCGCCCTGGATCACGGCGATGTCGGTGCTTGTGCCGCCCATATCCAGGGTTATGCAATCGGCGTGCCCTGCGCGGCCGCCTGCAACCGCACCGCCGAGCGCGCCGGCGGCCGGCCCTGAGAGCAGCGACACTACTGGGCGCTCCAGAATCCGCGTAGCGCTGGCAACAGCACCGCGCGACTGCATCATCTCGACAGGTGCATGGATCCCGGCGTTTGCCAAGCCGCCCGCTAGGCGAGCAACGTAACGCGACATTACAGGCCGCACATAGGCGTCGAACGCTGTCACGCAGGTTCGCTCGTACTCGCGGAAGACTGGGTCGATGTCCGACGACAGCGAGACAGGCATGCCCGGTGCGATGTCCGCCACGATCTCGCTCGTGCGCCGCTCATGCTTTGGATTACGGAATGAGAAGAGATAGACGACGGCCAGTGCCTCGATCTGATGCTGCTCGAGCAAATGCACGACGGCCCTGCGCACCCCCTCCTCGTCAAGTGCCTGGACGATACTGCCGTCGGGCGCTATGCGTTCGGCAATACCAACGCGCCGCCGGCGCGGTGCCAGGAACACCGGCGTTTCCGGAGGCTGGAACAGATCGTACATGCGCGAGCGCTTCTGGCGGCCGATTTCGATCACATCCTCGAAGCCGGCGGTCGCCAGCAGCCCGAGCCTGGCTCCGCGTGCCGTCAATACGGCATTGGTAGCGACGGTCGTGCCGTGCACGAAGCGGCTCACAGTAGCCCTGTCGATGCCCGCCGCTGCCGCGATCGCACCGATCCCCTCCTCGACCGCTGCAACAGGACTGGCTCTGTTAGATGGCACCTTGACCGCGCTGATGCCCCTCGGACCAGACGCCACCACGTCAGTGAAGGTACCTCCAATGTCGATAGCGATATGCATACGCGCGTCAGCCTCGTTGGGAACGTTTACCGGGGTGGTCTCGTGATGTAACCGTCGCGCAGGTCGCTTTCCACGGCCGCAGCTGAACGGTTTGCAGGGTTGCCGTGACCGGCGCCGCCCGGGGTCTTGAGGCGTACGAGGTCGCCCACCTCGAAATGGACATCCGGGGCGCTGGTCGGTGCAATCGGCTGATCATTGACCGAGATCGAGCCGAGACTGCCGGCCCCGCCGCCGAGCACGCCTTGCGCTGGGTAGCGGGTCCGGCCTGCCGAGCCCGACAGGACCAGCGGCGATGCCGGCGCGACATCCGCATTCGTCTCCACCGTAAACGCCAGCTCCTCGCCGAGCCCGCCGCGCCATTGGCCCAGCCCGCCTGAGTTTGCGATTAGCTCTCGGCGCAGAAACAGAACTGGAGTTTCCGTCTCTGACCATTCTACCGATACGTTACGCACGTTGTACGGGAAGCTCACGGCCGCCAGTCCGTCCGCGCGCGGACGCCCACCCATGCCGCCGAAAGCGTGCTGATGCAGGGCCCATGCTTCGCCGTTGCGATGCAAGCCGCTCACGTAGAACTGCCAGGTGGGCATCGAGCCGGAGTTCGCGGGCACCCGCTCGGGGGCAACCTCCGCGAGGATGCGAAAGACGAGTTCGGAGACCAGCATGCCCGAGGCCAACCGCCAGAAGCATGCGGCCGGATAGCTCGGGTTGATCAGCGTGCCCGGTGGTGCGCTGATGTCGAGCGGCCGGTAGGTCCCCTCATTGTTCGGAAGCTCGGGATCGCAGATCATTTTCAGCGGCACCGCGACATAGGCGCGAGTGTAGTTCATAGGCGAGTTAACGGGTCGGCGCACCTGCGGACTCGTGCCGGTGAAGTCGGCCGTGATGCGATCGTCAGCAATGGTCAGGGAGAGCGCAATCTGCGCCGGCTCATCCACGCCGCCGATCTCGACCGGCATGGACTTGGTAAACCTTCCGTTCGGTAGGGACCGAATGCCTGCGCGCATGGCACGCTCGGAACGCGCGATGATCTCGTCTGTGACTGCCCGCAGGTCCTCGAGCTGATGATCGGAGGCGATGCGGGCCAGGGCTTCGGCGCCGACCCACCCCGCCGCAAGCTGGGCACGAATGTCACCCATGACCTTTTCGCTGAATCGGACATTGCGCGTAAGAATGGCAAGCAGGTCCTCGTTGGGCCGTCCCGCGCGGTGCAGGTGCATCAGCGGGATCAACAGCCCTTCTTCGAACACCTCCTCGCTGAGGCCCGAGCCCTTGCGACCGCCGATATCGACGTGATGCACGCTGTTAACCGAGTAGCCGATGACGCGATCGCGATGGAACGAGGGTGTAAAGATGAAGATGTCGGCGGTCTGGCCGTTGCAGACCCATGGGTCGTTGCAGATAAAGACATCACCGGGACGGGTCGTCTGCGGAGGGAAAGCCTTGACCAACTGCTTACCGACCACTGGCATGACCCCAACGTGCCCGGTCGCACCGAGCCAGGTTTGGCCAATGAGATTGCCGCGATCGTCGTAGAGGCCCGTCGACATATCATGCACTTCCACCACGTCGTGGGAGAACGCGGTACGGAACAGCGTAGTCGCCATTTCATCGGCGGCAGCGATGAGTCGTGGCCAGATCGTGTCGATGTTGAGGCGTGCCATCGCTCACTCCGCGCCGAGGCTGATGTCGAGAGAGCCGTAGCAGTCGACGACCACGCGAGCGCCGGCGTCGACCACGGTCGTGGCTGCGTCCTCCTCGATGAGACATGGCCCTTCGAAGGTCATCCCGCGGCGAAGCTGAGTGCGGCTGTAGACTTTGAAAGGCACGAATTGGCACTGGCTTGCCGAGTAGGCACTCCGTTCGCCTCGTGCGGCGGAGCTCGCGTCCGCTGTCGACATCGGCAGTTCGACCAGCGCCTTCACGTCGCCCCCGGCCGTACCGGTGACGTGCACGTTCACCAGCTCGACTGGAACGTCGTCGTAGTAGTAGCCGTACTTGGCTCGATACGTAGTGGCAAAGCCGTCAAGCACCTCTCTTGTGGTGAGCGTGGCGATGCCCTCGGCATCAACGCTCACCGGCACATGATAGCTCTGCCCGACATAACCTAGCCCGAGCGCGACATCGAACCTGGGAGTGGAGGAGTCCACCTCCGTGAGCTTGGCGGCAATCTCCGCGCACATCCCGGCGACTTCGCGCGCCAACTCCGTGAGGCTCAGAGCGGTGAGCGCAATCTTCCGCGTGCGGGAGATGTCGAATGCGGCTGGGGCAAGAACCAGCCCGAGCGCCGAGAGCACACCGGCTTGCTGCGGAATCAGAATGCGCCTGATCCCGAGTTTGGTTGCAAGATTGCAGACATGCACCGGCCCGGCGCCGCCGAACGCTGTCAGAAGGGGTCGAGAGACGTCCCCGCCTCTCTCGCTGACGTGCATACGTATCGCGGCCGCCATCGATTCGTTGACGACGTCATGGATGATCCACGCGGCCTCTGTCGCGCTCATGGTCAGAGAAGTCCCGATCGCCGTCATGATAGCTTGCTCGGCGGCCGACGGGTCGAGCCGCATTGTGCCGCCGGCGAAGTTGTCCGAAGAGAGATAGCCGAGGACCAGATCCGCGTCCGACACGGTCGGCTTATCGCCCCCCAGACCATAGCAAGCAGGTCCCGGATCGGCAGCGGCACTGTGAGGGCCTACCTCGACGATACCCAGCGCGTTGATGCGCGCGATGCTACCTCCGCCTGCGCCGATCTCGATCATGTTGACGGCCGGTATGGCGACGGGGAAACCGCTCGACTTGGTGAAGCGGCGCGAGCGCGCAACTTCCAGCTCGTCCGTCAGCGGCAGCGCGCCTCCACGGATCAGGCACACCTTCGCGGTGGTGCCGCCCATGTCGTAGGCGAGGATCTCCGGCACCCCGAGCAGTTGCGCTAGCCGCTGGGCGACGACCGCGCCCGCGACCGGCCCGGAACTCGACCAAGCGGACAGGCATCTCAGCTGCGAGCTTGGCCGAGCCGATGCCACCGTTCGACAGCATGATTTGCAATGGGGCGTGGAAGCCCAGACTCCGTCACGCCGGCGGCGAGCCTGCCGAGATAGCCTGTCATAAGCGGTTTCACATAAGCGTTGATCACCGTAGTCGAGCTACGCTCGAACTCCTTAATCTGCGGGAGAACGTCCGACGACAGCGAGATAGCGACACCCGGCAGCAGCTTTGCCAAAATTCCTCCGGCCGCCCGCTCGTTGTCCGGATTGGAGAACGAATGCAGGAAGCACACGGCGACCGTTTCGACGTTCTCTGCCTGGAGGTGCGCAGCAATCCTGGCGATCTCCTCGGCGTCCACCGGCTTCAGCACAAAGCCGTCTGCGCGTGTGCGCTCGTCGATCGGTAGGCGCAAATGGCGCGGCACCAGTGGCGTGGGCGGATCGGCAAAGAGTTCGTAAGTGGTGACCCGGACGTAGCGCCTCAGCTCGATCACGTCGCGGAATCCGGCTGTGCAGAGGAGGGCCGTTTTGGAGCCCTTGCGCTCGATGATGGTGTTGGCGACCAGCGTGGTTGCGTGCGCGAGACGTTGGGTGGATCGCGCATAGCCGGGAGCTGCGCGGGACAATTCGGCTAGGCCAGCGAGCATCGCGCGTGCAGGGTCGGAAGGCGTGGTCAGCCGTTTTGCCGTATGCACGGCCCCGGTAGTCGTATTGATAAGAACAAAGTCGGTGAATGTACCACCGATATCGCAGCCGACCCGGTACGAATCACTCACTATGCGTCCCCTGTCTCATCGCCAAGACCGGTCGAAGCACAAACCGGCGTCTACTCGCGAGAATTGAGTGCGTGCGCTAGACCGCATGGATAACTCACCCTTCACCAGTCGATAGCGGTAGAGCAGCTATACCGCCGTTACGCTTCGACCAGCCCGGCGGATCGGCGGCGAACTTCTTCACCTCCTGCAGCGCGCGCGCATCCAGATGTCGACCAAATTCCGCTGCAGCAATGACATCCGCCAGCGTTGTGAGGCTGGTGAGCGCACTTGACGTCGCAAAGATGGCGTAGTCCATCAGGACGAACGCGCCGACTACGCGGGCTTCCGCATGTTCCACGGCCGCCCGGAAGATGGCTTTACCGACGCCATCCGTCGAGAGATCGTCGACCAGCAAGGCGCGCGTCCCCGCCTCGAAGGTGCCCTCGAACTGCGCCAGTCGGCCGAACCCCTTGCCCTGCTTGCGCACCACAACCAGCGGCAGGCTCAGACGATCGGCGATGATTGCCGCGAACGGAATGCCCGCGAGTTCGCAGCCTGCGATCGTGTCGAAGGATCCGGAGACGAACGTGTTGCCAATTCTCTGGAGCGCCATGGCAATCAGCGCGTCGCGCGCCGGCGGCAGCGATATCAGCCGTTTAATGTCCACGAAGATCGGACTTGCCCATCCCGAGGTGAAGAAAAACGGATCGCCGCTGCTGCGCGTATAGATTGCGCCACTTTCGACCACGATCCGAGCAGCCTCGGCAGCGGTCTGGCGCGTTTCGCTCATGGTCGAAACTCCCCGGCGTGGTTGGCCGCCTGCCAGATACCGCGCGCGAGCACCTCTGCTCCGGCGAAGAAATCGGCATAGTCCATAGCCTCGTGCGGGTTGTGACTGCCCTTGTCGTTGCGCACGAAGATCATGCTGGAGGGCACGTCCGCGTTGGCGAACACCGCCGTATCGTGGCCTGCGCCAGAAGCCAACACTTCAAAAGCCACTCCGGCCGCCTCGGCCTCGCGCTCCAGGAGCCCCGTGATCTTGTCGGACATGCGTGCCGGTGGCGTCAGTGCCGGCGTGCCGAAATCGAACGTGACGCCGCGCTTACTCGCAAGCTGCGCACACTCGGACTGAACGAGGGCGCCAAATGACGTCAAGGTTTTGGCATCCTGGCTGCGGTACTCGAGTGCAAACGTCACTTCGCCGGGCACGCGCGAGACCGCGTGCTCCTTCGGGTTCGTCTCGACGATCCCCGAAGTGACGACCAGGTCCTCGCCCCACTCCAGGAGCACGCGCCAGTGTTCGTCCAGCCGCATAAGCAACTCAGCCATTCCGAGTACGGCGTCGCGCCGCAGCCAGCGCGGCACCGCTCCCGAGTGAGCCGCCTCGCCTCGGCACGTAACCCGCCGATGCCGGACGTTGCCACGAATTCCCGTGACGAGGCCGATGGGCTTCTCGCGTGCAACGAGAACCGGTCCCTGCTCAATGTGCAGCTCCATCCAGCAGGCAAGCGCGGTCGGGTCGCACAAGGGCTGTCGTGCCTTCAGCGGCGCAAGATCGACCCCGCAGGATGCCATGTGGTGCTCGAGATCGTGACCGGACGAGCGATGCGGGCTGCTGAAGTCGGCCCTGGTCAGCTGCCCAAAGAGCGCACGAGAGCCGAAGTAGCAAGGGCCGCCATACCACGCACTCTCCTCACCGCGCAGGACGTAGAGCTCGATGGTTCTGAGTGGACGGCCACGCGCCCTGGCCGAAAGCAGGGCCATTAGGCTGGCGATGACGCCGGCAGCGCCATCGAAATTGCCGCCTTGAGGCACGCTGTCGAGGTGCGAGCCTGTGGCCACGGCCGGCAGCGCCGGATCGCGCCCGGGCAGCCGCAAAATTAGGTTGCGCGCCGCGTCCCACGAAGTTTCGATTCCCAGATCGCAGCCCAGTCTCTGGATGACTTCCATCGCAGCCGTTTCGCGCGGGCCGTAGGTCTCCCGGCTGATCCCGACCCCGTCAAACGACATTTCCCGGAACGTCTGGAACAACTGGATGGCAAGTTGCTGCAGGTCGGTGAGAGCGACCTGGGTCTCGGCGCCACCTGCCACGGCTACAGCGTCATTGGCCACGGACGCCTCCGTGGGAAACGAGGAGCGGCGCCGGTTCATTTTGCGCCGATCTCAGCCCAGAGAGCATCGCATCGTGCCGCGCCCGATCTGCAGACGCAACACGGCAGCGACGCGCTTCCTCGAAGGTTTTCATCGGTCTTCGTTTCACTGCCTATGGTCGAGCTCTCTGTTTCTGCTGAAGTGGGCGCCCTGCCCGCAAGTCGGCGCCTGGCAGTAACCGCCCTGTGCGGCGCCTGTCGGGCTCGTGCTTGCCCACTCGAGCAAGACTTGAGGCAAGTGCGGCCGCGGCGTTCTGCAGTTTTGGGATGAACTGGCGCAGCCGCTGCGGGCTGACACGTACGTTGAGCGCTGCCACGGACAACGCCGCGATGAGCTTGTTCTCCTGCGCCACAACCGGCACTGCTGCGCCAACGATGTGCAGGATGTATTCCTGGTTCGAAATCGCAAAGCCCTGGCCGCGGACCTTGCGGACGTCGGCTATGATATGGTCCGCGCTAGTGCGCGTGTGGCTCGTATAAGCCTTGCGGCGGCTTCCTTCGAGGTAAGCGCGCAACTCCTCATCCGACAGCCGCGCCAGGAAGAGACGTCCGCTCGACGTGCAGTAGAGAGGCGCCTTGCGGCCGGCGCGGAACGACAGCATCAAATCCTGCTGAGGCTCGACGCTGGCGATGTAGACCACTTCGTCGCCGACCTGCACGCCCAAGCTGCACATTTCACCGATCGACTCCGAGAGCCCGCGCAAAATGGCCTGAGCCGCTACTCTCCCCGATGCAGCGAACAGCACATTGCCGGCAAGTGCGACGAGAGGTCCCGATACCGTAAGCTGGCGCGATCCCGGTTCACGCTGCAGGTAGCCGAGGCGCTCGAGCTCGATGGCAATGCGGTGGATCGTGGGCGGCGGAATGGAAAGATCAGCGGCGATCGTGGACATCGATGCGACGCCTCGGCTTGCAACGGCATCGAGAACCGCCATGACCTTGGCCGAGGGAGAGTCGAGGGCTGCTGACCGGCGCACCGAGCGCTCCTTTTCTTTGCGCGCAGTTATTCGGCTGCGATCGGCCGATCGCCCACGGCGAGCGAACTCGAACTCACGGAAATCGATGTCCTTGGGAAAGCCGGCCAAGGCTCGCTGAATGGCGATTTCCAAACGGCCGACCACGTCCTTAATTTCCGCAGCGGTGATGACTAGCGGTGGCGCGAAGCGGAAGTAGTGCTTGACGGCAATGCTGATTACTCCCTCCAGAGCTGCGTTGTAGCGGATGCGCTCAGCCATGATCGGATCGGGCGCCTTGGACTTCTTGTCCTTGACGATGTCAAGCATGCGGTAGAGGCCCTTGCCGCGAACATCGCCGATGCACTCGTATTTGTTCGCAAGCGAGGAGAGCTCGTTCTCAGCAAGTTGCCCGAGAGTCTCGGCCCGGTCATCGAGCTTGTCGCGCAGCACGATCTGCAACTGCTTCAGGGCGACAGCGGCGGGCAGCGGATCACCTGAGTACGTGCCGCCCCATGGTAGCCCGCATTGACCGCGGACCTTCTCGGCGATCTCCGGCGTCGTGATGGTGCCGCAGATGGCGAGGCCGGCAGACAGTCCCTTGCCCCACGTAACGATGTCCGGAGTGACCCCGTAATGCTCCATCGCCCACATTTTGCCGGTGCGCGCCGGCGCGAGCTGGCACTCGTCGAGAATGAGCAGGGCGCCCCAGCGCTGCGCGAGCTGGGCCAAACGGGGCAACCACTCCTTAGGCGGCACGATCATGCCGCCGGGCACCGGAATAGTCTCTGCCATGACGGCAGCGATGTCCTGGCTGGTGACGAACTCGAGCATTTCCTCGCTCGCACGCAAGCAGGCGACATCGCAGCTCGGATAGGTCAGGTTGATGGGACAACGATAACAGTATGGCGGCAAGAGCGCATTGGCCTTCGCCGGAAACATGAGCGGCCCAAGCCCCTTCTTGCGATTGCCGCCCACGCTTGTCAGCGCCTCGACAGCGAGGCTGCCACCATGCAATCCGCGGATCATGGATACAATGTCGAACTTGCCCGTTGCGGCCAGCGCCATTCGCATGGCGATCTCGTTTGCTTCCGAGCCCGTCACCGCAAAATTGACGATCTTCAGTTCACCCGGTGTATTGGCCCCGAGCAGCTCGGCGAATTCGACCGTCCATGGATTGGAGTACCAGGATGACTCGTGCAGGAAGGCTCCGGCCATCTCCTTGATGACCTCGGTCAGCTCCGGATGAGAGTGACCGAGCACCATACACATCATGCCGGAGGTGAGATCGTAGTACTCGTTGCCGTCCAAATCGACGAGCTTGGTACCCTTCCCGGCTTTGAAGATGATGCGCGGCGAGTAACGCCAGCCGAACACGGACTTGGCATCGCGGGCCTGGAAGTCGGCATGAACGTTTGAAAAGCGGAACGTCTTTTCCATGACCCATGCCCATGCGCTGCACAACGACCCAACAAATCATATTCTATATTACGGAATTTTGGCATCAAGAAAATGAACCTAAGCGTGTTGAGGATGACCGCACACGTAGACGTTCGGCAGAGTGCAGAGGGCAAGGCGTCAATACTGCCAGCGAGCCGGTTGAAGAGCGTGCGTTTCGACGACGATGGTGTTGAGAACACGAAGAGATATCCTCGTCGATCTGGCCCGCAGCTGTGGTCACTCGTTCAAACGCCGACCAGATCCTCGCGGTGCAAGTGGCTCGCGGAGAAATGTCAACCTCTGACCTTGCGGCGAAGCACGGTGATCCGCTGCCACCAGTTGACCGACAGACAGTAATTTTCGGTCAGCATCAGGCGCTCCATCTCGTGCACGAGGCCTTGCGCCTCTCTGTGTCGGGCTCGCGCGTTTGCCGTTCCCACAAACCGTCGAGCTTTGTATGCCGCGCGTAGCTCAGCGGCGATTTGTAGTTGGTGAGATGATAGAGAAGCCGGGCGGTGGCAGCCCGGACAGCGTTTATTGCGCTTTCGACAAGCGGCAAGCTGGTGGCAATGGATTGTGAGCGTTCGGGCCTCAGGCTGAATGCGTGCGGGCCAGTGGCTGTTGCAGTGGAGGAAGCGCGGGAAACGACTTAAAAGAACGCCCCTCCACCCATAACCATACGCTCCCCTGATCAATTCCCAAAGATGATATTGCCCCGGCGAGTCGATTGAGCGACCACACCGCACGTAAACGCGACGGGCAAAGACTTACGCCTTTGCGCCCCGGCAAGGACGTATGCGCCACGTCCCACCCATCAAAGCTGCCGGCCGAGGTACCCCGCGATTGGCTCGGGAATGGAAAACGCATTCAGGATGAGGTGCGTATCGACGGCAATGGTACATGCCCCAAGGATCGAGACTATCGACCCAAGCACGACAGCAAGTCCGAAGACTTCATGATGTGGGTTGAATAGAAATGCGAAAACGAAGCGGAAGACGAGCGATAGTTGCAACAGTGGAGTAACGAGCATGATCGGGGCAACAGCCAGGGCGCTATAGAGAAACCCTTGCGCCGCTGCAACGAAAACGCCGGAGGAGACGAACCATCGAGCGTTCTCTGCGCTGACGCTCATCACATTGCTGCGTAATGGACGAATGAGCAGCCCAACGACAACGGCGGCAGTTGCGGCTGCGTAGGCAACCACGCCGCCGGCCACACCGCTAAGGGGCCCTCCATCAAGTAGGGCTTGGCGGATGACGATGGGTGATGTGCCGTAGGCCAGCGCCGCCATGGAGGCAAAGAAGAAACCCACGGCGATGCGCGGAGCAAACATCGTTGGATCAAGCGGTCTGCTTGATGGTTTGCGAGAGCCGCGCTGGGTGACAAGCGAGCCCGCCACCATCAACACGGCACCTACCACCTGGAGCATGGTGCAGGGTTCGCGCAGAACTACGACGGCAAGGACAAGTGTCACGACGGAGTTGAGCTGCATGACAGGTGCGGTCAGGTTGACGCCCGCCGCTTGGCTTGCCCGGAAGTTGCAGTACCGACCGAACACAAAATGCAGAACTCCGGCTGCCGAGAGGGACGCCAAGGCAGATGTGGTCAAGCGCCCCAGGCTTTCTGTGGCCCCCGTGAGCAGCGCGACCGCCAAGAAACACGCAAGGCCAACGGGTATGCTGATGACCATGCCTTGAGCCGGCGTGCCGGTGATGACACCGCGACGGCCCACAGCGTTGGTCAGGGCAAACGTTGCCGCAGAAAGGACCGCGAGAACGGCGCCTAAGAGATGCACGGATTTTCCCTCTGCCCACCGGGCAACATCTGGCGCCTGACCATCTATGCCATGATCCTAACCGGCGCTCATTGCGGCTCGTCAAGAGTGGTCGCCCTGGTTGTGGATCTGCTTTGAAGCCAAAGACTGCGACCGGACGAGGTTAGCTGTCATGGCGGCTCACCGTGCTACTGTCGGATTTCGTACCGCAAATGCCAAGTTGAACTTCTCCATGAAGCGGATCGCTCTCGTCAACCCGAACACGTCAGCGGTGCTCACGACGCTCATGGTCGAGATCGCGCGCGAGTGCGCGCCCGGCAACCTGCAGATCGAAGGGCTGACGGCACCGTTCGGCGCCCCGCTCATCACTTGCGATGCGGAACTCGACAAGGCCGCAGATGCCGTGCACGCTCTCGCGCCGGAGCTTGCGCGGCGCGCCGATGCCGTGATCGTGAGCGCCTTTGGCGACCCCGGCGCCGACGAACTGGCCCGCTCGCTCCGTCGGCCTGTGGTCGGGATCGCTGAGGCCGGCATGCGCGCGGCGGCCGCGAACGGACGGCGCTTCGCCGTCGTTACGCACACGGGGCGCCTGGTGCGACGCATGGCTTGGCGTGCCGAGGAGCTGGGGCTTGGAACGCAGTGCGTCGGCGTGCTGGCGACGGAGGGCGATCCGGCTGCGTTGATGGCGGCACCCGCCCGAACTCGAGAGCGGCTTGATGGCTCTTGCCAAGCGAGCCGTCGCCGAACTTGGGGCCGAAGCCATAGTCATTGGCGGCGGGCCGCTCGGGCGCGCAGCCATCGCACTGCGCGACAAAGTCGGCGTACCGGTGATCGAGCCGATCCCCGAGGCGGTGCTCCACGTGGCCGGTGTGCTGGGCCTCTCAGCGGCTACTCGTTGAGGCCTTTGCCTGGATAGGGGTGCGTCGTCATCCAATGGCGCGCGATATCGAGCCGGCGCGCCACCCAGACACCGTCGTGCTGCATGATGTGGTCGAGCAGCCGTTCCAGTCCCACGGCGCGGGCGGGATGCCCGATTAGCCGCATGTGCAGTCCGACCGACATCATCTTCGGTGTCTTCGCACCTTCCTTGTAGAGCATGTCGAAGGCATCGCGGATGAAGGAGAACCAATCGTCCGAGGTGCCGACCCAGCCAGCGTACTTGCCGTCGTTATTGGTGAGAGAGTAGGGCACGATAAGGTGCGGCCGACCGTTGACTGTCTTCCAGAACGGCAGCTCGTCGCCGTAGTAGTCGGAGTCGTAGAGAAAGCCGCCCTCCTCGACGACCAAGCGGCGCGTGTTGATGCCGGGCCCATAGCGGCAGTACCAGCCGAGGGGGCGCTCCCCCACCGTCGTCCGTAGCGACGCGACAGCCTTGCGGATGTGCTCGCGCTCCTCGGCTTCGGTCAGCTCGAAATGCTTGATCCAGCGCCATCCGTGGCAGCAAACATCGAAGCCCGAGACGCGGATGGCGTCGGCGGCGGGCTTGTGGCGCTCCAGGGCGAGTGCGCAACCGAACACCGTCATCGGTAGCTTGCGTTCCTGAAACAGCCGCATCAGCCGCCAGAAGCCGACCCGGCTGCCATATTCGAACATTCCCTCGCCGGCGAGGTCGCGGCCCTTGACCCCGTGGTTGAGGCCATGCGCCTCGGTCAGGCCAAGCTCGGTGAACCCCTCACCGTCCTGCATCGAGGGCTCGGAGCCTTCCTCGTAGTTCATGACGAAGTTCACGGCGAGCCGCGCGCCAGCTGGCCATTTTGGGTCCGGCGGGTTGGCGCCGTAGCCAATGAGGTCCCGGTCATAGGTCTGGCTCATGCGTCGGTCTCCGGATCGGTTCACGCCGCAGCATACCAGCCCCGGCATCACGCGTCGCATCGATGGCCGTCATCAAAAGTCGCTACGATGATCCTCATGGCACGTCTACTTCTGCCGTTGTCTCCATCCGACAGCGCATTAGCTCGCTGGCGCGGCGAGCCTTGCACCATAAGACAGCGACCGCGGCCACGTCGCGGCCGATTACAATCCAAGTCCGCCGTCGAGCAGGATGGTTTGCCCGGTCATGTAGTCGGAGGCGGCCGAGGCGAGGTAGAGCGCCAGTAATCCGACCTCGCGCAATCTGCCGGGGCGGCCGAGCGGCACCTGGTCTTTGGCCCGCTTTGTCGAGCGAGCGACGCCTTCCTCGCCGGACGTGACGACATCGGGGAAGAGCCCTGGGCCGATGGCATTGACGTGGAGGCCGTAGGGCGCCCACTCGAGGGCTTGCGCGCGGGTGAAGCCGGCGAGCGCCGTCTTGGCGGTCGTGTAGATGACGTTGTCGCGACCGCCTTGGTGCGCCGTCCAGGCGGCGATGTTGATCACCTTGCCCGACCGCCGCGCGAGCATATGGGCGCCGACCGCCCTCGTACACAGCAGCGCCTCGGTGAGGTTGATGTCCATGATGAAGCGAAGGTCATCGTCGGAGACCGGCTGGCCGAAGGTGGGCGTGTCGGGCAAGCCGACCAGCGGCTTGCGGATGGCATCGCCGAGATTGTTGATCAGCACATCGATGCGCCCGAACGTGGCAAGCGTCTGATCGATGGCGCTCTCGGCGCCGGCGGCCTTCGTGACGTCGGCGAGCACCGGCACGACGCGGCGGCCCGACACCTTGGCGATCTCGGTACATGTGCCCTCGGCATAGCGCAGGGTCAGAGCGTTGAGAGCGATATCGGCGCCGGCCTCGGCCAGCACCTCGGCGATGCCGCGGCCAATTCCGCGTGCAGCCCCCGTTATGAGGACGACCTTGCCGGTCATGGCGTACTCGGCTGGCATCATAATGAGATCCTTTGCTGCTGAATGGCGGAGGACAGCGCATTACAGTGCGGTCCCAGGCGATCAAATCTTGGCCATCACATCCGAGGCGATGCGTTCGAGCCGTTCGATCGTGCCGGCGTCACCGGTACCGCCGCCGCCGGGGCCGCTGATCAGTGGACACGCGGAGCCCGCGCGCCCAAGGCTCGGCCGCGAACCTGTGGACCTGATGCCGATCTCAGACGCGGTGCCCCAACCTATCGGTGCAAGACCTTGTTGCTCGGGGTTCCGACCCAACCGGTTTCTGAAACGTCGAAATTGACGTTGTCCGGCCCGATGTAACGCACTTCGACATTGCCATGTCCTGCCCGAGCGCCGCCAGCGCCGAGCCCGAGCGCGACGTTGATATCGTCGCGTGGCTTTGCCACGGACTTTTGCAGTTTCGCGGCTGTTTCCTCGAGGCTCTCCACCTGGAAGCCGATGTGATGAATGCCGCTCCAGCCCTTGCCTCGCTCGGTGCCCGCCAAGGTGTCGTTCTTGAAGTTCAGGACCGCGACATTGATGTGGCCATCGGTGAGAAAGTAGCCGGAGATGCGCTCGTTCTGCAGCTTCTGCACCACCTCCAAACCCAAGTTCTTGACGTAGAAATCCTTGGTCGCCTCTTCGTCCTGCGTCTGGATCGCGATGTGCCTGATTCGTGCCATTGTCGTCGTACTCCTGGATCAGCAACGCACTTATCCTACCCCAAAAGCTGCGATGAGTGACCAGTGAGAACGGTCACTGAGATCGATGGAAGATGGAGTGAGCAGTTGCACAGCGCGCCCTCTTCCGCATTGCCCGGTCCGGTCGGCGGCCGCTCATGAGCTAGTGCCGACCTCAGCTCGCATTGCCGGTTGCGTCGGGTTGATCTTGCATTTCGGTCGCCGCAGCTCGCCCGTGCTATGAGGGATCTACATCAACGAGCGTTAGATGGCTCTGAAGTTTTTGGGCAATTGAAGCAATATTCGGTAAAGGTGGTTGCGTGCCCCGATTTGAACCTAGTGACCGTCGAGTGCCCATGGGATGTTCGGCCCGGACGGCATCCAGGCGCTGGCCACGTAGCGGTCGGTGGGCTTGATGCATCAGCCGCAGACGATGGTCATGGCTGCATTCCCACGATGGAGAGCAGGTGCTGCTCCCACTTGAGAAGGGCGGCGTACATCTCAGGCAGGTAGGTCCACTGATCGTAAACGGCCGCGGTGATGTCGGATCTCTTTGGCCGGTGACCGAGGATCTTCTTGCAGACAGTCTCGGCGACGTCGAGCCTGGCCAATCCGGTGCGGAAGGTTCTCCTCAAGTCGTGTGACGAGAACCGGGCAGGGATCGCTGACGACGGGTCGGCCTGCGCGCGCCTGATGGCATCGCCAATGGCGGCGTTGGAGATGGCAGCCTGTGGGCCGTAGACGGTCGTGAAGATGAAGGGAGCATTGCTGCGGATGAGCGCCATAGCGTGGAGCTTGGCGGTCTCCTCGATGCGCCGGGTCAAGATCTCGACCGCCATGGGAGACAGCGGCCTGGTGATCTCGACACCGTTCTTGGAACGGGATGCTGGCACCCGCCAATCGGCATCTCAGTGCTCAAACTCAGCTCGGATGGCGTGATGCCCGTAATCTCGCCGATCCTGGCGCCCAGTAGGAGCTGCAACCTGAGAGCGTCGCGGGTGACCGATTTCGAGGACAAGCGTCGCTGCATTGCAACAAAGAATTGGCCCGGTCAGAGCGGGATCGTTCGGAATGGAATCGCGTTCGCGATCCATCTGGAGCGTGAATCCTGCTCTGCACTGAAGTTTTAGAGTGCGATTCACGCGTCGCGGCAGAGCCGCGCTACACGCGGACACATGGAAGCGGCAGTGCTCCCATCCGAGACGATCACACACTAAAGCCGCCGCGACGGGATGGACCATGCCAACAGCATGCCGATGACAGCAAAGGCGGTGATGGTGAGGAATGCCATCCGGAAGGCTGCCGTAATCTGCGAATGCACCGCGTGGAGCCGCTCCGGCGCCAGCGTTGCGGACAGGTCAGCGCCCCGGTGAACGAGGCTCGTAAACGCGCGCGCCGCATCCGGATCGCCCAGCGTTAGGGTGGCAAACAGCACGGTGCCGACGAGCGCAGTCCCGACAGCCGCCCCGATCGAGCGGGCAAGCTGGACCGACGCGGCCGCCGCACCCAGTGTATGCGGGCCAGCGGCGCCTTGCACCGCCACCTGCACAACGCCCATCACCGTGCCCATGAACAAGCCGTTGAAGAACAGAAGAATTGCAAGCTGTGGGCGCGAGAGCTGAGGAGCCAACAGGGCCAGACCAAGGAGGGTCACCGTGACCAAGATCAGACCGACCGATGGGAAGATCATGGTGTGACCGGTGCGGCTCACAATGCGCCCGGTGACCATCGAGCCGGTGCCGATGCCGAACATCAATGGCAGCAGGAGCAGACCGGTCTCGCTCGACGAAGCCCCTTGGCCGACGTGCAGATAGATCGGCAGAAAGGTGACGAGGGAGACCAAAGTCGCACCGTGGCAGGCTGCGAGCGCATCGCTGCGCCACACGGTCGGGCTGCGCAGCAACTCGACCGGCAGCAGCGGGTAGGGGGCCCGGCCCTCGCGCACGACAAGCAGGATCAACGCTGCCAAGCCGACGCCCATGAGAGCAAGGAGAACTGGGAGCATGCCCAAGGTCATGCGCTGCGCCTGCTCCAGGGCGAGCAACACGGGCGCGATAAAGGCGATCAGTAGCACTAGGCCCAGCGTGTCGAAGGTCCATGGCTGATCGCGCGGCGCGCGCGGCTCCAGCCGCATGGTGAGCAGTACCGCGATGAGGCCGACGGGCACGTTGACCAGGAACACGCTGCGCCAGCCGAAGTGCTCGGTGAGATAGCCGCCCGCGACCGGCCCGAATGTGCTCGAGGTGACCGCGATGGCGGCCAGGTAGCCTTGGTAACGTGCCCTGTCGCGCGGCGGAATGGTCTCGCCGATCAGCGCTTGGGACAATGTCATCAGTCCGCCGCCGCCGAGGCCTTGGAGGACACGGGCGAAGGTGAGCATCTCGACGCTGGTGGAGACGGCGCACAGCAGCGAGGCGGTTATGAACACGGCCAGGGCGACGAACATCATGCGCTTGCCGCTGTAGACGTCGCGCAACTGGCCATAGACGGGGGCGGCGATCGTGGTGGCGACCAAGTAGGAAACGACAATCCAGGAGACGCGCTCGACACTGCCGAGCTCGCCTGCGATGGCGGGCAGCGCCGTGGCGACGATGGTCTGGTCCACAATGGCCAGGAACATCGGCAGCATGATGGACGGGAACACAGCAAGGAGCTGGCGACCACCCGGGGTCAATGTGTGGCCTCGAGGCAGGAGGAGTAAGGGAGGTTGAACTTACGCCTTCCAGTCTGGCCGTGCACGCCTGCCGACGAAGAGTTAGGTGACAGGTGTCGATGAGCCTCGCGCAAGGCCAGCAGGTCTGGCCGGTTTGGCGTCGAGGCGTTTGCGGGCGTACATCACCAAGCGGAACACAAGCAGGATGGCGACGAGTGCCGCATAGATGAGCGGTTCAGGTGGCCAAGCCTTGACCAGCATGACGAAGTGTAGGGCAGCGGCAACCGCGGCCACGTAGACGAGGCGGTGCAGACGTTGCCAGGCGCTGCCGCCGAGGCGGCGGATCGTGGGGCTGTTGGAGGTGACAGCCAACGGGATCAGGGTCGTGAAGGCGAGCATGCCGACGGTGATGTAGGGCCGCTTCACGATATCGGCCCAGATGGCGGCGAGGTCGAGCCCCTGATCGAGCACCATGTACACGGTAAGGTGCAGAGCAGCGTAGTAGAACGCCAGAAGTCCGACCGCCCGGCGGTAGCGGATGAGATTGGGACCGCCTAGACGCCGAAGCGGCGTGATGGCGAGACTGAGGATCAGAAAGCGCAGGGCCCACAGGCCCAGGGCCCGCTCCAGGGCGTTCTGCGGGTCGGCCCCGAGCTTGTCCGCAATACCCAGAGAGAAATACCAAATCGCCGGCAACACGCCGGCGATGTAGATCGTGCGCCGCACCGGATCAGCGCCGATCACAAGACGCTTCAGCGTGAAAGGGGCTGGATGGAGCGGCATGTCAGTAGTTGGCTTTGAGGTCCATGCCAGCGTACAGAGAGGCCACCTGGTCAGCGTAGCCGTTGAACAGCAAGGTTGGCCGACGCTTGACGAACAGGCCGCTCTCACCGATGCGCCGCTCGGTAGCTTGGCTCCATCGCGGATGATCGACGTTGGGGTTGACGTTGGAATAGAAGCCATACTCGCTGGGGTTCTGCAGGCTCCATGACGTGGGCGGCTGCTTGTCGACCAGGCTGATGCGCGCGATCGACTTGATGCTCTTGAAGCCATATTTCCACGGCACGACGAGACGGATGGGCGCGCCGTTCTGGTTCGGCAGCGTCTCGCCATAGAGACCGACGGCGAGGATGGTCAGCGAATGCATGGCCTCGTCGAGGCGCAGGCCTTCGACATAGGGCCAGGGCAACGCTTGGAAGAGGCCTTGCTGTCCCGGCATCTCCGCTGGTCGCACCAGCGTCTCGAATGCGACGTACTTGCCGCTGCTTTGCGGCTCCACGCGGGCCAGGATGGTGGCGAGAGGCACGCCGATCCAGGGGATGACCATCGACCAGCCCTCGACGCAGCGCATGCGATAGATGCGCTCCTCGAGTGCTGCGGGCTTGATGAGATCGTCGAGGTTGTAGTCGGCCGGCTTACCGACCAGCCCGTCGATCTTGATGGTCCAAGGCATGGTGGTGAGCGTGTGGGCATGCTGGGCCGGATCGTCCTTGTCCGTGCCGAACTCGTAAAAGTTGTTGTAGGAGGTGACGTCCTTGAGCGGCGTGCGCGGCTCGTCGGTGGACAGTGGACTCTTGGCTGCGGAGAGCGGTGCTGCATGCGTGAGACGCGGTGCCAGCGCCGATAAGCCGACAGCCGCAACCCCGAGCATGAGCTCGCGTCGTCGCAGATACACCGATCGAGGCGTGATCTCGGACGAGGGGATGTCGGCTGGCCAGCGTATCAGCATAGCACGAATCTCGTGGGTTTATCCGCGTGCAGAGATAGGGCCGGAGCCGGTGCGGTGAAAGGAAAATCAGCCGGCCTGACGAGGAAGTGACTCTCGGTGAAGGTGCAGCGCGGCAAGGGCCTGCGTGTCGGGACCATTGACAGCGCGGACGGCCTGGGCCGCAATGCTGATCTTGCAATTTGCGCAGGTCGCTCCATGGACCAGTCTGCCTTACAGGATATCGTTGCACGCGCGCGGGCGCTTGGTCCTGCGATTGCCGCGGCGTCCGATGCGATCGAGACGACACGACGCATCCCAGAGCCGCTGCTCGGACAACTGCACGCGGCGAAGCTTTTTCGCCTGTTGCTACCGCGCTCGGCTGGCGGCGAGCAAGTGGATCCGGGCACCTATTTCGAGGCAATTGAGGAAGTGGGACGCCATGATGCGTCTATTGCCTGGAACCTGTTCGTCGGCAACAGCTCCGCGCTGATTGCGCCGTTTCTCGAGCCGGAGGTGGCCCGGCAGATCTTCGCCGATCCGCGCGCGCTGGTGGCGTGGGGACCGCCTAACGCGTGCCGTGCCACAGCGGTTGCCGGTGGCTACCGCATCACCGGCCGCTGGGATTTCGCCAGCGGTTGCCGGCAGGCCACCTGGATGGGCGCGCATGGCCATGTCGTAGAAGCGGAGGGCAAGCTCCGTCTCAACCGCTTCGGGCGGCCGACGGTGCGCACCCTGCTGTTTCCTGTCGAGAAGGCGACGTTGATCGACACCTGGAACACGATCGGCCTGCGCGGCACGGCCTCGGACTCCTATGAGATCGCGGATCTGTTCGTGCCCGAGGTTTTCAGCAGCACGCGCGAGGACCCCGCGCTGCGCCGTGAGCCTGGGCCGCTCTATGCCTTCACCATGCAGGGCCTGTATGCGGTAGGCGTGGCCGGTGTCGCGCTGGGGATCGCCCGCGCCATGCTCGAGTTATTCGTCGAATTGGCCGGCAGCAAGACACCGCGCAATCTGGCCAAGCTTGCCGACACGGCATCTGTTCAAGGAGATGTGGCGCGTGCGGAAGCACGGATCGGGGCCGCGCGGGCCTATCTGCTGGATACTGCTGGCCTCCATCTACGCGCGCGCCGACGACGTGGAGCCGATCGGGGTCGCGGACCGGGCTGCGGTGCGTCTCGCCTGCACGAACGCCATCCACGGCGCCATCGAGGTCACCGACTTTACCTACAAGGCAGCAGGCGTCGATGCCATCTTCCCCGGCAGCCCGTTCGAGCGCCGCTTCCGCGACATGCACACGCTATCGCAGCAGATCCAGGCGCGCGGCTCGCATTACGAAGCCGTCGGGCAAATCCTGCTCGGCGCCCGGCCGGAGACGTTCATGTAGGATGAGCGCAGTGGTCATGAGGACCACTGCATGGAGCGCGGGCGTGAGCTTACTTACCCGCCTTGTTCCAGCCACGGCCACCATCGCCCAGGGCCTCGTAGCCGTCCTTGGTCACGAGCACCGTGTCCTCGAGCTTGATGAAGCCCCGCTTCGGGTGGGACATGGTGGTCTCGATCGAGATGCACATGCCGGGCTCCAGCGGGCGGTCCTTGTCGTAGCCCATGTATGACATGCGTTTGTAGTCGGCGAGACGCGGGCCCTCATGGCTCACAAGCCCCATGCCGTGCGCCATGAAGTGTACATAGGCTTTATGCGGTGACGCTTGCACCAGGCGTTCGGCGGCGTCGATGATGTCGCCACCGCGGCCGCCGGGCTTGACGGGCCTGCGCACAGCTTGCTGAACCTCCTCGACGAAACCGAGGAGGTCGACGAGCTCGCTGTCCGGCTTGCCACCGAGAATGGCCATGCGGCACAGGTCGCCGATGTAGCCTTTGTAGTTGCCGCCGGAGTCCAGAGACATGATGTCCCCGGCCTGAATGCGCTGCTCGGACGGGGCG
Source organism: uncultured Alphaproteobacteria bacterium (assembly GCA_963840425.1). Lineage (GTDB taxonomy): Bacteria > Pseudomonadota > Alphaproteobacteria > Rhizobiales > Hyphomicrobiaceae > CADEFX01. The sequence goes on along the minus strand of CAWIYZ010000035.1, from coordinate 19,924 downwards.
CGGTTGAGGCTGGTGCCGGCCGTTATGAGGCAATAGTCGAACACCAGGCCACGATTGACCTCCTCGCGGCGCAGCGCTTCGGTCAGCTCCAGCTTGCTCATGCCCGGCGCTGCCTGCTTGAACACGGTCAACATCGAGTTCGACGACGCGCTCGGACGCCTCGCGCAGGTAGTCGATTTCCTCTGGCGTCTTGCGCAGGCGCAGCCGCTCCAGCGGGAACACGGCATCGACGACGTCGGAGTTGGATAGATTTTGACGCAGGGTTGCCTCACCGTCGGCGGGAAGGAAGCCGAACTCGACCCCGATGCGGCGGACCCCACCGAGTTTCTTGATGTGGTCGGCAACGCGTTGCATCGTGTCCTTGCTGCCGGTGACGCCGAGATCGAGCGAGGACGGCCAGAACTTGCCCAGCTCCTGCTCGTAGCTCTCCATGGCGCAGCCGATGTAGGCAGCGTTTTCGGGCTTGCCCTTCTGATAGACGACGGCGGGTAAGTAACGGCTGACGCCGATCGCATCCATGGTGTCGAAGAAGAAGAAGCGGTAGCCGCCGAGCAGATACTGCACATTGTGCTTGGATGTCGCCACGAGCACATCGATGCCCGCATCGTCGAGCAGCTTGTCGAGCTGCTTGGCATCGAACGGAATGGGTTTGCGCGTCACTGCTTCTGCGACAGCCATTCTTAATCTCCCTATACCAGTTCTTCTTGCAACCGAGGCGGCCAGCCATGGGCCTCTAGGGTGCACTATACCGTGTCCAAGCCCCCTGCCGCCAGCCAAGTTCAGGAAAACTCGTCGAGGAGGCGGTAGAAGTCGAGACGCGCCTGGTTGACCGTGTCGAGCCCATAGTGGCGAAAAAACCGGGCAACCCAGTGCGTTCCCAACTCGTACTCAATGCTTCTGCAAATGAGTGCCAGATCCTGATAGCGGTCTGCGACCCCAGCCCGGCCGCAATCGACGAAGCCGGTAAAAGTGGCGCCGTCCAGCATGAAGTTGGGAAAGCATGCATCCCCGTGCGTCACCACCAGGTCCTCGTGTGTCGGGCGCTTGGACAGCATTTCCGAGAAGAGATCGGCTGCGCTGCGCCCCAGGTTCTTCCCGTCGAAGTGCTCCTCCTCGACGCGGCCCTGCCGAACATTCTCCGCGGCCCGTGCGATCTTCGTATCGAGGCGCTCATCGAATGGGCAGGCACTTCCGTCAATGGCGTGGAGAGCACGGAGCGCCTCGGCGACCAGCCGGACCTTGATTGTTGCCGGCACTCGCGCGTCCTCGGCATTGGTGCCAGGCAGCGTCGTCATCAACAACCATTCCCCATCGCCTTCGGCCGCAAACCAAAGAACCGACGGTACGTTCGCGTGTTGCGAGAGCCAGCGCAATCGTGCGGCTTCGTCGCCCAAGCTGAGAGATGTGTTGTCCCGAGCGTGCTTCAGGATGAGAGATGGCCGCCTCTTTTGCCGTGAGCCGATACACTTCGGCGCCCGACTCTCCGATCTCGATGCGGCGCCAACGGTAACCATCGATCAGCTTCGATAGCTCATCGGGCAGTTTGCGACGGGAGAACATGGTGGCACGATCGTTCGGTTCAGCGAGCGCTCACGGCCGCATCAGCAGGACGGCCTTTCGGCGAGCGCCGCCGCTGCGCCATGGCGATAGCAAGCAATAGTGCGAGTGCAGGCAGAGCAAAGAGGAAGGGGCTCGGGCGTTCGTTCGGAACGCTCACGCCCTCGATGCGGTCGCCGGGCCTGATGCGCAGCCGTGCGGCCTCCGAGCCCGGGCGCACTGATGTGACGGTCGGTGCTGCTCCCGCAGAGAGGGCGAGACCGGCGTCGGCAAGCCGCGCCCTCGCGTCGCCCTTTTCGCCGAGCTTGAGCCGGATGGCCTTGACCGTATCGTCGCCGCTCATGTCCTGCGTGGCGACACGCAAACGCAAGGCCGCTGCGCCGGGCGTTTGGTCTACAACCCGCGTGACCTCGGACGCCGGCAACAGCCGCAGCGGCGGCGCGATACGGTCCATCCAGAAGTTGGGGCGGAACAACGTGAAGCAGATGAGCAGCAGGAGCGCGGTCTCCCACCAGCGGCTATGCGCGAAAAAGAAGCCTTGCAGCGCGGCCACAAAGGCCATCATCGCCAGCGTGGCGCAACCGATAACGACGATGAAATGCAGCGGTCCGCCGATATCGATCAGCAGGATCTCCGGATTGAAAATGAAGATGAAGGGCAGCAGGACAGTGCGGAACTCGTACCATGTGCCCTGCCAGCCGACCCGCATGGGATCGGCACCGGCGATTGCGGCGGCGGCGTAGGCGGCGAGCCCGACCGGCGGCGATACGTCAGCCATCAGGCCGAAGTAGAACACGAACATGTGGACGGCGATGAGGGGAACGGCGAGATCGTTCTCGGCGGCAAGCTCGACCACGACCGGCGCCATGAGCGTCGCCACCACGACGTAGCTGGCGGTGGTCGGCAGCCCGGTACCCAAAATGATGCAGATGACGCCGACCAGCAGCAGCATGATGACGATGTTGCCGCCGGACAGGAACTCGACGATCTCGGACATGACCAGGCCGATACCTGTCAGCGTCACGGTACCGACCATGATGCCGGCCGTTGCTGTGGCGATGCCGACGGCGGCCATATTGCGCCCGCCGAGCGCCAGCCCGCCGATGAAATCGCGCCAGCCCTCGCGCCACCGCTCCATGATGGCGCCTTGCCGGCGGAAGAAAGCTGTCAATGGCTTCTGCGTGAGGACGAGGCCACCCATGGCCACCACGCCCCAGAAGGCGGCGAGGCCTGGCGACATCTCCTCGACCATGAGGCACCAGATGAGGACGGAGACCGGAAGCAGATAGTGCAAACCCGTGCGCACGGTCTCGTAGAAATCGGGCACCATCGTCAGCGCCTGCTTGGGATCGTCGATGGCGAGATCAGGGTGTCTGGCGCGATTGGCGACGAGCGCAACATAGGCAATGACGACAAGGGACAGCGCGCCCCAGCTTGCCGCTTCGCCGAACAGATCCTTGGTCCAGCCCAGACCCCAGTAGATGACGGCGCTGAAAATGATGAGGGAGCAGATGGTGATGAGCGCCTTGATGAGGCCTTGCTGTAGGGTCCGCCGCTGCGTGCCGGGTAGGCCGGTCATGCCGGCCTTCACGGCTTCGAGATCGACGACATAGAAGAGGGCACCATAAGTCAGCAGTGCCGGAATGATCGCGTGCTTGACTACATCTGCGTAAGTGATGCCGACATACTCGGCCATGATGAAGGCGGCAGCACCCATAACGGGCGGCATGAGCTGGCCGTTGACGCCAGCGGCGCACTCGATGGCCGCCGACTGGGTCGGGGTGTAGCCCACCCGCTTCATGAGCGGGATCGTGAACGTACCCGCCGTCACGACATTGGCGACGGACGATCCTGAGATCATGCCGGTCATGCCGGAGGAGACCACCGCAGCCTTGGCAGGCCCGCCGCGAAATTTACCGAGCAGGGCAAATGCGACCTGGATGAAATAGTTGCCCGCCCCGGCCTTGTCGAGCAGAGCGCCGAACAGCACGAACAGGAAGATGAAGCTGGTGGATACGCCGAGTGCGACGCCGAACACGCCCTCCGAGGTCAGCCAGAAGTGTGAGGCTGCTCTGCCCAGCGAGGCCCCCTTGTGTGAGAGCAGGCCAGGTAGATAGGGCCCCAGAAATACGTAGAGCAGCATGGTGATCGAGATGATCGGCATCCAGGGCCCTTCGGCCCGCCGCGATGCTTCGATCAGTAGCGCTACGCCGACAACGGACACGAGCACGTCGGCGAACGTCGGCAGACCGGGCCGTTGCGCCAGCGCCTGGTAGAACACGACGAGGTAGAGCACGCAGGCGATGGCGGCGATGGCCAGGCACAAGTCCGTGAGCGGCATCCTATCGCGCGGCGAGGTCCGAAACGCCGGATAGCAGGCGAAGGCGAGCAACAAAGCGAACGTCAGGTGAAATGCACGCGCTTCTGTGTCGCCAAGGATGCCGAAGCCGAGCATGAACGGCAGCGGCGAGGCGTACCAGAGCTGGAACAGTGACCACGTCACGGCGATGGCCGTGATCGCCTTGGCTGCCGCGCGTCCCGGTTTGCGACCGCCCGTATCGGCTTCAGCCACGAGCTCCTGAAGGTCGACCTGCGGGGAGATTGCCGCCTTGTCGGTCATATGTGTGCGCCGTATCCGCGAAAGCGGTCAAACACAGTAGGGCGCCGCGAACGGCGCCCGCATGGAGCGACGAGCGCGATACTCAGTTGATCCAGCCCTTCTCTTTGAAATACTTGGCGGCGCCTGCATGCAACGGCGCGGACAGGCCATTCTTCACCATCTCTTCGGCCTTCAGGTTGGCAAAGGCCGGGTGCAGCTTCTTGAACTCCTCGAAGTTGTCGAAGGTTGCTTTGACGAGCTGGTAGACGACGTCGTCGGGAGTTTTGGTTGAGGCAACGAGCGTCGCCATCACGCCGTAGGTCTGCGTGTCCTGCGGGTTGTTGCTATAGAGGCCGCCGGGGATCGTCGCCTTAGCGTAGTAGGGCTTGTCGGCAAGCAGCTTGTCGACGGCCGGCCCGGCAACGGAGACGAGCTTGGCGCCGCAGCTCGTCGTCGGATCCTGGATGTTGGCGGAGGGATGGCCCACGCCATAGTAGAAGGCGTCGATCTTGTTGTCGCAGAGTGCCGGCCCGTGCTCATCGGCCTTGAGCTCGGAGGCGAGCGAGAAGTCGGAAATCTTCCATCCGAGCGCTGCCAACAACTCGTCCATCGACGCGCGTGTGCCGGAGCCTGGATTGCCGATATTGACGCGCTTGCCTTTCAAATCCTCGAATTTCGCGGCGTTGATCTCCTTGCGTGAGGCGACGGTGAAGGGTTCCGGGTGCACCGAGTACACCGCCCGCAAGTCGGTGTAGGCGCCTGCATCCTTGAACTGCCCAAGGCCTTTGTAGGCGTTGTACTGCACATCCGACTGGCTGAGGCCGAAATCCAGCTCGCCGGCCTTGATGGTGTTCACGTTGAATGCGGAGCCGCCAGTGCTCTCCACCGAGCACCGGATGCCGTGCGCCTTGCGCTCCTTGTTGAGCAGGCGGCAGACGGCGCCGCCCACCGCATAGTAGACGCCCGTGACACCGCCGGTGCCGATGGTCACGAATTTCTGCTGCTGGGCCTCGGCAGCGCCAGCAAGCGCCAGCGCAAGAGTGCCTGCGGCGAGTAGGCTCGCGGTCGTCTTCAGGGGTGTCATCATCATATGCCTCTCCTCTTGGAAACAGCTCAGCCGAATTCGATCAGGTCACCGATGTCAGTGCTGCATCGACGGCGTCGCCGAGGCGATCGACGATGGTATCGATCATGTCGGCCTGCACAATGAACGGGGGCGCCAGCAGCACATGGTCGCCACGGGCGCCGTCGAGCGTGCCGCCCATGGGATACACCATCAGGCCGCGCGCCATGGCTTCCTGCTTGATGCGCGCGTGCAGCTTGAGCTTGGGATCGAACGGCTCCTTGGTGCCGCGATCCTGCACCAGCTCGATGGCCTGGAACAGGCCGCGTCCTCGCACGTCGCCGACGTGGTGGTGGTTGCCGAACCGGTCCTTCAGGCGTTGCGCCAGATGCAATCCCTGCCGCTTGACGTTGGTGAGCAGATCATCGCGACGGATGACTTTCTGCACCGCCAGTGCGCCTGCGCACGCCAGGGGGTGACCGAGGTAGGTGTGGCCATGCTGGAATAGCCCGGAGCCCTTTTCGAACGTATCAAAGATCTTACCGGCCACGAGCACCGCGCCGATGGGCGCAAAGCCGCCGCCCAGTCCTTTGGCGATAGCCATGAGATCGGGCGCGATGCCTTCCTGCTCGCAGGCGTGCAGCGTGCCGGTCCGGCCCATGCCGCACATCACCTCGTCCAGGATGAGCAGAATGCCGTGGCGATCGCAGATCTCGCGGATGTGCCGGAAGTAACCTTCGACGGGCGTGATGGCCCCCGACGTGGCTCCGCCGACGGTCTCGGCAATGAAGGCGATCACTGTCTCGGGACCAAGCTCGGCGATCTTGGCTTCCAGCTCGCCGGCAAGCCGTTCACCGTATTGAGCCGGTGTCTCATTGGCTTGCCGACCGCGGTACTCAAAGCAGGGCGAGACGTGATGGGTCTCGATCAGAAGGGGCGCGAACTGTGCACGCCGCCACGCGTTGCCGCCGACCGCCAGCGCTCCGAGCGTGTTGCCGTGGTAGCTCTGGCGGCGGGCGATGAAGTGCCGCCGCTGCGGCTCGCCCTTCTCGACAAAATATTGCCGCGCCATCTTCAATGCGGCCTCGATGGCCTCCGAGCCGCCGCTGACGAAATAGACATGATCCATGCCGGCTGGAGCATGGGCGACGAGGTCCTCACCCAGCTCCTCGGCGACGGACGTGGTGAAGAAGCTGGTGTGCGCATAGGCAAGCTTGTCGAGCTGGGCGTGCATGGCGGCCAGCACGTCGGGATGGCCGTGACCGAGGCAGGAGACTGCGGCTCCTCCCGACGCGTCGATGTACTCCTTGCCTGTACTGTCGCGGATGGTCATGCCCTTGCCGGTCTCGGCAACGGGGTAGGTGTGGGGGATGCTGCGGTGCAGGAGGCGGGTCATGCGCGATGCCTATGCCAGTTGAACCAACATGATCCCCGCTGGCCGCCTCTGCGGCAAGGCCCCTGTCGACTGCCCCTAAACGCTCGAGGCGGCGGCAAGGACACTAAGCTCGAGCCGTGCGTCTAGGATGATTGCGGCGAGGAGATCGGCGCAGCCGGCGCGCCCGGATCCTGTGGTGTGTCCTGCTTCCGTGTGCCACGCCGAAAAGTAATGCCGGCCGACACCTTGCGTGACAGCACATAAAACACCGGTGTGAAGATGAGACCGAACAGGGTGACGCCGATCATGCCCGAGAAGACGGCGGTGCCCAGAGACTGACGCATTTCCGCGCCGGCCCCACTTGCGAACACCAGCGGCACGACGCCGAGAATGAAGGCCAGCGACGTCATGAGGATCGGCCGCAGCCGTGTCCGTGCCGCGTCCACCGCCGCTTCGAAGCGGGAGGCGCCCCGTTCTTCGGCCTGCTTGGCGAACTCCACGATCAGGATCGCATTCTTGGCCGCCAGTCCGACCAGGACGACGAGACCGATCTCGACGAGGATATTGCGATCGAGGCCGCGCAGATTGGCGCCGAGCATGGCGGCCAGGATGCACATCGGCACGATGAGAATGACGGAGAGCGGCAAGAGCCAGCTCTCGTACAGGGCGGCCAGCAGGAGAAACACGAAAACGACGGCCAAGCCCGAAGGCCAGGATCGCCGTGTTGCCCGCCAGCTTTTCTTGTAGGGCGATCTCGGTCCATTCGAAGCCGAAGCCCGACGGCAGCTTGGTGGCCGCAATCTGCTCCATGGCGGCGATGCCCTGACCCGACGAGAAGCCGCGGGCGAGGCCGACCTGCACCTCCGCCGCTGGGTAGAGATTGTAGCGTGGCACGCGGTAGGCGCCGGTGGTGTCGGCGAACGTTGCCACCGAGCCGATCGGCACCATCTCGCCGGTGCTGTTGCGCGTGCGCAGATTGGCCACGTCACGCAGCGACAGGCGATAGGGGTTGTCGGCCTGGGCAGTGACGCGATAGGTGCGGCCCAGGATATTGAAGTCGTTGACGAACGCAGAGCCCATGTAGACGGACAGGGCCTCGAACACGCGGCCGATCGGCACGCCGAGCTGCTCGGCCTTGGTGCGGTCGATGTCGGCATAGATCTGCGGCGTGCGCGTATTGAAGAGTGTAAAGGGCTGGACGAGGCCGGGAGTCTGCATCGCTGTCCCAGCTACAGCCCAGGCTGCACCTTCGAGCGCGCTGAGGCCGCGCCCGGCGCGATCCTGCACGTAGCCCTTGAGACCGCCGCCCGTGCCGATGCCCGGCACGGACGGCGGCTCGAGCACGAACGCGAAGGCCTCGCGCAGCGCAAACATCTGCTGGCGCAAGTCCCGCAGGATCGCCTCCTTGGCGAGGCCCAGTTGCTTGCGTTCGGCAAAGGACTTGAGGGCGACGAAGATCACGCCCGTGTTGGGCGCATTGGTGAACGTGGCGCCGTCGAAGCCGACGAACGCAACGGCGTCGCGCACGCCCGGCCGCGCGAGCATGACCTCGCTGGCGCGTTTGATGACGGCGTCCGTGCGGTCGAGAGTCGAGCCCGGCGGCAGCTGGAAGGCGGCAATGAAATAGCCGCGATCGAGCTGCGGGATGAGGCCGGTCGGCGTGCGCACGAGCATGCCGTAGGCGAGGAAGATGAGGCCGCCGTACAGGATGAGCAGCAACGAGACGAAGCGCACCAGGCGTGCCGTCAGCGCACCGTAGCTGCGCGAAAGCCAGTCGAAGGCTACGTTGAATGCGCGGAAGAAACCGCGGATCGGCGCGGTCAGCCAACTCAACCGACCCGCTTCGGCATGCTCCACATGCGGCTTGAGCAGAACCGCCGCCAACGCCGGCGACAGTGTCAGGGATACGAAGGCGGAAATGGCGGTGGAGGCTGCAATGGTGATGGCGAACTGCTTGTAGAACGAGCCTTGCAACCCGGTGATGAACGCGGTCGGGAGGAACACGGCGATCAGCACGAGCGAGATGGCGATGAGCGCGCCTCCGACCTCATCCATGGTCTTGTGGGCGGCTTCCCTGGGCGAATAGCCTTGCCGCAGGTAGCGCTCCACATTCTCGACCACGACGATCGCATCATCGACGACGATGCCGATGGCGAGCACCAATCCAAACAGCGAGAGCGTGTTGAACGAGATGCCGACGGCGCTCATGACTGCGAACGTGCCGACCAGCGAGACCGGGATGGCGAGAATGGGAATGCCGGCAGCGCGCCAGGTCTGCAGGAACAGGATCACCACCAGCACGACCAGGACCATCGCTTCCCACAGCGTTTCAATGACCGCATCGATGGAGAACTGGATGAACTCGGTGGGGTTATAGACGACGGAATAGCCAAGGCCTGGTGGAAAGGAGGAGGCGAGCCGGTCCATTGCGGATTTGACGGCGGCGGCCGTCGCCAACGCGTTGGAGCCCGGCCGCTGGAAGATGACGATGGCGGTGGCGGTCTTGTTGTTCAGGTAGGCGTTGACAGTGTAATCCTGCGAGCCGAGCTCGACGCGCGCGATATCGCGCACGCGCGTCACCGAGCCGTCCGGCTCGGCGCGCACCACGATGTTTTCGAATTGCTCGGGAGCGCTCAGGCGGCCGAGCGTCTGCACCGAGAGCTCGAAGGCGCCCGAGGAGGTTGCCGGCGGCTGATTGATGGAGCCGGCTGCGACCTGCAGGTTGGCGGCCCGGAGCGCAGTGATGACATCGCCCGCGGTCATGCCTCGAGCCGAAATCCGGGCCGGGTCCAGCCAGACGCGCATAGAATAGTCGCGCGCACCGAAGATTTGAACGTTGCCGACGCCATCGATGCGCGCGAGCACATCCTTGATGTAGAGCGTGGCGTAGTTGGAGACATACTGCTGCGTGCGGCTGCCGTCCGGCGAGGTCATGTGCACGACCATCATCAGGTCCGGAGACGCCTTGCGCACGGACAGCCCCAACCGCCGCACGTCCTCGGGCAGTCGCGGCTCGGCCACGGCCACGCGGTTCTGGACGAGCACCTGGGCCTGATCGATGTTGGTGCCGGGCTTGAAGACGACGTTGATCGACAGCCGCCCATCACCCGTCGATTGCGAGGTGATGTACAACATGTCGTCGACGCCGTTCACCTCTTGCTCGATCGGCGCCGCAACGGTGTCGGCAATGACCTGGGCCGAGGCGCCGGGATAGGTTGCGGTGATATTGACCGTCGGCGGCGCGATCTCGGGATACTCGGCGATCGGCAGGCTGCGCTGGGCGATGAGACCGACGATGGTGATGATCAGAGACAGAACGGTCGCGAAAATCGGGCGGTCGATGAAAAAGTGCGAAAAGCGCATGCAGTGACTCCGTGCCGCCAGCTTCCGCTGCCGATGTGCGGATGGCGCTCGAGCTAGCTAGTTGAAGACAGCTTTGATCTCGCCCGCCTGCGGGGCCACCTTGACGCCGGGACGCACGGCCGGGTTAGCCAAGCCGTCGATGACGACGCGGTCGGATGGCTGCAGGCCCTCGCGAACGACGCGCAGCCCGTCAACAATCGGTCCGAGCGTGACAGTCGCGGGCCTGATGACATTGCCCGGACCGAGCGCGAACACGATTTTGCGCGCCTGGTCGGACAACACAGCGGAGTCAGGGATGAGAAGCGCGTCCACCTCGCCGCCGAAAAGCTGGAGACGGCCGAAGACGCCTGGCGTCAGCAGATCGTCCTTGTTCTCGAGGATGGCCCTGCCGCGCAGTGTCCCAGAGCGCGGATTGAGCTGGTTATCGAGGAAGTCCATTTTGCCGGTGCGCGACCACAAGGTCTCGTCGGCCAGCCGGATTCGAACCGGGTTCGGTGTCTCCCGTGATGAATTCGCGCCATTGGTCACAAACATGCGCGCGTAGCGAAGGTAGTCGCTCTCCGACACGTCGAAGACAAAATAGATCGGGTCGGTGCGAACGATCGTGGTGAGCAAGGTGGCGGCGCCTGTCTGGCCGCTGCTGACCAGATTGCCGACATCGACCTTGCGGTCCGAGATGCGCCCTGCAATGGGTGCCCTGACCTGGGTCCATTCCAGGTTGAGCTCGGCGGACTGAGATTGGCTTGAGCGGCCTGCTGCTGAGCGCGCGTGACATTCAGATTGGCCTTGCGCTGATCGAAATCGCGCTCGGTGATGGCGCGGGATTTGACGAGCGGCTCGGCTCTTTCCACCTCGGTCTCTGCGAGCTGGACCTGCGCCGCCGTGCGCGCTACCTCGGCCTTGGCGCTGTCGACCGCGATTTCGAACGGGCGCGGGTCGATGGTGAAGAGAATTTCTCCGGCCTTGATGATCTGGCCATCCTTGAAGTGGACTTTGTCGACGAAACCGGAGACGCGAGGGCGGACCTCCACCATCTCCGAGGCAGCGAAGCGACCGGAATACTCATCCCATTGCGTCACTCGCTTGAGGATTGGGGCGGCCACGGCAACGGGCATGGCAGGCGGCTCACTCTGGGCCATTACGTTCGCGGGCGTTGCGATTGCGATGCCGAGCAATGCTGAAGCGACAAGATTCGCCCGAAGACCCGACATTCTCCGCGTGGGAAGTCCACTTCGCACAGGCAACGCGACCATGCAGGTGACCCTTGTTGTTGCAACAGCCCACGCTGCAGTCGTTTGAGGCTCGCTCAGCAGCCCTAGTGGGGCGCGTCCAGTGTTTTGCACTTGGCTGCGCGCCCGGACGATGTGCTGTCATCCGTTATTTATTATCGGCGCATATAGATGCGACCTGGTCCGATAGCAAGTTCCGGCGTCAACAATCGGAGTCGTGTCGAGCGCAGATGCCAACGGCGAAGTGGTCCGAGTTGAGGTGTGGTGTTTTTGGCTGACTGAAGGACCGCCATGGCGAAGCGGCAGCCTGAAGAAATCATAGCGAGGCTGCGGCAGGTGAGGTGATGATCGGCCAAGGCACCGCTCGACGCAGCGGCGGTTTGGCTGGGACAGATGTGGGTCTCTTGGATCAGAAGCTCCAATGTCCGGAAAGCACGTTCAGTCGTCAGCGCAGGGACGTATTCACGCACCTCATGAAATGGTGGAAGCCCCCTTCCTTGAAGATTTGTATGCCCACGCCGTTCTTGATGCCGTAGAGAAACAGCCCCACTGGGACTGTCGACGCCAAGTAAAGGACGACGATGAGGGGTACAAGACGATCCGTTGCGTCAGTTTCGATCCCATCTAGCCAACCTATCTCATGTTCGCTTTGCACCTGGATGGAAGTCGGTCCAAGGTCAGTCGTGCCGTCGTCATATGAGGCTCTGCGTGGCGGGACCGATGCGAAGGCCGAGCGCTTCATCCAGACCGCGCTCGCGAGTGGCCGTACGCCACGGCCTTCCAAAGCTCACATCAGCGACGCGATGCCCTCGCACCTTGGCACAACTGGCACAGGCCGCATGCTAGCCTCGCCAAAAGCCCACCCATCGGCCGCCTTGGCCTGAACGGGAACAACCTCTTGAGGCTTCACAGCTAGATTGAAAAGGCGAGGCGTCAACGCCTTTATTGGCCAGCAAGACGCTGCAGTCGCGTGAGTGCCTCGGATGCGCCGAGCTCAAGCGCACGCTCATACCACTTCTGCGCCAGAGCGGGGTCCGGATTGACTCCGAAAACGCCGAGGCGAGCAAGTTCCTGAGGATCGTGTGTTTCCGCCAGCAGCAAAGCCCCCCTAGCATTGGCCGACTCCGCGGCTCGCAGGAAGTACTGGCGTGCAACGACAATATTCCCCTGCGCGAGATACCGCTCCCCCTGAGCAACCATCCGCTCCGCTTGCTCACTTCTGCCTGGTGTATTCACCGCCGCGCTGGCGCTCGTCCCTGGATTTTCGGCGCGCGTCTCGATAGCGCGATTGTTGCTCGCTTTGCTTGCTGCCGCGAGGCGCACCTCTTCCGCCCTTCTCGCCGTCTCGGCCTTTTCTGCCGCGACCCTCAGCTCTTCCGCTTTCTTGGCTTCAGCGGCCAGGCGAGCTTCCTCAGCCTTTCTGGCTTCTGCGGCGAGGCGTGCCTCGCCTGCTTTCCGGGCTGCCTCTGCCGCGACCCTCAGCTCTTCCGCTTTCTTGGCTTCAGCGGCCAGGCGAGCTTCCTCAGCCTTTCTGGCTTCTGCGGCGAGGCGTGCCTCGCTCTGCTTTCCGGGCTGCCTCTGCCGCGACCCTCAGCTCTTCCGCTTTCTTGGCTTCAGCGGCCAGACGAGCTTCCTCAGCCTTTCTGGCTTCTGCGGCGAGGCGTGTCTCGTCTGCTTTCCGGGCTGCCTCTGCCGCGACCCTCAGCTCTTCCGCTTTCTTGGCTTCAGCGGCCAGACGAGCTTCCTCAGCCTTTCTGGCTTCTGCGGCGAGGCGTGCCTCCTCTGCTTTCCGGGCTGCCTCTGCCGCGACCCTCAGCTCTTCCGCTTTCTTGGCTTCAGCGGCCAGACGAGCTTCCTCAGCCTTTCTGGCTTCTGCGGCGAGGCGTGCCTCCTCTGCTTTCCGGGCTGCCTCTGCCGCGACCCTCAGCTCTTCCGCTTTCTTGGCTTCAGCGGCCAGACGAGCTTCCTCAGCCTTTCTGGCTTCTGCGGCGAGGCGTGCCTCGCTCTGCTTTCCGGGCGGCCTCTGCCGCGACCCTCAGCTCTTCCGCTTTCTTGGCTTCAGCGGCCAGGCGAGCTTCCTCGGCCTTTCTGCTGCTTCGCTTTGCGGGCTTCTGCCGCGAGGCGTGTCCTCGTCTGCTTTCCGGGCTGCCTCTGCCGCGACCCTCAGCTCTTCCGCTTTCTTGGCTTCAGCGGCCAGACGAGCTTCCTCAGCCTTTCTGGCTTCTGCGGCGAGGCGTGCCTCGTCTGCTTTCCGGGCTGCCTCTGCCGCGACCCTCAGCTCTTCCGCTTTCTTGGCTTCAGCGGCCAGACGAGCTTCCTCAGCCTTTCTGGCTTCTGCGGCGAGGCGTGTCTCCTCTGCTTTCCGGGCTGCCTCTGCCGCGACCCTCAGCTCTTCCGCCTTCTTGGCTTCAGCGGTCAAACGAATTTGCTCGGTCTCCACCCTTTCCGCCTCAAGCCGTATTTCTTCGAGCTGCTTCGCCAAGGCCTCTAAACGAATTGTCTGTTCCTTGCTAAGAGGTTCGGCTTGTTTGACTTCATCCACACGCGCTTGACTCCGCGCGTTGGCTGGTCGGCGTTTCCTCTGTGGCCTTGGCAGGGCGACTTGTCGGACTGCCGATGCTTTCGGCGGCAACAAGCGTAGAGGAGCGTTCGATGATCGGCGTGCCGTAACCATCGATGAGCGAAACGACAAACTCTATGCGTCCGGCGAGACCGTCGGGCACGCTCAATTTCAGCCGCATGGCTGCGGGCAGCGGGACATCCCATGACCCGTTGGCCTGGAGCTTCCCTTCGGAGGGGGTTACATTAGCTGGAAGACCTCGAATGCGAATGACGGTGTTGGGCGAAAGCGCTTCCGGCGGGCCAGCCAGCACAAAAAATGGGATCTGTCCCGCCGAGGTCACCTGTACCAGCGGCACGACCACGAGCATGGGCGTAACATGCGGACGTGCTTGCGGCCCGGAAGGCTTTGAAGCATCGCTGGCTTGGACAAGGTGTCCGCCAACGACCCAGCACAGCAGAGCCATGCCAACGACCAGCGAGTGGCGATAGTGCCCGTGCGCAGACTGACAAAGCCAACCAGCGGTCTGCACTTCTTTGTCGTGACTTGTGCCGTGACCTCTCATTGTGGCCTTCCTCGGGGGCCAGCTAGTGCCTGCCTAGCCTTTCACGTCGCTCGGTACTTGTGCTCGGCCCCGAACTGGGTTGATCGGGCGACCCCGTATTGCTGTGGTTCTGCTCTTGCCGGTTAGTGAGCGCGTCAAGTCGTGCCTGCATGGTTCTCGAGCGTTGCCAGCCAGGCACCGTTGCAGCGAGGTTCAGCTCCTTCCATTTTGGATGAAATCCAGCTTCCGTCTGCAGCCTCGAGAAGCGTTCGAAGATATAGTCGGTGAGGCGCGCCACACGCTTATAGCGCTCAGTTTTTTCAGGCCAATTGTAGACGGCAAGCACGGCGGGCACGGCAATCGTTTGGACCGATTGGCCGTCTGGAATGAGGCCCGGATAGTCTGCCGCAACAAGTTCGGCTGGCAGGTAGTACTCTTCGAGCTTTTCCGTGAGCGGTACAGGCAAGAACTTGAACCCGTCCGACCACCTGCGTTTCACAAACGGATCAAGCGGCTTGGTTGAAACGAACACTACTGCAGCATATTTTTCACCCTTGGCCATGTCGCTCAGGGCGCTTGGATGCGGATCGAATTTCGCATCGATCTTAATGCCGAGGCGATCGAAGATTAGAGGCCCTGAATAGGCGGCCGCCGTACCACGCGTATTGAAATTCACAGGTTTGCCCGCCAAATCTTCGAGACTTTTTATTTCTGGTCGCACGAAGACATGCACCTCCGATGGAAATAGATGCATGAGATAACCAACTCGTTGCTCAATCTTGGCGATCTTCGGGTCGTTCTTGAAGTGCTCGAGCACGTCGCTGTAGACGATCGCGGCATCTACTCCACGAAGATACAAAAGATCATGCAGATTCTCGAAGACGCCCCGCGTTACAATCGGCAGGACGCGGAGCTCAGTTCCATCATCGACTACGCGGGCTAGTTCTGTGGCAAAGCGCAGCGGCGCACCTTCTGGCAAACCAGCGGCCAATCCCAAGGTCCAGGCGTTGACCTTTTCTATTGTCCTGCTCTCTTCCTTATAAATTGGCAATCCTCGCGCGACACTGTCCTTTGCCTTTGCCTGTCCTTGCGCCTGTGCCGTTTGCGGGCCACTCAAGATTCCGAAAAGTGTGATCGAAGCACTGTAAATCGCCAGCGCCATGGCCAGTGCAATGCACACGGTGTGCGCAGCCCTGACGCGGCGACCGGACGACGGTTTAACGGAGCCGACCTTGACTCTGTCATGGCCGAATATACGCATACCCATTCCTCTGCAATTCGATCAACCGCACGACACCCGAAGGGACAACACGTGCTTCGCTTAAGAGAGAAATGTCCTTGCCTTCCTGCTTCGCCATATTTGCTTGCGTGTTGGCGCAAGCTGCAAAGGAAAGCTCTGGCATCGCGAGGGACATCTCCGCCACTCTTTGTTTGACAGGACTCGTGTCACCTCGCAGCATGTGTAACCCAGGCCCATAGGTCACAATTTCGACCGTAACCTTCTGACCTTTGCCCTTGTAGTAGTCGACGACGTTCTTGGCGTTGTTCAGCGCCAAGTTCATCACCTTCGGATCGTTGTCGTTGACTTGAATCGCAACCTTATCGGGCGACGCGGCGAGCCGCTTAGGCGTGGCCTTGGACGCCGGCGCCTGTGCCCAAGCCGAGCAAGTGAAAAGCAAGACCATCACCACTTTGAGCGCGCAACTCACGATGAACCGATCGCGCATGATAGGATCCTTCACTACAAAGCAGTCCAAGGCAACTTACGACAAGTAGCCAGCAAACAAGGCATCGAAAGCTTAGTTTGGGGTCGAGTGCCGCGTCTACTAGCTAAAATGGTTACTGGGCAGAATATCTGCCCACACCAGAGTTTCGCCAAACTATGAGGTGCGTAGCGTTAAGATTCGAGCCGTTCCATCGCGGCCGCACAAGACCATGGAGGGTGCTGCTGCAAATGGCCCCCCCGACGCGAAATTGTCACCCTCTGGGCTCGGACGTCGTGCGTGTACGGTGGTCGTCGGGCATTCGCGGCCGACGCAGCGCCGAAAGCCGACTGTGCCTTCTAGGGAACCTCTGATCAACCCCGCGAGCATGGCACAGTGGTGGCATTGATTCGAGGGGTGCACGCCATGGACCAGCTGAGCTTTGCGTCGCTCGATTTCGCGGCGAAGAAGAAGCTCACGAGGCGCGAGGTGTTCCTGGCCGAGATGTCGGCCGTGGTGCCGTGGGGTGCGCTCGAAGCCGTGATCGAGCCGCATTATCCGAAGATCGGGCCGCAAGGCGGGCGTCGGCCATTCCCAATATCGACCATGCTGCGCATTTACTGCCTGCAGCAATGGTACAACCTGTCAGATCCCGGCGCCGAGGAAGCGCTCTACGATATCCAGTCGATGCGCGCGTTCTGCGGCCTCGAACTCGGCCGCGACGCGATCCCCGACGAGACCACGATCCTCAATTTCCGCCATCTGCTTGAGCGTCATGACCTGACGAAGGCGATCTTCACGGCCGTTGCAGAGCATCTCGCGGCAAAAGGTGAATTGCTGCGCGGTGGCACCATCGTGGACGCGACGCTGATCGCGGCCTCGCCTTCGACGAAGAACGAAGCGCAGAAGCGCGATCCCGAGATGACGTCGTCGAAGAAGGGAAACCAGTGGTATTTCGGCATGAAGGCACACATCGGCGTCGATGCGGCGAGCGGGCTCGTACATGATGGATCTATCCCGCCGGAGATCCCCCCTCGACCTTGCGCAGTTCATGTAGGCAGAACCGGCCCGTTTCTTGGCGAGTGAAGAACACGCGGTTGCCCGGCTGGGGCCAGGTGGGCACAAGCGCTGCGAGTGCCTCCAAAGCCCGTGAACGGTCGCGGGATTGCAGCTGAGATGCCAAGCGATCTGCTACCGGCAATCATCTCCAGTGTTTCCCGGGTGTTTGCTGAGGTGACTGCTGAAAAGCAGCATATACCGTCGCCAATGTAATGTGTGATTTTGCAACTGTCTCTCCGTTTAATCGATGGCAATGGAACCCGGGCAGCGCTCGCAACTGCGAAACTCGCTCGTCGTTTCCGGATAATGCTGAAGCAGAGAATTAACCTGCAACCCTCGTTTGCCTTGAATGTAGGGCCCGTTTGAAACCAATTAGTTGAAATGGGGCGCCACCAAAGGAGCAGCTAGATGGGCGTTGCGGCCTTCCACGACGTGCAGGAACAATTGGGGGCACTGGTGAAAGCCGCATCAACTGCGCGCAAGAGCTCTCCCTTCGCCGAGTCGTTTGCGCAGATCGTTGCAGTGTTGATGCGTGATCGCGAGCTTCGAAAATTGCCCATTGCCGAGCTTGAATGGATGGTCCTGCCTGCGTTGGTAGCGGGTCAGTTTGCTATAGCACACGCGCCCTCGCCCGTCGCCCGACCGTTGGCAAAGGCTAGGCAAACTGAGACCGGTCCGCGCGAAAAGCATCTAATCCCAGTTGCAGTAGCCCTATGGGCATGTGTTTCAGACAATCTCGACAAAATCCTGTCTGAAAATCCTGAAAAGCATCCACGCTTGCGACCGGCCGATTGGACGTCCGGCGAGAATATTTGGATCATTGCTGCAGGAGGTGATCCGCGGGCGCAAGGCAAGTTTATTGATCAACTTGTCCTGCGCGAGTTCAAGGGCAAGAGAGTGAAGGTGCGGGTGCGTGGTAGTGACGGCGGGCTGGTCGTAAAGCTGCTGAGTAAGGCCTCGTAAGCGTATCCATTCACCTGCATGTTTTTTCTCAGTCGTTCAAACAAGAACAATGCCTCCCTGATTTGTGCCGACGCTCGTGATGAGAAACAAAACCGAGCTTAGTCTCGCGCTGCGCGGTTGCCGCTCGGCGATATATGCTATCGCTTTTGCCAGTGCATTGGTGAATATCCTTTACCTCACTGGCGCAATCTACATGATGGAAGTTTACGATCGTGTGCTGGCAAGTCGCAGCATACCAACCCTAATCGGCCTGTCCCTTCTGGCACTTATACTTTTTGCGTTTCAGGGCACCCTGGACCTTTTGCGAACGCGCCTATTAGTGCGTATCGCCCGCTGGATGGGCGATGTCTTGGACCTCCGAGTGTACGAGTGCATCGGCAGAGCAGCTCTTGCCACGCGGGCGGGAGACGATGCCCTGCAGCCTCTTCGCGATACCGATCAGATCAGGAATTTTCTTTCGGGTTCGGGACCTTTGGCCATTTTGGATCTGCCTTGGCTCCCACTCTACGTCGGCGCGTGCTTCGTGCTGCACTTCTGGATCGGATTAACAGCACTCGCTGGGGCAACAATCCTGGTTTTTCTCACGCTTCTCACCGAAGGGCTGTCGCGCAATCTTTCAAGGGAAGCCACGGTGTTAACCGCACGGCGGAGCGCACTAGCCGAAGCGTCACGGCGCAATGCAGGTGTGCTAAAGGCAATGGGGATCGGGCCGCGCTTTGGCAGCCTATGGAGCGACGTTAGCCGCCAGGCGCTCGACAGTACGCAGCGAGCCAGTGACATCACGGGCGGGCTTGGTGCGATGTCCAAGGTCACGCGACTGGCGTTGCAATCGGCGGTATTGGGCGTCGGCGCCTACTTGGTGATTAACCAGCAAAGCTCACCTGGGGTAATTATTGCCGGTTCCATTATCTCTGGCCGCGCCTTGGCGCCAGTCGACCTAGCCATCGCGAACTGGCGCGGTTTCCTCGCTTTCCGGCAAAGCTGGCAGCGTATGAAGGACCTGCTGCGCAAGTATCCGGGCGAGCAAAAGCGAATCGATTTGCCAAGACCCCGATCAAACTTTGCGGTCGA
This sequence comes from uncultured Alphaproteobacteria bacterium, assembly GCA_963840425.1. Taxonomy (GTDB): domain Bacteria; phylum Pseudomonadota; class Alphaproteobacteria; order Rhizobiales; family Hyphomicrobiaceae; genus CADEFX01. The sequence goes on along the minus strand of CAWIYZ010000035.1, from coordinate 838 downwards.
GCGGGTTACGCTCGTGCCCCCCGGCACCACGGAAGCGGTTGTGCACAATATTACCTTTCGGATTGAGAAAGGCAGCGCGTTGGGCATCGTCGGCCCGAGTGGCGCAGGCAAATCGAGCCTCGCCCGCGCGCTGGTGGGGCTTTGGCAACCGGTAAAGGGTTCGATCCGCATCGACGGCGCTGCGCTCTCACAGTGGAACGCGAGTGCGCTGGGGGAGCACATCGGCTACCTGCCACAGGAGGTCGAGCTACTTGGCGGGACTGTAGCGCAAAACATTTCCAGGTTTGACTGGAGGCCCAATTCGGAAGCCGTCGTAGCTGCAGCTGAAGCCGCTGGCGTCCATGATCTAATATTGCGTCTGCCCGAAGGCTACGAAACCGAGCTTTCGGACGGTGGCAGCTCACTGTCTGCTGGCCAGCGGCAACGCATCGCGCTAGCGCGCGCGCTCTATAAGAACCCCTTTCTTCTGGTTCTCGACGAGCCGAACTCAAACCTGGATTCGGAGGGCGACGAGGCACTGTCTCGCGCCATTCTGGAAGCTCGAACACGCGGCGGCGTGGTCATTGTTATTGCCCATCGTCCCAGCGCACTGGCCAACGTCGACTTGGTCCTGACCATGGCCCAGGGGCACCTGCACATGTTTGGCCCCAAGGAAGAAGTGCTCAATAAGTTGCGTCGACCGACATCAAACCTAATCGAGCGCCTCCGCGTAGTCAGTGAGATGAGTGAGTAGTCCAGTGAGAAAGAGCCCGGCGCTGCATTCTTCCCTGAGGTTTCACATCTTCCTGACAGGGGCCTCAGCTTTTGTATTGATCTTTATCGTTGGTGGCTGGTCAAT
>CAWIYZ010000034.1:0-445303 GCA_963840425.1 uncultured Alphaproteobacteria bacterium | reverse complement strand
GCACGTTATTGAAGTCGAGATCGCGGTGCGCGGGCAATGCGCACGCAGCGTCCCTCGCTGGCCCAGCGCCGCGCGGCGGCGACGGCTGCTGCTTCGCCGGGATCGTCGCCATCCGCCAGTACGATCACTCGGCGCACACGCGCTGGCAAAACGAGCGCGCGCAGGCCGGATGTGGACAGCGCGGCCCAACCGGGATGGCCGGTGGCCTGCATCGCCGCGAGCGTGGTCTCGATGCCTTCGCCAATCAACAGGGTGTCGCCATAGCCGAGCGACGCGAGCCGCACGGCACCGCCCCGGCAGGGACCCAACATCATACGCTGCGGCTCGGCAGGAGCCTTGCCGCGCCCGTCGGCTCGCAGAAATGTGCGGTGGATGCCCAACGGCTGATCATCGGTGCCGCGCGTCACCAGCGCGATCATGGCCGGGAAAGAGGCACCGGAAGAATGGCGAAAAATCGCAAAAAACCGCAACGCATCTGAGGCGGGGAGATCGAGGCCGCGTGTGTCCTCAGGTACACCTCTGCAAGTGAGCCGTCGGCGTCCTTGGCCGTATGCCACAGCTGTAGCGCCCCAGCTTATCGGGCACCGCCGGTCCCTCCTTGCGTTTACGTCGGACACGTTTCACTGGGGCAACGCCGCTCCAGAGCCCGCGCTCCCGCAGCGCCGCGATGACCGCCGTCTGCGTGCATCCGGCGTGGCAGAAGACGAGCAGCTTGCCGTTCTCGCCAATGTCTATGGCCAAGCTAGGTTTACGGTCGGCATGTGCTGGGCACCGGGTCATCCATCCGTGTCCAGACCTATGGCCTCCCAAGGCCGATCTGATGTGCTCAGCGTCGGTTGCGATGACGTCTTGACCGCTGCCGAGCGCTTTACGGGCGTGGTGAATGGTCATTTTCGTTCTGTCCCGACGATAGGAGTACAGTTGCGGCGTGGATGGCATGCGAGATACGCAGTCCACCCGTTCAACGCACGTTTTCGCGATCCCTGACGAAGCCCGCGTCTGTCCTGCGAGCGGGGATGAGCGGCAGGCTGTTCAAGTATCGCTGCAGATCTTCGGCCAAAATAAGCGTGCGCCGACCATGCTTCACGGCACGAATTCTGCCTTCCTTGATGTACTCGTAGACCGTGGACTGGCCGGTGTTGATGACCCGTCCGACCTCCTTGATGCCATAGGCAAGCTTTCCAGGCTCCAGCATGCAGAACTCGCAGCGTTGGGATCTGGCGGTATTGGGTGGCGCTCGCCAGATGCCGGTGAAGACTGCACCGTGAATAAGCTTGGACCCTGTTCGCGTCACCAGGAGGGTGACGACTATTTTTCCCGTGTATCCGGCTCGGCATACGCAACGGCACCCTGGAGCCCCACAACCAGGGCAGCATAGCTCTCCCTTACTCTGCTCGGCTCAAGCTCTCGCTCCTCCTCCTCCTGCTCCTCTTTGCTCGTTCGGAGCACGGGCATAAGCTGCCGCATCATGGGAGCATACGGCACCCAGTATTCCTTCTCGAGTGTCTTCGGAGAGAGACCAAATTCCTCGTGCGCAGCTTCGATAGCTCGTGCCAGGGACCCTCGCTCCTCAGTCACGCGCTGTGCCAAGTAGCCAATTATGTGAAGCTTCTTGACGAAGTCTGGCGTGTTTCGCCGAACGACATCAAAGTGCACAGGATGCTCTGTTGCAGGGTCGCCGTCGTTGCGCGGACCAATGAATTCCTTGCCACCGAACAGCGTCGGATCGATGCACTGCGCCAAAGTCCTGCGCAGTCCATCATCGAGGTCGTCTGTCATCACCAAGCGCGCAAGCGCCTTCCGAGCCTCTTTCTCCTCACGTCCCGAGAGGAATACGCGGCGGGGATGGTTGCGTTCGTTCGTGCGGGTAGCACCCTCAAGCCATTCGCGAGCCTTGGCGCGATCGGCAGCAACGCGGCTGGGTCGCTTCATGATCTCCTCCGCCATGGTATCAGCTTGCCGGAATCCGAATTGCAGAACCTGTCCCAGGCTTCCATCAGTTCTCGCCGACGTTCGAGCAGATCGCTGCGCCGGTAGGCTGCCTCCACCTTGTCGGCCACCACGTGCGCCAGCGCCGCTTCCGTTAGAAAATTGGGAAAGCTGGTCTGCTCCACCGCCCAGTCCTTGAAGGTGCTGCGAAAGCCATGCGTCGTTACCCCAGGTCGAAGCTGATGCACGGCCATCAACATGGCCATGGCCGATAGTGATTTGCCCCGCTTCACACCCGGGAAAACAAAGTCACCCATCTGAATGTGCTTGAGCTCATGCAGGATCTCGGCGGCGCGTCTCGAGAGCGGCATGGTGTGCGCCTTGCCCCCCTTCATCCGCCTGGCCGGAACGGTCCAAGTCTGTTCCTCGAAGTCAATCTCCTCCCAGCGCGCACCAATGACTTCGCCGGTTCGTGCTACGGTCAGAACTGTGAACTCCAGAGCCCGAGGGGTAAGGCCCTGCCGCTCCCGCAGCTCGCTCATGAACGCTGGCAACTCCTTGTAGGGCAGAGCCGGATGGTGCTTGACGGTTTGCACCTTGCTGCGCCTGGGTAGCACGGCATCGAGATGACCGCGCCAGCGCGCTGGGTTCTCGCCATCGCGCTGCCCTCGGGCCTTGGCGGCATCCAGGACGCGCTCAATGCGCCCGCGCACCCGCGTGGCGGTCTCCGGCTTGGTGCGCCACAAGGGCTCCAGGATCTTCAACACAAGCGCCTTGTCGACGGCAGCCACCGAAATGCCTCCGATGACCGGATACACATAGTTGGCGAGGGAGTTACGCCACTGCTGACGATGCTTTGGATGACGCCAGCCGGGCTCATGGGCGGCCAGCATCTGCTCGGCGGCCTCACGGAAGGTCGTGCGCTGGGCCACAGCGGCTCGCGCAGCCACAGTTGCCGATTTACGCTGTTCTATTGGATCTTTCCCCGCAGACCGCTGCTGGCGGCACTCCGCTGCCCTTTCCCGCGCTTGCGCGAGGTTGACAGCCGAGATAGGGCCAAGCCCCATGTCGCGGGCCCGTCCATTGGACTTGTACCTGAACACCCAGCTTTTTGAACCAGTCGGCGTGATTTGCAGGTAGAGGCCATCGCCGTCGGCGAAAAGCCCGGGCTTGCGAAGAGCGTTGACCTTGACGGTCGTCAGTCGCTTTGCGATACGCGGCATTGACCCATCCTCCGACCCATACTTGAGGGATGGATGGTGCAAGAATATGGCGGAAGATGGTAGATCGCTGCGGAAAAAAGGTCTTGTAAACCGGCCTTTTCTTAGAGGGTGACGGAGATGGGTGGAGAAGATTTAGGAGGAAGCGCCCTCCTCCCTGCTCTTCGCGCGTGAGAGGATTGGGTCGTGGGCAACCCCGCTCCCTGCAACCGTTTGCTGTCGCGAGCGCCCGCAGCATCGCGCTGCTGCTTGCAGCCATGCTCGGCGGCTGCATCCTGCTCGAGGACGCCGAAGAGGCGCGCCTGTGCCGCTCCATCATTCCGGCCCTCGCGCCCGACGCCGTATCCATCAGGATCCTGTCCACGCAACGCCTGACCGAACAGCGTGGCATCAGAGTGCTGTACCTCACCGAGATATCGGCGAGCGAGCCGCATCTGCAAACGCTCGCCTGCAGCTTCGAAGCCAACCGTAGCGGCGCCGCCGAGCCTCGGCATCTCGTCCGCGTCGAGACCGATGACGGCCCGTTCAACGACATGCGCCTGCACGTCCTGAAGCGCTTCTGGCTCGAGCGCGGTGGCGGCGCCATCGATCCGTCGCCGATTATCAATGCCGAACGTGTGCCGGAGATCCCGCGTCCCGCCGCCATCACGCTGCAGCACGTCTTGGCGGCCTTGCCGCAGATGGCCGTGTATGCGTTGCTCGCAACGGCCTATGCACTCATCTACGGTCTCGTCGGCCGCATCAATCTCGCCTTCGGCGATTTCGCCACGCTCGGTGGATACGGCGCTTTTCTTGCCGTGGCGGCTACGAGTAGCAGCGGTCTTTCCATAATTCTTCTCGGTGCGCTGCTGGCGGCCGCGTGGACGACGGCAACGCACGGCGCATTCATCGGCCGCTTCGTATTCGCACGCGTGGCCTATCAGCGCGGGCAAGTGGCCCTCATTGCCAGCACGGGCCTTGCACTCTTCATCGCCGAGTATATCCGCATCGCCCAGGGGCCAGGGATGCGTTGGACGCCGCCGATGCTCAACATGCCTATCGGTCTGGCGCGCTCGGGGCATTTCATCGTCGCCGCCACGCCAATGGCAATTGCGGTCGCCCTGATAGCCCTCATCGCCGCAGCTGGCCTGCTCATGCTGATGCGTCGATCGCGCTTTGGCCGCGCCTGGCGCGCCTGCGCCGACGACCCCTTTGCCGCTGCTCTCATGGGTTTGAGCCCGAGCCGCGTCCTGTTCGCCGCCTTCGTGCTGGCCTCCTTGGTAGCCGGTCTCGGCGGAGCCATTACGACCCTCTACTATGGCGGCGTCACGCATTCGGGCGGACTGCTGATCGGCCTAAAGGCGCTGATCGCCGCCATACTCGGCGGCGTCGGCTCGGTGCGCGGCGCCTTCGTCGGCGGCCTCGCACTCGGCGCTGCCGAAGCCCTCTGGTCGGCCGTCTTTCCGATCGAGCTGCGCGATCCGGCCATCTACGGCCTGCTCGCGATCGTCTTGGCGATCCGGCCAGGCGGCTTCAGCGGTGCGCCAGAGTTGGAGCCGCAGCGAACCTGACGTGCGGCGGCAGCCCGCCTTGCTGGTGCACTTGATTGCGCGCCCGGGGCTCACTTACAGTGTGGGTGTACGGGCAGCGAAAAGCGGCGTCAGGGATGAGCGAGCAGCAGAAGCACTTCCCGGAGTTCTATGTCACGGCACCGCAACCGTGCCCCTATCTTCCGGGGCGTTCGGAACGCAAGCTGTTCACCCATCTGACGCACGACAAGCCTGCTGCCCTCGTCGACAATCTGCTCAAAGGCGGTTTCCGGCGCAGCCAGAACATCGCCTACATGCCTTACTGCGAAGGCTGCCAGGCCTGCGTATCCGTGCGTGTGCTGGTCGACGAGTTCGTGCCGGTGCGCTCGATGCGGCGTGTCTCCGAGAGAAACGGCGATCTCGTCGGCCGCCGCACCGCCCCGGTGCCGACGTCGGAGCAATACAGCCTCTTTCGCGCCTACATCGACGCGCGCCACGGCGATGGCGGCATGGCCGACATGACGGTGCTCGACTACGCCATGATGGTGGAGGACTCCATCATCGACACCTTCATCACCGAGTATCGCTTCAAGCCCGAGAAGCCTCAGCAAGGACGGCCAGACGCCTGGCCGCTGAAGGCGGTGTCGCTGTGCGACCGCCTCTCCGACGGCATCTCGATGGTCTACAGCTTTTATGAGCCCGACGAGGCCCACCGCAGCCTCGGCACCTACATGATCCTCGATCACATCGAGCATGCGCGCCGCCTCGGCCTGCCCTACCTTTATCTGGGCTACTGGATCGAGGGCTCGCGCAAGATGGCCTACAAGAACCGCTTCCAGCCGCAGGAGCGACTCGGCCCCAACGGCTGGGTCAGAAGCTAACCGTTCAATCCCAGACTGACGCGGAATAGCTCACGCGGGCTTTCATCCTCTCTCGGACTGAACATTAAGGCCCAGCTTGTCAGCCGTTCGTGTGCCAGTGCAAGGAGGGCCGCCGGCCGCGTTCCATGACCAGCCAGCGCTCCCTCACAGACGCCTGCGACTCACATGCCTCCTCCTGAGACGATCCTCAAGCTTCCCGACGATGCGTTCCGCGCGCAGCTTCGCGTCGCGCTCGCCCGCATCAGGACCTGGGTAGCCTCGATGGGCGACGTCGCGCGCATCGAGATGTCGGAGGCTGATGCCTACTGGCGCCTGCGGGCTGAGCCTGCGGCGGAGCACGCCTGCCCGTTCGAGCTCATCGTCCACGCCGATCAGCATTTCGATCTGATCGCGGGCCCGGAAACCTACGAGGGACGCCCGATCGGCGATGTGCAATTGCTGGCGCAGCTTGTCGAAGCCATTGGCCACGGCCGCGTCATTACCCGCACCCTGGTGAGCCGAAACACCGATGCGGTGCGGTCGGTGGAGACACTTGTTGCACTGGAAGGAGGCGCCGAGTGGCGCGGCGAGTGCCTTAACGAGCCCTTGGCATCTGCCATCCAGGCGGAAGACTGCGAGGCGCACGACCGGCACTACGTACCCTACCGCCGGACCTGAGCCGAACCGGTTCAGTTGCGCGCGCCTAGCCGCTTGATGGTCGAGATGCCGCTGCCTGAGCGCGCGATGCGTTCCGCCGCGTCGCTCAGTGGCTCGACGGCGACCGCCATGTGATGTGCATTTGCGTGCAACAGCATGAAGCTGTCGACCATTACACCGACATGGCGCGGCCAGAAGACGAGATCGCCGCGCTCCAATCCTTCGAGGTCGGACGGGACTGGTATGGAGACACCCAGCGCTGCCTGCTGCATGTCGCTGTCCCTCGGCGACTTGCGCGCCGCTGCCTCGAGCGCCACCTGTAACAAGCCCGAGCAGTCCAGCCCGAGGCGCGTGCGCCCGCCCCAGAGATAAGGCGTGCCGATGAAACGCTCGGCAACCGCAACAAAATCCCGGGCAAAGCGCGTGGCTTCCGACACATGCCTGGCAATAACCCAGCCTCCGGTGTTGAGCCCCAGGAAACGCTCGTCCTGATCTCCCACCGACAATTCGGCATTCATGCTGACGTGGGTGATTGGCGCCGACCTGATGTCGGCAACCGGGTAGACGAATGTGCCCAGCGCGCTGACACGATGTGTTGTCTCGTGCAGCTCTCGCCGCAGCACATCGGCGCGCACGTAGCCGACATAGCCGTCCCGCTCGAGCTGCACCCACGCCCAGCCGTCGGCCTCGTCGTAGACTCTGACGCGCTCTCCGAACAGCAGCTCGTTTTCGAGCGCTTCCGTAAAGGCCGGCCGTCTCCTCAGCGGCGCCGAGGCCCGCACCACCTGCTGCACCTCGCCTTCGACATAGCGCTCCGACTTGACCTTGCCGCGGAGGCGCGCGGCCGCCACATCGGGACGGAAAGCATGAAGCCGAGGATCTAGCATTGTCGGCATGACGGACGCAGTAGGCGACGAACTGGATGTCATTGCGCTGGTGGCCTGATACGCCGCAGCGCTTCGAACACGGCGCGGGCGGCCTGCGGCTCGCCGCCCTTGGGGCCGAGAGGCCTCGGCGTGGGAGTCCAACCGTAAATGTCGAAGTGGGCAAAAAGACGGGCGCGACGCACGAACCGCTTGAGGAAGATGGCGGCGACAATCGAGCCGGCAAAGCCGCCTTCGGCAACGTTGTTCATGTCCGCGACGGGACTATCGAGCCAGCTTTCGTAGGGCGTGGTCAGCGGCAGACGCCAGATCGGATCGGCGACAGCCGTGGCAGCGCCGGAGAGCGCGGCGGCGAACGCATCATCGTCGCAGTAGAATGGCGGCAGCTCCGGCCCGAGCGCCACCCGAGCGGCTCCAGTCAATGTGGCAAACGTCATCAGGTAGTCGGGCGCTTCCTCGTCGGCAAGCGCGAGGGCATCGGCAAGGACAAGGCGCCCCTCAGCGTCGGTGTTGCCGATCTCGATGGTTTTGCCCGCCCGGCTCTTGAGGATGTCGCCCGGCCGAAAGGCGTCGCCCGACACGCTGTTCTCGGCAGCCGCAATAAGCACGCGCAACCGCACGTCGAGCTTCTGGCCCATGATCATATGGGCCAGGGCCAGTGCCGTCGCCGCGCCACCCATGTCCTTCTTCATCATCAGCATGGCGCTTGCAGGCTTGAGGTCGAGCCCGCCGGTGTCAAAACAAATTCCCTTGCCCACAACAGTCACCTTCGGAGCGTCGACCCTGCCCCACGTCAGCTCGATCAACCGAGGCGCACGCGGGCTGGCGCGCCCGACCGCATGGATAAGCGGAAAATTCTTCTTTATGAGCTCGTCGCCGACAATCGCGTTGACCTTCGCACCATGCCGTTTGGCGACATCTCTGGCCGCAGCCTCCAGCTCCGCCGGCCCCAGGTCGTTGGCCGGCGTGTTGATGAGATCGCGGCCGAGCCAGATGGCCTCGACTGTATTGTGAACAGCCTCGCCATCCACGCCGTCCGGCAGTCTGAGCGCAGCCAGCGGCTCGTCGGCAGCAGCGCGGTAGCGGCGGAACTTGTAGGCGCCGAGCCCCCAGGCAATCGCAGCGAGCGAAGGATTGGAGACGGGCGATGCCAAATGGTAGGCGCCGCCCGGAAGTACAGTTGGAAGAAGCCCAAGCAGCACCTCGGTCGTAACGCCCCGAACGTTTTCCGCTGCCTCACCTAGCCCGAGAACAGCCCCGGTCAGGGCGCCGCCTGGTCCAGCGAGTAGCGCATGACGGCGCGCCGCCCCCTTGAACCGGATCGAGTCCAGCCAGCTGCGCTGGTCCGGGTCGAGTTCCGCGAGATCCTGGGCCAACTTGCCTTGACGTGCGAGCCAGAGCGGCAACGTCTTGCGCCTGCTGCTGGCGAACAGCAGTTCCTGCGGTGTTTCGGCGCGTTCAGCCTTGCTTTTCTCGCTCATCATCCGGTTCCCTATTCGGGTGTTGGCGCCCTGCAATAGCTGAACCGGCACCGCAAGCACAACGCGGATTGCTCTCGAACCGACCCATGCCTTTGTGTCCGCGGACGGATTAACGGTTTGTTGAGGGCCGTCCCGGAAGCTGACAGCTGACCCGAACCGATTCGGGAATGCCGGTGAACGGGTCGCCGAGGGAGCGCTGTATGACGGACGGTCTTCGTGTGAAGCGTGTCCGCCGCCACATCAAAGCGGCGAAGCTGGCGGCGATGCTGGCAGCCACTGCCTTTCTCGCCGGATGCTCCGGCATGAATCCGTTGACGCTTGGCGATGCTGCAAGCACGAACGCGATGCAGGATGCCGCCCCCGCAGACGACGTTCAATCGCCGCGGTCAGATCTCGAGAAGGCAACCGAATACTGGGGCAAGCAGTACGCCAAAAGCCCCGCCGACGGTGCCGCCGCCTTGAGCTATGCAAAGAACCTCAAGGCGATGGGGCGCAAGAAGGAAGCTCTGGCGATCCTGCAGCAGACCCATCCTCAGAACTCGCAGAACCGCGAGCATCTCTCCGAGTACGGTCGCCTTGCTCTCGATCTCGGCCAAGTCTCGACGGCGAAGTCGCTGCTGGAGCGGGCCGATGACCCGGCTAAACCGGATTGGCGTGTGATCTCAGCCCGCGGCACCGTGCTCGCCAAGGAAGGCCAATACAAGGAGGCCATCGCCTACTTCGAGCGCGCCCGCGCATTGGCGCCGGGTCAGGCCTCTGTCCTCAACAATCTGGCGATGGCGCACGCCATGGACGGAGAGGCTGCCAAAGCAGAGACCCTGCTTCGACAGGCCACCGACGCGGAAGGAAGTAACGCCCGAGTACGCCAGAACCTTGCGCTGGTGCTGGGCGCGCAGGGCAAGCATGGCGAGGCAAAGACTGTAGCCGGCACGGACCTGTCGAGTGAGAGCAGACAGGCCAATGTCGACGATCTGCGCAAGACGGTTCGCACCGAGCCAAAACCCACTGCGGTCGAGGCGGAACCCGCGCCTTCGACGGCGAAAGCAGAACCTTCCACCAAGAACCGCAAGTCGTCCTCTCCTGTGGCGACGGCGAGCATCACACCGCGCCATCCTGATGAGATCATCGGCGCGGCCATGCAGGCTGAAGCTGCCAAGCGCTCCGGCGCAGCGAACTCGCCCTGATCACGACCGCTTTGCGATCTGGCGCGCGAGCAGGCAGCTGCGCCAGATGCCGCACATAGCCATCCCGCAGCGCACCCAAGCTTTGCCAAGACGTGCGCGCGGTCGGGTGGTATATCACGCCGCCTTTCCGATCTGATCGAAAGTCGGCAATCGACATGCAGCAGGACACGTCTATCCACGCGCGCGCGAGCGGCATCGATTCTGCTTACGCATGGGTGCGCCTGCTGGTTACGCTGCTGATCGGCGCCATCGGCAGCGTGGGCATGTGGTCCGGCGTTGTCGTGCTTCCAGCCATACAGGCCGAGTTCGGCGTGGCGCGCGGCGACGCATCGCTGCCCTTCACCGTCACCATGGTCTGCTACGGATTTGGCGGCATCATCATGGGCCGCCTGGCCGATCGGCTCGGCATCATTCGCCCGCTCGTGCTGGGCACGCTCATCCTTGCCGCTGGCTACGGCGTGGCCGGTTATGCGAGCAACCTGTGGCTGTTCGCGCTCGCGCACGGCTTTCTCATCGGCTTCGGGTGCTCGGCGATGTTCGGGCCCTTGATCGCCGATATTTCCCATTGGTTCCAGCGTCGCCGCGGCTTGGCCGTGGCGGTCGGCGCCAGCGGCAACTATCTCGCCGGAACCGTGTGGCCACCGATTGTGGAGCGTATGATCGCGGCCTTCGGCTGGCGCTGGACATATTGGATGATTGGTCTGGTCGTACTGGTTGCCATCATCCCGCTGACGCTGGTGCTTCGCCGCCGCACGCCTGTGGGACATGAGCTGCCGGGCGGAGCGCAGAGGCCGGCTCCACGCTTCATTCCCAATATATCGCCGAGCACGCTCCAGAACTCTGCTCATTCTCGCTGGAATTTCCTGCTGCGTGGCCATGTCGATGCCGCAGGTGCACCTGGTTGCCTACTGCGCCGACCTCGGATACGGGCCCGCGCGCGGCGCCGAGATGCTGTCGCTGATGCTGGGCTTTGGCGTCGTCAGCCGCCTGGCGTCGGGCTGGGTCGCCGACCGTATCGGAGGCTTTCCGACGTTATTGCTCGGTACGGTCCTGCAGACCTTGGCTCTGATCCTCTACATCCCGTTCGACGGCCTGGTCTCACTGTACGTGATCTCAGCGCTCTTCGGCCTGTTTCAGGGCGGCATCGTGCCGAGCTACGCCATCATCGTGCGTGAGTGCTTCTCGCCGAAGGAGGCCGGTGCGCGTGTCGGCACCGTGCTGATGGCGACGCTCATCGGCATGGCGCTGGGCGGCTGGATGACGGGTGCGATCTTCGATTACACGGGCTCCTATCAGGTGGCCTTCCTCAACGGCATCCTCTGGAACGTGCTCAATATCCTGATCGTGCTCTGGCTCATGCGCCGTCCGCGGCGGGAGACCGCGTACGCTTAGCCGCCCATTCCCTGAGCACGGCGCCCGTGGCCTCGTTAGCGGGAAAGAAGCATTCGATGCGAATCTCCTGCGCCGTCACGTCCTGCGGCGTGCCGAGCGTCGCCAGCGTCGTGAACAGCTCGAGCGAGCTGTCGCCTTTGGCAAATCGTATGGCCAATACCGGACCCACATCGTTGTCCAGGACCGGCACATCCGCGATGCGCGGCACATCGGGATAAGCCAAGAGCCGCTCGAGCAGCGCAGCCGTCTCGCTCCTGCCATCCACGAGCGCATCGGCGTGCACGCTGCGCACGAAGTAGTGTGCAACGTCGAGCCAATTCACGATGAGCGGCCGAAGCGCATCGGGCGCCAGCAGAGCATCGGCCAGGTTGATCGGTTGTGCCGGATCGAGTTCGCCAAGCGGTGTGTCGGTCAAGAACTCCACCAAATTTCGCCCGCCCCCATTGGTGCGCAAAAGATGCCAGCGCCGGTCGACGACAAACGCCGGATACGGCTCTTGCTGTGCCAGCATGAAATTCAGCGCCTGGTCGACGATGGCGAGTTGCGGCGCACCGAGCGGCGTTTCCCGCCACACTGGGGCAAACCCCGCAGCCAGCAGCAGGGCGTTCTGCTGACGCAGCGGCACATCCAGGGCTGCAGCCAGCCGCAAGACCATCTCGCGGCTGGGCGCGGTGCGGCCGAGTTCCAGAAAGCTCAAATGGCGCTGTGAAACCTCCGCCAGTCCGGAGAGCTCGAGCTGCGCCATGCCGCGCCGCTCGCGCCACCAGCGCAACTGAGATGGGAAGCTTGCAGACTTCTCCATGACTACCTGCCGCGTAGTTGATAGCGCCCACGACCTCGATCAAAATCCATTGTCGTCCAGTTCTGGCCGTGAGCAAACACCATGAGTGAACGTTTCGGAGTGGGCGTAGCCGTTCTATCCTGCTCGTTTGGCGCAGGAGCGGCGGTCGCGACCCGCTATCTGATCGGCAGCGCCGACCCTTTCACATTGGCAGCGATCCGCTTCGGCGGCGGTTTTGTGTGCGTCCTGCCACTTGCTCTCCTGCTGCGCGCGCAATGGCCCCGGCGCGCGGACTGGCCCGCGGTCGCCGGCCTCGGTTTTATGTTCTACGCGCTGTTTTTCGTTTTCTACAACGTCGCCCTCAGCCTGACGACGGTGGCGCGCGGCACGCTCGCGCTCTCCACTCTGCCGATGATGACCATGGTGGTCGGAGCACTGCTCGGGATCGAGCCCTTGAGCACGCGCAAGACCGCAGGCGTTCTGATCGCCATGAGCGGCGTCGCCATGGCGCTCGCCTCGGGCGTGCGCAACGCCCCACCAGGAGCGTGGCGCGGCGATCTCGTCATGGCCGGAGCGACACTGTGCATGGCTTTCTACAGTGTGTGGTCGCGACCGTTCATCAAACGCTCCAGCGCCTTAGGCTTTCTCACCGCCAGCATGGGCGCAGGCGGAATAGCGCTGGTCGTGTTCAGCCTGCTCTCGGGAGACGCTACGCGTATCGCGGCGTTCACACTGCAGCAGGGCATCGCCGCGATCTATCTCGCCGCCGGCGGTGGTGCGCTTGCGTTCTTTCTCTGGGTCTATGCGCTGCAGTACGCAAGCCCGACGCGCGTCACCAACACGATGACCGTCAACCCACTGATCGCAAGCTTGTCAGCGGCGGTGATTCTCGATGAGCCGATTACATTCAATCTCATCGCCGGACTGACTGCGGTGTTCGCCGGGCTCTGGATTGCGACGAGTGAAAGACCCCCAGAGACAGCCGCGTCACGTGGCGCTTCCTCGCGCGCCGACTGACCCGTCAGTCATCACACGCGAGATGACTTGCGGGCGCAACTTGCGGTTCGTTGAGTGCCCTCTTGCGCTATTGTTGCACTACGCTTGCGCTATGCCTGCGCTACGTTAAGTGCCCATGGCCATAGCATCGCCAGCTCAGTTCACCCCACCGCCGACCGTTAACCGTGAACAGGTGCCAGACCGGGGATATCCGCCGAGGATAACTACACCTCGATCACCACATATTCGTCCTCGACGGCGACCTTGAACGTCTCCGCCACGTACGGCCCCTCGGCCAGCGTCGCACCCGGCTCGACCTTGACCGCATACTGCATCAACCGCAAGCGTCGCGGATCGCACCACGACCTGCCAGTGCGAATGTCGAACTCCCATCCGTGCCACGGACAGCGCACGATCTCGCCTTGGCGCGAGTAGCGGTAGCTGCCGGGCTCCGAGGACTTCGACTAGTCCCGTCAGTTTGCCTTGCGACAGGTGTCCGCCCTTGTGCGGGCACTGGTCCGACAGCGCAAAGAACTCGCCCTTCAGGTTGAAGACGACGACACCGCGCCCGTTGATCGTGACGAACTTGCGCGCGCCCGGAGGAATATCCGCAACGCGCGCGACAACATGACGGGCCATTTTGCAGAGCCGCTTACGACAGCCGGTACACCGAGCGGCCGTTCTCGGCGCAGATCTGGCGATGCCGCTCCGGCTTCAAGCCCGCCGGGAACGCGCGGAACGGATCATCGAAGTCCCAGTGCGGATAGTCGCTGGCGAACAGCAGGCGATCCCAGCCGATCCACTCCATGACGTCGAGCACGTGCCGGCGATCATCCGGCTCCTCCATCGGCTGCGTCGTCACGTAGACGTGCTCGCGGATGTACTCCGAGGGCTTGCGCTTCAAGTGCGGAACCTCGTCCCGCATGCGCTCGAACAGTTTGTCGAGCCGCCACGACAGCGCCGGCAGCCAAGCGAAGCCGCCTTCGACCATCACCACCTTCAGCCCCGGAAAGCGCTCGAATACGCCCTCGATGACGAGGCTGGAAACGACCGTCTGGCACGACGTGGAATGCCCGGCGCCTTCCTCCACATAGAAGCTTGGCCAGCCCGCACCCGACACCGGATGCCCGCTGGTGCCGAACACGTGGGCCGCCACCGGCAGCTTGTAGCGCTGCGCCGCCTCGTAGATCGGCCAGTAGCGGCGGCTGCCCAGCGGCTCCTGCGAGCGTGTCAGCATGAACACCTGGGCGAAATCGGGATCCGGCCCGCAGCGGTCGATCTCCGCCACCGACGCCGCCGTGTCCTCGTAGGGCACCACGATGCCGCCCTTCAACCGCTTCTCGGGCCGCGTGAACGTCTCGCGCTGCCAGTCGTTCACCGCGCTGCACATGGCGGCGCTGAAATCCAGATTGAAATCACCCTGTCCGGTCGCACCGAGGGGGCCCAGTATTCCGAATTCGATGCTGTTGCCGTCGAGATGCTGACTCTGCATTAGCGCCAGGCTGGAGCCCGGCCGTCCGCCCTCCTCGGGCCAGGCATCGCGGCGGCAGGCGAGCGGCGCCGACTTGGGGTACGGCTCTTGGCCGGTGCTGCCGTTCTTGCGCCGGCTGCCGTAGGTCTGCAGATGGTCCCACCAGCGCTTACTCAGAAACGGCTTCAGATCCTCCTGCGAGCGCCACGCCGGATGCACGTCGCCATCGATCACGGCGAGCCGGTTCGGTCTCGCGACCGCCGGGCCGCTCGCATCGGCAACATCGAGCTCGGGCGCAATTGGTGCATCAAGTTGCATGGCGGCCTCCAAGGCGTGGATAGGCGGCAAGTGGATTGTCGACCAGAATTTTCCGGCGCAGCGACGCGTCGATACCGGCCGGCAGCATAGCATCTCCGTCGAACTGCCAATGCGGAAAATCTGAGGAAAAGAGCAACATTTCGTCCGATTGAAGCTGATCGATCAGCCGGCCCACCTCGGCGCCCGACGCCGGCGCGTCGAACGGCTGGATCGTCAGACGGATATGATCACGCACGAACTCGTTGGGCGAGCGGTCGATCCAGGGCACCTCGTTGCGCACCCCGCGCCAGAACTTGTTGAGGCGCCACAGGTACGGCCCGATCCAGCTCACGCCGGACTCGATCAGCACGACCTTCAGCTTCGGAAACTTAACGAATACGCCCTCGGAGATCAGGCTGCCGAGTTGGGTGTGAAAGCCCAGCGACTGCGCCGCGTAATCTTCCAGATAGTAGCTGGGCCAGCCCGACCCCGTAATCGCGTGATGATAGCTGGAGCCGGCGTGGATGCCGATGGTCAGATCATGCCGCTCCGCCGCGCGATGGATGGGCCAGAAATAGCTCTTGCCCAGCGGCAGCTCACCCATGGCAAGGAACAGCACCTGGACGAAACGCTTGTCCGGCGCACAGCGCTCGATTTCCTCGACCGCCAGCTCCGGGTTCTGCACTGGCACGACAATCGACGCCCTGAGGCGCGTATCCTTGTCCAGCCATTCCGCCTTGACCCAGTCGTTCACGGCCCGCGCAAACGCTGCTGCCATGTGCTCGTCGCGAATCATCTGCACGGCATAGAGGCAATTGCAGATGGCATGCGCGAAGCCGTGGCGGTCGAGCAGCGCCTTGGCCATGCGCTCGACGTGCTCGTCGGCCCCGGCCTTGCCCTCGCGCCAGTCGGGCCGAATGGTCAGCGGCGCATTGGTCGGATAGGCAATGCTCTCGAAACCCTCGATGCCGCGCAGCTCGACCGTGTCGCGCCAGTACTCGTCCATGTGCGCTTGGAGCGCACGAATGTTCGGCACGCGCGGATGCACGTCACAATCGATGGCCCCTGCCCACTCCGTGCTCAACCGAGCCTCCTCATGACCGTCCTTCCCCTCCAACACTGCATTCTTTCACGCCGCCATGCCGAGAACCATCCCCGTCTGGTTTATGGGTTCCCCACTGCCCCAAATCGGCCCGATTGCGTCGCGACGAAGCCTGATGCGCGAATGGCCACGATTCGATCGCACGCTGATCCATTTCTGCTGGACGCTTGCCCTTCTGGCCGCCACCCTTACTGCACCGGGCTCACGCGCGCACGCCGCCGCGCCCGTGCAGATGCAGCCCGACGGCTCGCTCCAGATCGCCGGACGCACCGTGCAGTGCGGCCGCGCGCGCAACGTGCTCGACCCGCACATGCCCAATCTCGGCATGGCGAGCCGGCGCCGCAACGAGGTGATCCTCAACCCCGCTCGCCTCGGCCGCTATCCGAGCACCGTGGGCCTGTTCGTCTTCCATCACGAATGCGGCCACCACCATGTCGGCGGCGACGAGCTGGAGGCCGACTGCTGGGCAGTAGACCGCGGCGTGCGCGACGGCTGGCTCGACCGGCGTCATCTGGGATCGATCTGCAGCTCCTTCGGCAACCGGCGCGAGACGGCAACCCATCCGGCCGCTGGCGATCGCTGCGCCAGCCTGCACCAGTGCTTCACCGCCGCCTCGGCCACATCTGCGCGCGAGGCACGTCTGTCGCCACCCCGCGACGCCTCTGCACGAGCCAGGCGGCAGCCGCTCTACACTGCACCGGCTCCCGAGCGGATCGAGGCACCGCCGCCGCTCCCCGTCGGTACACTTCTGCTGATGTTCGTGGCGCTGGTGTTGGCGGCAAGGCCCCGGCGTCGTGCCGAAGGCACGCAAACAAAACGGGCCGAAGGCGCGCAAGGAAGTCGTGCCGAAGGCACGCAACATCGCGTCAACCCGACTTGGCGCCCACCCGTTGACACGCTTGCACCGCCAGCGCATCCTTCATGTGCTGCTGTAGGGCGCATCGGCGCAACGCCGAAGGGGCAAAGCCCACCTACGCGAAGTCATCGTCAATCGCAGCGCGCCCATGCCCAATCTCGAAAATCTCAGGAAGCAGGCCAAGCTCGTTCTGCGCTGGCACCGTGAGCGATACTATCCCGTTGCCGCTCAGATCAGGGCCTTCGTGCCGCGCTTTCGGCATCTGAGCGACCCCGAAATCCTTGCCGCGAGCTTCAAGCTCACTGACGCTCAAGAGCTGGTGGCAAGACAACAGGGATTCGAGAGCTGGCAGGCGCTCAAGACAGGATCTTCAGCCATGCCTGATCAAGCAGACCAGACCCGGCCCAAAGCAGTCATCACCGCAACGGCAGCGGAGTTGTTCGTCACGGACATCAAGGCGTCGTGCGATTTTTTCACGCAAATGCTCGGGTTCTCCATCGTCTTCGTCTACGGCGAGCCTCCGTTCTATGCGCAGGTGAAAAGGGACAGGGGTTTGCTCAACCTCAAGCACATGGATGCGCCCGTTATCGATCCTCAGCTCCGGGATCGCGAAAGTCTGTTGTCGGCTGACATGGGCGTCGATACCGCCGAAGAGATCAAGCAGCTCTATCTGGAATTTCAAACCGCGGGCGTTTCCTTCTTCCAAACACTGAGGAAGGAGCCCTGGGGCGCCAAGACCTTCATCGTCAAAGACCCTGACGGCAACCTGCTCCTCTTCGCCGGCCCGGCGGATTGAGGGCAGGCAGAAGCTGTGTCATCTGCGCACCGCTGCTCCAGCCTTGTGAGGGCCGCGCTGTGCCGACGATCGGTCAAACTCCCTATCCAGCAAGCATTTCGGCCCAGATCGCAGACGCCGGACCAATAGAGAGCTTGCTGACGATCTCGACCGCCCCGGCATCCCGGTGCTAGCCTTTTTCTGGGCTCGCCATCCGGCCACCGGCCGGGACGATTGGCGAGATGGGGGAGTTGCGTATCATGCCCACCAAGCCGTTGCCGCCGCTGCGCGAGCTGCCTTTGATGACGCCCTGGTATGGGCCCAAGGCGCTGGCGCAGACGGGATTGCGCGATTTCATCTCGCGCGTGTTCGGCTCCTACGCCGACCAGCGCATCATGCAGGCCGCCGTCGACTACAAGCCGCCCGCGGAAATCGCGCAGCGCTACGATTACAGCAATCCCAAAGGCGACCGCGCCATCCCGCCAGCAGAGGATGGCGCAATCTGGATCGATTACGTCGCCGACACGGGCGATGGCTTCGACTCCACATATGCGATGGCGTCACTGCTCGCCGAACCGCATCTTGAGATCGACGGCGTGGAGCAGCCGCTGCCTGCCGGGCAGATGCTGCTGATGGGAGGCGACCAGGCCTATCCCTACGCCTCCATGCTCGAATACAAGCGACGGTTGTTGACGCCCTTCAATCTGACCACATGGCACGATCCGCTGCCGCCTGCCGAAAAGCCCGGTCGGCGGCCGCGCAAGCTTTTCATCCTTCCCGGCAACCACGACTGGTACGACGGCCTCGCCTCGTTCGACGAGCTCTTCTGCACGCGCCGCGACGGCGTCTCCAACGGCCTCAGAATGGGTCACTGGGAGTGCCAGCAGCATCGCAGCTATTGGGCCATCGAGCTGCCGAACGACTGGTGGATCTGGGGCCTCGACATCCAGCTCACGGCCAGCGTGGACGTTGGTCAGGTCCAGTATTTCAATGCCGTTTCCGCGCGTCTTCCGAAGGACGACAAAACCAAGGCCAAGATCATTCTCTGCATTGCCACGCCGAGCTGGCACGTGGGCGATGAGGCCGGCACGACCGAGGCCTACTCGGGCAATTTGCAGCGCATCCTCAATCTCGCCATCGAGAGGGCACGCGTCAGCGTCATCCTGGCGGGCGACGACCACCACTACGCCCGCTACTTCAACAATGACCACCGCCTCAATCTCATCACCTCCGGCGGCGGGGGCGCCTATCTCGCGCCTACGCACCAGCTGCACAACACGATCCGCGTACCGTGGATGAGCTCGACCGGCCACCCTCACTTGCTCAAGTTCACCCTCAACGGCGCGCCGGCGACAGACGACACGTCCGTCGCCAACCCGAGACACGAGCCGCGGCCCCAGTCGCTATTTCCCAGGCGATCCATCTCGCAGCGCCTGAGCTGGCTGGTGCTCGGCTTCCCGCTCTGGAACCCGACCTTCTGCTTCGCGCTCGGGTTCTTTTATTGGCTCATGGGCTGGTTCTACACGACTGCCAGCGTGCGCCCGGCTCGTTCGCCCGACGGCACGACGAAACGGATCGAGGACATTTTGAGCGAGTCCGACTGGATGGGGCTCGGCGATCGCATCTATTATCTGTTCGCCGCCGGGCGCGAGCAGCCAGCCTTCGCAGTGGTGGCATTGCTTATTCTGGCGATGCTTTATCAGTTTCTGGCCGGCGCCAAGAAGCCTGCCTTCCGCGCGGCCGAGGCCACCGGCCACTGGGCCATCCACATGCTCGCCATGTCGGTGCTGGCGCAGGCGATGCACGGGCAGCCATCCGAATATTTTGACACTACGCTACGCTCCGGCTTCGGCGCCCTTCTGAGGGATTCGCCGATCCTCAGAGTGGCACTCGACTCGGTGGCAATGATTGCCGCCAGCGGTTTCGTGGCGGGGCTGATCATCGCCGTGTATCTGTTTTTCGGCTGCCGCGTGTTCAAGACTTACGCCGACAACGGCTTCTCCTCGATCCGCATCATGGGCTACAAGAACTTCCTGCGCATGCGCATCACGCCCGACGAGCTCACCATTTATCCGATCGGACTCGTGAGCGTGCCGAACCGGGCGGGCTGGCGCGAGGCGACCGTCCAGGATGTGCAGAAGGGCGTGGTGGCGGGCTATGTGCCCCGCCGGCCGTTGAAGCCGCGCCTGATAGAGGGTCCGCTCGTCATCCGGCCAAGTAATATTGTCGATCTCAAGGACCCAACCCCGCCAACAAGTCCGTAGCTTCCGCAACGAACCCGACGCCCAAAGACTATCAGGCACTGCTGCCGAAACGGGCGTCGCTTTAGCTGTTCGATCACGTCCGTTCCCACTATAGTCGCTTACTAGAGCGCGATCGCCCCGTATGAAGGCAGTACCGCTTCCATGTGGGACGTGAACGCGCTCTAGACTTAAAGATTCAAAGCAGGGCTCGCCGGGGGCCTTGCGCGACCTCTTGCAAACGGCGAACGGACTTGGGCCGGTCGTCGAGGGTGTGAGTTTGTCATGCGGGTGATCCCGGTCGCGATAGCGATGTTGCTGCATTGCCTGCTCGTGCCCTGCGCCGGCGCGCAGGGCCACTTGCGCATCGGCATGACGGTCAACGACGTTCCGCTCACCTGGGGGCAACCGGACAACGGCCTCGAAGGCTACCGCTTCATGGGGCTGCTGCTCTACGACGCGCTGGTCAATTGGGATCTGAGAGCCACCGACAAGCCGTCGGACATCATCCCCGGTCTCGCCGAAAGCTGGAGCGTAGACCCTGCCGACCGGACAAAATGGATTTTCCGCTTGCGCCAGGGTGTGAAATTTCACGACGGCTCCGATTTCAACGCCGATGCCGTAGTCTTCAACATGAATCGCCTCTTCGACGAGAAGGCGCCTCAGTACAGCGCCCGCATGGTGTCGCTCGCCGGCTTCCGTGCCCCCTCCTACAAGTCCGTACGCAAGATCGACGACTACACCATCGAGTTCACCACCAAGGCCCCGGACGCGTCCTTGCCCTACCAGCTCTCCTACATTCTCATCGCCTCCCCCAGGCAGTGGGAGACCACCGGCCGCGACTGGGCCAAGTTCGCGCAAGCGCCGTCCGGCACCGGCCCGTGGAAGCTCGCTGCCCTCAAGGCTCGCGAGTTGGCCGAGCTGGTGCCCAACCCCGACCACTGGAGCCCGACGCTCGTTCCGAAGCTCGAAAGGCTCACGCTGCTGCCGATGCCCGATGCCGGCACGCGCACAGCCGCTTTGCTGGCTGGCCAGGTGGATTGGATCGAGGCCCCGGCTCCCGATGCCATACCTCGCATCAAGGCCGCTGGTCTCGCCATCACCGCCAACATCTACCCGCAGGTGTGGGCCTGGCAGTTCAACCGCACCGAAGGCTCGCCCTGGAACGACATCCGTGTGCGCAAGGCGGTGAACCTGGCCATCGATCGCAAGGCCATGGTCGATCTTCTCGGCGGCTACGCGCTCGAGGCGACCGGACACGTACCCAAGGGCGATGCGTGGTACGGCTCTCCCGGCTTCGACATCGCAACGAACGTCGAGCAGGCCAAAAAACTGCTGGCCGAAGCCGGCTACGGGCCGGAGAAGCCGTTGAAGATCAAAATGCTGATCTCCTCGTCCGGCTCCGGGCAGATGGCGTCCTTGCAGATGAACGAGGCGCTGCAGCAGTCCCTGAAGGCGATCAATATCGATGTCGCCTTCGAGGTCGTGGAGTGGCAGGCGCTGCTGGATGTGCGCCGCGCCGGCAGCAAGTCCCCGCAGGCGAAGGGCGCCCAAGGCATCAACATCGCGCACACGACGCAGGACCCGTTCAGCGCCTTCGCCCGCCTGCTGCGCTCGGACCTGGCCGCGCCGGCCGGCGTGAATTTCGGCTACTACAGCGATCCCGAGATGGACAAGCTGTTGGGCGATGCACAGTCAGCATTCGATCCCAAGGTGCGCGACGAGGTGCTGGCCAAGGTGCACACCAAGATGGTGGACGATGCGCTGTTCCTGTGGGTCGTGCACGACCTGGGCCCCCGCGCCATGAGCCCAAAGGTCAAAGGCTTCGTCCAGGCCCGCAACTGGTTCCAGAACCTCTCCAGCGTGACGATGGATAAGTAACGCCACGGCGGCACGCCCGAGAAAGTCGGAACGCTCTCACGTAAGCTCAGCTATCTCGTTCGCGATATTGTCACGGGCGCGTGCGTCCCGAAGCGCATGCAATGGTTCTGTGCGGTAAATCCTGTCGCGCGCCAGGAACCCCTCCAGAACGCGTTTACGCCCCAATCGATAGAGCTCGTCCGTTACGTGCCCATACTCACGCCGGATCGCTTGCGCATAGGCGCGGTACTCTGCCGGTGCGGCGCCCAGAATTGACAGGTCGAGATCGAGCAACAGCGCGAGGTCAGCATCGCCGGAGGCTGGCGCAGTCTGCCCGTGTTGCGTGGCAAGGATATAGGTCTGGACCTTGGTTATCAGCTCACTGGCGAAGCCCAATGCCGCCAGACGCTCGCTGGCGAGATCGGCACTTGCCCGCTCGTTGTCGTGTCGCGTCGGATCGTAGACGACATCATGAAAGAGGATCGCCAGCTCGACTGCCGTTCGATCGGCGACGCCATGACCATTCTCATCCAGCAGCCGCAGGAGCGACGCGACGTGCTCGACATTGTGATAGTGGCGGAGTGGTTCGCGGTACGCAGCAAGCAGGTCATCCAAGACGCCCTGAGCTGCGGTTTCAGGACACGCGTGCCGCCGCATCAGATTGCGCCACCTGTCCGCTAGGAGTTCATGCGCGTCCATCGACCACTTCTATAGCAATAGCGCCCGACCTGGTCGAAAGCCCCACTCGAAAAGGCGGGTAATGGTGCCGGCTGAGGGAATTGAACCCCCGACCTACCGCTTACAAGGCGGTTGCTCTACCCCTGAGCTAAGCCGGCCCGCTGCGCGCGAATCCTTGCAAATGTGCCCCGTATATATCGGCCGCTTCCCCACAGCGCCAGCCCCCGGGGCTCCGACGCCGCTTGATGGCGCATTCCCCTTGCGATAACACAAGGCCCGGCAATTCGGGTTCAATCGAGGGAAGCACGATGAGCGTCGACACCTCCGGTGGCCACTCGGCCATGGACTATGCAGAGCATGCCCGCACCTACCGCGGTTTTCTGCGCGGCACAGTGACCTTGGTCGTGCTGGTCATTCTCATCCTGCTGTTCATGCTGTTCTTCCTCGTCTAGCACAGCACTAGTGTGATGATCGAGAAATTCGCCGGTGTTCGCAGCAGGTCCGTGAGCGAATTTCTCGATCTGAATCACACTAGAATCATAAGCTTGCTAGTGTCCTTTCGATCGCGAAGCTCGTTCAGAGGTTGTTGCGAGATCCGACGAGCTTTGCGATCGGGACACTAGCGCAGTACCGCCGAGGAGCAACGCATGGTGACGGTCGCCGTCGCACCGGAAGAGGCTGGCGAGACGCGCGTTGCGCTTTCTCCGGAGTCGGCGAAGAAACTGACAGGGCTCGGATGCACCGTCAGCATTGCCAGCGGGGCCGGCGCACGCTCGCGCTTCTCCGACGCGGCCTTCACGGCAGCCGGCGCCAGGATCGCTTCAAGCCCTGCCGAGGCTCTGTCCGGCGCCGACATCCTGCTCAAGGTCAGACGGCCTTCGCTCGATGAAGTGAAGGCCCTGAAGCCGGGCGCCATCGTCGCTGCCATGCTCAACCCCTTCGACGATCGCGCCGGCCTTGATGTGCTGGCCAAGTCGGGTGCGAGCCTGTTCTCCATGGAGTTCATGCCCCGCATTTCGCGCGCCCAGTCCATGGACGTGCTGTCGAGTCAGGCCAACCTCGCCGGCTACAAGGCCGTGGTCGATGCCGCCGCCATGTTCGAGCAGGCCATGCCGATGATGATGACGGCCGCCGGCACAGTGCCAGCGGCCAAGGTGTTCGTCATGGGCGTCGGCGTCGCCGGCCTGCAAGCCATCGCCACCGCCCGACGCCTCGGCGCCATCGTTTCCGCCACCGACGTGCGCCCGGCCACCAAGGAGCAGGTGGCCTCCCTCGGCGCTAAGTTCATCGCTGTCGAGGACGAGGAGTTCAAGCAGGCGCAGACCGCCGCCGGCTACGCCAAGCCGATGTCGGCCGAGTACCAAAAGAAGCAGGCAGAGCTGGTCGCCAGCCACATCAAGGGCCAGGACATCGTCATCACCACTGCGCTCATCCCCGGCCGGCCAGCGCCACGTCTCATCTCGCGCGCCATGGTCGAGAGCATGAAGCCCGGCGCGGTGATCGTCGATCTCGCCGCCGAGCGCGGCGGCAACTGCGAACTGACGCAACCGTCCCAAATCATCGAGCACAATGGCGTACGCATCTCCGGTAAGCTCAACCTCGCCGGCGAGGTGCCCGTCAACGCCTCGAGCCTCTACGCCAAGAACCTCGTCACCTTCCTCGAGCTGATGATCGACAAGAAGGAGAAGACCCTGAAGGTCGACTGGGACGACGAGATCATCAAAGGCACGCTGATTGCCAAGGACGGCAAGATCGTCCACCCAAGCTTGCAAGGAGGGGCCTGAGATGTCGACGCGCAATCCAGACGTGACCTCTGCCCCGTCACATCGTTCGCATAACAGGCATTTGAGCAATCACTCGCGGCAACCCTGTCCTACTGATACTACCTCTCCTTCTTCGTCCCCTCCCCCCTCGAGTGGGAGGGACAGGGTGGGGGGGCGGCCAGATGCACCGCTTCAGCTAGGGACTTCACCCCCACCCCAACCCTCCCCCTTCGAGGGGGAGGGAGAGAAACCGTGGGACCGTCTGAGCGCTTTTTGTTTCGCCAGCGCTTTAGGCATGCTCCTCCCCACCTCGGCCCTCGCCGCCGGCGGTGGCGCAGTCTCGCCGTTCGTCTATCAGTTCATGGTGTTCGTGATCGCCATCTTCGTCGGCTACTACGTCGTGTGGAGCGTGACGCCGGCGCTGCACACCCCACTCATGTCGGTCACCAATGCCATTTCGTCCGTCATCGTCGTCGGCGCGCTGTTGGCGGCGGGCGTCGCTCTCGTCGCCGAAGGCAGCGCGCTCGCGAAAGTCTTCGGCTTCCTCGCCCTCGTCATGGCCTCGGTGAACATCTTCGGCGGCTTCCTCGTCACCCAGCGCATGCTCGCCATGTACAAGAGACGAGAGCCCAAGAAGTGAGGTCCGGCATGGAACTGGCCGCCGTCCGCATTTTCGTCACCGACCTGCCCGCCGCGGCAAAATTCTACGCCGATGTCGTCGGTCTGCCGCTGATGGACAGCTCACCCGATGTTGTCATGTTCGGTGACAGCCCGACCATTCTGCTGGAGCCGGCGGGCGACGACCCGGATGACCGCGATCTCGTCGGGCGCTTCACCGGCCTGTCGTTTGCCACGGACGATGCGGACGCCCTGCACGCCGAGCTGATGCGCGCGGGAGTACCCACGCACGGCCGTCCCGAGCGCCAGCTCTGGGGCGGCGCGCTGCTGCATGCCGACGATCCGTCTGGCAATACCATCACGTTCGTACAGCTGCCGGCGCAAGCGGCGGCTTGAGGAGCACCATGTCCCCCAACATCGCCGCGCTGCTCCTCTCGCCGCGGAGCCCTCTCTCAGAAAGAAGTACTGCAGGTGATTGCGCTAGCCCAACGGTCCCCTCCCCCCTTGTGGGGGAGGGACAGGGTGGGGGGAATCACAGCGGCTCTGGAATCCCCCCACCCCTGCCCCCTCCCCACGAGGGGGAGGGGAATACGCACACCACTGCGAGCGGCGAGGAGCCTGACCATGTCCCCCAACATCGCCGCGCTGCTCTATCTCGCCTCGGGCGTGCTCTTCATCCTGGCGCTGCGCGGCCTGTCGAGCCCCGAAACCTCGCGCCGCGGCAACCTGTTCGGCATGGCCGGCATGACCATCGCCGTGCTGACCACGCTGGGCCAGCTCGACACGCTCGGCTCACCCCTGACGTGGGTCCTGATCCTGGCCGGCCTCGGCATCGGCGGCGGCATCGGCGCCTATATCGCTCGCAGCATCCCGATGACCATGATGCCGGAGCTGGTCGCCGCCTTTCACAGCCTTGTTGGTCTTGCCGCAGTCTTCGTCGCGGCTGGCGCTCTCTACGCACCGGAAGCCTTCGGCATCGGCACACCCGGCAATATCGCCGGCGCCAGCCTGCTGGAGATGTCGCTCGGCGTCGCCATCGGCGCCGTCACTTTCACCGGCTCGGTGATCGCCTTCGCCAAGCTGTCCGGCCGCATGTCCGGCAAGCCGATCATCCTGCCCGCCCGCCATCTCATCAATATCGCCCTGGCCGCTCTGATCGTTCTCTTGGTCGTCTGGTTCTGCCAGTCGGGCGGCTCGCCGGTGATGTTCTGGGCGATCACGCTCCTGGCGCTCGTGTTCGGCGCCCTCATCATCATCCCGATCGGCGGCGCCGACATGCCCGTAGTCATCTCCATGCTCAACTCCTATTCGGGCTGGGCCGCCGCCGGCATCGGCTTCACGCTCGGCAACATCGCCCTGATCGTGACCGGAGCGCTGGTGGGCTCCTCGGGCGCGATCCTGTCCTACATCATGTGCAAGGGCATGAACCGCTCCTTCATCTCCGTGATCCTCGGCGGCTTCGGCGGCGAGACGGCCGGTCCGGCAGCCGGCGGCGAGCAGAAGCCGGTCAAGCTCGGCTCGGCCGAGGACGCCGCCTTCCTGATGAAGAACTCGGGCAAGGTCATCATCGTGCCGGGCTACGGCATGGCGGTGGCGCAGGCCCAGCACGCGTTGCGCGAGATGGCCGACAACCTGAAGAAGGCCGGCGTCGAGGTGAAGTACGCCATCCACCCCGTGGCGGGCCGCATGCCCGGGCACATGAACGTGCTGCTGGCCGAGGCCAATGTGCCCTACGATGAGGTGTTCGAGCTGGAGGACATCAACAACGAGTTCAGCCAGGCCGATGTCGCCTATATCATCGGCGCCAATGACGTGACCAACCCGGCCGCCGAGGACGACAAGACCTCACCCATCTACGGCATGCCGGTGCTGCAGGTGTGGAAGGCGGGCACCGTCATGTTCAACAAGCGCTCGCTGGCCTCGGGCTATGCCGGCATCGACAATCCGTTGTTCTATCGCGACAACACCATGATGCTGCTCGGCGACGCCAAGAAAATGACCGAGGAGATCGGCAAAGCCATGGCGCATTAAGCGCCTTTCCCAGCTGTCATATCGACGCCATCGCCCACCGGCAGTATTCGAGGCTCGGTGAGGGAAGAGCATGTCGCACCTCAGTCGCCGCCACGTGTTGCTGGGTATGGGAGCCACGCTCATGGCCTCACCTGCGACGCCGCTCGCCGCGGCCACGTTTGAATGGCAACCCGTCGCGCCCGCCGATGCCGGCTTCGCGCCCGATCTTGAGGCGCGGCTCGACAAGCTTATCGCCGACAAGCGCGCCTGGAACCTGCACGGCGTGGTCATTGTGCGCTCGGGCCGCCTGGTGCTGGAGCGCTATTTCGCCGGCCCCGACTGGGCCGTCACCCGCAACCTCGGCAACGTGGCGTTCGGCCCCGGCACTTTGCACGACCTGCGCTCGGTGACGAAGAGCATCGTCGGCCTGCTCTACGGCATTGCGCTGGAGCAGGGAAAGGTGCCGCCGCCCGAGGCGCCGCTGTTCGCCTCATTCCCGGCCTACGCCGACCTTGCGGCCGGCCGCGAGCGGCTCACCATCCATCACGTGCTCTCCATGACCATGGGCACCGACTGGGACGAGAGCACGATCCCCTACACCGACCCCACCAACAGCGAGATCGCGATGGAGTTTGCCCCCGATCGCTATCGCTACATCCTTGAGCGGCGCGTCGTCGGCGAGCCCGGCAAGCGCTGGACCTACAGCGGCGGGGCGACGGCGCTGCTTGGGCGCATCATCGCCGACGGCACGGCCAAGCCGCTGCCCGACTTTGCCTGCGACGTGCTGTTCGATCCGCTCGGCATCGGGCCCACGGAATGGTTTGCCGGCCGCGATGGCGTCCACTCCGCCGCCTCGGGGCTGCGCATGACGCCGCGCGATCTCGCCCGCATCGGGCTCTTGATGCTGGGCGGCGGTGTCTGGCAGGACCGGCGCATCGTCTCCGCGCATTGGCTGGAGAAGTGCGTTGAGCAGATCGTGAGCTGCGATGAGTTTCGCCGCTTCGGCTACCACTGGTACGTGGGCGATCTAACCGTCGGCACCGCGCCAAAGGCGCGGCTGGAGCGCTGGTGGGGCTGCAACGGCAACGGCGGGCAGCGCCTGTACGTCATGCCGGGCCTCGACCTCGCCGTCGCCATCACCGCCGGCAACTACAGCGCGCATGAGCAGTGGGTCCCCCCGAACCGCGTGCTGCGCGAGGTCGTGCTGCCGAGCATTGTCTAAAGTGCTGGCAGAAGCCCTGGAGCAGCAACGCTACCTCGAAAACGTCGTCGCGCTTTGTGACGTCGACACCATCATGTTGTAGTCGTTGATGAGCCAGGTCAGGTCGTGGCCGACGCCGGCCCGGCGCGCGTCGCCCTTGGTGCGGCCGACCTTCTGGCGAAACTCGCGCAGCTTGCCGAGCAAATTGCGCGGGCTCGAACTCGAACACGAAGAACGAGTTGGGCGTCGCCGCCGAGTAGCCGTCGAACTCCTTCACCGCGGCTGCGTACCGGTCCAGCGCCTTGTCGAATGCGGCCATGTCGACCACGGGCGCCGCATTGCTCGGCAGCAGGTCGATCACCGCTTTGGCCTCGATCATGACATTGCGCACGTGCCAGCGCGCCTTGCGGCCTTCGCTTTTCTCGATGGCTGCAAGCTGGCGCCAGTCGAGGTCGCGCTTGATGTCCTCCATGTCGCGCTCGAGCGCCGCCCGCTCGGCGAGAAACGCCTGCGCCGCTGGGGCAAGCTTAGCGTGCAGCGCCTTGCCCGCAGCCATCTTGTCGGCGAGGTAGTCCTTGCGCTCGTAGTAGCCGTTGGCCTCGGTGATCAGCGGCGCGAGTTTCTCGTAGGCCGAGATGTAGCGTTTCACGGTCTCATCGAGCGCTGGATAGGCCGGCGGATTGCCCGTGGCGGCCAGCGCCTTGTCCGTCTCCGAGCGCACGTCATAGAGGCTGTAGAGACCGTAAACGATGCGCTCCTTTCCGGTCGGGCCGGTTTTGGCATTGGCCCAGCTCGTATAACGGCTCCAGGATTCGGAGGCCCTGAGCGTACGGTTCATCAGCTCGATGTAGGCATTGGTCTTGGCGATCGCCGCTTGCACGTCCTCGCCATCGCCTGGCTTGGCGTTCGATGCAGGAGTTTGTGCGCTGGCGGGCATCGCCGCGAGCAAGAGAAACGCAACAGCGCCAATGCTTCGGATGAAATGCATACGAGCCCTCCGGCAGCCGATATCGAGGCGCCCATAGCATAGGCGACGGTCCGGCCACCAGAGATGCAGATGCAAACCCGAGCGAAACCGACAATCATGCTTTTTGTCGGGTTACTGCGCGCAAAAACGTGCGCTCCTCGGACAGGATGAATCGCTTCTCCTCGGCGAAGCGGAAATTGGCCGCACCCTCCGGGTCGGCCTTGATCCGCGCGCGATAGGCCTCGTAGGCCGCCAGGCTGTCGAACGAGATCAGCGCCAGCGCGATGTTGTTGGTGCCTTCGTGCGGCAGGAAATAGCCGATGAGGTCGCCGCCGCAGCGCGGGATGATCGTTCCCCAGCGCTGTGCGTATTGCTCGAACAGATCGCGCTGGAACGGGTCGAGCACGTATCTGATGCAGCATGTAACGGACATGGACGAAGCCTCCTGTAGCAAATTGCGATAGTGCTGACACAGCTCCACATCTTCCATCGCCGGAGTCGCACCCTTCACCTCTCCCATAGGGAGAGGTCGGAACGTGTCAACGTTCCGGGTGAGGGGTTAGAGCGCAAATTGGTTGGCGATAACCCCTCACCCCACCCTCTCCCCATGGGAGAGGGAGTCAGGCCACGATTTGAATTCAACGAAGTGCGCTCCAACTGATGCGCAAATATGCGCAAACGTCGGTACGCGATGCTTCGTCCTACGCCGAACTATTCAAGGAGTTGAGGCCCTTGGGCCGGCCCGCAAACCGCCGACATTGCAGGCCGTTCTCCGTCCCACTGGACCAGCCACGGGCGATCGCCTACCTGTCTTGCATGTCGAGCGGCAGCACATCCGATACACCGCCTGGACCGGAGGCGGTCGAGGACACCGGGCCGCGCAGGACCGGGCCGGAGGTCATCGCCGGCTACCTGAAGACGCTGCCCGGCTCGCCCGGCGTCTATCGCATGATCGATCGCGCGGGCGAGGTCATCTACGTCGGCAAGGCGCGGTCGCTCAAGGCGCGCGTATCCAATTACGCGCGCATGGGCGGGCACACCAACCGTATCGCCCGCATGATCTCCGCCACCGCCGCCATGGAGTTCGTCAGCACGCGCACGGAGTCGGAAGCGCTCCTGCTCGAAGCCAATCTCATCAAGCGCTTTCGCCCGCGCTTCAACGTCCTGCTGCGCGACGACAAGTCGTTTCCCTACATCCTCATCGCCCGCGATCATCCGGCGCCGCAAATTCTCAAGCACCGCGGCGCCCGCAATCGCAAGGGCGACTACTTCGGCCCCTTCGCCTCGGCCGGCGCCGTGGCCCGCGCCATCAATACGCTGCAGCGCGCCTTCCTGCTGCGCTCGTGCTCGGACGCCGTCTACGAAAGCCGCACGCGTCCCTGCCTGCTGTACCAGATCAAGCGCTGCTCGGCCCCGTGCACGGGCGAGATCGCGCTCGACGACTACGCGCGGCTCGTAGGAGAAGCCTCCCGCTTCCTCGAGGGCGAGAGCCAGGAGGTGCGCAAGCGGCTGCAAGCGATGATGACCGAGGCGTCCGACAAGCTGGAATTCGAGCGCGCAGCCGCACTGCGCAATCGTCTCCAGGCCATGAGCCACGTCACCGCCGACCAGACCATCAATCCCGAAGGCATCGAGGAGGCTGACGTCTTTGCCGCCTACCAGGACGGCGGGCAGACCTGCATCCAGGTGTTTTTCTTCCGCGCCAGCCAGAACTGGGGCAACCGCGCCTACTTCCCGCGCGCCGACAGATCGCTGGAGGTGGGCGAGATCCTGGCGAGCTTCATCGCCCAGTTTTATGACGACAAGCCCGTGCCGCGGCTCATCCTGCTGTCCAATGCGGTACCCGAGCGCGAGCTGCTGGCCGATGCCCTGTCCATTAAGGCTGACCGCCGCGTGGAGATCGCCGTGCCGCAGCGTGGTGCCAAGACCGGCCTCATCGAGCACGCGCTCGCCAACGCGCGCGAGGCGCTCGGGCGCAAGCTCGCCGAAAGCTCATCGCAACGGCATCTGCTGAACGGCATCGCCGAGCGCTTCGGCCTGCCCGCGGCCCCACGCCGTATCGAGGTGTTCGACAACAGCCACATCGCCGGCACCAATGCCGTCGGCGCCATGATCGTTGCGGGCGCGGAAGGCCTCATCAAGAACCAGTATCGCAAGTTCAACATTCGCTCAGAGGATCTGACGCCGGGCGACGACTACGCCATGATGCGTGAGGTCCTGATGCGCCGTTTCAAGCGCCTGCAAATGGCATCGGAGGCGGAGCAGCCTTCTCCCCCGTTGGACGCAGGGGCAGGACCGGAGCCCGATGTGCCGTCGCCGCTCCAGGCCAGCGAAGCAGATGACACGGCCGCGCTTCACTCCAGGCTTCAGGCGCCCGCCCCCCCGTCACTCGCAGAACGCGGCGCCGATGCGATTGCGTTCGGCGTGCTGCCCGCCGACCCGAACGGCACCTCTCTGGACGAGCAGGCCGGAGACACCGACGCGGACCCGGCCGCCGAGCCGCTGCCGGACCGGCCCGACCTCGTGCTGATCGACGGCGGCGCAGGTCAGCTCGGCGTGGCGCAGGCCGTCATGGCCGAGCTCGGCGTGCACGACATCTGCGTCATCGGCGTCGCCAAGGGTCCCGACCGCGACGCTGGGCGCGAGCACTTCCACATTCCCGGTCGGGACAGATCGCTCATGCTGGAGCCGCGCGACCCTGTGCTCTATTTCGTGCAGCGTTTGCGCGACGAGGCGCACCGCTTCGCGATTGGAACACACCGCGCACGCAGATCGAAATCGATCGGCGCCAACCCGCTGGACGAGATCGCCGGCATCGGCCCCACGCGCCGGCGCGAACTCTTGAAGCACTTCGGCTCGGCCAAGGCCGTCAGCCGCGCCAGCCCCGAGGACCTGCGAGTCGTCGAAGGCATCTCCGGCGAGATGGCCCAGCGCATCTACGACTTTTTTCACGAGCGCGAAGCGTAGGGCAGGCACCGGCGGATTGCCAGTGCTAGAGGCTTTCTGTTTCTGGCTGAATCGTATTCGTATCTTGCGGACCCCGTAAGCCTCAACTTTTGCGTCCCCGGCCATCGCGCGTCCGCGCAGAGCGCGGCTCTGCCGCGACGCACGAATGAGCCGGGGTCTTTCGCGCTGATGTCTCGAACGGCGAGCCAGAAAAATGCGGTATCGCGAAAGATCCCGGCTCGCGCGCTTTCGTGAAAGCGCGCGTCCGGGAACGCAAATAGAGGGGTGGTTCTACTTCAATCGGAAAGGCTCTGGAGCGCGATCGCCTCACATGGAAGCACTGCCGCTTCCATGTGTCCACGCGTAGCGCGGCTCCGCCGCGACGCGTGAATCGCACTCCAAACTCCAAGTGTAGAGCAGGATTCACGCTTCGGCCGCGACGCTTCGATTGCTGTAAAGTGATTCAATCCGAAGCGATCCTGCTCTAGCTCGCCGTCAGCGAGGTGCTCCAAGGCTCCAGCGCAAAGTATTGCTGATCGGCCTGCGTTCTTCCTCGTTGAATCTCGATAATGCGCAGCATGTCACCTTCGATGATCCAGGTCTGAGGACCGCAGGATGCGATCAACGCGTGTTGATCGGCGACATCTGCATAAGCCTTACGATCAGCATCAGTCATCTCGCGGAACCTCAGGCGCGCCATTTCCTTGAGCGGCGCCGGATGATACCGAGTAGCCAAGAGCGGGGCCTCCCCGTTAGAGGTCGTTCTGCTCTCAAACACCAATGATTCGTGGTCCTCGTGTGGCAAGCTCCATCGCTGCGCCCGGCCGTCCATGACGCTTGCATCTACGACAGCGTGACATTGCGGACTCAGATCGAGAGGCGGGTCTCAAGGGCCCACAAGCATTCGGGCTAATGTCCCGAATCTGAAGTTCGCAATCACCTTGCAGCATCCCCTTTTGCGAGCTTCGAATTCAAAGGGGCATTAGACTTGTAAGCTTGCTAGAGCGCGAAGCGATTCCATCTGAGGCGATCCTGCTCTAGTGTGGCCTTGGTTCAGACGTTTCCTCGTGACCCACCCGCAAAGAAGGGGGAACCGCTGAACCGCCACGCTAGGGAGTCGCCTTCATGCTGCAACTTATCGCCGCTGCGCTTGCCGCAGTTCTTTTCCTGCCGCAGGCCGCGGCGTTCGCGGACACTTATCCTTCCAGGCCGATCAGGTTCGTGTTGCCGTTCGGTCCGGGCTCGGCCAGCGACACGCTCGCGCGCATCGCGGGCCAGGAGCTGTCGCAGTCCATCGGCCAGCCCATCGTCATCGTCAACAAGCCTGGCGCCGACGGGGCGCTGGCCGCCATCGAGGTGAAGCGCTCCGCTCCCGACGGCTACACCATCCTGTTTGGCACCAACAGTCCTCTCGGGGTCGTGCCGCACATCCGCAAGGAGCCGCCTTACGACGTCCTCGCCGATTTCACGCCCATCACCTATATGGGCGACAATTCCTTCTTCATCGTCGTCAATCCGTCAGTGCCCGCCAACTCGCTCGCGGAGCTGATTGCCTATGCCAAGGCCAATCCGAAGAAGCTGAACTATGCCACCGGCAACACCTACGCCATCGTTGCTACCGCGATGTTCGCCGCCAGTGCCGGGATCCAGATGGAACACATTCCCTACAAGTCGGAGCCCGAGGCGATCTTGGACGTGCTGTCCGGCCAGGTCCACCTCATGAGCGCCACGCCCACGACCGTCGCGCAGCACGTGAAGGGGGGTAAGCTGAGAGCGCTCGCGGCGACGTTCCACGAGCGCAGCGCCGTGCTGCCCGACGTTCCCTCCATCGTGGAGGCAGGTCAGCCCAAGTTTCCCATCAGCCCGTGGTTTGCCTTGGTCGGCCCGGCCGGCCTGCCGGCGGAGATCGTTGCGCGCTTGAACAAGGAGATGGTTGCAACGCTCGCCAACCCGACGGTCAGGGACCAGATGATGAAGCAGGGCTTCACGCCCAAGTCCTCTACGCCGGAGGAGCTGACGGCCTTTCTCAAGGACCAGATCGCCGTCTGGAAGGCAGCGCTCAAGCTCGCCGGCATAGAGCCGCAGTGAGCCGCGATCGCGCTCTAATGCAATTCCCGACCGAACCGAAGCACCGCCGGACTCCCTCTCCCATCATGTCGAAGACATGCCTCCGGCATGAAGGGAGAGGGCTGGGGTGAGGGGTTATGGCCGATAAATTCACGTTCTAACCCCTCACCCGGAACGCTGGCGCGTTCCGACCTCTCCCGTCGCGTCGAAGACGCGCCTTCGGCACGACGGGAGAGGTGAAGCTGCGTCTGTGTGATCGGAAAATGCGCTAGACTTCTAGATGTAGAGCAGGATTCACGCTTCGGCCGAGACGCCTCTCGATTGGAAAAGTGATTCAATCCGACGCGATCCTGCTCTAAACCAACACCGGCTGCCGGGCCTGCTCGCCGACGCCGAACACGCGGCGATAGCGTGCGATCTCGTCCGGCGGCCCCATCGCCTTGTTCGGATTGTCCGACAGTTTGACTGCCGGCCGCCCGTTGGCCGAGATCACCTTGCACACGATGGAGAACGGATCGAGGCGCCCGTCGGGACCGAGATCGCGAAAATCATTGGTCAGCAGCGTGCCCCAGCCGAAACCCAGCCGGATGCGCCCGCTGAAGTGCCTGTAGATCTGCTCGATCAGCTCCACGTCGAGACCATCGGAGAAGATGGCGAGCTTCTTACGCGGGTCCTGGCCGCGCCGGCGCCACCAGTCGATGGCGAGCTCCCCGCCCGCGAACGGATCGCCTGAATCGACACGCACGCCCGTCCAGTGCGCCATCCAATCGGGCGCGTGCTCGAGAAAACCGTCGCTGCCGTATGTGTCGGGCAGGATCACGCGCAGGTTGCCCTCGTAGTCGTCCTGCCAGTCCGCCAGCACGCGATAAGGGGCCTCGGCCAGCGCGCGATCGTCCGGCGCCAGCGCGGAGTACACCATCGGCAGCTCGTGCGCGTTGGTGCCGATCGCCTCCACCTCCCGCCGTAAGGCGATCAGGCAGTTCGACGTTCCGGAAAAAGACGATCCCAACCCCTCCTGCATCGCCTGCACGCACCAGTCCTGCCACAGAAAGCCGTGCCGGCGCCGGGTACCGAAGTCGGCGATGGTCAGTCCCTTCAACGCATTGAGGCGCTGTATCTTCTCCCACACGCGTGTCATGGCGCGGGCGTAGAGCACCTGCAGCTCGAACTTGCCCAACGCCTTCGTGACCGCACGCGAATGCAGCTCCATGATGACGGCAAGCGCGGGGATCTCCCACATTGTCGTCTCGATCCACGGCCCCTCGAACGTCAGCTCGTACTGATCGCCGCGGCGCTCCAGGTGGTAGGCGGGAAAGCGGAAGTTCTCCAGCCACTGGATGAAGTCGGGCGAGAACATCTGTCGCTTACCGTAGAACATGTTGCCGCGCAACCATGTCGAACTCGCCGCGCGACAGCGACAGCGAGCGGATGTGATCGAGCTGTTCCCGAAGCGCGCCCGCGTCGATGAGCTCGGCCAGCGGCACGCTCTTCGTGCGGTTGATGATGCCGAACGTCACCTGGGCATGGCGATGGCGGCGAAAGATCGTCTGCGCCATGAGCAGCTTGTAGAAGTCGGTGTCCAACACCGAGCGGACGATCGGATCGATCTTCCAGGTATGATTGTAAACCCGCGTGGCAATATCGGTCATGGGACAGCGCGTTCAGGCAGAGGCGAAAGACCCGGAAGATTGTGAAGTGCTGAGCCCACCAAATCAACCGCAAGCATGAGAACCAAAAAAAGGCCGCCGCGGTCGCCCGCGACGGCCCGTTTTTCACGTCGAGGCAGAACTTAGAAGTCCATCCCGCCCATGCCGCCACCGCCCGGCATCGGCGGCATCGGGCTGTCCTTCTTCGGCAACTCGGCCACCATCGCCTCCGTGGTGATCAGCAGGCCTGCCACCGAGGCCGCATCCTGCAGCGCGCAGCGCACGACCTTGGTAGGATCGATCACGCCCTGGCTCACCAGATCGCCGTACTCGCCCGACTGCGCGTTGTAGCCGAAGTTGTATTTGCTGCTCTCCAGAACCTTGCCGATCACCACCGAGCCGTCCTCGCCGGCGTTCTGCACGATCTGCCGCGCCGGCCACTGCAGCGCCTTCTTGACGATGTTGATGCCGACCTTCTGGTCCTCGTTCTCGGTCTTGAGCTTGTCGAGGGCCGCGATGGCGCGCAGCAGCGCCACGCCGCCGCCGGGAACGATGCCCTCCTCGACGGCCGCGCGCGTCGCGTGCAGCGCGTCGTCGACGCGATCCTTGCGCTCCTTCACCTCGACCTCGGTGACGCCGCCGACCTTGATCACCGCCACGCCGCCGGCCAGCTTCGCCTGCCGCTCCTGCAGCTTCTCGCGGTCGTAGTCCGACGTCGTCTCCTCGATCTGCGCCTTGATCTGCTTCACGCGGCCCTCGATGTCGGCTTTCTTGCCGGCACCGTCGATGATCGTGGTGTTCTCCTTGTCGATCGACACGCGCTTGGCCTTGCCCAGCATGTTCAGCGCCACGGTCTCGAGCTTGATGCCGAGATCCTCGGAGATCACCTGGCCGCCGGTGAGCACCGCGATGTCCTCGAGCATGGCCTTGCGGCGATCGCCGAAGCCCGGCGCCTTGACCGCAGCAACCTTCAGGCCGCCGCGCAGC
Organism: uncultured Alphaproteobacteria bacterium; assembly: GCA_963840425.1. GTDB lineage: Bacteria > Pseudomonadota > Alphaproteobacteria > Rhizobiales > Hyphomicrobiaceae > CADEFX01. The sequence continues at coordinate 408,927 of CAWIYZ010000034.1, read as the reverse complement.
TTGTTGACGACCAGCGTCGCCAGCGCCTCACCCTCGACCTCCTCGGCGATGATGAGCAGCGGCTTGCCGGTCTGCACCACCGACTCGAGCAGCGGCAGCATCGGCTGCAGGCCGGAGAGCTTCTTCTCGTGGATCAAGATGTAAGGAGCCTCCAGCTCCGTCGTCATCTTGTCGGCGTTGGTGATGAAATAGGGCGAGATGTAGCCGCGATCGAACTGCATTCCTTCGACCACATCGAGCTCGGTCTCCAGGCTCTTGGCCTCCTCGACCGTGATGACGCCCTCGTTGCCGACTTTCTTCATGGCCTGGGCAATGATGCGGCCGACTTCCGCGTCGCCGTTGGCCGAGATGGTGCCGACCTGAGCGATCTCGTCGTTCGACGTGACCTTCTTGGTCTTCGCCTTGAGTTCCTCCACCACGGCAGCAACGGCAAGATCCACACCGCGCTTCAGATCCATCGGGTTGGCGCCGGCCGCCACCGACTTGGCGCCCTCCTTGACGATGGCCTGCGCCAGCACCGTTGCTGTCGTCGTGCCGTCGCCAGCCACATCCGAGGTTTTCGAAGCGACCTCGCGCAGCATCTGCGCGCCCATGTTCTCGAACTTGTCCTCGAGCTCGATCTCCTTGGCGACGGTGACCCCGTCTTTCGTCACGCGCGGAGCGCCGTACGACTTCTCCAGCACAACGTTGCGACCCTTGGGGCCGAGCGTGACTTTGACGGCGTTGGCGAGAATATCGACGCCGCGCAGCATTCTCTCGCGCGCGTCCTGTGAAAACCGTACGTCCTTAGCTGCCATGTTCGGCTACTCCGAAATTTGGGTCAGACAGACAAGCTGGCCGCGATCAGGCCGCCGCCCTGACCGATGCCTTGCCTTCAATCACGCCGAGAACGTCGCTCTCCTTCATGATGAGCAGATCCTCGCCGTCGATCTTCACCTCGGTGCCGGACCACTTGCCGAACAGCACCCGGTCGCCCTTTTTGACATCGAGCGGCACGAGCGCGCCGCTCTCGTCACGACCGCCGGGGCCGACGGCGATCACCTCGCCCTGCATCGGCTTTTCCTTGGCGGTATCGGGAATGATGATGCCGCCCGCGGTCTTCGTATCCTCTTCCACCCGGCGCACGACCACGCGATCCTGCAGAGGACGAAACTTCATGGATCAACCTCGTTGATTCGCTGCATGTTTTGGCAAGAGCCCGAAACCCGTCGAAAGCCGCCAAGGGCATCGGGTGCCGACGTGTCGCACCGCCTGATTATCAGTCCGGAAGCGCCACCGGCCGGCTGGTTATGCGTCCGCTCTGTTAGCACTGTCAAGTGGAGAGTGCCAATGGCCGGATTACCGGTTCCAAGACGAGCCGGGCAGCAGGCGCCTCATTGCCTTTGAACCTTTTTCGAGGTCCTGGCGACACACGCACAGCGGCGGCCGATAGAGCCGCCCGGAAAGTCGTCAAAAGCTTGAGAAACCCATCGGAGAGTTCAATGCCCGTATCGAAGTATCTCAAAGTTTCCCGCAACGCCGTTCTTGGAGTTGCCGCAGCAGCTATCGCCTTGACCGCAGCGGCCGGCGCGGCTGAGGCCAAGCACAAGAAACATTTCGGCATCGTATTGAATATCGGCGCTCCGGATTATGTCTATGCCGGCCCGGCCTACCATTCCTATCCCTCCTGTTGGTGGCTGAAAAAGAAAGCCATCAACACCGGCAGCTCCTATTGGTGGAAGCGCTATCACTATTGCGTTTACGGATGACCGGCGGATAACCGCACAGGCACTGATAAGAAACTCCAATACGAAAGGCCCGCGCCGCGTTGCGGCTCGGGCCTTGTCATGCGGCCATTGCCGCGAGCGATCATGCTAATTTTCTTAGAGCGCGAAATCACTCAGTTTCGCGCCTTTCGAAAGCTTGGCGGCCAGCCATTTCGGCTGCCTGCCACGGCCGGTCCAGGTTTCAGACAGGTTATCCTTGTTGCGATACTTGACCGCCACCTTGCCGCCCTTTCCGCGACCGCCACCGAAAAGCTCGGTCACTGTAAAACCGGCATTCTCTGCAAGAGATGCGATCTTGTTCTTCAAGTCGCTACGCTCGCGCTCCTTGGCATTCGCGATCGCCCTCCTCACGCGCGTCTCGAGATCCACGAGTTCTTTGAGCGACATTTTGTCGACATTCACACTTGCCATCTATTGATCCCTTCCAATCCGAAGATCGCTCTTACCGCCGGCCGCTATAAACGCTCGAACGGGCAATTGCACCACGAATTTATGCGAGCGGAAAGGAATAATAAGTTTGCACCCTGGCATCCTGACCGCGCAGCCGGGCGAACCTGCGACCCGCGTTGCACGGCTCGGCGCTCGAAAGGACACGAGCAAACCCATGATTTCAATGTGATTCAGATCGAGAAACTGGCTCGGGAAACATGCCGCGAGTAGCGGTGAATATCTCAATCGTCACGCGAGGAGGCTGCCCCCGTTTCAAACTAGCTCGATCCGGCGCCGCCTTGGCAAATCAGAAAGATGATTTGCAGAGACGAGCTCTCGATACCCAGAGCTTAGAATGTTCCGGTGGATTGCTGTGGGTATTCTGATACGGCCATTTGAAATCTTGCTAGCAATTGCACAGCCCTGCTGCCAACGCATTGATATTGCGGGCGAAACCCCATTGTTCGCCGCCGTACGTGCGCTAGAATTCCATGGTCGAGTCGTCAGGAGGCAAAGGAGACTGCGGAAATGGGTCATCGAGATCTCGCCCTGCAGCTTGAGGGTTTCAGCCTCACCACGGCGGAGATCCTCTACCGGCTGCCCGATCACCCCTCCCTCATTCAAAGCTATGTCTGGCAGGACTACGATCAGTCACCACTTTTTCCGAGGTTGAAAGAGTTTCTCGATTTTTGGTCCCACAATCTCGAGGGACGGCTGTATCGCATCAGGGTGGCGCACAAAAGCCTGATTCAGCCGCGGGAATTCAGGTTCATATCCAGGGACCTGCTCCTGCATTAACCGCAACCGTCGAGATCTTCACGCCCGATCCACCCTTGTCGGCCTCGGCACTTTGCAAATACGCATCCGGCCGCGGATAGCATTGCATTCCCGCGAGGCTCATCTATTTACCTCCGGGGAGCCCACGCACTACTCATGCCGCGCTCAATCCAGACGTTCGAAGTCAGCCTGAAGGCTTTTGTCGTGCGCGAGGGGCGCGCGCTGTTCGTGCGCGAGTCCGACACCGGCTATTGGGAGCTGCCCGGCGGGCGCATCGACGTCGGCGAGGAGACCGAGCCGCACGAGGCCATCCTCGCGCGCGAGATTGGCGAGGAGCTCGGTGCGGACTTCCGCATTGAAATAGGCGCCGATACCGTCACATGGGTACGCAGACGTCCGCTGGATGGTGCGTTTCTGTTTCTCGTCGCCCGCGTGTGCCGGCATCTCGCCGGCGAGCCCCGGCTCTCACACGAGCATGACGATTTTGCGTGGTTGGGCCCTGACGCTTGGCACGATCTTCGGTTGCCGCCCGAGTCCGCCTATCCTGCCGCCATCGTCGAGCTGTTTCGCCGCTCGGCCCTTCGTCGATCTTGATGCTGTGCCGGCGGTCTCAATCCTTGCGGCCGAAAATCCGATTCCAGAAATACACGACGCCAGCGTCGAAAACTCCCGCAATGAGAAACGCCGTTGCAATCAGCCGCGCCGTGCCCTCATCGAGCCCGAGCCGTTCCGCCGCCAAATAGAGCCCTAGCCCCAGCACGAGCGACATCAACGCCAGGACACCGAAAACCATTCGCACCTGAACTGCCCGGCTGTCTGCGCGGCGCGGATCCGACGGAGTGGTCATATCGATAGTCCCAGGCCTCAGCAGCGCCGAGCTCAATCGCCGCCGGCAGAGCGGGTTTCGTCCCGCCGCAGCCGTACGAGCTCCTTGAGACCCGCACGGAAGCCGACCGCGGGCAGTGTGAGGGCCACAGCCAGGCCGGTCGTCAGTGAAATGCGGACGTCGATCGACCGCCCCTCCCACAGACGGGTCGCAACGTCGCCCGCGTGGCGCGGACCGGCTTCCATCAGGCATCCGGCTGGCGTGCAGGCCGGGAAGAACTCGGCGCGCTCGGCGTCCTCCAGCCGATAGCGCACTTCACCCTTGCCTTGGCCGACGCCCCCGAAAGTCGTGCCCACATCGATCGGCGCCGCGGCAGCAGTCGTCACGAACGGCGCGGCGGGGACGAAGAGCCGCCACAGAACAGTTTCCCGGCCCGCGATCATGTCGATGACGAAGTGGGTAATGATGGCATCCTGACCCGGCTCCAGCGTGTCGGCAGGCGGCACGGGGCTGCGATTGAGCAGAGCGCAGCGGCGGCGCCCGCCCGCGCTGCCGCAGCGTATCTCCCACTCCCCCTGCGCTGTATGCAGCCTGGGCGGTAGCACCCGCCCCTCTTGCAGGGAGGCCCAGGGCCATTCCCACGCCTCATCGCCACGGTCGGCATCCAGGGAGCGGCACTGCCGCTGCACCACCGTCTCACGCAGCAGATGGCCGGCGTAGCTTTCGCCGAGAGTGGCGGCTGCAGCGCGCCATCTGCGGCAATCGCTGCGGGCAACATGCAATCCGGATATGGAGCCATCGCCGATGCCGAGACCAGCAGGCGGTCCGGGAGCGAGCCGGGGAGCGCCAGCAGCGGGAAAGCGGAACTCCCGTGCCTCGGCAGGGCCGGTTCCAAGCCGCATCACCAGGATCGCAGCTATGAACACTGCGAGCCGAAGACCGGTTCGCGCCCCTCGCATGAAGCAGCCCTTTCCCTACACTGCAACAAGCTAACTTACTTGTGCGGCAAGGAAAAGTGCGGTTCGGCCACACTCACTGCGGGCGGATCATCTGCCCAAGCCGAACGCGCAGAGCCGTCTCGTCCGCTGCGAAGTCGCCTTCGATCCACCAGCGCTCGAGATCGCGCAGGACCTGGCCGACCTCCGGACCCTGGCGGCAGTCCAGAGCTCCAAGGCGTCGGCGCCGCGCAACGGGAACCGCGGGACAGCCCATCGCCCGGGCAAATCCCGGAGCCGGCTCGAGGTGTCGTCGGAGACCTCCGTCGTGGCCGCGGCTGCCGCCAGCACGAGCCGGCGCCAATTCTCTTCGCCTCCGGCGCGATAGAGTGCCCGGCGCGCCTCGGCCTCGCCCAACGCGGCAACGGCCGCCGCTCTCTTGTCGACGACGATCAGGGCCTCGCGCTCCGCGTTCGAGAGACGCAGCCGTTCGCCCAGGCGATCGATATCCTCCTCGACAGCGACGGCGAGGACGGACAGGCGCAGCAGGCCATCGCTTCGCGCCTGCCATGCGCCCTCCCGTTCGACAAGACGCTCGAACAGTCCAGGCCGCGGCGCCGCACCGAGAATCGATGCGAGCAGACCGAAATCGTGCATCGCCCGAATGGCGGAGATGGCATTGGCCGCGCCGAGCAGCTTCAGCAGCTCGCCTCGCACGCGCTCCGCCGACAAGCCGGCGAGCCCATGGCGCTCGCGCACGCAGGCCTCGACCGCCGCACGCTCGGGCTCACCGCCCGCATACTCCGCATGGAAGCGGAAGAAGCGCAGGATGCGCAGGTAGTCCTCGCGAATGCGCTCGCGTGCATCGCCGATGAAAACGACGCGCCGCTGCACGAGATCCGGATAGCCGCCGAGGGGATCGATCACGCTGCCGTCGGCCGTGCAGTAGAGCGCGTTCATGGTGAAGTCGCGCCGCTTCGCGTCCGCGGTCCAGTCTGTCGAAAACGCGATCCTTGCGCGACGCCCGTAGGTTTCGACGTCCTCGCGCAGCGTGGTCACCTCGTAGGCAACGCGCCCGGAGACAACGGTCACGGTCCCATGCTCCACCCCTGTCGGGACGCACTTGAGGCCAGCCGCCGCCGCCGCTCGCATCACATCGTCGGGCCGCGCCGGCGTCGCAATATCCACGTCGCCGATCGGCTGCCCCATGAGCGCATTGCGCACCGCCCCGCCGACGGCGCGCGCCTCGAAGCCCGCCGCCGCGAGCGCGCCGAACACGGCACGCGCCTCGGCACGCTCCAGCCAGCTTTGGCCACGCAGCGATGGTGGTGCTTGTTGATTGTCGGCTTCGGTCATGCAACGGGACCGCTATTCAATCCGGCCAGGCTCAATCCGGCCGCCCTTCATGGACGGCGGCTCGTAGTGCTGCCCCGGCCGTCCTCCCGACGTCGAGCCGAAGGCGATGAGCACGATGACAACCAGCAATGTACCGGCAAAAAAAAGCCAGATCAGCGGGGCCTCGTCGAGCACCTTGCTCCTGTCCGATGCCTCGCGCGTCAGCAGCACGTAGCCGACGTAGAGGCCGGTCGGCAACAGGAACAGAACGATGTTCTCCATGACGACGCGGATCATCGCTCGAACAGCCTCTCGTGCATATTCTTGAGCATGGCTGCGGTCGCCCCCCAGATGTATCGGTCCTGATAGGGCATTGCATAGTAGGAGCGCTGGCGGCCGCGCCACTCGCGCGAATGTTTTTGGTGGTTGGCCGCGTCCATCAGAAAACGCAACGGCACCTCGAATACGTCGGCCACCTCGTTCGGATCGGGACTGGTGGTGAAGCCCGGCCGCACCAAGGCGACCACCGGAGTGACCATGAACCCCGTGCCGGTGCGGTAGCCGTCGAGAAAACCCAGCGGCTCCACCAGGCGACGATCGAGGCTGATCTCCTCCTCCGCCTCCCGCAAGGCAGCCTCGGTTGCCGAGGCATCGCTCTCCTCGATTTTGCCGCCCGGGAACGCGATCTGGCCCGCATGCGTCTGCAGCACCTCGGTTCGCAGTGTGAGCAGGACCGTCAACTCTTCGCGCGCTATGACCGGGATGAGCACGGCTGCCGGCCGTGGCGGCGGCATGACGGCGAAATCAGCCAGCAACTCCGGATTGAGGTCCCAGTCTCCGCGGCTCCAGGTGCGGCCGGTGCGCGGATCGAAGACGGCGTCGGCTGGTGCCTCGTGCAGGCGCCCGGCCGCCCGCTGCCGAAAGCCGGCCTCCGTAAACAGCGACACGCCCTCGTTGCTCCCCAGCTCCATGTCGCTGATGGTATGGACTGCACCGCTGCAATTGGCAATCAAGTCGGTGGAGCAATACCCACACTTGGCCGGGCTACAGGATGAACTTGCTCAGGTCCGCGTTCTTGGCCAAATCGCCGACACGCGCATTGACGTAGGCCGCATCGATTGTGACCGCCTGACCCGAGCGATCCGAGGCATCGAAGGAAATCTCGTCGAGCACCCGCTCCATCACCGTTTGCAGCCGCCGCGCGCCGATATTCTCCACCGATGAGTTCACCTGCACGGCGATGTCCGCCAGCGCATCGACGCCGTCGTCGGTCACCGTCAGGCCAAGGCCCTCCGTCGCCATCAGCGCCACGTACTGCTTGATGAGGCTCGCCTCCGGTTCCGTCAGGATGCGCTTGAAGTCCTCGCGCGTCAGCGTCTGCAGCTCCACGCGGATGGGCAGGCGGCCTTGCAGCTCCGGCAACAGATCCGAGGGCTTGGCCATATGGAAGGCGCCCGAGGCGATGAACAGCACGTGGTCAGTCTTGACCGGACCGTACTTGGTCGAGACCGTGGTGCCTTCGATCAGCGGCAGCAGATCGCGCTGCACGCCCTCGCGCGAGACGTCGGCGCCGATGCGTCCCGTCTCGCTGCGCGCACAAATCTTGTCGATCTCGTCGAGGAACACGATGCCGTCGTTCTCGACCGCCCTGATGGCCTCGGAGGTGATCTGGTCGCTGTCGATGAGCTTGTCGCTCTCCTGCCCGATCAGCATTTCGTAGCTCTGGCCGACCGCCATGCGGCGGGTCTTGGTCCGGCCGCCGAAAGCCTTGCCGAGCATGTCGCCGATATTGATCATGCCGACCTGGCCACCCGGAATATCGAACGTCGGAAATGCTGGACCGGTCTCCGCCACCTGGATCTCGATCACCTTGTCGTTGAGCTCGTTGTTGCGCAGCTGGCGCCGCCAGGACTTCGCGCGTCTCGGGTCTGGCGTTCTGGCCAACCAGCGCATCGAGCACGCGCTCCTCGGCGTTCTTCTCCGCCAGCGCTTTCACCTCCTTGCGCTTGGCCTCGCGCACGAGCCCGATGCCGACCTCGACCAGATCGCGAATGATGGAGTCGACATCGCGGCCCACGTATCCGACCTCGGTGAACTTGGTCGCCTCGACCTTGAGGAACGGCGCGTTGGCGAGGCGCGCGAGCCGCCGCGAAATCTCTGTCTTGCCGCAGCCGGTCGGCCCGATCATCAGGATGTTCTTGGGCAGCACCTCCTCGCGCAGGTCGCCCGTGAGCTGCTGGCGCCGCCAGCGGTTGCGCAGCGCAATGGCGACGGCACGCTTGGCCTGCTTCTGGCCGACGATGTAGCGGTCGAGCTCGGAGACGATTTCGCGCGGGGAGAAGTTGGTCATGTGCCTCAGGTGAAGAGCTTCAAGCCGATGATCGAGCCGACGAGAGTAGCAAGAAACAGCAGGCGCAGCGCCGTCATCGCCTCACCGAACAGCAGCGCGCCCACCACGACCGTACCGGCGGCACCGATGCCGGTCCACACCGCGTAGGCCGTGCCGAGCGGAATCGCGTGCGTAGCACGCTCCAACAGAACGAAGCTCACTACCACGCATACGAGGAACGCCAGCGTCGGCCACAGCCGAGTAAATCCTTGCGCATATTTCATCGACGTTGTGAAGCCGACCTCGAACGCGCCCGCCGCAACGAGCATCAGCCACGCCATGTCGATCTCCGTATTCCGCCATTTTCAACGCGCACTTTCGAGCGACTCCAACACCACGTTGGTGTTCGTGTAGACGCAGATTTCAGCGGCGATCGCCATGGCCTTGCGTGCGATCTCCTCGGCCGAGAGGTTGGTGTCCAGCAGCGCACGCGCCGCGGCCAGCGCAAAATTTCCACCCGAGCCGATGCCCATGGCGTCACGCTCGGGCTCGAGCACATCGCCGGTGCCGGTCAGTACTAAAGTCTTCTCACGGTCGGCAACCAGCATCATGGCCTCGAGGCGGCGCAGAAAGCGGTCGGTGCGCCAATCCTTCGCCAGCTCGACGCAGGCGCGCGTGAGTTGACCCGGATATTGCTCGAGCTTGCCCTCCAGCCGCTCGAACAGCGTAAACGCGTCCGCAGTTGCACCAGCAAACCCGCCGATCACGTCGCCCTTGCCGAGCGAGCGCACCTTGCGCGCATTACCCTTGATCACGGTTGCACCGAGGCTGACCTGGCCGTCGCCGGCCACCACCACACGGCCGCTCTTGCGCACGGTCAGGATGGTTGTTCCGTGCCAGACGGAAGGATCGTTAGCGTTTTGGATGTATTGGCTCATAAGACGCCCGGTGAGGTGCAATGTCGGGAGGCGGTACGCCGCCTTCAAGTGGGCGATTGCAGCTTATGGCCTAACCGCCTTCAAGCTGATAAACGCTCGGGTTCAAGCATGCAAGCAAGCGGGAGCTGGCCTTGAAACGGCAGGCGACGGTCGAGCGCAAGACCAAGGAAACCACGATCCGGGCCTCAGTCGACCTGGACGGCGGCGGCACGGCCAAGATCAAGACCGGCATCGGCTTCCTTGATCACATGCTGGAGCAGCTCGCCCGCCATTCGCTGATCGACATCGATCTCGACGCCAAGGGCGATCTGCATATCGACTTCCATCACACTGCGGAAGATAGCGGCATCGTGCTGGGCCAGGCTGTGGCGCAGGCCATGGGCAGCAAGCAAGGCATCACTCGATACGCGTCGGTGCATCTGCCCATGGACGATACGCTGACGCGCGTGGCTGTTGACGTATCCGGCCGGCCCTATCTGGTGTGGAAGGTTGCCTTCTCCCGCCCCAAGGTCGGCGAGATGGACACCGAGCTGTTCCGGGAGTGGTTCCAGGCTTTCGCCCAGAACGCCGGCATCACCCTGCATGTCGAGACTTTGTACGGCGAGAACAACCATCACATCGCCGAGACGTGCTACAAGGGCCTCGCGCGCGCCTTGCGCCAGGCGCTGACCATCGATCCCGCCCAGAAGGGCCGGGTGCCATCGACCAAGGGCACGCTGACCGGCTAGAGCCTGGCGTGCCGCAGCCTATCAAAGAAGCAACTACCATGGGCATGAGTGTTTACACAGTGCATGAGCCGCCGGAGCCGCCGGCCGACCGCCTGGACCGTGCGGACTCGCATGTGTTCGTCAAGGAAGGCTTCACGTGGACGGCCGCGCTGTTCACGCCGTTCTGGCTCATCGCCAACCGCATGTGGCTCGTTCTTGCCGGCTATCTCGTCAGCATGGCCGTCATTCAGTTCGGCTTCATGTGGCTCGCGGGACAGCAACTGACATCGCTGCTGATGATGGCGGTCCACGTCCTGATCGGCTTTGAGGCCGACACGCTTCGCCGCTGGACGCTCGATCGCAACGGCTGGCGCACGATCGGCTCGGTCGTGGGACGCAACTGGGCCGAATGCGAGCGCAGGTTTTTCGAGGCCTGGCTGCCGGGCGAGCCCTACATTCGCGCCGATGCGCTGACCCCGCACGGCGGCAGCCTGCCACTGAGCAGCATGGCCGAGCGGCGCCAGAGCCGCTGGCGCTTTCCATTGACGCCGAAGACCTGAGAACGCGGACAATGCAACGCGTCGTCATCATCGATTACGGCTCGGGTAATCTGCATTCCGCCGCCAAGGCGTTCGAGCGTGCGGCGCGCGAAAGCAATGCCGATGCGCACATTGCCGTCACGAGCAAGGCCGAGGATGTGCAGCGCGCTGACCGTGTCGTGCTGCCGGGCGTCGGCGCCTTTGCCGATTGCAAACGCGGTCTCGACGCCGTGCCGGGCATGCGCGAGGCGCTGGAGGCAGCCGTGCGGGCACGGGCTACGCCGTTTCTCGGCATCTGTGTCGGCGCTCAGCTCATGGCTGATCGCGGTCTCGAGTACGAGACCGTCGAAGGGCTGGGCTGGATCGGCGGCGAGGTGCGCGCCATCGAGCCGAAGGACGCATCGCTCAAGATCCCGCACATGGGTTGGAACACGCTGCGTGTGCAGCGCGAGCATCCCTTACTGAATGGCATCAAAACGGGGCCGGATGGCCTGCACGCCTACTTCGTCCACTCCTACCAGCTCGTCGCCTCCGATCCGGCGACAATGGTGGCGGATACGGACTACGGCGGAGCGGTAACGGCCATGGTGGCGCGGGACAACATGGCCGGCACGCAATTCCACCCCGAGAAGAGTCAGACGCTCGGCTTGGCACTCATCGCCAACTTCCTCAACTGGCGGCCCTGAGAAACTTCTTCTGCGTTCCCGGAAAGCGCGCATCGTGCCGGAGGCACGCAGCGCGGCTTATCCGGGATCTACCGTCTGTTTTGTCAAGGCGGTTTCCGGCATGACTGGATGGTTTCAACGGGCGGCGCCCGCCATGTGGCAGGGTCGACCGCTGGCGACGACGGCATTGAGGATGACGAGCAGCTTGCGCATGACGGCGGTGATCGCCGCCTTGAAGGGTCTGCCTCTGGCGATCAGGCGATCGAACAGGGCCTTCAGATGGGCGTTGTGGCGGATGGCGACGGTCGCGGGCATGTAGAGGGCCTGGCGGGCCGGTGCGCGTCCGGCGGCGACGTGGCGTCGCCCCGTACTCGTGCCGCTGTCGCGATCGAACGGCGCCAGGCCGGCGAGGGCGGCGATGGTCTCGCGCGAGACGGCGCCGATCTCGGGCAGGTAGGCGAGCAAGGCGAGCGGCGTCATCGTGCCGACGCCTTTGACCGAGCGCATCAGCCGGCAGGCCTTGGCGAACGTCGCATCGCTTTCGGCAAGCTCGTCGAGCGATGCCTCGATTCGGCGCTTCTGCATCTCGAGGGTCCGGATATGCGCGGCAATCATCCGCTCGATGTCCTTCTCTTCGACATGCTCGAGCCGGCAACGCTCGGCTTCGATCAGGTCGCATACCTGGCTGCGCCGATCGATCAAGGCCCTGAGCCGCTTCTGCTCGGCGCGATCGGGCACATGCAGGGCCAAGCCCTCGCTCGCCAGAGCGTAGGCGCCGACCATGCCGACATCGATGGCATCGGACTTGGCGAGTTGCCCTTTGAAGCGGGCGAAGGCACGCACGCGCGAGCCGTGGGCGCGGTGCATGGCGACACCGAGCTGGTGCGCGACCTCGACGATCTGCCTGCCATAGCTGCCGGTCGCCTCGCAGACGACGAGCAGCGGCCCGAGCCCGAGCTTGCCATTGCGGGTACGCTCCCGCCGGATGGCCTTGGCGATGGCGGCGCGCCGGTTGGCGATACGCAACGGCCTCCCGTCGGGAAAGCTTTGCACAACAAGTTCGGCCTTCGATACCTCGAACGCGATCACATGCTTGAAGCGGAGGGGAATCGCGGCGAGGCTATCGATCGTCATTCGAGCATCCATGATTGCATACGACCGTCACAGGTCTCACTACCGTTCGGATGGCAGGACGCGGCGGTGTGGGTCCAGATCCCGGGCAACCGCAAGGGTCGACCTTCACGCGACCGTGCACCACCGGCTGGGACGGACGGCCATCCGTCCCAGCCAGCCCATGGTCCGCGAGTCGTCGCTGAAACGAGACCCGCCAAACCCAGCCGTGCACAAGATGCAACCTTTCGCATGTGCGGGAACACACCAGCGTTTCCGGGTGAGGGGTAAGCGCGTGCTGGTGCCTTTCCGATTGAGGTAGAACCATCTCTCCACTGCGTTCCCGGAAGCGCACTTTCCAAGTGCGCTATCCGGAATCTTCACACGCCACGGCTGGTTCGCTGCACTCGCCCGTGTGCTCACCAGCGGGAAAGGCCCCGGCTCATTCGCGCCGTCGCGGCGGAGCCGCACTCCGCGCGGTGGGCGCGATTGGCCGGGGACGCAGAATTGAGGGTTATTGGTGCAAAGGCGATTCAGTCAAAATCGGAAAGGCTCTCGGCTAGCTCGCGGCCCTGAGGAGCGGCAGCTCCTCCTGCCCCTCTTCGATCTCAGCGCTTGCCGCCGCATGCGCCGGAAACGGCACGACGTTGGAAACTGCCACCTCTTCGTCCTGGCGTTGCCGCGGGCGGAACCAGCGCAGACCCGTGTTGAGCATGGTCACGGCGCCCCGCGCCTCCTGGATCACAAGCCCGTCCTCGCCGCGCAGATGCCGCGACAGGGACGCCTCGATCTCCGCCGGGGTCTGCTCGGCGCGCAGGTACCAGACATTGTCGAGCGGGCGCGCCCAGGCCTGGCCGAGCTGCATGATTTCTTCGACGATGGCAGGCGCGCTGGCGACGGCGGCAAGATCGTAAGAGACGAGGAAGGTGCGCATGGGATTTCTCTCTCGTGGGCAGCGAGGTTGATGGGACTGTCCGCCATCTTGAGAGACGCAAATCAGCGGCGGAACATAGACAGAACATGCCGCGATTCTCTTGCGCCGTCGAGTCAATGTTCCGAATTTGTTCTGAGAAGAGCTAGAGCAGTGCCAGCTGCTCGCCGCCGGCCACTTTCCGTGGAATGCGGCGATAGCCAAAATGCGTCCGGTCAATGAGGCCCGGATAGCGCTGCTCGAAGAGTTGCATCGCCTTCTCGCGGCTGGCCGGGAAGCGATCACCCCACCAGATCTCATAGAGCCGGCGCGAGTCGCAGCCGTAGCGTGCCACCAGGTCCTTGCGCCGGATGCGGAGCCACCGCGCGATCCAGATCTCGACGGCGTCGGCCTCGGTCAGCGCACGCCGCCCGACACCGAACACAACCGACTCTGAATGATCTAACGCGAGCACGGAACACTTGACCCTGGTTTACCGATGGCGGCATTGATGCCACCGCATTAGAGCAATCTGATGGCTTGCGCCGTGTTGCACAAGCCGTCTGCGCCATACGGAATTCAAGTCACGTGATCCTGTTCCCGGCCATCGACCTGAAAGACGGCCAATGTGTGCGCCTGAAGCTGGGCGACATGGATCAGGCCACCGTCTTCAATGCCGATCCGGCCGCCCAGGCACGCACCTTTGAGTCACAGGGCTTCCGCTACCTGCACATCGTCGATCTCAACGGCGCGTTCGCCGGCCGGCCAGTCAACGCCGCTGCCGTTGAAAGCATTCTGCGCAGCATCGGCATTCCGGCCCAGCTCGGCGGCGGCATCCGCGACATGGCCACCGTCGATATGTGGTTGGCCAAAGGCGTGCGGCGGGTGATCCTGGGCACGGCCGCGGTCCGCGATCCCATGTTTGTCCGTACTGCCTGCAAGACGCATCCGGGCCGCATCGCTGTCGGCATTGATGCCAAGGCCGGCAAGGTCGCCGTCGAAGGCTGGGCGGCAAGCTCCGAGCTGACCGCCGTCGAGCTCGCCCAGCGCTTCGAGGACGCCGGTGTCGCCGCCATCATCTACACCGACATCGAGCGTGATGGCATTCTCAAGGGCCTCAATCTGGAGGCGACGGCCGCGCTGGCCTGCGCCACGCGCATTCCGGTCATCGCGTCAGGCGGGCTGGCCTCCCTGGCAGATGTCGAAGCTTTGCTGCAACCGCAATACGCGATGCTGGAAGGCGCCATCACCGGCCGTGCGCTCTATGACGGCCGGCTCGATGCTGCAGCCGCACTCGGCCTGATCCAGAACGCGGGCCCCCGAGCCTGCTGAGATTGTTGCGGACGACCTCGAGAATGCACACATCCTCCATTGTCCCGCCCCAGTGTGGGCGGAAGGATTGTTCCGCTCGCCGCTTAACGATGCGTGCGGGATCACAAGTGGAGGTAACGTCATGACGGAAATGAACCTCACGCGCCGTCAGGCGCTGCTGGGTGCCGCTGCTGCGGCTGGAGCCAGCACACTCACCGGCCTTGATCTGCAACCGGCTGCGGCCAAGGCGCCGCTCAGCAAGGAGCAGGTGCCCTATTTCTATCGCTTCAACCACGGCAGCATGCAGGCGACCGTGATATCCGACGGCCCCATTCCGCTCGGCGATCCGTCGGGCGCGTTTCTGGGCGCCAGCAAGGAAGAGATCAGCAAGCTCCTGACCGACAACTTCCTGTCGCCGACCAACGCCGTACTCGAGCAGAACATCCTCGTGGTGAACACCGGCGACAAGCTGCTGCTGGTGGATACGGGCATGGGCTCATCGACGATGTTCGGTCCCACCACGGGCAAGATGATGGCCAGTCTCAAGGCAGCCGGCATCGACCCCAAGGACATCGACGGTGTGCTCGCCACGCATGCCCATTGCGACCACGTCTGGGGCATCATGGGCGACGATGGCAAGCCGAACTTCCCGAACGCGCAGATTTACATCAGCCAAGCCGACTTCGACTTCTGGACGGATGAGAAGAAGCTGGAGATGAAAGATCCCGCCTTCATGAAGCCATTCGTGGAGGGCGCGCGCAAGAACCTGCTGCCGGTGCGCGACAGGATCGTGTTCGTCAAAGACGGCCAGGAGTTCCTGCCCGGCATCCAGGCGATCGCCACGCCGGGCCACACCGTCGGCCACACGATCTTCATGATCACTTCCAACGGCAAGTCGCTGGCCGCGATCGGCGACCTGACCCACCACCAGATCCTGCTGGTTGAAAAGCCTCGCTTCGAGTTCGCCTACGACACCGATCCCAAGCAGTCAGCCAATTCGCGCGTGCGCATCCTGGACATGCTGGCGTCGCAGAAAATCCCGCTCGTCGCCTATCACTTCCCATGGCCGGGCCATGGCCATGTCGCCAAGCAGGGAGACGGCTTCCGCTACTTCCCCGCCTCCATGCAGATGGTCCTCGACATGAAGACCTGAGCAGTCCGCGCAAGCCACGCAATCGGATGGGGAGAGATGGCAAGCTCAAACGCTTGTGTCTCCCCACCCTCAGACCCTCCCCCCAAAAAAGGGGGAGGGTGATCGAAGCCGACTGTGCCTGAATTTGCCGCACCGCATATTGTTGAAAACTTTACCATCTTGTGGTTGAGTACAACGCATGAGCGACAGCCTTCGCACATCGATCGTCCTTCGAATTAGCGCCCCGGCAGCCTGAAGGGCTCCGGGTTATTCCTGCTATTTCGCGATCGACCGTTGCCGAGGATATTCAGTTCATGTCTGCTCACACTCCCTCCACACCTGCTGCTTGCGATGCGCGCGGCGCATCGTCTGTAAACGCTCGATACCTGGTGGTCGGGCCGTCCGATCCGGGTTTCCTGTCGCGTCTCGTGGAGCCCGTCGCCAAGCTCGGCGAGGTGCCAACGCGCGTGCATGCCTCGCGCGAAGCGGGCGATGGCTCGCAGTTGTCCGTCGACCTGCGTCTCGGCGGCGTCAGCCCGCGCACGGCAGAGCTGGTCGAAAATGCGCTGCGCCGGATCGTCGGCGTGCATCAGGTCATCGCGGTGGTCGAGCGTTCGGTCTGACGAGAAGCGCTGCTCTCCCTGGCCAGACCGCCGCGAAGCTCTTATCTCGTTCTGCGAGATGGCAGTGGAGATGGGCGGGCTTGGCATGGACTGGCATGGGGTCAAAGCGCCGAGCCTGGCGGAGTTCGAGCAGCTTGCGGCAGCGGCTTGGGAACGCCTGCCGCAGGAGTTCCGCGGTATGTGCCAGGGCGTCGTCATCCGCATCGAGGATTTCGCGCCCGATGACGTGCTGAAGGACCTCGAGATAGAGAGCCCGTTCGATCTCATGGGGCTGTATCAGGGCGTGAGCCTGGATCGCAAAAGCGTCATGGACCCCTCGGCACAACCCGACATGGTGTTCCTCTACCGTGCGGCGATCCTCGATTTTTGGGCGGAGGGCGACGAGACGCTGGGCGCGCTCGTCACACACGTGCTGGTGCACGAAATCGGCCACCATTTCGGGTTGTCGGATGCCGATATGGAAGCCATAGAGGCCGAGGCCGGTGGTTGAGGCGCGACCCCGTTGTGACCGCACTGCCTCTTCCCACGACTTTCGGTCACAGGCCTGAGTTGCTACATTGCGGTGCGCAAGGCTTCGGGCGATGGTGATAAGCTGTCGGCCGGGGGGCGGACAGAGGGATGCGGCTTGAGACGCGAGACGAAACGTAGGCCTGCGCTGGTCAAAGCGTCGGCCGTGCTCATGACGATTCTGCTGCTCGGCTCGATTGCGGCAACCGCCGGGCCGACGCCGGAGGAGTATGCCGCGCACGTCGGCGGCGAGGCCAAGATCCTGAAGTCAGGGGAGCTGAAGCTTGACGGGCATAAAATGACGTGCGGACAGCGGCCCACGGTCCTCGACAGCCAGCTCGACGACTACGGCGCCGCCTATCCGGGCTTTCTCATCCTCAATCCGAAGCTCATCTCGAAGGTGGCCACGGTCGTGAAGCTCTGGATCTTCGCGCACGAGTGCGGACACCAGTTCCGCGGCCCCGATGAGGAGACTGCCGATTGCTTCGCCGTCCAGCGCGGGCGCCGGCAGGGCTGGCTCAATGCCGATGGTGTCGAGGAGATTTGCAGGTTCATCAGTCCGGCCAAGGGCGACAGCATGCACTTCTCGGGCTCGCATCGCTGCGAGTCGATGCGCAAGTGCTTCGCCGACCCGGCCATCCGTTAATGTTGTCTGGGGAATATTGACCGCAGAGTTATCCCCGCCTCGGCAACCCGCTCTAGTGTCCTGATCGCGAAATTCGTCTCATTGTGCGGCGGGCTCGGAACGAATTTCGCGATCTGAAGGACACTAGCTAAACCAGTATTCTAGTGTGATTTAGATCGAGAAGTCCGCTCGCCAACCCAGCCCCAGAGCGATGGTGCGGACTTCTCGATCATCACACTAGCGTGCCTCGAGAGCGCGATCGCCTCATGTGAAACGATCCTGCTCCGGTTGCTGCCGAGAGCCGGCGATGCGTCTCGTCGACTACACACTGAAAGTGCTGGGCCTGTCCGAAGCCATGCGCCGGTGGCACGGGCTGCTGTCGGCGCTCGACCAGTCGCAGCGCGACAAGATTGCCCGCTTTGCCGAGCAGATCGCGGCGACCCTCGCCAGAGCAGCCGAGGCTTTCGAGCGGCTCGAGAAGCATCCAGGCGAGACGACGGCCAGGCGGGCGGCGATCCGCGAGCTCGGCCGGCTATCGGGCTATGTGGAGAACATTGTGGTCACGCTGAATGGCCGCATCGACGGGCGCCGTCTCAACGGCATCAAGCGCCGGCTGGAGGCGCTGACCGAGGATAGCCTGATCGCCGAAAGCGTTCGCAATGCGGACACCCTGCGCATCAACCGCCTAGTCGCGGCGGAGGGCTATTTCCGCGCCTTGGCGGATGCGCTGAGAACGTGAGGTCAGAGCAGCATCGCTTCGGATTGCATCGCTTTACCGCAATCGAGACGTCTCGGCCGAAGCATGAATCCTGCGCTACACTTGATAGTTTAGATTGCGATTCACGCCGCGCACGGAAGCGTAGCGCGTCCCCGTGAAGCGATTACGCTCTCGGTGTTCAGTCCCGGAATCCACGACAATCCGGCACTGAACATCTAGAGGCGTTCCGGTTAAGTTTGAAGCGCGGCAGCATCTCCTCCTGCGTTCCCGGAAAGCCGCGCGTCGTGCCGAAGGCACGCGGGCGCGCGCTTATCCGGGATCTTTCGCGCTACCGCATTTTTCTGGCTCGCCGTTCGAGACATCAGCGTGAAAGGCCCCGGCTCATGCGCGCATCGTGGCCGAAGCCGCGCTCCGCGCGGACGGCGCATCGTGCCGAAGGCGCGTCTTCGACGCGATGGCCGGGGACGCAGGACTGGGCTCTGTCCCGCGAGATGGTTCAGCCAAGAACAGAAAGACGCTAGCTAGGCGGCCGCGCCGAGGCGGCCCGCCTCCCATCCGATCAGCGCCCGCTTGCGCGTCAGGCCCCAGTGATAGCCGCCGAGGTTGCCGTCGCCGCGCAGCACGCGATGGCAGGGCACGACGAAGGAGATCGGGTTGCGGCCAACCGCTGATCCCACGGCGCGCGACGCCGTCGGCTGGCCGAGATGACGGGCGATATCGCTGTAGCTGACCGCCCGGCCCATGGGGATCTTCAGCAGCGCCTCCCATACGCGCACCTCGAAATCCGTGCCGATCAGCACCAGGCGTACGGGCTGCTCCGACCGCGAGTGTCCCGCGCCGAAAATGTTGCGGGCATGGCTCTCCGTGCGCTTCGGCAATTCCGCGAAACGTGCCTTCGGCCATCGCGATGTCATGTCGGCCAGCGCCTCGGCGCGGGTTTGCCCCGCGTCCTCGTTGATGAAGGCGAGGCCGGCCACGCCGCGTTCCGTCGCCAGCAACAGCGCCTCGCCGAAGGGCGTTGCGTGGAACCCGTAGGCGATCTCGAGACCTTCGCCGCGGCGCTTGTAGTCGCCCGGCGTCATGGCCTCGTGCGTGACGAACAGGTCGTGCAGGCGGCTGCCGCCCGAGAGGCCGACCTCGTGCGCAGTATCCAGGACGCTGGCGGAGGCGCTGAGCAGCCCACGCGCATGGTCGACAGTGATCGCCTGCACGAACTCCTTGGGGCTCAAGCCGCACCAGCGCTTGAATAGCTTCTGGCAGTGGGCGGGGCTCAGGCCCAGATGGTCGGCGAGCCGCTCGAGGCTCGGCTGCTCCTCCCACGCCTTCGAAAGAAAGGCGATGGCCCGGCGGATCTGGTCGTAGTCGCGCGAGCCGGCCGCAGGACGGGGGCGCGGAGAGGATGCGATGGCTTCCTGAAGCATGGGTGATCTCATGTGTGCTCTATTGCCTCGTGACGAACACATAAGAAGATCGACCGGGCGCTGGCGACCCAATTCTTGCCGTCATCCGCAGGATGTGAAGCCTCGAGAGATTATTGCAAGCGACATCCGGCCACGGATCGGACTGCAGCGCCCAATGTCCGATCCTGCGCTAGCGCTTCAACTCGATCTCGACGAAGGCGAACTCGAAATCGTTGGCATTGATGACGTTGTGATGCACCCCCGCCTGACGGAAATAGGAGCCGCCCTGCTTGAGCTCGGCGATACTCTCCTGCCCGTCCGGCGCTACGATCTTCAACCGGCCCGTCATGCAGGGCACGATCACGTAGTCCATCTCATGGACGTGCTCTCCGGTCTCCGCGCCTGGCGAAAAGCGCCATTCGGTGACACGGACACGATCATTGTCGGCCTGCACGTTTGGGGTCGCCTGGGGCAACTTCGCCTGTTGCATGGGATACCTCTCCACCTGACCTGCGGCGGAGGCTTACCACATCGGCGCGGCTTCTCAGAAATAGCGAGGCGGCTCTACTTCAATCGGAAAGAACCAGGTCTCAATTAAACAGACTGCCAAGACCCCAGGGCTTGTTGGTACGCGTCGTGCTGGCGGTCGGGATGTCCTGCGCCGGCACTTTGCTCGGCGGAGCTTTGTCGGCCGGCGCGACAGGATCGGGCAGCGGCTCGGGCTTGCCCTTCGGTCCGCGCTTGATCTCGCTCTTCCACTGCTGGCCGACCCAGCTCTTGGAATTCATCTCCGGCTTCAGGCCGACTTTCTGCAGCAACGCGTAGGAGTCATTGTACCAGCGCGACTGCGGGAAATTGTGCCCCAGCACGGCGGCAGCCGACTGCGCCTCGTTCTGGATGCCGAGCGACATGTAGGACTCGGTGAGACGCATCAGCGCCTCCTCGACGTGGGCCGTCGTCTGGTAATCGGCAACCACGGTCTTGAAGCGGTTGATGGCCGCGACCTGATTGCCCTTCTTAAGGTAGTAGCGGCCGACCGTCATCTCGTTGGCGGCCAGCGCGTCCTCGCACAGCAGGATGCGATTCTCCGCCTGCTTGGCGTATGGGCTGTCGGGATAGCGGGTGGTGAGCACCTTCAGCTCGGTCAGCGCCTTGCGCGTGGCGGACTGATCGCGCGTCGGGTCCTTCATCTCGTCGAAGTGCGACGAGGCAATGATGTGATGAGCGAGCGCCGCGTCCTTGGTGCCCGGATGCATGGTGGTATAGCGCTTGGCCGCCTCGATGGCCTCTGGATAGCGTCCGGCCTTGTAGTAGGCATAGCCCGCCATGACCATGGCGCGCCGCGCTTCGGGCGCGTACGGGTGATCGCGATCGAGGTCCTCGAACTTTTTGGCGGACTCCTCGTGCCGGCCCTTTTGCAGCAGGGCGTCGGCCTCGGCATACATCTTGCCAGGCGGGTCCGGATTGAGCAGCTTGGCGTCGGGCTTGGACGAGCAGCCGGCGAACACGGCGGCGCCAATGACGATCGCTACGGTGGCGACCGCACGCAAACGCGAAGATGTCAGCCAACGAAGAGCCATTCGCCTGTCCCCAACTCGCAGCCGGCTTCTGACGACCGGTCCGCTGTCAACTCTCTCGCCGCCGGCGCCCAGCCCTGCGGGCGAAGATTCGAGAACCCCATTTCAATCGTCTAGCACGGGGTCTCGCGTACAACAAACGCCGCGTGCAGAGCGTCCCACCTCCGTCCCCAGAGTGAAGATCGCATCACCAAGAGCCGAAAATGTGGCGCGAACAGCGTGTTGCGCTGTGAAGCGGCTCAGTGCGACAAGGAAACAGACGATCAAGTTCTGTCGGCAGCAAACGCGGCCGACGCCATGCCGATAGACATGTCCATCGGCACGCTGTCGCGCACGCGGGGCGCATGCACAAAGGTCCAGGCTTCGCTGTCGGCGAACAACGCCTGCAGGACACGCGCATTCAGCTTGTGGCCGCCCCGCGAGGACCGGTATGCACCGAGAAGAGGGGCGCCAGCGAGAGCCAGATCACCGACCGCGTCCAGCATCTTGTGCCGCACGAACTCCTGAGGATAGCGCAGCCCCTCGGGGTTCATGATGCGATCGTCGCCGATGGCAATGGTGTTGTCGAGCGAGGCGCCGAGCGCCAGCCCGGACTTCCAGAGGTTCTCCACGTCGCGCATGAAACCAAAGGTGCGGGCACGCGACAGCTCATTGCGATAGGCGCCGGGGCTCAAGTCCAGACGCATGCGCTGACGGCCGATCACAGCACTGTCGAAATCGATCTCGACATCGAGCTGGAAGCCGGAGTGCGGCGCAAGCTCGCCCCAGGAGCTGCCTTCTTCGACCCGTACCGGTTTGACAACCTTGATGAATTTGCGTGGAGCAGGCAGTTCACGAATGCCGGCATCGTCGATCGCGGCCACGAAGGCAGCGGCGCTGCCGTCCATGATCGGCACTTCCTTGCTGTCGATCTCGATATAGCAGTTGTCGACACAAAGGCCGCGGGCGGCGGAAAGAAGGTGCTCGACGGTGCCAACCGTGACGCCCTTGTCGTCACCTATGACCGTGCAGAGCGTGAGATTCTTGATGGCGCGTACGTCAGCCCCTATTTCGGAGATGATCTTTCCGCGTTTGGAAACCAGGAAGCGGAGCCCGGTCTCAGCCGGTGCCGGATGCAGCACCACGGAAGCCGGTGCGCCGCTATGTACCCCTGTCCCCGTAACCTCGATTTCGCGCGCAATCGTCGTCTGGCGAGCGCCGATGAATCGCTTCGACATTGTAGCGCCGTCCCTCGATCCCCTATTCGACTCAGGCTGGACTATCCCCAGACCTGCCTGAGCCCCCCAAAAGCTCGCCTCGATTGCTCTTGCCGTGTCCGGGCCAACTTGCTTGTTACGGGCCCTGTATGGAGCGAATCGAAACAGCTCTTAACCAGAACGATAACGTGGCTCTCACGGCCGCGACAAATCACGGTTTCTTACACTGTGTTACGCGACGGCTACACTCGATCGTGACGGTCTGATGACTTGAAATCATTCCAAAATATTTGACACCGCGATCTGATTCGCGCCGCCGCAAGTCTAGCAGATTTCGTAGCGCCGTCACCGCTCACTCGCGGCCTTCACCACGGCCGCGGCTGGCGCTGACGAGCCGTTGCAGCAAGCTGCGTTTGCGCGGCTGCTGGTCGCCCGACAACGGTCCGTATGCGCGTGGTCCGTAGTCTGATTCGTCGGGATACTGCCCGGTCTTGGCGCGGTACTCGCGCTGCCCGACCTGAGGAAAATCCTGCAGGTCCGGCATACGACGGCCGGCGCGCCGCAACGGCGTCGGCGCTGCTGGCGTAAACCCGCGGCCGGAGTGCTGGTCGCCGAGCGGTGGCGGAACGGTGCGCGGCGGATGAGCCGACTGGCCGAACTGCGGCAAGCCCTCCTCGATGAGCACGCCGTCTGGGCCCTCCCACAGCTCGCGCCGTTGCGAAGGATCGGCAGGTGGGTTCGTATGCGGCGCATGCTCGTCATCGCGCTCCTCGTGCGGCTCGCCCAACTCGACGGCCTCTGACAAGCGCTCCTGCACCTCCTCGCGTTGCATAGAATAGTCGGGCTGCGGTGCGGCGTGCCGCGGCGGCGGGGCACGGCCCGCATGGAAGCTGCGCGACTCCGGTGGACGCGGCGCACTATGGGACCGGCGCGGCGGCGGCATCGGCTCGAGCGGATGGCGTGCGTCGTGCACGCCCTGTCGCGCCATACCCGATGCAACG
This sequence comes from uncultured Alphaproteobacteria bacterium, assembly GCA_963840425.1. Lineage (GTDB taxonomy): Bacteria > Pseudomonadota > Alphaproteobacteria > Rhizobiales > Hyphomicrobiaceae > CADEFX01. The sequence continues at coordinate 385,571 of CAWIYZ010000034.1, read as the reverse complement.
ATGGCGACACGGATCTTGTCGCCGAGGCTTTCGTCGAAGGTGGCGCCGACGATGATGTTGGCGTCGGGATCGACCTCCTGGCGCACGCGGCTCGCTGCCTCATCGACCTCGTAAAGCGTCATGTCGCGCCCGCCGATGATGGACAACAGCACGCCGCGGGCGCCTTTCAGCGTCACATCGTCGAGCAGCGGGTTGGAGATCGCCTCCTCGGCGGCGACGGTGGCGCGGCGCTCGCCGGATGCCTCGCCAGTGCCCATCATGGCGCTGCCCATGCCGCTCATGACGGCGCGCACATCGGCAAAGTCGAGGTTGATGAGACCGTCCTTGACGATCAGGTCGACGATGCAGGCGACACCGGAATACAGCACCTGGTCGGCCAGCATGAAAGCGTCGGCAAACGTGGTCTTCTCGGTCGCCACCCGGAACAGGTTCTGATTGGGAATGACGATCAGCGTGTCCACGTATTTCCTGAGCTCGGCAATGCCCGCTTCCGCCGTGCGCAAGCGCCGCGTGCCCTCGAACTGGAACGGCTTGGTGACGATGCCGACAGTCAGGACGCTCAACTCACGGGCGGCGCGCGCGATCACACCGGCAGCGCCGGTGCCGGTGCCGCCGCCCATGCCGGCGGCGATGAACACCATGTGCGAGCCGGCCATGGCGGTGCGGATCTCGTCCAGCGCCTCCTCGGCCGCCGCCTCGCCGATCTCGGGTTTGGAGCCGGCGCCGAGCCCCTCGGTCAGATTGACGCCGAGCTGGATGCGCCGCTCTGCGCTGGACATGGCGAGCGCCTGCGCATCGGTGTTGGCAACGATGTATTCGACGCCGTCCAGGCCCGACGCGATCATATTGTTGATGGCGTTGCCGCCAGCGCCGCCGACGCCGATCACGGTGATGCGCGGCTTGAGGTCGGCGACCTTGGGCAACTGCAGCTTGATGCTCATCTAGGGTCCCGCCTCATCAGCCCTGGCGCATCTGGCGCGCCGCGCCCCTCAAGATCAGGATCGTTTCAGATGGAATCGCATACGCGATCCATCTGGAGCGTGAATCCTGCTCTTCACCTAAAGTTAGAGTGCGATTCACGCCTCACATAGAAGCGGTAGCGCTCCCATGTGAGCCGATCGCGCTCTAGAAGCTCTCACGCACCCAACCGCGCAGGCGTCCGAAGTAGCCGTCTGCGGCAGCCACCCGCTCATGACCCACGGACAAGCCTCCACCGATACCCGCCCCGGGCGAGACCGCAGCCAACACCAGACCCGTTGCCGCTGCGAACGCCGGGCTGCACAAATTGTCCGGCATGCCGCCGACCGGTAGCGGACGCCCCACCCGCGCCGTCACGCCCGAATGCTGCGACCACCACTCTGCCAGTCCGACGAGCTGGCTGGCGCCACCCGTCAGCACGATGCGCCCGGTCACCAGATGCTCGAGCCTGCTCTGCGCCACCCGCTCCGCCACAAGGCCGTGGATGGCCTCGATGCGGGCGGCAATGATGGCGCTCAAGCGTGCCTTCGTCGTCTCGTAGGGCGCACCCTCGGTCTCAACGGCACCGGGAAACGAAATCATCTCGCGCTCGTCGGAAGCGGCCGGCACCAGCGTGCCATACAGCGTCTTGATTCGCTCGGCTTCTGCAAGAGGTGTCGCAAGCTCGCGGGCGATGTCGTAGCTGATGTGGCTGCCGCCGACGGGCACACTGTCGGCATAGACAAACTGTCCGTCCACGAACATGGCGAGCGTGGTGGTGCCGCCGCCGAAATCGATGCACAGCACGCCTTGCCGGCGCTCCTCCTCGGTGGTCACGGCCAGCGCGCTGGCATATGGCGCGGCGATAACGCCTTCCGTTTCCAGATAGCAGCGCTCGACCACATGCAGGAGGTTGCGCAAGGGCGGCTCGTCGGTGCTCACGGCGTGTACCGGCAACGAGAGCTCGCTGCCGGCCATGCCGAGCGGATCGCGCGTGCCGCCGATACCGTCCAGGCGCCAGCCGCCGTGCACGAGCTGGATGATGGTGCGCCCGCTCCGGCCGATGAAGGCCTCGGCGGCGGATTGCACACGCGCGATGTCGCCGCGGCCGACGACATGCTCCGGCAGGGTGGCGCGGGCGATGAAGTTCGCCGACTTGAGCCGCCCGCACGTCACGGTGACGAGCACGCGGTCCAAGGTGACGCCAGCCATGCGCTCGGCTTGCGCGACGGCCGCCCTGACGCAGCGCTCGACCTGCTCGGGATCGAGCACGACGCCGGCCTTGATGCCCTGTGTGCGATGGTGACCGAAGCCGATGAGCTCGATTTGGCTGGGCGCATCGCCGACCATGATCAGGCAGCAGACCTTGCTGCTGCCGATGTCGAGCGCGCCGATCAGCCTGCCCGCCTTTGCTTTTCCCCGGTGCCGTTTCAGCATGCGCGCTGCTCCACCGGTCCGTCAGCCGCCGCCGGGCGCTTCGGCGGCGCCCTGGCTATTGCCGCCGACCAGCACACCGGTGCGGCGGATGGCGATGCGATGCGCAAGCCGCAGATCCGCGACCAGATTTCCGCGATCGAGCAGGCTCTGGCGCGTTTGCAGGTCGGCCAGCCGGTCGATGGCGGCAGCCTGGCGGTCAGCCGGGAGCAGCACCGCAACGCTGAACTCGAGCCGGAGCGTCCAGCGCCGTCCGCCGATGCGGTCGGCGGTTTCCAACCGTTGCGCGATGTCCGGATGCCGCCGCAGCGCAGCGAACAGCTCGGCGGCGGCGGCCGGAGCCTCGGCGCCACGAATACGCGGCAGATCGTTTGCCGCACCCGGCGTCACGTAGGCGAGTAGGCGGCCCGAGGCATCGACCAGGGCCTCGCGGCCGTCGTTGATCCACACGGCGAACGGGTGGCGCTCCTTGATGTCGATACGGAGCTGATCCGGGAAGACGCGCGTGACGGCTGCCGTCTCGACCCAGGACAGGCGCTCGATGCGGTCGCGCGCCTTGCGCGGATCGAAGCGCAGGAGCGAGCCCGCATTCTCCTGATCGAGTGCGGCGAAGAGATCGGAGTCGACGGTGTAGCGATGGCCTGTCAGCCAAACCTCGTTGATACCGAAGCCGGCTTGGACGAGCAGCGAGTTCGATCTGCTCGGCGAGCGGCTTGGCGCCGCGTGCGGTTTGGCCGCCGTCGGTCAGCGCCGCAAACGCGCCGGCACCGATCAGACTGCACAGGATGAGCGGAAGCGAGCGCGAGCGCCGGGCACGGTGGATGGTGCGAAAGCCGCGCGGCATGGCAGGGGCGTGCGAGTGCGATGCCGGACGCGCGCGCATAGACGGCTGCCGTTCGCCGGCGCGCCACCACAGCCTGCCGCCTCTCGCCTCTCTCTGCACTGGTCCACCTCGTCCCACTGGCCTGCCTTGCGGCGCATCGCTTTGAGCGCACGCCGAGCGGGCCGGACGACCGCACGCGCCGTCCGCCGTTAACCTTTCACGAAGGGAGTTAATTAAGGGTTACCAGTCCTCAACGAGCAGCGACCCATCACCGATCCACACTCGCATCCTCGACCAGCCAGGCGAGCAGCTTGCCGAACGGCAGGCCAGCATAGGCAGCAAGCTCCGGAATGAGCGAGGTCGGCGTCATGCCGGGCTGGGTGTTGATCTCGAGGAAGATCAGCTCGTCGCGCTCGTCGTCCCAGCGGAAATCGCAGCGCGAGATACCGCGGCAGCCGAGCGCCTGGTGCGTCGCCAGCGTGTGCTTGCGCACCGCATCGCGCACGTGCGTGGGGATCTGCGCCGGCAGGATGTGGTGCGAGCCGCCGGGCGCGTATTTGGCCTCGTAGTCGTAGAACTCGAGGTTGGCGGCCGGCACGATGTCGATGATGTCCGTCGCCTTGTCGCCGATGACGCCGCAGGTGAGCTCGCGTCCCGGCACGAAGCGCTCGACCATGATCTCGCCGTCGCGCGTGACGGGAATGGTGCGGATGGCCTCCGGCGGCCGGTTGGCGCCGAGCTTGACGATAACGACGCCGACGCTGGAGCCCTCGGCGATCGGCTTGGCGACATAGGGCGGCGGCAGCGCGTGCTCGGCCAGCGCTTCGGCCGGCGTGAGGATGCGCGCGGGCGCGATCGGCACGCCGACCGCCTGCACGACGCGCTTGGTCTGCTCCTTGTGCATGGCGACGGCGGAGGCAAGCACGCCCGAGTGCGTGTAGGGGATATTCAGCACCTCGAGCAGGCCCTGCACGCAGCCGTCCTCGCCCCAGCGTCCATGCAACGCGTTGAAGCAGACATCAGGCTTCACCTCGGCGAGACGCGCAGCCAGATTGCGATCGGCATCGACGCGCGTCACAGTGAAGCCTTCGCCCTCCAGAGCGTTGGCGCATTCGCGGCCCGACGACAGGCTGACCTCGCGTTCGGCTGACCAGCCGCCCATCAGGACAGCGACATGATTGTATTTCCTGCCTGCGGTCGGATCGCTCATGACTCAGCTGCCTCGACCAGCGCTTCACCCGTCGCCCGTCCCGGGGCCGGTACGCCGACGCGGATGATCTCCCATTCGAGCGCAACGCCGGAGGTCGCCTTGACGCGCGCACGCACGGTCTCGCCCAGCCGCTCGACATGCTCGCCGGAGGCCTGCTGGTCGTTGATGAGAAAGTTGCAGTGCATCTCCGACACCTTGGCGCCGCCGACACGGAAACCACGGCAGCCGGCCTCATCGATCAACTTCCAGGCACTCGATCCAGGCGGATTCTTGAAGGTGGAGCCGCCGGTGCGCTCCTTGATGGGTTGGTTCTTCTCGCGGTAGTCGGCAACGTCATCCATCTCCCTGGCGATCTCGCGCGGATCGCCGGGCGCGCCCTGGAACAGGGCGCTGGTGAAGATCCAATCGTCGGGCACACGGCTGTGGCGGTAAGTGAAGCCCATGTCGGCGAGCGAAAGCACGTGCACGCTGCCCTGCCGATCGATGGCGCGCGCCTCGACCAGCACGTCCTTGGTCTCGCGGCCGTGCGCGCCGGCATTCATTCTGAGCGCTCCGCCGATGGAGCCCGGAATACCGCGATAGAAGGCGAGGCCTGCTAGCCCCGCGTCGGCGGCGGCTCGTGCAACCTTGACGTCGGGCACTGCCGCGCCCGCGCGCAGGCGGTGGCCATCCTCGACCACGATCTCGGAGAAGCCGCGGCCGAGCCTGATGACGACGCCCGGCACGCCGCCGTCGCGCACCAGCAGATTGGAGCCGAGGCCGATGACGAAAACGGGAATGCTCGGCGGAACGTGCTGCAGGAAATAGGCAAGATCGGCCTCGTCGGCCGGCGTGAACAGCACCTCGGCCGGGCCGCCGACGCGAAACCAGGTGATATCGGACAGCGGCGCGCGCTCCACGAGCCGGCCGCGCAGGTTCGGCAGGTCTTTCTGCAGACTTGCCGCCAGTGTGCCCGTCATACGGCGCTCCGCAGCGGCATCTCGGCCAACCATTGCGGCAATGCATGCGCCCAGTCAGTCGAATGCCCGGCACCGAGGCAGATGACCATGTCGCCGCTGCGTGCCATCTGGCGCACGACCCCGGCGATCTCGCGCTCGCTGTCGATGGCAACGACGGCCCGGTGCCCGGTCTGCACGATGCCGTCGGCGAGCGCGCGGTTGTCGATGCCCTGAATGGGCGGCTCGCCCGCCGAGTAGAGCGGGGTAACAACGACGGCGTCAGCATCGGCAAAGCAGCGGCAGAACTCGTGAAACAGGTCGTGCACGCGCGTGTAGCGGTGCGGCTCGACCACGGCAATGACGCGGCCCCGCGCGCCGGCACGCGCGGCCTTCAACACAGCCTCGATCTCGACCGGATGGTGGCCGTAGTCGTCGAAGATGGCCACGCCGTTCCAGGTGCCGGTGAGCTGGAAGCGGCGCTTGACGCCGGAGAAGCGCTCGATGGCGCGGCAGATGGCATCGTCCTTGAGGCCGGCCTCGGCGGCGACGGCGATGGCCGCCAGCGCATTGATGGCGTTGTGGTGCCCGAGCAGCGGCACGCGCCAGCCCTCGATGCGGCGCGCGCCGCCGGCGACGCGCCCACTGAGCGTCGCACTGAAAACGATGGAGCGCCCGTCCGCGCGCAGCTCCTCGAGTCTGAGATCGGCGTCGCTGCTGGCGCCGTAGGTTAGCAGCGGGCGGCCGTCGCGGCGCAGCTCCAGCCGCTCGATCATGGCGCGCGCCACAGGATGGTCGCAGCACACGACCGCGAGACCATAGAAGGGAATGTTGCGCAGGAAGGTCTCGTACTCGTCGTGCATATTCTCGACGGTCTTGAAGTAGTCGAGATGCTCCGGGTCGATGTTGGTGACGACGCCGATCTGGGTCGGGATCTTGATGAAGGTGCCGTCGGACTCGTCCGCCTCCACCACCATCCACGGACCGGCACCGAGGCGGGCGTTGGAGCCCCAGTCGTTGATGATGCCGCCCGTGATGACGGTCGGCTCGAGGCCGGCATCGACGAAGATGTGCGAGATGAGCGAGGTGGTCGTCGTCTTGCCGTGCGTGCCGGTGACGGAGATCGAGGAATGGAGCCGCATCAGCTCAGCCAGCATCTCGGCGCGGCGGATGATGGGCAGCCCCTTGGCGCGCGCCGCCTCCAGCTCCGGGTTGCCGGGCTTCACCGCGGTGGAGATGACGACGTAGCGCGCGCCGACGAGATTGACCGGATCGTGGCCGACGAAAACGCGGATGCCCTTGGTGCGCAGGCGGCGGACGTTGGCACTGTCCTTCTGGTCGCTGCCCTGCACGGTGTAGCCCTTGGCGCGCAGGATCTCAGCGATGGCACTCATGCCGATGCCGCCAATGCCGAGGATGTGGAAGGTGCCGAGGTCGCCAGGCAGTTGCATTGTCGTGCTCGTTCCTTGCCGTTAGCGGCGAATGTCGGCGGTGGCGGCTACCCGCGCCCGCCGCTGCAATGATCGCCGCACCATCAGCTCCTCGACCACATCGGCGAGGCGCGCGGCTGCGTCCGGGCGGCCTTGCGCCTTGGACGCAGCGGCAGCCTTGGCGAGCCTGTCGGGCGCATCCAGCAGCTCCGCCAGTACGCCGCCAAGGCGCGCCGGGCTCAAATCCTTCTGCTCGATGCACCACGATGCGCCAGCTTCAGCGAGGCGAGTTGCATTCTGAAGCTGATCGTTGTCAAGGGCATGCGGCAGGGGCACCAGGATGGACGGGCGGCCGATGACCGAGAGCTCCGCCACGCTGGACGCACCCGCGCGGCCGATGACGAGCTGGGCCGAGGCCATGAGGTCGGGCAGGTTGTCGAAGAAGGCGGCAAGCTCGGCAGCAATTGCGTTGTCCGAATAAGTCTGGCGCACGCGGTCCAGGTCCTCGGCGCGGCACTGCTGGATGACCCGCAAGCGGGACTTGAGAACGGCGGGCAGGCCGGCGAGCGCCGGCGGCACGGCATCGGAGAAATAGCGCGCCCCCTGGCTGCCGCCGAACACGAGCAGCCGGAACGGCTCGCCGGCTCCCGAGGCACGGTATGGGCTGCCTGCAAGCCCGAGCACGGCGTCGCGTACGGGGTTGCCGGTGAAGGTGACTTTGCGCATCAAACCTGCGTCGAGCAGACGAGTTCGTCTCGAACGACGTGGCGATGGCCGATACGCCCTTGCTGAGCAGACGGTTGGCGCGACCCAGCACCGCGTTCTGCTCGTGCAACGCCGTCGGTATGCGGCGAAGGCGCCCGGCGATGAGCGGCGGTAACGTCGGATAGCCGCCGAAACCGATGATCGCCGCCGGCTGCGCACGGCCGAGAATGCCGTGCGCCTGTGCAATGCCGCGGCCGAGCGTCGTCAGCGTGCGCGTGACCGCCACCGGCGACCGGCTGGCGAAAGTCGCCGACGGCACCTGATACGTGGTGCGAGCTGGAAAGCTTGCGCCGTAACGGTCGCCGCGCGTGTCGGTCATGAGGTCGACGGCAATGCCGCGCCGGATCAGCTCCTGCGCCAATGCGAACGCGGGGAACAGGTGGCCGGCCGTGCCGCCGGCCGCCAGCATCGCTGCGGGCTCCGTCGACGCTGCGTTCGTCACCGGGTTTCAGGCTCCCCAAGGTCCATGGTCGCCGTTGTGGTGCGAAAAGACGGCTTTTTCACGCGCCCGGCATGCGGCCATCTGCGCGTCAGCGACAGGAGCAAGCCAGCCAGCAGGGCAGCCGCCAGATTGGACGAGCCACCCGAGGAGATGAACGGCAGCGTCATGCCCTTGGCAGGCGTGAGACCGACATTGACACCCATGTTGATGGCGGCCTGCAGGGCGAACAGCAGCGCGAGCCCGGTGACAGCCAGCCGCCGGAAGGCATCCTGCTCCCCCCACGCGTGCCATAGCGCGCGAAAGACGACGAAGGCGAAGAGAGCGACCAACGCCAGGCAGGCCACGGTGCCGTACTCCTCGCCGATGACGGCGAACGGGAAATCGGTGTGCGCGTCGGGCAGGATTCCCTTGATGGTGCCTTCTCCAGGACCGCGGCCGAAGAAGCCGCCTTCGGTGAAGGATTCGATGGCGCGGTCGGTCTGGTAGGTATCGCCCGAGGACGGATCGAGGAAGCGCGCGATGCGCGTGCGCACGTGCGGGAACGTCGCATAGAGGCCGGCAAACGCGGAGACGGCGAACAGGCAAAACAAAGCAAGCAGCCGCAATGGCTGACCGGAAAGGAAAAAGAGTCCCCCCCAGACGAGAGTGATGAGCAATGCCTGACCGATGTCGGGCTGGAGCGCGACCAGGCTGACGAGCCCGAGATAGAGCGCCACCGCGGTCGGCAGAGCAGGCACATCGGCCCGCCGGCCACTCTCGGCGAACAGCCAGGCTGCGATGACGACGAACGCAGGCTTGGCAAGCTCCGAGGGCTGGAAGGAATGACCGGCAATGCGCAGCCAACGCTTGGCGCCGTTGATCTCCGGCCCCGACACGAGCACCGCCACCATCAGCCCCAGCATGGCGAGCAGCAGCGCCAAAGCCAAACGGCGCGCCTGGCGCGGCGAGCACAGCGAGACCGCGAACATCAGCACGAGACCGACCACGGTCACGAGCAGATGCCGCTCGACGTAATAGAAGGTGGGGAGACCCTTCCTGATGGCAACCGCAGGACCGGCTGCCAGCGACAGCACCGCGCCGGCGCCGACCAGCATCAGGACGGCTGTCAGCAGCACGCGGTCGACGGTGAACCACCATTCGGTCAGTAGGCTGCGGTCGGTGCGCGAGAGCCTCATGCCGGTGCCCCGGCCTTCATCGCAATGCCAGGGAGAGTCGCGACGAGATTACGGAATGCGTCGCCGCGATGCTCGAAGCTTTTGAACTGATCGTAGGAGGCGCAGGCCGGCGAAAGCAGCACGACGGGCTCGCGCGCGGGACTTGCGGCGGCATCGGCGGCCGCAGCGGCGACGGCACGTTCGAGCGTGTCGCTGCGCGCGACGGCGACCTCGCCCTCGAGCGTGCCTGCAAACGCCTCGGCTGCCTCGCCGATAAGGTACGCCTTGGCGATGCGCGGGAAGTAGGACGCGAGCGGCGCGATGCCACCCTCCTTGGCAAGGCCGCCGAGGATCCAGAAAATGTCGCGCTCGAAGGAGGCCAGGGCCTTCTCGGTCGAGTCGGCGTTGGTGGCTTTGGAATCGTTGATGAAGAGAGTGCGCCCGGCGCGGCCGATCTCCTCCAGTCGGTGCGGCAGACCGGGAAAGGTGCGCAGAGCCTGCGCGATGGTGGCGGCGGAAACACCGAGCAGCGACGCGGCGCCTGCGGCAGCGGCGGCGTTCTGTGCGTTGTGGCGTCCGCGCAAGGTGGTGATGCCAGTGAGGTCGGCGATGACGCGTGTGCGTTGTGGCCCGCCATCTGTAAAGCAGACAGTATTGCCGTCGACGAAATAGCCGTCCGCTTGGCGCCCGTTCGACAGCGGCCAATGAGTCTTGCCGGAAGCCTTTCGTTGCGTTGCGACCGATCGACTGATGTCGTCATCGACACCCACGAGCGAGGCCTCGGCATTGGTAACAAGCCGCTCCTTGATGGCGGCGTAGTGCTCGAGCGTGCCGTGGCGATCGAGGTGATCGGCCGAGACGTTCAGCAGCACGCCAACGTTGGGTACAAGAGACGGCGTCAGGTCGATCTGGAACGACGACATCTCGATGACATGAATGCGGTCCGGTGCGGGCGGCGCGAGCGACAGAATGGCAGTGCCAATGTTGCCGCCCATCTGCACGTCGCGGCCGTCTGCGCGCAGAATATGTGCGATCAGTGCCGTTGTGGTGGACTTGCCGTTGGTCCCGGTGACGGCAACAACCGGGCTCGTGGGGCAGCTAGCGGCGCGCTCGCGAAAGAACAGCTCGATGTCGCCGATGATCTCGACGCCGGCCGCCTGAGCTTTGCGCACGACCCAATGCGGCTCGGGATGCGTCAACGGCACGCCGGGGGCAAGAACGAGGGCGGCGATGGAAGACCATTCGGCAGCCGCCAGGTCCGAGAGAGCGAAACCTGATCTCTGCGCAGCCTGACGCCCGGTCTCGTTGTCGTCCCAGCACTCGACCCGTGCGCCGCCCGCAGTGAGCGCCTCGGCCGTCGCCAGTCCCGACCGGCCGAGCCCGAAGACCGCCACCCTCCTGCCGGCGAATGTCGTGACCCGAATCATGGGGCGATCATAGCTCGGTTCACGGCGCGATTGTGCCACCCGAATCGGCCGGCTGCGGGTCCACTTGGAAGCGAGGCGGACCGATCTCAGCGCAGTTTCAAGGTCGCCAGGCCAATCAGGGCCAGCACCACCGAGATGATCCAGAAACGCACCACGACGGTCAACTCGTGCCAGCCCTTCTGCTCGAAGTGATGGTGCAGCGGGGCCATGCGGAAGACGCGCTTGCCGGTCGTCTTGTAGGAGCCGACCTGGATGATGACGGACAAGGCCTCCAGCACGAACAGGCCGCCGACGATGCCAAGCACGATCTCGTGCTTGGTGGCCACCGCAATGGTGCCGAGCGCGCCGCCGAGCGCAAGCGAGCCGGTATCGCCCATGAAGATCATGGCCGGCGGTGCATTGAACCACAGGAAGCCGAGACCGGCGCCGATCAAGGCCCCGCAGATGACGGCCAGCTCGCCGGCGTTGGGCACATAGTGGATCTGCAGATAGGTGGCGAAACGCGCGTTGCCGGTGAGATACGCGATGAGGCCGAAGGTGGCCGCTGCGATCATCACGGGAACGATGGCGAGACCATCGAGGCCGTCGGTCAGGTTGACCGCATTGCCGGCGCCGGCAATGACGAACATGCCGACCACGATGAAAAGGAGACCCAGAGGAACGATGAGCGTCTTGAAGAAGGGAATGGTCAGGGCGTCGGAGAAACCGGATTTGCCAAGCAGCATGATCGCGTAGGTCGCTACGCCCGCGACCGCAAACTCCACCAGGAGCCGGCTGGAGGAGCCGAAGCCCTTGGTCGTCTGCTGCGTGACCTTCAGATAGTCGTCGTAGAAGCCGATGGCGCCGTAGGTGAGCGTGACGAACAGCACGATCCACACGTACGGGCTCGCCCAGTTGGCCCACAGCAGCGTGGACACGGTGACGCCGGCCAGGATCATCAAGCCGCCCATGGTCGGCGTGCCGCGCTTGGCGAAGTGGGTTTGCGGGCCGTCCTCGCGGATGGGCTGGCCCTTGCCCTGCTTGATGCGCAGGAGGTCGATGATGGTAGGGCCGAACAGAAAGACGAACAGCAGCGCGGTCATGATCGCGCCGCCCGTGCGGAAGGTCTGGTAGCGGAAGACATTCAGGGGACCGATCTGGTCGCTGAAGTTCACGAGCTCATAGAGCATTCCAGTTCCTCCGAGGGACGGTGAGGGCCCTTGCCCTGCCGGCCCTAGTTTGCTTTGGCGGCGCCGGGACCGAAGCGGGCCGTCACCGCGTCCACGAGCGGCGCCATGCGGGTGCCGAGTGAGCCCTTGATCATCACCACATCGCCCGGCCGCAATGCGGCGACGAGGCCATCGACAAGACCAGTCGAGGTCGCGGACCACTGCCCGCGGCGGGATTCTTCCAGATCGTCGAACAGCAATCGCATGTTGGGGCCGCAGGCAAAGACCAGATCGGCGCCAGCCTCGTCAACTGCGGCTTTCAGTCCGCGATGGAACTCGGCCGCGTGGGAGCCCAGCTCCAGCATGTCGCCCAGCACGGCGACGCGGCGCGGGAAGGCCTGGCGCTGCACTGTCGCCATGGCGAGCCAGCGCCGCGCGCATGGAGGCGGGATTGGCGTTGTAGCTCTCGTCGATGAGTAGGATGGAGCCGCCGGGAACGGTGAGCGTGGTACGCGCCCCGCGACCACGCGCGGCGGAGATGTCCGCAAGCGGTGTAAGACCAGTTTCAAGCGGCAGGCCGAGCATATCGAGCACCGCAACAACCGCGAGCGAGTTCATGGCAAGGTGCAGGCCCGGTGCACCGACGCTATAGCGCAACGTGCGGCAACTGAAGCCGACAGTGACGGCGGTGCCGCTTGGCCCAGCATCGAGGGATGTGGCGCGGATAGCGGAGCCGGCGGACGTGCCGAACGAATGGATGCGAGCGCCGCGTGCGATGGCGCGGGCTTCGAGAGCCGGGAAGTGCGGATTGTCGCGGTTCAGAATTGCGACGCCATCGGGCTCGAGGCCGGCAAAGATCTCGGCCTTGGCCTCGGCAATCGCGGACTCACTGGCGAACTGACCGAGATGCACCGGCAGCACGTTGGTGATGACAGCGATATGCGGGCGCACCATTTCGGACAGCGGAGTTATCTCGCCGGGATGATTCATGCCGATCTCGAGCACGGCAAAGCGCGTGGCGACCGGCATGCGCGCCAACGTCAGCGGCACGCCCCATTGGTTGTTGTACGACTTCTCGGCCGCATGCGCGCTGCCGGCGCGCGCCAGGCAGGCGCGCAGCATCTCCTTGGTGCCGGTCTTGCCGGCGCTGCCGGTGACAGCGATGACGCGCGCATCAGGTGCGAGCCGGGCTCGGGCGACACGGCCGATGCGCTCCAGCGCGTGCAAGGGGTCGTCGACGCGGATCAGTGGGCCATCATCGGAGGCGCGCGTGTAGTGGCGGCCGACCAAAGCTGCGGCAGCACCGCGCGCAAAGGCTGCCGGCACGAAGGCATGGCCGTCACGCTCCACCTTAAGCGCCACGAAAACATCGCCCGGGGCGAGCGTACGGGTGTCAATGGAAAAACCGGTGACAGGCATGGTCGCCGTTCCGTCAGCGGTGCCGTCCGCTGCCACGACCAGGTCCTCCCAGCGCCAGAGCGCTTGTGCATCAGCCATCCACACCGTCTCCCCCGAGAGCGGCCAGGACGGCCTCGTGATCCGAAGAAGGGCAGCACAGTGTTGCCGACGATCTGGCCGGTCTCGTGGCCTTTGCCGGCGACCAGCAGGACATCGCCGGCGCCAAGCATGCGAACGCCAGTGCCGATGGCTTCGGCCCGATCGCCGATCTCGCGCGCGCCGGGAGCAGCGACCAGGATCTCGGCGCGGATCGCCTCCGGTTTCTCGCTGCGCGGGTTGTCGTCGGTGACGATCGCAACGTCGGCTTTCTCGACCACGATGCGGCCCATGATCGGCCGCTTGCCCTTGTCGCGATCGCCGCCGCAGCCGAACACGCAGATGAGGCGGCCCGATGCGAAGGGCCGCAGTGCATCGAGCGCAGCCGCGAGCGCCTCGGGCTTGTGCGCATAGTCGACCACGGCAAGGCCACCCGCCCGCCGCCCGACGATTTCGAGGCGGCCTTTCACACCCATCAGCGCCGCCATGGCGTTGATCGCCGCGGCCGGCTCGGCCCCCGCCCCGATAGCGAGGCCGACAGCAAGGAGCGCATTTTCAATCTGATAGCTGCCCGGCAAGGGAAAGCGCAGCGGAAAATCGCGGCCGTCGTGACGAACGACGATACGCTGCGTGAAGCCGTCGGTCGCAAGCGAGACGAGGCGCAAATGCTCTCCGGCCTTGCCCGTAGTAAACAGGCCTAGGCCGCGCGCCCTGGCCGCGGCCATCACATCCGCCGCGCGCGCGCCGTCGGCATTGACGACGGCCGGCTGGCCCGGCCGCAGCAGTTCCGTGAACAGTCGCATCTTGGCGGCGAGGTAGGCGTTCTCGTCCGCATGATAGTCGAGATGATCGCGACCGAGGTTCGTGAACGCGGCGGCAGCGAGACGCACGCCGTCCAGACGATACTGGTCGAGCCCGTGCGATGAGGCCTCGAAGGCGAGATGGGTAACGCCTTCGCTCGCGAGGCCCGCCAGCGCCGCATGCAGCGACACAGGGTCGGGCGTGGTGAGCGAGCCGTAGACGCTGCCATCCGGCTTGACGAGGCCGATGGTGCCGAGCGAGGCAGCGGTGTGGCCGAGCGTGGCAAAGATCTGGCGCGTGAACTCGGCGACCGAGGTCTTGCCATTGGTTCCGGTGACGGCGACGATCACACGGGGCTGTGCGGCGTAGAAGCGCGCGGCCATGAGAGCGAGTGCACGCCGCGGCTCCGGCGAGCGCAGAACCGGGACAGAGGTCGGAACCGGACGAGGTCGGAACCGTTACCGCCGCGCCCTCTTTCGCCAGCACGGCTACGGCGCCCTTGCCTATCGCCTCGGCGACGAAGCGCGTGCCATCCACTTTGGTTCCGGGCAGAGCGGCGAATAGGAATCCGGGCGTCACGGCGCGGCTGTCGGCGGTGATGCCCGTCACCTCGATGCCCGAGAGTGCCCCGGGCGCGGATATCTCCGGCCCTGTCAGCAAGGAAAGCAGCATCGCGCCTTCGGTCTGGTTTGTGTTGGGCCCGCAAACCGATGGGGACACGGACACGTGCGGGCCAGCCTGTTCATATGTTGCATCGCCGGGGGCGTCAAACGGAGCGCGATGCGATCCACGCTGCTACTTCTCCAACCGCTCCGGAAGGACGTCGAGCAGCGGGGCGATGCGGGTGATGAGGAGGCTCGTGACCGGAGCCGCGTTGAGACCGGCGGTGATCTGGCCCTTGGTCTCCTCGGTCGCCTGCGGCTCGAACAACGCCACGAACGTCACGTAGCGCGGAGCGTCCATCGGCAGAGCGCCGACGAACGACGAGATCACCGCCTTGCTCTGATAGCCACCCTTGCCGGGCATTTCGGCCGTGCCGGTCTTGCCGCCGACGCGGTATCCAACGACCTCGGCGCGACGCCCGGTGCCGTAGGGCGTTGTGACGTTGAGGCGCAGAAGCTCTCGAATGCGCGTGCTGGTTTTAGAGCTGACGAGACGCTCGGACGACGGGCTCGCATTGGATTTGGCGAGGAAGGTCGGCACCACCTGAGTGCCGCCGTTGACGAGACCCGCGATGGCGGCGGCGAACTGGATCGGCGCGACGGCAAGGCCGTGGCCGTAAGCGATGGTGACGGTCTCGATCTCGCCCCAGCGCTTGGGCAGCAGCGGCGCCGATATCGGTCCCGCCTCGGTGCGCGCCGGCGCCAGCAGGCCAAGCCGCGACAGGAAACCGATCTGGCGCGCACTGCCCGGCCTCCAACGCCATCATGCCCGCGCCGACATTGGAGGAATGCAGGAAGATATCGCGCACGGTGAGCGGGCGGCCCTGCGGATGCAGATCTGTGATGGTGTGGGGGCCGATCTCCAACGGCTGGCGCACGTCGTAGACCTTGTCGAGGGTCGCCACGCCCTCCTCCAGCAGCATGGCAACGGTCAGCGTCTTGAAGATGGAGCCCAGCTCGAAAACACTGGCAGATAGGCGATCGAGACGATCGACGGCGAGAGCTTCGGCGGGCCGGTTGGGATCGACATCGGGCAGCGAGACGGCGGCGATCAGCTCGCCTGTCTTGACATCCATGACGAGGCCCGCAGCGCCGCTCGCCTTGTAGCGGGCCTGCGCCTCTCTCAGCTCGAGCGCCATGGCGTGTTGCACGCCGAGATCGAGCGACAGATGAACCGTGGCGATGCGCGACTGGGCGGCGGCCACCACGACCTCCATGCCCATGGTTTCGTCGATATGGCGCTCGAGCCCCGACAGTCCCTTGTTGTCGACGTTGACCTGGCCGACGAGATGCCCCACCAGGGCGCCGGCGGGATAGACGCGTTTGGGCTCGCGGCGGAAGGCGAGGCCCGGCAGGCCCAGATCGTGCACCCGCTGCGCCTGCACGGGGGTCAACCCACGCTTCACCCAGGCGAAGCGACGCGTTCGGTCATCGAGCGTGCGGCGCAGGTCGGCGGCATCGAGATCGGGAAAGATGGCGAGCAGCTTCTCCACGACCTCGTCGCGATCGAGCATCAGGGCCGGATCGGCGTAGAGCGAGGGAGTGCCGACATCGGTGGCGACGAGCCGGCCGCGGCGGTCGACGATGTCGGGCCGCGAGAACACCCGGGCGATGGGCTCGGCCATGGCGAGGCGGATCTCGCCTTGCGTGGCGAGCGACAGCCGCACGAGTTGTGCGGCGATGCAGAGGAACAGGGCAGCGATGCCGGCGGCCACGACAAAGCCGCGCCCACGCAGGGCCGGGGCTTCCCTCGCAGCGGCGGAAACGCGGCCGGCCATGCCTGTTGCGGTCGCGCTCACCGGGAAGGCGCCCGCTTCTGCTGATCGGGCCGCGCCGGCGCATCGGTTGCGACGGCCTCGCCGATCTCGACATACTGCTGCTCGCGAATGGGTCCCAGGCCCTGCTTGCGCGCCAGCTTTTCGATCCGGTCGGGGCGCGCGAGATAGGCCCGCTCTGCCTTGAGGATGGCAATGTCCGCCTCGAGCTTCTCGAGCGCGCGCTCCTTGCCTTGCACTGCGATTTCCACGCGGCGCGTATCGTACTTGAGGCTGTAGAGCGCGAACGCCGCACCAAGCGTCATGAAGGCTGCGACGATGCTGAGCATCCTGAGCATGTGCTCTCCCTCATCGCGCCCGGTGCGACTGCACCCCTGGCTGTCGAGCACCCGGCGCGGCTGGATCTTCCGGCGGCCATCCCGGCGCCTCGGTGCGCTCGGCAACCCTCAGGCGGGCCGAGCGCGCACGCGGGTTGGCCGCGATCTCCTCTTGCGAAGAGGTAAACGGCCGCTGGTTAACAATTCGGAAACTTGGAGTTGGTGATTCGATCTTTCCCGCAGGCAGATGCCGCGACCCGGCGGGCGTGCGGCCCGCGCGAGCGGTGAGGAACTGCTTGACGATGCGATCCTCGAGCGAATGGAAAGACACGACGGCCAGCCGGCCGCTGGGCTTCAGGATACGCTCGGCCGCCTGCAGCGCCCGCGCCAGCTCGCCAAGCTCGTCGTTGACGTAAATGCGCAGCGCTTGAAACGTGCGTGTCGCAGGATGGATGTCGTGGCCGGGCCGGCGGCCGAGCACGCGACCGACCAGGTCCGCCAGTTCGCGCGTCGTGGTCAGCGGCCTTTCCTCACGCGCAGCGACGATGGCGCGGGCGATGGCGCGCGAGCGGCGCTCCTCGCCCAGATGAAAGAGAATGTCGGCAATGTCCTCCTCGCGCTCGGAGTTGACGACATCGGCCGCACTCAAGCCTTCGTCGCTCGACATGCGCATGTCGAGTGGGCCGTCGTGCTGGAACGAGAAGCCGCGCCCAGGCTCATCGAGCTGCATGGAGGAGACGCCGATGTCGAGCACGACGGCGTCAGCCGCATCTGCGCCGGCGTGGCGGGCCACCTCGTCGAGCGCGCCGAAACGCGCGTGGATGAGGTCGAGGCGTCCGGAGAATTCCGCAATCAGCTGCTGGCCGGCCGCGACTGCATTAGGGTCGCGATCTATGGCGATGACACGGCCCGCACCGGCCTCGAGCATGGCGCGGGTGTAGCCGCCCGCACCGAAGGTGCCGTCAATGATCGTGGCGCGCGCGACTGGCTCTATCGCTGCCAGCACCTGGGAAAGCAGCACGGGAATGTGACGGCGCCGCACCTCCGCGACGCCGACCCCCGTCCGGCTGTCGCGCTCCGTCATCATTCCCGCGCTCCTTCGCCACCGCCCGCTCCCCCTGGACGGCGGCGCCCCGCGCCGAAAAGTGTTCTGTGCTGTTGGACCTTGGCGCGCGCCTGGGAGCGGCGCGCCTCGAAGCGTCCGGGCTCCCACATCTGAAATTTCTCGCCAAGGCCGACAAAAGTGATGTGCGTTGCAATGCCGGCGTGGCGGCAAAGCGCTTCAGGAAGCACGATACGTCCGTCCTGATCGACGACGAGAACCTGGACGTCACCATAGAGCGCGACAGACAGCTCGTCCCGCTCGTCCGAATAGTCCGGCAGGCCTGCGAGAAGCCCATCGATTTTCTGCGCAAGTCTCTCGCCGCCTGCATCGAGCGCTGGAGCGTCGAGCGAGGGGTAGCAGTAGATGCCGCCGGAGCCGCCTTGGCTGTAGCCATCGCGCTCGAGCACGGCGCGGAAAGAAGCAGGGACCGAGACCCGGCCCTTGGCGTCGATCTTGTTTGTGAATGTCGAGACAAAGCGATCCATCCCTTCGGTTCTCGAGCCTCACTCCGACACCACAACTCTCGATCGCACGACACCGCTCCGGGCGGAGCGCGGGCGGTCGCAAAGTCATTCGGCCCTCGACGAATGTCCTGCGCCGCGGCCCGCGCCCCTTGCCCGGTGCGGACGGGCACACATGGGATGCCATGGGATATTATGGGTGTCAATGGTCCGTTAACCGCTTTCCACGGACTGCAATGGAGCATGTGGGCGTGTGCTCAATGCGCAACGCCGGGGCACTGCCAGCCAACGCCGGTTAATCACCGGTTAACGCCGCGAAAAAATGCCGGCAAATGTGCGAACAATCGCTCCGCTCGGGTCAGAGTTGGTCAGTTCGCGGCAATGGAGTTCACCATGGGCAATCGCTGTTTCATTGCATCGCTTCTGGTTGCCGTGCTGCTCAGCGCGGGAGGCGGGATTGCACTGGGGGCCGAAGGCCTCACCATTCTCAGTGGCGGCGCGGCGAAGTCTGCGCTCATCGACGCGATCGCCGCTTACGAAAAGGCGGCAGATCACAAAGTCGCCGCCGACTTCGCGCCGATGGGTGCGCTGACGAAGAAGATCGAGGCGGGGGCGCGCGCCGATGTGCTGGTGCTCTCCGCCGAGGTCATGAATGAAGCGGAGAAGAAGGGTTGGATCGCCCCCGATACGATCGTCGAGGTCGGCCGGGTCGGCGTCGGCGTGGCTGTGCATGAAAATGCGCCTGCTCCCGACATCTCGACGCCGGAGGCCTTCAAGACAACACTGCTGGCGGCCAAGTCGATCGTGATGATCAATCCGGCCACCGGCACCAGCGGCAAGCATCTGGCCGGAGTGTTTGCGACGCTTGGCATCGAGGATACGCTGAAGCCGAAGCTGACGTTTCTCGAGGGCGGTTATGTCGTGGAACGTGTCGGGCGCGGTGAGATCGAGATCGGCCTGCACCAGATCACGGAGATTCTCCCCGTCAAAGGTGTGAAGCTCGTAGGACCACTGCCGCCAGCCTTGCAGAAGCAAACCATTTACGTCGGCGCGGTCGCAAAGTCGGCGGCAAGAGCGGACGACGCGCGCCGCTTCCTGGCGCTCCTGCGCACACCGGAGATACGCAAGGCGATTGCCGCCAAGGGATTTGCTGTGGCCCCGTGAGAGGGAACCGACGCAAACGCGCCACTCCTCAACGCTTTTGTTGAGTCGCTCACTTGCCGCGCCGATTGCGCCGCTCTAACCGTTGAGCGTTGGATTCGAACGCATCGGAGGACAATGGGATGCGCAGAATAGCATTTGCTCTCTTCGTAGGACTTGCCGCAGCGAGCTTCATAAGCGCTCCGGCCTTCGACACCCAGGCGCAGGGGGCCAAGAAGGCCACCAAAAGCGCCAACTGCGCACCCAAGCGCGGCCGCGGCTGGGCGCCGACGGAACCCATGGCGCGCTTCCAGGCCTGGGAGATCGTGGCGCAGACGACCGGCAACTGGCCGATCATGTCCGACACGTTCAAGAACGAGCGCTACAAGTGCAAGACCGATCCGGCCGGGTTTATGTGTGACAGCTGGATCGACGTCTGCAAGAGCTGACGGCGCGCGCGCCGGATCTCTAGTCCGGCGCGCCGCATCCTAGCAATCCCACTGTCAGGCAATCCGCTCCCAGACCAGTTCTCGGTGCTGTCGTGACGCCGTGCCATGCCTGTGGCGGCGGAAACAGGACCACTCTCTCGCCGTCGAAGACGACGCGCCGAACCTGCTCGGTGCCCATACGGCGGGGGTCTGATGCCGCATCGACACGGGTGACCAATCGCTGCCCGTCGAACGTGTATTGGCCGCAATAGGACTGGTACTCCCGTTCCGTCTCGCCCTCGGGCATCCGGGCGCGCCCATCGACAAGCACGGACTGCATCCGGCCGTTGGGCGAGAACCAGACCGTGCCCATCGGCTCTGGGCCATAGGGTGGATCGCACGGCTCACCAGCTTCGGTCTTCGCGCGCGTCTCAATCAGGCGCCACGTACCCACGATGCTTTTCATCAGCCCTTCCCATT
The DNA here is from genome assembly GCA_963840425.1 of uncultured Alphaproteobacteria bacterium. Classification (GTDB taxonomy): domain Bacteria; phylum Pseudomonadota; class Alphaproteobacteria; order Rhizobiales; family Hyphomicrobiaceae; genus CADEFX01. The sequence goes on along the minus strand of CAWIYZ010000034.1, from coordinate 365,183 downwards.
GACACGAATTCTTGCCAGCTCTGTGAGTAAACTAGAGCGCGATCGCCTCACATGGAAGCACTGCCGCTTCCATGTGCGCCGTGAACGCACTCTGCATGCGCGCGGGCGACATGTCAGCAGGCATCGGGAGAGATTGCGTGTCCAGCTATTCCGGCTCGTGCCATTGCGGCGCCGTCACCTTCCGCGTCGACACCGATATCGTCGAGCTGACGACGTGCGACTGCTCGCTGTGCACGCGCAAGAATGCGCTGATGACCAAGGTACACGAGAGCGCGCTGACGATCGTCTCGGGGCAGGACGTCCTTTCGCTCTATCAATGGAATACACGGCGTGCCCAGCACTACTTTTGCTCGCGCTGCGGCATCTATACGTTCCACCGCAAGCGCTCGGAGCCCGACCACTATGGTGTGAATGTGTTCTGCCTTGAGGATTTCGATCCCGCTTCCGTCCCGGTCCGTGCGACCGAAGGCGTCGGCATGTCGCTATCTGACCCCCGCGCGCGGGCGCAATGGCCGGGACCGCGCGAGAGCTCGGGCTGACAAATCGGCATCGTTCCGGACGGAACAGTTATCAAACCTGGTTTGCGCCATGTGTTGCCAACGACGGCACTCGCCGTTCGCAGCAGCGAGCCATCGGGCTCGCACAAACCAGGAGAGACAAAATGAAGAAATTGATTATGACCGCAGTGGCGATGTCGCTGCTCGCCGGCCCGGCCTTCGCGAGCTGTGGCTCGCACGGCGGCTACTCAGGCGGGTATGGCGCTTCTCGCGTATCGCAGCCGAAGTATTCGGCAATGCCGCGCTCGGCGCCCTCCAAGGCAAAAGCGACCGCCAGCCAATCGGCGACCACTGCCGATGCCGTAGGCACAACGTCTGACGCCACCAAGGCTAAGCCGAGTGCGGCGCCAGCGGCAATCGCCCAGCCGTTGAAAACGGCGACCGCCGACCTAGACGCGGCTGTTTCCGCGCCGGCAGCCGCTGCGGCGCCCGAGTGCAAGAAGTACTCGGCGACAATTGGCGCAATGATCAGCGTCGCATGCGAATGAGCTTGACGATAATCTGTGACGTTTGGGGGCGGATCCGCATCCGCCCCCAAATTCTTTCACGCCGTATGTGTCAGCCTCTGCAGCGGGGCCGCCATTTGGCTTCAAGTGATGCTACGTAGCACGGCCAGCGTTGTCGCTGGCTCGGGTCGCACCGTGTAGTCGGGATCGACCTCGGCCGAGCGGACGACACCGCTCCGATCGACAACATAGCGCGCTGGCATGGGTAGCTCCCACTCCGGGTGCCCCGTGTTTTTCGGCAGGTCGATGCCGAAACCCTGGTACACGACCTTGAGGTCCTCGGGGATCGTGAAGACCAGCCCGAACGACCTTGCGATCTTCAACCCCGCGTCCTCCACGATCGGAAATGTCAGGTTGTGCTTCGCCGCCAGATCGTTCGAGACCTCGCGCTTCTCGCCCGAGAAGACAACCAGCTCGCCGCCCAGCACCTTGATGTCGGAGTATATTGCCTGCAGAGCTTCCAGCTCATGCCTGCAATACGGTCACCAATGTCCTCGGAAGAACGACAGGATCAACGGCCCGCGCGCGAGAAGGTCTGCGGAGTCGATTGCCCGTCGGTCATGGCTGACGCCGGCAAAGGCCGGCATCTTCTGTCCGACCGCGGTGACAGTGGCGAGGATTCCCGAGGCACGCAGATCGTCGGTTGCGCGCTGCATGATCGCTCGCGTTTCAGAAGGTCTGCGCTTAGCCGAAGCCGCACGCGTCTCATCGAGCTTGTTCCTGAGCGACATTCCAGAATCTCCGTTCCCGTGCCGCGACTGCGGAATCAAATGGACCTGATGCTGCAATATGAGGCCCGCCTCGGCGTGCAGAACGATTGCGCGAAGCCCGGTCCGGGTGGCGATGGGCCGAGGAGTTTTCCGGCCCGTCACCCGCGTCCTGGTCCCGCTCGCTCTACCGCTTCACGCCACGCGCGCCAGCTTCTGCAGCGAGCGGATGTGTTTGGGCGCCGGCGTGCCGGGGAACGACTGCGCCCAGTTGGTATAGGCCACCTCGCCCAGATAGATGTCGCCGCGCGAGTCCATCGTGATGCCGTGCGGCGCCATGAACTTGCCGGTCTCGAGACCCGGTCCCTTCTCGCCGCCGATGCGGGCGATGCGCTTGCCCTTGCCGTCGACGATGCTGAGGCGCGGGCCGAGGTTGGGCACCTTCAGGTTGATCGCCAAGCTCGGGCCCAGCTCGCCGATGATGAACTGCGGCTGCTTGCCGGCGCGGCAGGAGCAGTAGATGGCGCACGGCCGGTGCAGGTTGTTCCACTGCGTCTCGTACTTGCCGTTGCCGTCGAACACCTGCACGCGGTGGTTCTCGCGATCGGCCACGTAGACCCAGCCATCCGGATCGGTAGTAATGTTGTGCACGATGTTGAACTGGCCGGGATCCGTGCCGGGCTCGCCCCATGACATGATCAGCTTGCCGTCCGGCGTGTACTTGTGCACGCGCGCGTTGCCGTAGCCGTCCGACACGTAGATCTCACCCTTGGGCGACTGCGCCGTGTGCGTGCAGCGGTGGAACGGCTCGCCGCTCATGTACGGCGCCGGCTTGTCGGGCAGGCCGATGGTGAGCAGCACCTTTCCGTCGGTGGTGCACTTCCTCACCGTGTGGTCGCCGTCGTCGGTGCACCAGAGGTGATCGTGCTCGTCGACATGCAGGCCGTGCGCACGCTTGAACAGGCCCTCACCCCATGAGCGCAGGAAATTGCCCTCGCGGTCGAACACCACCATCGGGTGCTCGCCGCGATTGAAAACGTAGACCTGGTCCTTGCTGTCGACGGCAACCGAGCCGACGTCCTTCAGCTCCCACCCGTCGGGCAGCTTGCCCCAGCCTTCCACGAATTTGTAGCGATGCTCGCCGCTGCCCACGACGTCCGACATGGCGTTCCCCTTCTTGTGGCTGCTTCCTCATCGGCCAGTGTTTCAGAAACGATCCGGCTAAGCGAGAGGTGTCGGAGAAATGCATCAGCCCACGCAACGGGATTGGACGAGAGACTCGCGCATCGAAGCCGGCACCCGCGCCAAGCACGGGAAAATGGTCGCGTTCAGTCGCGCAGCTCGACTTTCAAGGTTGTATTGGCGCGTATTGGTTAAGCATGGCTGTAGATTAATCCCGCTGCCATTCAAGATGTAAACCGACGTTCATCTGAATATGGGGCAGAATGCCAAGTATTGATGCAGAGTTACTCTGCATCTACAACATCTCCGGAGGATGCTCGCATGAAGTCACGTTTGACACTCGCTACTCTCGCCGCTGCTGCTGCGCTCGTTGCACTGCCGACCGCCTCGCAGGCCGGCGGTCTCGGCCTCGGCAGGGCCGGCTGCCTGTTCAACTGGATGCGGCACGACCGCGTCGCCGCTGCCCCGGCCAAGGTCGAGAAGGTCAAGGTCAAGAAGGTCAAGAAGGCCGCCGTGCCGATGAAGTAAGCGGCCGTCTTTGACGAGCCGGGTTGCTACCCCCGCGCTGACGCGCGGGGGTTTTCTTTTGCGCAGACGCCGTCAGACGGGATAGCGCAAGATCGCAGCCAGCTGCGCCTGGCCAGGGATGTCCTCCTTGCGCACCGCCAGCACGCGCGCGCCGCTGAGCAGGGCGCGGCCGGCGATCTCATCGACGATGCCATAGGTCTTGGCGCTCGGCCCCTCGGCGAAGGTGACACGGCCATCGGCCTCGTCCACGGTGCCGGGGATGACTTCATCGATGTCGAGCATGAGCTGCTCGATCGCACCATAGGTTGCCGCCCGCGCTGCATCCGAGATATCGCTGGTGGCGCGGCCTTGCCCCCTTCGGTCCTCGAACAATCTTCTCGCCGTCTCGAGGTCGCGCGCATAGGTCCTGTCCAGGATCGGCCGCGCCGCAGCCGCGAGTTCGGCATCGCTCATCCGGTCCGGGCTGGCGGAGATACCCACTGCCACAAGCCCCGGATAGGTGTTGACGGAGCGGAAGATCGACGCCAGCGGTTCAGTTGCGGCAAGAATGAGCGCCGTGTCGCGGCCAGCGAGAACGGCACGCAGGGCAGCATCGATCTGGCGGGCGTACTTGCGCAGCAGGTCCTTCTCCCCTTCCTTCCCCCGGTCGCTTTCCCGCCGCAAGCCCTTGTCGTTCGCCTGCCGTTTCAATGCGTCGGCGCCATCCTTGGGAAGGTCTCGGATCCTGACCTCCTGCGCCGGCAGATCGGCGAATGCCTCGACCAGGCGAACCGCATTCTCCGACAGTGCCAGCACGAAGGCTTCGTGCGGGAAGGTGATGGCGCGCAGCAGCGGCTTCAGGTGGAAACGGTCGGAGACCTCGGCCATGGCGGTGAGCCGGTTCGGCAGGCGAAACGTGCGCATCGCATCGGGTGTGACCAAGATTGCGAGGCTCATCGCCTGGTATTTCCAGAACCCATCGTCGTCGGCGAGCCCCGCCAGCTGGTCGCCGATGCCGGCCAGACGGCGCTTGTCGAAGCGGACGGCTTCGAGTTGTCCCAGCGCAGTCTTGGTCAGGTTCTTGAGCTCGATGCGGCTGGCCGCAGTCTCCTGCGTCACGGGTGTGGTGGGCAGGTAGATCGAGACGCAAGCGTCAGCCCGCGTTGCGGCCAGCGCCTTGAGCTCCGGAAGGGTCGGAATGTCGACGTACAGCATGGTTGTCATCTCCGACTGCATTTCGGCTGTTACGACTTTACGGCATTCCGCCCTCCCCTCTTATCGGTGGAATTGCCCTTCGCCATGGCGGCAGGCCCTGGCATTGTCGCGTGCTGCACCGGCGTTAACCTCACCGGTCACGGGATGTGATCCAGGATGACAAGGCGAAGATCAGACATGCTGCCCGCGGACGATGTGCCAGAAACGCCCGGCGACCCTGCTGCGATCGGCCGGGAACTGGAGGTGCGGGTGCGCCGCATGCACCGGCGCGACATCAATCGGGTCTGGGAGTTCCTCAAGCGCGTGTTCCGCGACGTAAACCGCGAGACCGTCGAATACCAGCGGCCGCGACACAAGAAGCATTTCTTGGAAATTTACGAAGAGGACGGCATCGAGCAGCTCGTGTTCGAGATCAAGCGCGGGGCCAAGTTCGAGCTCGTCGGCTACGCGGAGTATGCCTACGAGATCGTCGGCTCCGACAAATGGATGAACCCGCGCTACTTCGAGATGCGCGGCATGCGGCCCCTGTTCGTGGAGGAGATCGCCGTCCACCCTGACTATCACGGCATTGGCATCGGCTCCTACATGTTCGAGCAGATCGAGCATGCCGCCCAGCTCAGAGGCTGCACGCACATCGTCCTCGAGGTCGCCGAGAACAACCAGGAAGCCCTTCGCTTCTATCGCAAGCGCAATTTCCAGAAGCTCGATGCTGCCGTTTTTCTGTCGCGCAAGCTGGAGACGGACGGCGACCTGCTGAACCCGCGCACGCTCACGCGGCGACTCCCGGGCGGGTAGAGCGCGATCGTTTCGCATGGAAGCCGGAAGTGCTTCCATGCGTCCGCGCGTAGCGCGGCTCCGTCGCGTCCGCGCATAGCGCGGCTCCGCCACGACGCGTGAATTGCACTCTGAACTTATGAAATAGAGCAGGATTCACGTTTCGGCCGAAACGCTTCGTATGAGGCAAGGTGATTCAATCCGAAACGATCCTGCTCTAGTGTGCGAGACTATGACTGAAGTCCACCGGGGAAGATGAACGGATGCAATCCATCGGCATCGCCGTGATCGGCAGCGGACGCATCGGCACGTTGCGCGCCAGCCTGTCGGCGGCGCATCCCGGCGTGAATTTTCTCGCCGTCTCCGACCGCGAGCAGCACAAGGCCGACATCCTGGCCCAGCGCGTCGGCGCCAATCTCGCCACCACCGACAACCTCGCCGCCATCCAGCATCCATCCGTCAATGCCGTGTTCGTCTCCACGCCTGAGCACGACCACCGCGAGGCCGTGGTGCAGGCGCTGGAGGCCGGCAAGCCCGTGTTTGTCGAGAAACCGCTGTCGTTCTCGCTCGCCGACGCCGACGCCATCGTCGAGACAGCCAAGCGCACGGGCACCGAGATCCGCGTCGGCTATTCGCGCCGCCACGAGCGCCGCTGGATGCTGGCCAAGGAGCAGATCCTGCAAGGCCGCCTCGGCGAGATCCTCGGCATTCAGCAGCGCGTCTACAATGCGCGCGCGCAGTTCATGGAGATCCTGAAGCGCGCGCCGACTGCCACCGCCGTCAACGACGTGCTCACGTACTACGTGGACATGGCCTGCTGGTATCTCGAAGGCCACCGCCCCGTCGAGGTGGTGGCGCGTGAGCAGAAGCGCGTGTTCAAGTCCATGGGCTACGACGTCGGCGACGTGACATGGGCGATTGTCACGTTCGACACGGGCGCCGTGGTCAACCTTGGCATCAGCTATGTGCTGCCGGCCAAATATCCAACCGTCGGCCAGTCCGCGCGCTTCGAGATCATCGGCACCGAGGGCGTCATCCTGCTCGACGCCGACAACAAGGACAGCCTGCTCTACACCGAGCGCGGCGCGCCGCACACCTACGTGCCCGACCACAACGTCAGCCTGATGTTCATGCAGACAACATCGGCGGCCGACTACGCGGTCGGCGACTACTGGGGCGCCGTGGCCAGCGAGACGCGCTCCTGGCTCGACCATCTGATGAACGGCCGGCCCGTGCCGCACACCACCTTGGAGGAAGCCCGCCGCACCCTCGCCGTCACGCTCGCCATCGAGGAGGCGGCGCGCACGGGTAGGACGATCAAGATCGAGGCATAAAGGAGATGCTTTCCATGCTCCATCGCAGTCTGGCTTGTGCGCTCCTCGGCCTTGCTGTTATCGCGCCTGCGCGCGCCGAGACCATCGACGTGTATGACAACCACGGCGGCAGGGTTGCGGAGTACGACAAGCGATGGGCGGGGCTTGCGGCGCGCGGGGTCAGCGTCAGGATCGTGGGCCCGTGCCAGTCCGCCTGCACCGTGCTGCTCGGCCATATTCCGCGCAGCCGCATCTGCGTGATGCCCAACGCCTCGTTCGGCTTCCATCTGGCCAAGTTGGAAAGTGCCACGGCCACGCTACGGGCGGCCTATCAGCCCGACATCCGCGCCTGGATCGCGAAGAACGGCGGATTGACGAAAGACTTTATCTGGCTGCGCGCACCCGAGATCTACCGATACTTCAAGAGGTGCTGAATGCGCGGGCGACTGCGGATCTCAGGCTGCCAACTCGAGTATCTCGCGCACCTGCGCCGGGCCGTCGATGGGCCGCGGGTTGCGCGGCACCCAGGGCGTGCCCATGGCCTGCTCCGAAATACGCGGGAAGTGCTCGCGCCCGATCTTCACGGCACCGAGGCTGCGCGGCATGCCTAGCCCGCCGATGAACGTGTCGAGCACATCGCCCGCATCCTTGCCGGCCTCGGCCATGGCCACGGACACCAGGGCTTGGCGCTCGGCATTGACCGTCTTGTTCCAGCGCATGACCGCCGGCAGCATGATGCACGACGTATGCCCGTGCGGCACGTCGAACACGGCGCCGAGCACGTAGCCGATGCCGTGGCTGGCGCCCATCGGCACGCCGCTTGCCAGCGGCCCCATCGACAGCCATGTGCCCATCTGGCAATCGAGCCGCGCCGCGACATCCTTGGGATCCGCCTTGACGCGCGGCAGCCCGCCGGACAAGAGCGCGAGCCCCTTGAGCGCTTGCGCATCGGCATAGGCGTTGGCCTCGTTGGAGCACACGCCTTCGACACAATGATCGACGGCGCGGATGCCGGTCGAGAGCCACAGCCACTCGGGCGTGTGCACCGTCACGGCCGGATCGAGGATCACCGCGCTCGCCATGATGCGCGGATGGCGCAGCAGCTCCTTGGTTTTCGTGCGCTCGTCCGTGACGCCGGCAATGGCACTGAACTCGCCGCCTGAGAGCGTGGTCGGCACGCTGATCTGGCGCACCGTCGGCGCCTTCATGTCCGGCGGGCCGATGCTGCCGTCGGCGGCCTTGACCGGGCGCAGCCTGTCGATGTCCTCCGCCGTGCGGATGTCGTTGGCGAGGCACATCTGCACGGCCTTGGCGCCATCGGTGATGGAGCCGCCGCCGATGGTGACGATGAGATCGGCATTTGCGGCCCTCGCCGCCTCGGTCGCCGCAATGACTGACGAGCGCGGCGTGTGCGGCTGCATGCGATCGAAGACGCCGGCGCAGCGATTGCCGAGCGCGCGGCGCACTTTCTCGATCTCGTCGGTGTTGCGGTTGAGCGAATTGCTCACCATCAGGAAGACGCGCGTCGCGCCGAGGCGCTGCGCCTGCTCGGCCACCGCCTGCGCGGCCGGCTTGCCGAACACCACCTCGTCCATCTCGCCGAAGACGACTCGTCCTGATGGCAGCATGTGGTCCTCCCGATGCGTGATTTTCTTATCCGTTGGCGGCTGCGAGTTTGTCAGGCGCGCGCGGCAGGAGCAAGGCGCCCTGACGGGAAGCGCAGCACGGGCGGTCTCTGCGCTGGCCCAATGCACCAGGCATCGCTAGAAGGTTGCTCACCACTGGCACGCCACTCCTGCCGCGCGGTTCCCTATGACGCCTGAAATCGCCACGTGCCTCACCATTCTCGGCCTTGCCGTGATCGTCTTCGCCTGGGACCGCATCCCAGCCGACGTGGTGGCGCTCGGCGTCATGCTGGGCGTGATCGCCACGGGACTGCTGCCGCCCGACAAGGCCTTCGCCGGCTTCAGCAGCGACACCGTCATGATGATCCTCGGGCTGCTGGTGATGTCGGCCGGCCTCATCCAGACCGGTGTCGTCGAGATGGCCGGCCGCTTCGTGTTCGACGTGGCCGGCCGCAACCCGGCGATCTTTCTGCCGGTCATCATGGTGTCGGTGGCGGTGCTGTCGGCCTTCATGAGCAATACGGCCGCCACAGCATTCTTCGTGCCGCTGGTGATCGGCTACGCCGCCAAAATCGGTGTCAGCCCGTCGCGCTTCCTGCTGCCCCTGGCGTTCGCTTCGATTCTCACCAGCTCGGTCACGCTCATCAGCACCTCGACCAACCTGGTGGTCAGCGACCTCTTCGCCAACTACCAGCAGCCGCCCATGGGCATGTTCGAGATGGCGCCGGTCGGCATCCCGATCGCCATTCTCGGCGTGCTCTATGTCTGGGCCGTCGGCGTGCGCCTGATCCCGCAACGCGACAACCAGAAGGCCGACGAGAAAATCGGCGAGCGCACCTACCAGGCGGACGTGCTGGTGACGGAGGACAGCCCCCTCATCGGCAAGACGATCGAGGACGCCAAGCTCACATCGGACACCGGGATGGCGGTGGCGAAGCTGGTGCGCGGCAAGGAGACCACGGAGGGTAAGCACGCGCTGAGCGAGGCGACCCTGGCCGCCGGCGACGAGCTCTTCATCGAAGGCCTGCGCGCGGACCTTCTCAAGATCAAGGACATCAAGGGACTGGAGTTCAAGGCCGACGTGCATCTGGCCGATCCGGACCAGGACGAGGAGGAAGAAAAGACCATCGTGGAGGGCGTGCTGCTGCCGCGATCACTACTGATCGGCCAGAGCCTGCGCAGCCTGGACTTCAAGGCACGCTACGGGCTGGAGGTGCTGGCCATCCACCGGGCCGGCCAGCTGCCCGCATCCATCAGCGCCGCGCGCTTGCGCATGGGCGACGTGCTGCTGCTGCAGGGAACACTGGAGAACGTGAAGGCATTGGAGCAGGGCAACCTGTTCAACATATTCGGCAACGTGCCGACGGAGCGGCTCAATCGCCAGCACGCGCCGCTGGCGGCGGCCATCTTCGCGCTGGCCATCGTCGCGGCCACCTTCAAGCTCGCCACATTGCCGGTGGCGATGCTGGGCGGCGCATTCCTGATGCTGCTGACGCGCTGCCTGTCGCCGGAGGAAGCCTACCGGCAGGTCGAATGGAAGGCCCTGATCCTGATCGGCGCGCTGCTGTCACTCGGCGCCGCCATGGAAGCCAGCGGCGCCGGCAAGTTCCTGGCGCAGCAGCTCATTGCCGTGGTGGGCGCCAACAGCCACTACGCGCTGCTCAGCTGCTTCTTCATTCTGACCGTTGCTTTGACGCAGCCGATGTCGAACCAGGCCGCGGCGCTGGTGGTGTTTCCCATCGCCATGCAGACTGGCCTGGAAATCGGCGTCGATCCGCGCGCCTTCGGCATGATGGTGGCGGTGGCGGCGAGCTGCTCTTACCTGACGCCGCTCGAGCCCTCGTGCCTCATGGTCTACGGGCCGGGCAAGTACCAGTTCTCGGACTTCTTCAAGGTCGGCGCACCGCTGACCGTGCTGATCTACGCCATCGCCATCCTGATGGTGCCGTGGGTGTGGCCACTGTGAGCGCGCGAGGTCGCATTAGAGACGAGCGAGCTTCAATTTCGGAGACAACTCAATAGGGTAATTCCATCCCGTTTCAACATCGGCAATCAACTTATCGTCACACCAATCGCCTGCGTGCAACGAAGTCTGAAACATGGCACAGGCTATGCGCAGATCGGGAACTTTGCGCGTCGCCAGGTTCACCGCAACCATAACTTCAATCGGGCAATCGGCACGCTTTGAAGACCAAGCGTAAAGGGCTGCGGACTGTTTCGCATCAAGGGCGATGGTGCAGTTGTGCATGCGGGAAACAGCGACCAACGCAATGGGTCCAGACAGACGATAGAAACCCTCCTGTTCGCCCGCCGCTACTAACTTCTCCTTCAAAAGCACGTTCCAAAGGTCATCCAATAGCACACGCTCTGTAAAGGCAGGGACGACGATGAGACGGCTGGCAAGGAAACGAAATAGGCGCGCCTCCAGACCATCAAGGGCTCACCAAAGGAAACCCTGCTTCTGTCAGCGTTCGGGGTTACCCTGGAAAGAATTGTGGAAAGGTGCTTTTGCGCTTTCTTGCGGCTCAAGCCTAACTCGCTCACCAACTCTGTCTCATCCACTCTTCGCAAAGTCGCCTTGAGGGCAGGTGGCAGCGTGGATGGAGCATCCGCTTGATTGAGGTGCTTGTGTTCCAAGAGATGCACATGGATGCTCACGCTCGCGAAGAAGTCTCGCGCAGTCTCAGTGACAATGCCTTTGTAGCGCTCATGCCCATGGGCGACGAAGTCGCCGACTTCCTTAACCGAATCTCGACCATGGGATCGCTGTCGCAAGGACAAGAACAGATTGGTGATATCGTTCGCACTAACCGTTCCGCTGAGCAGCCGGTCAACACGCCGTCTTAACTCAACATTGCGCATGGGAACGTATATTCATTGAAGGCAGCCTATTAGACTGAGTTTAGCCCCTACCTCACCCCTCTTCCCAGCCGCCACACCTCCTCCTGCACGCGGATGTCGGCGAGCACGCGGTCCAGCAATAGGCACGTGCGCTTGAACAGCTCCGAGCCGCGGCGGTAGTCGGCCGGTGCGAAGAAATCGCAGCGGCCGGCCTTGAACAGCCCCACGCACTTGGCGCGCGACTTGCCGGGCGGATGCACGGCGATGGCATGGCCGCCGTTCTTGCGCATCACGGCCATGGAGGGCACGTCGGTGTCACCGTCGCCGAAGTAGATCATGTTGGCGAACGGGATCGGGCGCTCGGCCTCGGGCATGTGGTCGTTGATCGACTCCCCCAGATCCTCCACGCCCTTGTTGATGCGGAACAGGTACTGCGTCTTGCCGGTGTCGGTGATGACGCGCTTCGGATAGGGCAGGTCATAGGGGTCGAACCAGTATTCCGACGCAAACACATTGTGGAAGCGGCGATAGATGCGCGTGCCCTCGATGATCTCGGTCAAGCCCGACGACACGAGGTAGTGGCGCAGGGTCACGCCGTGACTCTCGCTGCGCAGCTTCACGTAGTCCGCGATGGCCTCGAACCACTCCTCGACGCCGGCGAACAGCTCCACGTCGCGGCCGAGTTGCACCAGGTCGTCGCGGTCGATCCGCACGCCGCGTGCCTTGGCCTTCTTGTACATGAGGTGCATGTAGGTGATGAGGCCGTCGGCGCCGTGCTCGCGAGCGAGCGCGTTGGCCTCGGCCCAGAACGCCTTGGGGTCCTCGCCGATCTTGGGCAGGAACGTGTATTCCTGCATGGGCTTGGGGGAGAGCGTGCCGTCGAAATCGTAGACCAGCGCGATGGTCTTCTTGTCGAACTGCGCCTTGCCGCCGGACTTGGTAGGCCGCTCGGCCTCATCTGCCTCGCCAACTTCGACCGTTCCCGCCTGCGGCTCCGATGTACGCTCGACCATGATGTCCTCGCTGCTGCCCGAACGTTCGTCTTGCAGCAGCACCATCAGCCGATTCGGGTGGCGCGAGGAAGGCGGCGCAGTCGGTTGCGCAAAGGACCGGCGCCGAGCCGGTGGCGTGGCGCTTCTGACCCTCCAGCCAGACGCATCGCTGCATTGCAGCAAGCCGATGGCCAAGGCCGCAGGATTGCGCTAGGGAATTGTCCGGACAATACCTTCCGCGACCTTTCCAGCCCGGACACCGCCATTTCATGCCTGGTGCCAACGGCCAGCTCCGCTACCTCTACGAGACGCCGCCGGGCGGAGCCGACACCATCGAGATCGCGCCCGGCATTCTCTGGGCGCGGCTGCCGCTTCCCTTCCGCCTCAACCATGTCAACGTGTGGCTGCTGCGCGAGGCCGATGGCTGGACGCTGATCGACACTGGCGCCGGCACGCCCGAGGTACGCGAGGTTTGGGAAACTCTGCTGGGCGGCGTCCTCTCCAGCGGACGCATCAATCGCATCGTCGCTACGCACGGACACACCGATCATGTCGGCCTCGCCGGCTGGCTGGTCGAGCGCACCGATGCGCCGTTCGCCGCCACGCTCGTGGAATGGCTGTCGCCGCAGGTGCGGCTCGCCGAGTCCCAGGTGCCCATGCGTGCCGAGACCGTTCGCTTCATGCAGGGGCATGGCTGCGACACCCAGACCATCGACGCCTTCCGCGAGGACCGGCGGCGCACACACGCGCTGCTGGGCGAGATGCCCGGCGCGCTGGAGCGGCTGCGCGACGGTGATGTGATAGCGCTCGGCGGTCGCCAGTGGCGCGTCATGGCCTGTGGCGGACACGCCCTCGAGCACGCCTCGTTCTGGTGCGAGACCGACCGCATCCTGATTGCCGGCGACCAGGTGCTGTCGAAGATCTCACCCATGATCGGCGTCTACTGGGGCGAGCCGCTGGCCGATCCGCTGGCCGACTACCTGGCCTCTCTGGAACGCTTCCGCGCCCTGCCGGCCGACACGCTGGTGCTGCCGTCGCATGGTCTGCCGTTCAAGGGCCTGCATACGCGGGTCACGCAACTTGCCCAGCACCACGAGATGCGGCTCGACCATCTGGCGCGCCTGATGGATGCGCCGGCCACGACCATGGCGCTCACGCACGGCCTCTTTCCCAAGGCCGTGGCGGAAGGCCAGGGCCGCCATGCCCTGTCCGAGACGATCGCACACGCGAATTATCTGGTCGGCCGCGGCCGTGCCGTGCGCGAGACGGACCGCGACGGCCGCGTGCTCTTCCGGCGCGCCGCTGACGAGGGTTCCGAGGTCGTCGCCGCCGATTGAGGCTGAGGGCAAGCCAGTGCACTGGACTTGTCGTCCCGGCTTTGCAAGATCAGGACGCCGGAGCCGCCGCTGAAGCCCGCGGCCAGGAGGAGACGCCAGATGGCTTTCGAGACCATCATCTACGAGGAAGACGGCCCCATCGGGACCATCACGCTCAACCGGCCGCACGACGGCAATATGTTCACCCACGTCACGTGCCATGAGATCCGTGACTGCATCAATGCGATCCGGCGCGAGACGCGCACGCGCGTCATCGTGCTGACCGGCGCCGGCGACAAGTTCTTCTGCATCGGCGGGCGCAAGGACGGCATGGAGGACACCAACCTCTACGCCGGCGTGCTGCCGACCCTGGAAATGTACGAGTTGATCGAGAAGCTGCAGAAGCCCGTGATCGCCTCAGTCAACGGATTTGCAGTCGGCGGCGGCCACGTGCTGCACTGCGTGTGCGATCTCACCATCGCCAAGGAAAGCGCGGTCTTCCGTCAGGTCGGACCGATGATGGGCTCGCTTCGATGCAGGCTACGGCACCTGGCACCTGGAGGATTTGATCGGCAAGAAGCGCGCCAAGGAAATGTGGTTCCGCAACATCCGGCTGACCGCGCAGCAGGCGCTGGAGTGGGGCCTCGTCAACAAGGTCGTGCCCGACGACAAGCTGAAGGAGGAGACGCGGGCCATGGCGCTGGAGATCGCCGAGCGTGGACCGTTTGCGCTGGCGGCAATCAAGGGAGCGTTCAACGCGCGGCACGGCGGCGTCTCGGGTCTCTCGCGCATGGCGCACGATCTGTTGCTGCGCGGCTATCTCGACACGGACGAGGCGAAAGAGCTGTCCAAGTCGTTCGCCGAGAAGCGCAAGCCCGATCCGAGCAAGTTCGGGAGCTGAGCATGCGTCCCTACCTGACGCTGCACGATCCGGCGCGGGCGCGGGCCTACACCGAGGCGGGTCTCTGGGGCCACGAGACCTTCTATGCCCTGATGGCCAAGCACGTGCGCGAGCGGCCCGATGCGCCGGCGTTGCGCGACGGCACGCGGCAGCTGAGTTGGCGCGAGCTGCAGCTTCACGTTGATGCGCTGGCTCTCGATCTGGTCGATGCTGGTCTCGTGCCCGGCGATATCGTCTCGCTCTGGATGGGAAACCGGCTCGAGGCCGTGGTCGCGTTTCTGGCCTGCGCACGCCAAGGCTTTGCCTGCAATCCCTCACTGCATCGCACCTACACCTGCGCGGAGATCGGCACGCTGCTGACCCGGCTCGGCGCGCGCGCCTTCGTCACCGAGAGGGGCTGGGGTGCAGATGGCGCGAAGGCCGATATCCGCGCCGTGCTGAAAGACGTGCCCTCGCTCGAGCGCACCTACGATGCGGCGCGCTTGCCGCCACCCCTGTCGCAGCCGTGCACAACGCCTGTTTGGGAAAGCCCCGACACTGTGCGCTATCTCGCTTTCACCTCGGGCACGACCGGCGCGCCTAAGTGCGTCATGCACTCCGACAACTCCCTGCTCGCCAATCCGCGCGACATGGTGCGCGACTGGAAGCATGGGCCGCACACGCGCCTGCTGACCCTGTCGCCCCTGTCGCATCACATCGCCTGGGTGGCGGCGGCGCAGTGGCTGATCGCCGGCTGCACGCTCATCACGGACGATCCACCACCGCGCATGGCGCGCATCGACTGGATCGTGGAAACCGGCGCCACCTACTGCATGGGCGTGCCAACGCACGCGATGGATGTCCTGGCTGAGCAGCAGAAACGTGGACTGGCGCGGCTGGGCAAGGTGGAGGTTTTCTACATGGCGGGCTCGCCCATCCCGCCGACGGTCGCCGAAGCCTTTGTAACGCAAGGCATCAAGCCGCAGAACGTGTACGGCATGACGGAGAACTCCTCGCACCAGTACACACACCCGACCGACGACACCGCCACCATCATCGAGACCTGCGGGCGCGGCGGACCGGCCTACGAGATCCGCCTGTTCGATCCGGCCGACCAGGACCGCGAGGTGCCGCCGGGCACGGTTGGACAGATCGGCGGTCGCGGAGCCGCGCTGATGCTGGGCTACTTCGCCAACCAGGAGGCGACCGAGGCGAGCTTCAATCGCGGCGGCTGGTTCCTGTCCGGCGATCTCGGCGTGCTCGATGCCAAGGGCAACCTGCGCATCGAGGGCCGCCTCAAGGACCTCATCATCCGCGGCGGCCACAACATCTATCCCGCCCACATCGAGGCGCTGGCGCTGCGCAATCCGGCGGTCGGCCGCTGCGCGGCGTTCCCGGTCGCCGACGAGCGGCTCGGCGAGCGCGTGTGCATCGCCATCATCGGCGATATGACACCCGACGATCTCCTGGCGCATCTCGCCGCCGAAGGGCTCTCCAAGTACGACATGCCGGAGTATTTCCTGAAGGTCGATGCGTTTCCGCTTACCGCATCCGGCAAGATCCTCAAGCGCACGCTGGTGGAAATGGTCAAACGCGGTGAGCTCGAGCCCGCGCCGGTCCGCTACAGCGGCAAACAGGAGGTGGCGTGATGGCCGTCGAGCTGACCACGCGCGAGGAATTCGCAGTCCTCACGCTGAACCGACCGGAAGCGCTCAACGCGCTGTCGTTCAGGATCATCGAGGACATCGGACGCGCTTTCGACGAGGTGGCCAAGTCGAAGGCCCGTGCGCTCATCATCACCGGCGCGGGTACGAAGGCATTCTGCGCCGGCGCCGACATCAAGGAGTTGCGCAACCGCGACCTGATCGCGCAGAAGCGTGGCGCCGAGCTGGGTCAGGCCGTTTTCTCCAAGCTCGACACCCTGCCGATCGCGTCCATCGCCGTCATCAATGGCTACGCCTTCGGCGGCGGCCTCGAATTGGCGCTGGCGTCGCACCTTCCGGCTTGCGACAGCCAACGCCAAGGTCGGTCTGCCCGAGATCAAGCTCGGCCTCATCCCCGGCTACGGTGGTACGCAGCGCCTGCCGCGTGTGGTCGGCGAGGCGCGGGCGTTGGAGATGATCATGACCGGCCGCACCGTCGGCGCCGAGGAAGCCTTCCGCATCGGCCTCGTCAACCGCATCGTCGAGGGCGATCCGGTTGCCGCCGGCATGGCCTTCGCGCGCGAGTTCACGGGGTACTCGCTCCCCGTTCTGGCGCTGGCGCGCAGCGCTGTGAAACGCGCGCTCGACGTGCCCGTGCACGAGGGCCTGAAGATCGAGGCAGATCTGTCTACGCTGGCGTTCCAGACCAAGGATGCCGCAGAGGGCACGACTGCGTTCGAGGAAAAGCGCAAACCGGGCTTCATCGATGCCTGAAGGCAGCGATTTTAGTTACCGGCGCCAGCCGTGGCATCGGCGCAGCGATCGCGTCCGAGCTCGCCGCGCGAGGATATGCGGTGGCCGGCCTGACGCGCTCGGGTCAATCCGTCGCCGGCAAGGCGCTACCGGTGCGACGTATCGGACGAAGTTTCGATCAAGGCAGCCGTTGCCGCGGTTGCTGCGGAAGGTCCGATCGCCGGTCTCGTCAATAATGCCGGGCTCTATGAGGAGACCGACAGCGCTTCCCTGTCGGCCGCCGACTTCGAGCGGTTGATGCGCAACAACGCCACCTCCGTGCTGATGGCTGCGCGCGAGGTCTACCCGCACCTCAAGGCTCGCGGCGGCGGGCTGATCGTCAACATCGGCTCGTTCTACGACAAGCTCGGCGTGCCGCGCTCGCTCTCCTACTGCGCGTCAAAAGCCGCGGTCGGCGCCATCACCCGCTGCCTGGCGGTGGAATGGGCGCCCGACAAGGTGCGCGTGGTCAACGTGGCGCCCGGCTTCATCGCCACCGATCTCAACAAGGAGTATTTGAAGAACGACGGCTTCCGCCGCTGGTTGGAAAAGAGCATCCCCGTCGCCCGCGCCGGCGAGCCCGAGGAGGTTGCGCGTTTCGTTGTTTCGCTATTCGCGGCCGACATCGGCTTCCTCACCGGCGAGACGATCTACATCGACGGGCAGATGGCGATGAGCTGATGGCGCACCTCGGAGGCGCTCTTCACGCGACGCGGGGGAGGGTCAGGGCGAACGCTTGTTCCGAGTTCGGATCACCCCCACCCCTCCCCCGAAGCAAGGAGGGTCTTCGAGGAGCTGGAGCGGCGGCGGGACTGGAGCGAGGACGAGCGCCAGCTCATCCAGTCTGTCGAGCGTATCTGCCGCGACGTCATCGCGCCGTCGGCCGCAGCCTACGACGAAGCGGAGGCCTATCCGCAGGCGAGCATGGAGGCCATCAACCAGCTCGGCCTCAACGCCATCTTCGTGCAGGAGGCCTATGGCGGCGCGCCCATGCGCTACCGGGTCTATCTCAAGGTCGTGCAGCTCATCTCGGCAGCCTGCGCCTCGACCGGCATCATCTACGCCACCACCTTCCACGGCCTGAAACCGCTGATCGACTTCGGCACCGAGGAACAGAAGCAGCGCCTGCTGCCACGCATCGCCGAAGGCGGCCTCGGCGCGCTCGCGATCACCGAGCCCAATGCCGGCTCCGACGCCACCGGCATGACCACCAGCTTCCGGCCGAGCGGCGACCACATCGTCATCGACGGTGGCAAGATCTTCATCTCCAACGGCGACGTGGCCGACGAGATCCTCTTGTTCGGCAAATGGAGCGAGATCGACGACGCGCGCGCATCTATCACGGCGCTCATCCTCGAGAAGGGCACGCCTGGTTTCTCCATCGGTCGCGCCGAGAAGAAGATGGGCCACCGTGCGGCGCCGACTGTCGAGCTCAAATTCGAGGGCGCCGCGTGTGCCCAAAGCCAATCTCATCGGCGCACCCGGCGGCGGCCTGAAACTGCTGTTCCAGTGCCTCAACAAGTCGCGGCCCAGCATCGCAGCGCATGCGCTCGGCATCGCCACAGCGGCGTTCGGCGATATGGTCGCCTATATGAACGAGCGCCGCCTCTCGGGTCGCCGCGTCATCGACTTCCAGGGCAACCAGTTCTCGCTCGCCGACATGGCGACCGACCTCGCCATGTGCGAGCTGTGGCTCGACCACGTGGCAGCCCTGGTCGAGAGTGGCGCCACCGACATCGGCGTCGAAGCCTCGATGGTGAAGATGCGCTCAACCGACCTTGCCATGCGCATTGCCACCGAGGCCGTGCAGATGCACGGCGGCTACGGCTATATCCGCGAGTTTCGCGTCGAGCGCCTGATGCGCGACGCCAAGCTGACCCAGATCTGGGAAGGCACTAACCAGGTCCATCGCCAACTCATCGGCCGGAGCTTCGCCGACAAATGACAGCCAGCATCAAGACCGTTGCCGTATGCGGCGCGGGCGGCACCATGGGCGCCGGCATCGCCATCGTCGCCGCACGCGCCGGCTTCGCCACGCTCTGCTACGACACGGCCGAACCGGCCCTGCAGCGCGCTGCAAAGCAGACCGAGGGATTCTTCGCCAAGTCGGTCGAGCGCGGCAAGATGACTGCCGCCGACAAGGACGCGGTCATCACGCGCCTTGCACGCACGACCAAACTCGAGGACCTCGCTGCGGCCGATCTCGTCATCGAGGCCGTGTTCGAGGACCTCACCGTAAAGAAGGATCTGCTCGGCAAGCTCGGCAAGGTATGTCCGGCGCACACCATCTTCGCCTCCAACACCTCGACCTTGTCGATCACCGAGATCGCCGCCGGCTCCGGCCGCGACGATCGCGTCGTCGGCCTGCATTTCTGCCTGCCGGCGCAGCTCATGAAGCTCATCGAGGTCTCGCCCGGCATCAACACGTCGCACGAGACATTGAAAACCGCCTGGGCTTGGTGCGAGCAGGCGGGACAGCTTCCCGTGAAAACCCAGGACAAGCCCGGCTTCATCCTCAATGCGCTGCTGGTGCCGTTCAACAATGACGCCATCCGTGCTGTGGAAGCCGGCGTCGCCAGCCCGGCCGACGTAGACACCGCCATCAAGATCGCGCTCGGCTACAAGATGGGCCCGCTGGAGCTCATCGACCTCGTCGGCCTCGATACACAGGTTCGTCTCTGCGAGGCCTTCTACCCGGTGACGCTGGACCCGCGCGCCGCCGCGCCGCCTCTGCTCACGCGCATGGTGGCGGCTGGCAGACTTGGCCGCAAATCCGGCTGCGGCTTTTTCGAGTACGACAGCAACAAGATGTTCGGGGGCTGAAGGCCATGCGCTATTCGATCATACAGAAGGGCGACAGCCGCTCGTTCCCCAAGGGCGATGCTTTTCTTGCAGGCGCCAGCGCGGAAGGCGATGTTGCAATTTATCTAAAGGCTCCGTTCGTGAAGGACGAAGGCAAAACCGCGATCCTCGTCGAGCTCGACACCGAGTGCCTTGGCGTCCACACCGGCCAGCAGGCGGGCGAGGAGGGTTCCAACGTCGTGGGCTTCGCGCGCTATCGCAACGGCGATGATCCGCCCTCCAAGCTCGTGGAGCTGGTGCGCCAGCCTCGCACGAAGGACAGCGCCATCTCCGCCGCCCGCACCATCTTCGAGGCCGCAGGCTTGACGGTCGTCGTGAGCTCGGACCAGCCCGGCCGCATCATCGATCGTCTGGTACGGCCGAAGTACAACGCGGCGCTGCGCTTCCTCGATGAGGGTCTGGCAACGGCCAAGGACATGGACCTCACCTGCCGCCTCGGCCTCGGCTATCCCGATGGCCCCATCGAGCGCGTCGAGCGCGGCGATCTCGCCCGCCATCACGACGTCTCTCGCACCTTGTTCGAGGCCTACGGCACACCCGCCTACGCCCCGGCGCCCCGCGCCATCATTGCCAAGCAGCGGAAGGCCAAATCGTGAGTCAGCAGCAACCCGGCATCCTTGCCGTCTGGAATGATTGCGATCGTATGCGCGAGGCGGAGTACGAGGACTGGTATCGCAACGAGCATCTGCCCGAGCGCGTTGGCGTGCCTGGGTTTCGCTTCGGCCGCCGCTACGAGGCCGTCGGCGGCGCCAGCCCGCGCTTCTTTACGTATTACGAGGTGGATGTGCCGGAGGTTCTGGTCTCGCCCGCCTATCTCGAGCGCTCCAACAATCCCACCCCCTGGACGCGCAAGATCATGGGCGAGAAGATTTTCCGCAATGCCAGCCGAACGGCCTGCCAGCAGGTGCACAGAGTCGGCCGGCTGCGCGGCGCCTACATGCTGGCGGCGCGCTGGAGCGAGGCCGCAGCTTTTGCAAATGCGCGCACCGATTTGCAAACCCAGGCAGAGAAATTGATCGAGGCTCACTTGGCCGTGCGCGCCGAAATCTGGCAGGCTGTGGCAGAGGGAACCGGCACCCGCTCCATCGAGCAGGGCCTGCGCGGCGGCGAGGATCAATCGATTGCCGGCGCCTTCATCGTCGAGGCGACGCGCGACCGCGACTTGGCCGAGATCGCGCGCGTTCTCACCCCTGCCATCGGCGACGGCGCCGCCGTCGGCGGCTATCGCTTTCTATGCGCTCTGAACCACGACCAACTGGACTGAGGTTGGTACGAGGGCGCCGTTGCTGCTCAAGGCCGCTGATTGCGCCGCAGGTCCTCCGGCTTGTCCCACATGACGAAGTCGGGACCAAGAACCGACAGGTCCGGCACGCCCATCTGACCCATCGAGAGGTCGACCTCGTTGCGCATGATCTCGAGCGCCTGCCGCGCGCCGGGCAGTCCCGCTGCGGCAACCCCATACAGCGTCCAGCGGCCAACGAACACGAACTTCGCGCCCAGGCAGAACGCGGCCATGATGTCCGCGCCGCGCCGGATGCCGCTGTCGAGCATCAGCGTCATCTTCTCGCCGACAGCCTCCTTGATGGCCGGCAGCACCTCGATCGGCGAAGGTGCGCGATCGAGCTGGCGCGCACCGTGGTTGGAAACCATCAGCCCGTCCACGCCGAGGGCTGCCGCGCGCCGGGCATCCTCCGGATGCATGATGCCCTTGAGAACGAATGAGCGCGGCCACAAATCGCGGAAGCGCTTGATGTCATCCCAGGTCAGCGGCGCGGTCGTCTGCGCCGCCACCAGCTCCGCCACCGTCTCCACATCCTTGCCGTTGGAGGCATAGGGCGCCCAGTTCGGCAGGATCGGCTGGCCGCCGTTCTTGACGTAGTCGATGCACCAGCTCGGGTGCAGCAGCGCCTCGAGCTTGGTCTTGAGCGGAAGCTTGAGCGGCCGGCTGTAGCCGTTGCGGCGGTTGCGCTCGCGGTTGGAGTGCACCGGCACGTCGACGGTCAGCACGAGGGTGGAAAGGCCGGCGTCCCTCGCGCGGCGAATCATGTCCTCGGAGATCTTCTTGTTGCGTGCCGCGTAGAGCTGATACCAGCCGTGCTGCGGCGCCACTTTCGCCAGATCCTCGATCGATGCCGTGGAGGCGCCGGACATGATGAACGGCACGTTGGCGTCCCGCGCCGCCTCGGCCAGCATCAGGTCGGCACCGTGCCTGAAGAAGCCGAGGCCGCCCGTGGGTGCGATACCGAACGGGTGCGAGTAGGTGCGGCCGAACAATGTCGTCGATTGATTGCGCTTGGTGACATCGACAAGGTATTTGGGCACCAGCCGCACGTTGCGGAACGCCCAGTCGTTGCGGTGCAGGCCGTCCTCGTCCTCGACGCCGCCCTCGATGAAGTCGAATGCGACCTTCGGCAACCGCCGCTTGGCCAGCCGCCGTAAGTCGTCGTAATTGAGGGCCTGCATCGCCTCTGCTCTCCCGTCGCGTCTCTTCCCAACCAAATAAACTGCCGACATTGAGGCTGAGGATCAAGCAGGATTCGACAGTGCAGGCCCGCGCCCGACGCGGAACCAGCACCGAAATAGGACTCAGGCTTCAATCGGCATAGCCCCGGCACGGCTTCGGAGCTAAATAGGCGCCAAAGGACTGGCGATTTACATGGTTCTCATCCTCGACAAGACACCAACTGGTGCTGCAGATGGATCAACATCTGCCAAGCCGGCACTGGCCGGCCTCGGTCGTGATGACCTCAGCCGTGCGCTCGCGGCCATTGGTGTGCCGGACAAACAGATCAAGATGCGCGCCGAACAGCTTTGGAGCTGGCTCTACGTGCGTGGGGCGACCTCGTTCGACACTATGAGTGACATGTCGAAGGACCTGCGCGCACGGCTGGCGGCCGCTTACACGCTGGAGCGGCCCGAGATCGTCACCGAGCAGATCTCCGCCGATGGCACGCGCAAGTGGCTGCTGCGCCTGCCGCGGCGCGGCCACGAGGCACGTCCGCCCGAGATCGAGACCGTCTACATCCCCGAGACAGACCGCGGCACGCTTTGCGTCTCGAGCCAGGTCGGCTGCACGCTCACCTGCTCCTTCTGCCACACCGGCACACAACGCCTGGTGCGCAATCTCGAGGCGCAGGAGATCGTCGGTCAGATCCTGCTGGCGCGCGACCGCATCGGCGACTGGCCGGGCGTTGCCCCGCCGCAGGACGCCGGCATGCTGCCCGCCAGCGAGAAGAAGATCACCAACATCGTGCTCATGGGCATGGGCGAGCCGCTCTACAACTTCGACAACGTCAAGACGGCCATGATGATCGCGGCCGACGGCCAGGGATTGAGCTTCTCCAAGCGGCGCATCACGCTGTCGACGTCCGGCGTAGTGCCGCAGATCGCCCGCTGGGGCGCGGAAACCGGCACCATGCTTGCTATCTCTCTGCATGCGACGCGCGACGAACTGCGCGACAAGCTCGTGCCGATCAACCGCAAATACCCGATTGCCGAGCTGCTGGACGCTTGCCGCACCTATCCCGGAGTGTCCAACGCGCGTCGTATCACCTTCGAGTACGTCATGCTGAAGGGCGTCAACGACAGCCTCGCCGACGCCCGTGCGCTGGTGAAGCTGCTGGCCGGCATCCCGGCCAAGATCAACCTCATTCCGTTCAATCCCTGGCCCGGCACTGATTACGTCTGCTCCGAGGACGAGGCGATCCAGAAATTCGCCGATGTCGTCAACCGCGCGGGCTACGTCAGCCCTGTGCGCACGCCGCGCGGGCGCGATATTCTGGCGGCGTGCGGCCAGCTGCGATCCGAGAGCGTCAACCTCAAGGCTAGCGAGAGAGCGCAGGCCGAAGCGTAGCCGGTAGGGGAAGGGGGAACACTGTCGTGATCTTGCGCGCCATCGGCCGGCTGATCATGGTGCCGCTCGGCTTCCTGTTGGGCACCGCGACAGCGCTGTTCATTCTGTTCTCGCTCGGCATGGAGCGCGTGACGCACGCCGCCTACGGGCGCAACGTCGAGCTCTCCGAGTGGCTTGGACTGATCGATCTTGCTGGGCAGGCGCTGGCTCTGGCGTCCGCGACGACCATCGTGCCGGCCCTGCTGCTGGTCATCATCGGCGAGGTCGGGCGTATCCGCTCCTCGGTCTACTACATCCTGGGCGGAGGCGCGGCGCTTGCCGCCATGCCGTTGCTGGCGCGCGTCGGAACGCTATCGGCTGACCTGAGCCCGCTCGGCACCATCTGGCAGGTATTCGCTACAGCCGGATTCGCCGGCGGCTTCGTCTACTGGCTGATTGCCGGACGAAATGCCTGAGCCGTCACGCGCTTGCCGCGACGGCGACATATTCTCGTTGAAGTGAGACAATTCCGCCGCCTAGTCTTGCCCCGAGGGCGGTAGGCTGTGGCCCACGGCCCGCCGAGGAGGAGGCCATGCGAACTGTTCTGCGCGTGCTCATCGGCTTCATAGCGGCCTGCTTTGCGGGCGCGCTCACCACGCTGCTGTTCGTCCACACTCCAGAGGAGGTCACGAGCTGGCTGACCACCCTGCCGGCGGACGAGCGCGGCGAGCGTTTCGGGGGCTTCGGCCTGTTGTGGCTGGCGGCGGCAACGCAGAGCGCACTTTTCTCGGTCCTTTTCGCCTTCATTGCCGTCGTCATCGCCGAGTGGCGTAAAGTACGTGATTGGACGTACTACGCCATCGCCGGCATCGTCATCGCCTTGCTGGGATTTGCCGCACAGTGGCTGGCCGAGCCCACCGGTCAGAGCTGGTCGGTCGTCAACAGCCACTATCCGCTGGTTGCGTTCTTGACCACGGGCTTCGTCGCCGGCTTTGCCTACTGGATGGTGGCGGGCCGTCATGCGGGCAGCGCCAAGCTTCCGCCCGTTCCAGAGCCACCCAAGATTGCTGCCAAGGACGCTCCGAAGGAAACCGTCAAGGAAACGCCGAAGGAAGCGACTAGTGTCGCCGCTGACGGCCCTGCCGCCACCAGCACGGAGCCCGAGACTGCACCCAAGACATGAGCGGCCGCCTCACCGCCCCTGGAAGTTCGGCACGCGCCGCTCCGACACCGCCTTGACGCCTTCCTTGAAGTCTTCGGTCGCGCGCAGCCGCGTCTGCTCGACAAGCTCACGCTCGGTGGCCTTGAGGACGCGGTCGGCAAGTCCGTGACGCATCGTTCCTCGGGTGGCAACGACGCCGAGCGGCGAGTTCTCGGCGATCTCAGCGGCGAGCTTCTGCGCTGCTGCTCGCACCTCCGCCTGCGGCGCCAGCACGTCGGCGAGACCGATCTTGACAGCCTCTTCGCCCGTCACCCGTCGGCTCGTGTAAAACATCATCGCCGCCTTGCTCGGGCCGATCAGCTCGGTCAGCGTCGTGGTCAACCCGAAGCCCGGATGGAATCCGAGCCGCGTGAAGTTGGCCGAGAAGCGCGCCTCAGGGCAGGTGACGCGGAAATCCGGCACCAGCGCCAGACCGAGGCCACCGCCGACAGCCGCGCCGTGAATAGCGCCGACGATCGGCTTCTTGGCGCGAAACAGGCGCACGGCCTGGATGTAGAGGTGTCCGGCCGTAGCAATGGTGTCCTTCTCGCCTGGGCGCAAACCCTCTCGCGAGAGTTGCTGACCATCGCCAAAGTTGGCGCCGGCACAAAACGCCTTGCCTTGCGCCGCCAGCACAACCGCGCGGCAACCGCTGTCGGCATCCAGCGCATCCAGCGCATCGGCAATCTGATTGATCAGCGAGATGTCGAAGAAATTGTTGGGAGGGCGGCGGATCTCGATGGTGGCGACGAAGCCGTCACGATCCACGCCGATGTCTTTGAACGGACCCATGTGAACTTCCTTTCTCCAACGTCCCTCGGGTCATGCCCGCGACCTATTACGTCCCACGCCGTTTTACGATCAAAGCATCGACGACCGTGACGCCTTGGCCTTCAGGGTGCACCAGAACCGGATTGATATCGATCTCGGCGATCTCCTGCGCATGATCGGCGGCAAACTCAGACAAGCGAACGATCATGTCCACCAGCGCCTGTACGTCCGCCGCCGGTTGGCCGCGATGCGCCCCGAGCAGGCCCGCGCCGCGGAGCTGGCCGATGAGATCACGCGCCGCCTCGTGCGTGAGCGGAACCGGCGCAAACGCGACATCTTTCAGCACCTCGACATGAATGCCGCCGAGCCCCAGCATCAGCAGCGGCCCGAACGTCTCGTCGCGGTTGACACCCAGGATCACCTCACGGCCCGGAGCTGCCATGGGCTGCACCAGCACCCCATGGATATCAGCACTTGGTGCGTAGCGTTTGGCGGACTCGCGCACACGCTCATAGGCAAGGCGCACCGCGTCAGCCGTGTCGAGCTTGAGCGCCACGGCGCCGGCTTCGGTCTTGTGCAGGATGTCCGGCGATTGCACTTTCAGTGCTACAGGACGGCCGCCAAGAGCGTTGAATGCGGCGACAGCCTCATCGACCGACCGGGCCAGACGATCGTCGGCACGGCAGATGCCGTAGGCAGCCAGCAGAGGTTTGGACTGAGCCTCCGTGAGAACACGGGCCGGATTGCGCAGACCAGCCGCAACGCTCTCGTGCTGTCGCGGCTCCGCGCTGCGAACCTCCGAGATTTTCAGGAAGCGCTCGCGCGTTGCAGCGTAGGACGACATCGCCGCCAGCGTTCGCGCACAGTTCCGCATGTTGGTAAAAAGCGGATAGCCCACTTCGGCCAGCGTCGTGATCGTTTCCGGCGCCGGCAGCGTGTAGCTCCACATCAGGATCGGCTTGCTGGCCGCCTGCTTGACCCGCAGGAGCGTGTCGCGCTCCTCCACCACGCGCTGTCCTGCTCGCCCGCTCATGACGACGATCACGCTGTCGATGGACGGCGAGTCGACAACCAGCTCCGCCATACCTGCGTATCCGAGCTTGTGAACCGCTTGGGCGGTGCCATCGATAGGATTCTGCGAGGTACCGTAAGAGGGTAGATGCGCATCAATGCTCTTGCGCGTCGGCGCATCGAGTTCCGGCACCTGCAGGCCAGCAGCGATGCAGCCATCCGCCATCCAGCCTCCACCGCCCCCTGACGCCGTGCAAATCGCAACTCGGGACCCCAACGGCAGCCTGTCGCGGCAGGTGAGCATCCCCTGAGCAAGGTCGACCATCTCTTCGACATCGCCGCCCTCGATCAGCCCGTAGTGGCGCGCCATCGCGCGGAAGGCGGAATACGAGCCCGCCAACGCTGCCGTATGCGAGGCGGCCGCGCGCCGGCCCGCGTCCGATTGGCCGATCTTGTTGACGATGAGCGGCTTGCCGGCGCGCAACGCCATCTCGGCCACGCGGCGGAACGTGTCCGCCGTTTTGACGTCCTCGAGCAACAGGAGAAAAGCGTCCGTCTTGCCCTCGTTCAACAGGTGCTCGACGACATCGAACGTCTCCAGGCACGCCTCGTTGCCGGTCGTGACGATGTGGTTGAAAGCGATCTGCTTCGGCCGGCCGCGGTCGAAGAAGGAGAAGCCCATACCGCCGCTCTGGGCGATGACGGCAACGCGCCCGTTGCTGAGATTCGGCGGAAGCAGAGGCGTTGGCGAGGCGCTGACCGCGGGACTGAATGTCGGGCACAGGGCAGCATCTAGATTGGCGAAGCCTTCCGAGTTCGGCCCCATAACGATCATGTTGTAGCGCTGTGCAATCGGCCGAATGAGGCCCTGCAGGCTCGCGCCCGCTTCCCCCGGCTCCTCGGCAAAACCGGAGCTGATGATGACAGCGGATTTGACACCCGCCTGTCCGCAGCGCTCCAGCTCCTCCGGCACAAACTTCGCAGGAATGATCAGCACCGCGAGATTTATCGCCCCCGGAACATCCGCAATGCTGGGATAGGCTTTGAGCCCTGAGATTTCGCGGTGACTGCGGCTGATCGGATAGATCGCGCCGGCGTAAGGATGCGCGCGGATCGTCTCCATGATCCGGCTGCGCAAGCCATAGCCTTCGGGCGCCGCGCCTACGATAGCGACAGATTTCGGGGACAGCAGAGACGAAAGATCAGCCATGCTCAGCGCAATCCGAGACCGCGTGCGATGATGCCGCGCAGCACTTCCGTGGTGCCGCCCTGGATGGTCAGTTTGGGCGCGATGATGGTGGCGAAGGCGAGTTGCTCTTCGAAGCTGGCACGATTGGCCAGTTCCTCGGTATCGGCAAAAGCCGCCAGCTCGCGCACGCGGCCGGGCAGCTTCTGCTCCCAGATGGTGCCGAGGTCCTTGACGATGGAACCTTCCACCACCGGCTCCTTGCCAGCCTGCAGCATGCCGTTCACCGACACCGACATGCGCCGCAGGGTGTGCAATTGTGCGACGAGGCGGCCGAGACCTTCTGCAGAGCGCAGGTCAGGGTTTGGTCCCAGCACGCGCACGAGCCCGATCAGCGTGTAGAAAGTCTCCAGGAAACGCTCAGGGCCGCTACGCTCGTAGGCCAGTTCGCTCGTCGCCTGCTTCCAGGCGCCGTCGATCTCACCCAGCACGTGATCCTCGGGAATAAAGGCATCGGTGAACACCACTTCATTGAAGTCGTGCTGACCACTGATCTGGTGGATCGGATTGATGCCGATGCCGGGCGTCTTCATGTCGACCAGGAATTGCGTCAGGCCGTGGCGGCGGTTTTCCTTCGTCGGCGGCGAGGTGCGGAACAACCCGATCATGTAGTCGGCCTGATGCGCGTTGCTGGTCCAGATCTTGGTGCCGTTGATGAGGAACCCGCCGCTCGTCTTCGTGGCCTTTGTTTTGGCGGCGAACAGGTCGGAGCCCGAGCCGGGCTCGCTCATGCCGATGGCGAAGCACACCTCGCCACGGCAGATGCGCGGCAGGATGTCGGCCTTGATGCGCTCCGGCGCGTACTTGAGGAGGATCGGACCGCTCTGGCGATCGGCGACAAAGTGCAGACGCACGGGCGCGTTGGCGACACGGAATTCCTCGGTCACGACATAGCGCTCGAGGAAGTTGCGCTCGCGCCCGCCGTATTTCTTCGGCCATGTCATGCCGATCCAACCCTTGGCGCCGACCTTGCGGCTGAACTCGCGGCTGAACGTCTCGCTGTGGATCGAACGATCGGGGCTGAACGTGCCGGCGGCAACTTCCTCGGTCAGAAAAGCGCGCACGTCGCGGCGTAACTCCCCGCACTCCTCCGGCAAACGTATCTGATCGAAGCTGAGATTGGTGGTCATGCTGTGGCCCGATGGCTTCTTGTTTGCACCAGGTCTAAGTAGTGGATGCGAGGCCGCGCTACACTCACTAATGTCATCCTCGCGCTTGTCGCGAGGATCCATCCCTCAGCACGCTCGATGGATGGTGGGACAGGGTGCGTAACGGCAAACTCCGCTCTTCCGGACTCGCGGAACGATGGGTCCTCGGAACGAGCCCGAGGATGACACCGGAGAGTTGGTGAGGCGGTGCCCAACATGGTGGATGAAGCCATCATACCATTCACCGCGATGCAACCAATGGCCAAAGCTCGTCGGCACCGCGCTGGGCTACACGTTTGCCGAGCTCCACGGCCCAATAGCTCTCGTTGCCGAAATCGTCACGCCAAGCCAGCAGCCGCAGCGTATAGCGATGCAGGATATATTCCTGCGTGAAACCGATGGCGCCGTGCACCTGATGCGCGATCGCTGCACCCTCCTGGGCGGCCTCGGCGCAGCGAATTCTTGCCAGACGCGGCTTCGAGGAACAGCGCCTCGGCGTCGGCCTCGCCGCTCGCGATGGTATCGGCGGCCGAGCCGGCAGCGGTCATGGCGGCCGAAACCTCGCCGGCAAGCCGCGCCAGGTTGTGCTGTACGGCCTGGAATTTGGCGATCGGCCGCTCGAAGGCGACGCGCTCGTTGG
Organism: uncultured Alphaproteobacteria bacterium; assembly: GCA_963840425.1. Lineage (GTDB taxonomy): Bacteria > Pseudomonadota > Alphaproteobacteria > Rhizobiales > Hyphomicrobiaceae > CADEFX01. The sequence goes on along the minus strand of CAWIYZ010000034.1, from coordinate 335,622 downwards.
CATAGCGCACCGCCATAGCCAGCACCGCCTCCAGCGCGCCGGCGACCTGGGTGGCGCGCACGGTGCAGCCCATCAGCATAAGCACCGTCTGATCGAGCCCTTCCGGCGCTGGCGCCACTTTGATCGGCTTCGTGCGATCGAACGTGACGTCGCTCTGCGCGTCGCCCGCAAGGGTGCGGCCCTCACCGACGCGGCAGGTTTTGGCCTCCACGAGCGCGATGCTGATGCCGCTTGGCCCATGCGCAAGCACTGCGATGTGCAATGCGTCGCCCGCAAACGGGACGGCTCGCGCACGGCCGCTCAGCGTGCCATCGGCGCCAAGTGCAATGCGCTCGCCGGGCCGTGCCGGAGCCACTGTCATCATACCGGGCGGGGCGGCGATCTTCCCCTGCGCCAGCAGCCAGCCGGCAAGCAGCGTCTCGGCCAACGCCACGCCCGCGGCCGCGCGGCCGGCGGCACCCAACACCTCGAAACCGTCGCCGAGACTCGCACCAGCGCCTCCAAGATCGTCCGGCACCCACGCGAGCGTCAGCCCTGCCTGCTCCAGCGCCTGCCACAACGGTGCCTTCCAGCCGCCGGTCTTGTCCTTGTTGATGGTTTGCGGGTCGGCCAGGTCGGCAAAAATGCGCGCCGCCGTCTCTGCCACGATGTTCGCACTGTCACTCAAGGCGCTTCCCACAAGTTTGCCGGCGGCAATCCCGCCTGACCATTTGTCCGGACCTTATGGTGCGGGGAAGCGGCAACGCTGGCAAGCCTTGTTGCAACGGCGCATGAGTGCTCGCGGCCTACGCACACAGCATCAATTGAAGTGGGCGCCGCCATTGACCTCGATGGTCTGGCCTGTCGTGTAAGCGCCCTCCGGACGGCACAGCATGGTCACAACGTGTGCGATCTCCTCCGGCTTGCCCTCGCGCCCCATGGGAATGCTGAGCGAAGACGAGTCCGGCGGTCGCGCACCGGCCGCACCGCTGCGGACCGTGTCGATGCTGCCGGGCGCCACAATGTTGACCGTGATGCCGTGCGGACCGAGCTCGGTCGCCATCGCGCGTGTCATGCCGATCATGCCGGATTTCGCCGCTGCCACGTGCACACGCCCAGCCGTCCCGCGAAACATGGTGATGCCACCCAGGTTGACGATGCGGCCCCACTTGCCGGCGATCATGTGCGGCGCCGCGTAGCGCGCGCACAGGAAGGCGCAATCGAGACTGTTCGCGAGCACATCGTGCCAATCCTGCAAAGACAGCTCGACAAACGGTTTGTTGCGCCGGATGGCCGCGTTGTTGATCAGAATATCGACCTTGCCGAACTTCTTTACAGCGGCGTGCACCAGCCCCTGCGCACCGGACTCTGTCGAAAGATCCGCGAGATGCCCGTCCGCCTTGGAGCCGGCAGCCTCGAGCATGCGCCGCGTCTCGTCGACGCCCGTCTGGTCGCTGCGCGCGTGCACCATGATAGAGGCACCCTCACGCGCCAGCATCAGCGCCGTTGCCCGACCAATGTTGCGCGCCGAGCCCGTGACGATCGCCACGCGACCGGTGAGTGAGGACATGCCATAACTCCAAACTGGAATCCCCTCCCCCCATTCTTCATGGGGAGAGGGGAAGTGTGCATCACATCTTGAACGGCACGACCTTCTGCGTCTGCTTGCCGAGCCCCTCGATGCCGAGTGTCATGACATCGCCCGCCTTCAGGAACACGGGCGGCTTCATGCCGAGGCCGACGCCGGGCGGCGTGCCCGTCGTGATCACGTCGCCTGGCTCCAGCACCATGAACTGCGACACGTAGTGCAGGATGTGCGCGCACGTGAAGATCATCGTGCGGGTATTGCCGGTCTGCATGCGCTTGCCGTTGACGTCGAGGTGCATGGGCAGCGCCTGCGGATCCTTGATCTCGTCGGTGGTGACGAGCCATGGCCCGAGCGGGCCGAAGGTCTCGGCGCACTTGCCCTTCATCCACTGGCCCCCGCGTTCGATCTGGAAGTGGCGCTCGGACACATCGTTGCAGATCGCGTAGCCGGCGATATGTGCGACCGCATCCTTCTCCTCGATGTAGCGCGCGCGCTTGCCGACGACGAAGGCGATCTCGATCTCCCAGTCGAGCTTGGTCGAGCCCTTGGGAATCATCACGTCGTCGTCGGGGCCGACGATGCAATTGGGCAACTTGGCGAAGATGATCGGCTCCTTGGGGATCTCCTGGCCGGCTTCCTTGGCGTGGTCTGCATAATTGAGACCGATGGCGATGAAGTTGCGCACGTTGCCGACGGGCGCGCCGATACGCACGCCCTTGGGCGCGGCGGGCAGCGTCTTGGCATCGAGCTTGCGCAGCTTGTCGAGGCTGGCGGGCGAGAGGGTATCGCCGGTGATGTCCTTCACATGCGCCGACAGATCGCGAATGGTGCCATCCGTGTCGCAAAGACCGGGCTTCTCGGCGCCGGGCGCGCCAAAGCGGACGAGCTTCATGGGGTTTCGCTCCAGGTTGTGGTTGGCTGGCCCCTTATGGGTAGGGCAGGCACATGGGCGGCGTCCACTTGAATCATCGGGCTGACAGCCACCAGCAGGGAAACTGCGGCCTTGGAGGCCTGCGCTGGCGGCAGTATAGGGTTCGCCTGAAACAGCCCCGAGGCTCCCCATGAGTACCGATCGCTATCCGCGCTTCGACACGCTGTCGCTGCACGCCGGCCAGCGTCCAGACCCGGCAACCGGCTCGCGTGCGGTCCCGATCTATCAGACCACCTCGTACGTGTTCGAAGATACCGACCATGCCGCTGCGCTGTTCAACCTGGAGCGTGCGGGGCACATCTACTCGCGCATCTCCAATCCGACGGTGGCGGTGTTCGAGGAGCGCATGGCCGCGCTTGAAGGCGGCGTCGGCGCAGTGGCGACCGCCAGCGGACAGGCGGCCCTGCATCTCGCCATCGCCACGCTGATGGGCGCGGGCGGCCATATCGTCACGTCATCGCGTATCTACGGCGGCTCGCACAACATGTTCGTGCACACGCTGCCGCGCTTCGGCATCACCAGCACGGCTGTCGATCCGCGCGACCCCGCCGCCTTCGCCAAGGCGATCCGCCCGGAGACGCGCCTTGTCTTTGCCGAGACCCTCGGCAATCCGGGCCTGGAGGTGCTGGACCTCGAGGCCGTGGCCGAGGTGGCGCATGCGCAGGGTCTGCCGCTGATGATCGACTCCACGTTCACTACGCCGTTCCTGTGCCGACCCTTCGAGCACGGCGCCGATATCGTCATGCACTCGGCCACCAAGTTCATCGGCGGGCACGGCATCGCCATCGGCGGTGTCATCGTCGACTCCGGTCGCTTCGACTGGGCCGCGTCGGGCAAATTCCCGACGTTGACCGAACCTTATGCCGGCTACCACGGCCTCGCTTTTGCCGAGGAGTTCGGGCCGGCTGCCTTCATCATGCGGGCACGAGCGGAGGGCCTGCGCGACTTCGGCGCCACCATGAGCCCCGCCAACGCCTTCTATCTGCTGCAGGGCCTGGAGACACTGCCCGTGCGCATGGCGCGGCATGTCGCCAATGCGCAGGCGGTGGCGCAGTTCCTGGAGAAGCATGCTGCCGTTGCCTGGGTGAAGTATCCGGGCCTCGAAAGCCACGCCGATCACGCGCTGGCCAAGCGGCAGATCTCCGCGCGGCCCTGGCGCCATCATGAGTTTCGGCGTCAAGGGCGGCAGGCCGGCCGGCAAAATTCTGATCGAGCGACTGAAACTCTTCTCGCACCTGGCCAACGTCGGCGACGCCAAATCGCTCGTCATCCATCCAGCCAGCACGACGCACGCGCAGATGAGCCCGGAGGAGCTGGCGGCGGCCGGCATCGGCGAGGAGTTGGTACGGCTGTCGATCGGACTCGAAGACCCGCAGGACTTGGTCGAGGACCTGGACCAGGCGCTCAAGGCAGCGCAAAAGCCGAGTAAGTGAGGGCGCAGGCATGCTTCTCGAAATCGACGGCAAGCGTGTCTTTGCCGCCACCGGGGGACGCCCCTTCGACGCCAAACGCCCGGCGGTTCTCTTCATTCATGGCGCCGGCTTGGACCACGTGTGCTGGCAGCTCCAGAGCCGCTGGTTCGCCTGGCATGGCTGGTCCGCTCTGGCCGTCGATCTGCCGGGACATGGCCGCACCGACGGCGCACCGCTCCCGAGCATCGCGGCAATGTCCGATTGGATCGTGCGTTTCATGGACGCCGCCGGCATCGAACGCGCCGCGATAGTCGGCCATTCCATGGGGGCGGCTATCGCGCTTGAGACGGCAGCGCGTGCGGTCGGACGCGTATCCCAGCTGGCGCTGCTGGGCGTTTCCTCGTCGATGCCCGTACATCCCGCGTTGCTGGCAGCCGCGAGGAATGAGCCAGCGCAGGCCTACGACATGATGACTGGCTGGTGCCACAGCCCCATGGCGAAACTCGGCGGACATCCCGCGCCGGGCCTGTGGATGACGGGCGGCTCGAGGGCCCTCCTCAATCGCAACCGGCCCGGCGTGCTGGCGAGCGACCTGGCCGCCTGCAATGCGTGGACATCCGGCCCCGATGCGGCACGCAAGGTTACCTGCCCGACGCACTTCATCCTCGGCACGGCGGACGTCATGACGCCGCCCAAGAAAGGTGCCGAGCTTGCGGCACTCATTGCCGGTGCAAAAACGACAACTCTTGCTGGCGCCGGCCACATCATGATGGCCGAGGCGCCGGACGCCGTACTCGACGCACTGATCGCGCATCTCGGTCAGGCCTGATCGCAGACAAGGAGCCGCCGCCGTGCCCTCGATCGCCAGTTCGCTCTCGCCCAACCTGTCGCTGAAACGCACGGTACGCAAACCTTCGGTACGCTCTCGGGGCGGCATCGTCGTGACGCAGAACCGGATCGCCTCCGAGATCGGCGCGCGGGTGCTGAAGGAGGGCGGCCACGCGGTCGATGCAGGCGGTGGCGGCAGCATTCGCTGTGGGGGTCGTCGAGCCGTGGATGAGCGGCATCGGCGGCGTCGGCGCCATGCTGGTGCGCGAGGCGAAGACGGGCAAAGTCACCGCCGTCGACTTCGGCGGCCGCTCCCCCAAGGGCCTGAAGATCGAGGACTTCCCGCTGGCCGGTGGCCTGGATGAAGGCAACCTTTTCGGCTGGCCGCTGGTCGAGGACAACCGCAATACCGTGGGCGCCAAGGCGCTGGTCGCGCCCACCGAGCCTGCCGGCATCGCGCTGGTGCACAAGATGTTCGGCACCAAGCCTTGGCGAGCGCTCCTGGCGCCGGCCGTCGAGCTGGCCGATCAGGGACCAGTCATCGACTGGCATACGATGCTGGTCATCGCCAGCGGCCTCGGCGACCTTCAGAAGGACCATGGTACGGCGCAGCGTTTCCTGCGCGGCGGCCTGCCCCCGGTGCCCAACGCGCCCCAGGCCGGTCTCGCCCAGCCGAGGCTGCCCGCGCCCGACCTGGCGCGCACGCTACGCGCCATCGCCGAGGGCGGTGCGGCAGTGCTTTACGAAGGTCCGCTGGCCCGCGCGATCGTCGAGGACGTGCAGGCGCTCGGCGGCTATCTCACACATGACGACCTTGCCGCGGTGGCGCCACGCGTGGTCGAGCCGTTGCAGTTCTCCTACCGTGACCGAACACTCCACGTACTACCTGAGCTCACGGGCGGGCCGACGCTCGCGGTCGCTTTCGAGGATCTCAAGCGTCACGGCACGCCCCGGGGATCGGCGCCCGACGGCGAGCGCTTCGTGGCCTATGCCAAGGCGCTGGAAACGGCCTGGACCGACCGCTTCAAGCGCATGGGCGACGCCGGCGAGCGCAGCCTGCCGACCTCCACCACGCACATCTCGGTCGTCGACCGGCACGGCAACATGGTCTCGCTGACACAGACGCTGCTTTCGCTCTTCGGCTGCCGGGTAGTGCTGCCGAAGACCGGCATCCTCATGAACAATGGCATCAACTGGTTCGACCCGCGCCCTGGCGGCCCCAACGGCCTGGCGCCCGACCGCCGCGGACTCTCCAACTACGTGCCCACCATAATGACGGGTGCAGACACCGAGATCGCCATCGGCGGCTGTGGCGGCCGGCGCATCATCCCGGCCGTCTTCCAGCTTCTCGCCATGGCCGCCGACTACGGCTTCGATCTCGATACCGCCTTCCACCAGCCGCGCGTGGATGTCTCCGGCGGGGCGGCGGTGACAGTCGATCGCAGACTGCCCGAGGCCACGCGCCGCGCCCTGGATGCAGCCTTGACCACCATACTGGCCGAGCCGGTGGTCTACCCCTTCCCCTTCACCATAGCCGGCGCGGTTCGCCGCGCGGGCGGCATGAACGAAGGCGCCACGGAGCCCGAGCAGCCCTGGTCGGAGGCGGTTGCCGAGGACGAAATTTGACTTCGCGCATGCAACAAAATGTGGCGCAAACGTCAGGCACGCCGCTGCATCGTTAGTCGGCACCGTCGCTGGACCGGCGGGCGCACTTAAGCCAATATCCGGGCCCTGTGCAGGGAGCACAGCAAGCGGCAGCTTCCGGCCGCGCCATCTGGGATTCCGAGGAGAACAGCCGATGAGGTTCCGTAGATTGGGTGTTGCCGCAGCGCTGACACTTGCGCTCGCCGCGACCCCCGCGACGGCGAAGACCTTTCGTTACGCATTCCAGGGCGATCTCAATGCGCTCGATCCTTACACGCTGAATGAGACGTTCACGCTCGGCGCCATGGGCAACGTGATGGAGGGCCTCACAAAGCGCGACAAGGATCTGAAAATCATCCCGGGCCTGGCCGAGCGTTGGGAGATTCTGGAACCGACAAAATGGCGTTTCCACTTGCGGAAAGGCGTGAAGTTCCACAACGGCGAAGATTTCGTCGCCGACGATGTGGTGTTCTCCCTCGACCGCATGCGCAGCCCCGGCTCGCAAATCAAATCGCGGGCGCCCGCCGACATGAAGGCGGTCAAGGTCGATGATCACACGGTCGATTTCGTCCTGGCGTCCCCCAATCCGATCCTGCATTACGAATGGGACACTTGGTACATCTATTCCAAGAAGTGGGCAGAGGCGAACGGTGCCACGCAGGCGCAAGCAGCAACGGCGACCTCTCTCAATCCTTTCGCGCTCAAGGCCAACGGCACCGGCCCGTTCACGATCGTCAGCCACGAGCCCGGCGTGAAAACAGTCTTCAAGCCGAATCCTAGCTGGTGGGGCAAGCCCGAGCACAATCTGACCGAGGTCATCTTCACCACCATCAAGTCCGACGCGACGCGCGTCGCCGCACTGCTATCGGGCGAGATCGACATGATGGATCCCGTGCCGGTGCAGGACGTGGAGCGCATCAAGAGCAACCCCGGCACGGACGTGCTGTCGGGACCCGAGCTCAGGACCATCTTCCTCAATATGGATCAGATGCGGGACGAGCTGCTCTACTCGAACGTGAAGGGCAAGAACCCGTTCAAGGACGCCCGCGTGCGCAAAGCGTTCTATCAGGCCATCGACATCGAGGCGATCAAGTCGCGGGTAATGCGCGGCCTGTCGGCGCCGTCGGCTATCCTGATCTCGCCGCTGCTGTACTCGCGCTCGGCCGAGTTCAAACGCCACGCCTACGACCCTGACGCCGCCAAGAAGCTGCTCGCCGATGCCGGCTATCCCAGCGGCTTCGAGGTGACCATGGACTGCCCCAATGACCGCTACGTCAACGACGAGGCGATCTGCCAGGCGGCCACCACCATGCTGGCGCGCATCGGCGTGAAGGTGAACCTTCTGGCGCAGCCCAAGGCCAAGTATTTCGAGAAGGCAGGCCCGACCAAGAAGTACGACTCCTCCTTCAATCTGCTGGGCTGGACACCCGGCTCATTCGACAGCTGGAACGTGATTTCTAACATTGCCGGCTGCCGTGATGCCGACGGCAAGGGCGGCACCTTCAACTATGGCGGATACTGCAATCCGAAGGTCGAGGATCTGGCCAAGCGCATCCTGGTAGAAGCGGACGTCAAGAAGCGCGACGACCTGATCTTCGAAGCGTTCACCATTATCCACGATGAGGTCGGTCTGATCCCGCTGCACCAGCAGGCGCTGGTGTGGGGCGTGTCCAAGAAAACCAAGATCGCGCAACGGGCAGACAATCAGATCCTGCTCTACTGGGTGCAGAAGCAGGATTGAGATGAATGATAGGGATTGGCCAGCCGCTTCGAGCAAGGGGCGGCTGGCAGCTCCCATGCGCAAGGTCGTGGAAACGGCAACTGAACGGAAAAATCCAAGATCTCCATGGCTGTGTCCGAATCGGAAATCATGCCGTCCATTGCCTTTTTCCGATTGGCGTGTTCGAGATGGGACCGCATGCCTCTCATATGCCGCCCCGAGCTATTCGTTTACAGTTTGGAGCAAGATTCAAGGCATAGATGCAATGTAGACTTGCTCCAGCATGAACGAGTTTGGTCTCATGGAGGTGACCCCTTGAGTGCGCCAAGGGCTAGGCGGCGTGAGGCTGATGCGATGCCGCCATGCTAGCCTTTGTCATTCGCCGGCTGCTCGAGGCCGCCATAGTCATGGTGACTGTGGCGTTGCTTGCTTTCGTATTGTTCCGCTTTGTCGGTGACCCGGTCAACCAGATGGTCGGACAGGACACCAGCCTCGAGGATCGTCTCCAGCTCAGAAAAGATCTCGGTCTCGACGATCCGATTGCCGTCCAATTCGGCCGCTTCATCTGGAACGCAGCCCGGTTCGACTTCGGCATCTCGTATCAGGTGAAGCAGCCGGTCACGGTAATGATCGCAGACCGCTTCCCCGCTACGCTCGAGCTTGCTCTTTCCGCTGCGCTCTTTGCCATCCTGCTCGGCATCCCGATGGGGGTGTATACCGGCATCCATCGCGACTCGTGGCTGTCCAAAATCTTCCTCACCGTCTCGCTTGTCGGCATCTCGCTGCCGACGTTTCTGATCGGCATCCTGCTGATCTACGTATTCGCGGTGCACCTCGGCGTGTTGCCGTCTTTCGGCCGCGGCGAAGTGGTGCGGCTCGGCAGCTGGCGCACAGGTCTGCTGACGGCCACGGGGCTCAAGGCGCTAATCCTGCCCTCGATCACGCTCGGGCTGTTCCAGATGACTCTGATCACGCGCCTCGTACGCTCGCAGATGCTCGAAGTGCTGCGCACGGACTACATCAAGTTCGCCCGCGCGCGCGGGCTCCCTGACCGCGCCGTGAACTTCGGACATGCGCTCAAGAACACGCTCATTCCGGTGATCACGATCATCGGCCTGCAGCTCGGCGCCATCATCGCCTTCGCCATTATCACCGAAACGGTATTTCAATGGCCGGGCATGGGGCTGCTGTTTATCCAATCCGTGCAGAATGCCGACATTCCGGTGATGTCGGCTTACCTGATGCTGGTCGCGTTCCTATTTGTTCTGATCAACTTCATTGTCGACTTGCTCTACGTATGGGTCGACCCGCGCATCCGCCTCGTTGGCCGCGAGATCTGACAGGAGCGGCTTGCTGCATGAGTGAAATGACGGATATCACCTCGCCCCGAGCCGGGACCGCCAGGCCAACCGTCCCATCCACGGGCGGCATTGTCAGTCGCGCCTTCGACAGTGATCTGTTCCACAGCTTCACGCGCTCCAATCTGGTGATGCTGGCAGCGCTGCTGACCACTCTCATGGTGGCGGCTGCAGTGCTTGCGCCGCTGATCGCACCGCACAACCCGTACGATCTGGGGTCGCTGAACCTGCTCGATTCCAATCTGCCGCCAGCCTGGGTCAAGGATGGCGACCCGCGCTTTCTGCTCGGAACGGACGACCAGGGGCGCGATATCCTGTCCACCATTCTCTATGGCACGCGCAGCTCGCTGGCCATCAGCGTGCTAGCCGTCCTGATGGCCATCATCATCGGCGTCTCGCTCGGCCTCGCCGCCGGATACATCGGCGGCTATACAGACTCAGCGATCATGCGCATCGCCGATGTGATGCTGACCTTCCCTGCCATCCTGATTGCGCTGATGGTCAACGGCGTGGCGCAGACCATCTTCAAGGGGAAGCTGGCCGGCGGGCAATTTTGGATACTGGTGTTCTCGATCGGCCTGGCGTTCTGGGTACAGTATGCACGCACCGTGCGCAGCATGACGCTGGTGGAGAAGAACAAGGAGTACGTGCAGGCGGCGCGCCTGATCGGCATGGGACGGGCGGCGATCATGTTCAAGCACGTGTTGCCCAACGTGCTCTCGCCCGTGCTGGTGATTGCGACCATCAATCTGGCGCTGGCCATCATCACCGAAGCGACATTGTCCTTCCTAGGCGTTGGCCTGCCTCCCAACGAGCCATCGCTTGGAACGATGATTCAGATTGGCAACAAGTACTTGTTCTCAGGTTCCTGGTGGATGGTGGCGTTTCCTGGCGTAACCCTGGCAGCGCTGGTGCTTGCGGTGAATTTGCTCGGCGACTGGCTGCGTGATGCGTTGAACCCAAGGCTCCGGTAGCTGCCATGGTGTCCGATGCGGCAAAACAAGGAGGGTAGACCATGATGAAGCTCGGCAAGGCCGCGCACACTGCAATGTTGTTGGCGGCAATGGGCCTGTTCGCAGGCGCGGCCGACGCCAAACCGCTCAAATGGGCCCGCTCAGGCGATGCGCTGACGCTGGACCCGCACGCGCAGAACGAGGGACCGACCCACAATCTCCTGCACCTCATTTACGAGCCTCTGGTGTTGCGCGACATCGACGGCAAGCTGGTGCCGACGCTGGCCATGTCCTGGAGGGTCACGAGCGACCCGACCGTCTGGGAGTTCAAGCTGCGTGCGGACGTCAAATTCCACAACGGCAGCGCCTTCGATGCCGACGACGCCGTGTTCTCGCTCAATCGTGCGCTGCAGCCGACATCGGGAATGCGGGGGCTTCTGACCTCCGTCGACACCGTAACGAAAGCCGATCCGCTCACCATTCACATCAAGACCAAGGGGCCCAATCCGCTGCTGCCGGCCTACCTCACCAACTTGTTCATGATGGACAAGGAATGGTCGGAAGCGAACAACACGACGACCGTGCAGGACTTCAAGGAGAAAAAAGACAACTACGCGGTCCGCAACACCAACGGCACCGGCGCCTATGTGCTCGTGTCGCGTGAGCAGGACGTCAAGACCGTGATCAAGCTCAACGATGCCTATTGGGGCAAGGGCCAGTTCCCGCTCGGCGCCAGCGAGATCACCTACCTCACCATCAAGTCTGATGCCACGCGCGTCGCCGCCTTGCTGTCGGGCGAGGTCGATTTCGTGCAGGACGTGCCGGTACAGGACATCGCCCGGCTGGAGAAGACGCCGAACCTGAAAGTGAACTTCGGACCCGAGAACCGCTCGATCTTCTTCGGCATGGACGTGTCCTCGCCCGAGCTCAAGACCTCCGACGTCAAGGGCCGTAATCCCTTTGCCGACAAGCGCGTGCGCAAGGCCATGAACGTGGCCATTGACCGCGAGGCCATCAAGCGAGCGGTCATGCGCGGGCAATCCATTCCTGCCGGAATGCTGGCGCCACCGTTCGTCAATGGCTACACGAAGGAGATGGACGCGCCTCCCAAGGTGGACCTAGAGGCCGCCAAGAAGCTGCTGGCCGAAGCCGGCTACCCGAACGGCTTTTCCGTCACGCTGCACTGCCCGAATGATCGCTACGTCTCGGACGAGGGCATCTGTCAGGCCACCGCTGCCATGATGGCGCGCATCGGCATAAAGGTGAATCTCGTTGCCCAGTCGAAATCGCTGCACTTCCCACTGATCGAGAAGGAGCCGCCCGAGACGGAATTCTATTTGCTTGGCTGGGGCGTGCCGACGTTCGACAGCGCCTATATTTTCAGCTTTCTCTATCACTCCCGTACCGGCAAGGAGGGCTCCTACAACGCCACGCGGTATTCGAACGCCGAGCTCGATCGGATGATCCAAAGTCTGTCGAGCGAAACGGACCAGGAAAAGCGCAATGACACCATCGCCAGGATCTGGAGCATCGTGCACGACGAGACCACCCACTTGCCCGTGCACACGCAGGCACTCGCGTATGCCATGAAGAAAGAGTGGGACTTGCCCGTGTCGCCGCAGAACGCGGTGTACATGAAGTTCTACGCGCCCAAGCCATAGTGTCGTAATGGGCGAGCCCGCTCTCAGTGTTAGAGGTCTGCGCGTCGAGTTTCCGACGCGTCGAGGCTCGCTGGTCGCCGTCGACGATGTCTCGTTTGATATCGCGCCGGGTGAAGTGCTGGGCGTGGTGGGCAAATCGGGCGCCGGCAAGTCCCTGACCGGCGCCGCCATTATCGGCCTGCTGGAGCCGCCCGGACGGATTGCGGGCGGCGAGGTGCGTCTCAAGGGCGAGCGCATCGACAATCTGCCGGCCAGCGTCATGCGGCCGATCCGCGGCAAGCGCATCGGCATGGTGTTCCAGGACCCGCTCACCAGCCTCAACCCGCTCTACCGCGTCGGCGAGCAGCTCATAGAGACGATCCGTACGCACCTGCACCTCAACGAACGCCAAGCGCGCCAACGCGCCGTGGCGCTGCTGACGGAAGTGGGCATTCAGGGCGCGGACAGACGCATCGACGGCTATCCGCACGAGTTCTCCGGCGGCATGCGCCAGCGCGTCGTGCTGGCGCTGGCGCTGTGTGCGGAGCCGGAGTTGGTGATCGCCGACGAGCCGACGACGGCGCTCGACGTCTCGATCCAGGCACAGATCATCCAGCTCCTGAAGCGTCTGTGCCGCGAGCGGGGCACCGCCGTCATGCTGATCACACACGACATGGGCGTCATCGCCGAGACGGCGGACCGCGTCGCCGTGATGTATGCGGGGCGCATCGCCGAGATCGGCCCGGTGCGCGATATCGTCAAGAACCCGCACCACCCCTATACGAAGGGTTTGATGGGCTCGATCCCATCGCTGGAAGGGACCGCCGGGCGCCTGGTCCAAATTCCAGGATCCATGCCGCGGCTGACGGCGATCCCGAACGGCTGCGCCTTCCATCCGCGCTGTACACATGCGTTCGATCGCTGCCGAGCGGAGCGGCCTGAGCCGATGCCGGCAGGGTTGTCGCAGGCGGCCTGCTGGCTCGTTGCCCGCAGCACCGTGGAGGCAGCCCAGTGAGCGCTGCCCTGGTCGAGGCCCGCAACCTGTCCCGCGTGTTCGATGTCTCCAAGCCATGGCTGAACCGCGCCATCGAGCGGGAGGAGCGGAAATTCCTCAAGGCCGTCACCAGCGTCTCCTTCGGCATCGACAGGCGGGAGACGTTTGCCCTCGTCGGCGAATCGGGATCGGGCAAGTCGACAGTGGCCAAGATGGTGGTTGGCCTGCTGCCGCCGACCGCGGGCGCAGTCACGATCGATGCAGTCGACATGTGGGCCACGGCCAGCGCCACCGAGCGCCAGAGACTGCGCCGGCGCATCCAGATGATCTTCCAGGATCCCTACGCCAGCCTCAATCCGCGCTGGCGCGTGGACCGCATCATCGCCGACCCGATCAAAGCCTTCGGCCTCGCCAAGGACGGGGCGGAGATTGACCATCGCGTCGGCGAGCTGCTGCGCGTCGTCGGTCTCGATCCAGCCGACGGGCACAAATATCCGCATGAGTTCTCAGGCGGCCAACGCCAGCGCATCTGCATTGCGCGCGCCCTGTCGTCGAATCCTGAATTCCTGGTGTGCGACGAGCCGACCTCGGCGCTGGATGTATCGGTACAGGCGCAGATCTTGAACCTGATGCGTGATCTGCAGGACCGCTTCGGCCTCACCTACCTGTTCATCAGCCACAACCTGGCCGTGGTCCGGCACATGGCGGCGCGCATCGGGGTCATGTACCTCGGCCGCATCGTCGAGATCGCGCCGACCGAGGAGCTGTTCCGCGCGCCGCAGCATCCCTACACACGCATGCTGCTCGACGCCGTGCCCGACCTCGCCATGACCGGTCGGCCACGCAAGATGGTCGAGGGTGAGATCCCAAATCCGATCGAGCCGCCGAAAGGTTGCGCCTTCCACCCGCGCTGTCCGCTGGCGTTCGAGCCGTGCAAAATCGAGGTGCCCAAACTCCTCGAGCGTGGCAATCGGGCCGCGGCCTGCCACGCGGTGGCGGCGGGGCGGATCTAGAGCGCGATTTCCGGGCGTAGATCGCCTCTGTTGGCGCTCCGAATCGGCGTAGATGTGGCCGCATCGGTTTCGAGCTCACGCCAGCAACCGGACACCATGGAGCGAAAACAAATCAACACCGGGCGATGGGAGTGGTTTTTGTACTACTCGCCATGGCCGCCGATTCTAACGGCTTGGTGCGTGGGGGTTGCGTGCGGTTGGGCTTGGATGTTCGCCCTTCACGGCACCGTCATCGACGGCGGCGTTGCTACAGTAATGATGACGGGCGCGACGCTGGGGTTCTCCGCTTGGATGATTCAATACAAGGTCAGAACCCAGGATCAGCTGTTCGAACGCTTCGTGGCCGACGCGGCGGCGGCAATTCGCGACGAGGTACACGTCCTGCTCAAGGTTTGTGAGATGGAGTATTGGGAGGACCCGTCCACGCAAGGCACGGTGATGCTCGGGCAGGTGGCTCGGCTTAGCACGAGCTTGAAGGTCTTTCAGAAAGGAAGCCCGTATACCGAGATCCGCAGCTACGGCGCACGAGTCCGTATCGAGATGCTGGAGGACGAGGTTACGAACCAGTTCGAGCTTCTGGCCAGCGAAGCGAAGATATTGGCTAAGCATCAGAGCGTCGGAGTGATCAATGTGGCCCGCGAGAAGCTGACCAGAGCTGCAAGGCGGATACTCGAGGACTGCGAGGAAGTCTGCGCCGTGCTCGGATTGGATCGGCCGGCTCCCTCGGACGATGTCGTCCAGGATTGGATCGCTAGCACGATCACTGCCAAAGCGGCCTTGGCCGCGGAATAACCGCTTCGACTACTCTCGCGCCGGACCAAGAAACCTTCACGCGTCCGCGCAGAATGCGTGCTGTTTCACGACACGCTCGCTAGACGCAGGAAATTTTGCCAGCCGGTCAACAGGGCGCACCGGACGACGCACGAGCTCCCCGCCGCAGTTGGGGCAACGGCCGCCCGGCAGGCGCGTATCGGCGCATTCGCGGCAGAAGGTGCACTCGAACGAGCAGATGACTGCGTCGGCGGCGTCCGGCGCCAGGTCCTTGTCGCAGCATTCGCAATTGGGCTTGAGCTTCAGCATTTGCCGTCTCCCTTGCGTGATCCTCACCTCGCGACTTTTAGGCGGCTTCGGCAGATTTTTCCGCAACCGCGGCAAGCGCAGAGAAACGCTCCTTCATCACCTGCGCCAGAGCCTGTCCATTCCAGTCGCCGCGCCATTCGAGCATGCGTGCCACCTCGTACTGATCCGCCGCGGTCTTGTGCTGACCCAGTTTCCAGCTTGCCTCGATCTTGTCGATCGCAATTTCGATCGGGACGATGGCTTTCAGCATCGCCTCGAGCTTCTTGGCCGGCATTTTCGAGGTCGACCATGGCTTCTTGGGCGCGAGCCGCGCCTCGAAACGCAGCGACAGGGCTTCGACGTGCTCCAAGGCCTCATCGGGCGCAAGTCTGCGTGCGGTGCCGCTCAGATGCACACTGACGTAGTTCCAGGTCGGCACCTGGTCGTGGCTCACGTACCAGTCGGGCGAGATGTAGGCATCCGGCCCCCACACGGTCACAAGAACATCCGGCGCCCGGGCAATGACCTCGTGCAGAGGATTGACGCGCGCAACATGAAACTGCAGGCGACCGCTATCCAATCCACCCATGGTCATCAACGGCACGTGCGAGGCGACGGGCTTGCCCGCGTCGATGGCAACGATGGCGCCGAAGCCACGCTCCTCCACGTATTTCCAGGCTTTGTCATCATCGGTCTTGAAGGCTGGATGGACGTACATGGGATTTTCCCCCTGCAGAAGAACGGCCCGGCCAGGGAATGAACAACGCAAACAGCGCCACCCGGTCCCTGCCAGGCGACGTCGCGGATTGATCCAGATTGGTGCGTGAGGATACGGATCGAGCAAGCGTCGCCAGCGTCAGACGCGGCGGCGTCGCAAAACGACAGAGACTGTCCTCGTATCCGTCATGGCGCAGGCTGATAAACGGCTTCGGGATACGCGTCAAGCAACAACGGACATGGCGTCCGACACATCACCGTGAGGTCAGGCGTCGATGTGCTCGAATTCACCCGTGCTCCAATCGAGCCACTGAAGCTCGCCTTCGCTGATCGAGAACCAGGCGCCGTGCAGCGCCAAGCGCCCCTTGTCGATGGCCTTGGTGACGAAGTCGAAGGTCGCGAGATTTCGCAGCGAATGGCGCACCGCCATCTGCTCCAATGTTCGCTGCCGTCTGGCCGTATCAGCCGTCGGCACCTGTTGCATCACCTCGTCACGGATGCCCGCAAGCAGCTCCACCCATGGCCCGATGAAGCGTCCGACAGGACGCTGCTCCGCCGCCAGCGCCGCGGCTATGCCGCCGCACATGCCATGCCCCATCACAACGATATTGCTGATGCCTAGATCAACAACGGCAAATTCTATGGCCGCCGACGTGCCGTGATAGGTACCGGTCTCCTCACACGGCGGAACGATGGCGGCGACGTTGCGGACCACAAACAACTCGCCCGGTGCGGCCGAGAAGATCGAGGCCGGGTCTACCCGGCTGTCGGCACAGGCGATGATCATGGTGCGGGCGCGTTGGCCTGCGGCCAGCGCCTTGTATCGCTTTGCCTCAATCAGGAACCGCTCGGCACGAAATCGACGGTAGCCGGCGGCCAGCTCGGCCGGAATCTTCATGCCTATCCTCGAAGACATTGCGAACGCTATCGGCGTTGTACGTCGTTTGCACAAAAAGGAAATGTCTGCAAATAGCCAACTGGGCTGCACTGTAACCATTGCAAGTCGACGATCGAGGTAAACTCCGCTGAAAGCCTACTTTTCAGGCACCTTCCGACGCGCGACAATCGGGCAAGACCCCGATCGGAGGAGACTGCCTATGGAATTTCCCGCACTTCTCGAGAAGTTCGCCGCTGCTGTCGCGGCCAACAACGGCGACGCCCTCGCCGACTGCTTTACGGAAAATGGCGTCTATGACGACTACTTCTTCGGCCCCAGCGCGCCCGGAAGGGCCGGCATCAAGGCCATGCTGGGACACTTCTTCGAAGGCGGGAAGAACTTCCGCTGGGAGTTCCGCGATCCTGTCGCCACACCTACGCGGGGCTATGCCAGCTACTGTTTCAGCTACAACTCCACGCTGCCCGACGCCAAGGGAGCCCGTGTGGTCTTCGAAGGCATCAGCCGGTTCGAGTTGAAGAACGGAAGGATTACCCACTACTCGGAAGTCTTCGACCGCGGCATGGCGCTGGCTCAGCTCGACTTCGCGCCGGAGCGCATCAAGAAGATCGCGCTCAAGTATGCGCGCGCGATGAAGGTCCGGCCGGAAGCCGCCACCCACCTATCGCCAGGAAACTCGTGACACGTAACCCGGAGCGCGCCCGGAACGTCCCTCCGGAAGGCGATTGACACTCCACTCCGGGTTCCTCACTCTAAGAAAAAACAACAACGAGATCGCGTGGGTTCGCACGCGGGTCAAACCAGGGAGAGATACACCCATGAGACTGTGGCATTCGCTCGCAGCCGGAGCCGGTGTCGTTGCCGCGCTCGGACTGGCCGGCTCACCTGTCCTCGCGCAGCAGAAAGAGATCAAGATCGGTCTCATCTTCGACCAGACCGGCCCGTTCGCGGGCGGCGGCTCGGTCGCCACCCAGCTCGGCTCGAAATACGCCATCGACATCATAAACGAGCGCGGCGGCGTCGAGGGTTACAAGATCGTTCCGGTCTTCGCCGACGCGCAGTCCAAGGCCGACGTGGCCGTGAACGAGGCCGAGCGGCTCATCAACGAGCAGAAGGTCGACATGCTCATGGGCGTCTACTCCTCCGCCCACTGCGTGCCCCTATCCGCCAAAGTCGACGCGGCGAAGAAATTCTGGTGGGCGACGGTGTGCATCTCCTCCGCCGTGTTCCGCAACAAGAACCTCAAGTACGTGTTCCGCAGCCACGCCCACTCCGACCAGTGGGGCGAGGCCTCGTGCGACATGCTCAACGCCTACGCGAAATCGAAGCTCGGCATCGAGCCGAAGGACCTCAAGGTTGCGGTCATCCATGAGGACGGCCCCTACGGCGTCGGCGTAGCGCTCGGCAACGAAAACAGATGCAAGCAGCACGGCATTCAGATCGTGCACAAGGAAGGCTACGCGGCAACTGCGACTGACCTTTCGGCGCTGGTGACGAAGCTGCGGCGCGCGCGTGCCGATGTTCTGCTCCACACGGGCTACAATCCGGACATCACGTTGTTCCTGCGGCAAGCCAAGGAGGCCGGCCTCAAGTTCAAGGCCCTGATCGGTCACGGCGCCGGCTATGCCCAATTCGATCGGCTGTCGGAGAGCTTCGGCAAGGACGTGGATCTCATCTACAACATCGACACGGTCGGCAGCCACTTGCTCGACCCCAAGCAGCTCAAGGTCAAGGACGCGGCCTACCTCATCGACGAGATGGTCAAGCGCTACCGCGCCGACGTCAATCCGAAGAGCATTCCTGCGCACGTCTCGATCGGTTTCGCCAACACCTGGGCATTCGTGTCGGATGTTCTGCCCCGCGCCATCAAGAAGCACGGCGGTATCGATGCAGAGGCGCTACGCCAGGCTGCGCTCGAGACCGACATTCCCGACGGCGGCACCCTGCAGGGCTACGGCGTCAAGTTCTATCCGCCGGGCCACGAGATGGCGGGTCAGAACGAGCGCGCCTATCCTGTCGTGATGCAGTTCGTCGGCGGCGAAACCAAAGTGGTCTGGCCCAAGGAGGTCGCAACCTCAGAGCCGCTCATGCCGCTGCCACAGGGCCACGCTTACGCGCAGGCGCAGTAACGCCATCCAAGACGGGCGGACGGATGACTGTTGCATCCGCCCGCCCAGCCTCAATCCGGCGTCGGCAACTGCGAGTGGAAGCCTGCCTGCATGGCAATGTTGAGTGTCTCCGGACTTACCAAGCGCTTCGGCGGCTTCACGGCGGTCAACGACGTATCGTTTGAGGTTTCGGAAGGCGAGATCCTCGGCCTCATCGGCCCGAACGGATCGGGTAAGAGCACGATTTTCAACTGCATCGCCGGCATGTACCCGCTGACGCAGGGATCCATCCGTTTTCAGGATGAGGAGATCGGCGGGCTCTCGGCCAACCGCGTCTGCCACAAGGGCATCGGGCGCACCTTCCAGATCCCGCGTCCGTTCCGCAATCTGTCGCTGCTCGAGAACGTGGCCTTGTCGGCGCATTTCGGCGAGGAAGGCCTGCTTTCGCGCAGCGACTGCTGGGCCAAGGCGGAGGAAGCCTTGGCCATGGTCGGCCTGCCCTTCGACAACCGCACGACCACCGATGGATTGGGCGCGGCCGCGCTGAAGAAGCTCGAGCTCGCCCGCGCGCTCGCCACCGGACCCAGCCTGCTCCTGGCCGACGAGAGCCTGAACGGCCTCGATCATGCCGAGATGGACCAAGCCGCCGACATGCTGAAGCGCATCCGGCAGGAGAAGGGCATCACCATCGTCTGGGTCGAGCACATCATGGGCGTGCTGATGCGCGTCGTCGATCGCGTCGTCGTGCTCGACCACGGCGAGAAGATCTTCGACGGCAAACCTGGCGGAGCACAAACCGACAAGCGTGTGATCGAGGTCTACCTCGGCAGCGAAGCGGTGGCGTGAGGACCTAGTGTGATGATCGAGAAATTCGCCCCATCAAGCGGCTCGGTTCCGAGCGAATTTCTCGATCTGAATCACACTAGCAAGTCTATGAGTCTAGTGTCCCTTATGATTCCGAAGTTCGCTCCGGGACCTAGCCGCGAACACAGGCGAACTTCGGAATCGGGACACTAGAGAATGCTGCAGCTCGAGAAAGTCGATGCGGGCTACGGCGGTTTCCAGGCGCTGTTCGGCGTCTCCATGCGGGTGGATGCAGGCGAGGCCGTCGCCGTTATTGGCGCGAACGGTGCAGGCAAGACCACGCTGCTGCGCGTGATATCAGGCCTGCTGCCGGCGACCAGCGGCAGCATGGTCATGGACAGCCACGACCTGCGCATCACGCCGGCCCACAGAATTGTCGCTGCCGGTATTGCGCACGTGCCCGAGAGCCGCCGGCTGTTTCCACGGCTGTCCGTCGAGGACAACCTGCGCATGGGTGCGTTCATTCCGGCCGCGCGCGCGATGTTCAATGATCGCATCGATTATGTGTACGAGCTCTTTCCGCGCCTCAAGGAGCGGCGAGCGCAGCTCGCCGGTACGCTGTCGGGTGGTGAGCAGCAGATGTGCGCCATCGCCCGGGCGCTGATGAGCCGACCGAAGCTGATCCTGCTCGACGAGCCCTCGATGGGACTCGCACCGGTCATCGTGCAGCAGGTTTTCGAGCTGGTCCGCCGCATCCGGTCAGAAGGTTACACTGTTCTGATCGTCGAGCAGAACGTGCGACAGGTTCTGAAGGGTCGTCGATCGCGCCTATCTGCTCGAGGTGGGACGCATCGCCGCCGGCGGGACTGCCGCCGAGCTTTCCGCCAGCGATGAGATCCGTCGCGCGTACATGGGACTATGAAAGGGCCACTTTGAGATGAGTCTTTTCTCCCACCTCGATTGCACTCTCGACATCTTCTTCGTCGAGGCGCTGATCAACGGCGTCCTGCTCGCCGGTCTTCTGGCCCTGCTGGCTCTGGGCCTCAACCTCATCTTCGGCGTCATCGACGTGGTCTGGATCTGCTACGCCGAGCTGGTGATGATCGGCATGTACGTGATCTTCTACGGCAACAAGACATTCGGCTTGCCGTTTCCGGTCGCTTGTCTTGTCGCCATCCTCTTCATCGCCGCGGCCGGCGCTGTCCTGCACTATATCATCATCAGGCCTGTGCTCGACCAGCCGCCGATCAACCAGCTCCTCGTGACGGGTGGCGTATTGTTCGTGCTGCAGGCCGTTGCCACCATGGTGTTCGGCGTCGACTTCCGCAGCCTCGGCCTCCAGCTCGGATCGCTGCACGTTGCCGACATGAGCTTCTCCTGGAGCCGCATCTGGACCTTTATCGTCGCGCTGCTCGCCATGCTGGCGCTGTGGCAATTCCTGACGCGCACCTATATCGGCACGGCCATCCGTGCCATCGCGCAAGACCGCCAGGTCATGCCGTTGATGGGCGTCGACAGCAAGCGCATCTATCTCGTGACGTCTGCCGTCGGTGGCGGCCTGGCAGGCCTTGCGGCCTCGCTCATGGTGCTGCAGTACGACATCTATCCCCAGATCGGCCTGCAGTTCGGACCGCTGACCTTCATGATCTGCGTGCTGGGCGGCCTCGGCAACATGGTCGGCGGTTTCGTCGCCGCTTTCATCATCGCACAGTTCATCGCCGTCGGTGGATCGTGTCTCGCCACCGAGTGGGGTTACGCCGTCGCCTTCCTGTTCTTCATGGTGGCCATCTTTATCAAGCCGCAGGGTCTGTTCGGAGCCAAATCGTGAGTCGCATCAGACCCGGATGGATCATCGGCCTCGGCATCATGGCCGCGGTACCGTTCTTCATCCGTGCCGGATTTCCGGCGTCGGAGAAGTACTACCTGCATCTGGCCATCCAGATCCTGCAATGGGCCTTCATCTATACGAGCTGGTCGCTGATGGGCCGCTTCGGGCTGACCTCGCTCGGGCACGGCGCCTTCACCGGCATCGGCGCCTACGTCTGCGTGCTGCTCTGGAACTTCGCCGGCATCACGCCGTGGATCGGCATTCCCGTGGCTGTGCTTGTCGCCACGATCGCTGGCGTGCTGGTGGGATATCCCTGCTTCAGGTTGCGCATCACAGGACACTACTTCGCCCTGCTCACCCTCGCCTTCACCGAGTTCGTGCGCCTGTGCATCGTCGGCCTGCGCGACTGGACCGGTGGCTCGCTCGGTACGCAGCCGGCACGCCATGGCGATGGCCTCTCACTCTATGCCGTGCAGTTCGAGCCGGATCGCGTGCTGGCCTACTACATTGCGCTGGTGGTCTGGGTCGTCGGCCTTGCTGTATGGGTGAAGGTCGACCGCAGCATGGATCGCTATGCGCTGGATGCCGCGTCCCAGGACGAGGACGCAGCCGCCTCCGTCGGCATCGATGTCACGCGCGAGAAGCTCAAGATCACCGCACTCAGCGCCGGCATGTCGGCCTTCGGCGGCGCCATGTACGGGCAATACCAGATGTATATCGGCCCCGAGACGATTGCAGGCCTGAGCATCTCGCTCAACATTGTCTTCGCCGTGATTGCCGGCGGCATGTGGACGTTGCTCGGGCCCACCTTTGGCGCCTTCTTTACGCAAATGCTGGCCGAAACCCTGCGCGTCGGCGTCCAGAGCTCGACAACGCTGAAAGCGCTATTGGGCTCCGGCGCGCTGGCGCTCGACACGCTGATCTACGGCCTGCTGCTGATCCTGTTCATCGTCTACATGCCCAAAGGCATTCTCGGCACGGCTATCGAGCGCTGGCGAATGCGCAAGACCTCGCCAGCGCCCGTCACACGGCCAGCCGGCGCCACGACGCCATAGTTTAGAGTTTTTCCGATTGAAGTACCTCTCCACTGCGTTCCCGGAAGCGCACCTTGCAAGTGCGCTATCCAGGATCTACCGTCTGTTTTGTCAAGGCGGTTTCCGGCATGACTGGATGGTTTCAACGGGCGGCGCCCGCCATGTGGCAGGGTCGACCGCTGGCGACGACGGCATTGAGAATGACGAGCAGCTTGCGCATGACGGCGGTGATCGCCGCCTTGAAGGGTCTGCCTCTGGCGATCAGGCGATCGAACAGGGCCTTCAGATGGGCGTTGTGGCGAATGGCGACGGTCGCGGGCATGTAGAGGGCCTGGCGGGCCGGTGCGCGTCCGGCGGCGACGTGGCGTCGCCCCGTACTCGTGCCGCTGTCGCGATCGAACGGCGCCAGGCCGGCGAGGGCGGCGATGGTCTCGCGCGAGACGGCGCCGATCTCGGGCAGGTAGGCGAGCAAGGCGAGCGGCGTCATCGTGCCGATGCCTTTGACCGAGCGCATCAGCCGGCAGGCCTTGGCGAACGTCGCATCGCTTTCGGCAAGCTCGTCGAGCGATGCCTCGATTCGGCGCTTCTGCATCTCGAGGGTCCGGATATGCGCGGCAATCATCCGCTCGATGTCCTTCTCTTCGACATGCTCGAGCCGGCAACGCTCGGCTTCGATCAGGTCGCATACCTGGCTGCGCCGATCGATCAAGGCCCTGAGCCGCTTCTGCTCGGCGCGATCGGGCACATGCAGGGCCAAGCCCTCGCTCGCCAGAGCGTAGGCGCCGACCATGCCGACATCGATGGCGTCGGACTTGGCGAGTTGCCCTTTGAAGCGGGCGAAGGCACGCACGCGCGAGCCGTGGGCGCGGTGCATGGCGACACCGAGCTGGTGCGCGACCTCGACGATCTGCCTGCCATAGCTGCCGGTCGCCTCGCAGACGACGAGCAGCGGCCCGAGCCCGAGCTTGCCATTGCGGGTACGCTCCCGCCGGATGGCCTTGGCGATGGCGGCGCGCCGGTTGGCGATACGCAACGGCCTCCCGTCGGGAAAGCTTTGCACAACAAGTTCGGCCTTCGATACCTCGAACGCGATCACATGCTTGAAGCGGAGGGGAATCGCGGCGAGGCTATCGATCGTCATTCGAGCATCCATGATTGCATACGACCGTCACAGGTCTCACTACCGTTCGGATGGCAGGACGCGGCGGTGTGGGTCCAGATCCCGGGCAACCGCAAGGGTCGACCTTCACGCGACCGTGCACCACCGGCTGGGACGGACGGCCATCCGTCCCAGCCAGCCCATGGTCCGCGAGTTGTCGCTGAAACGAGACCCGCCAAACCCAGCCGTGCACAAGATGCAATCTTCACACGTATCCGTGGCGTGCTGCGCTCGCCGTGCACTCCACCAATGGGAAAGACCCCGGCTCTTTCGCGCGTCGCGGCGGAGCCGCGCTTTAGCCGCGCTCCGCGCGGACGGCGCGTCGTGCCGAAGGCGCGTCTTCGACGCGATGGCCGGGGACGCAGAGTTGAGGATTACGGGTATCGCATGATTGCGGATACGATTCAGCCAGAAACAGAAAGGCTCTAGGCGCGCTACTCCGCCGGAGCCGGACGCGGCGGGGTCGCCAGAACAGTCTCGTTGCCTGGGGCCGGCCGCTGCGGCACCAGGAACGATAGCGTCAGCGAGATGCTGGCGATGCCGGCGCCGAGCCAGAAGATCATCGCGTAGTCGATGCTGCCGATGAGCCCGAAGGTCACCGGAATGGCGACGGCGGCGATGTGATTGATGGTGAAAGCCGTAGCGGCCGTGGCGGCCATGTCCGCCGGATCGCCGATCTTCTGGAAATAGGTCTTCTGCGCCAGGGTGAGCGTGAAGAAAATGCCGTCGACAATGAAAAGAGCGGCGGCGACCTTGGCGCTGTCCGTCATCGCATAGCCGATGAACACACAGATGAGCACGCAGTTCTCGAGCGTGATCGTATTGCGCTCGCCCCAAACAGAAACCAACCGGCCCAGGCGTGGCGCGAAGAAAGTATTCATCGAGGACGTGACCAGCATCAGCATGGCCATGTCAGCGACGCTGTAGCCGAACTTCTTGACCAGCAAAAAGCCGCCGAAGGCCATGAAGAGCTGGCGGCGCGCACCGCTCATGAACGTCAACGCGTAGTAGAGCCAATAGCGCTTGCGCACGACGAGGCTCTTGCGTTGCGGCACACTGCCCTCGAAACGGCCGAAGTAGAAATAGGCGACGAGGGTCAGGATCGCACACGCGAGCCCGAGCAGCATGTAGAGCTGCAGGTAGTTGCGCCAGCCGGCCCACCAGGCGATGGCGAGGCCGCCGTAGGCGATGAACTGCGCCATGGCGCCGGCGCTGACGATGCGGCCGATGAGCTGCGGCGCCTGCGCCTTGGGAAGAAGCTGCAGTTGCAGCGACGTGTTGATGGTCTCGAAATAGTGGAAGCCCACCGACATGATGAAGGTGGTGAACAGGATGCCGGTCAAGGTGGGATTGGCGCCGGTCAGCGCGACGCCGATGCCGAGGATCACCAGGCTGATATAGGCCATCACCTGCTCGCGCAGGATCAGCAGCCAGAAGATGACCGTGAAGGCGAGAAAGCCCGGGATCTCGCGCACGGTCTGCGTGAGACCAGCCTCGAACCAGCCGAAGCCCGCCATCTCGATGGTGTAATTGTGCAGGAGCGCGTTCCAGCCGGCAAAGCCCAGCCAGTTGATGAAGTGCAACGCCCCCAGGAATTGGACAGCCGCCTCGGGCGAGGCCGCGCGGCCGGCAGCGACATCCGTCATTCAAGGAAGTCCCTTCACTTGACCGGCTGCACGCTGCGCCCAGTTCGAACCAGGCGTCAATTGGTCATTTAGGCAGAGCCGGCCTCCGGCCACGCATGCCTCTGTCCCGCCTGACCCGTCTGCTCCAGCTGCAAGATTCGCTTCAGGTTCTCTGCCAACCGTTCGTTGTCGCGTATGTTTCTTTTCCTGTTCGCATGAGGGAAAGCAATTGCAGGCTCAGGAAGCTGACCACCCAGATCGTCTGCTACGGCGTCGGCATCGTGTCGGCGTCGCTTGACATCGTGAACATCGTGCGCGGTTGGCGCGCCGAGGGGACCTCACTCGAAGACCCGAGCCAAAAAACAGGCTAGGCTCGAAGCCTCCCGTGTCCGACCACAAAGGGACGCCGCATCATGTCCACCTTGCAGCCGACGCTGGCCTCGCTCGCTGAAGACCTGAGCCTCGATCAGACAACGAGCCGGAAACTTGTGGAGGATTGTCTTGCGCGCATTTCCGATCCTGTCGGGGAAGGTAGTCGCGCGTTCGTCTCGGTCGATACCCAGGCAGCGCGCGCGGCGGCCGACGCCATGGACTTGCGCCGCAAGGCCGGCAAGGCGCCGACGCGTTATGCGGGTATCCCGATATCCATCAAGGACCTAGCCGACATCGAGGGCCAAGCGACGAAAGCCGGGTCCGTCGCGCTGGCCGATGCTCCACCAGCCAAGGCCGATGCTCCCGTGGTCTCTCGCCTGAGGCATGCCGGATTCATCATCATCGGCCGCACCAACATGACCGAGTTCGCCTACTCCGGGCTCGGCATCAATCCGCACTACGGCACGCCGCGCTCACCCTATGACCGCGCGGCTGGGCGCGTCCCCGGCGGATCGTCGTCGGGCGCGGCCGTGTCCGTCGCCGACGGCATGGCCCACGGCGCACTCGGCACCGATACGGGCGGCTCCTGCCGCATTCCGGCAGCATTCTGCGGCATCACCGGCTACAAGCCGACCGCGCGGCGCGTCCCGATCGACGGCGTGGTGCCGCTCTCCTTCACGCTCGATTCGATCGGACCGCTGGCGCGCACCGTGGCCTGCTGTGCGGCGATGGATGCGATCATGGCAGCGGAGCCGGAGCGTACCGTTACACCAGCGCCCATTTCAACGCTGCGCTTGCTCGTGCCGGAGACGACGGTGCTCGATCAACTCGACGGCCATGTCTCAGCCGCCTTCGATGCGTCCCTGACACGTCTATCGAAAGCAGGGGCCCACATTACCCGTGCCCCCTTTCCGACCTTCGATCGCATTCCCGGCCTGGTGCGCAAAGGTGGCTTCTCTGCTTCTGAGAGCTACGCCTGGCACCGCAAGCTGATCGAAACGAAACGGCACGCCTATGATCCACGCGTGCTCGCGCGCATCCTGCGCGGCGTCGAGCAAAGTGCAACCGACTACATCGACCTGCTCGCATTGAGGCGTGCCGCCATCGCCGACTGCAACGCCGCCATGGACGGCTATGACGCTCTGGTGATGCCGACCACACCCATCATTCCGCCACGCATTGCCGATCTCGACAGCGACGAGACATATACGCGCGAGAACCTGCTCATTCTGCGCAACACGCTGATCATCAATATTCTCGACGGCTGCTCGATCTCGGTGCCCATGACACCGCCCGGCGAAGCGCCGTGCGGTCTCATGCTGAGCGCGGTTGGCGGCGCGGATCACCGGCTGTTCGATATTGCCGCGGCCGTAGAACGGACGCTGGCGCTGGCCTAGAGCGCGATCGCCTCACATGGAAGCATGCCGCTTCAATGTGTCCGCGCGTAGCGCGGCTCCGCCGCGACACGTGAATTGCACTCTAAGCTTTACAAAGACCTACAGCCGCCCCTTGGGGATAACGGGGACGGCCGCACCCTCCCCACCCCTGGCGGAGTGCGAATCACCTACGACTCGGCTCAATCGAGCGCTGACCACTCGCGTCTTGGCGGTGGCGTACAGGATGCCCGATCGAAGCCGAGGAAACGTATATGCCGCCACTGCCCATTGCGTTATGCGCGCTCGCCTCCCGTTCCTGCGGATGGCTAGTCGCCTCCGGCATCGCGCTGGCGCTGGCGGCTTGCACCAACCAGCCTTTGTTGGAGCCCGCGCCGATTGTGCCTATGGCGTCGGATGCAAGCAACCCGGTCGATCAAGCGAAGCCCGCGCAGAAGTCCGATACGAAAGCGGCCAGCGCTGCGCTCGTCGCCAAGGCGCAGGCCGATCCCAAAGACGCCATATCGGTGATCCAGGCGGCACGGGCGCTCAGGGCCGAGGGTGAGCGCGGGCAGGCCCTCACGCTGCTGGAAAAAGCGACGGTCGCGCAACCGAAGGACTTAGCGCTGATTCGCGAAACCGGCCTCATCTCCCTCGAGCTGGGCCAGATCGGCAAGGCCGAGATATTGCTCGCCAAGGCGCTGGAGCACGACAAGACCGACTGGCAGACGCGCTCGGCGCTCGGCGCAGCGCTCGCCAGCGGCGGCAAGCATCAGGAAGCGCAGAAGCATTTTGCCAAGGCGCTGGAGCTGGCGCCGGATCACCCCGCGATCTTGAACAATCTGGCGCTATCGTATGCATTGGACGGCAAGCCCGCAGAGGCGGAGCGCATCTTGCGCATTGCAGCCTCTGCCAAGAGCTCCCCGCCGCACGTGAAGCATAACCTGGCACTGATGCTGAGCGCCGGTGGCAAGCTTGCCGAAGCCGAGAAGCTGGCGCAGGGCACACCGGCAAGTAACGCCACTTACCTCAAAATGCTCGCCGAGCACGCCAGTGCCGACCGCCCCCTGAAGTCCGCCGAGGTGCGTCGCGGGGAACCCTCTCCCCCTTACGGACTAGGCGCATCGAGCAAGCAATAACATAAACAATCGAGCAATCGCCGGGTCCCTTTCCCACGAGGGCCCTTGCCTCGGGCGCCTCATGCGGTGCCCGTTTTTCTTTTGCGTCTGGCTCTCACGCAACGGCTTCAATACAGTCCACATCCTGATGCAGATAAGAACAAGGCGCACAGGGATAGAAAGGCGTCGGGGAGACGAGGAAAATGCCCAACGACAATGGCGCCGGCGGCAGGGCCAAGGGCTGGCAGCCGGAGCTTGACGAGCTGAGACAGCGCGAGCGCCACGCACGGGCGATGGGCGGCCCCGACAAAGTGCGCCGCCAGCACGATGGCGGCCGGCTCACCATCCGTGAGCGGATCGGAAAGCTGGTCGACCCGGGCTCGCTGCGCGAGGTCGGCGCCATTGCCGGCGTGGCCAGCTACGACGACCAGAACCGGCTGCGGAGCTTGACGCCGTCAAACCGGATTTCCGGCCGTGCGACGATCGACGGCCGGCCGGTCATCGTCTCGGGCGACGACTTCACCGTGCGCGGCGGCTCGGCCGATGCCACCATCCCGGAAAAAACCGTCATCGCCGAGCGCATGGCCAACGAGTTGCGCCTACCCATCATTCGCATCGTCGAGGGCTCGGGCGGCGGTGGTTCGGTAAAGACCATCGAGACCACGGGCCGCGCCAATCTGCCGGGCGGCCTCGGCGGCTCCTCGATGCGCTACAAGTACATGACCGACAATCTGGGGCTCGTGCCGGTGGTCGCGCTCGGCCTCGGCTCGGTCGCGGGGCTCGGCGCCGCCCAGGTGGCAGCCAGCCACTACTCCATCATGACCAAGTCGACCTCGGCCATGTTCGTGGCAGGACCGCCGGTGGTCGCGCGCATCGGCGACAAGCAGAACCTCGACAAGCAGCAGCTCGGCGGCTGGGAGATCCAGTGCGCGGCCGGCGCCATCGATGACGCCGTCGACAGCGAGGAGGAGGCGTTCGAGCGCACACGACGCTTCCTGTCGTATCTGCCGTCGTCTGTTTACGGCGTGTCAGAGCGAGGTCCGCGCACTGATGCGCCAGGGCGGCGCGAGGATCGGCTTTTTACGGCAGTACCTCGAGACCGCAACCAGCCTTACAAGATGCGCCCCATCATTGCCGCCATCGTTGATCTCGACTCGTTCCTCGAGATGGGCAACCACTTCGGCCGCCCCGTCATCACCGGCCTCGCCCGTCTCGACGGTCTGCCTGTCGCCATCCTGGCCAGCGACCCGTTCCACATGAGCGGGGCGTGGACAGCCGAGGCCTGTCAGAAGGTCGTGCGCTTCGTCGATCTGGCTGAGACGTTCCATCTGCCGATCGTGCATCTGGTCGACTGTCCTGGTTTCATGATCGGGCTAGAGGCCGAGCGTGCAGCCACCATCCGGCATGGCGTCCGGGCGATGGCTGCCATCAACCAATCGACCGTGCCCTGGTGCTCGATCATCGTGCGTAACGTGTTCGGCGTGGCGGGCGCGGCGCACGTGCCGGCTGGGCGGCTTGCCCTGCGCTATGCCTGGCTTTCCTCGTGGTGGGGATCGCTGCCGCTCGAGGGAGGCATCGAGGCTGCCTACCGGGCCGAAATCGATGCGGCGGCCGATCCCAAGGCGAAGCTGGCCGAGATCGAGCAGCGATTGAACCAGCTCCGCTCTCCGTTCCGCACTGCGGAAAGCTTCTGGGTCGAGGAGATCATCGACCCGCGCGAGACCCGGCCATTGCTGTGCGAGTTCGCCAACCTCGCCGCACCGCTGCGCACACCGGGGCCGCGCACATTTGGCATGCGGCCTTAGAGCGTTGCCGCGCGCGCAATCATCCGGCAAAGTCACAGGCTCAAGGGCATTCGAGCCTACAAGCTTGCGTTGAGGAGGAGACCCCGATGATCTACGAGCTGCGCACCTACACGCTGAAGCATGGAACGACGGCAGAGGTGGCGAAAAACGCCGGCGCCGTAGGACGCGCCATCCGGGGCGATGACTACGGCAAGCTTGAAGGCTATTGGGTGACCGAGATCGGACCCATCAACCAGGTCATGCATCTGTGGAGCTATGCCGACTTCGCCGAGCGCGCACGGCTCAGAGGCGAACTCGCCAAGAACACGCGCTGGACTGGAGAGTACGTGCCACTCATCCGGCCGAACCTGATCCGCCAGGATATCCGGCTGCTGAACCCCGTCGTCGGGCCGTTCAAGCCCGCGCGCGAAGGCAACGTCTACGAATTCCGCTACTATCGCATCAAGCCGGGCGCCATCGGCCAGTGGGTCAAGCTGTTCACCGGCGCGCTGCCGGCACGCGAGCGGCATTCCAAGATCGTGGGCTTGTGGACGACCGAAGCCGGTCAGCCCAACGAGGTCTGCCACATCTGGGCTTATCCCGACCTCAACACCCGCACGGCCGCGCGCGCAGAAGTGGCCAAGGATGCAGACTGGCAGGCGTTCCTCAAGGAGGGCAGCCCCCTGCTCGACGAGCTGAACTGCCTCGTCATGCTGCCAGCGGCGCACTCTCCGCTGAAGTAGACGGGCACGCCTACTTCTGCGCACCGGTCGTCGACGGCGCCTTGGCCTTGGTGGCGTCGGCGGCGGGATCCGCGGTACCCGCGGGCGGCGCATATTTGCTCCACAATGCCGAGCGCCGCTCGCTCGAGCTCGGGTCCTCGTCCTGTGGGCGCTGCAGATCGCGCGCGTTCGCCACCATACCGGCGACGTTGCGCTGCGTGGCGCAGCCGAACTGAGGATAGGGAATGCGCTCGGGCTCGAAGCCGACATCGCGATGCCACAGGCCGCATTCCGGCGGAACTGCGATCGGCCGCAGGTAGCTGAGGCGCAGGGCCGGACCTACGGGCCGCGTTCCCGAGTGATGGGCCTTCTCGACCCGTCGCTCGTCGACCTCGGCCTCCCGCAATGCCTGGCGCAGATCGTCGAGCGCGCGCGACGACGCGACACCTTCGCGGACACTCTTGCCGGGTACCGAGACGATGAGACTGCCGTTGCTTTCCGCCCGGAAGCGTTTGGCAAAGCGGTAGACGTCGGAGAACTGGTTGTGGCTGAGACCTGCGCCGCTCGGCGGAAGCTGGATGTGCAGCGTCTCGGTGCGGGCACTGAAGCCTATCGGGTGCGCCGTTTCCGGGTCGCTCAAGGACAGCGCCATGCGGTTGGAAAGCCGCCCATGCTCGTCGCAGCCGAGAACCGTTGCCGCGAGCGCCATGGCCGCCGCCACCGAGACCGCACGGCGAAACCGCGCCGCGCGGTGCGAGGAACGTCTGTCGTCGGTGCGCATCATCCTTTTACCCCTGGATCCGGATACTCGACGACGAAGCCGAAATCGCCCTCATAGCGGCCTGCCGGCTCGCGACCGGGTGGGCCGTAGATGCGGTTGAGATGGCCAAAGAAGATGCTCTTGAGATCGCTGGCAGGAGCGAAGCCCTGATCGGGGCTCCCTGCATCGCGCGCCGCCATGTGCGTCGCGAGATAAGCCGTAACGAGAATGACCAGCTCGGTCTCGCGCCGGCGGTAGTCATTGGAGCGGAAGAGCTGGCCGAGGATCGGCAGCGTCTTGAGCCCGGGTACACCCTCGACGCTCTGCCGGGTATCGTCCGATAACAGCCCAGCCATCGCCAGCGTGGCGCCGCTCGGCATCTCCAGCGTGGTTTCTGCGCTCCTGGTCTTGAGCGCGGGTACAACGATGCCCCCCGTCGTGATGGAGCCCTCGCTCGACAGCTCGCTCACCTCGGCCGAGATCGACAGGCTGATGCGCCCGTCCGAGAGCACCACTGGCTTGAAGCCGGTGCTGACGCCGAATTTCTTGAACTGGATGGTGATGGTGTTGTCCTGGGAGGCAATCGGGATTGGGAATTCACCACCGGCCAGGAACGTAGCCTTCTCGCCCGAGAGGGCAGTCAAGTTCGGCTCAGCAAGGGTGCGGATAAGACCCGTGCGCTCGAGCGCATCGATGACCGCGGTAATATCCGTACCACCGCTGGCCCAGTTTATAGCCGTTTGGCTGCCCGCTTGCCCAATAGGCACGGTCGGGCTCGTCACCGGAAAGGCGTTGTTCGAGCACCTTGAAAAAGGTGAGATTGCCTGCAGCGACCTGCGAGACGAAGCCGCCAAGTTCGGGGCACGCTGACACCCGAGCCTGCGGATGGCGTCGCGCTGCATCTCGGCCACCTTGACCCTGAGCAGCACCTGCTCCTTGGCCGGCGGCGCAACACTCAGCATGTTGACGACACTGTCGGCCTTCTTCTTGATGAAGCGCATGGCGAGCTCGGCCGCGCGGTTGGCATCGACCGGATTGACGACGCTGCCCGTCAACACGACGTTGTCGCCCATGGCCTCGGCGTGGATCTTCGAGCCGGGCAGCAACCGATGCAGCGTATCGGTGAGCGTCGAGAGGTCGCGCATCACCGCCACGTCGAGCAGCAGCACTTTCTGTCCATTGGGCGCGATGAAAAAGGCATTGGCCTCGCCGGCATCCTTGGCCACCAGGTAGACTTGGCGACGGGTCTGCACGACGGCATCGACGACTTCCGGATTGGAGACGAGCACGTTCTCCAGATCCATCGGCACCTCGATCAGCATCGATTTGTCGACGCCGAGTATCACTTTGCGCGTCACGGGGAACGGTCCTTCAGGCCCGATGCGCAGCAGCGACCTGTGACCCGGCTCGGTGATGGCTTGTAGAGGCGCGCGGTCCCGGCCGTTGGCGAAGGCCGATGCGGCAAGAGCGACGCACACCAGCGCCGTCAAGACTGCGACCAAGCCCACCCGCTTGAGAAACATGCTCATCACTGCGACATCACCCCGGTTCAAGGGGCACTGCGCGACGCTCGACATTCGCCCACAGCGCTGACGCTCCCGACGCACACTCGAGCACTAATACAGCCGGTGATTGATTGCGGATTTCCCTGGGCGATGCCAGCCGAGCGCGTGACTGAGTGTGGCCTGTCCCCAGGCCATGCACAGGTTGCTAAACGAAGTTGTGATCAGAGTTGGCTTGGATCGCCTGCTCCGGCCGTCGGCCCAACATCGCAAAATCAGCCATCGGGGTGGAACTTTCATGCTGCCACAGCAGGTTGGCAGATCTTTCCCCATCAGACCGATGCGGTCACGCGGTCACTGCCTCGCCCGAAGGCAAAACTGTGAACAAGTCCGGCACTAGTGTCCCGATCGCGAAGCTCGTCGGATCTCGCAGCAACCTCTGAACGAGCTTCGCGATCGAAAGGACACTAGCAAGTTCATGATTCTAGTGTGATTCAGATCGAGAAATTCGCTCACGGACTTGTGGCGAATATCGGCGAATTTCTCGATCATCACACTAGTGCAGACCCGGTTGGTGTTATCTGGAGGTAAAGGGCGCTCGTCAGCTCGATACGCGCAATTGCGCGATTTCGCGGCCGATGGCCTGAAATATCTGAATCAGGGCTTGGCCATCACTTGCCCGGTATGCCTTTTCGGGTCCCGATGCGCAGCCCTGGAGCAGCGACAGCGTCGCGGGATCGCTCTCGAGGCGGAAGGCGATCGTATAGATGGTGATGCCCTGCACCTTGGCACCGTTGCAGGCCGTGGACGTCTTGGTATCCATCTGCGTCACCAGGGCCGACGAGGAATAGTTGGCGCCCAGTCGATTTTTCACTGCGTAGGCAAACGCGCCGTAGGATGACCGATTGTGATTGTTGTAGGCCTGATAGGTATTCTGGCCATCGGTCATCACCACCATGAATTTCTGGTTGTTTCGGTCGTCCGAGGAGCGACCCTCCGTGAACGGCAGCTCCGGGGAGAGCACGCGCCAGCCCCACATCACCCCTTCGCCAATGTTGGTGTTACCGTTGGCCTGCATCAGGTCGATGGTGGCGACCGCGTCCGACTTATAGCGCGTCAAGGGCTGGATCGGCTGGGTCGTGCAGCCGCTGTTTGGCCCTGCGCCCGAGGGTGTCGCACTGTCGTATTTGCAGGTGCGTGCCTGGGCCGTAGCGGCGGCAATGGGCTCCGGTCCCCACTGCCGGCAGGTGCCGGGATTACGCGTGCTCCAACGCAAGCAGACCTGCGGCGGCGGGGGGCAGCTTCCGCCGAAGTCGTCGAGATAGCTGTTGGGATACGAATTCCCATCGTCGTTGCTGGAATCCGGCTCGTCGGGCGCGAACATCGGCACGAACAGCGTCGCCGGATTGGCCGCGGCGGGAATGGTATCTTGCGTGTCATGGGGCGCAGGGCGAGCCTCGACGCAGCCCCGCCACGCAACACCCATTGTCGAGAACAGGTCGAACCGAGTCCGCTGCTGTGCAAAGTTCTCGAAGTGGACTGGAGACAGGCCCGTCGTGTCGATCCAACCGGAATTGCGATTGGCCGAGCCGACATTCACCGAGCCTGCAAACGGAATCACGCCCACGCTGACCTTGTCGTTGTCCTCGACGCCACCGTAGACGCGGTCGACCAGATCACGCGCCGCCGTTCTCAGATCGATAATCGGCTGCCCGCCCATGGAGCCTGAATTGTCGAGCACGAGGGCGACCTCGACCGTGCCGTCGCCCTTGCTGACCCTGGAGCCGACGCCGAGCGCAATGGTGCCGATGCCGAATGCATTGAGGAGACTGGTCAAGGAGGTGCCCGCCGCCGTCATGGTAACCTCGCCCTTCTGGGCGTCGAGCACGAGAGAGTTCGATGTGTGCTTGCGCGCCGGCAGGCGAGTTGACGCGGAAATAGGCCTCGGCGGCGGCACGCGCCTTGGTGTCCTGATCGACCTGGCCGAGCTGGTGGGCCGCAGCCAGCGCCGCTGCATCCAACGCCCGCTGCATATGCATACGCTCGACCTCGGCGCGGCCGTAGTCGATAGCCATAGCCGCCACAAACATCATTGCGGCAAAGCTGAGAGAGAACATGATGACCGAGGAGCCGGAGCGATCACGCGCTAGCTCGGCCATGGTTCCCGGGCCGGTGGCACGCACCTGCCAGCGCCCAAGCCATCCCGGACAATGCCGGCACTGCCGCATGTCAATTCCCCGTTAACGGACGGATCGACGATACGGAGGACCTGCTGAAATACTGTAAAGCGGCAGGATCAACATTTAGAGAACTTGGCTCCTTCCCCGAGCGCCACAGATGGGCTCACCTTGCGGGCCGCCAGCTCCGCAGGCATGTTGCCGCATGGCCGCGAACCATCCTCCCCGAGACACAACTCAGACCGCTGGCACCGGCGCATACCTGCGGCGGCAACTGGAAGCGGCGCTGCTGGCCCCGATCCGGGCCCTGCGCTGGAACTACCTGCCGTTGCTGATGGTGTATTTCGCCTACGGCGCGCTCGGTATCGTTGCCATCGCGCAGAGCTTCTGGGTCAAGAATGCGTTGACCATGACGCCGGCTGACCTGGCTGCGCTGAGCGTCTGGCTGGCGCTGCCCTGGGCGGTCAAGATGGTGTTCGGCGAGTTGGTCGAACTCGGTGCCGGTGCTAGGCTCCCAGCGTCGTGTTTATGTTTTCATCGGCGCGGCTTTGGTGGCGGCCGGCCTCTTGATGTTGGCCGGGGTAGCGGGCGGCGCGATCACCTTCGCCAAGCCCGATACGGTCTATGTCATAGCCTCCCTTCTTTCCGTGACCGGTGTCGTGCTGCAGGACGTGGTGGCTGATGCCATGAGCACGGAGGTGGTGTCCCGAACCAACGCCGATGGCACCCCGCGGCCGCCTGCCGACATTGACCGCGACCTCGGCATGGTTCAGGTGCTCGGCCGGCTGGCCCTGTCGGCAGGTATTTTCTCGGTGGCCGGGCTGTCGGGCTATCTGGCGCAGACCTACTCCTATCAGACAGTATTCCTGATCGGGCTCATCGTGCCCGTGATCTCGGTGTCGGGCGCTCTGCTCGTGAAGCTGGAGACCAGCGAGCGGCGGGCGATCGACTGGCGCATCTCGGCGGCGGCATCGCCTTTGGGCTGCTGGTGACCGCGCTCAGCGTCGCCGGTGTACCGTTCGCTCAAGAGATCGTGTTCGTGCTGTCGATGGCGGTCATCATCGCCATGCTGCGACGCGTCACCGGACAAATTCCCACCGACGCCCAGCGCCACATCATGTATGCCGCCATCATCATCTTTGCGTTCCGGGCCACGCCCTCGCTGGGAGAAGGCTACCGCTGGTTCACCATCGACGTGCTTGGCTTCGACGAAGGTTTCTACGGCGTGCTGCAACAGACAGGCGCCGCCCTCGGCCTCGCGGCGGCCTGGCTGCTCTCGGATGCGATCACACGGCAACCCGTTGCGCGCGTGCTCTTGTGGTTGACGATCGTAGGCGCGATTTTCTCGCTCCCCAGCATCATGCTCGTCCTCGGCGTGCACGAGTGGACGGAGCGCATGTTCGGCATCGGTGCGCGCAGCCTGGCACTGATAGACGCGGCGGCAGCTTCGCCGTTGGCGCAGGTCAGTATGATTCCGCTGCTGACGCTGATCGCCGTGCATGCGCCGGCCGGACATCGGGCCACGTGGTTCGCGCTCATGGCTTCCTTCATGAATCTGGCGCTCGTCGCCGGTGACTTGCAGACCAAGTATCTCAACCTTCTATTCCACGTGGACCGCGGCGCTTACGGAGAGCTTGCCGCCCTCGTGCTGACCGCCACGGCCATCGGCATTGCCGTGCCGCTGACGCTCATTCTGATGTTCGGATCGCGAGTGGGCACCGTGCGCACTCCCTGAATGTGGCCGCGCCAGCACGCGCACGCCGGCGCGCGCATGCGTGACTGTGCACCGCCTTGACCGTGCCCGATTCCAGGCGCAGTTCCTGGGTCGGCGCGAGGGTGCAGCATGCATCGGACAGTGAGTGCACCCGCGGCATGCGCCGGAAGCAGGAAACCTGCTCCGTAGACAGGAGTTTGGGGGAGAGCGGCTTGGATAGTCTGCGCGAAATAGCGCCTCCGCGCGCGTCGAGTATATTGTGGCGTATCGTCATTGGGCTGGCGGCGCTGTTTGTGATGACGGCCGGCGGTGCTTGGCTCATGCACGCGGGCATCGATCCGAGCTTGGAGGCGCAGGCGGCATCGGAGAGTTCGGCGGCGGCATCTTCGGCAAAGCAGCAGGACGAATAGGCTCGCCCGCGTGATGAATTGGCGCGTGAGCAGAGCACGTCCCCAAGGCAAGCCCGAGTTGTAGCATCCCGGTCAGCGCGGCCTTCTCAGGCCTCGCCCATCCACCCTTTGCCTGCATCCCCGGAATGCCCTATGAGGGCCTTGGCCGCTGCCGAGGCACCGCTCACGCTTCCGGTGCGCAAGCGCGGCGGGAGATCGGCATGAAGTTCATCATGCTCGCGCGCAATCCCGGCCTCTACTCGCACCGGCGTATCGTCGAGGCGGCGCGCGCACGCGGCCATCAGATCGATGTGATCAACACGCTGCACGTGCACATGAAGATCACGTCGAACCAGGCGGTCGTGCGCCATGGTGGCAAGACGCTGCCTGTGTGTGATGCCGTCATTCCCCGCATCGGCGCCTCGGTGACACACTACGGACTGGCGGTTCTGCGGCAGTTCGAGATGCAGGGCGTGTTTCCGCTGAACGAGAGCGTCGCCATCGGCCGCTCGCGCGACAAGCTGCGCGCGCTGCAATTGCTCGCCCGCGCCGGCGTAGGCCTCCCGGCGACAGCCTTCGCGCACGGGCCGCGCAAGGCCGAGGATGTGGTCGCGGAGGTCGGTGGCGCACCCGTCGTCGTCAAGCTGCTGGAAGGCACGCAGGGCATGGGCGTGATCCTGGCCGAGACCGCGGCGTCGGCCATCTCCATCATCGAGGCCTTCAGCGCCGCCAACGTCAACATTCTGGTGCAGGAATTCGTGCGCGAGGCCGGCGGCAGCGACGTGCGGGCGCTGGTGATCGGCGGCCGCATCGTGGCGGCCATGAAGCGCAGCGGCCGCAAGGGCGAGTTCCGCTCCAACCTGCACCGCGGCGGCAAAGCCGAGGCCGCGGAGCTGACCCCCGAGGAGCAGACAACGGCATTGCGCTCGGCCGGGCACTCGGTCTGAATGTCTGCGGCGTGGATATGCTGCGCTCCAGTCGCGGGCCGCTGGTGCTGGAGGTCAACTCCTCGCCTGGCATCGAAGGCATCGAGGCGGCGACCGGCGTGGACGTGGCCGGCGCCATGATCGAGTTTCTAGAGACCCATGCCCGCCCGGGTGATACCAGCACGCGCGGCGAGGGCTGAGGCTCAACTTGAGGAACGGAAAAGCGCCATGCCGCGCAATGTCCTGATCGCCCCCTCCATCCTGTCTGCCGACTTTGCGCGGCTCGGCGAGGAGGTGCGCGCCATCGACGCTGCGGGTTGCGACTGGGTGCATGTCGATGTCATGGACGGCCATTTTGTGCCGAACATCACGATCGGGCCGCAGGTGGTGACTGCCATCCGCCCACATACGAGGAAGGTGCTGGACGTGCACCTGATGATCGCACCGGCCGATCCGTATATCGAGGCGTTTGCCAAAGCCGGCTCGGACGTCATCACGGTGCATGCGGAAGCCGGACCACACCTCGACCGCTCGCTGCAACTGATCCGCAGCCTCGGAAAGAAGGCCGGCGTTTCTCTGACGCCCCAGACGCCGGAGAGCGCTGTCGCGTATGTGCTGGACCGCCTCGATCTGGTGCTGGTGATGAGCGTCAATCCGGGCTTCGGCGGCCAGGCGTTCATTCCGGCCATGGTGGAGAAGATCCGGCGCGTGCGTGCGCTGATCGGTCAGCGGCCGATCCACCTGGAAGTGGACGGCGGCGTGACGCCGGACACGGCGGGCGCCTGCGCGACCGCCGGAGCCGATGTGCTGGTGGCTGGGTCGGCGGTGTTCAAGGGCGGGCAGTATCAGGAGAACATTGCGGCGCTACGGACGGCAGCAAGCTGACTCTCTAGGAGGGGACATATGAAACTGTTCTATGCGCCCGGCTCATCATCTCTGCTACCGCACATCGTCCTCTATGAGGCCGCGCTACCCTTCACGGCAATCAAGGTCGATGAGCACTCGAAGGTCATCGCGGGCGGTGGCGACTACAGGAAGGTGAACCCTCTGGGTTATGTTCCGGCCCTGGTGCTCGAAGACGGGACGCTAATCACCGAAGGCGCCGCCATCGTCCAATACATTGCCGACCAGGCGCCAGCCAGGAGACTAGCGCCCGCCAACGGCACGATCGAACGCGTCAAGCTGCAGTCGTGGCTGAATTTCTTCTCGAGCGAGATGCACAAAGGCGGCTTTTCTCCGCTGTTCTACAAGGGCATCTCGGAGAACTCAAAGGATGTATTCCGCCGCCGTCTGATCGCGCGCTTCACCCACCTCGATGGCCATCTTGCTGATAACGACTATCTGATGGGGAAGACCTTCTCCGTCGCCGACGCACATTTCTTCGTCATCTCGAATTGGGCGAGCTGGGTGAGCTTCGACCTGTCGCCCTACCCCAACGTCGTCGCGTATCGCGAGCGTGTTGCCCAACGTCCCGCCGTGCAGGCGGCGCTGAAGGCCGAGGGCCTGCTTCCCTGGCCCAGCGCCCAACCGTGATCTACGCCGCCTCATCCGGGCCGTTTCCGGCGGTGCCGATGATGCGGTCGATCTCGAAGGAGAGATCGCCGCGCGCTTTCTGCACGGTGCGGATCAGCTTGGCGCGCTGATCCCACAGGCGGCGATGCGCTTCCTGCTCCTTGGCATCGAGGTCCAGCATCTTGCCCGCCTGCGCCTCGACAAACTCGATCAGCTGCGTGCAGTGCTCCGAGGTGATGAAGGCGTAGAGCTCTTCTGTCTTGGTGCCGCGCTCCTCGTTACTGACGCGCAACTGGTGCATGCGCACGAGCTGGCCACGCAGAATTTCGACCAGCGCCAGCACGCGCGCGGGATTGGCCACGATCACACCATCCTGTGAGTGAATTTGGCTGCGATCCTTCGGGAATTTATTGCTGGCCAGGATGGCGTGGTCCGCGCCCTGAGTCAGCTTGTCTGCGTTCAGCTTGCTGGCGAACACGTTCTGCCAGGAGTCTCTGTTCTTCGCGTCGTAGATGATCTTGCCGCACACCTTGCCGTTGTGCACGACCTCGTAAATCACGTCGGCGCCGTTCACACCCTTGGGCACGCGCTGAATACGGTCACCTTCAAAGGCTGTGCGCAACTGCTCGAACAGGTCGATCTCCGAGCCCTCGCCCAGCTCGTGTGCCGACTTGCCCTCCAGCTTGCGCTGCATGTCCTGCAATTCGGACTGAAGCTTCAACACCTTCGCCTTCTCGGCCAGCACGGCGGCTTCGCGCTCTCTTTGCACGGTCTCGAGAACCTCCGTCACGCGTGCATTGAGCGCCTCCTCCTGCCCCTCCTGCAGCGCTGCCATCTGCTCTTGCGCGGCGGCCCGTGCCTGCTCGGCCTGCATCAGGCGCGACTGAACCTCCGACATGCGCGCCTGCGCGGCAGCCTCGGCGGCCTGCCTGGCCTCGTTGCGCGCGGCCTGCACCCGCTGCTCGGCAGCAGCCGCAGCTTCCGCCACCGTCGCTTGCGTCTTGGCCTCCAGTGCCGCCGTCTTCTGCGCGAACTCCGCGGTCAGCCGGAGCTGCATGGACTCGTACTGCTCCCGCTCGCGGGCCTGGATGCGCCGGGTGATCTCCTCGAACTTGCCGTGCGGAATGGGCTGCTCGCACCATGGGCAGTGCTCGCCGGCGGTATGCAGATGAGCATTCGACTGACGTGCGGCTGACGAGAAAATGGCCATGGGCGGAACCTCCTCGATTTGGCGAGCGTGTACGGCCCTCCGCACGGCCCCGCGCCGGATGGCGGCGACACCGGATGGCATGCACCTCACGTCATTGGACTGAATTCGCCGACAGGAGCCTCCCCAGGAAGGACAACCGGCCGTGACGGTCCACTATGTTCTATTTTTGTTCTCGGCGCAATGGCAAATTTTGCAACCGCTGGACGGCCCGAACGCGAAACACCCCGCCGGGAGAACCCAAGCGGGGTGTCGGATGCTTCCGAGAAGTAGGACGAATTCAATCGTCGTCAGCGATCAATTCGAGAACCTCGACGATCTCTTCCTCGCCCGCCTCCTTAGAACTCCACCGGCCATTCCACAATCACGGTGTCGCCCTTCTTGAAGACAACCTTGAAAGGCGTCTCTCCGCCCGAACTCGGTACGACGTCTCCAGTAACAAATGGCATGTGGCCCTCCTTGCTGAATGTCGAGTGGTCTGCCGTCCCAATGCCGCACGACATGACCGGGCTCGGCCAGGGGAGTCAAGTCCCAGAAACTGGTATCAGGACCGAGCCTCGCAAGCGACTGGATAAGCTGTGCAATTCGTGCGATCACGCGTGCGCTCGGAGCAGGATCGTTCCAGATGGAATCGCATGCGCAATCCATCTGGAACGATCCTGCTCTACACTTGTGGCGTGGAGCGCGTGAATGGCCGCGGACGTCGAGACCATTGTCGTGGGTGCGGGCGTGGTTGGCTTGGCCATCGCGCGTGCGCTCGCCGTTGCGGGCCACGAAGTGCTGGTGCTGGAGCAGCACGAGCTGATCGGCTCGGAGACGAGCTCGCGCAACAGCGAGGTAATCCATGCCGGCATCTACTATCCGCCGGGCAGCCTGCGCGCGACGCTGTGCGTCAAGGGCAAGGAGATGCTCTACCGCTTCTGCACCGAGAACGGCGTTTCCCATCAGCGCATCACCAAGCTCCTGGTCGCCACCAGCGAGTCACAGCTTCCTAAGTTGAAGGCCATCAAAGAGACCGCGGAAAAGAATGGCGTCACCGACCTGCAGCCGATGATGAGCAACGAAGCACGGGCATTGGAGCCGGAGCTGGCGTGCGTTGCCGCCCTGCTCTCCCCCTCCACCGGCGTCATCGACAGTCATGGCTTCATGCTGGCGCTTGAAGGCCACATCACCGCGCACGGCGGACAAGTGGTGCTGCGCACGCGGGTGGAGAGCATCGAGATCCTGCCAGACGGGCTGTTCCGGCTCATGCTCGGCGGCGAAGGGGCCGGGCAAATCACCTGCAAGAACCTCGTCCTGTCGGCCGGGCTGCATGCCTCCAAGCTCGCCGGCACGCTAGCCTTTGCGAGCAACTACAAACCGCCTCCGACCTATTACGCCAAAGGGCAGTATTACGCCTACACGGGACGCTCACCGTTCTCGCGGCACATCTATCCGATGCCGGACGGCGCCTGGCTCGGCCTGCACGTGACCGTCGACATCGGCGGCCGCTGCAAGTTCGGTCCTGATATCGAGTGGATTCCACAGATCGACTATTCCTTCGAGCCCGAGAAGCTGGAGAAGTTCTTGGGCTTTATCCGCACCTACTATCCAGGGCTCGACCCATCGCGGCTGCACGCCGACTACACCGGTATCCGGCCCAAGCTCTACCGCGAAGGCGAGCCGGTGCCCGATTTCCTTGTGCACGGTCCTAAGACGCACGGCACGCCAGGTCTCATCGCTCTGTACGGCATCGAGAGCCCGGGGCTCACCGCCGCCCTGGCGATTGGCGAGATGACGGTCGGGCTGCTGTCGCAGCCATAAAGCTCGATCCTACTGCAGCGTTGCGGCCAACTTCTCGATGCGTCCAACCCGCACTGCGACCGCCTGGACAGTCATGGCGGCATGCTCGGGCGGCATCGGCCGCGGCCATGCGGTCTTGAGCTCGACGAAGGCCCAGCGCATGTCATCGACGCTTCTGCGATCAGCAGTCTCCAGGTCGTGGGCGATGGCCTCGAACATCTGGTGCGCGTAGTACACGAAGCCTCGCCCGTCCTGGTATGCAGCCACCTTGCCGATCTTGCCGTCCTCGACGGCAGCCGCGTATTCCGACTGCGCCACCTTCAGAACCTCGGCGATGGTCTTCAGTGTGAAAGGGTGCATCGGTGTCATGAACTTGCGCACGCCATCGAGCGCACGATCCATGCGCATCTGCACGAACAGGCGCGCTGCATCGTACGCCTCAATCTTCCTGGCCTTGACGCTCTGAGCCAATGTCTTGAGCTGCGCATCGAAGGACGGAATGGACTGCGTCTTCAGGTACGGGACGATTTGGGGATAGATCTTCTCCGTCGGGCGGAGGAAATGCGGCAGCGCATCGTCCCAGCGGTCCTCCTGCACGAGTTCGTTGCCGATCAGCAGGTGTCCGTGAATGAGCGCAAGCTGACGGTAGTAGAAGATGCGTGGATCGCCGAGCTGCCCTTGCCCGGGATTGGTCTCACCACCGCGCTGGGGTGCAGCAAGCGACCCCGTTTCGGTCTTGGTTTCGACCTTGGCCTTGGCCGGCAGCGAGTGTCGGGCCAGCGACTGTTTGGCCGTTTGTCCCTGATCCCTGGCCTGCTGCGCGTTTGCATCGGCGGGAAAAAGTGCAGCTCCCGCGATTGCAGCCGCCGCAATCACGGTGCACAGCCCACACACTGACTTAGCCATGTTCGCGTCCCTCCGTGGCGAGATTGCCTCGAACTCCCGCACAACGCGAACTGCCCCTTCAAGCTTGGAACGCCACGTCCCTGCCTGCGTCCCGCAGGCCAATCACCCCGGCCTTCGACCTCCGGCCGAAATGAGGCGCAAAATCTTGCGCCTCAGACTATGACGACTGAACATCTTGCCTGATTCAGTCGGATTTGCCTCCCGCTTCGTCCGCAGGGTCGGCCTGCAATTGCCCATAGTTCTGGACGCCGATCTTGGACATCAAATCGAGCTGGGTCTCGATGAAATCGATGTGCCCTTCCTCGTCCTCCAGCAAGTCCTCGAACAGCTCCATGGACACATAGTCGTTGGCCTTGCGGCAGATCTCGCGCGCCTTCATGTAAAGGTCGCGAGCGC
Source organism: uncultured Alphaproteobacteria bacterium (assembly GCA_963840425.1). Classification (GTDB taxonomy): domain Bacteria; phylum Pseudomonadota; class Alphaproteobacteria; order Rhizobiales; family Hyphomicrobiaceae; genus CADEFX01. The sequence goes on along the minus strand of CAWIYZ010000034.1, from coordinate 291,693 downwards.
TGTACTCAGCCTTCAGATCGGATTCCAGGACCTCCTTGAGGTTCTGCCCGATCATGAGGGGATTGAGATACTGCAGGTTGGGATGCCCCTCCAAAAAAATGATCCTCGCCGTGAGCTTGTCCGCATGCTCCATCTCCTCGATGAACTCCTTGCGCTCCTTCTTGGCGAGCCGCGTGAAGCCCCAGTCATCCAGGAGGCGGTAGTGCAGCCAGTATTGGCTCACCGCCGTCAGCTCGTGTTTCAGGGCCTCGTTCAGGATGTCGATGACTTCCTTCTTACCCTTCATGGTCAACCGCCTCCGCTGCCAGGCTGAACTGACCTTCGTTCATAGAGCAAGCGGCCGGACGGCGGCAACACTCATGCGGCCCCAGACACGAGCCGCCTACAGGTTCAAGCGGGCATCCAACTCGTCGGTGTCAGAGAGAAACGGCCGGGGAAACTGAATGCACAGACGCTGCAAATGTACTTTCGCGCCGTGTGTGGCATAGGGGCAAATACGCCCATCCCGTTCTAATACCAGCATAATCTCGTAGATCTTGCTCACGACCAGAGGAGCGCAACCGCAGCAGTTCATCTTCTTGGCAAGGTGGCGAAACACGACCCCCGGGGTAGGGATAGGCGCCTCGGGCTGGTTTAGAATCTCCAGCAACGCCTCTTCAATGTGGCGGTCTGTGACTACGGTACAGGAGCAGACGATCATCTGGCGTGGTCAGTGTGTGGCGTGGCTTTGAGGTAACGCATATTGCGCCACGCTGCAAATCGAAGCGGGCGAGAGGACTTGGCTTACGGACCGCAAGGTTGCCGCGAAGCTCTCGGCACCCTGCACGACTTCATCGATGGCAGGACATCCGAGCAGCGTGAAGGCGCAGGCACGCATGGCCGGACAGGCATTGTGCTGGCACGAGGCGATCATCGAGATGGCAACGCATTCGTCGCGGCAGAAGCCGCGGCACCCCGGCGGAAAGGTTTCTATACGGCGCTGTGCGTGGCCTCTGATCGCCTGCACCCAGCACGAGAGATCACCGAGCGCGCGTTTGGCATCGGCCGTACCGAGCGTGTTGGAGTATGCCGTCCACGCTTCTTCCCAGCACCCGATCTCGCCGGTCTCGTAGCCTTTGAGCCAGCATCGGAAGCCGACTCCCACCAGATGCTCAGGACCGCGTCCGAGTGCTGATTGCGTCAGCGGGCAGGACCTGTCCACGCTGAACTTGTCGAGCTTCGAGTGCTTGTTCACGCTCGCATCCCCACATCGAGAGGCGCGTGCACATGTCGCAACCTTCCGGGCGTGCTTGCGCGCAAGGGGAACCGCCAGTCGGGCTCTGTTGCCCGGGAGTGGAATTGCATCGAGCTTCTCCAATACCTGGGGTTCAAGGCCCCAAATCGGATGCCGTGCAGGTTTGTTGATCTGCATGATCTAGAAAACAACTGACGCAGCCAGCGTCAAGAGTCTAATGACCACAAGCAGAATTAGAATAATTCAAGAGGCGAATGGACTTGCGCAGAACTGCCCAGCGCGCAGGCGCAACGTGCAGAGATTATGATGCCGGCTCACGCAGCTTGTGAGCCTCGCGCTGACCCGCTGCACGGACGCGCGGCTTCTTGCGCGGCGTGGGCGCGTCGGATTGAGGCGGCGCCGCGCGCCCCTGCGCCATGTCCTCCAGCGTGTGCCGGTCGAGCACACTGATGAAAGCCTCGAGAGCCTCATCGAAGATCGTGTTGAGCTGCCGGCCGGAACGCTTGGGCCGCCTGGCGCCATCCGTCTCGCTCTCGACCTCGACGCGGGTGACCTCGGTCGCGCGCACGACGTCGCCGATGCGGATCGCCGCCGCCGGCCCGGCCAGGCGCACGCCACCGTTACGTCCACGCACGGCCGTGATGAAGCCCGCGCGCGAGAGAAGGTGCACGACCTTGAACACATTGAGCTGCGTGATGTCGAGCCGCTCGGCGATGGCCGCCACCTTGACCAGCTTGTCGGGAGACTGGGCGCAATCGATCAGGATGCGGATGGCATGGCTGGTCGTCTTGGTCAGTCGCATGGTGTCGTCCTGTCGGTCGCGCGCTGCGGCTGGGGCTCCAACCTGGGCCAAGCATATCCCATAGGACGGCCCGCCGAGCAATTTCCGCGTTGGATTTCCCGTTTTGCAATAGATGTTGCAGGCCGCAGGAGGTGCGGCAGCATGTAGGGCACACCCGCCGGAGGGGTCTTGTTGGCCTCAATGGTGCAGCCGAAAACATCCGAGAGCAGATCGTCCTTGAAGATCGCCGCGGGGACGCCACGGGCCGCGATCCGCCCTCTGCTCATCAGCACCACCTCGTCGGCCCAGGCCGCCGCCAGGTTGAGATCGTGCAGGACAACGGCCACCGCAAGACCGTCGCGGGCCTGCTCGCGCACCTCGGCCAGCACCAGGCTCTGATGTGACAGGTCGAGGCTGGAAGTGGGCTCGTCGAGCAGCAAAACAGCGGTCTGCTGGCGCTGGCGTGGCGCAGAGCTCAACTGGCACAGCGCGCGGGCGATATGCACGCGCTGGCGCTCGCCGCCGGAGAGCTCGGCATAGAGACGGTCGCGAAAATCCTCGAGCGCCACATCGCTCAGGGCGTCGTCGGCGAGGCGGCGGCTGTGCGCGGGATGCTGGTCGAAGCCCGGCACCGAGGCGCCGAGCTTCACCACCTCGAGCACCGTGAAGGGGAAGGACAGCGTCGTCGATTGCGGCACGATCGCGCGGCGGGCCGCCAACTCGGCGGCTGTGAACGTCGCGAGACTGCGCCCGTCGAGCATCACCTTGCCGGAGGTGGGCTTGAGCTCGCCGCCGAGCACCTTGAGCAGGGTCGATTTGCCGGCGCCGTTGGGCCCGACGATGGCTGTGACACGACCGGGCTGCACGGCGGCAAAGACATCGTCCAAGAGCTTGCGTCCGCGGCGCTCCACCACAATGCCCTGGGCGTCCAGCATCGGCCTACTCCAACCCGCCGATGCCGCGACGCAGGACGAGATGCAGAAACACGGGAGCGCCAATGGCAGCCATGACGATACCGAGCGGCAGCTCGGCCGGCCGCACCACCATGCGCGCGACGACATCGGCGACCAGCACGAGTGCGGCGCCGAGCAGCGCGCCGGCCGGCAGGACGAAGCGGTGATCGGGCCCGGCAATCAGACGCACGAGATGCGGGATGACGATGCCGACGAAGCCGACAATGCCGGCGACGGCAACGGCCGCACCCACGGCGGCGGCGGTGACGGCGACGACCAACCGCTTGGTCGCCTCCACGTCGATGCCGAGATGAAACGCCTCCGCCTCACCCAGCAGGAAGCCGTTGAGAGCGCGCGTGAGCCGCGGCAATGCGGCGAAGATGACAATCGCAAACGGAGCGATGGCGATGACCTTCACCCAGCTCGCACCGGAGAGGCTGCCCATCCGCCACAACGTCAGGTCGCGCAGCTCGCGATCATCGCTGGCGTAGGAGATGAGACCCGTCATTGCCTCGGCAAACGCGGCGACGGCAATGCCCGCCAGCAGCAGCGTGCCGATCATCAATTGTCCGTGCCGCCCGGCGACCGTGACCAGCACGAGTGTCGCCACAAGACCGCCGCTGAACGCCGCGAACGGCAAGGCATAGACGCCGAAGGCCTTGATCCAGGGTGAGGCAAGCCCGTTGCCGAGCGCTATGGTCGCCACCGCCGCCAGCGCGGCGCCCGACGACACGCCGATGAGACCCGGATCGGCCAGCGGATTGCGGAACATGCCCTGCATCATGGCGCCGGCGACCGCCAACGCAGCGCCGACGAAGGCGCCGAGCAGCGTGCGCGGAATGCGCAGATTGAGCAGCACGGTCTGCTCGCGAAAGACGGATTGATCGTCGGAGCCGGTCAGCAGTGCCACCAGAACGCGCGGCAGAGACGCCAGGGTAATGCCGGTCGGCCCGACCGACAATGACAGGACAACAGCGAAGAACAGCGTCAACGCGCCGCCGAGGATCACCCAACGGCCAATCGTGTCGCGGTCGCCGGTCGCACCTGCAGTGAGCCGCTCAGCGATGTCGAGCCTCATCGGACAGGCCCAGGAGACGCAGCACCGAGCTCAGGATACAGCGCGCGCATCAGGTCCAGGGCGGCAGACGCAGTGCGGGGACCAAAGCCGAGCAGATAGAGACCATCCATGTTGACGACGCGCTTCGACATTCCGGCCGGCGTCGCCTGCATTCCCTTCATGCTCATCACCTGCTCGGTGTCATGCTGACCGCTGGACCGGCGCAGTGCGATCACCGCGTCAGGCTGCAGCTCGACCAACGCTTCATCCACGACGGGCTTGAAACCAATGACCGAAGTGGCGGCATTGTCCGCGCCGGCGAGCTTGATGATGGCGTCGGCACTCGTTTCGGCGCCGCCGATAGTGGCGCGTCCGTTCTGCACGTTGAGAACGAACAGCACGCGCAGCCGGCGGGAGATCGCGGAACGACGTTCCGCCAGGGTCTTGAACTCGCTCTCGAGCCTGCCCGCCAGAGTTTCACCTTCGCTGGTCTTATCCAGCACGCTGGCGACGAAACGCACCTTGGCGATGATGCCTTCCGGGCTCAGCCCGTCCTGCACCTCCACGTAAGGAACCGCGATCTGCTTTAGCGCCTTCACCACCTCGGGCGGACCGGCGCGCTCGGACGCCAGGATCAAGCTGGCTCCGACCGACAGCACGCCCTCGGTCGAGAGTGCGCGCATGTAGCCAACGTTGGGCTTCTGCTTCAGGGCCTCGGGCGGGAACTGGCTGGTCGTATCGACAGCGATGATGCGCGCCTCCTGGCCGAGCGCGTAGAGAATCTCCGTGATGTCGCCGCCGATGGACAGGATTTTCGACGCATCAGCAATTTCGACCTTGCGCCCGCCGGCGTCCGTCACGGTCGTGCCCGCGCCAGCGGATATCGACAAGCTGCAGGCCAGCGCCAACGTCGATGCGAATGTCAATGCCATTCGCATCGGATTGATAGACAACCGCATATTGCCTCTCATTTGGTCAGGATCAGCTTGCCGTTGGCTGTGATGCGCAGCCGGTAGTCCTGGCCGCTATGCTCGAGGATCACCTCGCGATCACCGGCCAGCAACTCGGCGACGCGCAATCGGCGCAAGGCCGATCCCGCGTCCCTGGCTGACCGGCCATGGTCCTCCGCCTTCTTCTCATCCCCGCTCATGCTCATGCGTGTGGCCGGTTCCATCGCGGCCTCCCCAAGTCGTGGCGTCTTCGCATCACGTGATGTGACAGCGTCTCTGACATATCTTGACTACTAACGTCAAGATTGAGTAACGTGCATGTGCTCGTCTTCAATCGGGAACGGTTCACACGTTTCGGACAACGGGGGAGGCGGGCAGTACTGCATGCCAGCCCGCCACGACCAAGGCTCTCCTTCCTGACGAGAGCCTTGGAGCAGCCAGCCAGCCCGTCACTTCACATCTCGCAATAGGGGCTGGGGGACTATGTTGAAGGGTTTGGGGATAAGGCTGCTCGGCGCGGCATCTGTGACGGCGCTGGCATGCAGTTGCGCACAAGCGCAGGGTATTCAACTCGACGGCATCATCGTGACGACGACCAAGACCATCGAGAGTGCGATCGATGCGCTCTCGGGATCGAGTGTGGTGGACCGGGAACTGCTCGACCAGCAGTTTCAGGCCGACAGGGCGTCCGAGTTCCTTCGCGCGTTGCCGGGCGTGACCACACAGGACAAATCCAAGGACACAGCGCAATCGATCAATATTCGCGGCTTGCAGGACTTCGGCCGCGTGAACGTGTTGGTCGAGGGCGCGCGCCAGAACTTCCAGAAGAGCGATCACGGCGCCAACGGAGCGTTCTACATCGAGCCCGAGATGCTGAAGAAAGTGGAGATCACGCGCGGTCCCACCGCCACAATTTACGGCTCGGGCGCCATCGGCGGCGTGGTAGCCTTTGAGCTGATCGATGCCGACGACATCCTTCGGCCGGGCGAGAAGGCGGCCATACGGTCGCGCACGCGCTACTCGACCAACGGCAACGGCTGGCTGGAGAGCGGCACGGGTGCCATGCGAAGCGGCAACTTCGATGCGCTGGTGCAGGCCAACGGGCGCTGGAACGACAACTATGAGGATGGCGCCGGGCGCGTAGTGCCCAACTCCTCTGACGAGGACACCTCGTACCTCGGCAAGGCGCGCTGGCGGCAGAGTGGCCACGAGATAGTGGTGACGGCCCTGGACCTCAGCTCGCATTTCTTCGACTCGACGCCCTCCAGTCCCACTCCTAGCTCGTCTGTCTACGACACCGATGTGACGAACCGCCAGTTCACATTGGGTTACAAGTTCGCACGGCCGGATACCCCGCTGATTGATTTCAGCGGTAAGGTCTATCACGTCGAAACGGAGCTCGATCAGCGCAAAGTCCAGGGAACAAGCGGGGTTGGATCGCGCAGGTACTTCTCTATCGAGACGGAAGGCGTCGACATCAACAACACCTCTCGCTTCAACTTCGGTCAGACCAAGCTGGCACTGACCTATGGCGGCGATGCCTTCGAGGATAACGTGAAAAATGTCGACCCAGCCGGCAATGGTGACGAGCTAACGCCAAACGGAAGACGCACGGTCTATGGCGCCTTTGTTCAGAGCCACTTTACGTTCTTTGACACCTTCGACATTATCGCGGCCCTGCGCTACGACAGCTATGAGTTGGAGGGCGGCACCACACAACTCGACGGCAGCCGCGTGTCGCCCAAGATCACAGCCGGGTATACAGTTTTCAAAGGCACAACGCTGTTTGCGACCTATGCCGAGGGTTATCGCGCTCCTGCGGTTACAGAAACATTGATCAGCGGTGCGCATCCGCCGCCGGCGGCCTTTCCGCTCCTGCCCAACCCCAATTTGAAGCCGGAGGTGGCACACAATCTCGAGGCAGGCATCAACCTGAAGTACAATAGCATCATCACCACTGGAGATGCGTTCCGCGCCAAGTTCGTCGCTTTCCAAAACAAGGTGGACGACTACATCGATGGTGTGACGATTTTGGATGGAACGCCACCGCTAGGCTTCCAATTCCAATATCAGAACATCGCCAATGCCAAGCTCGAGGGCCTCGAGCTTGAGGCGATGTACGATGCACGCACATGGTTCTTCGGTCTCAGCGCCACGCATATCCGCGGCACAGATGAGGGAACCGGCGATCCGCTTCTGACCATTCCTGCCGACCGAATCGTGTTGACGGCTGGCTTCCGCGCGTTCGGTGAAAAGCTCGTAGCTGGAGGCCGCGTGCATTTTGTCGACGACCAGCATCGCGTACCCGCGGGGGTGACACCTTCTGAAGCGTTCACCACCGTCGATCTCTTCAGCCAGTATATTGTCAACGACAATATCACGCTGAACCTCAATCTCGATAACCTGCTCGACAAGGCTTACATCCAATATCGCGACCAGTCCTTTAGCCCTGGCTTCAATGCCAAGCTGGCCGTGACTGTGCGCTTCGGAGCCGAATAACGAGCTAAGGAGCGACTAAGGAGCGCAGATTTCAGTTCGAGGCGTGTGAGGATCTCTCTTCTTCACGAGCTTCAAAAAACGCGACGACAGCAGGCCTGGGCATCCTCAGTTCCCCAGCCCATGGTTTGCTGGCGTCGCGTATTGCCGTTTCAACATGAGAGGACGAGGCCGATGTACATCGCAATGAACCGGTTCAAGGTGCTGAAGGACTGCACGCACGACTTCGAGCAGGTGTGGTTTTCCCGTGAGAGCTACCTGCACGAGCTGCCGGGCTTCATCGAGTTCCACTTGCTGAAGGGGCCCGAGCGCGAGGACCACAACCTCTACTCCTCGCATACGGTGTGGCGCTCCTACGACGACTTCATCGCCTGGACCAAGTCGGAGGCCTTCCGCAAAGCGCACGCACGCGCCGGCAACAACAAGCCGCTGACGCTCGGCCATCCCGAGTTCGAGGGCTTTCACGTCATACAGGAAGTAAAAGCGGACGGCTCCGCCCGCCGGGTCGCGGCCGAATAGCGGAGGCCGGGCCATGAATGACACCAGCGCAACCGCACGCCCGCCGTTGGCGGGGCGGCTGGCCGCCAATGCGGACGGCATACTCGAGCAGATCGCCCGCGAGTACGGAGTCAGCACGTTCGAGGTCGTGCGAAATCTGCCGCCGGAGCACCGGGCCATTGTGCCCGGCGAGAAATTTGCCGATGTGATGGGGGCCCTCACGGCATGGGGCGAGGTACTGGTGATCGTGCACACGCAGGACGTGGTGCTGGAGTGCGCCGGCAAGATCCCGCCGGGCACGTTCGGGCGTGGCTACTACAATCTGCACGGAGACAGCCCCATTGGGGGACACCTCAAGGCCGAGAACTGCAAGCACATCGTGTTTGTGTCGCGCCCGTTCATGGGGCGGGCCTCGCGCTCGTTACAGTTCTTCAATGCCGCAGGCGAGGCCATGTTCAAGGTGTTCGTGCGACGGGACGCGCAGCGCGAGCTCATTGCCGAGCAGGTGGTCAAATTTGACGCATTGCGCGCGCAGTGCAGCCAAGCGTAGCGGACGTTCTTCGATCTGTTGCAGAGCCGAGCGGACAGCGTGCACGAGCTTGCGGAAGCCGAGCCCCTACATGCCACCGGTGCGACCGGCGGAGCAAAGTGTCGTTCTACGCCGCCTGAGCTGATACATGTGCTCGGTGGGCTCAGCCTGCCGCGTGCCGAGCCGTGGCGGCGTCGCATGCGCGCGTTTTTCTGCGCCTCGCTCTCTGTGCTGCTGCACGGCAGCGCCCTGGCAGCCATGCTGATGATCTCGGATCATCACACCGAGCTCGGCGCCATCACCGTCCCGAGCCAGGCTATCAGCGTCGAGCTCGTGTCCAGCAGCGTGCTGGAGTCGATGCAACAAACGGAGACGAATGCAGAAGCGGCCGAAGCAGCCGACAGCAGCAAGGCCGGCGCGGAGCCAATTGAAGCCAGCAAGAAAGCAAGCAAAGAGGATCCGCCGGAGAAGGAGCCCATCGAGGAGGCAACACAGGACGGCGGCAAGGTTGCATCGGCCGAGACGGAGATCAGGGAAGCTGCGCCACGGAAATCCAACGAGACCGAGCGGGAGATGCCAAAGCCGCTGACCGACGAGCCCGCGCCCATCCTCATACCGGAGCCGAAGGTAACCACGCCGCAGCCCTCCGAAAGCGACGGCGAAAAAGAGGCAGCGTGGGCCCGTGAGATGGCCGAGCAGGCGCGCAAGGAAGCGCAGCAGCACCAGGAACGGATCGAGCATGAGGCGCGCGAACGACGCGAGCGCGAGGACGAGCGACGCCGGACGGAGCGCAAGCGTGAGGCCGAACGCAAGGAGGAGGAGCGCAAGGAGCAGCAGAGAAAGAAAGTCGACAAAGGAGGCGCCACGTCAAAGGGTGCGGCCGCGGCAGCAAACCAGAGCGGCAGGGTGTCAGCCAGCGCCGGCTCGATCCTGACGTATGCATCGCAAGTCAGGGCGCGAGTTGCGAGTCACAAGCCTTCGGGTGCCGGCGAGCGTGGCACGGCGATGGTCGCCTTCGGGGTTACGACCTCGGGCGGGCTCAGCTATGCCAGCATCTCACGCTCATCCGGCAACGCAGCGCTCGACCGGCTTGCCATCGCCGCTGTGCGCGGAGCCGCGCCCTTCTCACAGCCACCGGCCGGTGCCAGCCCGAGCCAACTGCGCTTCACCATTCCGTTTCATTTTCAGTAGGCTGCTCGCTCAGAGCAGGATCGCTTCGGATGAATCACGTTTCCGCAATCGTGACCCCTCGGCCGAAGAGTGAATCCTGCTCTACACTTTAAGTTGTAGAGTGCGATTCACGCCTCACGTGGAAGCGGCGTGAGGCGATCGTGCTCTAGCGCCGGTCGCCGGCCGAGACTTGGCGCTCGACGAACATCGAGTAGCGCGACATGCTGAAGCAGAAGATCCAGAACACCAGGCCGGCGAAGACGTAGCCCGTCATGGCCGTGGACGGCGAGAACCATTTCGCGTCGGTCTGGTTCTGCTGCACGATGCCGAGCAGGTCGAAAATGCCGATGATGAGCACGAGGCTCGTATCCTTGAACAAGCCGATCATGGTGTTGACGATGCCGGGAATAACGAGCTTGAGCGCCTGCGGGAGAATAATGAATCCCATCTTCTGAGCGTAGCTCAGGCCCAGCGCGTCGGCGGCCTCGACCCTGGCCGCGCGGAATGGCCTGCAGGCCGCCGCGGATCACCTCGGCCAGATAGGCCGCTGAGAACAGCGCCACCATGATGAGCGCGCGCAGCAGCTTGTCGATGGTCCAGCCCACGCGGCAGGAACAGCGGCAGCATCACCGACGCCATGAACAGCACGGTAATCAGAGGCACGCCGCGCACGAACTCGATGAAACCAACCGAAAGCATGCGCACGATCGGCATCTTCGAGCGCCGGCCGAGCGCCAGCAGAATGCCGATGGGAAACGCGCCGGCGATGCCGGAGGCCGCCACCACCAGCGTCACCAGCAGACCGCCCCACAGGTCCGTCGGCACATAGGGCAGGCCGAAGAAACCGCCCGACAGAAGGATGAAGGCCAGCACCGGAAAGATGAAGATCATGTAGATCGCGTTCCAGAGCTTGCCCCGCACGCGCGGGATCATGAGCGGAACCAGACCGGCGAGCGCCAGCACGTAGGTGAGATCGACGCGCCAGCGGTCGGGAATCGGATAGCGGCCATACATGAACTGCGCGAACTTGGCCGGATGAACGGCCAGCAGGCGCCGGCGCCTTCCCATGTACAGGCTGAGCCGTCCAAGCCCTCCCACGTCGCGCTGACGAACGCCCACGAGACGACGCCCGACACCAGCGTCCAGGTGATCCAGATGCCGATCAGCGTGAGGATGGTATTGCCGATCGAGGAGAAGAGGTTCTGCCGCACCCAGGCGATGGGTCCGGCGGTGCTGACCGGCGGGCGCATCGTGTGATCTTCAGTGATGACTGCCATGGCCTGCTCCTACCTCTCGACCAGCGCCATGCGCGTGTTGAACCAGTTCATGAAGGCGGAGGTCAGCAGGCTGAAGGTAAGAAACACGAGCATGGTCAGAAGAGATCACCTCGACCGCCTGACCGGTCTGATTGAGCACGGTGCCGGTGAAGACGCTGACGAAGTCGGGATAGCCGATCGCGACCGCCAGCGACGAGTTCTTGGTGAGATTGAGGAACTGGCTGGTCAGCGGCGGAATGATGATGCGCGAGGCCTGCGGGATGACCACGAGGCGCAGCATCTGCCCGTTGGTCAAGCCGAGCGCCCGCGCCGCCTCTTTCTGTCCCTTCGAGACGCCGAGAATGCCGGCGCGCACGATCTCGGCGATGAAGCTCGCCGTGTAGATGGAGAGACCCAACAGCAGAGCGCATGAACTCGGGCTGCACACCATGCCGCCCTGGAAGTTGAAGCCCTTGAGCTCGGGATATTCGAAGGTCAGAGGCATGCCGAACACAGATAGACGAGCAGCGGCAGGCCGAAGATCAAGCCGAGCGTGGTCCAGAGCACAGGAAAGCGCTGGCCCGTCGCCATCTGCCGGCGCCGCGCCCAAATGGAGATGGCGATGGAGCCTACGACGCCGACGATGAGCGCCAAGGTGACTATTCCGAAGCCCGGCTCCGGCACCGGGGCTGGGAGGTAAAGACCACGCACGTTCAAGGAGGCACCGGCCGGCAGTGCCAGGCTCTGGCGAGGGCCCGGAAGATTCTTCAGCACCGCGAAGTACCAGAACATCAGCTGCAGCAGCAGTGGCAGATTACGGATCACTTCGACGTAGACCGTGGCGAGCCTGGCGACGAGCCAGTTAGAGGACAGACGCGCGATGCCGATGACAAAGCCGACGATGGTGGCGAACACGATGCCAAGGCCCGCGACCAGCAGCGTGTTGCACAGGCCCACCCAGAAGGCGCGGCCATAGGTAGCGGTGTTGGAGTATTCGATGAGTGTCTGTGAGATGTCGAAGCCGGCTGTGCGGTTCCAGAAGCCGAAGCCCGAGGCAATATTATTCCGGCGCAAATTCTCGGCGACGTTGCTGGCGATCTCCCAGACGAAGAAGACGACGGCGGCGATCAGGATGAACTGATAGATCACCTGCCGAACTTCTGGACGGTAGAAGAAACTCGCCTTGGCCGCCTGGCGTTGCCCGTTGACGGTTGTTACGGCCATGCCCTGGGCTCCGTATCAGCTGGCGAGGAACATACCGATACTCACAAAATACGAGCGCCGGCTCCTGGCCGGCGCTCGCTGTGTGCTTCCCTAGCGGATGGGCGGCGCGTACTGCAGGCCGCCTTTGCTCCAGAGATTGTTGATCCCACGGTCGATCTTGATGCGTGACCCCGCACCCACATTGCGGTCGTAGATCTCGCCGTAGTTGCCGACTGCCTTGATGGCCTTGTAGGCCCAGTCGTTGTCGAGGCCGATGCCCTTGCCGAACTCGCCCTCCTTACCCAGCAGACGCATGATGTCGGGGTTCTTGGAATTCAGCATCTCGTCGACATTCTTCTGGGTGACGCCGGCTTCCTCCGCGTTCAGCAGCGCGTAGTGCACCCACTTGATGATGGTGAACCACTGGCTGTCGCCCTGACGAACTGATGGGCCAAGCGGCTCCTTGGAGATGATGTCGGGCAGCACCACGTGCTCGTCCGGCTTCTGCATCTGCAGCCGCTGAGCATAGAGGCCCGACGCGTCGGTCGTGTACACGTCGCAGCGTCCGGCTTGGTAGGCCGCCAGGGTCTCTTCCACCTTCTCGAACACCACCGGCTTGTATTGCAGGTTGTTGCTGCGGAAGAAGTCGGCGAGGTTGAGCTCGGTGGTCGTGCCGGTCTGCACGCACACCGTGGCGCCGCCCAGCTCCTTGCCCGCTTTGACGCCCAGCGCCTTCCTTACCATGAAGCCCTGGCCGTCGTAGTAGTTGACGCCAGTGAAGCTCAAGCCGAGCGAGCTGTCGCGCGCGATGGTCCAGGTGGAGTTGCGCACCAGGACGTCGATCTCGCCCGATTGCAGCGCCGTGAAACGCTCCTTGGCGGTCGTCCCCAAGTACTTGACCTTGCTCGCATCGCCCAGCACGGCAGCGGCAACCGCCTTGCAGTAGTCGACGTCGAGACCGGTCCACGCGCCCTTGTCGTCCGGCGCGCTGAATCCGGCAAGACCGGTGTTGACGCCGCAGCTCAGGGTACCGCGCTGCTTGACGGTATCGAGCGTTTTCGTTTGCGCCAGAGCCGGCGCCGCCAGACCGAATGTTACGGCGGCCGTTAGGCCGACACTTGACCACTTCCTCATGCTACGCCTCCGATTCATGAGCTTCGTCACTGCATTAGTTCCGTATCTACCTGCGGCCGTCGCGAGCGATGGCCGCGCGTGGCCCGGACTATTCCTTTTCCTGTCTTGGCCTGTCAACGCCACGCTCCCCTTAGTCCTTTGACGCCAATGCCCGATCGGAACATCGGCGCGGTATTCGTCAGCGAACCTCAGTGATTCAGGATCTGCGACAGGAACAGCTTGGTGCGCTCCTCCCGCGGATTGTTGAAGAACGTCTTCGGTGTCCCCTGCTCGACGATTTCGCCGCGGTCCATGAAAATCACGCGGTCCGCGACCGAGCGGGCAAAACCCATTTCGTGTGTGACGCACAGCATCGTCATGCCCGAGCGCGCCAGCTCGATCATGACGTCGAGCACCTCCTTGATCATCTCCGGATCGAGCGCGCTCGTCGGCTCATCGAACAGCATGATGCGCGGGTTCATGCAGAGCGCGCGCGCAATGGCGACGCGCTGCTGCTGGCCGCCGGAAAGCTGACCCGGGTATTTCTGCGCCTGCTCGGGAATCTTCACGCGCGCCAGGTACTGCATGGCGGCCTTCTCCGCTTCGGCGCGCGGCATCTTCTTCACCCACACCGGAGCAAGACACAGGTTGTCGAGGACAGTCAGGTGGGGAAACAAGTTGAAGCTTTGGAACACCATGCCGACTTCGGCGCGGATCTTGTCGATCTGCCGCACATCGTTGGTGAGCTCCGTGCCATCGACGATGATCTGGCCTTGCTGATGCTCCTCGAGCCGGTTGATGCAGCGGATCAGCGTGGACTTGCCGGAGCCGGACGGACCGCAGATGACGATCTTCTCGCCCTGCTCCACCACGAGATTGATGTTACGCAACACGTGAAATTCGCCGTACCACTTGTGTACGCCGAGCAGTTGAATAGCAGGCATGCTTGGCTGCTTGTCTACTGCCCCTTGCACGGCCGCATTTTGAGCCATGTACCCTCCACCACTTTGCGCGGCGCGCCGCTGACGTGAGCGGTCTTGGTTTCAAGCCGGCTGCATCGACTATGAAGGAAGGCGCGCAGCGAAGCAACGCGAGCCCATGGCGAAAAAGCGATCAGAGGGGTGAATTCCTAGCCGGCAACGCCTCACCCGCGTTGCGCGCTGCACGCGCAGGACGGAAGCGGGCGGGAATGAGAGCGATGGTGTCCGATAGACGGGAAGCATTTCAAATCCGTTAATTCAGTATTTAGGAATATGCAGTTTAATCAATTGGTTGGTCGCTTGCGTAAATGCGCCTACTATCAAGAGAAGCGTGTGATTCGCGCCTCATCCAGAGGTTTGTCTCCGGGCTCTTGCACCTGCGTGACCCACGCAACGGTGCATGTGGCGCGTGCGCGCATTGGACGAAGTATGCGTGCAGCCGACGGCCGCAGGACGGGCTTTCAACACCTCTCTGATCGGGACGTGAGCAGTCGGTTGGCTGATCGTTGCCGGAAGCGGCGGAGCAAGACGACAAGAACGGCCCATGGCAAGGTACAGACACATGGCAAGTGTGCGGGACGCGGAGGAGGGATCTTCGGCGCGTCTCGATCGCTTGTCACCAATTGGCGACTGGGGCACGGAGTGGAGCGCGCCTGACTCGACCGGCGTCCGACTCCAGCCATGTGACCCGACAGAGGTGTATGCGCATCCGGAAACCTGGACCGACGACGGGGACAATGCGCCTGTCTATGCGGCGCGCGTCAAGCGCCGCAGCGCCTGGTCGCGTGGGATCGTATCCCTGATGTGGGCCGGCGTGATTGCCACCGGCGCGGTGCAGCACGCCGGAGAGATCGACCGCAGAGCGAGCGCGCAGGAACCGTCCGTGGCCGAGTTCGCCATGCAAGAGAGGTCGGGTGTGAGGATCACCGCAGCCTGGCGCGATCTCAGCGACCGCGACGCTATCGCACCTTCAGTGCCGCAGAAGCAAGAGAATCGATCCGAGCCAAATTCGGCCGCTGAGCTGGTGAGGCTCGTTGAGCTCATGCAAGAAGCCCGCCCGAGGTCGGACATTGCCATTGCCGCGCTGCCGACGCAGGAGCCCGACATACAGGGTAAATCGGAAGGTCGCGGGAATACCACAGCCTCGAAAGAAGCCATCATCCAAGTAAAGGAGGACGCAGAGCCGCAAACAGCCGCAGAAACCGCTACACCTTCAATCAACTCGCCGCGCCGGACAAAAGCCAAGCGTGTCGCAAGCCTAGTCGTGTCTGGAGAGCAAGCCCAAAACGCCTCTCAGACGCAGGTCAATCCGACCGCGCTACGCGTGGAGCGTCCCGTCGAAACGCCGAGGCCGCTACGGCGCTGGACGCGCAAGTCGCGGGCTAAGGAGCCCCCTGTCGAGGTGGCATACGTGATCGTCACACCCGGCCAATTCGTTTTGAGCCGCTACTTTACAGTCTACGGCCTCAACGGGCGCACACCCTGATACAGCGTCAGACCACACGTTCGACGCTGATCGCGCGGCAGTCCATCTCATATTCGAGCTCGACCACGGGCGGCCTTGCGTAGTGCCAGGTGATGCCGTTTCGAGCGGCGCCGCGGCGCACGATCTCGTCCCCCATGAACGAATGCGTGTCGTGCACTGTATATGTTTGCACAGCGCTGGTGTCAGCCCAGCCAAAGCCAAGCAAAGCAAAGCGGCGCTCCATCTCGCCCAGAACGGCACGTGCCTTCTCGCGCATGCCTGCAGGACTCGTGTCGCCGCGAGCGACAATGAAATTGCCGTACTGGCCCTTGCCCTCGGGGGCCTCGCCGCTGCCTGAAACTACAAACGAGCCGTTTGCACCCTTCGCAGGCACGGTGAAGCAGAACGCATGAAACGACGGTTCGCCCGGCGGATCGATCTCGGGACAGACGTTGCTGCGTGCGACGGGGTTGGTGCGCGTGCCAGGATCGTAGACACCCCAGCGCGCCAGCGTACCGACATAGATCTCGTTGAAGGCGCGAAAGCCGGCCTCGGTGAACGGCGCTGGCGAGCGCAGCTCACAAGCGCAGAACGAGGTCAGCGGCCGACCGTATTCCTTGATGATCTGCTCGACGCGCTCGAAACCCTCCGCCATCGGGACGGGCCTGCGAAAGCTCACACGCTCGATGCGGTAGCCGGGCTCGGCCGCCACACCTCCGGAGTATTGGAACACCGATGGAATGAAGCGGTAGTTGCCGGACACAAATACTTGCGTGCTCATGCCGCGCTCCTGCTGTCCTGCTGAGCGTCCTCCACGATCATGGCTGCGGCCTTCTCTGCAATCATGAGCGTCGGCGCGTTGGTGTTGCCCGAGGTGATCGTCGGCATGACCGAGGCGTCGGCGATCCGCAGACCGCTGAGCCCGCGCACCTTGAGACGATGGTCGACGACCGACAGAGCGTCAGCGCCCATCTTGCAGGTCGAGACCGGATGGAAAATGGTGGTGGCGATGTCCCCTGCCGACTTGGCGAGTGCCTCGTCGCCGTCGATCTCAGGACCAGGACGGAATTCCTGCGGCTTGTACTTCTGCAACGCCGGCATCGACACGATGCGGCGCGTAACGCGAACGGCATCGGCGGCAACGCGGCGGTCCTCCTCAGTCGAGAGATAGTTGGGGCTGATGGCGGGATGCGCAGAAGGTTCAGGCGAAGTGATGCGCACGCTACCGCGGCTCGTCGGCCTGACGTTGCAGACGCTGGCAGTAAAGGCTGGGAAGGGATCAAGCGGCTCGCCGAACTTGGGCAGCGTCAATGGCTGAATGTGATACTGGAGATTGGGCGTCTCGCGTGAGGGATCGGACCTCGTGAACGCACCGAGCTGGGAGGGCGCCATGGTCATGGGGCCGCGCCGGCGGATGGCGTAGTCGAACGCGAAGCCAGCCCGCTGCAGCAGGCTCTGGTAGCGCTCATTCATGGTGCGAACGCCCTGAACCTTATACGCACAGCGAATCTGTAAATGATCCTGCAGGTTCTCGCCCACGCCTGGCAGCTCGTGCCGCACCTCGATGCCGTGCTTGCGCAGCAACGCGCCCGGGCCGATGCCCGAAAGCTGAAGAATTTGCGGCGAACCGATGGACCCGGCGGCGAGCACCACCTCGCGCCGCGCCGCGACTGTGCGCACCGCAGAACCCTGGCGGAAACGGAGGCCTGTCACGCGGCCGCTGTCCACTTCGAGATGCTCGACCATCGCGTGCACCTCGAGCACGAGGTTCTTGCGATGCAGGACCGGCCGCAGGAAACCCTTCGAGGTATTCCAGCGAATGCCCGAGCGCTGGTTGACGTGGAAGTAGCCGCAGCCCTCGTTGTTGCCGCGGTTGAAATCATCCACCTTGGGAATGCCGGCCTCGGCCGCCGCCTCGCGGAAGGCATCGAGGATCTCCCAGCGGATACGCGCAAGCTCGATACGCCATTCGCCACCGCGCACGTGCAGGCCGTCGAAGGCGGAGGGCTCGAGCGCCCATTGATCCTCGTGCTTCTTGAAGTAGGGCAGCACGTCGTCCCAAGCCCAGCCGGGACAGCCCATCTGACGCCACAGGTCGTAGTCGCGCGCCTGGCCACGCATGTAGATCATGCCGTTGATGGAGGAGCAGCCACCCAGCACACGCCCACGCGGATAACCGAGGCTGCGGCCGTTGAGCCCCGGCTCCTCGACCGTCTTGAAACCCCAGTCGGCGCGCGGGTTACCCATAAGATAGAGATAGCCGACGGGAATGTGGATCCAATGGTAGTTGTCCTTGCCGCCGGCTTCGAGCAGAAGCACGCGCATGTTGCGATCAGCGGAGAGGCGGTTGGCTAGCAGGCAGCCGGCGGTGCCGGCACCGACAATGATGTAGTCGAATGTATCCTGCTCGCCGAGCATCAGCGCTGGTCCTCCCATTGGCTGCCGCAAGTCTAGCGCAGAACAGCAGAGCCGCGAACGGCCGACCAAGCGTCAAGTCGCGAGACGGCGCGCCAGCAGGACGAGGCGGGAATTATTCCAATCGAAGGAGCGCAGTTGGTGAAATCCAGTGCGTTGGTAGAAACCGACGTTGCGAGAGGGAGCACCTGTTACGACATGCACGCCTGGGCTACCGGCCGCTGCCGCATGCGCACAGAAGGCTTCGATCAGCCGGGCGCCGACACCACGGCTACGCCAATCCGCATCCAGATTGATATGCAGATGCGCCGGATAGTGCTTTGTCAGACCGGAGAGGGTTGCAAAGTAGCCGATGTCAGAGAACAAGGGCTGGTGCGCGGGATCGTGGAGGCACCCGGCGAGATAGCCGATGACGCGCCCCTCAGGACCGAGCGCGAGAAAGAAATGCTCGCGATAGCGGTCGAGATATCTGCCGAGCCAGCGCTCGTGAAAGGCGGAGCGCTCCCGCTCATCGGCGAACTGCTGGGTGTTGCTGGCGGCGAAGAAGATGGCATCGATCTGCGTCAGCTCTGCCGCATTGATCGGGCTGCCTCGCTCATGCTCGAAGCTTTGCAGCGACAGAAGGCGCACTGTGCTGGCTGCGCTCGCTCCGTGCTGCTCAGCCCTCGTCATTTTTCATACCGGCCGATTGTGTTTCCGCAGTATAGCGAACTGAAGTGTAGTTGCCCGCTGCGCCCGGAGATATGCCGCGAGCTACGCAGAGTTTCTCGACTATTGCACCAGTGAGCGCCTCCAGCGTCCTTTAGCCACCCCACATCGACATGGATACCACCCTCGCCCTGTTGGTGCTGGGAGCGCTGATGGGCGGTTTTGTTTCCGGTCTCGCCGGCTTCGGTGGCGGTCCTGTCGTTTTGGTGCTGTGGCTCTTGGTGATCGAGCCCAAGACCGCCGTGCCGCTGCTGATGGTCTCGGCTGTCGCGCACCAGATGTTGACCACGCATCTCATCTGGAAGGCGATCGATCTGCGGCGACTTGTGCCCATGGCGATAGGCGGCATTGCCGGCATCCCTCTGGGGGTCCTGCTCCTCGGGAGCTTGAGCCCGGGCATGGTGCGCGCCGTGGCGGGCATATTCCTGGTCATCTACACGCTGATCCGGCTGACGTTCATAAGAGAGCTGACTATCTCGGTGGCTAGCCGGTGGCCCGATGCCGGCGCCGGCTTCGTCGGCGGCGTAATGAGCGGGCTGGCGGGCTTGCCCGGCCCCATTTCGACGCTCTGGTGCGGGCTCAGGGGCTGGCCCAAGAACGAGCAGAGGGGCGTGTTCCAGCCCTTCAACTTCCTGATGGTGCTCATCAGCATCGCCATTTTCCTGGGCCAGGGATACGTAACGCCGGATGTCCTCGGCTACGCGCTTTGGAGCGCGCCGGCGCTGTTTGCCGGCGTTGCGCTCGGCACGCCTCTCTACCTGCGGCTCAACGACCGCCAGTTTCAAGCCGTCGTACTCTGGCTAATGTTGCTCATGGGCTTCATCCTGGCCGCATCGAATTTCACCTGACCGGCAGCTTTCTCAGAGCCATGCGCTCAGCGCATATCGGCGTTGCGGTGCACCAAATCCAGTTGCGACGCAACGTGGTATGCCATATACCAAACTACGCAAGCAGGGACCGATAGAACGTCACCCTGCAGGAGCTTGAGAGCCATGAGCATGAACACACTTGCGAACACGTCCGGTTTTCTTCCGGAGACGCACCGCCCGGCTGGGGCCATCTTTGGAAAGATCCGCACACTTGTGAGCGCCCTGGCGGAAGCGAAAGCTGCCGCCGATCACTATGAGACGCTGATCGCGCGCGGACTGTCGCCCGGCGAAGCGTCAAAAATGGTCTTCCGCACCTATTTCGGTCAGCGCTAAGCCCTGACTTGAGGCGTTTGCGTGGTCTCAGTAGTGCGCCGGCTTCATGCCGGTGCAGCAAAAAAGTGGAGGCCAGCGCAGCGGCCGGCCTCCACGTCAATTCTTTACGATCTCATCAGTAGTAGCGGCAGTCCTGCCAACGCCGGTACCAATACCAGCTCCCGGTGATCCGATACTTGCGCCACAGCCAGCCGCAGCCTGAACCGTAGTACCCGGAGCTATAGGCGCCGTAGCCGACAAAAGGCGCAACGCCCCAGAAAAACGGCCACCCGCCGCGCCGGTGATGCCGGTGACCACGCCAATGGCCACCCCCATATGCGCCAAAATGACGGCCGCCGTAAAACCGTTGGCCGCCGAAATGGCGCGGACCAACGACTCCACTACCGCGGCGCCGCACTTCGACGACGTTGCTCTGTTGTAGCTTGGCAACACCATCCAGACCGGCTGGCGAGACGACTGCCGACCCAGCCGTTGGGGCAAACGCAAAAAGGCCGCCGGCGACCATGCCAGCAGCCAGCATACTCTTAAGCATTGGGTGACCTCCTTGGGCGCGTGGTTCACCACCCCAGCGTTGGTTAATGATGCCATCCGCCGCTGGTGGTCGCAAGCGCAACCACCACACAAGCATTGGATTTTCTTGCGCTTTCAAGGGTAGGCTGACGATCGAGCGTCAGCCCACCAACCATCTTTCAATCGATGCAGTCACGATAGCGGCGCCACCAGTAGCCGCTGCCGGTGCGAACGGCCCGGCGATAGAGCCATGCGCATTCGCCGTCGGAGTAGCCGTAGTCGGAGTAGCCATAGCCCGGTCCGACATAGCATGCCGCCGCCGCGATGACGATGATTGTGCGAATGATGACGCCCACCGCGATCTCCGCCGCGCCAGCCGCGGTCGCCACCGCCGCCGCCTCGGCTCACTGAACCGCCGCGATCGCCGCCGCGTCCGCCGCCGCCGATGACGCCAGGGCCGCCGCCACCGCCGCTACGGCCGGCGCTACCACCACCGCCACCTCCTCCGCCGATGACGCCCGAGCCACCACTTCCGCGACCGCCTCCTTCACCACCTTTTTGAATTGTTGTGACAGCGGATCCACCGTCGACGGGTGCGACACCCACTGATGCGGCCCATGCGGCTACGGGAAATGCCACTGCGAGCATGAGCCCTGCCAGAGGCACAAATAGCGCAGAACGCGAAATCATAGCCACGTCTCCAATCCAAGTACGCCAGGTCGTCTAGTGCCGTGATCGGAGAGCAAACGCCGGAGTAATCCGATAGGTTGCAGACACGCAGTGAGTAAGCGAGATAGGAAGCCATCAAGGATCGTGACCGCGCGAGAGAGGCCCCCATGCAGGACAAGACGCCAGCCGCCAAGACCACGTCAGCATTCATGTGGGACGACCCGTTTCTCCTAGACGATCAGCTAACTGACGACGAGAAGATGATCCGCGACACGGCGCGCGCCTACGCGCAGGAACAGCTGCTGCCGCGCGTCAACGAGGCCTATCTGGAGGAGAAGACGGACCGCGCCATCTTCAACGAGATGGGCGCGCTCGGCCTGCTTGGCGTCACCATTCCGGAGACATACGGCTGCGCCGGCGCCAACTATGTGTCGTACGGCCTGGTCGCGCGCGAGATCGAGCGCGTCGACAGCGGCTATCGCTCGATGAATAGCGTGCAGTCCTCGCTCGTGATGTATCCGATCAATGCTTACGGCTCCGAGCAGCAGCGCCAGAAATATCTGCCGAAGCTTGGATCGGGTGAGTGGGTCGGCTGCTTCGGGCTGACGGAGCCGGATGCGGGCTCCGACCCCGGCGGCATGAAGACGCGCGCCGAGAAAGTCGCCGACGGCTACCGGCTGACCGGCAGCAAGATGTGGATCTCCAACGCGCCGATCGCCGACGTGTTCGTGGTCTGGGCCAAGTCGGCCGCGCATGAGGGCAAGATCCGCGGCTTCATCCTCGAGAAGGGCATGAAAGGGCTCTCGGCACCCAAGATCGGCGGCAAACTCAGCTTGCGCTGCTCCATCACGGGCGAGATCGTCATGGACGGCGTGGTTGTGCCGGAGGAGAACCTGCTGCCCAACGTATCGGGCCTGGCTGGCCCATTCGGTTGCCTCAATCGCGCGCGCTACGGCATCGCCTGGGGGTCCATGGGCGCGGCCGAGGACTGCTGGCAACGCGCGCGCCAGTACACACTCGACCGAAAACAGTTCGGCCGGCCGCTGGCGGCAACACAGCTCGTGCAGAAGAAGCTCGCCGACATGCAGACAGAAATTGCGCTTGGGCTACAGGGCGCGTTGCGCGTCGGCCGGCTGTTCGACGAGGGAAAAATGGCGCCGGAGATGATCTCCATCGTCAAGCGCAACAACTGCGGCAAGGCGCTGGATATCGCCCGCGTTGCCCGCGATATGCACGGCGGCAACGGCATCCAGATCGAGTATCACGTGATGCGCCACGCCGCGAATTTGGAGACTGTGAACACGTACGAGGGCACGCACGACGTGCATGCACTGATTCTCGGGCGGGCGCAGACCGGGCTGCAGGCGTTCTTCTAGGGCCCTATGGCCGGCGCATCTCATGCTGCGCCACGGCGTGGCGGATGAGGGCATCGTCATCCATTGTAGCGATGCGCGTCGAGCCGGCTTCGATCGGCGCGGGGATACGGGACGGCATCGTCTTGTCGATGCGCGGCTGGGGGCCGTAGCTGGGGCTCCAGGGCTCGCGGGGATCATCAGACGGGGATCTAGTGGGTGCCGAAATCGACTTCGCCGGCATGCCGACACCGGAAGCGTGTTGTGTGGTCGACTTCTGCGTGGCGCAACCGGCCAAGGCCAGCGCTATGGCGGTCGCTGTGATGCAACCGCAGGAACTGACACGCTGCCGCAAGCAGCTGGAACGCTCGAACGACATCACAAACGCCCTCATCGACGCCACAAAACGAACTCGGCGCCAGTATGGTTCCTCAGGGTTAATAGTGGCCTAAGACGCGTACGAGTATGACCGCTCTGAAACCTACTCGCCCATCTGCACCAGGGAGCCGTTGACGCGAGCGCTGTGCAGGAAATAGCGGAACGCGCCGTAGCACGCAGCAAAGTAGACGGCATTGAGGGCGAGTGCGCGCAACATGTAGCCGCCGAGAAACACGCCATCGTTGACGATGGCGCGCAGCCCTTCGAACACGTAGGTCGGCGGCAGGGCGAGCGCCACCGGATGCAGCCAGCCAGGCAGCGTTGTCAGCGGGTAGTAGACGCAGGAAACAGGCAGCAACACGAACACGATGAGCCACGCAAAGCTCTCCGCGCCCAAGCCCCAGCGCAGCACGGCGCCGGTCGAGAGCAGTCCGAGCGACCAGCTCATGATGACGAGGTTGGCGAAGAAAGCCGCAAAGGCGAAGCCCAGGCTCAGCACGTTGAAGCCGAAGAAAGCGTAGGCGAGCAGCGCCACCGGCACCATGGCGACCATGAGCTTGATGAGGCTGACCAAGGTCAGCGCCACGACGAGCTCCGTGGGCCGCAGCGGGCTCATCATCAGGTGCCCGAGGTTGCGCGACCAGATTTCCTCCAGGAACGCCACAGCGAAGCCGAGCTGACTTCTGACCAGCACGTCCCACAAGAGCACGGCGCCGATGAAAAGGCCGGCGGCCTTGGCGGCGAGGCCGGTTGTCTGCGCCAGATGCGTCTGCAGGAAGCCCCACATCAGCATCTGCACCAACGGCCAGTAGATGAGCTCTGCCGTGCGCGGCCAGGAGGAGCGGATCACATACCAGTAGCGCAGCACCATGCCCCAGATGCGCCGCCACGAGGCGACGAAACTGGTCTGATCCAGCAAAACGACGTTGTCCGCGCGCATACGCGCTCCACCTTCCGCCACGTTCCGTTGGCGTGCGCACTCTTGCACGCGATGTCGAGGAATACCTCCTCGAGCTGTGCGCCGTCGAGCGCGATCGTCTCGCTCGCCGTCACGGGCGTTCCGGCGCCTTGGCCGGCCCGTTATAGAGCGCCGAATGCTCCGCCCTGATACGTATGACGAGCATGACGGCGTTGATGACCGTGAAGACGAGGGCGAAGACCGGCAGACCGAAGGCGAGCGGCAGAATGAACATCTCGCCCGCCACAACCGCATAATTCGGATGTGAGACGAAGCGGTAGGGACCGCTGCGGATCAGCGGCGCGTCCGGCAGCACGATGATCCGCGTCGTCCAGCGCTCGCCGAGGGTGGTGAGCACCCAGAGCCGCCCGAGTTGGAGCAGCATGAAGATGGCGAGGAGCGGCAGGCTCACCTCGCGCCAGGGCGCGAGGAGCCACAGGCCGATCAGCCAGGCGGTATGCGTTGCAACCATGCCGGGATAGTGCTCAGGCGCGATTTCGAAGGCGCCCTTGGCCAGGAGCCGCTCGGTATTGCGGCGGGCGAGGACCAGCTCGCCGAGCCGCTGGGCGGTGACGAACGTAAGGATAGCAACGGAAAGCCAGGAAAGCTCGGCCAGCATGTGCGAACTCCTAGCATCTTAGGCCGCCGCCCGTCCGAGCGTAGCGGTCGAGATGGTGAAGCCTGGGCCGAGCGCCATCAGCATAGAGCGCTCCGGGAGCCCCGCCGCCAGGGCACGTTCCAGCACGAAAAGCGCGGTCGGCGCCGACATATTGGCGAAGCGGCGGAGAACCTCGCGCTCGTGATCGAGGCTGCCGGCCTCTAGCTCCAGAGAGCCCTCGATCGCTTCCACGACTTTCCGCCCGCCGGGATGGCAGACGAAGCGACCAATGTCGCCCGTCGTCAGCTTCTGCGAGGCGAGGATGCCGTCCAGGGCTCCGCGAAGGTTGTCGCGCGCGAAGACCGGGATCGATTGGTCGAAGATGACGCCGAAGCCGACCGGATCGATGCGCCAGCCCATGATGTCGAGTGTATCCGGCCAAGTGTGGTGCCCCGTGTCGAGGATGCGCGCGACGCCCGCCTCGCCCGCGACCAGCACCGCCGCCGCCGCGCCGTCGGCGAACAGCGCCAGCGCCACCATATTGGCCTTGGTCACCTCATCACGCACGGCGAGCGAGCACAGCTCGACGGTGACGACGAGGACCACGCTGCCCGGGCGTGCGGCGGCAAGCTCCGCTCCAAGGGCGAGGCCTGCGACTCCGCCCGCGCAGCCGAGGCCGAAGACGGGCACACGCCGCACGTCGCGGCGGAAGCCGAGTTCTTTCATGGCACGCGCTTCCAGGCTCGGCGTGGCGATGCCGGTCGAGGAGACTGTGACGATCGTGTCCACATCCTCGGCGCCGATCCGCGCCGCGTCGAGCGCGCGCGCCGCGGCCTCCATGAACAGCGCATCAGCACCCTCGATATAGGCCCTCATGCGCTCCGGCCAACCATGGTCGCCGAAATACCAGTCGAAAGGCTGGGTAACCCGCCGCTCCTCGATGCCGGTTGCTGTGAACATCGACGCGATCCAGCCGAAATCATGGAAATGCTCGGCGAAAACCTGCTTCGTTCCCTGCAGAACGTCATCCTGCGTGACGACGTTCGGAGGCGCGGCGGTGACGATCGATAGTAGGCCGACATCCAGCGCACCCTTTTCGCGCTGTGAGGAGTGGAAGAGTTGCTCGGGCATGTCCCGCATCGCACGTCCTTTCGACGATTGGTGACTTGCCAAGCCGGCCCAAGACACCCTGTGCTGCACGAGAACGATAAGAAATGGGTCGGAAGAAGACCGGACCGGTAAATTTGTTCGACGAATTGCCGGCGGAAACGGGCTCGGGAACCCCGGCCCGCGCCATGTCCTGTTTGGTTCCGAGGTCCTTCACAAACATCTCGACCACACTGAGCGCGCGGTACTCGCCGGAGAGCAGAGAGAGAGAGAATGCGTGAGACACGCGAACATCCACGTGCATGCCCGCCCAGTCTCCTACTGCTCTCCGTTTGCCTGCGCGCCCTTGCGCGCGATGTCCAGGAACACCTCTTCGAGCGTGGTGCGGCCGAAGCGGTCGATCAGCTCAGCCGGCGTCTCGTCGGCGACGACACGCCCTTTCTCGAGCATGATGACCCGGCCGGCGAGGCGCTCGACCTCGGCCATGTTATGGGAAGCGAGCACGATGGTGGCCTGCCGACTGCGGCAATAGTCCTCGAGCTTGGTGCGCACCCAATCGGCTGTATCCGGGTCGAGCGAGGCTGTCGGCTCGTCGAGGAGCAGCAGCTCTGGCGCATTGAGAAGAGCCTTGGCTAAACTGACGCGCGTCTTCTGCCCGGCCGAGAGCTTGCCGTAAGGACGGGTGAGCACGTCCTCCAGACGCAAGTCAACGGCGATCTCAGCGATCCTCGTTTTAAGATGCGCTACGCCGTAAATGCGGCCGAAGACCTCGAGGTTCTGGCGCACGGTCAGACGCATGGGAATATCGACGTAGGGACTTTCGAAATTCATTCGATGCAGCACCTTGTGCCGCTCGCGCGCCATGTCGGCTCCGAACACCCGTGCAGACCCGGAGGTGGGCACGACCAGGCCCATCAACATGGAGATGGTCGTAGTCTTCCCCGCGCCGTTACCGCCGAGCAGCGCCGTCACGGAACCCCGCCGGAGCGTGAAGCTGACCTGATCCACGGCGACGATATCGCCGTAAACCTTGCGGAGCTCCCGCACCTCGACCGGCGGCGAGTCGCCAGCGTAGCCTGCATTCTCGCGTTGCATGGAGATTCCGGTCTCGGGACCGGCCCACCGCGGCGGTCCGGCTATGTCTCGAGTTGAATTTGGGCTACAAGGGCGCACGCGACAAGGCTCGCCGCCGGGGCGTGCAGGACGTGTCATTATGCTGCTTGCTCAAGAGCGCGGACACAGCGCCGACCGCCACGCGCCGGGTCCGCACGAAAGCCGCCTCAGAATGCAGACGATCGTGCGTCTGCGGTGGTTCGGCGTGGTGGGCCAGCTCCTGACGGTGATCGGCGTCTACTGGGGCCTCGGATTCACTTTCCCGATCGGCTTATGTCTGGCGTTGATCGCCATCTCCGCATGGGTCAACGTCTTCCTGCGCATCCTTTACCCGGCTCGCTACCGTCTGAGCTCGCCCTTCGCCACGACGCTCCTGGCCTGGGACATCGCCGAGCTTGCTCTCCTGCTCTATCTGACCGGCGGCATCGAGAACCCGTTCATGTTCCTGATCGTTGCACCGGTCACGGTTTCGGCTGCGACACTGCCGGCCCGCAATACGGTGCTGCTCGGCATCCTGGCCGTTGCTGCCACCATTCTGCTGGTGGAGTGGCACTTGCCGCTGCCTTGGGCCAGCGAGGAGACGTTTGCCCTGCCGCGGCTCTACAAGGTCGGCATGGTGGCGTCCATCGTCGCTGGCATGATCTTCCTGGCGCTGTATGCAGCACGGCTCTCGAAGGAGGCACGGCTGATGTCAGCGGCGCTCTCGGCTACCGAGCACGTGCTGGCGCGCGAGCAGAAGTTGCATGCCCTCGACGGGCTGGCGGCGGCTGCGGCGCACGAGCTCGGCACCCCGCTTGCCACCATTGCCCTGGTGACCCGGGAGCTGGAGCGAGAGGGCGATCGGTTGCCGCAGATCAAGGACGACATCACCTTGCTGCGCAGCCAGGCCGAGCGCTGCCGTGAGATCTTGAGGAAACTCACGCGCAGACCGAGCGAGCAGGATCCGCATCATGCGAGCCTGCCGGTGACCCAGCTCATCCAGGAGGCGGCCGAGCCATACCGCAAGCTATCAGCCGCGGTCGAGATCGACGCGTGCGCAGTCGACGGCACTGATGGCGGCTCCGAGCGCGAGCCGGTGGGCGAGCGCAAGCCTGGTGTCATCTACGGCCTCGGCAATCTCATCGAGAATGCTGTGGATTTTGCCCGCCACCGGGTCGAGATCACTGCGCGCTGGAGCGAGCGCGAGGTCGTAGTCACTATCGCAGACGATGGCCCGGGCTTCTCGGCGGACATCATGGATACCCTGGGTGACCCCTACGTGACTACCCGGTCCGCCATCGGCCCTGCAGTGGAAGGCGATGTAGAGGAGGCTTCGGGTCTCGGCCTCGGCTTTTTCATCGCCAAGACCCTACTGGAGCGATCAGGCGCCAAGCTGGCCCTGGAAAACCGGACGCCTCCGGAACACGGCGCAGTGGTGCGTATCACTTGGCCGCGAGAGCTGTTCGACCTACGGGCCGGCGCGAGCGCGCCCGCAACGGACATGCAGGCGGCAGCGGAATAGGCCCGAGTTTGCTTTGGCAGGGCCGCAGCTTAGGCTATAATTGAAAACATGGACAAAGAAACAAACGAGGACCTTTCATTTCGCCAGGACGAGCTGCCGGCCGACCGCTCGCTCGTCATCGTCGACGATGACAAGGCATTCCTGCTTCGGCTCGGCCGTGCCATGGAGCTGCGCGGCTTCGAGGTGCGCATGGGTGGTTCGATCAGCGAAGGGCTCGACCTCATTCGCCAGAAACCACCGGCCTTTGCCGTGGTCGACATGCGGCTGGATGACGGCAATGGCCTCGACGTCATCGCCGAGCTCGGCAAGGTCCGGCCGGACGCGCGAGCGATCGTGCTGACAGGCTACGGTAATTTCGCCACCGCCGTATCGGCCGTGAAGCTCGGCGCCGTCGACTACCTGGCCAAGCCCGCCGATGCCGACGAGGTGACCGACGCGCTGCTGGCCCCACCCGACGAGAAGGCCCAGCCGCCGGAGAACCCGATGTCGGCCGATCGGGTGCGGTGGGAGCACATTCAGCGTGTCTATGAGCTGTGCAACCGCAACGTGTCGGAGACGGCGCGGCGCCTCAACATGCACCGGCGCACACTGCAGCGCATCCTGGCCAAGCGCGCACCGAAGTAGCCTCCTACTCGCGCGCAGGAAGCTCGAGGCCGGCCTCGGGATCATACAAGGCCGAAAGCCTGAACGCGGCAAGACGGGCGAACCGCAGAAACATCGCTTTGCGGCGCGCGCCGGCCAGACGATGCTCCGGTGCGGCGCGCACGATCTCACCGCCGAAACGGTCGGCAATGATGAGGCCCGTGTCGCCGGGCAGCACCTCACGCGGGAAATCCGGCGCGACAGCGAACAGCAGGCGGTCGCAGAAGTCGCGGTACTCGGGCCATTTCTGGTCAGTGCGGAAATCTTCGAGGCACGATTTGATCTCGACAATCCAGACCTCGCCTGCCTCTGAGAGAGCGGCAACATCTGCCCGGCGCCCGTTGGCCAGGGGCAGCTCGCAGATGCTGGCAAAACCGTGCAGGGCAAGCAGGCGTACGACGCCGCGGGCGATGTCGGCTGCCCGTTCCGACTGGCGACCATCCGCCGGTATGGCCATCGCGCCGCTATGTCCGCCTGTCATCAATCTGCCTTGCCTTCTGCCTAGTGCACCCAACTTTAGTGTCCCGATCGCGAAGCTCGCCGGAACTCGCAGCAACCGTTGAACGCTTCGCGATCGAAAGGACACTAGCAAGTTTATGTTTCTCGTGTGATTCAGATCGAGAAATTCGCTACGTGCTAAACCGCGAACATCGGCGAATTTCTCGATCATCACACGAGCATGAAGTATTGAAGGGGCGCCGGAGGCCATTGACGGGTGGCTGCGGTTGATGGTTCTTGCCGGGTGCGGGTAAGAGGGTTGAGAGGCATGTTCTTCAAGCGTGGGCAGCAGGATCCTGCTTCCAAACCCAGCGACGGCATGAATTCGGCCGCGCCTACCCCACAGCCGCTGGCTGTCTCGGAGCTGCGCCGCATGGTCGATGCGGCGACGCTCGGCTTCAAGAGCACGGCGGAGCTGGAGCCGATCCTGGGTCTCATCGGCCAGGAGCGGGCGCTCAAGGCGATTGAGTTCGGCGCCAACATCAAAAGCCACGACTTCAACGTGTTCGTGCTCGGGCCTGCAGCCTCGGGCAAGACCACAGCCGTCAGGCACTATCTCGAACGCAAGGCCGCTGAGAGGGCGGCTCCACCCGACTGGATCTATGTCAACAACTTCGAGACCCCGAACCAGCCGCGCGCCATCAAACTGCTATCCGGCCGAGCACGAGCCCTGGCCAAGGGTATGGTCGCGGCCATTGACGAGCTTCGTAATGTGCTGCCGGCAATGTTCGAGGGCGAGGACTATCAGGCTCGCCGCCGCGCCATCGATGAGGAGTTCCGGTCGGGTCAGGAAGAAGCGCTGGAAGCGCTGAACAAGAAGGCCCAGACTCAGAACATCGCCGTGTTGCGCACGCCCACGGGCTTCGCGATGGCGCCGATGCACGAGGGCAAGATCGTCAAGCCCGAGGTATTCAACACCCTGCCCGACGCGATGCGACGTGAGGTCGAGCAGAAGATCGAGGTGCTGCAGAAGGAGCTCGAGACCATTCTCGAGAAAGTGCCGAAGGCCGACAAGCAGCGCCGTGCGAAGACCAGCGAGCTCAATGAGGAAGTGGCGCAGGTCGCGGTGCGCGAGGCGCTCGACGATCTGGCAGCAGCGTTCAGCGATCACGACGAGGTCGTGGAGTTCCTGAATACGGCCGGCCGCGACCTCATCCACAACGTGGGTCTGTTTCTGGCGCAGAGCGGGGAGCAGCCCGAGATCGTCAGACAACCGGCCGACACGGCACGCGACGTGCGCTTCCGGCGCTACATGATCAACGTCATCGTGGGCAGCGAGACGGCCGAAGGCGGGCATGCACCGATTGTCGAGGAGCTGAACCCGACCTATGGCAATCTCGTCGGCCGCGTCGAGCATCTGGCTCAGATGGGTGCGCTCGTCACCGACTTCCTGCTCATCAAGCCGGGCTCCTTGCACAAGGCCAACGGCGGCTACCTTCTGATCGACGCGCGGAAGGTGCTGCTGTCGCCGTTCGCCTGGGAGGCGCTCAAACGCACCATCAAAGCGCGCGAGATACGCATCGAGCAGCCTTCCGAAATGTCAGGGCTGGTTGCCACGCAAACGCTCGATCCGCAACCGATCCCGCTCGACGTCAAGGTGGTGCTGTTTGGCGATCGCGAGCTTTACTACTTGCTGAGCCAGCATGATCCGGACTTCTCGCGCCTGTTCAAGGTGCAGGCCGACTTCGACGATTCGATCGCGCGCTCGGCCGAGAACGATCAGTCCTATGCGCGGCTGATTGCCTCCGTCGTCAAGGAGCACAAGCTGAAGCACGTGGACGCAGCGGCCGTAGCACGTGTCATCGACGAAGGCGCACGGCTGGCCGACGATCGCGAGAAGCTGTCGATCGAGATCGGACGCATCGCCGACCTCGTCCGCGAGGCCGACTACTGGGCCGGCGAGGCTGGGCACGACAAAATCATGCGCGCTGATGTGGTGCGCGCCATCGAGGAGGGCATCCAACGCTCGGACAGGTTGCGGGACCGGGCGCAGGAGGGCATCAGCCGCGAGATCGTGCTGCTGGACACCAAGGGCGTCAAGGTCGGCCAGATCAACGGTCTCTCCGTGCTGCAGCTCGGCTCGTTCTCGTTCGGGCGGCCGAGCCGCATCACCGCGCGCGTGCGCATGGGCACGGGCCGGGTCACCGACATCGAGCGCGAGGTCAATCTCGGTGGGCCTCTGCATTCCAAGGGCGTGATGATCCTCTGGGGGTTCCTCGCCGGACGCTACGCACAGGAGGTACCGCTGGCGCTCGCCGCTTCGCTGGTGTTCGAACAGTCCTACGGCGGGGTGGACGGCGACAGCGCCTCCTCAGCCGAGCTGTATGCCCTCCTGTCCGCTCTGTCCGAGGTGCCCATCCGGCAGTCTCTGGCGGTGACAGGCTCGGTCAACCAGTGGGGCGAGGTGCAAGCCATCGGCGGCGTCAACGAGAAGATCGAGGGCTTCTACGACATCTGCCGTGCGCGCGGGCTCGACGGTGAGCAGGGCGTGCTGATCCCGGCCGCCAACGTGCAGCACCTGATGCTGCGCGAGGACGTGGTGGAGGCGGTGCGGACCAAGAAGTTCTCAGTCTATTCGGTCAAGACCATCGACGAGGGGATTGAGATACTGACCGGCGTCAAGGCCGGCGAGCGCGGACCGGAAGGGCGCTACCCGGCGGCCACGGTCAACCGGCTGGTCGAGGACAAGCTGAAGCTGTTTGCCGAGCGCGGCCGCGCGTTTGCGCAGAAGGCCGGCGGGCAGCTGGAGAATGGAAAGGCTTGAGGCCATGATCCTGCACGTAGCGGAGGCCGGCGAGCAACGGGGACGGGTGGTGCTGCAGCTCACCTCGAACGAGCCGAACCCGGTTGCCCTGCAGGCAGCGCTGCGCATTGCCCAGGCTTTTCGCTCCGAGATCGAGAGCTTGTTCGTGGAGGACCATCAACTCGTGGAGCTGGCAAGCTTCCCGTTCGCGCGCGAGGTGTCGCTGTCGGGACGGCGCACGCGCGCGCTTTCGCCCGAAAGCATGGCGCGCGAGATGCACCTCATGGCGCAAGCCATCAGCCGGCGAGTTCGAGCTTCTGGCGCGCGCAGCCGAGGTGCCCTGCCGGCGCAGGATCGTGCGCGACGAGCCTGTGCGGGCGCTGGCGGAGGCGTGCGCTGAGCACGGGCCGTGGAACGTGGTCGCGTTCGCCGACGCATTCAATCCTGCCAACCGCGAGGCACTACGCCAGGTGTTCGAGCAGGTGACAGGTACGACCGGCCTGGTGCTCGTGGGCCCCGGTGCCAAGCGGTGCGACGGGCCGATCGTGGCGGCGGTGGAGGACATGGGCCGCCTGGAGCCGATGCTGCGCTCGGCGCAGCGTTTGCTGCGCGAGGAAGGCGAGGAGGTCACGCTGCTGCTGATCGCCGACGACGAATACAAGGGGCAGTGGATGGAGAGCCAGGCGCGGCTCGCGCTCGGCGACATGCCGGGCGTGAGCTTCATCGGCGCATTCGATGCACGCGGCTCGGGTGCCGTAGTGGCCGAGCTGCTACGCCGCATGCGAGCCGGGTTCGTCATCGCCCAGTTCGGTGGCATCCTCGTTCCGGAGGATGGTGACCTGAGGCACCTCGCATCGGGCCTCGAATGCCCGATGTTCCTGATGCGATGAGATTATCCTCCGATCGAGCTCGAGCTGCTGTTCACTGCAATGCCCGCCCGATCGATGGTGGCGCGATCTCCTCGAAGTCTCCCGGCTTCCAGCTTCCATCGAAGGCCGGTCCTTCCGGCCCGTACAGGCGGAAGTAGACGAACCAGCCCTTGCCGGGGTTGGTTTTGATCCACTGCCTTTCTTTGCCAGCCGGCGCGTTGGGGCCGAAGTAGAGATCGGTCGCGCCCGTCGTCGCCACATCCTTCAACTCGACCAGTGACCGCAGCGCGGCCTTGTCCTGATCCGTTTGGATTTGCGAACGTGTCGCGCTGTCGTAAACCGTGACCGACCAAAACAGCTTTTGCGGCACAGGCTGCGGCACGGAGAGCTTGTAGGTCTTGCTGCCGTCGAGATACGCGCCGTTTTTGTCGCGCAGCCCGAGCCAATACAGCGAGCCGGCGCCCGCCGTGCGCAAAAACATCTTCGGTGAAGCGGCGACTGCCTGTGAGAACCAGCGGTCACGAGCCTCGACATCGATACCGGTCGGCAGCTCGAAGTCGCCGTTCTCGTAGCGTAGCGCCGCCCATTCCCACTTACGATCATTCCAGACGACCCGATCGGGACGGCTGCTGCCGAAACCGGCAACCAGCATTTGGGCACGTCCGGCTTTGGCTGCCTGCTCCAGGATCGCCTTCATGCGCGCGTCCGGCGCGAACGGTTTGCCTTGCTCGATGCCAAGCGCGGCGAGCATGCCGTACATCGGACGAAACTCCTCCAGGGCAGGCTCTTCTTGCAGGACCTTGTGAAGCTTCTCCCAATATTGAAGGTTGTCCTCCCAGCGCAGGAGGGTGACATTGATTCCCTTGTCGGTCATGTCCAGGAAGGTGAAAGCGGGTGGGTTGGCGGCTTGCGAGAGGGGATAAATTTTCACCCGCCGTTGTGCCTCGAGTGCGCCTTTCATGTCACCGCCTGCCGGCAGCGCGCGGGCCGCCAGGTAAACCAGGTTCGTGTTTGAACGCGCCGTGTAATATCCGGGGGGCACCTCGCCCTTGTAATCGGGCGGCAGGATCAGGTGTCTACCGCCGTTGCCGGCATCGGGCCCGGGAATGCCGACATCGTGCACATATCGGAAATGGTGATCGTTGATGACGCCGAGATACGAACCAGCAGGCAGGTCGATGACCATCGGCCCGGATTGCTTCAGGTTGAGCACCGCGCCCATGTAAGGCGTGTCGGAATTGCCGGTGAACAAAACGTGCCGGGGGCTACCCGCCAGGATCATCACATTTTTATTGTCCTCAGCGCCGGCGTCGCGTGTGCCCTGGAATGTGCCTTCCATCGAGACGGTGGGATAAAAGAACCGGTAGGCATGTATGGCGTGCTGGTAGTCCTGTTCGTCTTGAACGCGCAGCGCCGTTTCCGGCGTCGGGTAGCCGTTACTGTTATCCTGTGCGGCGACCTTCTCGATGTCCGGCAGCCGCCAAGTCTTGTCGAACAGCGGCTTTTGCGGACCGTAGAAGCGCGCGAGTACTTCGAACCGACCGTTGGGAGCGGTCGGGACCCAATTCGATTCCTGTCCCGCCGGAGCCTTCGGACCGAAGTAGATGTCAGCGGAGCCGTCGGCGTTCTTTTTCAGCCCCGGCGATTGCGAAGAGCGACCCACCCGCGTGGCGTTCTTGATGAAGGCGTGGGTGTCGCGGCTATAGACCGTCATCGACCAGTATTGCGTGACCGGTGCGTTCGCTGGCACCCGCAGGCGATAAGTGCTCTTGCCGTCCAGCGGCTTGCCGTCCTTGGCGTTGCCGGTCAGCAGATAGTACTGGGCCTCCCCCAGATGTTTGGCACTGAAGAAGGCAAGCGTGTAGCCGGTGCCGCGGGCATCCACCGGATACGAATCCGGTGTCTTCCAGTCGCTCATCACGCTGTTGTGCATTTCATCGGTAATCGGGAAGAACCAGCGGCCACCGTCATAGTAGGGCGGGAAAGTGTCGTATCTGGCGTCGAGAAAGGCCTTCGCCTCCTGTATTGCGGACTGCAGGATCTGCTGCCTGTTCGCATCCGGCTTGAACGGCTTGCCTCGCTCGATGCCGATGGTCTTGAGCGGATCGATCATCGCCCGGTCGCGTTCCAACCACGGCTCCGCCTGCACCATCCGATCGAGCGACTCGAAGAAACGTATGTCATACGGAATGGTCGAGTCGAACTCGACGTCGACCGCATCGACGAACACTGTCGGCGGTGGATTGGCTGCCTGCGAGAGCGGATAGAGCTTGAGGCGCTTGCCATAAACCACAGCTTTGGTCACATCGGCATCGCTTCCGCCCTTGAGTACGGATCGTATCAAGGCGTAGCCCTGATAGGTATTCGACGGCAGCCGTTGAACAGCGCCGTCTATCGACGCCGCCCGGCCCGATGTCCTCGATCGCGGCCTGCCAGTAGTTCATGATGCTGCGGTCGAGGCCGTGATCTGGGGCGCCCGCGGTCAACTATCACCTCATGTACCAGGAGACCGACGGTCCGCGTGACTTTAAGATACGGTCGCGTCTGCTCGACTAAGAACCACGTCACGCCCATTCGACGTGATCTATCTGATGCCGTTCTTCAATACGAAGGACGTCGGCCCGTGGTGCTGGAGGTTCCGCCCGCCCGACCTTGGCGGGCCAGTATCTGTCCTGCCACATCAGGCGTCGTTGACTGCGATGCGTGCCCAGATCACGGCCTCCACCGCGCGCCGCTCGATGGCGCGATCGGACAGCGATTGCGTCGTGCTCGCCGGTCTATCCTCCGTGCCGGCCGCGTTGACGAGGCCTACGTGCAAGACCGAAATACCAAGCGCGATGCCCATAAGAATGGTGAAAAAGCGCAGGGCGCGACGAACAGCAGGCATCCTATGACCTCCCACACCTAGCTCAATCGCATGAGATGTTGATGGTCGGCGGAAATGCCGGCGCTCGAAATCAGGACAAACCCTCAAGGCGCAAGTGGCAACCCTGACGTTGCCGAACTTGCCCGCCTCGCTTGATCGTTTCGGCGCACAATCAGCCCGTGCACCTCACGGCGTCACATCGCCTGCGGCGCGTTCTGCCGCCTGATCTCGGCACGGCGAGCGATGGCCCAGCCGTAGTTGAGCGGCCAGAGCTTGCGCTCCGGATCGGCGCCCAGCGCTTCCGCGGCATGTAGAGCCCAGAACGGGTCGTACATCAGCTCGCGACCCAGCGCGACGAGGTCGGCGCGACTTTCCTGGAGGATCGCCTCAGCCTGCCTCCCATCGACGATAACGCCGACGGCCATGGTCTTGATGCCGGTCTCGCGCCTAATGCGCTCGGCATAGGGCACCTGAAAGCCGGGGCCGCGCTCCGACCGCGTCTTGAGCGGCTGTCCCGCGTCGCTGGCACGATAGGCGGGCGGCCCGGCGATACCGCCGGCGGAGCAGTCGACGACATCGACGCCGCGCTTGGCCAGCTCACGCGCGAGCAGCACCAAGTCCTCGATGTGCCAGCCGTCGGCCGGGCCATCGACGCTGGAGATGCGGCAGAACAACGGCAACTCGTCGGGCCAAGCGGCGCGCACGCCTTCGACCACCTCGAGCAGCAACCGCATGCGGCCACCGATATCGCCGCCGTAGCGGTCGTTGCGCCGGTTGGACAGCGGCGAGAGGAAGCTGTGCAGCAGATAGCCGTGCGCGGCGTGGATCTCGAGCACGCGAAAGCCAGCTTTGACGGCACGACGCGCGGCCCCTGCAAACGCCTCGATGACATCGCCGATCTCGGCTTCGGTCAGCGCCTGCGGTGCCGGCCAACCGGCACCGACCGGTTCCGCGGATGGCCCGATGCACTGCCAAGGCGGAGTGCCGGCCGACGCATCACCGCTGCCGAGCGCAAGGCCCCCGGCCCAGGGCGGGTGCGCCGAGCCCTTGCGTCCTGCGTGCGCAATCTGGATGGCGGGCACCGAGCCGAGCGCACTGATGTAGCGCGCGATCGGGGCATAAGCTTCCGCCTGGGCGTCATTCCACAGCCCGCAGCAGCCATGCGAGATGCGTCCGCGCGGCTCGACCGCAGTCGCCTCCGTGAAGACGAGCCCGACCCGGCCGCGCGCGAAGGCAGACAGGTGCGACAGGTGGAACTCGTTGGCGATACCATCGCGCGCCGAATACATGCAGAGCGGCGACAGCACGACACGATTGGGTAGCGTCACCGAGCGCAATTGCAGCGGTGTGAAAAGCAGCGGCTGAGCGGACATACGCGATCCTGATGCGGGGAACGATCGGCACATAGTGCAGCGGCAAGCGTCGCGGTCAATGCGCGAGACTCATACCGCGCCGTAGAAGAACTCCGGTCCTGAGCCGACAATCTTGGCATCGACCTTGCCCACCGCCTTCTTGTCCTTGCCGTCGTAGTCGAGCGCGGACAGGATCGTGCGGATCGCCTCCAGCCGCGTGCGGCGCTTGTCGTTGGCGCGGATCACGGTCCAGGGTGTCGCGGGCGTGTGCGTAAACCGGAACATCTCCTCCTTGGCGCTCGTGTAGGCGTCCCACTTGCCGACAGCGGCCAGATCGATGTTGGTGATCTCCCACTGTTGCAGAGGATCGTGACGGCGGCGATGGAAGCGCTTCATCTGCATCTCGCGGCCGATCTCGAGATAGAGCTTGAACAGGTGGATGCCGTCGCGAACCAGCATGCCTTCGAGCTGGGGCGCCTCGCGCAGGAAGTCGGCGAGCTGGTCATCGGTGCAAAAGCCCATCACCCGCTCGACGCCGGCACGGTTGTACCAGGAGCGGTCGAACAGCACGATCTCGCCAGCCGTCGGCAGATGCGAGACATAGCGCTGGAAATACCATTGGCCAGCCTCGGTCTCGGTCGGCTTGGACAGCGCCACGACACGGGCGCTGCGCGGATTGAGGTGGGCGGTGATGCGCTTGATGGTGCTGCCCTTGCCGGCGGCATCGCGCCCTTCGAACAGCACCAACAGACGGTCCTTGCGCTTCTGCAATGACGCCTGCAGCTTGGCGAACTCGATCTGCAGCGCCGTCAGCTCCTCCTCGTAGACCTTGCGCTTCAGCTTCTCGTCATAAGGAAAGTCGCCGCTCGTCAGCGCCGCCTCATCGATCTTCTTGGGCAGCTCGGGCGCATCAAGGTCAAAGGCCGGCGCGGCGGAAGGCTTGCCGCCGGACACGATTGCCGATTTGTCGTTGGTGGATTTGGCCATGGCGCACCGCCCTGCTCGAGTTGGCTGCACCACAATACTTGCACAGACCAAAAAACAAGGGGACCGGAAGCTGTCCCCCGACGCTTCCGGTCCCCTCCCCCGCTGCCTTGCCACGATCCCGCCGCGGCAAAGCGCAACCCTGCAATCAGATATTCAGGCGCTGGCAGCCTCCTTCGTACCGGGCAGCGCCACGGCGACGGCCGGCTCGACGATCTCGCGCTGACGGCGCGCCTGCGGCGGCTGGAAGGCGCGCCGGGCGTGAAACTCGCAGTAGGGCAGGCCTACGACCTTCCTCTTGCCGCAGAAGTGGAAGTCGGATTCCTGCGGATCGCCGATCGGCCAGCGGCAGTCACAGTCCGCCAGCGTTTCAATGCTGCGCCGCTCGGCAACCGGAATGACGAGTTCCTCGACCGGCGGCACGTAAGGCTCCGTATCGGCCTGATACAGGGCGCGCAGCGCCGTGTTGCCGACCTGGGGAAAGCGGGGCCTGGCTAGGCGTTTGGCGGTAGCGGCGCGAGGTCGCGGCCTGTGACTTTTCATGCGCGAGGTGGTGGCGCGGCCCGACAGGCCGAGGCGATGCACCTTGCCGATGACGGCGTTGCGCGTGACCTGGCCGAGGCGCCCGGCGATCTGGCTGGCGCTCAACCCCTCGCCCCACAGCTTCTTCAGAAGCTCGACGCGCTCTTCGGTCCAACCCATATTCTGCTCTCCATGCAATACCGCGCATGGACACCGCGCGGAGCGGAGTCCAACTGTTCCGGCCGGACAATCGCGAAAGGCGGAGCGCACAAAGTGGCGCTCAGGCGCCAGACGACTGTCTGACCAGGCACACGCTGACTGGGATTACGCTTGGGACGAGAACGCGAACGCCGGTGGCGCAAACACAATGCGCCGACGCAACGGCGGACAGCGGACCAAGAAAAAAACGCTGCCACATCAGACCAGCGCGGCGACTACACGCACCGCAGCTCCAGCGGCCTGACGGGGCAGAAGCTACAATAGGTAGACTTGAGCCCACAAGGCGGAGCGCGCTCGCGCGGCGGCATCGCACGGGACGCGTTGCCGAATTGCCACAAAGCTCCGATGCAGCACAAGACATAGGCAAATGGGTTCAGCACGGTCGAGGCCGACCGGGCGCCACCAGCGAGGGAGTTGCTCGACCAACACAGCCAGCCGTGGCGCCCAGCCATCAGCGCAAGGAAGGCAATGAGGTGGCGGTGCACCTCGTGGCAGGCGAGAGTTGTGGTTTGTCCCAAACGAGACTATATTTGTCCCAGATGGAAGAGCGGCGAACACAGCATATGGCCATTGGCAACGGACATTCAGAGGCAAGCCGTCTGGCGGTGTTTTTGGGCTTACCCGGCGGCCGGCGCATGAGCGATCTGGGACTGGTCGAGAGCGTAGCACGCGGTTTTCCGCCCAAGACGGCCATTACGCTGGCCAAGCGCGTGGACCCATCCGGGCGGTTTCTGCAGGCGCACCACTTCATTCCCAAGTCGACGTATCACCGCCGCCTGAAAAACACCCAGGCGCTCACTAAGGAGGAAAGCGCCAGGATCCTGGCGCTGGCCAAGGTCTTCGTCGAGGTGCTGCGCCACTACCATGACGACAGCAAGCTGGCGGCGCATTTCCTGCTGCGCGAGCACCCGATGCTGGGCGGACGCACGCCGATGGATATCGCCAAGGAGTCCACGGCTGGCGCGGATCTGGTCCTGAAGCTCTTGGCGCAGGCCGAGGCGGGTGTCGCCGTGTAATGGCCGTGCGCCTGCTGCCAGAGCCGATGCGCGTGTTCCGCATCGGCGATCCGAAGGGGCGCTACCCCATCTACAGCGGCGAAGGCGCGGCGGTCACCGAAGGGCGCTGGCACAGTCGCGGACAGGAGGTCATCTACGCCTCGGTCAACTACGCGACCGCGATGCTGGAGAAGCTGGCGCACTACAACGGTGTGCTGCCGCAAGGCCAGCACTTCATCGAGATCGAAATTCCGGCTGGTACGTCCTACGAGCAGGTGACCAAGGACAGCCTGCCGGAGTGGAGCTTGAGGAACAGCCCACAAGCGCGCGCCTATGGATCAACATGGCTGGAGGAGAAGCGGACAGCGATCCTGATCGTGCCGAGCTATGTGGCGCGGGAGGAGAACAACGTCCTCATCAACCCGCATCATCCACACGCGCCAAAAATCTGTCCGTCCCTGGAGAAGCCGGTGTGGTGGGACAGCCGCCTGTTCGAGTGAGTTGCGCACTCGAATCATATACTAGCTAGTGTCCTTTCGATCGCGAAGTTCGTTCAATGGTCGCTGCGAGATCGGACAAGCTTGCGCGTAGGGCATTAGGGGGTGTTGATGCTTCGACTCGTTGCCAAGCGACTAGGGGTCCAGAAGGTCAGGCCTCAAGCCGAGCGGGCGCGGCCAAGCACGAATGGCTTCCGGCGCGGATCGATCAGCGACGTCCCCGCGGGCGAGCGCTGTCTGACGCCTGCACACGAGGCGTTCTATACGTCGCCAAAAACGATCAATAAGTGGCGCCATTACTTCACCATCTACGACCGCCACCTTGCAAAATTCCGGAATAAGCCTGCTCGCATTCTTGAGATTGGCGTGTTCAAAGGCGGGTCGCTGCTCATGTGGCGTCGCTACTTCGGCGAGGAGGCGATTATCTTTGGTATCGACATTGACCCTGCATGCGCCGAGCACGACGGTGATGGCGGACAAGTACGAATTGGCTCGCAGGATGACCCCCAATTTTTGCGATCGGTCGTCGCTGAAATGGGTGGCATCGACGTAGTGCTCGATGACGGCAGCCACGTTGCACATCACCAGCTGGCGAGCTTCTCCACTCTGTTTCCCATGCTCGATGCGCATGGGCTTTACATCTGCGAAGATACGCACACAGCCTATTGGAGCGACTGGGGCGGCGGATACAGGAGACCAGACACCTTCATCGAATTTGCCAAGCAGATGATTGACGATTTGCATGCTCAGTTCCACGATCACGGTGGATCAATCGTGGACGCCAAGTCAGTCGCAAGCGTCCACTTCTACAACAGCGTGGTGGTCATTGAGAAAGACCCGCAGGTATCAGCCGTTCCGCTA
Source organism: uncultured Alphaproteobacteria bacterium (assembly GCA_963840425.1). Taxonomy (GTDB): domain Bacteria; phylum Pseudomonadota; class Alphaproteobacteria; order Rhizobiales; family Hyphomicrobiaceae; genus CADEFX01. The sequence continues at coordinate 250,449 of CAWIYZ010000034.1, read as the reverse complement.
ATGAATGCCTAGACGGTTGTGATTGCGTAGTGGGATGTTTGACGCACGAATTGATGGACTGATGAAGTCACGGTACGAATGGCGCGGGTGGTCGGGTCTCCTTCGAAGCCCCCATATCAGTTGCCAGCCGCTCGCTGACATCATCAGCTCTAAGGCCGAGCTTCACGCAGCATTGCCGTCTCAGGACGTAAGCCGATCGTCCGATGTCCTGACCCTGGGCAATATCGCGGATCCTCGGTTACACCGACTGAATGAGTTCTTTTCCGAGCGCGGATATACGGCCGCACAGCTGCAGTTTGCGCGCCTGCGCAATGTCATTGTCGACACATCACTGGCAATTTGCATGCAAGAGGACGGGACGCTCGTCAACGAGACTACCAACGTCGCGCGCGTGATTGATCCGACACTCCGGTCTGCCACCTTTCTCAAGCGCAAACCCTACAAAGCCCACCCGATCACAACGCCGGTCCTGCACTGTTTTCATCGCGCGAGCGCCGCATACGGCCATTTCGTGTTCGACTGCCTGGCGCCCATCGCGTTTTTGCGACGTGAGATAGTGGAAGGGCGACTGAAGGTGCTCCTGCCCGCCTTCTTTCCCAAATGGGGCGCAGAGCACTTGGCCGCAATCGGCATCGATCCAGATCGCCACATCCTGCGCATGAAAGGGAAGACCGCAATATGTAGCGACCTTCTTCTGTACTCCGGTATCGATACATCGAATTCAGTCCACCCGCATCCCGACATCTGCGCCGAAATGCGTCGCGTGGTGGGACACGGGACATCATCGACCAAGCGCCGCATCTATCTAAGCCGGAGGAACCAGACCAACTATTCCGATCGCGTCATCGACAATGAACCGGATGTGATCGAGGCTCTGCAAAACCTGGGCGTGGTCTGCGTCGAGCCCGGCAATCTCTCGTTTTTGGACCAGGTCGGCGTATTCCGAGGCGCCGATATTATCGTCGGTGCACATGGATCCACCTTTGGCAATATTGCCTTCTCTCGGCCAGGCACCACGCTGGTCGACCTCATGCCGGCGGACTGGATTGGCTACTGGGACAGCGAGCGTGGTGCGGAGCGATGGGCGCTCAATCTCACAACATTGTTCCGCTTGAACTATCGCGTTCATCTAACTCCGTCACGAACCGAACCCAGAGGCCGCCACAGACCTCGAATAGTCTCAACCGTTGATATCCCGCGACTGGTTCGAGACTTAAAATCGATCTAGGCGGCTATGAAAGCCCAAATTCAGCGATCGATGTCGTGCCAATCGGGCGGCGGTCCTGACGCACTGCGCGTGCGGGCTCGTTCATTGACAGGGCAGCGTTTTCAGCTTAAAAAACCGACTTCACCGGCCGCCACCGAAGGCGGCTTTTTTTCGTTTCCGCAACCCCGAACACGAGGGCCTGCCATGCCTGCGCCCGCCGCGCTCAAACCATCGTCTTCCGGTCCGTCGCCTGCCGTCATGGGCACCTACGCGCGCCAAGACGTGGTTTTCTCGCGAGGCGAGGGCTCGTGGCTGATCGCGACGACAGGCGAGCGCTACCTGGACCTCGGCAGCGGCATTGCCGTCAACGCACTTGGCCATGCGCATCCGCACCTGGTCGCGGCGCTGACCGAGCAGGCCGGCCAGCTCTGGCACACATCGAACCTGTATCGCGTGGCCGGCCAGGAGAAACTCGCAGAGCGCCTGTGCGCGCTGACCTTCGCCGACAAGGTTTTCATGTGCAATTCGGGCGCCGAGGCTTGCGAGGGGGTCATCAAGCTGGCCCGCCGTTACCACTTCGCCAATGGCCATCCCGAACGGTGGCGCATCATCACCTTCAAGGGCGCCTTCCACGGCCGCACCCTAGCGACGCTGGCGTCGGCGGGTAACGAGAAATATCTCGAAGGCTTCGGCGAGCGCGCGCCGGGCTTCGACCTGATCGAGGCCATCGGCGATCTCGATGCCGTGGAGAAGGCGATCGGTCCGGAGACGGCGGCCATCATGGTCGAGCCGATCCAGGCCGAGGGCGGCATCCGCGTCGGCTCCACCGAGTTCCTGCGCGGCCTGCGCGCGCTATGCGACAAGCACGGGCTGCTGCTGGTGCTGGACGAGGTGCAATGCGGCGTGGGCCGCACGGGCAAGATGTTCGTCTACGAGCGTGCCGGCATCAAACCGGATGTCATGGCCATCGCCAAGGCCATCGGCGGCGGCTTCCCGGTCGGCGCGTTCATGGCCACCGAGGAAGCGGCCAAGGGCATGGTGCCGGGCACGCACGGCTCCACGTTCGGCGGCAATCCGCTGGCGATGGCGGTCGGCAACGCGGTGCTCGACGTCGTAACCGAGCCGGGCTTCCTGGAGAGCGTGACGGCCAAGGGCCTGCGCTTCAAGCAGCTGCTGGCGGGGCTGCAGGATGAATTCCCCCACGTCATCGAGGAGGTGCGTGGCGAAGGCCTGCTGATGGGCATTCGCGTCAAGCCACCGGCGGGCGATATCACCAAGGCGTGCATGGCCGAGAAGCTGCTGACGGTGGGCGCAGGCGACAACGTCGTGCGCCTGATGCCGCCGCTCAACATATCGGACGAAGATCTGAGCGAAGCCGTGCGACGCCTGTCACGCGCACTCAAGTCCATTCCCAAACCAGCAAACTAAGGTCGTGCTGAAGAAAGTCGCCGGCAAGGGCGCCGGTGCTGGCGCCCACAGTCTCCGCCATTTCCTGGACCTCGACGCGCTCGAGGCCAAGACGCTGCGCCGCATCGTCGACATGGCGCATGCCATGAAGCGTGCCGGCAAGCGCGTGCCGGCGGAGCTGAGGCCGGACGGCATCGAGGATGCCATCCTGGTGATGATCTTCGAGAAGCCCTCGACGCGCACGCGCGTGTCGTTCGACGTGGCCATGCGCCAGCTCGGCGGCCAGACCATCGGGCTCAACCACGGCGATCTGCAGACGGGCCGCGGCGAGCCCGTGTCCGACACTGCCAAGGTACTCTCGCGCTACGCCGACGCCATCATGATCCGCGCCAACAAGCACGCGACGCTGATGGAGTTGGCGGACAACGCCAGCGTGCCGGTGATCAACGGGCTGACCGAGCGCAGCCATCCCTGCCAGCTCGTGGCTGACATCATGACCTTCGAGGAGTCGAAGGGGCCGGTGGCAGGCAAGACCGTGGCCTGGGTCGGCGACGGCAACAACGTCGCCGCGTCGTGGATCCACGCGGCCGTGCGGCTGGGCTTCAAGCTCCGCATCGCCTGTCCGCCGCAGCTCAACCCCGAGCAGGACATCCTGGCCTGGGCCAAGCGCGAAGGCGGTGCCATCGAGCTGACGGACGAGGCCGATGTGGCGGTGAAAGGCGTCGACTGCGTCGTCACCGACACGTGGATCTCGATGGGACAGACCGACGCCCCGCGCCGCAAGCAGCTGCTTGCACCTTATGCGGTCGATGACCATTTAATGGCGAAAGCAGCCAACGGCGCGATCTTCATGCACTGCCTGCCGGCCTATCGCGGGCTGGAGGTGGCGGCATCGGTGATCGACGGCCCGCAATCGGTCGTGTTCGACGAGGCCGAAAACCGGCTGCACGCGCAAAAAGCCATCCTGGCCTGGTGCCTTGGGGTCGACTGAATGGTTGCAACGTTGCATCGTGCGGTCGGGAGCGACGCGTTGCCCGACGATCTTGTCTTGCCGTTCGGCACGGTCAAGTCGCGCGTCTCGGGCCGCATCGTGCGCCTCGGCCGCTCGGTTGATACCGTGCTGTCGGGTCACGACTATCCGCCGGCCGTGAGCGAGGCGTTGGGTCAGGCGCTGGCGCTGACCGCGCTGCTCGGCAACACGCTGAAACCCGGCGGACGGCTCATCCTGCAGACCAAGTCCGACGGACCGCTGGGCTTTCTCGTCGCGCACTACGATGCGCCGGGCAAGCTCAGGGGCTATGCCAGCGTCGACCGGTCCCGCTGGCCGGGCGACACGGCGGCGAAGGATCAGCGCGTGCTGCTAGGCAAGGGCCGGCTCGCCATGACCATCGATCCGGGCGGCGAGCAGGTCAGCCACCAGGGCATCGTGGCGCTGGACGGGGGCACGCTGACAGATGCGGCCCACATGTATTTCCGCCAGTCCGAGCAGCTCCCAACGTTCATACGGCTGGCGGTGGCGCGCCACTTCATCGGCCGCGACGCCACGGGCGCGCAGCAGTGGCGCTGGCGCGCGGGTGGGCTCATCGTGCAGCACGTGCCCTCCGCCGGCGGCGAGCCGCGCCCCGACGAGACGCCGGAGGAGCGCGATGCGCGCCTGCATGGCGAGGAGGACGACGACTGGGTGCGCGTGCGGCTGCTAGCCTCCACCGTCCAGGACCTGGAGCTGCTCGACCCGACGTTATCGCCGGAGCGGCTGCTGCTGCGCCTGTTCCACGAGGAAGGCGTGCGCGTGTCGCCGACTGCCTCGGTGAAGGCCGAGTGCCGGTGCTCGCGCGAGCGCATCCGCGGCTTTCTGAAGGGGTTTTCGGCGGCCGAGCTCGCCGACATGCGCGAGGCGGACGGCGGCGTGACCGTGACGTGCGAGTTCTGCTCGAGCAAGTATCGCTTCGAGCCGGGCGAGGTTGGGTGAGCTTAGAGGGTTTCCGATCGAGGTGGAACCACCTCCCACTGCGTTCCCGGAAACCGCGCATCAGCGCGGTTATCCGGGATCTTCACACGTATCCGTAGCGTGCCGCGCTCGACGATGTACTCCACCAACGGGAAAGACCCCGGCTCGACGCGCTGTCGCGCCTCGGTCGGGGACGCAGAGTTGAGGGTTATTTGGTATCCGTGTGGTTGCAAAGACGATCAGCCAAAATCGGAAAGACTCTAGGCGTCTTCGACGAGTTTTACGCTGGATCCCCGCCCTTCGTGCTTAGGACGCCTCAGGCATGACACGCCTGCGGCGTGCTCGGGCTAGGATGACGACGATCGGATAGGCTCGATCAGTTCTTCAGTTTGTAGCCCGTCCTAAAGATCCACCACACGATGCCGAGGCAGATGGCCAAGAACAGCAGCGTCATGGCCAGGCTGATGCCGACCGCAACATCGGCAACGCCAAAGAAGCTCCAGCGGAAGCCGCTGACCAGGTAGACCACCGGATTGAAAAGGGCGACGGTCTGCCAGACGGGCGGCAGCACACTGATGGAATAGAAGCTGCCGCCGAGGAACGTCAGCGGCGTGATGACCAGCAGCGGGATCACCTGCAGCTTTTCGAATCCGTCAGCCCACACGCCGATGATGAAGCCGAACAGACTGAACGAGACGGCAGTCAAGATGAGGAACGCCAGCATCCAGAACGGATGCGCGATCGTGAGCGGCACGAACAGGCCGGCAGTGGCGAGGATGATAACACCGAGAATGATCGACTTGGTGGCTGCGGCGCCGACGTAGCCGATCAGAATCTCCAGGAAGGAGATGGGCGCGGACAGCAGCTCGTAGATGGTGCCGATGAAGCGCGGGAAGTAGATGCCGAACGAGGCGTTGGCGACGCTTTGCGTGAGCAGCGTCAGCATGATCAGCCCAGGCACGATGAAGGAGCCGTAGCTGATGCCCTCGATCTCGGCGATGCGCGAGCCTATTGCCGCGCCGAACACCACGAAATAGAGCGCCGTGGAGATGACGGGCGAGACGATGCTCTGCAGCAGCGTGCGGCCCGTGCGCGCCATCTCGAAGGAGTAGATCGCCCATACCGCGCGCCAGTTCATGGCTGCTGCCTCACCAGGCCGACGAAGATGTCCTCGAGCGAGCTTTGCGTGGTCTCGATATCGCGAAACCGCAAGCCCGCCTCGGCGACGGCGGCCAGCAGGCGCGTGATACCGGTGCGCTCAGCCTGCGTGTCGTAGGTATAGACGAGCTCGCTGCCGTTGCTGCCCAACGTCAGATTGAATGCGGAGAGCGCAGCCGGGACGGCATCGAGCTTGGCATGGAGCTGAAGCCTGAGCTGCTTCTTGCCGAGCTTGCGCATCAGCTCGCTCTTCTCCTCGACCAGGATCAGCTCGCCCTTGTTGATGACGCCGATCCGGTCGGCCATCTCCTCGGCCTCCTGGATGTAGTGCGTGGTGAGAATGATGGTGACGCCATTCTCGCGCATGGTGCGCACGAGGCGCCACATATCGGCGCGCAGCTCGACGTCGACGCCGGCGGTCGGCTCGTCGAGGAAGAGGATTTCCGGCTCGTGCGACAGCGCCTTGGCGATCAGCACGCGCCGCTTCATGCCGCCGGACAGCGTCATGATCTTCTGATCCTTCTTGTCCCACAGCGACAGGTCCTTGAGGACCTTGGTGATGTGATCGGGATTGGCCGGCTTGCCAAACAGCCCGCGGCTGAAGCTGACTGTGGCCCAGACTGTCTCGAAGGCGTCGGTGGTCAACTCCTGCGGCACCAGGCCGATCAGCGCGCGAGCGGCGCGGTAATCCCTGATGATATCGTGACCGTTGACGGTGACCGTGCCGCCGCTCGGATTGACGATGCCGCAGATGATGCTGATGAGCGTGGTCTTGCCGGCACCGTTGGGGCCGAGCAGGGCGAAGATCTCGCCGCGGCGCACATCGAGATCTATGGGCTTCAGCGCCTGGAAGCCTGAGGCATAGGTTTTCGTCAGGCGCGCGACGGAGATGATGGGCTGCTGCATGGGGCGCGTGAATAGCACGGAGATGATGCGGGGTCGCCCGTTATGCGGCGAAAGCCGGCTTTATGGTGGCGTCCATTGCTTTAGCCCCGATGGCCTTTCATTCCTTCGTGCCGAGCAGAGCCTTCATCGCGCGCCGCCGCCTGCGCTAGCGTAACGGCTGCTGTCACATCGTTGGCGCTCGTCCCCGGGCCGACGCTATCCCGCTGTTCCTTGCCGCCGCAGCGGCTGATTGAGTGCGAACCAAGAGCGCCGCACCAGCCTGCCCTCTGCCTCGTAAGCACGAACTGGGTCCGCGACTATGTCAACGCTGGCGTTTACCCGCAGTTATCCCGCGGCCGTGTCCGCAGGACCTTTATCGGCACGCAGAGCGCCACTCGGCAAACTAACCCACTTGCCACGCCGCACTAAATCCCTGCGCCGATTGGGCGCGCATAGCCCCTCCCATCGCGTATGTGAGGCCGCGCACCAATCCCTCCCCAACGTCATTCCGGACCCGCATGCGCCTCTGCGCATGCGGAAATGGTCCGGAACCCAGGCGCGCTTCCACAAGCTCCATGCTGGAGGTTCACGCAACGGCGATCTCACAGCTACACTTCCCGCAGGGCGTGTGTAGGCAGATCCCGCCGATCATGATGAAAGACCCCTGCGTTTACATCCTCGCCAGCAAGCGCAACGGCACGCTCTACGTCGGCGTCACCAGCGATCTCTACGATCGCATGCCTCAGCACAAGCAAGGCCTCAGTGATGGCTTCACCAAAAAGTATGGCGTCACGCTTCTCGTCTATTACGAAATGCATGACGACATGCTCGCTGCCATCCATCGCGAGAAACAGATCAAAGGATGGAAGCGGGCGTGGAAGGTCCGTCTCATCGAGCAGATGAACCCCGAGTGGCTCGATCTCTTCGACGAAACCAATGGGGTGCTGCTCGATGGTCCCGCGGATAGCTCGCGCAAGCGCAACTGAAGCAGCGTTTGTTGAAGCGCATCTGGGTTCCGGCCGATTCCTGCATGACGCGTTTCACGCGTCATGCAGCGCCGGAATGACGTTTGTGGAGAAGTTCGCGCGAAGCAACCAGCTTCGTGCTTTGCACCTGGAAATGACGGGCTCCCACCGCTCAATGCGCCACGATACCTCTACACTCCCACGAACTCCGCACATCGACCTTGCGCACCAACCCCATCCGCTGGCGTCATTCCGGACCCGCATGCGCCTCTGCGCATGCGGAAATGGTCCGGAACCTAGGTGAGCTGAAGCTTACACTGCACCTCTACTAATCACGCGATAGTTTTGATCACCTTGTCGGTGCCATCGATGAGGTCAACCACCTGTTCCGCGGTCGGTTCCTTTTGCTTGTTGTGAACGCAAAGGTTACGAATGTCGCCGAGCATTGAGATGTGACGCCACTGTGGGACTTCGATCACTCCGTTGGCCTTCAAGAGCTCGTTCAGGTCAGTAATTCCGGGAGCTTTCTTCACAACCTTGATAGCGTGATCATCACAGACTTGTCGTAGATGCTTTTCGAGCACGACGCCGCCCACTGCTCCCGCCGCGCGAAGGAATTTTCCTTTCAATAGCTCACGTGCAGCAGCAATTTCAGTATCAAAAAGGTCGGCTTGAACGAGTTGGCGAATCTCAAAAAGAGTATTATCGAATCGTGTCCTTGCGGCCTTCAAGATTGCAAGCTGCTGCCTGAATTGGGGTATCGCAGCTGAAGCGTCAACTTTCACGTCTCCCAGATAGGTCGCCTGCAAGCCTTGCAAGTAGTCTTGCATAACGTAGTTGCCGTATTGAATGGATTTTCGGCTCTTTGGCTTTTGATAGAGACCGACGAAGTCGGTCGCTCTGTCGGGCAAGACCTGTCGAAGCAGAGATAGTGCCTCAGAGTACCAAGCTTCGTACCCGACTTTGAAATTGGGAAGTGCCTTTACGAACGTTGCTGATTTCTTCTTCCCTAACTTATTAATCTGATCGACAAGGCCCTTGTGCCTTGTCTCATGTAGCATCGAGAGGTAGAGCCTATCCCCATCCCTTGTAAGCCGATCCAGATCTCTCTGAAAGCGCTCGATGTTGGCAGCCACGAAGACAACCCTACCCAAAATGCTTGCTGAGCTTCAGTGCCTGCCCCTGATAATTGCTGCCCACCTCGCGCCCATAAATAATGTCCGGCACCTCGGTCATGCGCTCGTACACGAGCCGGCCGATGATCTGCCCATCCTCCAGAATGAACGGCACCTTGTGGCTGCGCACCTCCAGCACCACGCGTGCGCCGGCGCCGCCGGCTTCCGCATGGCCGAAGCCCGGGTCCATGAAGCCCGCATAGTGCACGCGGAACTCGCCCACCAGCGGATTGAACGGCACCATCTCGGCCGCGTGCGTCGGCGGAACGTGGACCGCCTCCTTCGAGGCCAGGATGTAGAACTGATCGGGATCGAGCACGAGCCGGCGCGCGCCGCGCGCTGAGATCGGCTCCCAGTAGTCGAGCGTGGCGCACGCGCCCGGCACGTCCACATCGACGAGGCCCGTGTGGCGCTTAGCGCGATAGCCGACGAGCCCGTCCTTGCTGCCTTCCAGGTCCACCGACAGCGCCACGCCACCATGAATGTCGGCGGGTGCTGAGCCGCTCACCAGTTTCTGGCTCGCGTGCAGCGCGGCGAGTGCCGTGTCGCTCTCCACCGGCGCGCCGATGCGGAAGCGGATCTGGCTCAGCATGGAGCCGCGCCGCACCACCACGGGAAATGTCTGCGGACAGATTTCGGCGTAGAGCCGGCCGTGGTAACCAGTGGGAATGGTATCGAACGAGGTCACGCCGTCCACGATCACGCGCGTGAACACGTCGAGCCGGCCGGTGGAGCTTTTCGGATTGGCGGCGGCGGAAATATCGGCTGGGAGACTTAGGCTTTCGAGGAGCGGCACCAAGTACACGCAGCCAGTCTCCAGGACCGCGCCATGCGTCAGATCGATCGTGTGCAGCGACAGCTCGGAGAGCTTCAGGGCCACGTCCGTCTTCGGCCCCGGCAGGAAGCTCGCGCGCACGCGGTAGGCCACCTCGGCGAGACGGAGATCTAGGCTGGCCGGCTGAATCTGCCCCGGCGCCGTCGCCATTGCCGGACGGATGTGGCCTTTCGCGATCAGCCCTCTGATCGCCTGGGCAGGCAGAATGCCTGCCTTGTTCGCGGCGTCCGCGGGCGTTGACGGCCGCGCAGTCGCCTCGCCCGCCTCCCGCCCTGCCTTCTTCGTCTGCGACTTCGCCATGCAGCCAGTCCTTCGGCGGTGCTGTCATCCCGGCCAAGCGCGGGCCGCGATCGTCGTCGGTGTAAGGTGCACTCACGCCCGCGCGCGAGCCGGGACCCAGGATCATATGCGGCAGCCACCCGTTGTGTGGCCCTGGGTCCCGGGTCTCGCTGTATTCTTCACCAATGCGAGAGATACGGCACCTCAACGCATTCTCACTCAAACACATGACAGTTACGACCATCCCCCATTGACGCCAAGGCCGCGCCTGCGCTAATCCCCGTATCGGAACTCGTGGTGATTTGGCCGGCCGGCTTGCAGCCACGTAAAATAAGTCGCTAAACAGGCCGCGCGGACCCGGTATCGGGCGCCCGGCTTATGCGGCGCCAGCAAGCTGGGTATTTTGTTGCCGAGCCCTTGAGTTCGAGGTTCGGCGAGGGAGACCGCGCAATGACCAAGCCCGCAACCGACGCCGCCGATCCTTCACAATGGCGCCCCGAGACACGCCTCGTGCATGGCGGCACGCAGCGCTCGCCCTTCGGCGAGACCTCCGAGGCGCTGTATCTCACCCAGAGCTACATCTACACCAGCGCCGAGCAGGCCGAGGCCCGCTTCAAGGACGAAGATCCGGGCTACATCTACTCGCGCTTCTCCAACCCCACCGTCGGCATGTTCGAGGAGCGCATGCGCCTGCTGGAAGGGGCCGAGGCCGCGCGCGCCACGGCGACGGGCATGGCCGCCGTCACCTCCGCGCTGCTGTCCTATCTCAGCACCGGCGATCACATTGTTGCTGCGCGCGCTCTGTTCGGCTCCTGCCGCTACGTCGTGGAAGACCTGTGTCCGCGCTTCGGCATCGCCTGCACGCTGATCGACGGCCGTGATGTCGGCGCCTGGGAAGCCGCAGTAAAACCCAACACCAAAGCGTTCTTCTTCGAGACACCGGCCAACCCGACCCTCGACCTGGTCGACATCGCTGCCGTCTCTCGGCTCGCCAAGCGTATCGGCGCGCTGGTGTTCGTCGACAACGTGTTTGCAACACCGCTGCTGCAGAAGCCGCTGGAGCACGGCGCCGATGTTGTCATCTACTCTGCCACCAAGCACATCGACGGTCAGGGCCGCTGTCTCGGCGGAATCGTGCTGTCATCCGAGAAATTCCTCAAGGACCATCTGCACACCTTCCTGCGCCAGACCGGCCCCAGCCTGTCGCCCTTCAACGCCTGGGTCATGCTGAAGGGACTGGAGACGTTGCCCGTACGCGTGCGTGCGCAATGCGAGACGGCCGCGCGCCTCGCCGACCACATTGCCAAATGCCGCGGCGTCAAGCGCGTGCTCTACTGCGGCCGCGCCGACTATGCCCAGGCCGAGCTCGCGCGGCGCCAAATGACCGGCGGAGGTCAGGTTGTCACCTTCGAGATCGATGGCGGCAAGGCAGCGGCCTTTCGCTTCCTCAATGCGCTGCGCATCGTACGCATCTCCAACAACCTCGGCGACGCCAAGAGCCTCATCACGCATCCCGCCACCACCACGCACCAGCGCCTCAAACCCGAGGCGCGGGCGGAGCTCGGCATCAGCGACGGTATGGTGCGCCTATCCGCCGGCCTGGAGGCGTTCGAGGACCTCGCCGCCGACATTGACCGGGGCATCGCTGCCATCTAGGGAGGGACATCGGCGTATCGCCTGGAGGTCAGCCCATGTACGAAGCCGTCACCGAGGGCATCCGCATCAAGGTCACGCCCGAATACCTCGACGAGCAGTCCTCGCCGGACGAGAGCTATTTCTTCTGGGCCTACACCATCGAGATCGCCAACGAAGGCGGCGCCATGGCCCAGCTCAAAACCCGGCACTGGCGCATCACCGACGCTAACGGCAAGACCGAGGAGGTGCGCGGCCCGGGCGTTGTCGGCAAAACACCTGTGCTCGACCCAGGACAATCTTTCACCTATACGTCGGGTTGCCCCCTGACCACGCCATCGGGCATCATGGTCGGCTCGTACCAGATGCAGCGTGAGGACGGCGCGCTGTTCAACGTCGCCATTCCGGCTTTCTCCCTTGACAGTCCATTCGCCAAACGCAGTGTGAACTAGGAACCGAGAATGAGCGGCACCACCGCCAAGGCGACCGAGATCCTGGCCCAACTCGTGGCCTTCGACACCACCAGCAGCAAGACCAACATTCCATGTGCCGAGTTCGTCCAGGACTATCTGGCCGGCGAAGGCATCGAGGCCCGCCTGCTCCCCTCCGACGACGGCATCCACGCCAACCTGTTCGCCACCATCGGCCCGGATGGCGATGGCGGCATCGGCCTGTCCGGACACATGGACGTGGTGCCGGTCACCAGCCAGAAATGGGATACCGATCCTTTCACGCTCACCGAGCGCGACGGTCGCCTCTACGGCCGCGGCGCCTGCGACATGAAGGGCTACCTCGCATGCGTGCTGGCTATGGCGCCGGAGTTCAAGGCACGTAGCTTGAAGACCCCCGTTCATATCGTCTTCTCCTACGACGAGGAGGTCGGCTGCACCGGTGTCAAGCCGATGATCGATGAGATGGGCCGCACGCTGCCCAAGCCGCGGCTGATCCTCGTCGGCGAGCCGACCACCATGACCGTCGTCGATGCGCACAAGGGTGGCTATCGCTTCTTCACCGAGATTACCGGCAAGGACGCGCACTCCAGCAAGCCGCAGCTCGGCGTCGGCGCCATCATGGTCGCCGGCGAGCTGATTGCGGAGCTCGCGCGCATCGAGCAGCGCCTCAAGGCGACGCACAGCGATCCGCGCTTCGACCCGCCTTACAACTCGATCACCGTCAGCATGATCGAGGGCGGCATCGCCCACAACATCATCCCGCCCAGGTGCGCGTTCCAGTGGGGTGTGCGCGCGTTGCCCGGCCTCGATGCGCTCGACATCATGCGCGAGCTGGACGCCTACGCCGCGCGCGAGCTGCTGCCGAAGATGCGCGCGGTCGCACCTCAGTGCGACATCGTCACGAAAAATCTGGGCATCCTTCCCGCCTTCACGACAGGCAACAATGCCGAAGCCACGTCGCTGGCCCTCAAACTCATGGGCCAGAACGAGACGTTCGCGGTGCCCTACGGCACGGAGGCGACGCACTTCCAGGCGGCGGGCTGCTCGTCTGTCATCTGCGGCCCCGGCGACATCGCCCAGGCGCACCAGCCCAACGAGTTCGTGGAGATCACCGAGCTCGACAAGTGCCTGGGCTATCTTCGCCGACTGGCTGATTGGGCCGAGGCGGCTTGAGACATAGATGCTGTGCTCTCGCCACAAGAGCATCGAGGGCACGGTTCGCGCCCAGGCAGCGTGCAGTGCGACAAAATGGGATAGACTGGCGCTCGAAATCGAGTCTGCCGAGTGGCGCTCGGCGTGAGCATAAGGTCCTGTGGGACACAGCCGCGGGATAACTGCGCGCATATGCCCGCGCTGACATAGTGGCCGACACAGTCCGTGCCTACATGGCAAGGGCGGCCGGCCGGGAACGCAAGGTCGTGCGTCGCTGCTGCGGCAGCCAAAACAGGGGAACAGGACGGGCGCTAAGGAAGCCCGGGGGACGATGAGCGCTGAGACGTCGGCAGTCATGACAGCCAGTGAGGTCGCACCCGGGCTACCCCAGGCGGCGGAGGGCAGCGAGGCGCGCCCCTTCCACATCGCGCACGCCTGGACGGCGCTGAAGCGCGACGAACGCCAATTCTACATTGGTCTCGCCTGCGCCGTGATGCTGCACACGCTGCTGTTGGTCGGGGTCTTCGGCTTCGCAGCGGTGTCGCCGGAAGAGGTGCGCAAGCGCATCGGCGACAAGGGCGGCGAGCTGGACGGGGTCAGCATCGAGCTGGTCAACGACGCGGACTTCCGCAACCGCGAGACGGTCCCGCTCGACGGCGGGCAGCCGCCCGCCCAGCCGAATACCGCCACACAGCCGACACAAGCAACGAAGGCCACGCCGCCGCCGCAGCAGCCGGCGGAGCGCACGCCCGAGCAAGAGCAGCCGACGCAAAAGGCCGAGCCGCAGCCAAAGCCGATACAACAAAAACAGACCGCGTCCGCACTCGCCAAGGAAACGCCGGATCTACTGACGATGCCGGATCTCACGGGCAAGCCGAAGTCGCGCGAGCAGCCGCCCGAGAAACAGGAGCAGAAGTCGCAACCGCAGCAGCAGCAACCTCCGCCACAACCGCGCCAACCGGAGACCAAGCAGCAGCAGGCACGGCTGCCCAATCTGTCGGCGCCGCCCTCGCGGCCGAGCGAGAACTACGCATCGTTCTCGCGCCCGGCTGGCATCACACGCTCGGGCGAGAATGATGACTTCGCGCGCGGCGTCATTCGCGCGCTGCGGCAGACCATGCCACCGGGCCGAGGCAACCTCGGCCGCGTAACGATCCGCTTCCTGCTGTCGGAGAACGGCAACCTGCAGGAAGTGCAGATGGTCAACACGACCGGCAATGGCTCGCTGACGCAAGACGTGGTGTTCTCATCCAGGCAGGCGAACTTTCCGTTCCCGCCCCGCGGCGCGACCGTGCCGGACCGCACGTTCCTGGTGACATATATCTACGAGTGACGTGGGCGGTGGCTGACAATTGGGCCACGAGTGCGCCGCTGGGCTTCCGCGGAAAGTGTTCTGCGGAAGCCAAGACGCATTTATTGGGCTTTCTGTTGCATAGTCGTGGGGGAACTGCGCGCACAACAAACAGCGCTACGGCCATGGCATTCCTCCATTTTCCAGCCATCTTTCAGCACTATCGGATCGGTGTGGATGGAGCTTGTGACTTCGCATTACTCAGGTCATCAGCGAGGCAAGAATGCGAGTGTTTATTGCAGCGATTGTCGCCATCATCATCAGCGGATGCGCTGGTGGTGGTTTCACTGACACCGCAACTCTGGAAAAGGGGCCGTTCGGCAAGACCTGGACGCAGGAAGCTTTCGAATCCAAGGGTAGCGAGTAATTGAGCTGCGCCTTCGAGCGCGTTTAAGTAGGTTGTTGCCTAAGAGCTTCTAGCCCCGTCCCGGACAGGAGAGGGGTGTTGGTTCCATTGTGTCGATCGCGCTGATGAATGAGTGTTACCGCCGCGGCGCTCTCGGGCGGAGCAGGGCTCAAATACGCGATAGATGTGCTTCAATCCCCACTCTGGGCTTGGATGGAAGGCGGCCTGGCGTTGTCGGCAACGCTGCAAACCGCATCGCTTAGTCAATTGAGCCGGGCTCTTTTGGGGCCTCAATCGTCGGCGCGCTCTGCGGCCTAACCCTCTGAAGCAAAGCGCGGCAGGTGCCTGCAAACGATCCAACACCTCGCGCCAAAGTCACCCACAAGTCGCGCAAGCGCTAGGCTCAATAGACCCATGCAGGCGCTGGCGGGCACATCGCCTGTCGCCTGGGCTTAGGGTCAACCATAGAGCACCGGAACATACTGCATCGCGGCGCGTTGAGGGCATGGCTCGCCACAGGGAAGGCTGCACAATGACCAGCAAGCTCGCGGGATGCTGCATTCTCGTCGTTGAGGATGAACCGTTGGTGCTCGTGGATATCGTCAGTAGCCTTGAAGACGAGGGTGCCAGCGTGCTCACTGCCCACAGGGTGGTGGACGCACTGCGGAAATGCGAGGCGCCTGGGCTCACCGCCGCAGTGCTCGATCACCAGTTGAGCCACTCCAACAGCTCTGCGGTATGCGAACGGCTGACTGAGCTGGGCATCCCGTTTGTCATCTACAGCGGATACAGCAAGCTTGAAGGCGCCTGCAGCAAAGGCGAGCTAATCGAGAAACCCGCCAGTGGGCACACGCTGGTTGTCGCCATTCTCGATGCTGTGAGCAAACAGCCCAGGCCCAGCGTCAACTAGACAGTCGCTCGTCTTGGCCGGCGTCGGCGTTCACGTTCTCTCGCCGAAAGCGTGCGCTCCGTTGGTTTTCCACAGGCACCTCCTGTTCCCGGCGGAACAGACGATGGCACCCCTGTGTTTAGAACCAGTCACTCGCGTGCGGCGTACCGACATCGGAGATTGCCATGCGTTCCATCATGCTTTCCCTCTCCATTGTGGCCGTTTCCATGGCTTGCATGCTTGGTGCCGCCGTGTACGCCACCAGTGAGAACACTACGACGGCCACACCTGCCCGGCCGGCGCTCAGTCCCCCTGCCCCCAAAAAGGAGAGGGGGCCGCAACTATGGGCAGCCAGAGGGCAGGATAACGCCGCGCTCGTGCGCTGATCGAACCTACGTCCTTGCCATCCGGGCCATGCCACCACGTACGAACACAGATGTAGTGCGGCACGCTATGGCCGCCCACCGCGCCGCCGCTAAAGGTCTTTCGAACCGCCCGGCAGCGGCAAATTAGTATCGCGTGGCACCCCCACCTTCACGACGTCTGCAACCGGCACCGACGCAGTAACCTGCTGGACGCCGTCGAAGTGCGTGCACTCGATGGTCTCCGTATCCAGCACCTTCGACACCAACATTTCGTTGCTGCCGACCTTCAGGCGCACGACGTCTCCCGCCTTCAGTAGATCGATCATCACCAGGGTCTCGCTTTCTCTAAGCTCGCAAAGCTTGACGAGAAACTTGACGGGCATCGGCTGAGCAACGATGTCCGCGTATTGCTCGCGCATCGTTTCCCAGATCCTCTCCAGCGCCGCATGCTTTATGACCATACATAGTCAACAAACGCACGCCTACGCACGTTCCAGCGCGGCGCCATATTTGGTTTAGATTTGATTGATTAACGGGAGCGCAGCCGCAGCGGTAGCTGTCACCGAGATTCGGCAACGATGGCGTTTCGCGTCATCTCAACTCTCGCGATTTGGCAAGCAAACGCTGCGCTGAGGCGAACGTTCCAGAATGAAAGCGCGGGAACTTTGCAAGCCGCATGCAGTTTTGATCTCCGCAACTCAGGAGATCATCATGCCCCTTATTCTCTGGCTCTTAGGTGTCCCCCTCTCTGTCGTCGTTCTGCTGTATCTGCTCGGCGTTGTGTAAGCCGGTGGCCCGCATGTGGAGCTATCTGAAGCGGTTGTTATGGGGTGGACAGGACGACGATCGTCGGCACGAGACTTCATTCCACGACAAAGCAAGAATGCTCGAAATGGACGAGCCGATGGCGGGCGCTGGCGCCCAGCTCTCAGGCGAGCACGTCAAGAGCGAGACAGAACGCGCCTTGGATCGTGCAGCCACCAGACGCTAGGGCAGCCGCTTAATCCGGCGGTTACGCTAACAGCACATGTCGAGGAACCGGGCGATCATGGCTCGGTTTGCACACCAGGTGGCCGGACACTTGCGAGAGTGCGGCCCCCTCTGGCTTACCTTGTTGTTATTTACTTGCAATTGTCCGAAACGTGGCGGCCGGACCCCATGACACGTGCGTAGCGGGCGCGTCCACACCTGTCACGAGGTCCGGCCTCAACACCTGGATCGAGCTAATGCTGCGGGGGCAGCCCGATCCAGCGTTGCCGGCGACCTCAGTCAGAGCCAGTGGAGAAGCGCGTGCGGCGCAGCCCGGACCGAGATCGCGCCGCCCACAGATCATCCGGGCAAGACATGGGGTATCCCCAATCCGGGGGAGACCGGCAGCCTGCGGCCGGCTGTGGCTCAGAAGCCAAAGACCTCGCGCGCCGTGCGGAAGGTGTTGGCGTAAGCGCGGACGCTGTCGGCAATCGGATCGGCGTAGCCGCCGCCGATGGCAATCGACACCGGCAAACCGCGGCGGCGGCAGAACTCGAACACCAGGCGATCGCGCTCGGCCAATCCTTCGAAAGACAGCGACAGGCGCCCGAGACGATCCTGCCGCAGTGGGTCGGCGCCCGAGAGATACAGCAGAAGGTCGGGGCGGAACGCGGCAATGGCGGGCAGCGCGTCGAGCAGAGCGCGATGGTAGGCCGCATCCTCAGTGCCGTCCGGCAAGTCGACATCGAGATCGGAGGGCACTTTTCGGAAGGGGAAATTCTTGGCGCCGTGCAGGCTGACGACAAACACGTCGGGCTGATCCTTGAGGATGGCGGCGTTGCCGTCGCCCTGGTGTACGTCGAGATCGAGTACGGCAATGCGCTCCACCACGCGCTGCTCGAGCAGCGTGAGTGCAGCGACCGCGAGGTCGTTGAAAACGCAGAAGCCGGAACCGAAATCGCGGTGCGCATGGTGTGTGCCGCCGGCGAGTTGGCCGGAGACGCCCTGCGCCAACGCTGCATGCGCAGCTGCCAGCGCGCCCCCAACCGTGGCGCGCGAGCGCCGCATCAGCGTTTCGCTCCACGGCAGACCGATGCGGCGCACGATGTCAGGGGCGACTGTGCCATCGAGCATGGCGGACACGTAGGCCGCACCATGCGCGCGCAGCAGATCGGCCGGCTCCGCTGGTGGCGAGGGATGAAGCGCGGCGCGCGGCAGGATCTCCTCGCGCTCGACCGCCGCCTTGAGCAGGCGGTATTTTACCGCCGGAAAGCGATGTCCTGCCGGAAGCGGCAGCTCCTCGACGGTGGGGAAGAAAAAACGCACGTCGCAATCCCGTCAATCTGTCGTCATAAAAGCATACCGGTGTGGCGCGTCGGCGAACTGTCCACGCGTTCTACTGCCTACGTTTACAATATCTGCAGCCGCGTGCACCGACCTCGTCGTACCCGGATGCGCACCAGCCGCAACCCATTTTCCGGAGACCTCTCGATGAAATTCAAACTCGCAATAGCCGGCCTGCTGACCGCCACCCTTCTGTCGCCGCCGGCTGTGCTGGCCCAGTCTGCGCCGCAAATCCGCGTCGGCGTGCTCAACTGCAACGTGGCGGGCGGCGCCGGCTTTGTCTTCGGCTCGAGCAAGCAGCTCGACTGCGTGTTCGAGAGCGGCCAGCAGCGTGAGAGATATCATGGCGTGATCAACAAGTTCGGGCTGGACCTCGGCGTGACCTCCAACAGCGTCATTGCCTGGGCCGTGCTGGCGAGCACCGACAAGGTGGGGCCGGGTTCGCTGGCTGGCACCTACGGCGGCGTCTCGGGCGAGGCCAGCGTCGGAGTGGGGCTCGGCGCCAATGCGCTGCTTGGCGGCTCGAACCGCTCGATCGGATTGCAACCGCTGTCGGTCGGGGCGCAGCAGGGGCTCAATGTCGCCGTCGGTATCGCCGCACTCGAATTGCGCCCCGGCTGATCTCAGATCCGTAGAAGCCTGAACCAGCGCATGACGTCGAGCAGGCTCAAGGCTGCCGCCGCGACATAGGTGAATGCCGCCGCGCGAAGAATTTGTCGCGCGGCAGGCATGTCCTTGTCCGAGACATAGTTGCCGGCCTTCAGCACCGGCAACGCGCGCCGGAAGCTGGCGTCGAGCTCCACCGGCAAGGTGAAGCCGTGCATCAGGATCGTCATGGACAGGATCAGCACGCCGATGAAGAGCTGCAAGATGAGGATGTGCGGTGATTTCGCCAGCAGCATCACAATCGGTGCGGCCAGCATGACGACGGCGCCGAAGCGCTCGATGTTGTGCGCCTGCTTGGCAAGACGCGTGCGCGCGTGCAGCGGCGCGTAGCCGGTGGCGTCCTGCATGGCGTGGCCGACCTCGTGCGCTGCCACCACCAGCGCGGACAGCGAGCGTGCGCCGTAGTGCTGCGGCAGCAGGCGCACCACCTTGGCCTCGGGATCGTAGTGGTCGCCGAGGTCGGTTTTCTCCACTCCGACGCCTTGCAAGTTCATCTTGTCGAGCAGATGCCGTGCGAACTCCCCACCGGTGCCGGGAATGTCATCCCGCTCGGCCGCATGGCTCTTGATCACGCCCTTGACCCACATCTGGGGCAGGAAGGCCAGGGCGAAGGCGCCGACCAGCAATATCAGGATGGCGCTCACACGAATTCCTTTCCTGTGCTGTTGTCGCTACCTGTGGCCCGATGCGGCAGAATGCCTGGATTATACCAGACAACCCCCGTCAGCCCGCATTCATTCCAGACCGCGCCGAATCTCACCCGCGATACGATCGACAACCTCGCGCGAGAGGCCGATATACCCCTCGGGTTTCACTGCGTCGACCAGCTCCGCGCGGCTCACGCGACCCTTGACGTGCTCATCCTCGAGCAGCACGTCGACCAGCGGACGCTTCCCCGCCAGCGCCGCCAGTGATGCTTCATGCACCACGTCGTGCGCCTCACCCAGCGGGATGTGGCGCTGCAGGACGAACATCAGGCGCTCGGACAAAAGCACGCCCTGCAACATGTCGAGGTTCTCGCGCATGCGCTCCGGGAATACCTGCAAGCCAGCAAGCAACTGATGCAGGTGCTCGAGTGCGCCGGCGGTGAAGCAGAAGCTCTCCGGCACCTTGATCCATTCCGTCCGCCACATGGTGGTGTCGCGCTCGTTCTCCACCTCCATGCACTCGTACAGCACGCTGGCGTTGTTGCGGACGATGCGTGCAATCGCAATCAGCCACTCGCTTTTTCCTGGGTTGACTTTATGCGGCATAGTCGAGGAGCCCATCAGCCCCTTGCGGTAGGGCTCCGCCATCTCTCCGACCTCGGTCTTGCTCATCTGGTAGATCTCGCCGGCAATGCGCGCTGCGGTTCCTGCAATAAGCGCCATCACGCCCCCGAGCTCCGCGATGCGGTCGCGTTGGCTCTGCCAGCTCATGCGCGGGGCGGCGAGCCCGAGACGCGCGCAGGTCTTGTCCTGCACCTCGAAGCCGAGCTTGCCCCACGGTGCATAGGTGCCGACCGCACCACAGACCGAGCCGACGAGACAGCGACCGCCCGCCTCCTGCCAGCGTTCGCGATCGCGCGCCAGCTCCTCGAGCCAGCTCGCCACCTTGAAGCCGAACGTGTAGGGCAGCGCGTGCAGCCCATGCGTGCGCGCCACGGCCAGCGTATCGCGATGCTTCTCGAGCAGCGGCAAGGCATCGGCGAGGATGGACCGCAGCTTGTCATCAATCAGCTTGTGGGCCTGCTTGGCCAGCAGCATGTGCCCACTGTCGATAATGTCCTGCGTGGTCGCCCCATAGTGAGCCCAGGTGCCATGGGGATGCCCGACCTTGTCGCGCAGCTCGCGCACGATGCCGAGCAGGGGATGGCCAGTGACACGGCCGTGCTCCTTGACCTTGGCGAGATCGAGATTGCCGATGCGCGCTGCCGCCCGGATAGCGCGCGCAGCCTCAGCCGGAATCATTCCGACCTCGGCCTGAGCTTCGGCGAGCGCCGCCTCGACATCCAGCCAGGACTGGTACTGGCTGTCCGCCTCGAAAATGGCGCGCATCTCCGGCGTCGAGACACGATCGCCGAGCAGCGGCGAATCGATGAGATGAACGGGCATGTGCTTCCTCCATCATTTCGGCTGGCCTCGAACGGGCGGCCTTCGGATCAACTCTATTGCGCTTCCGCACCCGGACGGAAGATGATGGGTTGAAATCGGTGTGGCCGATCGCTGTGCCGTATCAGGCGACAAAAATCACAGGAGATTCGGCCCATGGCCTCGATTGCACTTCTTGACGACTATCAGAGCGTGGCCCTCGAGATGGCCGACTGGTCACGGCTGCAGGCAGCACATCGCATCACGGTCTTCAACGAGCACATCAAGGATGTCGATACGCTCGCCAAGGCCCTGGCCGGCTTCGAGATCATCGGCATCATGCGTGAGCGCACCCCGTTCACGCGCGCCCTGTTCGAGAAGCTGCCGAACCTGAAGCTCCTCATCACCACCGGCATGCGCAACGCGTCCGTGGACATGAAAGCCGCTGCCGACCACAATGTGACGGTCTGCGGCACCAACGCGGGCAATCACGCGACAGCGGAGCTGGCTTTCGGCCTGCTACTGTCTCTGGCGCGCCACCTGCATACAGAGTTTCGCAACATGCGCGAGGGCCGCTGGCAGACCACGGTCGGCAACGATGTGCGCGGCAAGACGCTCGGCCTGTTGGGGCTCGGACGCCTCGGAGGCGAGGTCGCGAAATACGCCAAGGTGTTCGGGATGAATACCATTGCCTGGAGCCAGAACCTGACGACGGAGCGCGCCACCGAGGCTGGCGTCGAGAGAGTCGAGAAGGCGGACCTGTTCCGCCGCGCTGACTTCATCTCGGTGCACCTGGTGCTGTCGGACCGGAGCCGCGGCCTCGTTAGCGCTCCGGAGCTTGCCCTGATGAAACCGACCGCGTCGATCATCAACACGTCCCGCGGGCCCATCATCGACGCCAACGCCTTGGCAGCAGCCCTCAAGGAAAAGCGCATCGCCGGTGCTGCCCTGGATGTCTACGACAGCGAGCCGCTGCCCGCCGATCACCCCATACGCTCCGAGCCTCGCGCCGTCCTGACCCCGCACATCGGCTATGTGACCGAAGAAACCTACCGCACGTTCTACGGTAACATGGTGGAATCCATCGAAGGCTGGCTCGCCGGCAAGCCCGTGCGTGTCATCAGCTGAATGCGCTGATCCTCTCGCCGTTACGACCGCGAGAGGATCACGAGCGCAGTTCTCTAACCCAGCGCACGTAAGTCTCCACCGGCTCGCGCTCGGTGGTGAAAGAGTTCACCTTCGCATCCATATCCGGATAGCCCAGCGCCATGCCGCATACGAGCATCTCCGTCTCGGGGATGCCGATGCGTTTCTGAATCACATCGTGGAAGCTGCAGAACGCGGCCTGTGGGCAGGTTTCCAGTCCGAACTGACGCGCGGCCACCATCACCGACTGGATGAACATGCCACAGTCGAGCCAAGAGCCGACTTCCATGTCCCGATCGAGGGAAAAGAACAGGCCGACGGGAGCGCCGAAGAACTCGTAGTTCTGGCGGCGCTGTGCGTGCATGCCTTTCTTGTCCTCGCGCGTGATACCCATGGTCGAATAGAGGCCCCAACCGCAGGCGCGCCGGCGCGCGAGATAAGGCTCACGCCAATTGACGGGATAATAGTTGTACTCCCGCTTGCCCTCGCCCGATGCGTCGTAGAGCGCCAGCAGCTCGCGCACTAACTCATCCTTGACCTTGGTGTCCAGCACCCACACTTTCCACGGCTGGATGTTGGAGCCGGAGGGCGCACGGTTCGCTGTCTCCAGGATGCGCGCGATCAGATCATGCGACACCGGCTTCTGCAGAAACGCTCGCGTGCTCTTGCGGCCGCGAATGGCTTCCTCGACCGTGATCTGGCATTCGGTTTGGCTCATGGCTTCCTTCTTCTTGCAGCAGGACACACACAGATGGTCGGCTGGCTGCCGCAGCCGACTGCGGCAGTCTGGGACGGCGCGTGATGTACGGCTATTGCCGCGGACGATGGCACACCGTACCTTGCCGGTCAACGCAGCCGCAGAGATGCTGCAGGCTCGAATTGCGTGAGGAAACAGCGACATGCCGATCGATGCAAACGCCCGGGACCTGACGCTCGCCGTCGTCGGCACAGGCACCATGGGGCGCGGTATCGTCCAGGTGTCGGCGCAAGGCGGTATGAATGTCATCGCTTACGACGAAAAGCCCGGCGGCGCAGCGGCGGCAAAGGATTTTGCAGCCAAGATGCTCGATCGGCAGGTGGAGAAAGGCTCGCTGTCACCTGATGATGCCAGAGCTGCGGTCGGCCGCATCTCGGTGGCAAACACGCTGGAAGACGTGGCCAAGGCCGACGTCATCATCGAGGCGATATTCGAGCGGCTCGACATCAAGCAGGAGATGTTTGCCAAGCTCGATGCGATCACCAGGCCCGACACCATCATCGCCACCAACACGTCCTCTCTGCCAGTGACATCGATCGCCGCCAAGACAAAACGGCCCGAGCGGGTCGGCGGCATGCACTTCTTCAATCCTGTGCCCTTGATGCGCCTGGTCGAGGTGATCCCCGGACTGCGCACTGCGCCGTGGGTGACCGAAGCGCTGATGACCATCGGTCGGCGCATGACGCGCGAGCCGATCCTGTGCACGGACAGCCCCGGCTTCCTCGTCAATCACATCGGCCGCGGCATGGGCCCCGAATGCCAACGCATCCTGGTCGAAAACATCGCCAGCCATGCCGACATCGATCGTATCATGACCGGTGCGCCCGGCTTCCGCATGGGACCATTCACACTGGCCGACCTCGTGGGCATCGATGTGAATACGGCCGCATGGGAGTCCATGTACGCGCAGTTCTATCAGGAGCCGGCGTATGCACCCTCGCCTTTGTCGGCCCTGCGGTCGGCTGGCGGGCTCTACGGCCAGAAGACGGGCGCTGGCTGGTACAGCTACAAGGACGGCAAGAAGGATGAGCCGCCGCTCAAGCCGACGCCTGCGGCACGCCCGCAATCCGTGTGGGTCAGGCCGAGCGATCACAACGCCGAGCTGCAAGGGCCGCTGATCGAGCTGTTCCGGAATTCTGGCGTCGAGGTGGAGCGCGGGGACAAACCGAGCAACAAGGCGCTGATCGTCATCACACCGGTCGGCTACGATCTGACCACGGCGATCGCCGATCTCAAGTTCGACGCTGCGCGCACAGTCGCCGTGGACGTGCTGTTTGGCCTCAAGGGCCCGCGCACGCTCATGGTGACGCCGGGCATCGACCCGAAGTACCGCGAGGCTGCGCATGGCCTCGTCGGCTCCGACGGCCAGCCAGTCATCATCATCAACGACAGTCCCGGCTTTGTGGCACAGCGGGCCGTCGCTATGCTCGTCAACGTCGGCTGCAACATCGCGCAGCGCGGCATCGGCGCCCCGGCCGACATCGACAAGGGCGCCAAACTCGGACTCGGCTATCCATTCGGGCCGATCGAATGGGGCGACCGCATCGGACCCAAGCGCATCTTGTTCATTCTCGAGCGACTGCAGGCGTTCTATCAGGAGCCGCGCTATCGCCCGAGCCCGTGGCTGAAGCGCCGCGTGATGCTTGGCCTGCCCTTGTCCGCCCCCGAGCAGCGCGGCTGACCCCCATGTCCTTCGAACGGCTTTTCAACCCTCGCGGCATCGCCGTCATCGGCGCGTCCGGCGATCTCACACGCATCAGCGGCCAGCCGATCGCCGCACTCAAGAACTCCGGCTACAAGGGCGGCATCTATCTGGTCAACCCGAAGTATCAGGAGCTGCACGGACTCAAGTGCTATCCATCGGTCGATGCGATCGGGCAACCGTGCGATCTGGCGCTGGTTGCCGTGCCGGCGCCGGGCGTTCCGTCGGCCGTCCGCGACTGCGGCAAGGCCGGCATTCCCTTTGCCATCGTGCTCACTGCCGGCTTCCGCGAAGCCGGCCCCGAGGGCCGCAGGCTGGAGGCCGATCTCGCGCGTGCGGCCAAGGATAGCGGCGTGCGCTTCATCGGCCCCAACTGCCAAGGCAGCTTGAGCGTGCCGTCGCGCATGTGGTGTGTGTTCGGCAGCGTCAGTCACGAGACCGAGCTGAAGGAGGGCGCGGTTTCCTGTGCGTTTCAGTCCGGCGGCTTCGGTTACGCGGTCGTCAACCTCGCCGAGGCACAGGGTGTCGGCTTCCGGCACGTCGTCTCCACCGGCAACGAGACCGACATAACGATGCCGGAGCTGCTGTCCGAATTCCTCGACGATCCGGGCACGAAGTTGGCTTTTGCCTACATAGAGGGCACACCCAACGCGCGTGCCTTCCTCGATCTCGGCCGTAAGTCGCTCGAAACCGGCAAGCCCGTGCTCATCTGGAAAGGCGCCCAGACCGAAGCCGGGACGAAAGCAGCCGCCTCGCACACGGCGAACCTGACGGGCAACTACGATCTCTATCAGGCGGCGTTCCGGCAATCCGGCATCATCGAGGTGCACGATATCGAGGAGATCGTCGATATCGCCAAGCTGTTCGCGCAAGGTCGCACGCCCAAAGGCCGCAGCGTTGGCGTGCTCTCGATTTCCGGCGGCTCGGGCATCGTGTTCGCCGATCGCGCGGTGAAGCTGGGTTTGACCTTGCCGAGCTTCTCGGAGCAGACGGTCGCCGCACTGCGCGCCATCATCCCGACCTTCGGCTCTTCCGAGAACCCAGCCGATACGACCGCCGGGGTGTTCAACGATCCGACCATGTTCTCCAAGACGCTCGAGATCGTTCTGGCTGACCCTGTGATTGACCAGCTCTCCGTCATTCTGGTCTCGATCAGCGGCCCCGCGGCTGCGAAAGCCTGCCAAGCGATCGTCGATGCTGCCGCGACGACGGACAAGCCGGTGCATGTCGTATGGTCGGGGCGTAGAGCCAAGTCAGAAGCGGCCTGGAATCTGCTGGACAAGGCCAATATCCCGTTCATCACCACACCGGTGCGCATGGCGCGTGCTGCCGCCGTGCTCGCGAACTTCGCCGACGATCAACGCCGGCTTCTTCCGCGCAAGCTGCCATCTGCTGCGTCGGCCCAGAAGTTGAATCTGCCCGAGGGCGCTGTCACACTCTCGGAGTTCGAGAGCAAGGCCGTGCTGCGCTCCTTCAGCATCCCGGTTACGCGCGAGCTGTTGGTTCGCGAGGAGGAGGATGCAGCCAAAACCGCAGCAGATCTCAAATATCCACTGGCCGCCAAAATCGTCTCCCGCGACATCGCCCACAAGACCGAAACCGGTGGTGTGCGCCTCGGCATCAGCAATGCAGCAGAGCTGACAGCCGCAGCGAGTGAGGTCATCGCCAATGCGCGCGCCTACAAAAAGGATGCGCGCATCGACGGCGTGCTCGTTTCGGAAATGGCGAAGGGCGTCGAGGCGCTGATCGGCGTTGTCAACGATGAGGCATTTGGACCCACGGTCGTCCTCGGTCTCGGCGGCGTATTGAGCGAAATACTCAAGGACGTGACGTTCCGCATCGCGCCATTCGGTATCGAGACCGCCCACGACATGATCGCGGAGTTGCGCGGCGCCAAGCTGTTCGACGGCTATCGCGGCTCGCCGGCGACCGACAAGGAGGCGCTGGCGCAAGTATTGGTCGACGTATCACGCATGGCGGCCGCACTCGGTCCGCGTCTCAAGGAAATGGACATCAATCCCTTGTTCGTGCGCCCCAAAGGGGAGGGCGTCGTAGCAGCCGATGCGCTCGTCGTATTGAAATAGCCGGGACAAGCCGATGGATTTGAAGATCGAGGGTAAGAAAGCGCTGGTCACCGGCGCCAGCATGGGCATCGGCCGCGGCATTGCGCTCGCGCTCGGCGCCGAAGGCGTGCAGCTGGCGCTGGTCGCACGTCGCGGCAACCTGCTGGAGGAGGTTGCGGCTGAGATCACGACCAAGGGCGGACCGCAGCCGGTGCTGATCGTGCAGGACTTCCTGGCGGACGACGCGCCCCAGAACATCGCTGAAACAGCACTGGCGAAGCTCGGCGGCATCGACATCGTCATCAACAACGCAGGCGGCAGCCGCAGCTTCAAGGTGGATGCATCCGAAGATCTTTGGACCGAGGCCATGACGCTCAATTTCACGCGCCAGCGCCAGATCACACACCGTCTGCTCGACCAGATGATCGCACGCAAATGGGGGCGCATCGTCAACATCACTGGCAAGTCTGAGCCGGAGGGATTGAATGGCGCGTTTTGTGCCAAGGCCGCCATGCACGCGTGGTCGAAGGGTCTCTCGCGCGAGATCGGCAAGCACGGCATCACAGTCAATTGCATCCCGCCCGGACGCATCATGAGCGAGCAGATTCGGCGCAACTACACGCCGGAATACCGGCAATGGCAGTCCGAGCACGAGATACCAGTCGGCCGTTATGGCGAGCCGGAGGAGATCGCGAACCTCGTCTGCTTCCTTGTCTCGCCGCTTGCGAGCTACATTACCGGGACGGTCATTCCCGTCGATGGCGGGTTGCGGCGATACCAATTCTGAGCACGGCCGCTACCGCCTGCGCCACGCCTGTAACTTGCCAAACACGAGCGCATCGAGCAGCAGGTGCAGCAGCTTGGCGCCGAGCGCAGTCAACACGATCATGGTTGCCATGCCGGCCGCGGCAGCCGTCGCGCCAGCCTCGTCCATGTGCACGATGGCGATGGCCGCGAGCTTGGTCGACGAGCCGTACAGGAAAATCACGGCCGAAACCGTCGTCAGTGCGTTCACGAAAATATAGACGGCAATGTCGAGGATAGCCGGCAGGCAGATCGGCACCGTAACGCGTCCGAACGTGCGCCAGAACGGCACCTTGAGCGAGGCCGAGACCGACTCGAACTCGGGATCGATCTGCTTCAAGGCCGTCAGTGCGGTGATATGGGCGACAGTATAGAAATGCGCGATCGAGTTGATGACCAGGACCATCAAGGTCCCGTAGAGAAAGCCTAGCGGATTCCACTTGGCGTTGATGAAGAACACATAGCCAAGGCCGAGCACCAGCCCCGGTACGGCCATCGGTAGCATGGCCATGAGATGCGCCAATGCGCGCCCTCCGGCCGAGACCTTCGATTTCTCAATCAGATACGCACCCGAAAAAATGATGGCAGTGCCGATGACTGCAGCAAGTGCGGCCATGGCGAGCGAGTTGAAATAGGACGACCAGCCAGTCGGATCGAAATTCTCGAACGCGTAGTTCTTAAGGGTGGGGGTCAGATTGTACGGCCAGTAGGTGATGAAAGAGGCCCAGATTGCGGTGCCAAGGACGGTGATCAGAATACCCGCGACGAAAAGGCAAAAGATCATCAGTGCCACATCGCGCGCGCCGTTGGGCTTGGGCTCGAACGGTACGGCGCGCGCGGACAGCAGCGCAACTTGGCGACTCTGCACCAGCCGATCGATAACAAAGGCCAGCACCGCAGGCAGCAGCAGCACCATGCCGACGACCGCGCCCATCTCGAAATTCTGCTGGCCCACGACCTGCTTGTAGGCATCCGTCGCCAGCACGTTGAACTGGCCGCCGATCACCTTGGCAATGCCGAAATCGGTTACCACCAGCGTGAACACGACGAACACGGCATTGAGAATGCCGTACTTTGCACCCGGCAGCGTTACGGTGCGAAAAATGCGCGCCTTGGATGTGCCGAGAGCATCGGCGACCTCGTATAGCCGGGCATCCGACAGCCGCAATGCGGTGACAACGATGATCAGCGCATGCGGAAAACAATAGAACACCTGCGCGATGATGATCCCGATGGGGCCGTATATGGAGGCGCCGAACAGAAATTGTTTGAGCAGGCCCTGATTGCCGAACAGGTAGATCAGCGAAATGGCCGACAGCAGCGACGGCGCAAACAGCGGGAGCATGGCGGCCGCATAAAACAGACCTTTGAGCCGCATGCGACTGCGCGTAAGTGCGTAGGCATAGACAAATGCCAGTGGGATCACGATCAAGGTGGTTAGAATTGCAACCCCTAAGCTGTTGTAAATCGATCCAAACAGCGTTGGCGTCGAGAAGTAGCGAATGTAGTTGGCGAGGCCGACGAAGCCGCCGTCGGAATTTTGAAAGCTCTTGGAGAGCAGCGCCCAGAGCGGCAGCGCGATGGTCACGGCCAGCCAGCCGACCAGCACTACGACCCCCGCACGCAGGATCCATTCGTCGCGGACGATCGGCTTGGCGGTGACCGCATCCGTCGGGGCAGGGATGGCCGTTACGCTCAAGCGCTCAACCCCTCGGAAACACGCGTATCGACTCTGGCGGCAGCGCAATAGCCAGGTCCTGGCCCTCCGCAACCTGCAAGTCGCGCATGAGATTGACGGAGAAATCGGCAAGAATAGTCATGCCCGGCGCCGCTTGCGGCTCGAGCTCCGCGCGGCAGAAGGCCCCAAGAAAGTCGAGCGAGGTGACCCGGGCGTCCATCCGGTTCGGTGTTGCTGCATCGATATTGCGCACCCGAATCTCTTCAGGTCGCAAGCCGATACGCACGCCACTGCCGCGAACGAACCGCCCTGCATCCGGGCAGTCGAGTTCGACCGGACCGAGGCGCAACTTGTCCTCGCTCGCCACCTCCGCGTCTAGAAACGTCATGGTGCCGACGAAATCTGCAACGAACGCGGAAGCCGGCTTGCGATAGATATCTGCCGGCGTACCGACCTGCTCGATGACACCTTGATTCATCACCACGATGCGGTCGGCCATGGACAAAGCTTCTTCCTGATCGTGTGTCACCATGATGGTGGTGACGCCGAGCTTGCGCTGCAGCGCCTTGATCTCGTCGCGCAGGCGCACGCGCACGCGTGCATCGAGTGCCGACAGCGGTTCATCGAGAAGCAACAGGCTCGGCGATGTGGCAAGGGCGCGTGCCAATGCCACGCGCTGCTGCTGGCCACCGGACAGCTGCACCGGATACTTGGCACCCTGATCCTGGAGGCCGACAAGCCCCAGCAGATCGCCGGTACGAGCGGCAATCTCCGCTTTTGTCCGTTTGCGATTGACAAGCCCGTAACCGACGTTGGCCGCCACGGTCAGATTGGGAAACAACGCATAGGACTGGAAGACAATGCCGAAATCGCGCGCGGCGGGCGGCAGCCGCGAAACGTCGCGACCGCCCATCTCGATCTTGCCGCGATCCTGCGGGTCAAGCCCGGCTATCGCACGCAGCAGTGTGGTCTTGCCGCAACCAGACGGTCCAAGAAAACAGACGAACTCCCCTTTCAAAACAGCGAGGGAGACATCATTCAAGGCTGTAAACGGACCGAATGTCTTGACCAGATTGCGGACGCGCAGAAAGGGCTCTAGAGCGCCGGATCCACTGCGGCCGTTGGATGCCGGATCGACAGTGCCCTGCATACGCTACCCTTTGCGTCATTGTCCCGGAGTTGCTCGCCAGCATGGGCCTGATTGCCGTCTGGCGGCAAGTCCGGCCCCGAGCTTCCCCGCACGACCGAACGCGACCGGACGTTAAATGCATCCGGTCGCGCGCTTGTCCAACAGAGCAGATCGTCAGTTTTTCGGAGCTGCCTTCGATTCGTAGCGCTTGGACCACTCGGCCAGGATGCGCTCCCGATTTTCCGCCATCCAAACCAGATCGTTCTTGATCATCAGCTTCTCGGCGTTGGCCGGATAGTTGGGCGGAGCACTGCCGGTATTCGGCATGGCGACCGTGGCATAGGTCTTGGAGTAGAGCTCGTTGGCGGCCTTGGTGGCCGTCCAATCGGCAACCTTCTTGGCGACGTCGAGATTCTTCGTACCCTTGACGATGGCTGAAGCCTCCATCTCCCAACCCGTGCCTTCTGCGGGAATGATGACCTCCAGCGGAGCGCCTTTGGTTTTCTCCGATGCCCCGCGCATGTCGAGCGCGACGCCGGCGACGCGCTCACCGCGTGCTGCCTGCACACACGGAGCAGAGCCCGAGTGTGTGTAGACCGCCATATTCTCGTGCAAGGCGTCCATGAACTTCCAGCCTTCCGCCTCACCCATCATCTGCAGCCAGGCGCCGACCATGAGGTATCCCGTGCCGGAAGAGGCCGGATGCGGCATCACGAGCTTGCCCTTGTACTTGGCGTCGAGGAGATCCTTCCAAGAGCTGGGCGGCGTCGCGCCGATTTTTCCGGCCTCGACGGTGTTGTAGCAGATGACGCCCAGATAGGCGTCCATGCCGGTCCACGCATAGGGCTCTTTGGTGTCGCGAAAGACTTCCTTGAGCGCATCGACGCCCGCGGGCTTGTAGGGCTCGAGCAGCCCCATCTTCTCGAACAACAGCAGCGCAGTGGCGGCCTGCCCCATCACCATGTCCGCGCGCGGATTGTCTTTCTCGGCCAGGAAGCGGGCGGTGATGACACCGGTCGAGTCACGCACCCACACGATCTCGACGTCCGGTACCGCCGCCTCGATAGCGGCCTTGAACGGGCCAAGCTGATCGTTCTCCAAAGCCGTGTAGACTGTCAGTTTGGTCTTTTGTGCCTGAGCCGGCAGCGTCACGCTGGCTCCCAGCACGGTCGCAAGCGCGAAACACCACGCGCCCCGCTTGAACGACAGCATTGTCATGTCACACTCTCTCCCTTTGCCACCTTGAAACTGTGATCGAGGTCGCGCTCCTCCGAAGCATTCTCTTCCCTACACTCTAGTTCTTTGGCGCTGCTTTGCCTTCGTAGCGACGGCTCCACTCGGCGAGAATGCGATCACGATCCACAGCCATTCTTTCGAAATCGATCTTGGCCATGCGTTGCTCCGCATCTGCGGGATAGTTGGTCGGCAGGTTCCGCACCTCGGGATGCGCGACGACAGCGTAGTACTTTGAATAGAGCTCGTTCGCCGGCTTACTGGCCGCCCAATCCGCAACCTTCCGCGCGAGAGCGGCTTGCTGCGCTCCCTTGACTACGGCGGTCGCCTCCATATCCCAGCCTACTCCTTCGGCGGGCAGGATGACGTCGATCGGCGCGCCGTTGGTTTTTTCCCGCGCCCCACGCATGTCGAAAGAAATGCCAACGACGCGCTCGCCGCGCGCTGCCTGTACGCAAGGTGCAGACCCCGAATGCGTGTAGACCGCTATATTGCGATGCAGGGCGTCCATGTACGCCCAGCCGGCCTCCTCGCCCATCATCTGCAGCCAGCCCGCCACCATCAGGTAGCCTGTGCCGGATGAACCGGGATGCGACATCACCACCTTGCCCTCGAGCTTGGGACTGGTCACCTCGCTCCAGGACTTGGGCGGCGTAACACCGGCCTTTGCGCCTTCGATCGTATTGAAGCACACCGCACCTAGAAACGCGTCATGTCCAAACCAAGCTGCAGGGTTCGCGGCATCCTTGAACTGCGGTTTGAGTCCATCCGAGCCTTTGGGCATGTAGGCTTCCAGCAGACCGGCGCGTTTGAAGAGGATCACGCTGGAAACGGCGAGGCTGAAGACGATATCGGCCCTTGGCCTGTCTTTCTCTGCTAGAAAGCGCGCTGTGATCACCCCCGTCGAGTCACGCACCCAATCGATCTCGACGTCTGGGACGGCCTGCTCAATGGCCGCCTTGAACACGGGTAGCTGCTCGTTCTCGATGGCCGTGTAAGCGACCACCTTCGTGCGTTGAGCGACAGCTGGCCATGCGCACACACTTCCGAGCGCGAAACCCGCGACTACACCAAATAGCCTCCAGCGACTCATCATTCCCCTAGCCGGCAGTCGCCAGCCCCCTGTTGACTGCATGCCCCAGTCTCGCGAGGGTATTATGACAGTTTCCACCGCTTCGTGCGATTGTGCCCTACGATGCAACTGCTCCCCATTTATCCCGGCCACGGCAGCGAGTAGGTTTTGACATTGGTATAGCTTTTCATCGCCTCCCACACGCCTTCCTTGTAGCCCAGACCACTGTCTTTGATGCCACCGAACGGTGACATTTCAATCCTGTATCCGGGCACTTCCCAGACATTGACAGTGCCGACTTTCAGCTCGTTGATGAATTTCGTGATGTAATCCAGTCGGTTGGTGCACACTCCCGATGACAGTCCGTAGGCGGTCGAGTTGGAGATGCGGATCACTTCGTCGATGGCGTTCGGTGCACGGATGATCGGAATGACAGGGCCAAATGTCTCCTCGTGCACCAGCTCGCAGGTGTAGGGCACCCGGTCCACGACCGTCGCCGGATAAAGCGCACCTTTGCGATCGTTGCCGAGCAGCAGCCTCGCGCCCTTATCCACCGCATCGTTGACGCGCGCCTCGAACATGGCCGCGGCGCGCTCGTGAATGACTGTCCCGATGTCGGTGTCCGGGTCCATCGGGTCACCGCTCTTGAGTTTCTTGGCCTTCGCCAGCACGAGCTCGACGAACTGATCGGCGACAGATTCCACACACAGGATGCGCTTGACCGCCGTGCAGCGCTGACCGGAGTTCTTGGTGGCACCTTGCACAGCCAGCTCGGCCGCCTTGTCGAGGTCCGCATCCTCCATCACGATCAGCGGATCATTGCCGCCGAGCTCGAGCACCAGGCGCTTGTAGCCGGCCTTCTCTGCGATGTACTTGCCGACTTTGACGCTGCCGGTGAAGGTGACCACGTCAGCATGCGGATCGGTAATCATGGCATCGCCCATCGTGCGCGGATTGCCGGTCACGATCGACAGCATCTCGGGAGGTAGACCAGCTTCATAGAGAATATCGGCCAGCAGCAGCGCGGTGAGCGGCGTCAGCTCGGTCGGCTTGGCGACCACGCGATTATTGGTGGCGATGGCGGGCGCGATCTTGTGACTGATCATGTTGAGTGGATGATTGAACGGCGTGATCGCCGACAGCACGCCCAGCAGCGGCGTTCGCATCGTATAGATGCGCCGTTGCTTGCCCTGCGGTGTCACATCGCACGAATAGATCTCGCCGTCGTCGCGGATGGCGAGCTGCCCAGCCAGTGAATAGACGTCGTAGGCGCGCCCCACCTCGTACAGGCTGTCCTTCAGGCACAGGCCGCTTTCGGCGGTGATGAGATGTGCGATCTCCTCACGCCTGCGCGCCAGAATTTCGGCAGTCTTCATAAGAATTTTCTGGCGATCGTAGCGCGACAGTTTCGGCTTGTAGGCATTGGCCTTCTTGAACGCATCGGCGACCTGGCGCGCATCGGCGGCGGGCGCCGTTCCTACGAGCGCTCCATTGTAAGGGTTGCGCACCTCGATGCGCTCATCGGCATCGACCAGCTTTCCGTCGATGCGCATGAGCTCATGCGGCTTGGTCGGCAGCTTGGGCTTCCTTACCTGCTCCTGCATGGCCGGCTCCTCTTGCTCACGCCCGCACGCAATTCAGCGCAACGTCGAACACATCGAAATTGCGCAGACGCCGGCCCGCCGCGACCTCCACCTTGCGGTTGGCGATCATCGGCACGCGCTGCTCCGACAGTCCTCCGTGCGAGCGAAGCGGCTCGTCGAGGCCCGACAGATCGTGCAGCTCCGCCGCCGTCCCGAGCACCTTGTGCCGCGTCGAGATCACCACGATGTCGCCGATACGGTCCGGCGGCAGCTCGAAGCGCTCGCAGGCTTCGGCTTGCGACACAGCCAGCTCTACGCCATCGATAGCGCGCAGCTTGGCGATCAGACCGGCTACGTCAGCGCCGTCCGGTACGTGCATCGTTGCGAAACCGCCCAGTGCGCCGTGGTGCGCGACGTAAGGATCGGTGATCGGCAGGATGACACGCGCCTGCCCCTTGCCTAACCACGCATCGAACAGGGTTTGCAGGTAGATGACATCAGGCGACTTGTCGGCCTTGTGCTTGTCGTTCATGCCATGGTCGGCGGTGGCCACCACGACGGCGCCAAGCTTGTCCAGCTTGTCGAGATAGCCGTCGATCATGGCGTAGAAGTCGTTGGCGACTTTCGTACCCGGTCCGACCTTGTGCTGGATGTAGTCGGTGGTCGAGAGATACATGAGATCGGGGCGGTGCGCTTCCATGAGACGCACGCCAGCTGCAAATACGAACTCCGACAGGCCCGCCGAATAGACGTCCGGTAACGGCAAGCCGACAAACTTCAATGCATCGTCGCTGCCGTTCTCTGCCTTCGTCGCCTTGTCGGCCCGCTCGGAGGAGAACGCTACGGCGCGGCCCGAGCCGTAGTCGAGACCGTCCGAGAGCAGCAGACGCAGCTTGTCCTTGGCCGTGACCATAGCGACCTTCGCACCGGCGTCGTGGAAGCTTCTTAGGATGGTCGGCGCGCGCAAAAATTTTGGGTCATTCATCATCACTTCGGACTTGGTCACCGCGTCGTAGAAGAAATTGCCGGCGATGCCGTGCACCGCCGGTGGCCGGCCAGTGATGATCGACAGGTTGTTGGGGTTGGTGAAGCTCGGGATGACGCTGTCTGCCAGCAGGTTGGCGCCGTTGCGCATGAACCGCGCAAAGGTCGGCGCCCTACCAGCCTCGATTGTCTGCTCGATGTAGCCAGGCTCCGATCCATCCAGGCAGATCACGACCGTTGGCGCCTTCGGAAAGGCATATGTGCGGCCGTTGCAGATCACCTCAGAGGCGCCGCGTTTGGGATTCATTCTGCTCTCCGCTTCAATGATCGTGCGCCGTCAGACACGATGATCCTACTACGCCGCCACTTCGGAGCGTGTGACACCCATCTCGGCCAGCACCTCAGACACGTTGGCGAGAAAGCCGCGCATATGCGCGGCGTTGATCCGGCCGATGCAGCCGATGCGAAAGCTGTCGGCCACCGTCAGTTTCCCCGGATAGATCACGTACCCGCGCACTTTCAGACTGTCATAAAACGACTGGAAGACGAACCGCGGATCGCGCGGCATGTGGAAGGTGTAAATGATCGGTGCCTGCAAGGTCGCCGGCAGCAGCGGCTTGAAACCCAGCGCCTGCATCCCCTCCACCAGAACGCGCCCGTTTTCGCTGTAGCGCAGGCCGCGTCCGAGCTGCCCACCCTCCGCCAGAAACTCTTGCAGAGCCTTGTGGAACGAGACGATCACATGGATCGGCGGCGTAAAGCGATACTGACCGGTCTTCTGGAAGTTGTGCCACTGGTCGTACAAATCGAGCACGAGTGTCGTGGCATTGCCCTGCGTTTCCTTGAGCGCCGCCTCCCTCGCAATGACGAAGCCCAGCCCCGGCACGCCCTCGATGCACTTGTTGGAGGATGCAGCCACGGCGTCAACGGTCATCGTCTTCACGTCGAGGGGCAGCGCCCCGAAGGCGCTCATGGAGTCGAGCAGGAAGCGCCTGCCGTACTGCTCCGCCAATCGCGCGATGGCTACGATCGGATTGAGAATGCCGCTTGTGGTTTCACAGTGCACCGCGAAGACGTGCGTGATCTCGGCATCGGACTTGAGGAGAGCCTCGACCTGCGCCAAGTCCGGAGGCCGGTCTTCAGCAGTCTCGTGCACGACGTATTTCCGACGCGCGATCTCGACGATCGTCTTGGCGCGCTGACCATAGGCGCCGTTGATGAGGAGCAGAACCTTGCCGGCTGGTGGAATGAATGTGGTCAGCATCGCCTCGACAGCAAACGTGCCGGAGCCCTGCATAGGCACGGTGACATGCGTCTCACTGCCGTTCAGGATCTTGGGGAGCTGCTCGAGCACCGCCTTGTTGATGGAGATGAAGGCCTGATCGCGTGATCCCCAATCGTGCACCATGGCTTGCTTTACGTTCTTCGAGGTCGTCAGCGGTCCCGGCGTCAGCAGTAGGGGATCGCCGGTCTCGGAAATGCCCTTGGGTGCGCGAGTACCTTCCATGGCCAGCCTCTCCTCTGAGCAATTGAATCAATTTTAGCGCCGCCTGAAATATTGAACCAATATGTCCAATCGATCTGATCTATAGATGGTATCTATTTGAGGCTGGCCCCAGAACTTGGCAGGATGCCGTTGAGGCTGTTCGCCCGGCTCTGCCGACTAGAGGTGGGAAGGATCCGGACACAGTGAACCTCAATCATGTGCTTGCCTTTCACAAGGTAGCCGCTGCCGGCGGGTTCACGGTCGCCGCCCGGCTGAGTGGTGTCAGCCAACCTACTCTGTCGGCTCAGGTACGCGCTTTGGAGCGGACCATGGGCACTCCCTTGTTCGAGCGTTCCGGGCGGCGTGTCAGGCTGACACCGGCAGGTGAATCGCTGTTCTCCGCTACGGCGCGATTGAATGAGGCCATGGAAACGGTTGCCGATGTCGTGACCCGGGACCGGACGGCAGTCCGCGGCGGGTTGCGCATCAGCGCCGACAGCGCCATTCACGTGATCCCGGTGCTCGCCGATTTGAAGCGCCGGGTCGGGGGGCTTGCCTTTTCCCTTCGAATCGACAACTCGACTAATGTCATTGCCCAGGTCCTGAACGAGGAAGCCGACGTGGGCGTTATGGCCAGGCAGGTTTCCGATCCGCGTCTCTTTGCCGTCAAGATTCGCGAGGACAAACTCATGCTGCTGGTGAGCGCGGCGGATCCGTGGGCTAGGCGTTCCCGTGTTTCTGTAGCCGATCTCGCTGGCCGTGATCTGGTGGTGCGCGAGCGTGGCTCGATTACGCGTGAGGTGTTCGAGGCGCGCATCAAGAGCGCCCGCATCAAGACGGGACAGATCTTTGATGTCGCCACGCGAGAGGCTGTCCAGGAAGCCGTGGCGGCTGGGTTCGGCATCGGCATCGTATTCACCAGCGAGGCTGGGAAGGACACTAGGTTGAAGACCATCGCCATTGCTGATCAGGATGTCACTGTCGCCGAGTATGCGATTTGCCGCTCGGAGCGCCGGCGGCTCGGACTTGTTGCGCGCTTCATCGAGACGGCGCATAGGTTGGCGACGGCGCGTGGTTGGCTTGCAGCTGTAGTCAAGGAGCGGAACGAACCGATAGAGCCGGTATCCGGCACACGAGGCAGACGAAATGGGCGGTAGCGAGCTGCTTCTGACATTGCTTGGCGCGGTCGCACTGCTGCTGTGGGGCGTACGCATGGTCCGCACGGGCCTCACCCGCACCTTCGGCGCCACGCTGCGGACGCTGCTTGCGCGCGCCTCCCGCGACCGCTTCACTGCATTCGCTGCTGGCGTCGGTGTCACCGGTGTCGTGCAGAGCGCGACAGCGACGGCCCTGCTGCTGGCGTCGTTTGCCGGCAGGGGCCTCGTGACGCTCCCCATCGCCATTGCCATCATGCTCGGCGCCGATGTCGGCACCACTCTGGTGGCTCAGGTTTTTGCTTTCGATATCAAGTGGCTCTGGGCGGGCGGCCTGTTTGTCGGCGTGATCCTGTTCAGCGCCGCCGGCAGCGACCGTACCAAGAGCTTAGGCCGCATCGCCATTGGGCTGGGCCTGATGCTGCTGGCGCTCTCCGTGCTCTCCAGCGTGTCCGAGCACATGCGCGAAAGCTCAGTTTTGAAGCTCGTCATCGCTGCGCTCGGTACGGAGCCCATCATTGCCGTTCTGGTTGCGGCCGGGTTGACCTGGCTTGCCCATTCGAGCATCGCCGTCATTCTCTTTATCATGTCGCTGGCCGCCAGCGGCGCGATCAATCCTGCCCTCAGCCTGGCCCTGGTCATCGGCGCCAACATCGGCGGCTCCATTGCGCCCTACATCGCCCTGTCGGGAGCAAGCGTGCCTGCCCGACGCGTGCCCCTTGGCAACCTCCTGGCGCGCGCCACAATCGGCGTATTGGCCCTCCCGTTCATCGCGAAACTCGCGGCAATCCTCCCGTCCATCAGCTCCGATCCTGCTCGGTTGGTGCTCAATGCCCACATGGCTTTCAACCTCGTCGTCGCTCTCACGTTCCTGCCGCTCGTCGATCCGCTGGCCAAGCTGGTCGAACGGCTCCTGCCGGAACCGGTCGGGGGTGTCGATCGCGGCGCGGCACAACATCTCGATTTCACCGCACTCGACTCACCTTCCGAGGCGTTGGCCTGCGCCATGCGCGAGACGCTCAATGTCGGCGATATCGTCCTCGACATGCTGCGGCGCGCGCTGCCGGCCATCGAGGGCAGCGACATGGGCCCCGTCCGCGACATCGAGAAAACCGACGACAATGTCGATGCGCTGCACGAGGCGATCAAGCTGTACCTGATCCGTGCCTCCAAGGCCGACATGAGCGAGGCCGACAGCCGGCGCTATGTCGAGATCCTGACCTTCACCATGAACCTCGAGCATATCGGCGATATCATCGACAAGAACCTGATGGAGCTCGCCGCTAAGAAGATCAAGAAACGCTATGCCTTCTCCAGCGAAGGCGCTGCCGAGCTCAGGCGCTTCCACGGACAGGTCATGGACAACATGCGCCTGGCGCTCAACGTGTTCGCCAGCCGCGACGTGGCGCTGGCTCGCCGCTTGTTGCTCGCTAAAACGGACATGCGCAGCCGCGAGTTCGAGGCCGCCGATCGCCATTTCGCGCGTCTTCGCCAAGGTCGCGCTGAAAGCATCGAGACGAGCTCCATCCATCTCGATGTGATCCGCGACCTGAAGCGGATCAACTCGCACTTGACCTCAGTTGCCTATCCCATCCTCGAGGCCACAGGCGAGCTGCGCGAGAGCCGGCTGCGCGGCAGCACCGGCGTTGAGCAAGGCAGCGGTGCGGCCGTTCCTCCGCCAGCTAGAACGCCCTTGGCCAGCAGCGCACGCGAATGATTATCCGTTGATCGCTTTGCCTCAAGTCAGGCGAATGAGGGCCAGCCCGCAGAGAACAAGCACCGCGGCGGTGAGCCTGCTCGCCATCACAGGCTCCTTCAGAACCACGACGGCCAACACGGCCGCGAACAGAACGCTGGTCTCCCGGAGTGCGGCCACAAGTGCGATGGGCGCCACGGTCATGGCCCAGATGGCGATAGCATAAGCCGCCGTCGAGAGAACGCCTCCGAGCAGAACCACCATCCACGCCCGGCGGAATTCCGTCACCACGCTCGAACCGGCGCGCCAGTAGCCAAACGCGAGCATCATCACGCCGTCGAGCACGAACAACCACACGATGTAGGGCGCGGGACTGCCGGCCAGCCGCGCGCCAGCGCCATCCACCAACGTATAAGCGGCAATCGACAAAGCTGTCAGCAGAGCGAAGCCCACCGAGCGCCCATCGAACCGGCTGAGCGCGCGCCCGCCGCGCAGAGACAGCGTGAGAATGCCTGCGCCCAGCACGAGGATACCGCACCAGCCGGCAAGGCCGAGGCTTTCCCCCAGCCACAACGTGGCGCCGAGCGCAGTCATCAAGGGAGCTGCGCCGCGCGCGATCGGATAGACCTGCCCCAAGTCTCCGGCGCGATAGGCCTCGGCCAGCGCCGTATAGTAGACGAGATGCAGAGCAAGCGAGGTAACGATGAAGGGCCAAGCTGCCGGCAGCGGCAGCCCGACCAGCGGCACGAACGGCAGTGCAACGATGCCGCAAGCCGTCGAAATGAGCGACATCGCCATCATAGGCTCGAGACGCACCTTCAGCAGTGCGTTCCAGCCGGCATGAAAAGCGGCGGCCGCGAGCACAGCCAGGAAGACGGAGGCGTCCATGATGTGATGGCCTCGCTTCCACTCTCGACAGCTGGCCTTCGGGATTGCGCGTGCCAAACCGCACCAGTAGGCGGCTCGGCACGACGGCACGGATGCGCCGGAGCAGGTCGCCTGAGAAGCCCTACTCGGCCGCTTCCTGGCGCGAAGGCGGGGTGAAGCCTTTGGGCAAACCGGCCTTCAGAATGGTGCCGTAGAATTTCTCCTCCGGCAGCGCCTTCTCCGCAATGCCGCGCACGGCTCGGTAGCGCTCGAGGTCGACACCGGTCTTGAGGCCCTCCTTCTCGAGCAGGAAGACCAGATCCTCCATGACGATGTTGCCGGAGGCCCCCGGTGCAAACGGACAGCCGCCTAAGCCGCCGGTCGAAGCGTCGAAACCACGCACACCGGCTTCGAGGGCACCGAATACATTCGCCAGCCCGAGCCCACGTGTGTCGTGGAAATGCGCATACACGGGCTTTTTGCCGACGAGCCGCATGGTGTGATGGAACAGGTTGCCGACCTCGCTCGGGCTTGCGTAGCCCACGGTGTCGGCTAGCGTAATCTCGTCGGCACCAAGTGAGAGGTAGCGATCGACGAAAGATAGCACGCGATCGGGCGGCACATGCCCCTCGATGGTGCAGCCGAGCGATGTTGCGAGGCAGCCCTGCAGCACCACGTCCTTCCACTCGGGTTTGGAGTTCCGCAGCTCTACGATCTGGCGAAACTCGTCGAACGACTGGTCGGTGGTCTTGCGCACGTTCGACTGGTTGTGCCCTTCCGACACCGACAGCACGAAGTTGATCTTACGAATACCCGCATTGAGCGCGAACTCCGCGCCTTTACGATTAGGTACCAGCACGCACCACAATGGACCTGGGATCTTCAGCGCCCCCTTGGCGATCTCAGTGGCATCGGCAAACTGCGCTATCACCTTGGCCGGCACGAACGATGTGACCTCCACCTCCGGGATGCCCGCCGCGGCTACAGCCCTCGCCCAGGCCAACTTCGTCTCTGCTGGCACGAATGTCTTGACGAGCTGCAGGCCATCTCTCAAGCCCACCTCGCGCACGGTTACGTCACGCTGCATCGTTGCGTCTCCTTATGGGCTTAGCGGCCCTTGTAGTTTGGCTTGCGCTTCTCATTGAAGGCATTGATGCCTTCCTGCCGATCCTCGGTCACAACCGTGCGATTGTAGGCCTCGATCTCGAAGGCGTAGCCGTTGGCGCGGTCCAGGTCCATGGCTTTGTCCATCGACTTCTTGGCCTGGCGCGCGGACACCGGGGCGTTGGACGCGATCTTGCGCGCCGTGGTTAGCACCTCGTCCATCAGCTTTTGACCAGGCACCACCTTGTTGACCATGCCCCATTCCAAGGCATCGGCCGCGGTGAATGGCGTGCCCGTTAGGATGATCTCCTTGGCGCGGCGCACGCCCACAGCGCGCGGCAGGTTCTGCGTACCCATGGCGCCTGGGATGATGCCGAGCGTTACCTCGGTCAAAGCGAAGCGCGCGTGCTCGGCGGCGTAGACGAAATCGCAAGCAAGAGCGATCTCCATGCCGCCGGCATACGCAAACCCGTTTACAGCCGCGACGACCGGAATCGGGCAATTGATGATGGCCCGCACCATCTGCTCGACGATGGCGTGCTGCCGGCGCCAGGTCTCGTCCGACATGCCTTTGCGCTCCTTGAGGTCGCCCCCGGAGCAGAAGCTGCGATCGCCGGCACCGGTCACCACGAGGCAGGCCGCCGCATTCTCCTCCACATAGAACTGGCTAAAGCAGTCCCTCATGTCGGTCATCATCTGCGTATTCATGGCGTTCATGATTTCGGGCCGGTTCATCGTGATGACGCCGACCTTGTCCTCGCCGATGACGACTTTCAGCGTTTCGAATTGCAGGTTCATGCGGCTTGCTCGACTGCTCCCGTGGAGATGGCAGGATTATTGGGATGGCGCCTATCATCACCGAAGCGACGGCCGTTGCAAGGGGCCAGAACTGGGGGCAGACTTCCGCCGCGCCAGGACCGACCACCATGAACCTGTCTCTCATACTGCAAGTTGTGGCCCGGCACCGGCCCAGCAGCCCCGCGATTACCGAGGAGGGGCGCTCTCTCACGTTTGCTGAGTTCGAGGATCAGGTCGCCCGCATCGCAGGGGCACTGCATAACCGCCATGGCCTGAGAGCGGGCGACCGCGTCGGCCTATGGATGGATAATTGTCTGGAGTTCTTGCCCGTTTTGTATGGCATCTGGCGGGCAGGTCTGGCGGCGGTACCGATCAATTCCAAGCTCCATCCCAAGGAGCTGCAGTGGATTCTGGAGAACTCGGGCGCACGGCTCTGTGTGGCCACACCGGGTCTGTTCGATGGACTGAGCGACCTGCCTTCCGGCGCTGCCTTGCCCCCTGTCATCGCTACGGAAACGCGAGACTATGCAACGCTGCTAGCTGGCGATCCCATGACACGCTCGCCGGCTGAGCCCGATGACGAGGCCTGGCTGTTCTACACCAGCGGCACTACCGGCCGGCCGAAAGGAGCGGTGCTCACGCACCGGACGCTGCTGTTTGCAGTTCAGTGCTACTACGCGGACATCGATTATCTC
The DNA here is from genome assembly GCA_963840425.1 of uncultured Alphaproteobacteria bacterium. Lineage (GTDB taxonomy): Bacteria > Pseudomonadota > Alphaproteobacteria > Rhizobiales > Hyphomicrobiaceae > CADEFX01. The sequence continues at coordinate 207,404 of CAWIYZ010000034.1, read as the reverse complement.
GATCACACCGATACCATCTTCCACGCGGCGCCGCTGTCGCACGGCTCCGGGCTCTATGGTCTTGCGTTCGTATCCAAGGGCGCCCACAACGTCATCATCCCCGGCTCCTTCGAACCCGAACGCATCTATGGCGCGCTGCCGCGTTATTCGAACGTGTCGATGTTCGCTGCGCCTACCATGGTCTCGCGCCTGATCAACCATCCGCGGGCGGGCTCTGCCGATACCCGCAGCCTCAAGACCATCACCTACGGTGGCGCGCCAATGTACGTCTCCGACTTGAAGCGGGCGCTCGGGCTGTTCGGGCCGAAGCTGCATCAGCTCTACGGCCAGGGTGAGAGCCCGATGACCATCACTGGCCTGTCTAAGGCAGTTCACGCAGAGACACAGCATCCGCGCCACGAGCATCGGCTGGGATCGACTGGTGTTGCCCGCACCGGCGTTGCCGTGAGAGTCGTCAATGAGAGCGGCCGCGAGCTGCCGCCGGGCGAGATCGGCGAGATCGTCACCAAAAGCGATTGCGTGATGCGGGGGTATTGGAACAACCCCGACGCCAACGCCAAGTCGCTCCGCGACGGCTGGCTGTGGACCGGCGACCTCGGCGCCATGGACGAGGACGGCTTCCTCACCCTCAAGGACCGATCGAAAGACATGATCATCTCCGGAGGCTCCAACATCTATCCGCGTGAGATCGAGGAGGTGCTGCTGACCCATCCGGGCGTCCAGGAAGCAGCCGTCGTGTCGCGCCCGCACGCGGATTGGGGCGAGGAAGTCGTTGCCTACGTCGTAAAGCACGCCGGATCGAACGTTGCGGCACAGGACCTCGACCGGCTCTGCCTGGACAACATCGCGCGCTACAAGCGACCGAAGGGCTATCGCTTCGTCGACACGCTGCCAAAAAACAATTACGGCAAGGTCCTGAAAACCGAGCTCAGGGACCTGCTGGCGCGCGAGGACGCCTGATCTGCGCGGCGGCGCGTTGCTGCATGTCGCCCGGATGTCTATTGTCCGCCAACCAAGCCGATGCCGGGAGGACGACCCTTGCTGCTGGGCTGCATTGCCGACGATCTGACCGGCGCCACCGATCTCGCGCTGATGCTGACCCGCGCCGGCATGCGCACGGTGCAGATCATGCAAGTGCCCGATGCTAACAGCCGCCTTGAGGGCTTCGACGCGGTCGTGGTCGCGCTCAAGACCCGCACGTGCCCGGTCCAGGAGGCTGTGGAGCTGTCGCTCAAGAGCGCCGATGCCCTGCTGGCGCTCGGCGCCAAGCAGTTGTTCTTCAAATACTGCTCCACATTCGACTTCTACGGACCAGGGCAACATCGGGCCGGTCGCCGACGCCCTGCTTGCGAAGGTCAAAGGCGAGCTGGCTCTCGCGTGCCCCGCATTCCCAACCAACAAGCGCACGGTCTACATGGGCAACCTGTTCGTCGGCGACGTGCCGCTGGCAGAAAGCCCCATGAAGGACCACCCCCTGACGCCGATGCGGGACTCCAATCTCGTACGCGTGCTTCAGCGCCAGACCAAGCTCAAGGTGGGCCTCGTCCCCTTCGCCGTCGCAGACAAGGGTGCATCGGCGATTGCCGAGGCGTTCGCTGCCGCCCGCCAGAAAGGCGAGAGCTTCGTCGTCGTCGATGCCATCACCGACAAGCATCTCGTCGACATGGGCACGGCCGCGGCCGACATGGCCCTGATTACTGGTGGTTCCGGTGTCGCGCTCGGACTGCCGGCCAATTTCATCAAGAAGGGTTTGATGCGTGCATCGGCTGCGCCGATGCAGATGGAAGCACCGAAAGGCCGTGCCGCCATCATTGCGGGAAGCTGCTCGGAAGCCACGCGCGCGCAAGTCGCGACTGCCAAAGCTCAGGGCGTCGCAGCCTTCGAGGTCGATCCGTTCGAAATCCAGAAAGGAACGCTCTCGGGCAGCAGCCTCGCGGGGTGGGCGCAGAAGCAGCCGGCCGACAAGCCGGTCCTCATCTATTCCAGCGCCACGCCCGATGCCGTGCACAAAGTGCAAGACAAACTTGGCCGCGATGATGCAGGCGCCATGGTTGAGCGCACGTTTTCCGATACGGCAAAGATGCTCATTGACCATGGTTTCTCGCGCCTGATCGTCGCGGGCGGCGAAACCTCGGGCGCGGTCGTCAACGGCCTCGGAGTAACTGCCCTTGAGATCGGCCCCGAGATCGATCCTGGCGTTCCGTGGACACGCGCCATCGGTCGCGATCTCGTGCTGGCGCTCAAATCCGGCAACTTCGGCGCGCCGGACTTCTTCCTCAAGGCGTGGAGCCGGCTGGCATGAGCGCCGAAGCTAAGCTGCGCGAGTTGATCTGCGTGGCGGGCGCGTCACTGTTCAGTCGCGGCCTGACGCACGGCTCGACCGGCAACATTTCGGTCGCGTTGCCCGATGGCGGTTGGCTGATGACGCCGACCGGCTCCTCGCTTGGCACCCTCGACCCATCCCGGCTATCGAAGCTCGATGCCTCGGGCCGTTTGATTGGTGGCGACATACCAACCAAAGAATCTTTCTTACACACCACAATGTACGAAAAGCGCCCCAAGTCCGGCGCCGTCGTCCATCTGCATTCGACGCACTCCGTGGCAGTGAGCTGCCTCGACGGCATCGATCATGGCAATTGCCTGCCACCCATCACGGCCTACTATGTGATGCGCATCGGCACGCTGCCACTCGTTCCTTACTATCCGCCGGGCGACGCAACTCTCGCTGACGCCGTCGGTAAGCTGGCAGGTAGGTATCACGCTGTTCTGCTCGCCAACCACGGCCCGGTCGTTGCCGGTTCCAGCCTTTCCGCTGCACAGGACGCAATCGAGGAGCTCGAGGAAACGGCGCGCCTGTTTCTCATGCTCCGCGGCGAGAAGATCCGCGGTCTCACATCCGCACAGGTCGATGACCTACGCCGCCGGTTCCCGACGTAACAATCTCATCCGGAGTAAACCACACATGGCCAATTCCATTGATCTGAAAGGCCGCGTTGCCGCCGTGACTGGCGGTGCCCAAGGCATCGGCAAGGCCGTCACCGAGCGCTTTCTCGCCTCTGGCGCCAAGGTCGCCATCTGGGATCGCGACAAGGGACTGGCCGAGAAAACGGCTGCCGCCCTGGGCAAGGACGTCACCGCCATCGCCGTCGACGTGACCAACTTCGCCGATGTCGAGAAGGCGCGCGATGCGACATTGAAAGCCTTCGGTCGCATCGACATCCTCGTCAACAACGCCGGCATTGCTGGTGCAATTGCCACGACGTGGGAGACCACGGTCGAGGACTGGCGCAACGTGATGCGCATCAATCTCGACGGGCCGTTCCTGTGTTGCAAGGCCGTGGTGCCGACGATGATCCGCCAGAGCTACGGACGCATCGTCAACATCGCCTCCATCGCCGGCAAGGAAGGTAATCCCAACGCAGCACACTACTCCGCGTCAAAGGCGGGCGTAATCGCACTGACGAAGTCGCTGGGCAAGGAGGTCGCTACGCATAACATCGCCGTCAACTGCATCACGCCGGCTGCCGCCAAGACAGCGATCTTCGATCAGATCACCGAGCAGCACATCAATTTCATGCTGTCGAAGATCCCGCGAGGGCGCTTCGTGACGGTGGAGGAAATCGCAGCGCTCGTCGCCTGGGTCGCTTCGGAGGACAACTCGTTTACCACCGGCGGCGTGTTCGATATCTCAGGCGGGCGCGCGACCTACTGAACGGCTCCGGAAAACACAACGCCCGCGAGACCGGCACGCCGATCCACCGCGGGCGTTCCAAATCGTCACAAATCAAACTGAATTCTTGAGCTCCTTGGCGGCGCGGAAAGCCACCTTCTTGCTCGCTTTGATTTTGATGGCTTCGCCGGTCGCAGGATTGCGGCCCATGCGTGCCGGACGCTTGCGGACCTGCAGGATGCCGAGACCGCCGATGCGAATGCGGGCACCCTTCTTCAGGTGCTTGGTGATGTTTGTCACCATGTCTTCGAGAACGGCGTGAACCTGCTTCTTGGGAAGTTCGTGGCTCTCGGAAAGAGCCAAGCCAAGATGGCGCAGCGTGATGGTCTCCGGCTTGGCCGTGGTAGACGATTTTGCCATGTGCGTACCCCTGAAGAATCGTTAACGGCGTGAGCATACAATGATCCGCAGCCGCACGTCCGTGGTGATATTCGGCCGAACGAAGGATTTTCGCGCCGAATTGGGACTGGGCATCAGGGTGAATGAACTCTCCATGTGCCACGTCCACGCGCGTACAACCAGTGATCGGGGCCCTTGTCAATCCCTGCAATTTACGATTCGCGCTTGTTCCCGTGCTAAAATGCCTGTTTCCACGGTAATGCGTGTCGAGACATGACCGGCAAGTCCAAGCGCATCGTGCTGATCATCGGCGGCGGGATTGCTGCCTACAAGTGCCTCGAGCTCATTCGCCGGGCGCGCGAGAAGGGCATCGCCGTGCGCGCGGTGATGACGAAAGCAGCCGCTGAATTCGTCACGCCGCTGTCCGTCGGCGCGCTTACGAACGATCGTGTCTTCTCGAACCTGTTCGATCTCGACGACGAGCGGGAGATCGGTCACATCCGCCTGGCGCGCGACACCGACCTTATCGTCATCGCTCCTGCCACGGCCGACCTGATGGCCAAGATGGCCGGCGGCCATGCCGACGATCTCGCCAGCGCCGTGCTGCTCGCCACCGACAAGCCCGTGCTCGCCGCCCCAGCCATGAACCCCCGCATGTGGCTCCATCCCGCTACTCGGCGCAACCACGCGATGCTGCAGGCCGACGGCATTCATTTCGTCGGACCCAACACAGGCGAGATGGCAGAAGCCGGGGAGGCCGGACCGGGCCGGATGTCAGAACCTCACGAGATACTGGACGCCATTGAGCATCTGCTAGCCCTCCGCAGCGCGAATGCACACGCGACGTTGCCGCTCTCTGGACGCCACGTGCTCGTAACCTCCGGCCCCACGCATGAGCCGATCGACCCTGTGCGCTACATCGCCAATCGCTCGTCGGGCAAGCAGGGTCATGCCATAGCAGCAGCTGCAGCAGCGCTCGGAGCGCGCGTTACACTCGTATCGGGTCCAACGAATCTCCCCGATCCCAACGGCGTGACGAACATCCGCATCGAGTCCGCGGCCGAAATGCTGAGCGCCGCGAAGCGCGCGCTTCCCGCCGATGCCGCGATCTTCGCCGCTGCCGTGGCCGATTGGCGTGTCGCCAACGCACACGGCGAGAAGATCAAGAAGAATGGCAAGCAGAAAACGCCGAAGCTCGATCTTGTCGAGAACCCCGATATTTTGAAAACCATCGCACACGAGCGTCCAGGCGTGCGCCCTTCACTGGTGATCGGCTTTGCGGCCGAAACCGAAAATGTGATCGAGCACGCCAGGAAGAAGCGCAAGGCCAAAGGTTGCGACTGGATCGTCGCCAACGACGTGTCGCCGAAGACGGGCATAATGGGCGGTGACCGCAACCGCGTGCACTTGATCACGGCCGACGGCGTCGACACCTGGCCTGAGATGGACAAGTCTACAGTTGCCGAGCGTCTCGTCGCCAAGGTCGCTGCGCATCTGGCCGAGACGACGGACGAGGCATGAAGCGCAAAGCCGACCGCGCACCGGTGATCCGGATCGTTCGCCTGCCGCACGCCGCAGGCCTGCCCCTGCCGCAATATCAGTCGGCGGGCGCCGCTGGCCTCGATCTCGCGGCTGCAGTCGGGAGCGACCGGCCTCTCGTGCTTGCGCCAGGGACTCGCGCGCTGGTACCCACCGGCCTCGTCCTGGAATTGCCGAAGGGCACGGAAGCGCAGGTACGCCCGCGATCGGGCCTCGCCCTCCGCCATGGTGTGACCGTGCTCAACAGCCCCGGCACCATAGATTGCGACTATCGGGGCGAGCTGAAAGTTCTGCTCGTCAATCTCGGCGAAACATCGTTCGGAATCGAGCGCGGAGCGCGTATCGCGCAGCTCGTCATTGCCAGGGTTGCCCGTGCCCGACTTGAGGAGACTGGCACCGCAGCCGCCACTCGTCGTGGCGCCGGCGGCTTCGGCTCGACTGGCGTGAAGGTCACGGCCGCGCACAAACGCAGGAGCGCTCCTCGAACCCGATCCCGGCAGAAAAGCAAATCCAAATAGACGACTTGCTCCGCAACGGGCGTCCTGCCCTCGATATCGCCACAAGAAGCTGTTTTCTCATGGTCAAGTTGCGCGTTGCAGGCGCGGTCGCCATATGCGCGCGCATGTTGCTCGCAAGCAGCCGGCGCCACAGCGCCAACCCGTGAGGCGCCATTTCCATGAACGATATGCCACAAATCAAGACACTTGAAGCGGTCGGCAAGCTTGGCCGTGGCCGCATCTACAACGGCATCACCGAGACGATCGGCAACACCCCATTGGTGCGGCTGTCTCGGATCGCCGGCGCCTCCGGCGCCAAGGCCGAGATCCTGATGAAGCTTGAGTTCTTCAATCCGCTGTCCTCGGTCAAGGATCGCATCGGCGTCGCCATGATCGACGCGCTCGAAGCCTCGGGCCGCCTCAAGGCATCGACTGTCCTCGTCGAGCCGACATCGGGCAACACGGGCATTGCCCTTGCGTTCGTCGCCGCTGCGCGCGGCTACCGCCTGATTCTCACCATGCCCGAGTCGATGTCGATCGAGCGCCGCCGCATTCTCGAGCATCTTGGCGCCGAGCTGGAGCTCACGCCGCGCGAACTCGGCATGAAGGGCGCCATTGCCCGCGCCGAAGAGTTGATACGCGAGCTGCCCGACGCAGTCATGCCTGGGCAGTTCGACAACCCGGCCAACCCGCTGATCCACGAGAAGACGACGGCGGAGGAGATCTGGGCCGATACGGGCGGTAACGTCGATGCTCTGGTAATAGGTGTCGGCACGGGCGGCACGCTCACCGGCGCCGGCCGCGTGCTCAAGGTGCGCAAGCCCGGCCTAAAGATCATCGCCGTCGAGCCGGCCGCCAGCCCGGTCCTATCCGGCGGCGCGCCGGGGCCGCACAAGATCCAGGGCATTGGCGCCGGCTTCGTACCCGCCATCCTGCAGACCGACCTGATCGATGAAGTGATCAAGGTCTCCAACGAGACGGCCATCGATATGTCCAAGCTGCTGGCACGCGCTGAAGGCATCGCGGCCGGCATCTCCTCGGGCGCAAACCTCGCTGCCAGCCTCACGGTCGCGACGCGTGACGACATGGCCGGCAAGACCATCGTCACGTTCGCGCCGTCGGCTGCCGATCGCTATCTCTCGACCGACCTCTTCGCCTCGCCGGCGGAGACAGCTAAGATCTGACCCCGCGCGAAACTCAGCATTCTGTCCCCGATCGCGAGACCGGGGACAGAATTGTTGGAGGTATCAGGGCTCAGGCTGCCCGCTTCACGGGCTCGCCGTTGATGGCGATCGCGCCGTCGCGCACGGTCAGCTTGACCGTGTCACCGTCCTTGATCTTTCCGGCCAGCAGCAGCTCGGCCAGCGGATCCTGCACGCTCTTCTGGATAACCCGCTTTAACGGGCGCGCGCCGTAGGCCGGATCATAGCCGCGGTTGGCAAGCCATGTCCGCGCTGCCTCATCGAGCTTCAGCGTGATCTTGCGATCGGTGAGCAGCTTTTGCAGCCGTACCATCTGGATATCGACGATCGCCGCCATGTTCTCCCGCTTCAGGCGATGGAACAGGATGATATCGTCGATCCGGTTCAGGAACTCGGGCCGGAACTTCAATTTCACCTCGGCCATCACATACTCGCGCACCGCCGAGGTTTCCTCGCCCTCCTTCTGATTGACGAGATACTCCGAGCCGATGTTGGAGGTCATGATGATCAGCGTGTTCTTGAAATCGACTGTGCGGCCCTGGCCGTCGGTCAACCGCCCATCATCGAGCACCTGCAACAGTACGTTGAACACGTCAGGGTGCGCTTTCTCAATCTCGTCGAACAGCACGACCTGATAGGGACGCCGGCGCACAGCCTCGGTCAGCGCGCCACCCTCCTCATAGCCGACATACCCAGGCGGTGCGCCGATCAAGCGGGCCACGGAGTGCTTCTCCATGAACTCGCTCATGTCGACGCGCACCATCGCCGCCTCGTCGTCGAACAGGAACGCTGCCAGAGCCTTGGTCAGCTCCGTCTTGCCGACGCCGGTGGGGCCGAGGAAGATGAACGAGCCGATCGGACGGTTAGGATCCTGCAAGCCCGCCCGCGCGCGCCGAACTGCGGTGGAAACGGCCTCGACCGCCTCGCGCTGGCCGACCACGCGCTTGGCCAGCTCGTCCTCCATGCGCAGCAACTTGGCGCGCTCGCCTTCGAGCATCTTGTCGACCGGAATGCCGGTCCAGCGCGATACGATCTGGGCGATGTGATCTGGCGTCACGGCCTCCTCGACCATCGCGCCGTTGCCCTCGTCGCCTTCCAGCGCCTTGAGCTTCTTCTCCAGCGCAGGGATCACGCCATAGGTGAGCTCTCCGGCACGCCCGAGGTCGCCCCGACGCTGTGCTTGGCTCAGCTCCGTGCGGCGCTGATCGAGCTCGACCTTCAGCTTCTGCGCATCGCCGAGCTTGCCCTTCTCGCTTTCCCAGCGCTGCGTCAGCGCCTTGCTCCTTTCCTCGAGCTCGGCGATCGACTTGTCGAGCCGCGCCAGGCGATCCTTGGAGGCAGCATCGCTCTCCTTGCGCAAGGCCTCGCGCTCGATCTTCATCTGCATGAGATCGCGGTCGATCGCATCAAGCTCTTCCGGCTTGGAGTCGATCTCCATCTTCAGGCGCGAAGCGGCCTCGTCGACAAGGTCGATGGCTTTGTCGGGCAGGAACCGGTCGGCGATATAGCGATGCGACAGAGTAGCGGCCGCTACCAGCGCCGAGTCCGTAATGCGCACGCCGTGGTGCTGCTCATACTTCTCCTTGAGACCGCGCAGGATGGAGATGGTGTCCTCCACCGTCGGCTCCGACACGAAGACCGGCTGGAAGCGCCGCGCCAGGGCGGCGTCCTTCTCGATGTGCTTGCGGTACTCGTCGAGCGTCGTGGCGCCGACGCAGTGCAGCTCGCCGCGCGCCAGAGCCGGCTTCAGCAGGTTGCCGGCGTCCATGGCACCCTCGGCCTTGCCGGCGCCGACAATCGTGTGCAGCTCATCGATAAACAGGACGATGCGGCCACCTTCGGCCTGCACCTCGGACAGAACGGACTTCAACCGCTCCTCGAACTCGCCGCGATACTTGGCGCCTGCAATCAGCGCGCCCATGTCGAGCGACAGCAGCTTCTTGTCTTTCAGGCTTTCGGGCACGTCGCCCTTGACGATACGTTGCGCCAGTCCTTCGGCGATAGCCGTCTTGCCGACGCCGGGCTCGCCAATCAAGACAGGATTGTTCTTGGTCCGCCGAGACAGCACCTGGATGGTGCGGCGGATCTCCTCGTCGCGGCCGATGACCGGATCGATCTTGCCTTCCGCGGCAGCTTCCGTGAGGTCGCGCGCGTAACGCTTGAGCGCGTCGTAGCCCTGCTCTGCAGACGCCGTATCCGCAGTCCGACCCTTGCGGATCTCGTTGATGGCCTGATTGAGCGCCACGGCAGTGACGCCGGCATCCTTCAGGATACGGGCCGCCTCGCTCGAGGCTTCCGTCGCCAGCGCCAGCAGCAGCCGCTCGGCGGTCACATATTTGTCGCCCGCCTTCTCGGCAATCTTCTCTGCCGTATCGAAGACGCGCGCCATCTCCGGCGCCATGTAAAGCTGGCCCGCGCCACCGCCCGAGACCTTGGGCCGGCTGGCCAGTGCCTTCTCCACGGCCTGCAGGGCAGCCTTCGGTCGTCCACCGGCTCGCTCGATCAGACCGGCTGCCAAGCCTTCCTGGTCGTCCAACAGCACCTTGAGCAGATGCTCAGCACTGAACTGTTGATGGCCCTCGCGCAGGGCCAGATTCTGGGCCGCCTGGACGAAGCCTTTGGCCCGGTCCGTATAGATCTCGAAATTCATGCTCTATCACTCCTCAGCGCGACCCCGCGCCTCGATGAGCACAACAGGACCGCCTCGTGAATAGGACTATCGGCACCCGCCCTTCAGACCCGAACCGGCATCCTTTGTGGGCACCTCGCACGTGATATAGGATTGCCGCGGCGCAACCAAAAGAACCATGATGCAGATCAAACGCGTTGGTTTCGATGCCCTTAGGATTTACGAATGTCCATCCCCAACAACCCTCACCTTGCCCGGTTGTATCGCTACCCGGTGAAGGGACTATCGCCGGAGCGGCTAGACCGAGTTGAGGCTACATCGGGTGAAACGCTGCCCTTCGATCGCGCCTACGCGATCGAGAATGGTCCTGGGCGCTTCGATGCTGCCGCGCCCCGGCACCTGCCGAAGGTCAACTTCCTCATGCTGATGCGCGACGAGCGTCTCGCAACGCTCCGGACAACTTTCGACGACGGAACTGAAACTCTGACGATCTTTCGTGACGGCAAGCAGGTGGCCCGCGGCCAGCTTTCGACACCGATCGGCCGGCAGCTCGTCGAGCAGTTCATTGCCGCGTATATGGCCAAGGAGCTGCGCGGAGCACCGAAAGTCGTGCGCGCACCCGGTCACAGTTTCTCCGACGTTGCCGCGAAATGCGTGCACATCGTCAATCTGGCCAGCGTACGCGTGCTGGAGCGCGTTGTCGGACGACCGGTCGATCCGTTGCGCTTTCGCGCCAACATCTACCTCGAGGGTCTGCCCCCTTGGGCCGAGTTCACATGGCTCGACAAGGAAATTGGCATAGGCGATGTGAAATTGCGCGTCTTCACGCGCACGCAGCGCTGCGAGGCGACCAATGTCGATCCTGAGATTGGCGTCCGCGACATGGCCATTCCCGCCACCTTGCAGCGAACCTGGGGGCACTCGGATTTTGGCGTCTACGGCAAGGTGACGACCAGCGGTCCGCTCGCAGTCGGCAATCTCGTGCGTGTCTAGGACTGGATCGTTTCAGATGGGATCGCTTCGCGATCCATCTGGAGCGCGAACCCTGCTCTACACTCCGAGTCTAGCGGGCGATCGGCTGAGGCAAAAACAGAGCAAGAGTTCTCTAGCGATCCTAAGCAAGCCGAAAAAGTCTCTTGCGGTTGCGCGCAGGCAGAGAGCCCGTCAGACGATGTTCTTGTCCTGTGGATCGTTCTCGTGTCCGGTCTCCGCCACGCCCTCGGCCTCGCCATTTCCGTTGCCCTCGCGGCGCGGACGGCGCACCGGACGACGCAGGAACTCGGGTTGTTCGTTGCCAGGCCCAAAACGCTCGCGTCGCCGCTGAAACTGCTCGTTGCGCGCCTGCCCGCCGCCTTCCACCGGTGGCTGTGGCTCAGCCGAACGATCGCGCGCCTGGCGCGTGTCGGGCTGGCGATCGTTGTGGCGCTCGTGGCGCTCCTGGCGATCACGAAACCGCGGATGATCCTGCCCGCGGTGATGCTGGCGCCCCTCGTCATTGCGTGGCTGGTCCTGGAAGCGTGGCTGCTGCTCCTGAAATCGCGGCTGCTCCGGCTGGAAGCGGGGCATCGGCGGCTGCTCGCCGTGGCTCAGATCATCGCCCTCTTCGTCCAACACATCGTCGGCCTCGCCGCCTTCGGATGGACCGCCCGGCCGCATGCGGGGCCCGTTACCGTTCACCATCTCGCCCGAGTGCTGCGCCTGCTGCTCGCGGTAGGCCATGATGATGCGATTGTAGTGCTCTGCGTGCTGCAGATAGTTCTCGGCCAGCACCGGATCGCCGGACGACTGAGCATCGCGAGCGAGGGACAGGTACTTCTCCGCGATGTGCGCGGGCGTACCCCTGACCTTCACTTCAGGTCCGTTGGACTCGAAGCTCCGCGAAAGGGGATTATGGCCCCTTCTGTTATTATTATTGCTGTTATTGTTATTGTTATTGTTGTTGTTACGACCGCGTCCGCGGCGATGTTGCTGTCCCTGCCTCATGGGCTCCCATTCTCACACTGTTGCAATTGTTGTCGTTACTTTCCCTGGCAAGCGCCCGCACAACCCCACGCGTTCCCTGCGACCGGCGTCCTGCCGTCATCAGAGCGCTTTTCGTTTTTCATGACATGCCCGAGCAGACCAGCAAACGCACGGTCCGTGGGACGTCCAAAATGATCGATACTGTCATCCCGGAAATGCGGTGGATCCGGCAGAGCCTGCTGCTAGCGCTTCACGCTCGCCTTCAGCCTCACCGACTGGTGTCCCGATCTGATGCCGACTTTTCAATCGGCCGAGATGGCACGGGAGCACCGTCACACTTTCACCTGGGAAACGCTAGCGCGGATGGGCCACGATTCCAAGCACTTTTTTGCATATCGTCACTGGCGTGCCCTGACAGCAACACATCGTGGCTGACCTGCAAGGTCCATGTGCAACCATGGCCGTTCACCATCGGGGGCGAACCCTTGCGCGCGGCACAGCGCGAGGACTGTATCGGCATCCCCACGATTTACCTCGAACAGGAGCCAGCCGGCCGGGCTCAGCCTCTGGCGCACGCCGCTGAGAATAGTGCGGTAAGCCTCCAAACCGTCTTTGCCGCCGTCGAGTGCCAGCCGGGGATCGTATTGTGCGACTTCCGCTTCCAGCGCGGCAATTTGCTCCGTCGGGATATAGGGCGGATTGCTGAGCACCAGATCGAAATTCTCCTTCACGCCACCCAGCCAGTCCGCGCAGCGAAAGCTCGCCCGTTCCGCCACGCCCTGCCGCTCGGCGTTACGCCGTGCGACGTCGAGCGCCTCCGGTGCGATATCCGTCCCGACACCACTTGCTTTCGGCAGCTCGGCCAAAACCGCGATCAGGATGGCCCCGGTGCCCGTGCCCAAATCGAGGACGCGTGGCGCCCGGCCGCCGGGCACGGCTCCCTGCCGCACGAGCTCCAGCGCAACTTCGACAATCGTCTCGGTCTCCGGTCTCGGATCGAGCGTCGCCGCACCGAGCTCCAACATCAGCGTGCGAAACTCGCGCCTGCCGATGATGCGGGAGACGGGTTCACGCGCGAGCCGCCGCGCCTGATAAGACGCAATGCACCGGCAGGCCTCGGCTTCGAGCCCGACCTCCGGCGAGGCAAGCAGCGTCGCACGCGGTACGCCCGCACCTTCAGCAACGAGTATGCGTGCGTCCAACTCGGGCGTCTCGAGACCCGCTTCCCGGAACACCTGCGCAACACGGCGGACAGCCTCGCCGATCGTCTCTGCGCGCCCACGGCTGTCGTTGGCTGCTGCAGTGTCAGGCACCGTCAGGTCCGTTCAGCTCGGCGAGCTGGCTCGCCTGATGTTGGGTGATCAAGGCGTCGATGATTTCGTCCAGCGCATTACCCTCGAGCACCTCATCCAGCTTGTGCAAAGTCAGATTGATGCGGTGGTCCGTCACCCGGCCCTGCGGAAAGTTGTAGGTGCGGATGCGCTGCGAGCGGTCGCCCGACCCCACCTGGTCCTTGCGCGCTGCCGCCCGCTCGTCCGCCGCTTCTTGCCGCTGCAGCTCGTAGAGGCGTGAGCGCAGCACCTGCATGGCGAGCCGCCGGTTCTGGTGCTGCGACTTCTCGGCCGAGACCACGACGATGCCGCTCGGCATATGCGTGATACGCACCGCCGACTCGGTCTTGTTCACGTGCTGGCCACCGGCGCCGCCCGCCCGCATGGTGTCGATGCGCAAATCATCGGGCTTGATGTCAACATCTATGTCTTCCGCCTCCGGCAAGACCGCCACGGTCGCCGCCGAGGTGTGGATGCGGCCGCCGGCCTCAGTCGCCGGAATGCGCTGCACGCGATGCACGCCCGACTCGAACTTCAGGCGCGCAAAGACACCCTTGCCCGAGATCGAGGCGACAATCTCCTTGTAGCCGCCGAGATCGTTCTCCGACGCACCGATCAGCTCGGTTTTCCAGCCGTGATGATCGGCATAGCGGCTGTACATGCGAAACAGGTCGGCGGCGAACAGCGCCGCCTCGTCACCACCCGTGCCGGCTCTGACCTCGAGAATGGCGCTGCGCTCGTCGGCGGCATCCTTGGGCAGCAGCAGCAGCTTCAGCTCATGCGCGAGAACTCGACGCGTGCAGCCAGCTCGTCTCGCTCGGTGCGCGCCAGCTGCACCATTTCCCGATCGGTCCCGGCTGCATCGATGAGCTGGTGGATCTCGTTCAGCTCGCGCTCCGCCCGGCGTAACGCGTTGATAGTGCTGACCACTGGATTGAGCTCGGCAAACTCCTTCGAAAGCTTGACGAACGCCGCCTGGCCCGCGCCGCGGTTGAGCTCGGCCTGGACAGCTTCCCAGCGCTCGACCAGGCGGTCGAGCTTTTCCTGTGGCATCGACGTCATGTCACGAAAACATAGGCTGAATGACCGAGCGCGCGCCCTCGGGAGCGTCGCGGCGCCCGCATCTAATCCTAACGGGAGGCCTGATGCAATTTGTCGGATTTACGTGTGCGCGGGTCGGGTACCTCGATCCAGCGCATGCCCTCGCGCCGGGGCGCCATCTGGACCACAACGTATTCAGCGACCGGCCGAACAACCCGCGCCACAGGTTCCGGCAGCTTGGCCACGCCCCTCAATATGAGCGCGGGTTGCGTCTGTGCAAGCCACAACGTGCCGCCAAGGAGCGCCACCGGCGTGGAAATAGCGAACAGGGCACGCGCAGCCCGGCGCACCTGCCGCCGCGCATGCTGTGCGCCCTCTCGCCAAGCCTCGCGCCGCGCGGTCCGGGTCCGATCACGGATGCGCAGCAGCGGGTGTTTTTCCACAGGCGTTCGGCTTATTGGCACGGCCTTGGGAACCTGTCCGAGGCCCGCAGGTCCGACCTGATCGCGAATGCGTGCGAGAATGGGCCGCGTATCGACACGGTGCAACTTGCCCAGCTCGGACACGATCCTGACCGTTTCCGGCCAAGCTGGAAACGCGCGCACGCGCCCGCTCTCGAGCGTTTCGACAACCGCGACCGTCGTACCGAGCGCCTGCGCGAGATCGGCAGCCGAAACTCCCAGCGCGACGCGCATGTCGCGAAAGATGGCCGCCACCCGCTCGTCGACGCCGGTCGGCCGTTCGGACACACCCGCCACTTGCAGGCCCGGTAGCCTGCGCCAAGGTGCGCGCGTGTGTACTCTCTCGTGCAAACTCATACGCGAAAGACGTTAGTCCCCACAAACCCCACCGGATGGTCAGTCAAAAGGCGGAAGTTGTCAAAACGCTGACACGCGCATCGCCTGTCCCCATCTGTCCCCTTAGAGGTCCAGCCCCTCGATCTCGCCAAACCGCTTCAATCTGTCACGGATGCTGCCCGTTCCGTCGGTCATGAACCGACGCAAATGCTCCTCCGCACGGCCTACGTGCAGGGATCTGACCATGGCCTTCACGGGACCGATGCTGGCCGGAGCCATCGACAGAGCCCGCAGGCCGAGTGCGATCAGCGCCATCGCCTCGAGCGGCCGGCCACCCACCTCACCGCACAGGCCGACCGGCACCTTGTGGCGCCTGCCAGCCTCGATCACCGTCCCCACTGCCCGCAGGAAGATCGGCGACAGTGTGTCAAACCGCTTGGCTACCCGCTCGTTGGAGCGATCGGCGGCGAACAGATATTGCAGCAGGTCATTGCTGCCGATCGACACGAAATCCGCCTTCGGCATCACGGCGTCGAGCTGGAACAGCAGGGACGGAACCTCGATCATGATGCCGAACACGAGATCACTCGGCCCGGCCACGCCGCGCTTGCGCGCCAGGTCGAACTCCCGGTCGACGAGCGCCCGCGCCGCCACGATCTCCGTGGCCTCCGAAACCATCGGCACCATAAGGCGCAACTCCTGGCCGGCGGCCGCCCTGAGCAGCGCCCGCACCTGGGTGCGAAAGAGCGCGGGCCGGTCGAGCGCCATGCGTATGCCGCGCCAGCCGAGCGCCGGGTTCTCCTCATGCACGCGGCGCATGTAAGGCAGCACTTTGTCGCCGCCGATATCCAACGTACGGAAGATGACCGGCTTGCCGCGCGCCTCCTTGAGCACCGACCTGTAGAGCTGTGTCTGCCGCTCGAGCCTCGGGAAATTGGACGCCACCATGAACTGCAGCTCGGTGCGGAACAGCCCGATGCCGTCGGCTCCCAACTCTGTGAGATGTGCCGTATCGACCGGCAGGCCTGCGTTGATATGCAACTCGATGCGCTGACCATCCTTCGTCACCGCCGGCTCGTCGCGCAGTGACTTGTATTGCCGCTGGCGTCGGGCCTGAAACCGCGCCTTGTCGGCATAGGCGGAGATGACCTCGCCGGTCGGCCGGATATAGACCTCGCCTGCATCGGCATCGACGATAATCGGATTGCCGGGGTCGACCCGCTCGATGACGCCGCGCGCCTGGCCGACGGCGGCGATACCGAGGGCACGCGCCACGATGGCGACATGGCTCTGCCCACCGCCATCCTCGACGACAAGGCCCCTGAGCCTGGCCCGGTCGTAGTCGAGCAACTCCGCAGCCCCCATCGAACGGGCGACGATGATCGCGTCGTGCGGCAGGTCCTTTTTTCCCGTCTCACCAGAGCGGCGCGCCGTCAGAATGCGCAACAGGCGATCAGAGAGATCGTCCAGGTCGCGGAGACGCTCGCGCCAGAACGGATCGGCCTGGCGCAGCATGCGCGAGCGGGTATTGTTCTGCACCAGATCGACTGCCGCCTCTGCGGTCAGCCCGTCCTTGACGGTATCCTTGAGCCGGCGCAGCCAGCCGCGATCGTTCGCAAACATGCGATAGGCCTCGAGCACGTCGCGGTGCTCGCCCTCGCCTGCAAGCGTTTCCTGGCCAAGCAGCTCGTCGAGGGAGACCTTCAGCTCCTCGACTGCAGCCTCCAGCCGCTGCCCCTCAGCGACCGGGTCCTCGGCCTTGAGATCGGTGACCACGACGCGAGGCTCGTGCAGCACGACATGTCCGAGCGCCAGTCCCTCTGAAACCGTCTGCGCCTTGACGACATGGCTGAACGACCGGCTGAAAGCAGCTCCAGTACCGGCGCCAGCGACCGCGCCCGACACAAAATGCTCCGCCAGCACCATGGCGGTGGTCTGCAGCGCCTCGACGTCGTCGTCGGAGTATTCGCGCGGCGTCTTGTTCTGGACCGTGAGCACGCCCAGCACGTCGCCGCCGCGCAGGATCGGCACGGCGAGGAAGGAGTGGTAGATCTCCTCGCCCGTTTCCGGCCGATAAGAGAAAGCCGGGTGGTTCTGCGCCTCCGGTTCATTGACCGGCGTAGCGAGCTCGGCGCAGCGCCCGACCAGACCTTCGCCCCGCTTCATGAATGTGTTGTGCACCGCGGATGGATTGAGCCCCTCGGTTGCGAACAGCTCGAGGCTGCCGTCCTGGCGTCGCAAATAGATGGAGCACACCTCGGCCACCATCAGGCCGGCGATCTGGCGCACGATCTTGTCGAGCCGGCTCTGGCCGTCGCCGGGCTCGGCCATGATCTCGCGCAGGCGCCGCAGCATGGGCCGCAGGGCCGGCTCGGCCGCAGCAATGCGCGGGTCCTCTGTGGGTCGCTTGGCCATAAATCCCTATCAGCAGCAGCGCTCCCCGTTCCTGCACCTCGTGCGAGGGGCCGGGGCCGCCGCGTCGCTTAAGAGGTCGCGGCGGCGAGAATTGGTTTCGACCGTGACGTTGTTGTGCCCGCTGAGCGGGGCTGGTCGTAAGTTAGTCGGCGTCCAGTCCATAAAGCGAATGCAGCGTGCGCACCGCGAGCTCCGCATAGGCAGCATCGATGAGGACGCTGATTTTGATCTCGGAGGTCGTGATCGCCAGGATGTTGATGCCTTTGTCTGCAAGCGCCCTGAACATTTGCGCGGCCACGCCGGCGTGACTGCGCATGCCGATACCGATGACGGAAACCTTTATGACGGCAGCCGAGCTTTTGATGTCGTGATAGCCGATGCTTTTCTTGCCGGACTTCAAGACCTCGAGCGTGCGCGGCAGCTCGGCCTCGGTCACTGTGAAGGTCATGTCCGTATAGCGGCCGTCCGCCGACAGGTTCTGCACGATCATGTCGACGTTGACATTGGCCTCTGCCAGCGGGCCGAAGATGCTCGCGGCGATACCCGGTTTGTCCTCGATCTTGAGGAGCGTAACCTTGGCTTCGTCCTTCGAGTAGGCAATGCCGCTGACAACCTGCTGCTCCACGATCTCTTCCTCGTCGCAAACAATAGTGCCGACCTCGTCCCAGGATTGGGGCTTGGCCGCCTGCATCTGCTCGGGCGGCACAAAGCTCGAAAGCACCCGCGTCCGCATGCGATGCACCATGGCCAGCTCGACAGAGCGCGTCTGCAGCACCTTCGAGCCCAGCGAGGCCATCTCCAGCATTTCTTCGTACGATACTTTCGGCAGCCGGCGCGCCTTGGGCACGATCCTGGGGTCGGTCGTATAGACCCCATCAACGTCAGTATAGATATCGCAAAGATCGGCGCGTAGCGCCACCGCAATGGCGACCGCGCTGGTATCGGATCCGCCGCGTCCGAGCGTGGCGACGCGGTTGCGCTCCGGCTCGATGCCCTGGAAGCCAGTGATGACGGCGACCTCACCTTGATCGAGCCGCTCGCGCAAGCGCTCGCCGTCGATGTCGGCGATGCGCGCCGCACCGTGCGCGGCATTGGTGCACACGGGAATCTGCCAGCCCTGCCAAGAGCGCGCCGCGATGCCCATCGACTGCAGGACGATGGCCAGCAGCCCTGCCGTGACGTTCTCGCCCGACGCCACCACCGCATCGTACTCGCGCGCATCGTGCAGAGGCGATGCCTCGCGTACCCATCCCACGAGCTGATTGGTGACGCCGGCCATGGCCGACACGACGACAGCCACCTTGTTGCCGCCGTCCACCTCGCGCTTCACGTGCCGCGCAACATTGCGGATACGGTCCACGTTGGCCACCGACGTGCCGCCGAATTTCATAACCAGAACAGTCATGGCCTACCCGCCGCAGGCAGAAAAGTGAGATCGCTTCTTGTGGGAGCACTTGGCTTCGCGAGAAGCGTGAATCTCACTCTAAAGACAAAGCGTAGAGCAGGATTCACGCTTCGGCCGAGGCACCCCGATTGCGGTAAAGCGGTTCAATCCGAAGCGATCCTGCGGTCGTCGCGCTCCATCAAGCCCCGCCGTTCGTGCGTACTCATACTCGGGCAGGGTGGGCCGCGCAACCGCGCGTGAGGTCGTTGTTTTGCCTGGCAAGCTGCTCGTTAGAACAAGTCCAACCTCGCAGCCCATTTTGGCCCGAGGATATGGCAAGCGCACGGGACGCGGGTGCGTCGCAGCAACCGCGGGGCGTGTGACCCCAGGAGACCCCGTGCAGGTCTCCCCGAGGACACGAATGTCCTCCGGACCTCACGGTCCAAGGTTGCCTTGCGGCACCCGCGTGCAGCGATTTGAAGTCCCGGGTCGCACTTTGGTGCTGTGCTCTGCCGGATGCCTCAGACCGGCGACACCGGCAACGGCTTCGCGTCAACCCAGGCATCCCGCGCCGTCACGAGTTGCAGCTCATCACATCCACGGCTTGCATCGATCACCGCATCCACACCGGCGACCGCCAGCGCCAGCGCCTCGGACGCCCGCGCGACCCCGAGCCTCAACTCATGCCCCAGATAAAGCGCGGCCAGAAAATCCCCTGTCCCGTTCGGCACTCCGGATCGCCGCGCCACACGGCACACAACCGTATCGCCATCCCTCGGCGCCAACACAGTATCGAGATCGGCCGCCCCGGCCGGTACCGACGTGGCGAGCGCCAACGCCGCCGGCAAACTCGCAGCGGCCATCACAGCCTCGCTCGCGCTGCCGACCGCCTTCCCCGTCAGCCATTGCAGCTCGAACGCATTCGGCGTCACCACGTCCGCCAGCCCGACGAGCCCGTCGCGCATGGCCACCGCCGCGCCGGCATCTATGTAAAGACCCTTGCCCTCATCCCCGATGACCGGATCGACGAGCACACGAACACCTTTGGCCCCCGCCTTCACCCGCCCGATCGCCTCCACCGCGAAACGCACATGTTCTGCACTCGGCAAATACCCCGTCATCACCGCATCTATCTCACCGAGCCAGCCGTTCGCCTTCAGCGCATCGAACATCCGCCGCAGCAGCGCCGGCGCCACTTGCTCGCCCGCCACCGTGCCGTGCCCCGGATGGTTCGACAGCAGCACCGTCGGCAGCGCAATCACCTCGTGACCGAGCCCCTGCAGGGCCGGCACGATCGCCGCTAGCCCCACGTGCCCGCGGGCGACTTGCGAGGAGATGACGAGCACGCGCGCCATGCCGGCGTCCTCAGAACACGTTCAGCTCGACGATCGGCTCCCCGCGCTGCACGCGCTCGTAGCCGAAGCGCTTGAGGTCGATCGTCCGATAGCCGCCGTGTATCAGCAGCTCGGCGATGCCGCGTCCCACACCCGGTGAATGCTGTAGCCCATGCCCCGAGAAACCGCACGCAAGCACCAGCCCCGGCGCCTGCGGGTGTGGACCCAGGATAGCGTTGTGGTCGAGCGTGCTGACGTCGTAGTGGCAGCACCACGCGTTCTGCACCTTGAGCGTCTCGAACACCGGCACGCGCGCGGCCAGCTGCGGCCAGATATCCCTGTCGAACACCTCGTGGTCGCAATCGAAATCCTCCGCATCCGGGTCCGGCTCGCCCTCCTTGGGCGAGATCGCCGTGATGAAAAACCGACCCTCGGGCCGGAACACCACGCCGGTCGGATCGATGGTCAATCCCGCCTGCTGGGGTCCACCGGGACAATCCACCACGAATGCCAGACGCTTGCGTGGTCGCACGGGCAGCTTCTCGACACCGGCCATCGCCGCCACCTTGTAGGAGTGCCAGCCCGCCGCACACACGACGACGCCGGCGGCAATCTCCTGTCCGCTCTTCAGCTTGACCACGCTCACCCGTCCGTCCGCCTTGGCCAGACCAACGACTTCATCGGCCAGATACGTAGCACCGCGCGCCTTCGCACCCTCACGGAATTGCGCCATAAGCAGATGCGCATCGAGCCATCCTTCACCCGACCGGCCCCAGCCCGCGGCGCTCAATCCCTCCACATTGATCCAAGGAAAGCGCTTGGCGATGTCCGTCGCCTCCACCAGCTCCGTATCGGCGCCGAGGCTCCGCTGCAGCTTCACGCTTTCCTCGAGCGCACCGCGTCCCTCCGGCGTCGCCATGATGAGATAGCCGCGCTCGCGAAAGCCCACATCGGCTTCGGGTCCGAACTCCTGCTTGATGCTCTTGAAGAAGCCGACGCCGAACTGCGACAGGCGGATGTTCTCGGGCGTCGAGAACTGCTGTCGGATGGAAGCGAGCGAGCGGCCGGTGGCGCAGAACTGATAGCTCGGGTCCTTCTCCACCACCACGACCGAGCCTTTGAACCCATCGCGCTTCAGGAAGTACGCAATCGAGCTGCCGACCACGGCGCCTCCCACGATGACGACATCTGCCGTGGTAATGGGCATCGGACCTCTGCTGTTGAACAACGATCGTGCACAATGTGCCGGAAGGACTGCTGCGTGCCAAGCGAGCGCCCACATACGTCCTTCCTGTTGATGACATGCCTGCACGCTTTGCATTAGCTTGCAACTCGTCGCTGACTGGAGACCCGCCACATGACTTTGCGTCCGCGCCGCAGCGTGCTCTACATGCCGGGCGCCAACGCCCGAGCGCTCGAGAAGGCGAAGCAGCTCCCCGCCGATGCACTCATCCTCGATCTCGAAGACTCCGTCGCGCCAGACGCGAAAGCTGCCGCGCGCGAGCAGGTCGTCAAAGCCGTCAAGGACGGCGGCTACGGCAAGCGCGAGCTGGTCATCCGCATCAATGCGCTCGACACCGCCTGGGGGCCCGACGACATGCGCGCCGCTGCTACCGCCGCACCGGACGCCATCCTGATTCCCAAGGCCTCCGGAAGCGCCGACATCGAGCGCGCGTCCGATGCCATGCGTCGTGCCGACGCGCCCGAGAAGACGAAGCTTTGGGCCATGGTGGAAACGCCGATCGGCATCGTGAAGGTTTGCGAGATTGCCGCAGCCGGCAGCCACGCCGGCTCACCCTTGAGCTGCATCGTCATGGGCCTCAACGACCTCTTCAAGGAAACCCGCGCAGAGGTCACTGCCGAGCGCACCTCCGCCCTCTACTGGCTCTCCGCCAGCCTGACCGCCGCTCGCGCCTACGGCCTCGATATACTCGACGGCGTCTACAACAATTTCCGCGACGCTGACGGCTACCGCAGCGAATGCCTGCAGGGCCGCATGCTGGGCTTCGACGGCAAGACGCTCATTCATCCCGACCAGATCGCCGTTGCCAACGAGGTCTTCTCGCCGAGCGCGGAGGAGGTCGCCGCCGCCCGCAAGATCGTCGCCGCCTTCGAGCTGCTGGAGAACAAGGGCAGGGGCGTCATCAACCTCGACGGCCGCATGGTCGAGTTGCTGCACGCAGAGATGGCCAGACGCACTGTAGCCATCGCCGAAGCCATCGGGGCCTAGCGCCCTGGCAACGCCAAACTTCAGACGAATCGCCTTGCTCCGCTGAGTTTTGTCAGCTCCTGCATCGATTTTCGACTCCACCTCTTCAAAGATGGAACGTGCGCTCATAAGTGACGTTGAAGAAGGGGGTGCGGCACCAGGCGAATTTGGACTGGGCTCGAGCCCGCCAACGTAGGGCACTCGTTTTGCGGTGACTGCAGCATGGAAGCTCAGCAAATTGACGTTCGACGCGTGCGTGTGATCGCCGCAGTTGCGCTTGGCGTAGCCTGCGCGAGTGTGGGCTTCATGGGTGGTTGGTTTGCCGCGCGCCTAGCGCCGGCAGAGACCCCGGTCGCGGCGGGCTCGGCCGACAGGCCCGTTACTGAAGCTCGCGTGGAGCCAAAAACAACTGCAGCGACGGCCGAAAAAGAAAAGACGAGTGCTGTTCCTAGCGACGCGAGCAAAGACCAGGACCAGGCTACCGCTGACCAAAATACGATCAGCAGCGACAGCGCGCGGGAGACGGTCGCAGGCGCGACCATCATCAACGCCGGCTCGATCGAGGGGAAAGCAAAAGCGCGCGAGGCGAGCGCTCCAAGTCAGCCCATGACAAGCCAGGCTTTGACCAGACCTGCGACCTCGCAAGCCGACCCTGAACCAGCCTCGGATCCGCCCAATCAGGAATCTGTGCCGAAACGTACGGCCGATGAGGAAATGCTCGCGCGCTGTAGCAGGCGATATTCCTCATTCCGCGCCAGCGACGGCACCTACCAGCCTTACTATGGCGGGCCACGCAAACTCTGCTCCCTCTTGCGATAACAGAGCAATGGTGTTGGCGCTGCCGCGCTCACGCCTCGTACGGTAGCCCCACATAGTTGTCCGCCAGCGCCCGCTGCGCCGCCTCCGAGCCGGCCAGGTACTCGAGTTCGGCAAGCTGAATGCGCTCCGCGAATGCGTCCGTATCGGGAAAGCGGTGCAGCAGCGATGTCATCCACCACGAGAACCGCTGCACCATCCAAACGCGCTTGAGGCATGTCGCCGAATAGTGCTCGAGCAGGTCCGTACGGCCCGACCGGTAGTACGCCACCAGCGCCCGCGCCAGCACCCGCACGTCGGCAATAGCCAGGTTCATCCCCTTGGCACCCGTCGGCGGCACGATATGCGCGGCATCACCTACCAGAAACAAACGCCCCTGCTGCATCGGCTCCACCACGAAGCTGCGCATCGGTGTGACGCCGCGCTGCAGAATCGCCCCCTCGTTGAGCACAACATCGCTCCCGCCTTCCAGCCGCCGATGCAGCTCCTGCCAGATGCGCGTATCCGGCCACGCGCTCAAATCCTCGTCAGGCCGGCATTGCAGATAGAGCCGAGTGATCTCAGGCGAGCGCATGCTCATCAGCGCAAACCCGTCGGCATGGCGCGCGTAAATCAGCTCCTCGCTCGCGGGCGAAGCCGCAGCCAGTACCCCGAGCCACGCAAAGGGATACACGCGCTCGCTGATCCTGATGGCCGATGTCGGGATGCTCGGCCTGCACACACCGTGAAAGCCGTCGCACCCGGCAACGAAATCGCACACGAGCTCGCCGCGCTCCCCTCCCTGCGTGAACACGACGTGCGGACTTTCCGTATCGAGGCTCGCAACCTTGATGACCGGCGCTTCGAAGTGCATTTCGGCACCCGCCGCCAACCGCGCCGCGATCAAGTCCTTCACCACCTCATGCTGGCCATACACCATGACTGTCCGCCCGCCAGTCAGGCCCGACAGATCGATGCGGTGCCGCCGGCCGGCGAAGCTCAGGTTGATGCCGTGATGTACCAAGCCCTCACGCCGCATCCGCTCGCCCACGCCGGCATCCACCAGCGTCTGCGCCGCATCGTGCTCCAGCACACCGGCGCGAATGCGTGCCTCGACATGGGCGCGGCTGCGCGCCTCCAAGACGATCGCCTCGATCCCCTCACGCTGTAATAGATGGGCCAACAGCAGCCCTGCGGGCCCGGCGCCGACGATCCCCACCTGCGTGCGCATGCGCAACGTTCCTCCCGGCGCTTTTCATTGCTGTCCGGAACCTTCACAATAGCGCCAATTCGCCCGCAGGAGGACGCCGATGCCAAAAGGCTACTGGATCGCCCACGTCACCGTGACAAACCCGGAGCGTTACAAGGACTACTTCGCCGCCAACGCCAAGGTGTTCGAGAAGTGGAAGGCGAAATTCATCGTTCGCGGCGGCAAGTACGAGGTTCGCCGCGGCCCCGAGCACCAGCGCCACATCGTCCTCGAGTTCGACAGCTTCGAGACCGCCAAGGCCTGCTACGACAGTCCTGAATACCAGGCCGCCGCCGCCATCCGTGACGAGGCTGCCGATGTCGCCATCATGATTATCGAGGGCTACGACGGCTCCCCGCCGAAGGCTTGACCGGCAAGGCCCTGCCAGCTGAGAGAACACCATGAGCCACAATCACGATGACCACGCCCACCCCCATGACCATGACCACGAGGCACGCTGGAAGCACGACGGCGTGCGCGTGATCCCCGGCGGCAACCTGGACCCGAACACGGCCCAGACGCCGGGCATGGACCGCAAAGCTGCCATCAACTTCGCCCGCGTCGGCGCCCAGAAGATCTGGGCCGGCACCGTGACCATCCACCCCGACGCCAAGACCGGCGCCCACCATCACGGCCACCTCGAGAGCGTCATCTACGTCGTCAAAGGCAAGGCCCGCATGCGCTGGGGCGAGAAGCTTCAGTTCGTGGCAGAGGCCGGCCCCGGCGATTTCATTTACGTTCCGCCCTATGTCCCCCATCAGGAAATCAATGCCAGCCCTGACGAGGCCCTCGAATGCGTGCTCGTGCGCAGCGACGGCGAGGCGGTGGCCATCAATCTCGACATCGAGCCGGTCGAGAAGCCCGAGACCGTGCTCTGGGTCGACCCGATCCACCGGGCACCCGGCTGAGCGCAACAGCTTCGCGCGTGTTTGCCGAGTGGCGTCGCCAGGGCTTTCCGGCTCGTCATTCGAGCCGGAAACTGTGCGCGACTAACGACCCTTCCGTTTCAGCCAAGCCTGCATCTCGGCGATCTCGCGCTCCTGAGCCTGGATGATGTCCGCTGCCAGCTTGCGCAGGCTCTCGTCCTTCCCATGCGCCAGCAGCACCTTGGCCATATCGATGGCACCCTGGTGGTGTGGAATCATCCCGCGCACGAAATCGATGTCGGCATCGCCCGAGAATTTGATATCCATGCCAGCGTGCATTTTCGCATTCGCGGCACGATACCCCCTTGTCGATGCACTTTCTGATTTCGCCGTCGCTTTAGGCGCGCCATGACCTTGATGGCCTGACTGCCCATGAGCAGCGACACTGATGCCGAGCACGGCCGCGGCGGCGACTGCGGCTGCATACCTCATGATTTTTCTCCGCTGAGAAATTCTTGGTCCAAGTTGGTTCGACATGCGGCAGTATTTGCGCGCATCACATGTCGCGGGTTTCCCGCCTACTCCAGCTCGGGACCGCATTCGGAGGCTCGTCTGGCCCGCCGGGCGCCAGGCCTTCCGCCCGCTCGCCGCGCACGATCGGCGCCACGTGCCGGTGCGGCCCGCCCGCCATCGGCAGCTCAATCATGAGGACCGGACAGCAGTGGACTTGCGTCGCACAACAGCCGTCGTTGCCGCACCCGCTTGCCATGCTAAGCGATGTCGCCTCCGCCGCATGAACGGCAAATGTGCAGCTCCTGTCCAGAATTTGCATGCCACAGAGGGACAGCGCCTCCGTCTGAGGCGATGCCACCGTACCGGCCTCGTGGCGCGCGTGCGCATGCGCGCTCGCAGGCGGCCATAGCAGCACCACCAGCCCTATGAGCACCAACGCACACAGCCGAAGCAGGAAGCAGCCCGCTCTCATGCCAGTCTGACTATCAAGTCGCCGCCGCGCGTTCAACCCATGCCCGCCGTGCGCCGTTTCGCACCTACAGATTTACTGCAAGCCCATGCGCATCCGCCGCCGCCTTGACGGTATTGCGCAGCAGACAGGCGATGGTCATCGGCCCGACGCCACCGGGCACCGGCGTGATAGCGGACGCCACGTCCAACGCCTCCGCGAACGCCACGTCGCCCACCAGCTTGCTCTTGCCTTCAGGTGTGGTCACGCGATTGATGCCCACATCGATGACGATGGCCCCAGGCTTGATCCAGTCGCCGCGCACCATGCCGGGCTTGCCGGCAGCCGCGACGAGAATGTCCGCCCGGCGCGCAACCGAGGGCAGATCGAGCGTGCGGGAATGTGCCATCGTGACCGTGCAGCTCTCGGCCAGCAACAGTTGCGCCACCGGCTTACCAACAATGTTGGAGCGGCCGATGACGACCGCCTCCAATCCCGCAAGGTCCGCCCGCACGCCCTTCACCAGCAGCATGACGCCCAGCGGCGTGCACGGCACCAGTGCCGGCTGCCCGGTCGCCAGCCGTCCCACGTTGATGGGATGAAACCCATCCACGTCCTTGGCCGGATCAATCGCCGCGATTACCTTGGTGCTGTCCATCTGCTTCGGCAGCGGCAACTGCACCAGAATGCCGTGCACTCCCGGGTCCACGTTGAGCCGCGCCACCAATGCCAGCAGCTCGGCCTCGCCCGCCTCCACCGCCAGTCGGTGCTCGAAGGAGCGCATGCCGGCTGCCGCCGTCTCGCGCGCCTTGTTGCGCACATAGACCTGGCTGGCTGGGTCCTCGCCCACCAGCACCACCGCCAGACCCGGCACCAGCCCATGCTCGCGCCCGAGCCGCGCGACCTCCGCGCCGACCGCGGCGGTCAACTCGCCGGCAGCAATCTTCCCGTCGATGATGCGTGCTGGCATGGGTTTCTATCCAAACGGATTCAAACCGACTTATCGAACAGTTTTTTAAGGTGTACCGCCAGCGGCTTCGGCTCGCCGGCGAGAGTCAGCGTCTTGATTCGGGACTTGAATCCACCAGTCATCACCACCGCACTCTTCGGCAGCTTCAGCGACCGCGCCATCAGCTCCTCGAGTGCCGCATTGGCCTCACCCTTGTCGGCCACGGCGCGTACCCGCGCCTCCAGTGCCGGTCCGAACGGCGTTTCGACGATGCCATCCACCGCATCACGCGATGCCTTAGGCGTCAGGCGCACGCGAAGCACCAGCCGGTCATCCACAATTCGCCACGGCTTGCCCGTCACATGTGACCCATGCCATCAGGAAAACAGCGGGATCAGCCAGCCCCAGATCACGACGCTGCGCAGGAAAAAGCAGATCAGCAACAGGATGATCGGCGAGATATCGATGCCGCCGAGGTCCGGCATGAAGCGCCGGATCGGCTGCAGCAGCGGCTCCGTCACTGCACGCAAGGCGTTCCAGAGCGAGCGCACGAAAGGATTATAGGCATTGATGACATTGAACGCGATGAGCCAGCTGACGATGACGCTCGCGATGAGCACATATTCGTAGAGCTGAATGAGGTATTCAACAAAGCGCAGAAGCGGAATCATATCGTGTGCCCGTTGGTGGCAGATCGGCGCAGGTTTAGTCGCTGCATGACACAGGGGCAAGACCTGGCGGTCGCCTCACCACAGGCTGATTGGCCTGAGCCGCAATTGCCTGCGGGCGGCCGCAAATCTCTGATCATTCCGACGGCCACTCAACACCCACTTGCTTGACAACGCCGCCGGCCGCCCCCTATACCCCGCCCATCGCCTGACCCCGGGGCCGTAGCTCAGATGGGAGAGCGCTGCAATCGCACTGCAGAGGTCAGGGGTTCGATTCCCCTCGGCTCCACCAATTAAATCAAAGACTTACCTCAAGCGCCCGCCTGACCTTCTTAGCTCGTTCACGCTGCCTTCACGCAGGGGTGCAGTGTGGCGGTGATGCGCCACGCAAGCGGTTGTGAAATTGCGCTGCGGGCTTCTACCGACGTTCGCTTCTTCGAGATCAATGCGCAGAGACAGGGCGACGAGGCCGATCCTGATCGCGTGGCTTCGATTATCTGTCGTACTCTTTGAACGAAACGCGGCAGCGAGGCGGGTCCTTGCGCAATAAAGATTTGCGCTTTCCGCGCCGCTTCGTCACGCCTCTGCGATCGAAGCGGCAATAGACGAGGTTGAGCGACAGGGAATACGAGCTGCGCCAGCCTGCTCCGCGCGGCTGCGCCTGCAGCCCCGTCGATCTTTCAGAGCGATGGGAGCAGTATCTTACCCTTTTGCAGGATGTGTAACGCACAACCGGATGATTGTATTTCCATCTGGTCAAATCCGCCGTCATCGGCGACTAGATGCGAAGACCTATGTCTCGACACGACTACTATGAAGAAGCAACGTCACGCTCAGATGCGCGGGCCGCGATCCACTCCTCGATTTCCGACAAAAGCCACGCCACACGGTTGGGACCGACCTGCACTCGGCGCGGAAACAGTCCACGCTTCTCGAGCCGCAAAATGTGTTGCGGTGTGTACGGCACCATCCTGCGGAGTTCGGCCTTCGTGATGAGACGAGGCGGTTGGAAACCTCCTGTTTCACACCGATCTGCCTCGGGCTTAAGGCCCGATTCTGTTGAGCGCTGATTACTGGACAGCAGTTTCGACATGATCTTGTTGCGACTACCTCGTCTTAGTCATCCGATCCCTCGACCTCCGCGATGTCGTCCTGGTTGAGACGGTGGACCTCGACGATGGTGCGCGGCGGATGACTCGACGATCAGCTTCATGTTGAGAAACGCCTGTTCGGACGCGGGCCTCGCCACAGGCAACAAGATCGTTGGTTGCCGGATCAATGCTGCGCATGCCGGGCGATGAACAGGAAGTCGCCGGCGCGCGCCGCGAGATTCTAGGTACCGCTCGGCTTGATGGCCCCGGCGGCAGCTGCGCGTCCCCAACATGCTAGTTCTCCCGTGTGCCGTTGACGTTGCGATTTCCGCCGTGAGCTGCCGTGTCACCGGTTGACACCGGTCGCGCAGCAGCGAAATCAATGGTCTTCGGGGCTACCAGCCACAAAGGAAGGCCGATAGTCGCTTGGGTAGCTGAGCTCCGGTGTTCCACCTCGTCGGTGCGGGCCTGGAGACCAGCGTGGCTGGCTACCGGGACCAGCACTGATGCCAGCGCGACGCACACCGACATCGACGCGACGGCAGCGAGCCGCCAGCGAGCGGCATGCCTGCGTGCGAGCCGCGCTTGATCTCGCCACATGGGGAAGCCCGTTGCATAGGGCGACGGCGCCAATGGAGTCAGCTGCGCTCGAGCGACAGCGGATCTGTCGGCGACGTGCGGCATCGTACGATCCGGCCTGAGGCGCGGATAGGCGAACCAGACGGCTGCAGCCATTTGCAGCGCCAGCGGGATCGCCATTGCGGCCTGGTGGGCCTCGGCAGGATAGGCACCCCGCGTCTCAGGCCACTGCGCGATGATGAAGCCGGTCGCGGACTGCAACACGAATGCTCCGCCAACATGTAACAGATTAAGGGCACCGTTGGCTCGGCCCAACATCGCCTTGGGAAAATATTCTCCCAGGACAGCGAAGCTTAGCACTGTCGCTGCTCCAGCCGCGGCGATGACCGTGAAGGGCAGCAGTGGTGGCAGAGGCCATTGCAGGATCAAAGCCACCTGAGCGAGCGCAGACAAAGACAAGGTCGCAGCGAGCACAGTTTCGGTCTTGATGCCAGCCAGGCGCAATCGATCAGCCGCCATTCCGAGGACGAGTGCTCCAGCGCAGACGGCAATCGCCATGACGCTGAGATGATGAACGATGGCGGGCCGCTCGAGGCCCTCCACATCGCGCAGCCAGGGCGCCGCCCACAAGCTTTGCAGAGACCACGACGTACCAATACCCAACGCCGATAACGGAGCGATATGCCAGAACCGGGCGTCGCGATAGATCTGGGAGAACGTGAGGCTGGGCAGGTTAGGCGGTTTGCTGATCCTGAAGTCCGGTGCCGCGAACAGAACCAGAAGACACGCCAGTGCCGACAGTCCGCCGAGCACAACGAAAAGGCCGCGCCAACCGATTGCCTGGACCAGCAGGTCGGCCGGCGCGGTGGCCATCAGTGCGCCCAGGGCGCCGAGCATGACGAGCCAGCCCGTGGCCAACGCCGACCGGCCCGGCGGGGCCCACACGGCAATGGCCTTGACGCCTGCCATCAGGGCGACAGCGACGCCAAGCCCAATCAAGGCTCGGCCGACCAGCAATCCCAGGAAACCGTCGGCAAGCGCAAACACGAGAGCCCCCACGCCGGCAAACAACATCAAGACGCTCTGCACAAGGGTCGGCCCGGCGCGATCCAGTAGGGCGCCCAAAGGCAATTGAACGGCAGCGAAGACCAGGAAATAGACGCCGGTGAGCAAACCGAGATCTGCGGCATTCAGGCCGAGTTCGGCCGCCAGGTCCGTTGCGATCACTGCGTTGACGGTGCGGAACACGTAGGACAAGAAATACCCGGCCGCGAATGGCAGCAGGACAGAGGCGATCAGGCGCCCGTGCATGCAACGCTCCTCCTGCGAGGTGCTGGCTAGGGTGAGGTTCGCTCGTTCTCGTCCTTGCGGTCGCGTCGCCAGACCAGACGCGCGACCCCGTCCTCTTTCGCCTCGAGCAGCGCGCCCCAGATCGGCTGTGGCAGAGCGGGATCGTCGAGCTTCACCAGCAGGTAAGCCTCCTCGGTGCCCTGCTTGGTCCGCCGCCAGGCGGCACCAATCTCGGCGGCGCCCGCCAGGATGAGGAAATCCGGCCTTGCTTGACCCTCCTTACGGTCATTGGCGATGAGGCGCACTTTCGTGGCGATGGTGAGCGTGCGGATGGTGCCGGCATAGCCGTCCTTGACAGCGGAGAATGTTCCAATCACGGGCATTGCCGACTACTCCTTGCCGATGTCGTTGATTTCGGGGGCAGCGGCTCCGCTGCGTCGCCCATCAGCTCGCGGCCCACTGTCCGTCAAGGCGCGCAGCGCGCTTGCCGTCTCCTCTGGAAGAGGCGTTGCACGCCTCGTCGATCGGTCGACAAGGACGACCGTCGAGGTCGCGTTGGCTACGCAAGATCCTTCGAGGAACAGCGACTGACTGATCGTGACGGACGATGATCCGACGCGATCGAGGCGCGTGCCGATTTCGACGGTGCCGGGCCAGTGCATCTCCTTGACGAACTCGAGCGTGAGCCGCGCGACTACGAACTGGGCATCGATGGACAGTGGAACCCGAC
Organism: uncultured Alphaproteobacteria bacterium; assembly: GCA_963840425.1. Taxonomy (GTDB): domain Bacteria; phylum Pseudomonadota; class Alphaproteobacteria; order Rhizobiales; family Hyphomicrobiaceae; genus CADEFX01. The sequence continues at coordinate 175,817 of CAWIYZ010000034.1, read as the reverse complement.
TCCGGTCATGCAGCAGCTCCATGCGTGCGTTCTGGCAGCAGACAGCGAAGACGGCGTTCGAGACGTGGCCGTTACGATCGGTGTCGGCGAAGCGCAGCTTCTCGCTGGTGCGGATCGGATAGTCGTCCAGAGTCGCCTGCGGCCGCGGATTGAACCGGGCTGAAAAGGCCAAGTAGGCGTCGGGCATTCTGGGTAGGCTCATGCTTGCAGTCTCCCTGGTCGATCACTTCGAGGTGGGTTGGCGGTAAGGTTGCAGGACGATGTCCTTGTGCACGATGACGCGCAGCGGCCAGCCGGGCCGCACGGTGATGGTCGGCTGCACATTGAGGTTACGCTCGACGAGGCGTTGGCCGGCGCGGTTGGTGGTCGACTGCGTCGACTGCTGCAGCGCCCTGATGAGGTCGCTATCGGAGGAGCCGAACACGAGCTCACTGCCGACGCCCAGCACGGTGGCGAGCGCCACACCTTTCAACAGTTTCCAAGTGTGCAGATCGACCTCGTCGGCGAGGCCGGCGTAGCCGCCGGTGTCCGTCGCCGGCAGGTTGTCGATGACCACCGAGATGCCGTCGGGCAGGATAATCCGCTGCCAAACAACGAGAGCGCGCTCCTGGCCGAAGGCAACGACGTTGTCGTACTTGCCGATCAGGCGTGAACCCTGCGGCACGAGCAGGAAGCGGCCCGACACCGTGTCGAACACGTTCTCCGTCACCTGCGCGATGACGAAGCCTGGCAGATCGGAATTCAAGCCGTTGACCAGGCTGGCGGCGATGATGGTGCCGGCCATCAGCTGATAGGGCGAGGCCGGTGTCTGCAGGCGGTGCGGATTGTAGATCTGCTTGTCGGGCCCATCGTTCAAGAACGCGAGCTTGCGCGCTTGCTCGGTGGTGTCGTAAGCGAGGAGATCGACATCTCCGGTTGCCAACGCGCGCGCACGCTCTGCGGCGCGCAGAATCGACAATGTCCCGAGGTCACCCTCTCGTGGCGGATGGTTTTCGACCAGAGCGTCCACATTCGCTGTCGCGGCGGCTGGCTCGCGCGACGGCGATTTCAGTTGCAGACGGAAGAACACTTGGGCTTCGCGCGCTTGGCCAGCCATGCGGGCGAGGCGTTCCTTCTCGATGCGCTCCGCCTCGACGACCGGATCGCTGGCGGATTCCGTCAGCTGCGGCACACCCGGGGGCAGTTTCGGCGCATCAGCCATTCCTTTCAGTGCGGAGACCGTCGTAGGTCGAGGGCAGCTTGTTGAGCCCGTCGCTGATTGGCTTGTGCTCGACGTTGAACAGCTCTTGGGGATTGGCGACGCGCAGGCTCGGCGGCTTCAGCGCCACCAGCACGATGCCTGAGATGAGCAACAGGACGATGGCCGCGCCGCCGATCAGCACCTTGCGGTTGATACGCGTGACCGGCTGTGGCCGAGCCCGCAGCTCGAGCTTCTCCGGCTCGCCCTTGGTCTGTGGCTTTTGACCGGGATCGCTGTCGGTCGTTGCCGCGACTCCCGCCACACGGCGTCGGTGCGAACGATGCGCACCACACGCTGTGGCGCCGTGCCGAGGCGCAGCTCGGCGGCCGCGAACAGGCGATCGACGATGTACGTGGTGCCGCGCACGCGGTAGTTCACCATTGCCGGCTTGCCATCCCGGCCGATGACGAACAGTGGCGGCGCCTCACTCTGCGCTAGGCCTGAGGGAAACTGGATGTAGACCTTGGCGCCGTCGTCGAACACCTGGCGCGGCTTCCACGGCGCGTCGCCCTCGATGCGATAGCGAAACCGCAGCTGATCGATGTTGACGCCCGTGTCCGCCACGGCCGTTGCCGCGGCTTCCGCCTCAGCGCGCTGCTTCCTGAGCGAGATCAGCTCGGTCGCTGCGGATAGATCCACGACACCGACGCCATGTAGGTCTTGTCGCTGGAACGCATTTCCAGGCTGATAGGTGCGGCGATCCGTGGTGATGACGAGGTTGGTCTCGAGGTCGGCGCCGATCGGCTTGACCAGGATGTGGACTATCGCGTATTTGCCCTGGCCGCTCGATGTATCACCGACCACCCAGCGGACGGTGTCGCCGGCCGACACGGACACCAATTTCTCGCCTGGCTCTAGGGCGATGTCGGTGACCTGGTTGACGGCGGCGTAGAGCTGATTGAGCGCACCCTTGGTGTAAGGGTAGACTTGGATGGCGTTGATGTAGCCCTCCTTGACCGGCTCCAAACGCGCCGCAGCATTGGCACCGACCACGCGGTCCTTCGGCGCGGTATCGTCCTTCTTCCTTTCGGCTTTCGCGACCGGCTTCAGCTGACCGGGTAGCGGTAGCGGTGTCGGCGCCTCGACAAGCTGCACAGGCGGCTTGGGCTCCGGATCGCGCTTCGCCGCCGTGAAATCGGAGCTATCGAAGATGGGAATCTCCGGCACCTTGATGTTGGTGGCGCAGGCACCATGCGCGCTGGACCGACGAGATCCATGACGAATGGATGCGTAATCTCGTCGCCAACGTTCCGAATCTTTCGGTACAGCGCTTGGCCGCCACGAAGCAGCTCATGACTATCGCTCTGCCGGACGCGACAGTCTCCGGATACGAGAAGCATATTGAGACCATCAGCCTGCCCGATCCTGATGACCGCCATGTGGTAGCAGCGGCAATCGCGGCCAAAGCCACGCTTATCCTGACCTGGAATCTGCGTCACTTTCCCGCTCGTGTATTGAAGGCGCGTGGCCTCGTTCGCCAGACGCCGGACGCCTTTCTGACCGATCTCTACGACCAGGTGCCTCAGCTTCTCCTGGCCTCGTTGGCCAATGCACGGCGCAACCTCTCGAAGTCAGGGCTGTCGGCCGAAGAGTTCCTCAAGGTGCTGCGTCAGCAAAAGCTGACCCAGCTCGACAAGCGGCTGCGACGCCATCTTGGTGACCTGTGACAGACGCCTCAGTCATTTGAGCACCAGAGCGCGTTCACGCACGAGGCGGCAGTCCTCGTCCGCGGTCAAGCGTCCAGGTCACACGGCTCGGTCCGATGACTCCCGTGACAGCCTGCCCGCGGTACGGCTCGAGAGCCGGCCGCCACGGCGCCAGCGTGAACGTGTCTTCACGTCGGATGACCGCGAGCTTGCCGGTCGGCGTGGTGATAGCGCGATCGTAGACTCCGGTGATGCGCACACCGGGCTCGGAGTGCACGTAGGCGGCGCTGAGCACGCGAGACACGTCCTGCACCACGCGCTCGACCTCGGATCGCCGCAAGCTACGCATCATCTCCGGAGTTCGGGCAATGTCGCCGGCCGGCGATAGCGTCGCGAGCTTGCGTTCGGCAAGCCAGCGCCCACGTCCTGCGAGCGCACCGCCTAGATCGCGGGCGAAGCCTGGTGCTCCCTGTTCGGGCTGCCACTTGGAAAGGATAGCCTGGTCGAGCCAGGTGGGACCGTCATAGGTCACCTGCTTCTAGCTCGCCGGGTGACAGCTCCTGCAGCCCGGCACCCGGATCATTCGCCCTCGATGCTGTCGCCGGCGTGTGCCACGACCGTTCCGCGGACCGGTAAGTCGGCGGGTTTGAGCCGCCCGAGATCCGCATAATGCAGCTGCCGTCGACAGCATCTATGACGACCCAGGTGTGGTCGCTGATCTCGTCGACCTGGCCGATGCCGACCACCTTGCCGATCAGCGGCGCTCTGCGCGCTCCACGGTCGAACAATGCCATGGCGGGGCGCTGCGGTCGATGCCGGCCTCCTGCAGGGCGCGCTGCATCATCTTGAACTTGTCGGCGCGTGTTCCGAGTTCGCGCAACTTGACGTCCATCTTTGCATCAAGCGCCCAGACACCCTGTTGACGTTCCTCCGCCAGGCCTAGGCGTTCCAATGTCTTGAGACGGCCGACCCGCAGCGAATGCTGTGTCGGATCCTGGCCTTTACCAGAGGTGACGACGAGGATGTTGTCCTTGGCGCGGGCCATGAGGGAGCGATCGAGCCGGGTCAGACGCTCCTGGCTGACCTCGTTGAAGAGCTTGTGGATGCGCTCCAACTCGCTCTCCGGCCGAAGCTCGAGCGTGACAAGGGACTGCGCGCGCGCCCGCACACCATGGCCGATGTAGTCGGGCGATGACGTAGATACCGCTCGCCGGTCGCCGCGGCCGCGGATGACGATGTGGTGTGCCGGGATGGCCGGGGTGTCGGAGTGATCGACCGCGACCCAGTCGAGAGCTCGCCGAAGATCGCGCTCCCATCTCGGCGAGCGAGACCCGATTGAAGGCCGAGGCTCGGCGAGCTGCGCGCCCTCGTCCTGAGCCAGACGATGGAGTGCGGAACTGGTGCGAGTTGTCTTCGTTAGTGATCGAGGAATGTGTCATGTCCTTGCCCGGACGCCATTGTGTAGACGACGGCCCGGTGCACCTTCGCGGTGGCCAATGCCGTCGCGACGCGCACCGATGCGTGAGGGAGGCGTGCCTGCGCCGCGCCGCAGATCACCGTCGACAGCGACGCGTGTGTAGTGGTGCCTTGAGCGCATACCCAGACGCGCGCCCGGCCGCCCCGGGCGTGCACCAGAGTCGCCGGCCGCCGCACCATGCCGTGTGTGTGTGTGCTCATTACCGGCCCCGACGTCAGGCCTGGACGTGTGTGACGTGTCCCTTTTTGCTGCAGCGTGCGCACACCGCGCTTGCCGGCTGGTGGTGGGAGCATCAGCGCCGCTGCACCCGCCTTGGCGCGCGTGAGACGGTGGTGCATCGTGGATGTGGGTGTGTGCCTGAGCTTGGGATCGATGTTGCTCTGCGTCATCGTCGCTCCCTCCGGCTGAGGCCCATGGCCGGGGACCAGGCACCTGGCGTGGTCCGCAAGCAGTTCAAGACGCGTCAAACATCATGCTGAGGGCACAGACGAATTTCGAGCGTTGACGCTGCGGACACTTTGTTGACGTCGGCCCAGAGCCCCTCGGTGCTGGCTTCGACGTCTGGTTACGCTCAGTCCTTTATCCTGATGTCCCAAAATAAGCTCTCAAACTTCCCGCAACTTCCCATGACTGGACCGCTCGAGAAACCGAGTTCCGCGGACGACGGGCAACCGTGGTGAACGAGCAAACATCGATACGGACGTTGAAAGATTGCACCATGGCATCGTGAGATGTGAGCGCAGTACGATGTCTTCGATGCCACACTGTGCGTGGCGCGCGATCGACAACGGACGTGTCCCAGGGTGGGCGGGTGGGGGTAGGCCGGCGGAGAAAGAAAAACAAGGAAGCCTCCGCACCGCGGAAGGGCGGCACGGAGGCGAAGAGTTCGCTCAGTCTTGCGGACTCCAGATCAACGCGTAGACGTCGGGATCGGATTGCCCGGCCGCACGGCCGAGGTTGGCGTAGATCGTTCGGCGCCGAACTCAGGCGCCGCGATTGACAGCGACACGTACGGCTTGCCGGAGGTCTGACCCGGTGCGCATCCAGCCGGCACCGATCTCAATACCTTGCGACACGACACGGAAGTCCGGCTGACTATCCGACGTCTTATCGGTCACGGGCAGAATGGCAATGTCGGCCCGGATGGAGAGCGTCTTGAGCTCACCCTCGTAGCGTCCGTCCTCGCGCTTCGTCACGGATCCGATGGTAGCCATGATGCAATCCTCTTGCTTGTCCGGCGGAGGCCTATTCCCCTGCCGGCGCGCGCGAGATCGTGGCGGGCTGGAGCCTGAGGCATCCCAAGCGACGCTCAGCGTCGCGCCAGGGACCGGAACGCAGTGGAGGACCCGCGCGCCGCGCGGGTTGCCTCTAAGGTGACGCCTGCCACAGGCTCGCAGAAGCATAGGCGAGGGAATGGGCGTCGGTGCGGGCATGAGGGACGCGCAGCATGGCGTCGGGCGACAAGCATGGGGCGGGGGGGCCGGGTGGAGCTTTCGAGGCACGATCACTGGCTGGCGGGCGCCTATGCCCGAAGCTGCGTCGGCGACCTGTCAACCTTTTCGGTCCTTGAGCAGATGCCGCGGACGTCGAGGTCAACGAAGAGGCTGTGACCGTGCGGCCGGCTCCGCGGTAGGGATCGCAACCCGAAAGGGCCGAGACGCCGGAACGGCGGCGCGGTGGCGCGTTTTCGCGCCGTAGAGCCCGACCGCCCGAGAGCTTATCGAGGGCGGGGCCGCCCGGACATCGTTGCTGTCTCTCTCTTTGAATAAAAGCGTCAGAGAACCGTAAGCAGGACTTCCCTCTTTTGGCGCCACCGCCGCCAACCGTTTGTCTTGATCCTAGAATGAACTAGAACTTCACACTTCCCGCTTCTTTCCTTTTGATTGAGCATCCGCATTTATCCGAGACCGCGAGCACGCGATGTCATCTGGTCGCGGATATGGTTGCGTCAGGGTGCGACGGCCAGAGCAAGTCGGCGCGGCCGACAACAGATCCCATCGACACTGGGCCGAAGTAGCGGCTGTCGAAGCTTTGCGGATTGTGGGACAGGACAAACAGCTCACCGGGTGCAAGCCGGCGGCAGCCGTGCCAGAGAGGCATGCGGCGCCCAAGCCTGTCGCGTGGCAAGGCGCGGACTACGAATACCCCGCGCACGAAAACGTAGCTGCCGAAGCGGCAGACGTGGTGGCCGGGGAGCGCCATTACGATCTTGATGAGATAGGCCGAGTTCGGCAGGTATGCGCGCCGATAAGCCAGCTCGGCAATGGCAGGCGGAGGGCGAACGAGCACCGCATCGCCGTGGCGGACTGGAGCACTCTTTAGTCGATAGAGACCAACCGGCACACTGTCCGAAGCGTTCCAGACTAGCGTGGGCGCTCTGCCCAGCGCCGACAGCACCATCAGCAAAACGCCGGCGGCGGCGACGGTCAGGACACCCCTGCGGCTCATTTCTTGCGGCGGGTATTCTTGGACCACGCGATGAGGTCATCGAGGTGGGTAGAATACGCGGCCACCGTGCTTGCGGTGGGGCGGGCCGGTTTCCTGCGATCGCATGTTCTCAAGGGTATGCTTGCTGAGTTCAGGAACTCTCCGGCCTCAGCCGTAGTAAAGAATTGCGATCGCCTCTTCCTTGCCATACCGTACTCCGAGCTTCGGCTGGCACATTTGCGACGAGTGAAGATGATTGAGCGATTTGAGCGAGGAAAGTGCCCGACTTGCGCTCATGCACGAGGGTAAACCGTAGAAAAAGCTCGCGTTGCCAACCGACACTGGCGGCAGTTCGATCACGGAACTCGCGGGGGGTGTGCGAGTAATCGCGGCGAAATCAAGTGCTTGACGTTGTGCTGTTTGAGCGGGAGCGGCCGCTCAACTATTTTTTTTCATAGAGGATGCGGCGAACTCTTGCAGCGCTGATTCCGCCGGGCCAACTCCATCCTGGAAATCTGCTGTGCGATCTGCGTTACGGTCCATCTCCTGTTGTGGCGCCGAAGCCGTGCCGCCTCCTGCCCAATCTGCCGGTCGCGCCGGGCCTTCTTCCGCCTCTGCTGCTCATGCGGGGAGGGAGGATGATGTTCAGGACGGCCTCGAGTTGCCTTCCGGTTGAGGAGGCGTCGGATGGCCCGATCATCGACCACCAAGGCCCTGTGATCCCAGTGCACGAGCTCACTTCGTGCAATGCCGTGCCCTCCCGCGGCAAGACGTAGTTGTCCTTGCTCCACCTCGATGGAGAGCAAACGTTGGCCGTTGCGACCTTTGACATGGCCGACGACGACGGGGTGGTCGAGGGTGGACGTGGCCGGGGGCTTCAATCGCAGCGATCGGGCAACGAAGCTGCCGATAACACGAATGGTCGCGATGTAGCGCTTGAGCCGCTTCGGGGCGACTTCAATGCGGCCCAGGTCCGGTTCCTCGTCACAGGCAACAAAGGCACGAGACTTGCGGCTGTTCGGCGAGATGCGAACGACGACTGGTTTGAGGCAATGCCACTCGCAACCGTCACAGAAGACCTCGCCCGCTCGACTGATCTCCTGCACAAGCCCAGCAGTTAGGAGGGCCTCCAGCACCCACTCCGGCCATTCCGATACTTCATCGGCGCTCAAAGACTGGCGTGCTGAGGCGAACGGTCGGCGATCCTGTCGAGGACGATAGCAGGAATGTCAGCAGTCTTCACCACTGTCGTCAGGTCCGTCTTCCGACTGCCGTGGCTCGATGCCATTGTCCGCGAGCATGCGCTGGATCACGACGTCATAGCCGTCGTTATGCAGCGAGCAGGAGTTGGGCCAGTTGATTTCGAAGTTGCGGACACGCTGTTTCTTGTCATTTGGCTTCAGCTCGAACATGACTCGAACGCCCGCCTGCGACACGCGAGGGATGAGCCGAAGGAGCCAGTCCCTGCGTTGCGGCCTTGATGCGATCGAACAGCACGTGGTTAGGAGTACTGGCGCCAATGTCGATTATGATGGAATGCTTGTGAGGGGCGAGGACTTGGAGGCGGAGCTTTCGCACCTCGGCGCGCTCGATGCCGTGCTTGGGGATCCCGTCAGCTGAAAGTCCGGGCGAGCCAACATGCTCAGATCGTAGACCCGTGTATCGCGGAGGCTGTCGCGCGGGATATCGGTCGTCAGCACGGCCCGGCGAAGGCAACCTGAAGGTCCCTGACCCGGTCAGCCTGGCCGTGGTGCCAGATGCTGAGTGTGCGGTCCCGTTCATTGTGGACGAAAATAATCTCGAAGGCGGGATTGTAAGGGCGCTTCGTCATCTGCCCTTCTGCGTACTCAATCGACGTCTGCCGATGGTCCTGAGGGTAGGCGAAATAGTAGTCGCGGTCGCCGCGATGGTAGGGGTGGACAGTGCAGTAGGCGCCACGGGCTTCGCGCTCCATGAAGAGCCGGCCCAACTCGTGGGCCAGAGCGGCACCGTGCGCATCTGCCGCTCGGCGACCCAAGGTCGGCATATTGATGCGCTTTCGCCAATAGCGCTTGGGCTTGGTGTCCGCCGCAGCGAAAAACACGGCGCCATCCCAGTAGTTCGGGCGCTCGAAGTAGGTCCAGAAAGCACAGGCGTAGAAGTCTTCGAGCTGCGCCAACTTGTCCGTGAAGCCCTCTGTTTCCTCGTGCTGCGCCGCCTCATCGATGATGGCGAGTTTACCGGCCGGGCTGGCTAGCAGCGTGATGTTGCGGAAGTCCTCTGTCATCCGCAATCGCATCTCCCCATCGAGGTTTTGGAAGGCTTCGTGGAGGAGATCGATGCTTGTCCTGCCAGTTGACGTCCAATTGAAGTCCCCCAAAACGCCGTGGTGCGCGAAGTAGCGCTTGAGCCACTCGCGGGGAGCTTTGCGGAAGAAGCTGCGGATGTCGAGGTCGAACGCCATTGTCGCGGGACCATGCGGCCATGCGAATCAGTAGAATGGTAACGGGTCGGGGATGGGGAGTCCCCAGAATTTCCGCCAGGAAGAGCACCCAGCGAGTCTGGGGACCGCCGGCGGTAGTGTGACCGATTTCACTGCCGCATCGTTCAAGACGATCATGATCGCCCTCTTCAACTCGTGACCGTGCTGCGCCATCTCTCGACTGCGCCGCGGGGTCCATCTGTCGCTGAGCTTCGCGCGACGTTTGGTGCCATAGGGAGCGACGAGGCGGTCCAGCTCCAGAGCGGTAGAAATCCTCACCGTGGCGCCCATCAGGTGCAAGAACCTCGTCGAGATCCGGCTCGATGAGAACATCCTCGACCATGGATCGGGCCGCCACCGGCGCGTTCACCTGTACTTTGCGGCGGAGCACGTCAAGAACGGGACGGAGCTGGAATTTGAGCTGCGACCGTCAACCGTGCACCTGCTGGACCACTACGTTGCGCACGTGCGGCCGCTGCTTCTGCGGTCGCCATCGCCTTATCTATTCCCGGGCATGAGTGGTTCCCACAAGAAGGGCATGCTGCTTAGCCAGCAGATTGCAGACCTTGTGGAGGCCGAGGTTGGCGTGAGGCTTACAGCACATCAGTTTCGCCATTTGGCAGGCTTCCTCTTCTTAAGAGATAACCCTGAGAGATAACCCTGGTGGCCACGAGGTCGTGCGAAAGCAGGATTGAGGATCAGGCTAGCAATAACCTCCACGCAGGAGCTCGCGCATGTCATTCCGTGATCGTGTCCAGAGGGCCCCCCCGGCAGGACGGGTGGTTGCGGCTCTTCAGGTTTGCTTTTCTTTGCTCTTGGCATGGGCTCCTCCGCCAAAGCAAGCAACGATTCTATGTTGCTCCGTAGACGGAGTATATCTAGTTCTGCGGCTCGTTCCCATAGTGATCAACTTCGACTTGAAGCAGTGCGCACAATGGATCGATTACCAGTCAATCAAGGATTACTGGCCGTGAACTTATAAATCTGCGCAGCGCAGCGTAGGGCCGTATATGTCTGGTCCACTCCCACAATCAGAAGTTCGCTCGACCAGCGTCCAATGTCGCGTTTGTGCCGATTTTTGTTGCAGAAGTCGGTGAGTGAGTGTGCGAAGTGAGCCGAAGGAGCCCGGCCCGGGCGCTGGTTTGCCGCGCGCTCCGGATGGAGCGGCGGCTTGGACGCATTGGCACTGACGCACGCGATACTCACGCAATACACGCCGCATGAGCACCGGATCGATCGATGGGCGGCCGAGATGCGAGTAGTGCGGCGCCAGCTCGGCGTGCACCCAGGACAGGTCCAGCACGGCAGCGATCTCGCGGGCGCGGTGGTCGTCCGGCACCACCTCGTCGAGGTCTCGTGCGGGTCAGACCACCGTGTCGCTCGCTCCCTGCACTTAGAGGCGAGCCTTTTCCCGGGGAAATTAGGGACTAACCCCGATATCGCCTCTTCTACCGCTCGCTACGCTCGGATCCTGCTGGGCGGGCGATGGTCGTGCGCGCGGTCACAAACGGGAATAAGCCCATGGAAGCTAAGCGCATCGGCCGCAAACAACCCATCAATGCCTGGCTTCCTGCCATGTTAGCGGTGGCGTGTTTGATCCACTCGCCATCTGCAGGCGCACAGAGCGTGGTCACCGAGCAGGAGGCGCACGCTATCGGCGTCGATGCCTACGTCTATCTCTACCCGCTCGTGACGATGGACGTGACACGCAAGCAGTTCACCAATATCGAACCTGGAAAAGAATTCGGTAAGGGGCCGGCCAATACCTTCAGCAACGTACCGGAATACCCTCCGGCCAATTTCAAGGGTGTGGTGCGGTCGAACTTCGACACGCTGTATTCGACGGCTTGGCTCGATGTCAGCAAGGAACCAGTAGTCGTTTCGGTACCCGATACCGGCGGCCGCTACTATCTGCTGCCGATGCTCGACATGTGGTCCGACGTGTTTGCTTCGCCTGGTTGGCGCACAACCGGGACACAGGCGCAGACGCTCTTGATTGCTCCGGCTGGCTGGAGGCCAGATCTGCGCGATCGGTTCATTGAAGAATTCAAGCTTCCCAGGGACGTCCAGCGCATCAATGCACCAACGCCACATGTTTGGATCATCGGGCGCACCAAGACCGATGGACCACAGGACTACGATGCCGTTCACAAGATCCAGGCGGGCTTGAAGGTGGTCCCGTTGTCAGAGTGGGGCAAGGCGCCGAGGCCAGTCGATGTGAAGATTGACTCAAGCGTCGACATGAAGACGCCACCCAAGCTGCAGGTCGACACCATGCCGGCGGCCAAGTATTTCGCCTACGCGGCCGAGCTGCTCAAGGTGAACCCTCCGCATCTGACTGACGAGCCCATCATCGCGCAGATGAAGCGTATTGGCATTGAACCCGGCAAAGCCTTCGATCTGGAAAAAGCGTCGGCTGCGATCAAGAGCGCCCTCGAGACGGTACCAGAAGCAGGTCAGAAGCTAATGGAATGGAAGGTCCCGACGCTTGCCCGCGTCGCCAACCACTGGTCGATGAACACCGATACAATGGGCGTGTACGGCAACTATTATCTAAAACGCGCCATTGTCTCGCAGCTGGGCCTAGGCGCAAACGTGCCAGAGGACGCCATCTATCCGTTGAACCTCGGCGACCAGTTGGGACGGCCCCTTGATGGCACCAACAAGTACGTCCTGCATTTCGAGAAGGGTGCAGCGCCGCCTGTCAACGCCTTCTGGTCGGTGACCCTCTATGACACGCAGGGCTTCCAGGTGGGCAACAGCCTCAATCGCTTTGCGGTGAGCAGTTGGATGCCGTTCAAGTACAATGCTGACGGGTCGCTCGACATATATTTTCAGAACGAGACCCCGGGACCCGGCAAGGAAGCCAACTGGCTGCCGGCGCCCAAAGGCCCGTTCAATCTGACCATGCGCCTGTACGCGCCGAAGTCTGACGCCCTGACCGGCAAGTGGAACCCGCCCCCCGTCGTGCGGACCGACACCTTCCTCGGCCTGACAAGCCAGTAGAAGGTGTAGGATCTCGTCGTTCGAGCGGGCTTACATCGACGGGATCCGCATCTTCAACTCAGTCGGGTTGAAGGATCGCCTAGGCGTCGGCTGTAGCGCGACTGTCGGTGTGCTCGGAAATGCGAGGGCGACGCACAGCCAAAGTATTTACATAGAAGTTCCGTCTTGGGTCATCTTTTCGCCTCGCGGTTGCGTTGCCACCACGGCAGTTGCACCCCCAGCGCCCTGCATCCGGTACTCCGGTCAATTGCATAAGCGGAAGTGGTCCCGGCGCGCGCTGAACCTTGCTAGGCTGATCCTCGATCCTACTTTTGTAGGCAGTACTGTGGGTCGGCTCGCCAATCCACGTCAGCCCTCGAGTGCCTCGCGGAGTGCGGGAGCGAGTTGCTCCCGCGCGTAGGGCTTCACCCGCCTCATGGGGCCTGACATTTGCCCCACGCACCTAGCTGCCGATGGTGATGCGTCTGGGCTTGGCTTCCTCGGCTTTGGGCAGCGTGATGGTCAGCACCCCATCCATCATTTCTGCGCTGATCTTGTGCTGGTCGATCCGGCTCGACAGAGAAAAGCTCCGGCGATAGTGGCCGACGGGATATTCCGTGTAGATGGGGCTCAGACCCTGATACTTTGAGAAGTCGATCCTGCCTTCGACATCGAGGACATCATCCTCCACGTTGATGTCGACGTTGCTCTTCTCCACGCCGGGCATTTCCAGAAGCACCATCAGCGCCTGCTCCGTTTCGTAGATGTCGGCATTGGGAATGAACGCACGTGCCGGCACCGTCCCTTCCTGCTTCTGTTCCAGCTCTCGCTTCTGTTGGACCTGTAGTTCTTCCGAGGTCATGAGCCATCCTCCTGCGGCGCTTAGCTGATCTTGATGGTTCGCGGCTTGTCGCTCTCGGTTCTTGGAATAAGCAGCGTGAGCAGCCCGTCCTTGTAATCCGCTTTTACGCGATCTGCGTCGACCTCGACCGGCATGGTGATGGTGCGGTCAAAGACGCCCGATACGCGCTCTCGCCGATGCACACTGGCGCCTGCCTGGAAACCGATCGTCTTCTTACCCGAGACGCGAATGGAGCTGTCTTTGGCCTGAATTTCGATGTCGTCCTTCGAGACGCCAGGCAATTCGACGAGCGCGACGAAGCCCTCTCCCTGCTGGAAGATGTTGATGGGTGGAAACGATCCCATGCCCGTCGTTGAGCCCCTCAGCCAGTCGCTGTCGTAGCTCCGTTCGAGCGCGCGCTGAAGACTGTGTAGGGCGTGGAGTGGGTCGACGCCTGTGACCATCGTGATGCCTCCCAAGCTTGCATTGGGTACCGCGGGCCAGCCGCAGCCAGCTACAGCCAATACCTGGTGGAGGCGCGGTGACATTGACCCAAGTCAAGGCTGGGCCGACAAGTCGGCATAATCTTTCGTGAACGACGGTTCGAGGGTGCCCATGGCGCAGGATCGGTTCCTCATTGCAGTGTTCGACGAGTGGGAAGCGGTGGGACGCGTGCTTGCGGACTTGGGCCCGGAGAAAATCGGACGCGCCGGCGCCTTGCTACATATTCGCAAGGATGAGCCGCCGACGTTGACCGCATCCTGGCTCGTGCAGGACATGGCAGAGCTGCGCTTCGCGGGTTTCCGCGAGAGCATGCGTTGCACGGCTGGCAGGCTTGCCGAGGCGCTCGCCAAGAGATCGGCTGGCGGTGTCGACGACTTGGCGGGCGCCTTACGGGGTTGGATGAGCTCCGAGCAGGCGCGCGAGGTGCAATGGCACGTTGAGAAGGGCCGCATCGTGCTTTGGCTCGAGCCCCCGACATCGGAGGACGTGGACACCGCATGTGCCCGACTGGTGCAGGCAAGTCCGCATTTGGTCGAACTTTGCAATGTCGATTACAACCCATAGCGAACGCTATCTGAGTCCCCCATTGATCGAACCGTTAGCGACGATGTGCGCAGGTAAATCCCTGTCGTCGGGCTTAGAGCAATTCAATCCAGCTGGGAGACGTGAGAGCAATGAACGCACGCTTGGCCGCGCTTCTTGGCACTGTAGTTCTGCTATGCAATCTCGGGGCACCGCCCGCCCGGTCGCAGGTTCAGCAGCCTGCACCCCGCGGATTTGACTACTGGCAGCCGGATTGGATGGTGCGTGAACTGTGGGGGCCCGGCGGCATGCCGAAAGGCATGATGGTACGCCTGCTGCGCCATACGACGTTCATGCGCGACGGTGTTCCGAAGGAGTACGAGGGTGCCAAATCTGAGGTGTCGACCGGGCCAGCAACCATCGCCGCCGGAGGCAAGCTCTATGCAGAGCATTGCGCCGTCTGTCACGGTAGAGACGGGATGGGCGACGGCGAGCCCGGGCGAGCGGTTTCTCCCTCACCGGCACTTCTGGCCTACATGATTAGGCGCCCGATCTCGGTCGACGAGTATCTGCTTTGGGCCATCTCTGATGGCGGCAAGCAATTCGAAGTCCGACATGCCGGCCTTCAAGAACCAGCTCTCCCGCGACGACATTTGGCGGGTGATCACATATATGCGCGCGGGCTTCCCGGATCCGAGCCTCGGCCCACGCCAATAAACAACACGCAACACGCCACATGGCGTCAAGTTGAGCTTGATGCTCATCACGGCAGGCGGGAAGCCTATCCTAGCGTTTCTTTGTTCGCTTGACCGCGGTGACCTTTCACAAGCAAATCCTGGAATGGCAGGCGGCTCACCCCAACATCACTTGGGTAGGCTGGGGTATTGTTTGGACAATCGTGTTGGTCGTCATGTTTTGTTGAACGGGATCATGGCCACTTCTTTCCAGGGCCATGAGCACGCCTCGAGCGCGCTATGGTAAGTAGTCGGTTCTACCGTCGATAGCGGCCGGACTTGTGCGGCGCAGCGAACGGGAGCGGCGTAGCGACGCACTCTGAGCCATCGCTTCGGAGAAAAGATCAGACGCCATCCTGACGCCGACGCCCGGGACTTGGACGTAAACGCTGGTCGGCGCGCGTCTATCGCCAAGGACGACTGGCACGCCAACGAAGCCTTCATTGCCGATCGTTCCGATCTCTGAGGCATCGCCGTTGCGCATCGTATTGACGAGTGACCCGACCCCAATCTCAAAGAAATAGACGAAGGGAATCGTCTTGTTGGCCTGATACAGTAGCCGCCTGTAGCTGAGCTCCACGGGTTCCAGGTGAGGCCGCAGGAGACTGAAGTCGGCGGCTGGAAGCGACGCCAGCAGACGATTGCGGGGTCGGCCCGATGGGCTGCTTGGGCCCATCTCGAATCCTACCCTGAACGAGAGCACACCGTTGGTGACGGGGAGTAAGCCGCAACAGGCCCCGGGTACCTATCACGGTCATTCTGGGCGCGTCGCTAAGGGCGCATGTCGACTGCCCGTTGGCGGCGCAAGACTTGAAGCGCGTCCTCACTTAGCGCCTTCTACATTCTTTCCTTTAGTTCTCTGATCTTCCGTAACTGCCAGTTCGTGACCAAATTCGGCCAACGCCCGAAGACTGCTAGGCCGTGCGCGATGACGCCGATCCCCCATCCGAGGATTGGCCACTGCACCCACCAACCGCCACTCGACATGGCATTGATGATAAACAAGACCGCGTTGACGAGGATGAAAGCGGCGAGGTGAATGTAGAAGCCGGTCATGGCCTCCACTTTTTGCCGAGCGAGCGAAAGCTTCTCATGCTCGTCCATGGCTCAGCTCCTCCGACAGCCCACAAGGGCTCTAGCGACGTTTTACCGTACGCGTGCCGACGTATAAGATTTTACCCGCAAAGGCGCTTAACAGGAAAGTCTGTTCGCCCTCGGTTGGTCCGCCGGTCTTTTCTGGCCCCTTGGCTTCTTTTGGCCTCACCGCTCATCCTGGCGGTGATCTGCCGTCATGACGGCTCTCCCTCGGGGCTTCTCGTCACCGTTGGCGAGGCTCTCAAACTCCTTGAACCTGACCAGCTTGACGCGATTACACTGCGGCAGTTCGATAAGACCAAGAGCCTTGAGCTTGCTGAAAGTGCGGCTCACGGTCTCGATGGTCAGGCTGCATGGCAGAGTTGACCATTCGGATTGAGCGGGCCGGACCGCAGTATCGGCTCGACCTAAAACTGGACCGAACGCCCCATTGCTTACGGATGAGGCCGGCAACAGGAGCCCTCAATGTGAGTATGTTGGCACGTTTCGTGTTGTTGGCAGCATTGATGTTGGCCACGCACTCAACTCCTGGTCATTCGGAGGCTGGAGATATCGCAGTGGGTGAACAGATTGCCGCGCGAGAGTGCGCAGGCTGCCATGGGTCGGACATTGCGCGTGGAGTGACTATCCAGGGTGTCTTCGTGCCCAGTTTTCAGCGAAATTGGAGGCCGGCCGAACCAAACGAGAGAACGCCTGAGAGCGTTCGTGCACATACCGCGTCATCCGATGCCGGCAATTCCGCTCCGGGAACAAGAGGTGAGCCACCTCGTAGAGTATATATTGTCTTTGAAGCATTGATTCTTGGAATGCGACGCGGCCTCTCCATCATCGCGAGGCCACATGAGGTGGACCTCGTCCGGTTCCGGAGAGCTGATTCCCAGTACCTTGATGTGGCTCGATCCCGGAATTACCCCATGTCGAAAAAGGGCTTGAGAGGGCCTGCGAACCGTGATTCCGCTGGCTGTTGATAGTCGGCAGCGGGGGGCGGGGCAATGATGGGGCGGCAACGGCGGGATCAGGGCCGGCTGTTCTACGAGTTTCGGCCGGAAGACCGCATCCCCACGAACCACCTGCTGCGCCGCATGAACGTGTTCGTGACCGCGGCGTTGGCCGACCTCCACAAGCAGCTTGAGCCACACTACAGCGACATCGGCCGGCCTTCCGTCGATCCGGAGCTGATGCTGCGCATGCTCATCGTCGGCTACTGCTACGGTGTCCGCCGTCAGCGCTCACCGGACAGATTGAGCTGATTGCGTAAGGGAGAGAATTGAGCTCGTCGTGGCCCCGAGGAGGGACACGATGAGACAGCGAGAAAAGCAGGCTCCGCAGAGCGCGGAGGAGACCGTCAGAGACATCCGACGAGCCACCAGGCGGCACTTCTCGGCCGAGGACAAGATCCGCATCGTCCTGGAAGGCCTGCGCGGCGAGGACAGCGTCGCCGAGCTGTGTCGCAAGGAGGGCATTGCCCAGAACCTCTATTATCGTTGGTCCAAGGAGTTCCTCGAAGCCGGCAAGAAGCGGCTCGCCGGCGACACGGCACGGGAAGCAACCTCTGATGAGGTGAAGACATTGCGCGCCGAAGCGCGCCAGCTCAAAGAGGCGCTGGCCGAAGCCACCCTCGAGAACCGTTTGCACAAGGCTTCGAAACAACAATTCCGGTGTTCAAGCCGCTCCGCCCACTACGGCTTCACATATCTCTGCTCGTTGGGAGCGAGACTATCGATATATGCTAGCAATGCGCGTATCTCACTTTGCGAGAGGTCGAATCCCGGCATCTCATCGTGACCCGAAATGACGCCGGTATCCTTCGCCTCGACCAGCATTGGAATGGGAAAGCGCTCGTGAAAGTCGCGGAAAGGCAGGACAATATCGTGCGGACGGAGATCGTGGCGGCCAATGGCGTGGCATGGTGAGCACTTTTGTGCCGCAATCGCCTGACCGCGCGCCAGGAGTTGGTCGTCCGCCACGGCGGCAGGAATGCCCAAAGCAACAACACCAGCAAGAACGGCTGCGACGCGATCCCCTGTATTGTTCACGATCTCTGTCTCCAATGGAGCGCTTGGAACTGCGGCTCCTGCGGTCAGTCAGGATACGCACTCATAAACTAAAGCGAAGACGGGCATGGTACACAAACTGGCGGTTGCAGTTGGATGCGTCATTGGCTTGTCGGGGCAGCCCGCAAGTAGCCAGAACGTTGACGGCGGGCGTGCTTTGACCCAGAGCCTTTGCGCCAATTGCCACATTGGTGCCCGGCCAGAGGACCAAACCGGGCGATCGGGCGTGCCGACGTTTTCGGCGATTGCGAACCGCCAAGCCCAGACCTTTGACGGCGTGGTGCGCTGGCTGCGCTCGGTCCCGAGTATGATGCCAAACCACCATCTTACGCAGGATGAAATCTTGGACTTGGCCGCATTTATCATGTCCCTGCGAACCGCCCCCTGAGCACCTAGGGACAGCCAGTGCCCGCCAATCGTCTCACCCCTACTTTGGTATGGCGGATTTCACCAAAGGGTTGCGACAGCTGGTCAAGTACCTGCGGTCTAGCTCCCCAAACTCTGGATCTTCTGCCTTCACCACACGCGCTCTTGCCAACAACGCCCTCGCCCTGGGATCACGCCGCAAGAACACATGAGGGGCCGCACACGTGAAGAGCATATAGCCAACCCTATCACGCTTGGCAGTCTCGCGAGAGGCGTCGCCATAGCGATACAGCTGCTCGCCTTTCTCGCCCACGATCACAACATAGGCCAAGCCGGTGCCAGATATGTAAGCCGCTCTGAATTGTTCCAGCTCAGTATCCTCGGGGGCTTGCGCAAGCACTACAGGAGCGGCTGCAAGCTGCGCAGCGAGCAGAAAGACCAAGAAAGATTTCTTCATAGGCAAGAGTCCAACAGCGCACGCACAGCCATGCCGATTTGGCCCGGCAAGGCTTCACAGAGCAGCGATTGAGCCTTGCCCAAAGCAGCAGTTTCTCTTTTTGCAAACGTGAATGCTTATGCTTGATCGGCAAGTGCTGCCGATGTCTTGACGTGGATCAAAGCACATGTCGGCGTCCACACTAATTTTTATCATATGAGGATGAAATTTGCCCTCCAGGCTCGTTTGATCGCGGAAACTGACGAGGTCACAGCCGTTGCGCAGGCGCAGATCGCACAGCTGCTGGAAACGCTGGCGAACTGCAGTAACGGCTCACCAGCTCAGTTCCGTGCACTTTCGGAATTGCAGGCGATCAAGGACAAGCTCAGCCGGCTACAAACGTTGAGCAACCTTGTTCGAATGCAGGCCTGTGACCCCACCCCAGCAAGTCCAGGCCGCATGCACCGAACCCTGTTGCACTGAGGCAAGCGCGCGGCAGCAAACGGAGAAGTCTTCATGACAGCACACGATGGCACGTCCGGCGCACTTGGGGCTAATGAGGAATTGCTGGTTCAGGATGTGCGGCTTGCCATTGGTGAATACGAGTCACACTGCTTGCGGTGCCTGCTGTTGGGGTCCATTCCCCGGCTCCCATTCGATGCGAAAAAGAACGAACTGGTCGCGGCATTCGCAAAGTCGCGCAAGGTCGACCTGCCGACTGTCTAGTCGTTACGAAGCCTGCTTAACGAGCCTTGAGCCACAACCTGGATATCCACGATGCAAGCCTTGCGCGGGACATTGGTGCTTCTCCTTGCCTTGGCTCCTCTTTGGGCAAGAGCACAGGAGCCGGGAAACACCCAGGCAGGTCGTGTTTATGCGCATAGCCAATGCACCCAATGCCACGCCCTCGGACCGGGGCTTTCTCCGCACCTTGACGCTCCGAGCTTCTTTGCGCTCGCCAACACGCCCGGCATGACGGGACGGGCGCTTGCCGCAGCCCTGCAGACGTCGCACGAGACAATGCCCAGTTTCGTGCTGGAGGGTCGAGACCGCGACAACATCATTGCCTACATCATGAGTCTGCGGCAGGAAAATCGGTGATTCTAACGCTCTGCGCCTCGGGCAGGACCAAAGCTTGGCAGCTCACAGGAGTGCCGGCTCAGCTCTGGGTGCTGGGCCAGGCGGCATTTTGCTCGCTCGCCGCCCGCTAAGACCGGCACCCGAGCAGTTGCGCACGTTAGGTGCTCCGCAATTACTTCAGGCTGAGGATGTACGAGATAATGTCCCGGATCTCGTGAGTTCGTGAGCTGGACGCCCGGCATTTCAGGATGTGGGACTATGATCCGGCCCGCCAATTGCTCCGCAGAGACATTTGGACGTGCGGCTATGGCGGCAAAACTGGAGACATCGGCGAGCACTGCACTTGTAGAAGCGCCGTCGACCCGATGGCATTGCGCGCACAGGCGCGCCGCAAGCGCATGACCGCGCTTAGCATCCGCCGGCTGTGCCGGGCATGTCGCTGCGCTCGCGACTAGGCCCAGCAAAGCGATCCCGGCGATCTTGCACACACTTTCTATCATACGCTCGGATCCTCCCTTTCCGGCTGCGCACGATCAGGCGCACCGAACGATAAGATGCCGGCCCCGACAGCGGCTCTTGCAGAATTAGCAGAGCCCTCGACGAAACACAGCTACAAACTCCCCGCTCGATCTCCCGTTGCCAACCCAGCGAACTTGACGCATCCTAGTCATGCGGCTGACCCCAATCGCGGTTCTACGGAGGCTTGCGTGTCAGCTCATACGCCCAGCGCGGTCGACCAGCGCACATGCAATTTCATAGCAAGACACTCTGGGCTGGACACTTAGAGATAGGGAAGCTTGCTCACTCTATGCTGGCAGAAGCGCCCTGCGACATCCTCGTATCGCCGCCATGAACGCCAACTTTTCATAGGCTCGAAGGAAACGTGGAACTCCGCGTCGGAATGCCGACCGCGGCAGGGGCGTGACAGCGTGGCTGTGTGTAACAAATGTTGCGCGCATTTTGATGAGCATCAACCCGGTTGCCGGCAACCCAAGTAGTCATTGCATCGGCGGCTATCTCCAGGCACGGGACTTCGAGTGTGGCCGCTCGAGACGTTGGCACAACGCTTTGCATAAGGGGACAACTATGGCGTATTCCGAACTGCTTGCTGGGCTGATCGGTCCAGTCCTCGCGACAATAGGTCTGGCGATGTTGACCAATGGGCGTTCTCTCGAGGCTATGGCCGGACAAATGCCAGGGAGCTTGCCCGCGGTTTTTCTGGCTGGCATTCTGCTGCTGGTTGCCGGCCTTTCGATGGTGCGCGTGCACAATGTCTGGGTCGCGGACTGGCGCGTCATCATAACCCTGGCCGGGTGGTTTTCCGTATTTGGCGGCATAGTGCGCATGCTCATGCCGGAGCAATCTGCAGCCGTTGCCATGCCGGTCGTCGGCAATCGCGCCGGGACGATGACGAGCGGAGCGTTGTTTCTTCTGCTTGGAGTATACCTCAGCTTAAAAGGCTACCAACTTATCAGCTGATCGATCATCAAGGTGCCTAAACGATAAGCTGACTAAGAAGAATAACCTTCACATTGCACAGGAGTGGAGGAAGACCACATGGCGTTCGAGGACAAGGAAGCGGAGCTAGGGCTGCTGCTCACTTTGATGCAAAACGAGCCTCGCGACCGGCACGAGATCTATCTGCAGATCCGCCAGACACTCAATGAGCTGAAGAGCTTCGGCATGCCGCTGCCGAAGGATCTGGTTCAATTCGAGCAAGACTTGGAAGCAGAGTTCACGGCCGACAACGAAGATCTGGCGCGGCGCGCGCGCATGCAAAGACTCATCGCGCTACGCGCGAGACGCTGAACGTCCTTTGGTTTGAGGAGCTGCGATCTCTCCCCAACGGTTGGCTACTGAGCCGTCGAGTGTCAGATTGGCGGAACCGTTCTCACCATCAGCCGATGGTTGGCCTCAAAGCGAGACCACGCTTCCCACAGCAGATCTATCGTCGCGAAGTTCTGGCCTGTGACCGGCGTCGCGAGGACGAAACCATCCGGTGAAGAACAATATACGGCGAGGCTCTCTGTACAGTGGTCAGTGGTGGCGGACGTCCAACCTACGTCCGATACTCTTGACGGCCTTCTTGGTTTCGCGGCGATGGTGCAGATGTGCGCCCTTCACGTTGTGCGCCTGCTGCCAATGAAATAGGCAAAGGTGCAGCTGATGACGGATGCTGTGATGAGCGTGGTGATGATGGTGCATGCCGTGATGAGTGTGACGATGACGGCGATGGTCGTGCGTCTCTGATTTGGCAGCCGCGGGCAGCGTCACGAGCAGAAGGCAACTCGCCAGAATTGAAAATGTAAGTTGTTTCATCTCGTCCCCCCTCGACCCAGATCTAATCCAGCTTCGCCATATCGAGCGCGATCGATTGCTGAAGCAGATCCTTCGACATCTTGAGCTGTAGGAGCGTGTCCAGGACCAAGGAGAGTTGCGATGCCTCGTCTGTGTCCACCTCGGTGCCGTCACGCATCCGATCGCGCAAGTGGTCCGCACGAGCCAAGGCGGTCTCCGTCAGACGCTCGATCTCAGACAGTAGATCACTTGGAGATTGGCTGGCCTCCACGCTTGCACATGGCTTCCGCAATTTGGAATGCATAAGGAAACTCCGGAGCTAGGCTACTCGTCGGCTATTTTGATACGGCCGGAAGCCAAGCCGTATTGATGCGGATCAAACGAACCAGAATTTTGTCACACGGCTCGTCCACATCGGACCAGCGCAGGCGACCATGGGCCACGAGCATGACTGCATCGGTGGCGCCCTGTGGAGTGGCAAAGCTGGTGAACTACGGCCGGTGATAGCCCGCGCTGCCAACGACGAGATCGGCGATCTACTGGCCAGCGCACTGAACCTCATCAGCGGCAGCGGCGGCCAGTCTTGCCGCAACCCCACAGTCCTCGGCGCCCAACGCGACGCTTCCACAATGGCGGCAAGTAGCAAGGGTATCTCACAAAGGACAGCGATGAGGGGCCTAACCATGGTTTAGCCACGGCACACGAAGGGCCCAGTCAGGCCAGAGAGCCCTTGATCTGCATCAAAGCACACCATCCGCGTTCTTGGCTCATTGGCTCCAAGTGCGCTGACAGGGCGGCGCAACTGTTCGGCTAGGCTGAAGGGCGCTTGATGACGACATCAACACAAGCGGAGAAGTCCGCGCTTGCCGATTCCATGGCGCTCATGGGTGCGCTGGGCGTTGCCGTTTGTGGCTTAGTCCTAGTGATTGCATCCCGGGACTCAGGCATGGCCTTCCATGGCCTGATCTTCCTGATTGCTGGGATCATCGCGTCGATCGTGATATTGCAAATTTCCTTTCAGGACGACACGCCGCTCGAGACCAACGCACATTTTATGGACGGCCCCATCAAGGTCGCCACCATAGCGGCCGTAGTCTGGGGCATTGCCGGCTTTGTGGTTGGCGACGTCCTGGCCTGGCAGCTTGCCTTCCCGCAGTTGAATCTCGACCTGCCGTGGACCAGCTTTGGCCGATTGCGGCCGCTGCACACATCAGCTGTGATCTTCGCGTTCGGCGGCAACGTGCTGCTTGCCACCTCCTTCTATGTCGTGCAGCGCACATGCCATACGCGGCTTGCCGGCCGCTGGGCGCCCTGGTTCGTGGTGTGGGGCTATCAGCTGTTCATCATCATTGCCGGCACCGGCTACCTTCTCGGCATCACGCAGAGCAAAGAGTACGCGGAGCCTGAATGGTACGCCGATCTTTGGCTCACCCTCGTGTGGGTGGTCTATCTCCTCGTATTCCTAGGCACGCTGGCGAAGCGCAAGGAACCGCACATCTACGTGGCGAACTGGTTCTACCTAGCCTTCATCGTCACCATTGCCATGCTGCATCTGGTCAACAACGCCACCATCCCGGTGAGCCTGACCAGCCCGAAGAGCTACATTGTCTACTCAGGCGTGCAGGATGCGATGACGCAGTGGTGGTACGGCCATAACGCCGTGGGCTTCTTCCTCACCGCCGGCTTCCTCGGCATCATGTACTACTTCATCCCCAAGCGCGTGGAGCGGCCGGTCTACTCCTACCGCCTCTCCATCGTGCACTTCTGGACGCTGATCTTCCTCTACATCTGGGCGGGACCGCACCATCTGCACTACACGGCGCTGCCCGACTGGGCGCAGACGCTCGGCATGACGTTCTCCATCATGTTGTGGATGCCGTCGTGGGGTGGAATGATCAACGGCCTCATGACGCTGTCCGGAGCCTGGGACAAGCTCAGAACCGATCCGGTCGTGCGGCTCCTCGTCATGTCGGTTGCGTTCTATGGCATGTCGACGTTCGAGGGGCCGGTCATGAGCATCAAGGCCGTCAACTCGCTCTCTCACTATACGGACTGGACCATCGGCCACGTGCACTCAGGCGCGCTCGGCTGGGTCGCCATGGTGTCTTTCGGCGCCATCTACTGCTTGGTGCCGTGGTTGTGGGGCCGGCGCGGTCTCTACTCGATGCGGTTGGTCGAGTGGCACTTCTGGACCGCGACAATCGGCATTCTGCTCTACATCACTGCCATGTGGGTGTCTGGCATCACGCAGGGTCTGATGTGGCGCGCCTACGACAAGCTGGGCTTCCTGCAGTACTCGTTTATCGAGACGGTCGAGGCCATGAAGCCCTACTACGTGATCCGCGCCGTCGGCGGCCTGCTGTTCCTGATCGGCTCCCTGATCATGGCCTACAACATCTGGCGCACGGTGCGTGGCGACGAGCCTGTCGACGCGGCCGATCAGCCCCGCATCGCCGCCGCGCCTGAGCTTCGGCTGGCGCCGGCGGAATAGGGGGGAGCCGATGAAACACGAAGTCTTCGAGAAGAACTCCATCCTGTTGCTGATTGGCATCCTCGTAGTCGTGTCGATCGGCGGCATCGTGCAGATCGCTCCCCTGTTCTGGGTTGAGAGCACCATCGAGAAGGTGAAAGGCATGCGGCCGTATTCGCCGCTCGAGCAGGTCGGACGCGACATCTACATCCGCGAGGGCTGCTACGGCTGCCACAGCCAGATGGTGCGCACGCTCCGGGACGAGGTTGAGCGCTACGGTCACTACAGCCTGGCTGCAGAGAGCATGTACGACCACCCATTTCAGTGGGGCTCGAAGCGTACTGGCCCGGATCTGGCACGGGTCGGCGGCAAATACTCCGATCAATGGCAGACGGAGCACCTGATCAACCCGCGCGCCGTCGTGCCGGAGAGCATCATGCCGGGATATCCATGGCTTGCCGACACGAAGCTCGACACTCAAGACATTGCTGCGCGGCTGAAGACGCTGCGACTGGTCGGCGTTCCCTACAGCGATGAGATGATCGAGAAGGCGCAGACCGACTTGGCAGCGCAGGTGACGCCGGATAGTCGGCCCGCGCGTGAGCTGTTGCGCCGCTATCCCAAGGCCAAAGTCGCCAAGTTCGATGGCAGGCCCGACAATCAGCCAACCGAGCTCGACGCGCTGGTCGCATACCTGCAGGTCCTTGGCACGCTCGTTGATTTCACCAGCTTCGACGCCTCCGGGCCGAACGCACGATAGGAGCCTCGGCCATGGCCTACGATACGGTCGCAACCATCAGCCAGGTGGCCTCGTTGCTGATGTTTGTCGCTATGTTTGCCGGTGTGCTCACGTACGCGCTGTGGCCAAAAAATGGACCGCGCTTCGAGGAGGTGCAACGTCGCGCGCTCGACCTCCGACACAAGCCGGACAGCGACAGTGGGAGCGCCGGTCAATGAGAAAGAGCGAGATCGACGACGTCACCGGCGTCGAAACCACCGGCCACGAATGGGATGGTGTCAAAGAGCTGAACAAGCCGCTGCCTAGATGGTGGCTCCTTACCTTCTATGCCACTATCCTTTGGGCAATTGGCTACTGGATCGTTTATCCGGCATGGCCGACATTTGCCGGCTACACCAAGGGCGTCTTCGGCTACAGCCAGCGCACCACCGTCGCGGACGAGGTCAAAGCCGCGCATGCGGCCCAGGGTCAGTTCCGCGAGCAACTGGACAACACACCGCTCGATCAGATCAGAAATTCGTCGGATCTACTGCGCTTCGCGATAGCTGGCGGTGCTGCGGCGTTTCAAACCAACTGTGGGCCGTGCCACGGCCGCGGCGCCCAGGGCTTCACAGGCTATCCCAACCTGAATGACGACGATTGGCTCTGGGGTGGGGCCATTACAGATATCCATAGAACCATCAGCGTCGGCATCCGGTCAGACCAGAAGGACACGCGTGCCTCGCTGATGCCTCGCTACGGCCTCGACAAGCTGATGGACGATGCGCAGATCAACGATGCGGCCGAGTTCATACTGTCGCTGACTGCCAAATCGACCGACCCGATAGCGGTCGGGAGAGGTCAGAAGCTGTTCGCCGAGCAATGCGCGAGCTGCCATGGTGCGGACGGCAAGGGCCAGCAGGAGCAGGGCGCACCGAACCTGGCAGACGAGATTTGGCTCTACGGAGGCGCCAAGCCGGCGATCGTCGAGAGCATCCGCACCGGACGCGGCGGCATGATGCCGGCGTGGGCGGGCCGGCTGGATCCCGTGACCATCAAGGCTCTTAGCGTTTATGTGCACAGCCTCGGTGGCGGCAAATGACTACATTAAGAGAAAGGCCGATAGTATGTGCGGGTGTGGATGCGAGATGGCGCTAATCCTTTCCGGCTTTGATCAGTCAGATCGTGCGGGCGAAGTCGCGTGCCTGGCCGGCGCAACGAATACGCCGGCCGAGCCTGTCGTCAGATGCTTGGGGTCGCTCAAAGGTGTCCTGCAAGATGTGGCTCGGAAGAGAGTGTCGTCGGTCCAGAGGTGCGGTTCCGCCGAACCGATATGACCTACATGACCACCGGTATCGTCAGAGCGCCTGACAAGCAGGCAGCCCCTGGCATCGCGCGCCATGACGTCCAGGCCGTTAATCGGCAGGAAGAGCGCGCGCTCTACGCCGGTCGGCAGAAGATCTATCCCAAGCTCGCACACGGTCGATTTCGCACCGTCAAGTGGCTGGTGATGGCGGTGACGCTCGGCATCTACTACGCCTTGCCATGGCTACGCTGGCATCGCGGTCCTGATTTGCCGGATCAGGCCATGCTGCTGGACATGGCCCACAACCGCTTCTTCTTCTTCTTCCTCGAGATCTGGCCGCAGGAGTTCTACTTCGTCACCGGCCTGCTCGTGCTCGCGGCGCTGACGCTGTTCCTCATCACCTCCGCCGCTGGTCGCGTCTGGTGCGGCTACACCTGCCCGCAGACGGTATGGACCGATCTCATGATCGTGGTCGAGCGCTTCTGGCAGGGCGACCGCAACGCACGCATCGCGCTCGACAAGCGACCGTGGGGGCCGGTGAAGCTCTTCAAGAAAGGCATGACGCATCTGTCCTGGCTGGCCATCGGCCTGACTACGGGCGGCGCGTTCGTTTTCTATTTCCGCGATGCGCCGACGCTCGCCGGCGAGTTGCTCACCGGCACCGCACCGGCCATCGCCTATCTGTTCCTCGGCGTCTTCACGCTGACCACCTACCTGCTCGGAGGCATCGCCCGCGAGCAAGTCTGCATCTACATGTGCCCCTGGCCGCGCATCCAGGGCGCCATGATCGATCACGAAACGCTGCTCGTCAGCTACCGCACGCATCGCGGCGAGCCCCGCGGGGCTCACAAGAAGGGTCAGCCGTGGGAGGGACGAGGCGACTGCATCGACTGCAAGGCCTGCGTCGCTGTCTGCCCGACCGGCATCGACATTCGCGACGGCTCCCAGCTCGAGTGCATTCAGTGCGGGCTTTG
The DNA here is from genome assembly GCA_963840425.1 of uncultured Alphaproteobacteria bacterium. Taxonomy (GTDB): domain Bacteria; phylum Pseudomonadota; class Alphaproteobacteria; order Rhizobiales; family Hyphomicrobiaceae; genus CADEFX01. The sequence continues at coordinate 148,183 of CAWIYZ010000034.1, read as the reverse complement.
CATCGATGCCTGCAACGACATCATGGACAAGATCGGCCGGCCGCGCGCGCTGATCGCCTACGACACCATCGCCGGACAGGAGGCCGCCGCCAAAGGCGGCACGGCGCCATTGCGACTCTTTCGCGCGCGCACGCTGCTCTATGCCGGGCTGATCTCACTGGGCGGCGTCGTCATGTTGGTGGCTCTCCTCAACCGCACCACACTCGAGGTCAACGTCCTCCATGATCGCAATCCGCCCTATGTGCTGCTCTCGGACAATGGCGTGCGCAACGGCTACACTGTCAAAATCCTCAACAAGCTGCACGAGCCGCGCGAGTTCAGCCTCGAGGCGCGCGGGCTGGTCCAGGCCAGATTGGCGATTGTGGGCATGGATACAGGCGCTGCAATCCGCGTGGCAACTGACGATCTGCGCGAGCTGCGCGTGCTCGTGACGGTACCTGTTGCCGGGCTCGCCAAGCTAGAAAGTACCGGCGTGTCGTTCGCGCTGGTCGTTCGCGACCTTGCATCCGGTCAAGAAACAGCGCGTACCACGCAGTTCCAAAAGCCCGCCGTCCCGAGCCGGGGGAACCCATGAGCCCGACCGTTCTGCCCAGCGTACCGAGACGGCAGGGCCTGCGCGGAAGCCACGTGCTCGGAGCCTTTGTCGGCTTCTTCGCCGCCATCTTCCTAGTCAACGGCACCATGATTTATTCCGCAGTCTCCACTTACTCGGGCCTCGTTGCCAACGAGCCCTATCGCAAGGGTCTCAAATACAACGAGCGCATCGCCGCCGATGAGCAACAAGCGCGCCTCCGCTGGGCTGAGACGGTTGAGATCGATCGGGGCGGCTACGTGCGCATGACGCTCGCTGAGGAGGATGGTCGTCCGGTGCGAGGGATGAAGATTGCTGGCGTGCTAGGCCGACCCTCCACCAACCGGCACGACATCGTTTTCCAACTGAAGGAGACCTCCGCAGGACGGTACCAAGCACTCGTGTCGCCGCTGGCGGAAGGCAACTGGCTTGTCTCGCTCGAAGTCCGCGTGCACGAGACCGCCGATCCTGTCTATCGCATCCGGAGGCGCCTATGGCTCAAGCCTTGACGCAGATGGCCGTCGGCAGCCACATGAAGTCGCCCGCTGATGCGGTTCCAAAATGCGTGACGACAACTTTGGCCGTCGAAGGCATGCATTGCGGCGGCTGCATGCGCAAGATCGAACTGGCACTTGTGGGCGTGCCCGGCGTCGCTTCGGCACGGGCCAACCTGTCCGCCGGGCGCGTCGCGGTTGTGCACAACGCTAGCGGGCCCAACAGCGTCGACCTTGTCGAGGCGCTCGGCCGCGTCGGCTTCAAGGCTGCCGAGCTCTCCCAGGATGCTGCAGAACCAGCAACAACGGCTGATCAGGCTCTACTCAAACGCGTCGGCGTCGCCGGGTTCGCAGCCGCCAACATTATGCTGTTGTCGGTCTCGGTCTGGTCCGGGACGGCGGGCGACATGAGCCCCTCGGTGCAGGCACTGTTCCACTGGCTCTCGGCTCTGATCGCGGTGCCCGTCGTGGGCTATGCGGGCCAGCCATTTTTCGCGTCTGCCGCGCAAGCCCTGCGCGCCCGCCGCCTCAACATGGACGTGCCAATCTCGCTCGGCGTCACGCTGGCGACAGCCATGAGCCTCTACCAGACTGCGCGCGGCAGCGAGCAGGTTTACTTCGATGCCGCGGTGACCCTCCTGTTCTTCTTGCTGGTTGGCCGCTTCCTCGACCAGCACATGCGCTCCCGCGCGGCCGGCGCCGCAGCTAACCTCCTGGGACTGCGTGGGTCCGCGGCCACTATCGTCCACCCCGATGGCACCACTTTGCGGATAAGCGCCCGCGCGCTCGAGCCCGGCATGCGCGTCCTGACCGTGGCCGGCGAGCGTTTTGCCGTCGACGGGCGCCTCGTGGAGGGCCATGGCGAGGTCGACGCCAACCTCATCACCGGCGAAACCATGCCCGTGTCCGTGCGTCCCGGAGACCTCATCTATGCCGGCACCATCAATCTGTCGGGATCTTTGCTGACGGAAGCAACAGCCACCGACCAGAACACGTTGCTGGCGGAGATCGGTCGCCTGATGACCGCTGCCGAGCAGGCGCGCGGGCGCTACGTTCGGCTGGCCGACCAGGCAGCGGGCTTGTATGCACCCGCAGTGCATGTACTCGGGCTCGTCACCTTCCTCGGCTGGATTCTGACCGGTCACGGGTGGGAAGCTGCGCTGACAACGGCGATCGCAGTCCTCATCATCACCTGCCCATGCGCCCTGGCGCTCGCCGTGCCCGCGGTGCAGGTTGCCGCCACCAGCAGGCTGTTTGCCAAAGGTGTGCTGGTCAAAGCGCCCGACGGATTGGAACGATTGGCCGAGATCGATACCGTTGTCTTCGACAAGACCGGAACGCTAACGCTGGGCGAGCCAACTTTGGCTGCCAGCCAAAGCATGGACAACGCGAACTCTTGCGCGCGCAGCATCCCTCGCCGCCGCCAGTCGCCACCCCTATGCCAGTGCGGTCGTCCGGGCGGCCGAAGCCGCCGGCCTGGCCATCCAGCCCTCCAGCGGAGTTCGCGAAGTGCCAGGCTTCGGAACTCGAGTGTATCGGCCCGGACAGGTCCGAGCGCCTCGGCTCTGCCGCTTGGTGTGGCGTCGAGCCGACCCTCGCCGGCGCGGCTATTGTCTACTTTCGGGTCGGCCAGGACAGCCCGGTCGCGCTGACCTTCCAGGATCGGCTGCGGCTCGATGCGGCGACCGTTGTCTCGCACCTGCGCCAGGCGGGCTTTCAAACGGAGCTACTGTCCGGTGACCAGTCGACTGTAGTCGAGGCCGCTGCGGCTCATGCCGGGATCGATAGCTGGATTTCCGGCGCCCTACCAGCCGCCAAGATCGCCCGCCTCGAAGCACTCAAGGCGAAAGGGCGCAAGGTGTTGATGGTCGGGGACGGTCTCAACGATGCACCCGCGCTCGCCGCTGCTCACGCCTCCATCTCACCCTCGAGCGCCGCCGACATTTCGCAAACGGCCGCTGATGCCGTGGTCCAAGGCGAGCGCCTCGCTCCAGTTGTGGAGACACTTGCCGTCGCGCGCGCCGCTCGGCGCATTGCGTTGCAGAACTTTGCCATCGCCACCGGTTACAATCTGCTGTTCGTGCCGCTGGCCATGGCGGGTTTGGTCACGCCCTTGCTGGCCGCGATCGCCATGTCCGCCTCCTCGATCGCGGTCACCGTCAATGCGGTCAGGCTCAAGGTCATGCGGCTGGAGCTTGCACGATGACCGCACTCGCCTGGCTCATACCCTGCGCGCTGCTACTCGGTCTGCTCGGTCTCGTGGCGTTCCTATGGTCGCTTGGCAGCGGCCAGTTCGAGGATCTCGAGGGTGCCGCCTGGCGCGCACTGCAGGACGACGAGGTCGACCGCTCATAGGTTGGCTGTCGGTTGCTCGCGAACCAGATCACGAAAGGCGTGCCATGTGGCGTGCCCAATCAGAGGAAACGCGAACGCCAACCCCACAAACAGCGTGGCAATTCCGAGCGCCATGAAGCCGGCAATAAGGGCCGCCCACAACGCCATCGGTTTCGGATTGGCGATCGCCGCTGCAAGGCTCGCTCTAATCGCCGTCACCGCATCCAAGCGCCGCGTCATCAACAGCGGCACGGAAATGGCTGAAATGGCAAAGACCAGGAGGGCGATTGCGCCACCGACAATCGTTCCAGACACAAGAAGGCCAAGTCCGCGCGGTGTGAACAGCAAGGTTGGCAGGAATTCGTTGGCCGGCGGCAGAGGGTTGCTGCCGATGAACAGCATAAAGAGCAGGAACGCGATCTGTGCCCACACGACATACAAGAACGCCAGGATAGCGCCGAAGAACCCCAGCTGGCCGGGCGCCTGCGTTGCCACCTTAAGGATATCGCCTAACCCGGGTCTCTGCCCGATCTCGAGACGCCGGCTGGTTTCATAGAGTCCAACCGCAGCGATCGGTCCAATCAACAGGAAACCAGCACCAAGCGCGAGAATAAGGAACTCAAGACCGCTCACCATCAGGCCAAGCGTCAAGCCGATTGACAAGACGGCGAATGCGGCACCGTAGGCCAGACTGACGTGCGGCGCTGCCCACAGATCGCGCCAGCCAGACGCCAACCACCCCCAGGGCGCATCGAAAGCAACCTGCACGACCGTCACACCGGGAACGGGCGACGCCGCACCCCAACTCACCAAAAATGGGTTGAAAACTTTGGGCTGGCATTTGCTCCCCGAAAGATAATGTGGCTGCCCGGAAGCCTCGCGCATACCAGGTCTCTCATCGTTGATCTGCATCAATGCGACTCGTGCAGTTTCCGCGACGGTCATTTAGACGCCCTCTTCACCGTCTGCCAGTCGCTCCAACTCGTCGATATCGAGCAACGTCACCTGATTGCAATGCGGCAGCTCGATTAGTCCGCGCAGCTTGAGTTTCGTGAAGGTGCGGCTCACAGTCTCGATGGTGAGACCCAGAAAGTCGCCGATGTCGGTACGCGTCATCGGCAGCTCGAAGCTCGCGGGATCCTGACCGTTGCGTGCGTTGCGTCGGGAGAACGCCAACAGAAAACCTGCGACACGCTCGACGGCGCTGCGCTGTCCTGTGGTCAACATGAAGTCTCGGGTTGCCGCCAGCTCCCTCGCGAGCGCCTCGTAGAGCTTGAAGCCCAGCATGGGGTCCCTGGCAGCGGACTGCCGCAACGACGCGACCGGCAGGCAGCGCACCCGCGTCGGCTTGATAGCCTGGGCGTTCATGCCGTGCTCGCCTTCGATGCCTAGGCCGATCAGGTCGCCAGGATAGGCAAAGCCCATGACCTGGCGCCGCCCGTCGGCGAGCACCTTGTAAAGAGCGATGGCCCCAGTCTCTACGCGGTACACATGGGAAATCTCGTCTCCCTCGGCAAAGAGAAACTCCTTGGCCTCGACGCGTCGCAGGGCTGCGTGCGACATGCCCTGCTCGAAACCGGCGGCACTTGCACCTACGGCTGGTCGAATGGGTGAATGATCGCCAAAGCTGTGCTGAGACAAGGTCGACATCAATGAGGCTCCCTGCAGGATCGGTTAACCCCGCCAATGGAGCATGTCCCTGTCGCTGCTATTCCTGCATTGTGAGAGAGATTGTATCGGTTTGTACCGGTCGGTCCGAGCGCTGCGGTACAGTGCGGATCACTCGCCGACGAGGTCGTGGACGCCGACGGAATTCGAGCTTCTGGCGAGCAAGCTCCGATAGGCGCGACGCTCGCTCTCGTTGTCGAACAGCTGGACCCATAGAATGATTCTTCCAGCCTCGACGGCCTCCTGAAGCTGGGCGGCATGGCGCGGTATCAGCCAATGAGTGAGGGCAACCTTCAAAGTCGGCGCCCCTGCACGAAGCCGTTCCGCAAGACATTGCGCGAGCTGTCCGGCCGTGCAGCAAATTCGATGCAGATTCTCCGGAAAGGGAAGCTCCTGGATAGCTACGGCTGCCGGCAATGCTGCAATTGGGGCCGCGCCGGTGAAAACATGCTGCAACCCAAGGCAGCTGGTCACATCACTCCGCAATCCCTCGAGGCTCAAGTGCTGCAGTGCATTGCGCAAATCATCCCACGTGTCGAACGTGGCAACGGCGAACCGAAGCTGAGTGGGATGTTGGTTCACGCGATCGTCCAAGCTTGAGAAAAGCGCTGAGGGCAGCACTTGTTTAGGCTCTTCCACGTTTTCCGTACGGGAATTGATCCCGATCAATGACCAGACAGGTTTGCGTCGAGCACCGCGCCCCGGGCGCAAAGTGACGCGCATGAGAGCGACATAAGCTGGCAAAATGGCATGTGCTGGCCGCACAGGCTTTGATCGCAATCAAACGAGTGCAAGTAATTGGAGCCGCCAGTTATGATCTCGATGCGGCGTATCGCCGAGGATCTCACGCAGAGCCGCCACCAAGTCGGCTTGCTGGTAGGGCTTGCGCAAGACCTTGAGCTGCTCGCGTTGCAGGTCGTCGCCACGGACCAGCTCTTCTGCATACCCGGAGGTCAACAGGACTTTGATGCCTGGTTTGAGCTCCCGCGCCCGGATGGCAACCTCGCGGCCCGACAGGCCGCCTGGCATGATCAGATCGGTGAAGACCAGGTCAACAGCGCTACCGTGGCTGAGCATTTCGAGGGCTGTTGGACCGTCGCTGGCCTCGAGCACCCGATAGCCGATCATGTTGAGCCGCCTGACGGTGAGCTTGCGCACCCGCTCATCGTCTTCCACGACGAGAATCGTCTCGCGCGCGTGGGGATCGACGCCGCCTTTGTTCGGATCGGATGCAGAGGTGACGGAAGCGGCGTCGGCACGTGGAAGGTACAGATTGATGGTAGTGCCGTGCCCGACCTCGCTATAGATCGTCACATGGCCACCCGATTGTTTGACAAAGCCATACACCATCGCCAGGCCAAGGCCGGTGCCGCGCCCTTTCTCCTTGGTGGTGAAGAAGGGTTCGAACACCCGGTCGCGGATTTCGGGCGGCATGCCCGTGCCGGTGTCGGAGATCGACAGCTGCACGTATTCCCCTGGCTTCAGCTCGGACTGGAGGTCCGCATGTTCGTTGTCGAGCAGGATGTTTCGGGTTTCGACCACCAGCTTGCCACCGTGCGGCATGGCATCTCGCGCATTAACTGCCATGTTGACGATCGCACTCTGGAATTGGCCGGGATCGGCGCGAGTGGGCCAGACCTCGCGTGCCAGCGAGGTCGATAACGTGATGTGCTCTCCGAGCGTCCGCCGCAGCATGTCGGTGATGCTGACAACCAGATCGTTGAGCTGGATGACCTGCGGATCCAGGTGTCGGCGGCGCGCAAACGTCAGGAGCTGATCCGTCAGCTTAGACCCTAGAGAGGTGGCATCCTGTGCTTCCTTCAAAAGGGCCTTGGGCTCCTCGCGGTCAAGGTACGGCTCGAGCAACTCGAGATTGCCGCTGACGACCAGAAGCAAATTGTTGAAATCGTGAGCGATGCCGCCCGTCAACTGGCCCACTGCTTCCATTTTTTGGGCTTGTGCAAACCGGCGCTCGCTTTCCCTCAGAGCTTCCTCGACGTGCTTGCGGTCACTGATGTCGTGGATCATGCCAGTGAAGTAGCGCCGGCCGTCTGCCTTGAACTCGCTCACGGACAAGTAAACCGGGAACGTTGTTCCATCTTTGCGCCGGCCGCTGACCTCACGACCAATGCCGATGATCTTCTTGGTGCCTGTTCTAAGATAGTTGCTAAGGTAGCCGTCGTGCTCCGTCCGATAAGGTTCGGGCATCAAGACGTTGACGTTGTGGCCAACGAGCTCGGCAACGTTGTATCCAAACAGGCGCTCGGTTGCCGGATTTACGCTTTCGATGATACCGCGGTCATCGATGGTAATGATGGCGGTAACGGCGGATTCGAGGATGCCGCGAAGCTTGGCAGCCTGGGCCTCGGGCGAAGGCATTTGGTCAGGGGGCTGTGACATGATGGGCTCCCGAACAGGTGCACTTTGCCCTTGAATAGTGTTACCAGAAGCATGTGCGAACACAGTATACCTTGGCGAGGAGCCCTATATCACATTCAAGTGCCGATCCATGACCGATGTGCACATCCTCGTCGTTGACGACGACCCCAAGGTTCGGACGCTGTTGCGCCGGTGTTTCGAGGGAGAAGGCTTTGCCGTCTCCGAAGCAAAAGATGGCGCCGAGCTGCGCGCATGCCTTGATCAGCATCCAATCACACTGGTCACTCTGGACCTCAATCTCGGTAAGGAGAACGGACTCGATCTGGCGCGCGAGATTCGCAGGAATCACAATGTTCCGATCATCATGCTCACTGGGAAGGGGGATCCCGTCGATCGGATTGTCGGGCTCGAGCTCGGCGCCGACGACTACCTCGCCAAGCCGTTCGAGCTACGCGAGCTGTTGGCTCGAGTGCGGGCTGTTCTCAGGCGATCGGCAGCAAACGAGCAAGCCGTGCCTTCGGGGCAACGCTATGTTTTTGCGGACTGGGTTTTCGACCTCAATCTCAGGAGCCTGAAGCGTGACACCGGAGAGGAGCGGGGCCTAACCACGAGCGAATTCAACTTGCTGGAAGCGTTCGTCAAGAGGCCGCATCGTGTGCTGTCTCGCGACGACATCATGGACCTTCTGAAAGGGCAGGACTGGTCGCCCCTCGACCGCTCCATAGACAATCTCATCGCGCGGCTGCGCAAGAAGATCGAGCGTGACCCCGACCATCCCTCGTTCATCAAAACGGTGCGCGGTGTCGGATACACCTTCGCGGTCGAGGTCAAACGGCGGGCACAAATAAAAGACTAGCGCGCGAGTGGCCGCAGTCACCACAATCATGAGCGTAAGATTTCCCACAAGATCTTGAAACGGCGTCGATTCCCGATACGCAACAACTCGATGACGGAATAAGACTGCTCAATTGGCAGCTCGAGACACCGTTAAGGGGAATGCAAGAGAGTGCGGCCGATTAGTGTGAACCGCACTCTGCCTGCGTACACTATGACGCCGGCTTGATTTCAATCTTGCGCGCGGCCTTGACGGCCTCCGGCTTCTTGGCTGCCTTGACCTTGAGAACACCCTTGTCGAACTTGGCTTCAATCTTCGCCTGGTCGATGGTCTCTGGGAGCCGAAGTGACCGTTCGAACGCGCCGTAGCTGCGCTCCGCCAGATAGTAATTCTCGTTCGTCTCCTCTTTATTCTGCTTCTTCTCCCCCTTGATAGTGAGAATGCCGTTGGTCAGAATGACCGATACATCCTTCTCCTCGACGCCAGGGAGCTCCGCCTCGATCGTGATCGAGTTCGGTGTTTTCCCGAACGTCGAGCTCCGGCACCATGCCCGTGTCATGGCTTTGCCGGAGCAAGCTCGGCCAGCGCGGAAATCCATGCTCGAAGCGTTCGAACATCCGATCCATCTCGTCGCGCATGGCCAGGAAGATATCGCGCGGGCGCGAGGCTGACGTTTCCGCCGGTGTTGCAATGTCTGTTTTTGCCATTTGAAGACTCCTGTCAGCATCACCTTAGGGACACGCGTGTCCCATTGAGCAATTTTCTCCCTACGGCATCCTGCTAAGGCGCGCGTTGATCCAGCGCAATCTCGATGTCATCACGCGATGTCGGCCCGCGGCGGGTTGATCTCGGTCAAAGCTGTGCGGCCTACCGCACGTTATCTTTGATACATGTCGCCGGCATTATCGGCTGAACGAGCCATCGGGCATGCCGTGTACAAGCATATTCTGATTGCAACGGATGGATCGGACCTTGCTGGCAAAGCTGTGTCCGCGGGGCTAGCCCTTGCCAAGGACCTTAAGGCGAAGGTGACGGCTGTCAGCGCGACCGAGCCCTGGACCGCGATGGTTGGAATCGACGGATCTGCCTTCAATTTCTCGATCGAAGACTACGAGAAGGCTGCCGCTGACAACGCGGATCGCATCCTCTCCAAGGTGCGCGAGGAAGCAGCAACGCTGGGCGTTGACTGCCAGACCGTCCATGTCAACGACTTTCCCGCCGAAGCAATAATTGCCACAGCCAAGAGCCAGGGATGCGACCTGATAGCGATGGCCTCGCATGGTCGGCGGGGTTTGACGCGAGTGCTGCTCGGCAGCCAGGCCATCCATGTATTAACTCACAGCTCTATCCCTGTCCTGATCTGCCGGTAAAGCATGGGCATGTCTGGGTGTATTCATCCAAGCCCGCGGGACACGCCCTCGTCAATTCTGCCGATAGATGATGGCCTGATAGGGGTCGTGGTGGCTGCGCAGCAGAGCTTTGACGTCGACGCCTGCACGTCGCGCCTCGGCCACGACATCCTGCAGAATGTCGTCAGCGAGTGTCCTGTTGACGCTTGTCGAGCTCTTGGGTCGGCGCGACGGACAAGCTGTAGGAGCCTTACGCTCCGCCTATCAATATGCCTGCCGCTAGGACAAGGCCGCCGCCAAGAACGACTTGAAATGCCGCTCGCAAGAAAGGCGTTTCCATGTAGCGGTTTTGTATCCACACAATGGCCCACAGCTCGACGAAGACCACGATCAGGGCAATGACGGTGGCCGTCCCAAAGGACGGGATGAGATATGGCAAAGCGTGGCCGAGACCACCGATGGCGGTCATGAGGCCCGATGCCAATCCCCGCTTCCAGGGCGATCCTCTGCCAGACAGCTTGCCATCATCGTGCGCCGCTTCTGTGAATCCCATCGAAATGCCGGCCCCGACTGATGCCGAAAGGCCGACCAGAAACGTCGTCCACGTGTTTTGCGTTGCGAACGCGGTCGCGAAGATCGGCGCCAGGGTCGAGACCGAGCCATCCATTAGTCCGGCCAGTCCAGGCTGAACCCACGTGAGGATGAACTGCCGACGCGATGCGAGGTCTTCGCCGCGACGTTCCTCGTCGCCGAGATTGTGTTCGGCGAGCCTGTTCGCCGTCACTTGATGACCGGCTTCGGCGGCGGCCAAGTCGCCCAACAGCTTGCGGGTGTCGGCGTCAGTCGATCGGCCTGCCGCCGCAACATAAAAGTCCTGGGCTTGGCGCTCCATGTCCGCCGCCTCTTGGCGGATACGCTCGAGGCCCAGGTTCTCCACCAACCAGACCGGTCGCCGCGTATAGAAGTCTGCCACATGCTCGCGCCGCAGCGGTACGACGAAGCCGCCGAAGCGTTGCTGATAGAGTTCGATCAACCTCCGGCGATGGTCATCTTCTTCTGCCGCCATGCCATCGAAAACGGAGGCTGTGGCGGGGTATTCCTTGCGAAGTCTGGTGGCATAGGCGGCATAGATGCGGCCATCCTCCTCCTCTGACGAGATCGCGAGTGCGAGGATTTCTTGCTCCGACAGGTCTCGGAAACGACGTTTTCCCGCATTAACGAGCGAAGCGAGGCGAGCAAGCATCACGCTGTTAGACCCTTTCTAAAACTCATCGTCGAGTAGGCGTTGCAACTTCAGGCGTCAAGATACTGGACGGCGTTTTCCCGTGCCGCTTCGCGTCGAGGCATCAAGGCGCTAGGTCGGCTGTTTGCAGATTTCGAGGCCTGCGAGAACAACCGGACTGGCGTCGACCGCAACGATCTCCGGCACGCGCGTGACGATCTCGGTTTTGAATACGAATCCCGCCAGGATGAGGACAAGCAGACCGCCGATCTCGATCACGGTCATCGTGGCCGCAAAGGTCACGGACTCCTTGACACCCCAGACAGCGATCGCGCCCATTGCCAGCACCACTGCGGTAATGAGTACAGGCGCGGGGAGCGACAGAAAGACGGCCAGATATCCGGCGCTGCCGACGCTGATCGCCACCGCGGAGATGATGGCAATTGCGACGACAAGCAGGCCTACCGCAGTCGCAAACCAGTCCGAATGAAAGGCCTCGCGGGCATAGGCTGCCTCACCCGCGGTGACGGGGAAGCGCCCCGCCAGCTCGGCAAAGGAAGCCGCCGATAGCGCCATCAAACCGGCGGCGAGAAGGCCAAAGGCGCATGCATTTCCGCCCGCGCAACGGCTGCGCCGACAAGCACGTAGATGCCGGCCCCGATCGTAACGCCGGGCCCGTAGAGAGTGGCGTGCGTCAGGGACAACGACCGATGCAGAGAGGACGCGGCCGAGTTAGGTGCTCGCGCCGGCGACAGACTTTACGGGACGCCTCTCGTTGTTGGCTCCAATGCAGGCCGCCGGGCGCACACCCATGAGGGGAGCCGGCGGGTGGCCACGAGGTGGCGTATCGCTTTGCGTCATCTGTATCAAAGATAGAGAGTGCCAGCGGGCAAGCACAACGAGGAAGACAAACACAGGCAGCGATCGGGAAGCAGGAGCCTAGCCTCTCACCAGAGTGATGCTGACGCTTTTCATCGATATTCCCTGGATGGAGATTGATACCGCCTGCTTCGAGCCGGCATAGGCGACGGACATCGCTCCTGAAAAAGCCCCGCCTGTGATCGACAGGCTCATACGGCCGGGTGTCATGTGACCCGTAGCATCGCCGGACACGTTGAAAGTGCGCTCCTCCCATGTTCCGGTGATCTTATCGGCTCGCTGCGCAAGCTGGCCGCGGATCTCAATCTCATTGCTGGCGCTCTTGCATCGTATCGCAAGCCGGAGCCGCTGGTTGCTTTCGGAGTAGTAGGCCGAGCATCTGACGCCTTCGGACTGACCGTCCTCATATCTGATCTGGCCCGATCCCGACCACGCGCCAACGAGGCCATCGAAAGGCGTGGCAGCCAGGGCGGTCGTAACAATGCAGCCAACGGCGAGACACGCCGCAGCGACTTGCCGAAACCTGCTTACCAGCGGCACCACAATCTCCATACCCATCTGACCCCTGGGCTTAAAGGCGAGGAAGTGCATGCACTGCGGGCCTCAGCTGGGCCTTTGCTTGAAACTGCGCGCGCCTTCTGGCCACAGCCCCTTGATCTCCTTGGGGAGCTGGTCGATCACGTCGGCAATCTCACCGAGATCACAATGCTGCGCGAGTATCGCAAAGACGTCACGCACAGCAGGCTCGGGAGCGATGCGGTGCGGCTGAAGTTTGGCAGCGACGCCATCGAGAAAGTCCTGCTTGGAGCGGACCTTCTCAGGTACATGGCTCGGCCTGTAGCCCTCGAAGTAGATCCCGCGGACGACCAACGGTAGCTGGGCACCGAGGTCGGCGGCCTCCTCATGCGTCAGCCGGTCACGGAGCTGGTGTAGAACGGCTCGCAAGACGCTGTAAGCGGCTTGCTCGTCAGCGAGATCGCCGTAGTCGCGCAACTGCTTCAACCACTCCTGCGCCTGTTGCACGGCATGGGCGATAGTCGCGGGGATGCTCATGATAGTTGCTCCCTGATCGAATTGTTTAAGTATCGTGCCCGTTGGGCGCATCTGGCCTTGATGCACGTCAACTCGTCTCTGTGGAAGGTAGGCGGCCAGCGTTGCGGGCAGTCGGGTATCTGACGGCCAACAAAGGGTGGTTCTGAGTCCCGCGTCGCGCACGCCGTCAATAAGCTCGCGTCTGACCGTCAGGGTTACTTGCGAGCCCGCAAGCCGCGCCGAACGAGCGCCGCCCATCCATCCTCGGCGGTGTCGGCAAACTCGAAAAGCTTCAAATCGGCAGTCGAGATCATGCCCTCTTCTGCGAGGGCCTCGAAATTCACGATCCTGCGCCAGTACTCCTCACCGAACAAGACGACAGGTGCCGGCGGCGCTTTGCGTGTTTGCTGCAGGGTCAGGAGCTCGAACAATTCATCCATCGTACCAAAGCCGCCGGGAAAGATGGCCAGGGCATTGGCGCGCATCGCCAGGTGCATCTTGCGCATGGCGAAGTAATGGAACCTGAAGCAAAGCTCTGGCGTGATGTAAGGATTGGGTTTTTGCTCGACCGGCAACGTGATGTTGAAGCCGATGCTCGGCGCCCCAGCCTCAGAGGCGCCCCGGTTGGCGGCTTCCATGATGCCGGGACCTCCGCCCGTGGCGATCACATTATCGCGCCATCTGTTCTTCGGTGCGAAGGCGCCACCCCGCTGTGAAGCAATACGGCCGAACTCACGCGCGGTTTGGTAGTATTTGGACAGTCTTACTAAGCGTTCCGCGGTTTCCGTCTCTGCCATGCTCCGAGCGGCGTTCGCCGCCAGCTCCGCCTGTTCCGGAGAGGGAATGCGCGATCCGCCAAAGACGATGATCGTGGAACGGATGCCCCAGTCGCGCAGAGAGAGCTCAGCCTTGGCATATTCGAGGGCAAAGCGAGTTGCCCTCATCTCATCCCGCAGCAGGAACTGCGTGTCCTCGACGGGGAGCAGATAGCTCGTGGACTTGGTCTGCGCGTCTTCGCTTGCCATGTGCGACCACACCTGCCGTTGCCTTAGTGCTTGCCTGCCGGCGCCGCCGAATTGACCGAAATCAAAGCGGACGAGAAGCGCGAGACCGATGCTGCCATAGTTTTTGCTTCGGAGGTGTTACCATGAATGCGCAGGACGCCATGACGAAAGATGTCGTGACGGTGGGTCCCGAGACCACGGTCGCCGAAATCGCCACAGTGCTCGTGCGCCATCGCATCAGCGCTGTCCCTGTTGTCTCGAAAGACAATCGCGTTGTAGGGATCGTCAGCCAGACCGATCTGGGCCATCGCAGCGAAACCGGCACCGAGAAGCGGCGGAAATGGTGGCTCGAGATGTTCGCAGACGCCGACAGCAGGGCCCGCGACTACGTCAAGAGCCATGGGCTGCGGGCGCAGGACATAATGGCCCGATTTGTCGTCTCCGTGGGAAAAAGCGCCAGCCTCGCCGAAGTGGCTGAAATTCTCGACACACATCGCATACGCCAAGTGCCCGTCATGGACGACGGCAAGCTCGTGGGCATGATCAGTCGTGCCGACTTGGTACGCAAACTGGCGGAAGCCACGATATCCGGGCCGGCCACAAGGTCTCAGGCGGGACAATTGCAGAAGGCGATTTCGGATCAGATCAAAACGCAGGCGTGGCTCAAATCAGCCCTCGTCAACGTTATCGTGAATGACGGGGTCGTCGAGCTCTACGGCCTTGTCGACTCCAATGATCAACGTCGGGCGCTCAAGGTGCTCGTGGAGGGCGTACCCGGGGTCGAGAAAGTTGACGATAAGGTCGGGATCTTCCCCAAGTTTGTCGCTTCGTAAAGCGCTACGACGGCGCAAAGGAGCAAAGAGTTATGCGCGAGCCATCAAAAGGCTATCAAAGGCGCTACGCCGAGGATGCTGACCCATCATGGGCTACTGCATGGAATTGGTGGGGTCCCACCATGGCCAGCACTACCGACTGGAACGCGAAAGTGCAGGAGAACTGTATCGCATTCAGCGAGGAATGGCAGGACTTTGTAAGTCGGCGCATCAAGGAGGACTTGGGCCTAGCGCAGCGGCTTGCCAATGCGAGGGCGCCTGACGCTGTGTGGAATGCCTATGCCAAGTTCTGGCAGAAAGCAGCGGATGACTACGCACATGAGTATGGCATCCTGGCCAAGCTCACCGGCGACATCATCAGCGCCGGCATGACAGCTGCCCAGTGCACGATCGAGGATGCGATGGCTGGGGCGCAGACGCCATCCAAAGCTGCTTAGGTTTCGTACTGAGACACTGGCGAGAAAATCCAATGTACAGCGTCCTGATTGCCAGTGATGGCTCAGACCTTGCCGGCAAGGCCGTTACGACCGGTCTTGAGCTGGCAAAGCATCTGAAATCAAAGGTCACCGTGGTCACCGTGACGGAGCCGTGGACGGCCGTCGTCACCGGTGAGCTGGCGTTCGGCTTCCCGCTCGCTGAATATGAGAAGGCCACGGCAGACAACGCGGCTCGTATTCTGTCGGCCGTCACCGATTTGGCCAAGGCGAGTGGCGTCACCTGCGCCGTCGTGCATGCGAAGGATCAATACCCCGCCGACGGCATCCTGGCGACCGCGAAGGAAAGCGGATGTGACCTGATCGTCATGGCCTCGCACGGACGCCGCGGTCTGGGCAGGCTGCTCCTCGGCAGCCAGGCTGTTCGAGTGCTGACGCACAGCACGCTTCCAGTGCTCATCTGCCGCTGAGCGCACCAGAGACTGAGCCCGAGCGAGCAGCGATAGAGGCGCGAATGCTGCTTGGGTGAAGCGCGGAACATTCCTGCCGCATCAGCCACGTCGCTCCACTCTACGAATTCTCCTCCGAGGCCGGACAAGCTTGTGCGCGCGAAAGCAATGCCGCTTCCGTGGAGCGCTGCTTGATCCGGATCAATGAGGCGGCGACTGCAATCTCGCATTCTCAACTGGCTACCTGAGGAGCAGCTCTCATGTCCTACAGAACTATACTGGTCCACTTGAACGACAAACGTCGTGCCGAGGCTCTGCTGGAGCCGGCCATTGACTTGGCTACCCGCTACAACTCCCACCTCATTGGCCTGCACGCCTATGCCAGCATGCCTGCTCCCCCCGTTCCGATGCCCTTTGCGTCAAAGGTGCTCGGACGGGTCGTCGCAGACGAGCACGCCAGCAGCGATGCAATCGCAGCAATCTTCTCGCGCCTCACCGCGGGAGGCTCTTTCGTGCCGGAATGGAAGCTTCTCAAAGTGCCTCACGTCGATCTGGCGCCAGTCGTCATGGACTATGGTCGCGCTGCCGATTTGATCATCGCTGGCCAGACCGATCCTGACTGGGATTTGTCGCCTCTGCTCGACTTTCCCGAGCGCCTCGCGCTCGAGAGCGGCCGTCCGGTGCTCGTGATCCCCTATGCTGGCCGCCATCCCAAGGTTGGACGCAATGTTGTGGTCGCGTGGAAGGCTGGCCGCGAGTTGGCGCGCGCCGTGTTCGACGCGCTTCCGTTCCTGAAGGGAGCGGACAACGTGCATATCCTGGAAATCAGGGCAAAGGGAGACGAGCAGCCTGCTCTCGCACCCGACACCTCGATCGCAGCCGCGCTGGCGCGACATGGCATCAAACCGACCATACGCACCTCGATCGCATCCGATATCAGTGTGAGCGACGAAATTCTCAACCGTCTGGCCGACCTCGATGCCGATCTTCTGGTGATGGGCGCCTACGGCCATTCCCGCATGCGTGAGCTGGTGTTCGGCGGCACCACCCGCCGTATCGCCCGGCACATGACCGTACCGACGCTGTTCTCGCACTAGACTGCGATCGTCCCGTATGGACGCAGTTACGCTTCCGTATGAGACAACTTGTTCGTTGACGAGTGCCCTGATCCAGTTTGCTTCATAGCCACGGTCGGCGAGCACCATTGATCGTGGCTTCACGCCGGTCAGAGCAGCCGAGCACAACCGATTGCCATGCGCTTTACCGGACATAATTTTCAAACGTACTTGGAGTCCATTGGCGTCGACAACCGCGTGAAACGTGCTTGTTAACCCGCCCCTTGATCGACCACGCGCGGCACAGCCTCCCGCCGACAGATACCATAGCCGCGAGAGACCGCATCGCGATAGCGTACAGCGACACCAACGGAGCTGCCGCCCTCCATGAGCCCCACGGATGCAGCCCAGTTCCCCTTGCGATGAAGAGGCATTCGCGGAAACCATGTGGAGGTGAGACATGAGAGACTGGTTCCGCCGGTTGGCAGAGCGCACCGCACATGCCGTTGGGTCGCCTTGGGCCTTCCTGCTCGCGCTGCTCACAATCGCCGTTTGGGGCGTGACGGGTCCCTTTTTCAAATACTCCGACACCTGGCAGCTCTTCATCAACACCGGTACGACGATCGTCACATTCTTGATGGTCTTCCTGATTCAGAACACGCAGAACCGAGAAACGAGAATCGTCACCCTAAAGCTCGATGAGTTGTTGCGCGGCGTTGAAGGGGCAAGGACCGGACTGGTTAAGCTCGACCACATGACCGATGAGGAGCTCGAAATCGTTCAGCAAGAGTTCACGCACATGCGCGACAAGTACGCTCCCCTGATCGACGACGACCTAGCTCATGTGCAACGCGAGTTGGAGGCACGCAAGCGACAGGAATAGCGAGCACAACCAGGTTTTCGAATCGCCCGAAAATTCCGTCATTTATGGCTTCAATCCCGAGGCCAGCAGCCTTGAGCAGTCTCTCGAATTGTTGTGCTGTCCGCTGGGGTCCGCCGGCCGGGCCGTCGGACAGTCGCTGGCCCCGAGCACTACCCAAGGCCCCGGTCTGGGCCGGCTCGGCCTCAACTTTTCTGCCGATAGATCAGAATGGGTATGTTCGTGTGGGTCAAGACCTTCATGGATTCGCTCCCAAGCAGAGCGCCCGTAACGCCGCTCTCGCAGTGCGAGCCCATGACGATGAGGTCGCAACGCTCCTGCGCCGCGGCCTCGATGATGGCTTGATAGGGGTCGTGGTGGTTGCGGTGCAGAGCCTTGACGTGGACGTCCGCGCCTCGCGCCTCGGCCACGACATTCTGCAGAATGTCGGCAGCGAGTGTCTCTCTCTTGTGGTCGTACTCCGCTTTTGGGACGACGACGTCCGGTATGACGACGGCCAGTTCTCGGGAGAAGTAAGTTGTCCACGGGAGAGTGACTGTAACGACAGTCACTCTTGCGTTCAAACCGCTAGCAAGCTGTATGCCGTGGCGGGCAGCGCGGAGCGAGACTTCCGATCCGTCAACGGCAAGCAGGATGTTAGTGAACATGGGGATCTCGCGTTGCGCGGAGCTGATGAGCGACTTCGGGACGCTGCGCGCACCCTACCGGCTTGGTAGTGGCTTACTTTGATGCACGTCAACCGCGGCGAACGCTTTCGGCATTCTACGATCCCGATCATGCCTCTCGCCGCACCCACAGCATGACCTCGCTCGGAGTCAGCCCCAGCCTCTAAAGACCGCGTAGAACTGTTCTGCAATCTCACTGATCG
This sequence comes from uncultured Alphaproteobacteria bacterium, assembly GCA_963840425.1. Taxonomy (GTDB): domain Bacteria; phylum Pseudomonadota; class Alphaproteobacteria; order Rhizobiales; family Hyphomicrobiaceae; genus CADEFX01. The sequence continues at coordinate 129,897 of CAWIYZ010000034.1, read as the reverse complement.
AAGCCATAAAACGCTCCCCATGAAATGTGGCACTGTCATAGCCACCTCGGCCGCGTGCTCTGATCGATCTCAAGCTGTGGCACTCACCTTGCTTGCTCAAGAATGATAAGGGACCTTACGGCCCAGATTCCAAACTAAGCAGTACCTCCACCCATTGCCAGCACCACTGCGGCGCGATGATGAGTCGTCAAGGATATCGAAGTGACCCTTGCGCTCGAGCCTTTCTCATCTGCTGAACTCGACGTACTTTTCAAAGGGCACGCAGGGATGCCATGTTGGGCGCATCTCTGCTTCCTCGTCGCCGCCATGCTGTCCAAGATTAGGTTTGGGGCACTACCCGCGTGTGAAATGAGCGGGGTCCCGGTAGGGCGTTAACGCATCGTCTCCGCGGCAGCGATCAGCGTCGGCAGTGCCCGATATCTAGTGGTCTTTGGGCCCTTGCTCATTGCATAAGCTGCCTCGCCCGCGGCGACTGGAAAGCGCCAGCTCGGCAAAGGACGCGGCCGACAGCGCCATCAAGCCGGCGGCGAATTAAGGAGAGAGGAAATTAAGGAGCTTTGGCATAGGTAAGCATCAGTCCATCGGGAAGGCTTGGCACTCAACGATCCACAGTATCTGCTTGATCGAACGGGCCATCGCAACAACCCGCTCGCCCGGCCTCCCCTTTATTGGTGCACGAGTACGCCTTCCTCCACTCCATCAATTCCAGGAACTATCGCAGGCGGCTTCCTGGTAATCCCTCAGGTGCCATGGCTCGGCGAGCATTCCCTCAACCAGAGCCTACGACGTCCATTCCCCACCCAGGCACGCACGCACAAATTCCTCGCGCACGCGAGTCCCAGGACAGTGCGACGAGATGATGGTGGCGATAGCGGGCGCCAGTTCATAGACAACTTGCACGATCAACCCCGCCTAAGGGGTAGCGCTTACCCGCGTCGCGAAACCCACTCTGCCGACATTTGTTCCGAGAGGCCGCGATTGTGTTGGTGAATGCCCGCTAGGTCCACCAGATGCCGTATGCAAGCGTCGCAAGAACCACGACGACCGGTATGGCATACACCCACGGCTGCGTGGGGAGGTCATCGTCATCGTTCTGTGACACGGCCATTCCATTCCTCTTTTAGATGCTCGTTGCGGGAGGGTGCTCGTACGCCTCGGCGAAGACTTCCCGCATCGCGGCTGGCCACGCCTCTGTGGAACTACAAAGCCGCTTTGCCGCAATTCGTGGTCATGTGGGTCGATGTAGTTCGTTGCATGGTGCGTGCGCCCGAAGTTAGCCGGCGTTGCGCCTACCGTAGCGGGGGCGCGCTTGAACTACGCGCAGGCTGTGTCGGCTCGCGATACGCAGTTGCATCGTAGCAAGCCAACCTGTCGATCCGATTGCTGATCGACGCGCATGGGCTTACCTCGATCCCTGTTGTGTGCTCGCGCATGAACTGGACAACTGCAAGGGCTACGCCCAGAGCGCCGATAAGCAACGGGGCAACGAGGAGGGCGCGCGACGCGCAACTCGGCGCTTCATCCTCGACATGCTGGCGAAGGTCTTCCACGTCTCTCTCGGCCATGGCGGCGGCTCATACATGACTGCTCAACATACATCGCACCGACCGCATAAAAATTCGAGATGGTATGTGGCACAACGGTATATATGCGGCATAAGTTTTGCGCGGGCCGAAGAGCCATTTCTAATGTCGCATTTATGAGATCGACCGCGCTCGCATCTGGAAGCACTATGCCCACACGCGCATATTCCGCGGACATGGCTTCGCTCGGAAGGATATCGTGTCATGTCTCTGAACCAAGTCGTCGGGACCAAATGTCCGACGCAGTTGCAGGCGGCCACGGCGCCCTACTTTCTGCTTGGTCGCAATGCGGCTGGCCTGTGGGCCATCCGCGAGACGACCGGCCGCAAGGCCGGGCTGTTCCGCACCCGCAAAGCGGCGATCAAATACGCACGCGATGAAACCTTGGACGGCAATTTCACGATCGTGCATTTGCCGGACGGCCTCGAACTTGAGCAACTCGAAGTTAAGCGGGCCGCTTAGCTGCCGGCATCGACATCTACGGACGTTCGCCAAGGACGCTAGCGATCTATTCGGCGACTGCGCGAAAGAGTTCGCTGCTACTTCGTGCAGCTCGCAAGCGATGCAGTACCTCTCGGTCCCGCAGCTTGCGCGCCACCGCCGCCAGCGCGTTCAACTGATCAAGCTGAGAGGACGCGGGCAACACCAGCAGGAACACGATGTCGACTGGCTGGGCATCGACGGCAGCGAAGTCGATCGGCTGTTTGAGGCGGACCAGGAGCCCAAAGGGCCTCGTCACCTCACGAAAGCGTGCGTGTGGAATGCCAACACCACCGCCGATGCCCGTGGAGCCGAGTTCATCACGTTTCTCGATCTCATTGGCGATCGCTTCGGCCGATAGAGTGAGCACGGCCGCAGCGCGGTTCGCCAAGGCTCGCAGAAGATCAGCCTTATCGTTCGCCTCAACGTCGATGGCTGTCGCCGATGGCGAAAGAAACTCTGTGACTTTCATTGCTTCTGCCATTGGCTAGGCTCTTTGAGGCAGCGGTTCAACCTCTCGGGCCGAGGGATGTTCTTCTAGTTGGGTGCACGAAGCCGATAGCCAACCCCAGTTTCGGTCATGATGTACTGCGGGCGCTCGGGATCAGGTTCGACTTTCTGGCGCAGCTGCCGCACGTAGACCCGCAAGTGCTGCGGGTCGGTCGTTATGTCCCAGAGCGCTTGCAGCAGGAACTTATGCGTCAGAACCTTGCCGGCGTGCAGCACCAGCAGACGCAGGAGATCGTACTCCTTGGGTGAGAGCTTCACCTCCCTGTCGCCGAGCTTGACGAGCCGGCGCACGAGATCGACGCTCAACTCCCCGACCTGGAACACAGGTCGCTCACCGTGCGCCTGCAGCTGATGGCGCATGGCGGCACGCATGCGGGCGAGCAGCTCGTCCATGCCGAACGGCTTTGTCACATAGTCGTCAGCGCCGAGGTCCAGGGCCGCGACCTTGCCGGCTTCGTCGCCGCGGCTCGACAGAACGACGATGGGGAGGCTCTCGTCCCGGTGGCGGATTTGGCGCAGCAGATCGAGCCCGTCGATGTCGGGAAGCCCGAGGTCGAGAATGACCAGGTCAGGCTTCTTGGCCAGCATCTCGAGTGCCACCTTTCCGTTGGGCGCGTCGAGAATGTGATAGCCGTGCGCACTAAGCCCCATACGCAACAGCTTGCGAATGGGTGGCTCATCGTCAACCACCAGGATTTTCGCGGTGCCTGTACTCATGCTGCGGCCTTGCCTTGCTCTGCCGGTTTGACGACGGGCAGAGTGATCGTGAATACCGCGCCTGAACGATCGGCACGGTTTGCTGCCACAAGGGTGCCATGCATGGCCTCGACGAAACCGCGCGAGATGGCCAGACCCAGGCCCGTGCCGGCGCGTACCTGATCGCCTTTCCGCGCCCGATAGAACTTGTCGAAGATGCGCTCGAGGTCGCCCGCCGGAATGCCGTCCCCTTCATCGAGGATCTGTAGCTTGACGTTGTTCTGCTCATGCGAACATTGAATACTCACCGTCGTCTCTGGTGGCGCGTACTTCGCGGCGTTATCCAGCAAGTTGAATAGGACCTGCTCGAACAACACAGCGTCCACATTCACCATCGGGTGATCGGGGCTGATTTCAACCTCGACGCGATGCTTGGACAGGATCTTACCCGCCCGCTCGAGCGCGCTGCCGATGATCTCGCCGACATCGTGTGGCGCCGCGTTGGGCATAACGGCGCCAGCCTCGAGTTTGGTCATGTCCAGGAGATTAGCGATGAAGCGATTGAGACGCTCCGACTCTTCGATAATGGTGGTTAGGAGCTCAGCCCTGGCGTTGTCGTCCAACGACGCCGCAAGATCGCGCAAGGCGTCTGCTGCACCCATTACGGCGGCGAGCGGGGTCTTGAGATCGTGCGAGATCGATGTCAGCAACGCAGAACGCAGGCGGTCTGTCTCAGCCACCCGGCGCACGCGTTCGACATCCTCAACGAGGTACACGCGCTCGATTGCTAAGGCACCTTGGTCCGAGAGTGCATCGAGAAGGCGCCGCTGCTCGGTGCGCAGGAGGGGGCCAGCCTCATCGCGACAGATACCAACGATGCCGATTGGGCCCCGGCCGGTTCGCATGGGCAAGAACAGCCACTTGGCCCCAGGCAACGCGTCCGAGTCGCGCCCGGCGGGACGATTTTTCTCCCAGGCCCACCTGGCAGCCGCCAGGTCGGCCTCATCGAGCGTGTCCTCGGGCGGGTAGCCCGCCTTGAGGGCAATGGAGCCGTTTTCGGGCAGCAGCAGCACCACACGGACTTTCAGCATCAAGGCGATCTGATAGGCAGTCGCCCAGAGGACATCGTCGAGTGTGCCCGCGCCGGCCAGCTTGCGGCTGAAGGCGTACAGAGACTCGACAGTGCGAACGCGCTCGTAGGCAGAGACCGCGTGCGTGCGGCCGCGCGCGGCGAGGTTGGATACAACCATACTCAGCGCGGTGAACAGCACGAAGGCTGCGATGTTGGTCGGATCGGTGATGGTGAACGTGTAGATCGGCGGCAGGAAGAAGAAGTTGTAGGCGAGAGATGCTACGACGCTGGCGAGAAGGGACGGCCACAGGCCGTAGCGCACGGCGATGCCAACAATGGCGGTGAGGAATATCAGATCGACATTCTCGATGCCGAAGAGGGGTCGAACGAGGAGGCTGACGCCCAAGGCGCCAGACACGGCGATGAAGGCGATAAGATAAGGCAATGGATCAAATTGCCGGGCACCATTTGTGACGACCACACCTCGATCGGAAGGCCGCTCGGCAACCTGCTCGCCGGCTATGACATGCACACTGATGCTGCCTGCGCGGCGCACCAGATCGTGCACGACCGACCCATGCAGGATCTCGAACCAGCGCGAGCGTTCCGACTTGCCAATGATGATGTGCGTTGCGTTGCTCTTGCGCGCAAAGTTCAACACATCGTCGGCCAGCCGCCGGGCGGTGGCCGGGATCGTGATGGCCTCACCATCGAGGCGCTCGGCAAGTCGCATGGTCGCCGCAACTTGGTCCCTGACATCTTCACTGAACTGCAGGCCGCGCGCTGTCTCAACATAGAGGGCCGTCCACGGTGCCTTGAGCCGATCTGCCAGGCGCTTGGCGTAGCGCACAAGGCCGGCGGAGCGCGGGTCCTCGCTGACGCACACCAGAATGCGCTCGCCTGCGGCCCACGGACCTTGAATGGCACGGGCCTGCATTTGCTCGAGAAGTTGGTCGTCGACGCGGTCCGCCGTACGCCGCAAGGCGAGCTCGCGCAACGCTGTCAGGTTGGCCGGCGAGAAATAGTTCTTGAGCGCCCGCTCGGCCTGCTTGGGAACGTAGACCTTGCCTTCCTTCAAGCGCTGGATGAGATCGTCGGGCGTGAGGTCCACAAGCTCGATATCGTTCGCGCGATCGAGAATGGCATCGGGCACGATCTCGCGCACGCGTACCCGCGTGATTTGCGCGACGACGTCGTTGAGGCTCTCGATGTGCTGAATGTTGACCGTGGTGTAGACGTCGAGGCCCGCATCCAGCAGCTCCTCCACATCCTGGTAGCGCTTGGGGTGACGGCTGCCCGGGAGATTGGTGTGGGCGAGCTCGTCGACAAGGATGAGGCCCGGACGCCGCTTGAGGGCTCGGTCGAGATCGAACTCGCTCATGATGGTGCCAGCATGCACCACGGGCCTGCGGGCCAACATCTCGAGGCCGTCGAGCAGCGCTTCCGTCTCCTTGCGGCCGTGCGTCTCGACCACACCGACGACGACGTCGACGCCCTCCTTCAGCTTGGCGCGGGCTGCCTGCAGCATCTCATAGGTCTTGCCGACGCCAGGTGCTGCACCGACGAAGATCTTGAGACGGCCCGCCCGGCCCTTCTCCTCGCGGCGGGCCTCGGCGAGCAGGGCGTCCGGCGAGGGTCTCTGTTCCAGGTCGGTCCGCTGATCCGCCATCGTTCGGAGCCCCCTTGCCGGGCTCAGTCCTACTTTGCCGTCCGGTCCAGGGCCATGTTGAGTGCGAGCACGTTTACGCGCGGCTCGCCGAGAAAGCCGAGGCTACGGCCCTCAATGTGCTGGCCGACCAGCTGGCGCAGGCGATCCTCCGACAGATTGCGCGCTTTCGCAATCCGAGGCACCTGGAAGTCGGCAGCCTCGGGCGAGATGTGTGGATCAAGCCCGCTGCCGGATGCGGTCACCAGGTCTGTTGGCACGCGAGCATTCGCGTTCTGCGCCTTGCGGGCCTCGACGTCGGTTTTGACCCGCTCGATCAGCGTCTTGCTGGTCGGCCCCAGGTTTGAACCGGCGGAGTTCGCCGCGTTGTAGGGTGCATCGACGGTCTTGGAAGAATCGTTTGGATCGGGGGCGACCGTAGCCGAGGGCCGGCCCTGGAAGTAGCGATCGTCGCTGAACACCTGACCGATCAGCGACGAGCCGACCACCTTCCCGTCAACGACCGCGAGGCTGCCGTTGGCTTGGGCCGGGAACAGCACCTGGGCAATGCCGGTGACGGCCAGCGGGTAGATGAGGCCGGTGAGGACCGTGAACAGCACGATCAGCGTCAGGGCGGGGCGAAGCTCTCTCATGGGTGTTACTCCTCAAGCGAGGTGCAGGGCGGTGACAACGAGATCGATGGCCTTGATGCCGATGAACGGGATGACGATGCCGCCGAGCCCGTAGATCAGCAGATTGCGGCGCAGCAGCGGTGCAGCCCCGATCGGCCGGTAGGCGACACCTTTCAGCGCCAGCGGGATCAACGCGACGATGATCAGCGCATTGAAGATAATGGCGGACAGGATGGCGCTCTGCGGCGTCGCCAGGTTCATGATATTGAGCGCCTGCAGCTGCGGGTAGAAGGCCAGGAACATCGCCGGGATGATGGCGAAATACTTGGCCACGTCGTTGGCGATCGAGAAGGTGGTGAGCGCCCCGCGCGTCATCAGCAGCTGCTTGCCGATCTCGACCACCTCGATGAGCTTGGTCGGGTTGGAGTCGAGATCGACCATGTTGCCGGCTTCGCGCGCCGCGACGGTGCCGGTATTCATGGCGACGCCGACATCGGCCTGCGCCAGCGCCGGCGCATCGTTGGTGCCATCGCCGCACATGGCGACCAGCTTGCCCTTCGCCTGCTCATCGCGGATGAACTTGAGCTTGTCCTCGGGCGTGGCCTGCGCGAGAAAGTCGTCGACGCCAGCTTCCGCGGCAATCGCCGCCGCCGTCATCGGGTTGTCGCCGGTGACCATGATGGTGCGGATGCCCATGCGGCGCAGCTCGGCGAAGCGCTCGCGGATGCCGCCTTTGACGATGTCCTTGAGATGGATGATGCCGAGCAGGTGGCCATCGCGCGCCACCGCCAGCGGCGTGCCGCCTGATTTGGCGATGGTATCGGCGATCGCCTGGAGTTCGCGCGCCGCATCGGAGCTCACAGCCGGTTGCAGCACCTGCGCAGTCGCCGTGCGGGCCACCGGTGCGGATGACGCGGCATTGATGTGGCCGAGGATGGCGTCAACGGCACCCTTGCGGATCGACGTAGTACCGAACTCCACGCCGCTCATGCGGCTTTGCGCCGAGAACGGAGTGAACCTGGCGTTGAGCTCGCTCATCTCGCGGCCGCGAATGCCGTATTTGTCCTTGGCCAGCACGACGATGGAGCGGCCCTCGGGCGTCTCGTCGGCGAGCGAGGCAAGCTGGGCGGCATCGGCCAGCTCCTGCTCGCTGACGTTGCGCAGCGGCTTGAACTCGGTCGCCTGACGGTTGCCAAGTGTGATGGTACCGGTCTTGTCGAGCAGCAGCGTGTCGACGTCGCCGGCGGCCTCCACAGCCCGGCCTGACATGGCCAGCACGTTGAAGCGCACGAGACGATCCATGCCGGCGATGCCGATCGCCGACAGCAGCGCGCCGATGGTGGTTGGGATCAGCGTCACGAACAAGGCCACAACCACCACGGTCGATATCGGTCCGCCGGCGTAGATGGCAAAGCTCGGGATTGTCGCCGTGGCAAAGACGAAGATGATGGTCATGCCGACAAGCAGGATATTGAGCGCGATCTCGTTCGGCGTCTTCTGGCGCTCGGCGCCCTCGACCAGTTTGATCATGCGGTCCATGAAGGTGGAGCCAGGGGCCGCCGTGATGCGTACGCGGATCCAGTCGGACAGCACCTGCGTGCCGCCGGTCACCGCCGAGCGGTCACCGCCCGACTCGCGGATGACGGGCGCCGACTCGCCGGTGATGGCGGCCTCGTTGACGGAGGCCACACCCTCGATCACCTCGCCGTCGGAAGGGATGAAATCGCCAGCCTCGACCAGCACGATGTCGCCGACCTTCAGACTGGTGCCTGGGACAAGGGTGTACTCCTTGGAGTTCGCGGCGCGGAGCAGCTTGGCCTGAGTCTCGGTGCGCGTGCGGCGCAACGAATCGGCCTGCGCCTTGCCGCGACCCTCGGCGACCGCCTCCGAGAAATTGGCAAACAGCACGGTGATCCACAGCCACAGGACGATCTGGAACGTGAAGCCGAGGTTGGCGCCGCCCGTAAAGAGGTCCCGCAGCAGGATCACGGTCGTCAGCGCTGCGACCACTTCGACCACGAACATGACCGGGTTCTTGATCAGGACCCGAGGGTCGAGCTTGGCGAACGAAGCTTTGATGGCGGGCCCCACGATGGACGGGTCGGCCAGGGCCGTGAGCGGCGTCCGCTTGCGAAGCATAGAGCTTTCCATGGACGTAAACTCCGATGAGAATGGAACGCGATCAGAAGACTTGGCCGCCGCGCATGGCGAAGTGCTCAGCAATGGGCCCGAGCGCCAGCGCAGGGAAGAAGGTCAAGCCGCCGATGATCAGAATGACGCCAACCAGCAGGCCGACGAACAGGCCGCCGTGCGTCGGAAAAGTGCCGGCTGAGGCGGGGACAGTCTTCTTCACGACCAGTGAGCCAGCAATCGCCATCATCGGGATGATGACGAAGTAGCGGCCGACCAGCATCGAAAGGCCACCGGTGGTGTTGTACCAGAGCGTATTACCGGTGAAGCCCGCAAACGCCGAGCCGTTGTTCGCGGTCTGGGACGTGTACAGGTACAAGACCTCGCTGAACCCATGCGGGCCGGCATCCTGCATGCTGGACAGGCCGAACGGCACCACGACAGATACCGCGGAGAAACCGAGGATCATCAACGGCAGAACCAGGATGGCCAGCAGGGCCATCTTGACTTCCTTGGCCTCGATCTTCTTGCCAAGATATTCGGGGGTGCGCCCGACCATCAAGCCTGCAATGAATACAGCGACGATGACGAACAGCAGCATGCCGTAAAGGCCGGAGCCGACGCCGCCGTAGATGATCTCGCCGAGCTGCATCAAGACGATCGGCATCATGCCGCCCAGCGCCGTGAAGCTGTCGTGCATGGAATTAACGGAGCCGTTCGAGGCAGCCGTGGTTGCTACCGCCCACAGCGCCGAGTTGGTGATGCCGAAGCGAACCTCCTTGCCTTCCATGTTGGCGGGATCGAGCCCGAGCGCGCCGAAGTGTGGGTTGCCGGCGGCCTCGGCCCAATAGGCGATGGCGACGAAAGCGAGGAAGATCACCGACATGGCAGCATAGAGGGCCCAGCCCTGTCGCTCGTCCTTGACCATGCGGCCGAAGGTGTGCGTGAGGGCCGCCGAGATCAGCAGGATGTAGAGCACCTCTAGGAAGTTGCTGAGCGGCGTCGGGTTCTCGTAGGGGACGGACGAGTTGGCGTTCCAGAAGCCGCCGCCATTGGTGCCGAGCTGCTTGATGGCGATCTGCGAGGCGGCCGGCCCCTGGCTCAGGGTCTGCTTGGCGCCCTCGAGCGTGGTTGCGTCGACATAGGCCCCGAGATTCTGCGGCACGCCCTGCCACACCAGGAACAGGGCGGCAATCAGGGACAACGGCAGCAGCACGTAAAGCGTTGAGCGGGTGAGATCGACCCAGAAATTGCCGACCGTGTTACCCGACGCCCGCGCGAAGGCGCGGGTCAGCGCAATAGCAAGCGCGATGCCGGTGGCAGCGGAGACGAAATTCTGCGTGGTGAGAGCCATCATCTGCGTGAGATAGCTCATCGTGCTCTCGCCGCCGTAGTTCTGCCAGTTGGTATTGGACGTGAAACTGACAGCGGTGTTGAAGGCGAGGTCAGGGGCGACCGCGGACATGTCGGCCGGATTGAGCGGCAACACGTTCTGCAGCCGCTGGATCGCGTAAACCAGCAGGAAGCCCGCTGCGTTGAACAGCAGCATCGCCACCGTATAGGTGATCCAATGCTGCTCGCGCGTCTCGTTGACGCCTGATGCGCGGTAGAGGAAGACCTCGACCGGATGCAGGACAGGCGACAAAAATGTCCGCTCGCCCTCGAACACCCTGGCCATGAAGCGGCCGAGCGGGACGACAAGGGCGGTGAGCACCGCGAAATAGATCGCGATCTGAAGCCAACCGTTGATGGTCATGATTTGCCTCTCGAGCCTTGCCTAGAACTTTTCCGGCCGCAGCAGGGCGTAGGTGAGATAGACGAGGAGCGCCGCGACAACGACGCCCCCAAGTACGTATTCCAGGAACATAGGGATCTCCTCACAGCCGTTCGCAGGCGGCCACATAGGCCAGGGCAACGGCAAAGAAGCCGACCCCAATGGCCAGCATGATCACATCCAACATGAGTGGCTCCTTCGACTGTGGGCAAGTTGGACAATGCCTAGCAGCCCCCACCAGGCATGATCTTGATCGACGTCAAAGGCCCCGATTGAAGAGCGAGGTGCTCACCTCAGGGCGCCGGATACTTGCTCACCTCGGCATATAAAATCGAGATGGGTGTGGGGACCGCGATATAGGAATGTCATAAAGGCTGAGTATCTCGATGCACATCGCGGCATGCAGGCGCGTATACGCCAATGCACTTATACAAATAGCGTCCCTTTGATCTGGAGACACTATGGCCTTCTGCCCAATATAGCCCCGGCGGCGCCACCGGCTGCCGCCGGCTGCTCGCGAATGCGACGGCCGAGTCAACGCTTCAGCCCATCGCGGCGCGGCGCACCAAGGAGCAGACAGTGGCTACGAGCCTGGGACATGCAAATGTATTACCGGAGAAGCATTTGAACGAGGCTGCCAGTGCCTATGCTGCGGCGGGCCGGCGCTATTGCTCTTATGCCGACGGCGACGGGCGCAAACTGTTCGATTTCACGGGTCGCTACGGCTTCGCCGACCGTGAGATCTGGACCCGCATCGATGCCGCGCTCGAGGAACTGCTGCGCGCCGGTCGCCGACAGATCCGCATTCTCGATGCCGGATGTGGTCCGGGCACCTGGCTGCAGCGTACGCTGGCACGGGCCTTAGAACTTGGGTTCACGCGCATTGATGCGCGCGGCTTTGACATCTCTCCGGACATGGTCGCTCTGGCGCAGGAGCGCGCTCAGACCCATGCGAGCGTGAGCCTGCGCTTGGAGGAAGGCGATCTTAGGGAGCCACTTGCGGAGGAGACTGGCTCAATCGACCTGTGCCTCTGTCTCTACGGTGTGCTTAACCACATACCGCGTGCAGCGCTGAACAATGTCGCGGCCGAGCTGGTCCGGGTGACTGGCGGCCACTTGTTCGTGACCGCGCGCACGGTTGGCAGTTTGCCGACCATCTTTGTCGACGCGGTCGAAAAGGCCCGCCACTTCGTGCAAGACCATGAACATGACCGCTTTGAGGTCGAGCTCGAGGACGGGCGCCGCCTGGCCTTCCCCTCGCACCTGTTCTGCGCGACGGAACTGCGCGCTCTGTTCCAACCGCACATCACCACTGCGGAGTTGGTCGGTCTTGATGTTTTTCACAGCCGCTTCATGGCTGATCCGAGATGGAATCCTGATTCCCTGCCCCACCAGGACGAGTTTGAACGCCAATTGTGCAAGCTGGAGCGGCTGTGCTCAGGCGAGCCCGCTTTCATTGATCGGGCAGCGCACATTCTGCTGCACGCGCGCCCCTCCCAGTACGGCGCGATCGGGCACGACACCGCACATGGCCAGTTGCCTAGCCCGAGGCTCTCCGTTGGGTCCATGGCTCGCCGCCTATGCGCCGCTTATTTCGAGGCTGCTGTGGCGCTCTAGATTTTTTATGCCCAAGTGATGTTTGTTGACACCAAGTTGCGCGAGACGCCAGGCCAGGTCGGAGTAAAGCTCATGGTTCGCTTGTGTGCACAAGGTGACATCCTCATCGAACGTGTCGAGGACGCCCCGCTCTCCGGCCACATCCTGCACTGTAGCGATGCTGCATCGGTGATCGTGGCCGAAGGCGAGGCCACGGGACACCACCACCGGTTGGTAGGCGCGGTGACGCTGTACCGCGACGATGCGCTGGCACGCGATCTTCCCTCGGAGCTCTATGTGGGACATGTGCGCATCACCAGCACGAGTGCACGCCTCGAGCACGAAGAGCACGCCGCGATCCTGCTGCCGCAAGGCACGTATCGCTTTCGCCGGCAGCGGCAGTTGGAGCCAACCGACATCGGCCTGCATGAGCACTTCAGCGTTCTTGGGGACTGAGGACCGATGTTGAACCTCCCGCCGACCAATACGCTGGAGGCCTATCTCAATCGATGGGTGCGACAACAACTATCTTGTGCGCCGGCGGAGCGTGCTGTCGCAGAGGAGGGTATTCGCCTCGCCTACGCGGCTGGAGGGCTCGCGGTGCCGCGCATTGAATGGTGCAGCAGCCCGGTGGCGATCGCCGCCTGCCTCGCCGCCGCCAACCCGTCCGCTGCCATCGGCCCCAACGTAAAGGCAAGGCTCTTGGACGACGTGCGGAGCCGGGTAGGCACATTCGCGGAAATCTTCTGGGGTGACGTGGTCACGGCGGCGGTGCAGCGACCCAAGACGGTTAGCGCAGGGCTCGAAGACGACGACAAGTGCCAGGCTGTCGGCGCTGCGATTTGCGCCATTGTGCGCAGAGCGAGCAGGGGCTCGTGGGCGCAGCTCAAGGTGCAAGCAAGACATCTGCGCTGCAGCCTGCGCGGTGCGCCGCGCCTTCTGCCACGCCATGCCTTCGATGATGTGGCCATCAGTCCACACGATTTGGCGTCACTTGGCGTTTATGCCTATCTGCACGATGTCCGGGGGTGGCAGGAGCCGGCGCAGCGCATGCGCGGTTTGTGGAGGATCGCCGCCAGCGCAGGATGGATGGTGCCACACCAGCAGGTCTGCTGGATCTCCGATCGCTCCGACCTCCTCAATATGGATGCCGCGTGCAAACTCCACTCTGCAAGCGGTCCGGCGCTGCGGTACCGGGACGGCTGGTCGGCCTACGTTTGGAAAGGCGTCGAGGTTCCAGCTTGGGCCATCGAGCATCCCGATCAGATCACACTATCCGGCATCGACGACACCTTTGACCCGGTGTCGCGTAACTGCCTGATCGACATCATGACGCCGGAGCGCTTTATCAAGGCCGGGGGTGCTACGCGTGTCGCAACGGACGACACCGGCGTGCTGTGGCGCAAGCACTGGACCTATCGCGGTTCCGTCATCGGGTCGTGGAGCGCCGTCGAGGTGGTCAACGGGACCACCGACAGCGATGGCACGTATCGGCACTATTTTTTGCGTGTTCCACCACACATGAGCACGCCACGCCAAGCCGTGGCCTGGACCTACGGACTGAGTGCGAAGCAGTACGCGATGCTGCAATTGCGGACCTAACGCAACGTCTGGTCAACAGGTGGCGGCATAGCAGGTAGCTGCGAGGCGGGCTTTCACTTGGCTACAACCACCCGTTCCGGCGTAGCCGCCAAAACATCGTGCCGCAAATGGCTGCGATTAAGCCCAAGACGACAAAATATCCGTACTGCCATTTAAGCTCGGGCATGTGCTCGAAGTTCATACCGTAGATCCCGGCAACCGCCGTCGGCACCGCAAGGATGGCGGCCCATGCGGCTAGCCGGCGTGTGATTGCGGTTTGCTGCGCTTGTCCGACCATCAAGCTCGCCTCGAACGCAAACGCCAGCACCTCCCGCAGCGCGTCAACCTCCTCCTTCACACGGTTTACATGATCACTGACGTCACGAAAGAGCGGTTGCATCTCAGAGTCGACCGGCTTGACCTCAGCATGCTCGAGCCGCCGGCAGACCTCGGCAAGGGGTGCCGCCGCGTTGCGCAGTTGCAATAATTCGCGACGCAAGGTGTAGAGGCGTTGCACCTCAGCGGCGGGGAGCGGCGCCGCAAACACCCGATCCTCGATCGCCTCGACTTCGCGCTGAATGGTTTTGAGGACGGGCATGTAGTTGTCGACGATGAAATCGAGGATCGCATAGAGAATGTAATCCTCACCGTGCGAGAGCGTGGTGGGACAGGCCTCGCAGCGTTCGCGCACAGATGCGTAAGACGTGGATGCGCCATGGCGCACCGACACAACGTACCCATGCCCGACAAACAGGTGCGTTTCGCCAAATGTGATGCGGTCCTGCACGATCTGCACGGTGCGGGCGACAATAAACAGCGCGTCGCCATACTGCTCGATCTTGGGATGTTGATGCGGCTTGCCGGCATCTTCGATCGCCAGGTAGTGGAGCCCCAGCTGGCCTTCGAGCTTGGCGAGAAGTTCGTGCCCAGGCTCGAACAATCCGATCCACACGACATGGCCGGGCTTCTTTGCCCATGCGCCGGCATCATCAACGGAGATGTCCGTTATGCGCCGCCCGTCAGCGTAGACGCTGGCCGCAACGACGCCGGGCTCAGGCGAACTTGCCCGCACCGGCCGCTCAACGATTGCGTCCATTGTGCTCTCCCGAAGCTGTCAGCACCCAAGACATAGCAAAACGCGCGGAGGGTCGCGGGAGTTGTATTAAAAGATGTGGGTCCGCGTCCATGATTTGCATGGATACCACGATAGCCCGCGAGTGCCGCACTCCACGTAGCGCTTCGGCTCTCTGATATTGGATGCAGTGGGCCGTATCCGATGCTGCGTTTGCGAACCTAACCGGGGCAGCTCTCCAACCTCTGCTGCTCGTCCGCTCTGCACCAGTGCCGTCCAGGACGGCCAATCCTTAGCGGTGGTCGAATCCGCGAAGACCTCGGACGTCTTTATGTGTTCCCTATGACAAAGCCCCCTGCTCCGCATGGAGAACATATGCCCCTTGCGCTACCTCTAGGTCACTTGCATCGAGTCACCCTGGAGTGAACGCCGATGTCCACCCTTGCCCTCCGCTCTGCCGCGGTTTCGCGCTTGAGCGGCCTGCCTTTTGGCGAAGCCTGCAAGACCTACTTCCTGCTCGGCCTTAACACGCGGGGACAGTGGGTCATTCGTGAGAACACAGGCCGTCGGGCCGGCGTCTTCCTGTCACGGCAAGCGGCGCTGCGTTTCGCGCGTCTTGAGAGCCCCGATGGACAGTTCGCCGTTGTCCATCTGCCCGACGGCTTGGAGTTCGACCATGCGGCTTAACATCTACGGCCTGTTCACGCTCGGCGTTGCCCGGCCGCAGGGCGGCTGGTCCAAGGGGCGGCCGATCGCCTATATCGAGGAGGGCGACAAATGCGTGCCGCTGTTCGACGTCCTCCTTCCCAATAGTCTCAACGACGAGCAAATAGCCGGGTTCGTCAGCAATCGGTACAGCGCTTTCGCGCGCCCGGGCAAGCGTATCGCACTTCTGACGGATGCGTCTTACGGCAGGTCCTAAAGCCGATCCGGCAGTGCAACCCGCTGTCACTGTCGGCAAGATATTTCTAGTGGCCCATTCAAGCGCACTAATCTGGTGTTGGTCGGGGCATGCGATCGTTAGGATTGAATGCCGCAAAGTCACCCCTCCAGATGCGGAAGTACTCACGCAACGACGCCAGCGCCTTCGTCCACATGGACGTGGACGAAGGCTGTCTGTCGTCTGCGCCGCCGAATTCGGCGTGCCCTTTAGAGTGCAGGCGCGTTGGCGCCCCTAAACGGATGAGGTGCAGGCTGGTTGGCAAGCTTGTCGTAGCACGCTAGCCGGTCCACCTTCTCGGTGATCGGCGCGCAAGCGCCAGCCGCCAACGTCTTCGCCCGTGTCCTGCCGTCGGCAAGAACGATCAACGCGTTCACCGCGAGAGTGACAAGGAGGAGTGTACCGAGCAGTGCAACAAGCCGCACGGCCTTGGTCGGAACCCGCTCTTCATGCTGGGCCTGTCCTCTCAGGCCGCCTGTGGCCATCGTGAACATGACCTTATCTCCATGCTGTTGATGCCAGTCGCGATCTGCGACCGCTCCCAAAATATCGAGATGCCCACGTTTGAAATCCAGATGGCAAGGAGCTCCTCAGTATAGGAGCGCCATAAAGATGCTGAGCGGTGCGGCCGTACTACGGGAGGCGGCGGCAGTCGCCGATCGCGCGAGGTCCCGTTCCCATGCTGTGCCAAGTTAATTGGCGTTGAGATTTTGCATGGGACGAATAGCACCCAGAGCGCCGCATCAGGTTTATGGCGCCCTTATGAAGAAGGGCTCTGCGCCCTCTCGAATTTTTACGAGCTCACCGTCACATTCTCGTGACGAGATGGTTGCGTCCTAGTGGAGAGGCGGCCAGCAGCCGCTCCGCTCGGGCGATCGCCGGATCGAAGAGCCAGATTTCCCGAAGGCTGGCGATTACTCACGGAGCTCAGATATGTCGCCGGTCATACAGGTTCCGCAGGCGCCTCCTGTTAGGAAGCATCACTCAGAGGCTGCGGAAGTGATCAAGCAGTCTGGCAGGATCGCGATGACGTTCTTAGGATTTGCGATGATTGCCACTGTGATTGTCTCGTTGCGAGCCGTCATTTGGTTGTGGCCCTTGCACCACTGACACGACGGCACTAGCCCGCAACGCACCAACGCTGAGGACCTCGATCGTCGTGACGGGGTTTGGCGCTCCCATGCAGGTCCGGCACCTTGACCCAGTTCTAAGGATCGACGCCGCGCGGAGGATGTTCGCGCGGTAGGTGAGTGGTTGATGTTGGGCTCGCGCGGTGCAAGGGATCCTGGCCTCGACGCCACTTCACAAACTCGAAAACAAGGCGAATGGTAATCGCTCGGGCCTGCTGAGTATTACGAGCCTCGTACGCGCCACGCCGCCAACCGAAAGCGGCGCACGTCAAGTCATGGCTATCTGCTCGCCAGCGCAGAACCACGGTCCGGCGATAGGCGATGAAGAGACGGGTCCGATGCAGCGTGATGACAAGATCTGTCGCGTTTCCTTGTAACTCACGCCTCAGAACAGCCGCCAGGGCTTGGAGGGGATCGCTTGTGTCCCGCCGCTCCACAGTTGCGATGAACTGCCGCCTGTCGCCCATACAAGTCCGCGCGCCAACGAGCTGTCTCAACTCACGAACCGACCGCTGCGCAGTACCAATAAATCACTCTTCATTCAATGGGCCGGCAACTTGTCGGTTTTGCATACCTGTGGGTCTCCTCACCTGCGCGGCCGCTAAGCTTGGATGGAGTACCGAACTTTTGTTCTGCAAATGCAATCCTTTGCATCCACCCCACAGCCTCCATTGCGCCGCGTAGGCCTTGCCCAAAATTTGATTATAGCAAGTTCAGTTTGCAGCAGGCGGCAATCACCTCATTCCTCTGCACGAGCAAACTGCCCTCTATCCACGTCACAAGTGAAGCAAATGTCGCGCCCAGAGTCGCTCCCAAGAGGAAGAGCAACGCGACCGAAAATGCCGACGACTGATCACTATTGCGCAGCCAGTTCCATAGAAGATCTGCTTCACGCTTCCAGCATGGCGGCTTCTCACCAGTTCGTCGCTCGAGACCGCAGACCGAGCCAATCTGCGCCAGCTCGTCATATAGAAACAATGGGGGCGGAGCTGCCTCGCATAAGCAAGAAATAAAGAAACGAGCCTCAGCGCATAAATGCTTCCCCAATCGCTCAGCAGCAACGGATGCTATGGTGCGGCATGCTGCCGAGGCCGAACCCGACCCGGCGGGATGAGGGAACTAGACTTCCGTAGCCGCAACGAGATGCGTCAGCGAGGTGCGCGCCGAATGCTCCACGTCTCCCGCTGGAAGACGATTGCCGTCGTCGCTCACCTGTCTTGCCAGCCTGCTGTTCTCGCTGCCCAACTTCTTCTCCAAGGCGACGGTCGAGCGGTGGCCCGTCTGGCTGCCGCAGACTGCAACTTCCGCTCGGCCTCGACCTCAGCGGCGGCGCGCATCTGCTGCTCGCCATGGACACGAGCGAAGTCCGCAAGGACTGGCTGAGACACGTGCGCGACGACGCGCGCCGACGGCTGCGCGAAGCCAAGATTGCCGTCACCGGCCTCGGCGTCGCCAACAACGCCGTGCAGGTGCGGCTCGCCAAGCCTGAAGACGCCGACGCGGCTCTCAAGGCGCTGCAAGGCCTGGTGCAGCAATCGGGCAACCTCATTCTCGGCACCACGATCACCGACCTCGAGTAAAGAAGGGTCGAGGGCGGTGCGCTGATCACGATCACGCCCACCGAGGCCGGCCTGCAGCATCGCATCGCCAATGCGATCAGCGCCTCGATCGAGACGGTTCGGCGCCGCGTCGATCAGCTCGGCACGGCCGAGGCCAGTCGTCGTTCGGCAAGGGCGCGACCGCGTGCTCGTGCAGTTCCCGGGCATCCAGGATACGACCCAGCTCAAGGCGCTGATCGGCAAGACGGCGCGGCTGAGCTTCCACGAGGTGCACTCCACGCTGTCGGCCGAAGAGGCGCGCCAGACGCGCATCCCGCCGGCTACAAGATCTACCCTGCCACCGACGAGGAGGATGGGCCGCAGCTCCTGCGCGAGACGCCGGTCGTGCGCGGTGACGAGCTGGTCGACGCCCAGCCGGCCTTCGACTCAGCGCACCAACGAGCCCATCATCACCTTTCGCTTCAACAATGCCGGCGCGCGCAAGTTCGGCAACTTCACCAAGGACAACGTCGGCCGCCCGTTCGCCATCGTGCTCGACGACCAGGTGATCTCGGCGCCGGTGATCCGCGAGCCGATCCTCGGCGGCTCGGGGCAGATCAGCGGCAGCTTCACGGTCGAGACTGCCAACCAGCTCGCCATCCAGCTCAGATCCGGCGCCCTGCCCGCCAAGCTCACCATCGTCGAGGAGCGCACTGTCGGCCCGTCGCTCGGCGCCGACTCCGATCGAGGCTGGCAAGTGGGCCATCATCGTCGGCTTTATCGGGGTCATCGTCTTACATGACCCTTGGCTATGGCCTGTTCGGGCTGTTCGCCATGATCGCGCTGGTGGTGAACCTGGCCTTCATCATCGCCGCGCTGTCGCTGCTGCAGGCCACGCTGACCTTGCCGGGAATTGCCGGCATCGTCCTCACCATGGGCATGTCGGTCGATGCCAATGTGCTGATCAACGAACGCATCCGTGACGAGCTGCGGGCTGGCAGGACGCCGATCTCGGCTCTGGATGCGGGATTCACGCGCGCCTACGGCACCATCTTCGATACCAACATGACGGGCCTGCTGGCGGCCCTGATCCTAATCTGGTTCGGCTCCGGTCCCGTGCGCGGGTTCGGCGTGACGCTGGCCATCGGCATCATCGCCTCCGCCTTCACGGCGACGACGGTCACGCGCTACCTCGTCGCCGGCTGGCTGCGTTGGACCAACCCCAAAGCGATCCCGATCTGAGGCCGCCCTCGATGCAACGACCATGGTTCAAGCCGATAGAGTTCGTCCCGGCACGGGACGAAATTCTCGTTCGTTTCGCACTACAAGCTCGCGCTCGCGGAGACGGCCATTCTCGCCGTGCTGACCGTCGTTCTGTTGAGCGACGCTCGGCCTCAATTTCGGCGTCGATTTCCGCGGCGGGACCATGATCGAGATCAGGACGACCGACGGCCCGGCCGACATTGGCGCGATCCGCACGAAGGTTGGCGCGCTCAATCTGGGCGGCCTGCAAATTCAGCAGTTCGGCGCACCCGAACGAGGTCCTGATCCGCATCGAGGAGCAGCCCGGCGGAGACAAGGCGCAGCAGGAAGCGGTCGGCAAGGTGCAGGCCGCGCTCGGCGACAAGATCGAGATTCGGCGGGTCGAGGTCGTGGGCGCGACCGTGTCGGCCGAGCTCATCACATCGGCCATCACAGCGCTCACGCTCGCCACCCTCGGCATCTTCGCCTATCTGTGGTTCCGCTTCGAATGGCAGTTCTCGGTGAGTGCCATCGTCGCGCTGTTGCACGACATGGCGATGGTGCTGTGCCTCTTCTCGGTCCTGCAGCTCGAGGTCGATCTCACCATTGTCGCGGCGCTGCTGACCCTCATCGGCTATGCCGTCAACGACACGGTCGTGACCTTCGACCGCGTGCGCGAGAACTTGCGCAAGTACAAGCGGATGCCGCTCGACGAGCTGATCGATCTGTCGGTCAACGAGACATTGTCGCGCACGGCGATGACGGCCGGCGCAGTGCTGATCACGCTCGTTGCGCTGTTCGTTCTCGCCGGCCCCGTGATCCGCGGCTTCACCCTGGCGATGCTGTTTGGGGGCGTGGTCAGCTCCTACACGTCCATGTTCGTCGCCGCACCTCTGCTCTACGTCATCGGCGTCAAACGGGACTGGGGGTCTGTTGTCGCTCCAGGACCTAAGGCATCCAAGCGCCGACCGGCTTGACATGTGATGGCCCTGGTCCGTCCGGGTTAGACCTACCCATTGAATACCGCGCCATTCTACGCACTTATGCCAAAGCCCTTTCGCCCCCCTCGAATTCCTATGCGCTCATGAGGTACTGGCGAGACCAGCACATGCGGTTGATGGCTCGCGAGAGGGGCCACTGTGCGGTGCAACAGGCCGGCGGGTTGAGCTGGATGCCCGTCACGCATCGTGACATCGGCCGCGGGAGACCCCACATACGCGGCGTCACTAAGCGTTTGTTGGACCACAGAGAGAACCATGTCTATGCCTCGCTCAACCATCGCAACGATTGTGGCGGCTGCAGCTTTTGCACTATTTGCGGCTGATATCGCCGATGCGCGCGTTGGCGGTGGCGGAAGCTTCGGCAGCCGCGGCAGTAAGACGTACACAGCGCCCCCGGCCACCAACACGGCTCCAAAGGCCGCACCGGTCGAAAAGTCGATCACGCAGAAGGGCGCGCCATCCACCGCGCAGAGTGCTCAGCCTGGTGCTGGCGCGGCTGCCCAGGCGTCCCGTTTTGGAGGGTGGCGCGGGCTGCTGATGGGCGGCCTGATCGGTGCCGGCCTCGCCAGCATCTTCGGGTTGGGTGCGCTGGCCAGCGTGCTCGGTTTTGTGCTGCAGTTCGCTCTCATAGCCGGTGCCATCTACCTGGTGGTGATGTTGCTGCGCGCGCGTCGCCAGTCGGCCTATGCGAACTCCCCCTCGCGAGCCCCTGGCCAGACATCTCTGCGCGATATGCTGAGCCGGCAATCTCTCGGTGGCTCTGGAAGTGCAGCCGCTGCAACAGGCGCGCTGTCTATCAGCCAGAAGGACCTTGACAGCTTCGAAAGGCTGCTTGGCGAGATCCAATTGGCCTACGGCCGCGAGGACGTGCAGAAGCTGGGTGACATGACGACGCCTGAGATGCTCTCCTATTTCAGCCAGGACCTGGCCAACAATGCCAATCGCGGTGTGCGCAACGAAATCTCGGACGTGAAGCTCCTGCAGGGCGACGTATCGGAAGCTTGGCGCGAGGTGGCTCCGACTACGCCACCGTGGCCATGCGCTATTCGATCGTTGACGCCATGATAGACAGGGCCAGCGGCAAGATCGTCTCTGGCGATGCAAACCGTCCGACGCAGGCAACCGAGTTCTGGACATTCCGCCGTGACCAGCGTGCGCCTAACGAAGGCTGGCAGCTATCGGCCATTCAACAGGTGGCCGCAAAGTGAGTGGTGAGTGAGCAAACAAACATTGCTGCACTGTTATTGCACTGAGCAGGCCATGCCGCTGTGACGCAGGAAGCCGATCACATCATGGGCCTCTACCAGAGGCACGCCTGTGTTTGGGATCAAGATCGGGGCCGCAGCCTGTTCGAGGGGCCATGGTTGGATCGTTTTGTCAGCCTGTTGCCTGAGCGCGGATCTGTCCTCGATATTGGTTGTGGTGCCGGGGAGCCGATTGCGCACTACCTCCTCGACGACGGGTAAGTTTGACCGGCGTCGACAGCGCCCCTGCGATGATTGCCCTGTGCAAGGCACGCTTCCCTTCAAGCAACTGGGTCATTGCCGACATGCGGACGTTGTCTTAGGGCAGCGCTACAATGGATTGCTGGCCTGGGACAGCTTCTTTCATCTACGTCCCGACGACCACGTGCCATGTTCACCGTGTTCGCCGCGCATGCCGCTCCGAGCGCTGCTTTGATGTTCACGAGCGGTACGTCGCAGGGCCACGAGGTTGGGACGCTTTGCGGGGAGCCGCTCTACCATGCGAGTTTGGATGCGATTGAATATCGATCGCTGCTGTATGAGCATGGCTTTGCTTGTGTGGCCAACATCATGGCGGACCCAGATTGCGGCGGCCACACAGTGTGGCTGGCGCAGCGCTTCTAAGCTGTCCTGTGAGCACCAATCGGAGGGTTAGAGGAGAAGGCCACACACTACTCCAAGCGGCCGCGCCTCGGCCTCCTCTATGATTCCGGGATGTCGCAGAGAGGTCTCATGCCGCGGTCAATTGAAAGGCTAATGAGCAACACATCATCGGTCGGAGTTGAGCAAGCGATCATTTGCTGCGTCGCTGAAAAGCGGGATCATCCGGAAGGTCGTCAGGCCGCCGGCTGGACCGGGTCTAGCCGGCGTATTTGCCTGCCGGGTATGGCGAAGGCCCTGTACTTGTCGGCCACATAGCGCTCAAGCTCGCTGTCACTTAGACCATTCGGGATCAGCAGATCAGCGGGATAGCAGTCACTGCCGTGTTGAACGAAGGCGACAGGTCTTCCCTTGGACCAGCCGCCACGAGGCCTGATCACGTCGACAACGAATAGCCCGTAGATATCCAGACGCATGACTTACATCCGCAGCTGGGATGCCGCTCCTCTGTTGCCCCAGTATGAAAGTGCTCCTCCTCGCATAGGAGAGAGAGAGACGAGCCTGAAGGTACTTGCCGGACGCGCCGATTAATTGATCTGCATCAACCTGCTAAGGCAGGCCAACTCAGCAAGGGGGCTCAGCGCTTCGTGCCTCCCGCCCACGACAAATCCTATTTCTCGTATATGCCAAAGCCAGCCGCTTCATCTCGATTTCCTATGCGTCTGGGCGCATTTTGCGGTCATGACCCAACATTACAGCGATCACGTCTTCGAGGCAGATCGGCAGATACCTGACCTCGAGCGGCACATCACCGATCAGCACGCTTATGTCCGCTGCTTGATAATGCACGGGGAGCCAACTCAAGCCGCTGAAGACCGTTTGCGGGAGCTGGAGCGCAAGCTCGCGTATATGCGCAAAGCTTGCCGTCACAGCAGGACTGGAGCTTGAGAGGCATGGCTCACATGCTGTTCGGTGCCTTTGGCAACCTTGCCGCCACCCTAAGCACATCCATCGTGGCGGCGTGGACTAGTTTGCGAGCCTGCATCTTGAGCTCATATCAACCCGAGCGTCATTACATGCGAGGACCAGGACCGAAGTGGCAAGAGAAGCATCCAAGTACACCTGACGCTTAATGCGCAGGTCGAGTAGGTCTGGATTGTTCTCCAACCCAGCACCGCGTGAGCTCCTAGGCGCGCTGGCTGGGCATGCGCTTCGGCAATCAACAGCTTAAATTCTGACGACCAAAATCTTTACTCGGTACTGTTGCTTGGCTTGAGCTTGCGCGGGCCTAACAAGTCTCCAGCCGTCTCCAGCTTGCGCGAGAGAAAGATGGCTGCATCGAGCTTGTGAAAGTTGCGCTTGCGGTAGAAGCGGAGCGCTTCCTCGTTGTTTTCCGCCACCTCGAGAACGATATGCGTGCAGCCTCTGAGACGCGCCGCATGCTCGATCTGCTCGAACATGTAGGAACCGATGCCCATGCCGTGATAGTCGGGATGCACCGCGATCTCCTCGACAAACAAGGGCCGCATGCCACGCTTCTCAAAGTATCGATGGTTCATCCAGCTGTCGGGACCGGCTATCTCATGTGAGTACTCAGAATAGCCGACGAGCTCGAGCTTGCCTGCCCGCTTGATTTCAAAGAGCAATTGCTCGACGCCTTCATCTTCGTAGGTTTCTATAAATCGCTTCTTATGCCGGGGGCGTTGGAATTCAACTGTCTCGCGGTTGACACCGCGAAATACCATCTTGAGAAAGTGCCAGACCCGGTTGATATCGCGCCGATGCATGCGGCGGACGTGCAGCTCAATCTCCGCGTCGCCATTCTGGCAGTCTGCGTCATCAGGCACGTTCGTCATGCCGGCGTCGCTTGCATCGAAATCTCCTCCACTCTCGCAGCGAAGGTGCCTAACTGCACCCATGTCAGACTTGTCTGGGACATCCATAGAAACTGCGGCCTCGTCTGTAATCGGTTTCGACGTTGCCAGCGCTTTCTTCTTCAGGGTTGCCATCTTGTCGACCACATACCACGCGCAAGATCAGATGCGATGCCTCGGTTACTGATCGCTCGGTTCGCACGGCGACCTAGCGCCCCGCCTTGCGCGCTTGGTTCTCTGGCAGAATGAGCTCGCCACCCCGCAGAGCGGTACCGGTGCATGGATGCTGCGCTTTTACCGCCTGTACGATTGACGAACTTGATCTCGGTCAATCGCAGCAAAGCAAGCGTAGGTCATAAGACGTCATGATGAAAATCAGGCATATTCTCGTCGGCACCGATTTCAGTGAGGGTTCGCAGCGTGCGTTTGCACGCGCGCTTGCGCTAAGCCGGGATTGTCAGGCCGGGGTCACCCTCTTCCACGCGGTCAAGTCCGATCTGATCCTTGCGATTCGCGAGCGCTTAGTCGCCTATGGCGGAGAAGTCCTTCGTGAATGGATCGCTAGTCTGCCGGATACGGACCGGACAGGTATCACCGGCCAAATCGAAGCGGGTGATCCCCTAACCATGATCCTCAGCCAGGCGGATGAGGCCGATCTCATCGTGGTCGGCGCGTCCAGCAAAAAGGGATTGAAGGAGTTCTTTGTCGGCACGACCACCGAACGCCTCGTGCGTCATAGCGAGCGTCCTGTGCTCGTGGTCAAGCAGCCAGTTAAGGGTCCCTACCGGCGCGTGCTCGTCGCGGTAGATTTTTCCGAAGGCGCGTCACGGGCCCTGGAAGCGGCCTATCAGATGGCGCCCGGCGCAGATTTTCTACTGGTGCACGCTTGGCAGGTCACACCTGTCGGGTTCGGTTCGTTGGAGATGGCACAGAAGAAAATGGATGCGCAGAATGAGCTCTTGCGAAAGAGGCTTGAGCGCCAGGCCCAGGACCATCTCCTCAAGCTGGGTTCGTCAGCTGCAGTGCCCCGCATTGAAATGCGGGCCGGCAACCCGGTTACTGTGCTCCGCGAAGCCCTTCAATCGTATAGCCCGGACCTCTTGGCCATGGGCAGCCACGCGCGCAGCGGCATGGCCATCGCTATGTTGGGCAGCATGGCGCGCGAGTTCCTTGTCGAGGCGCCCTGCGACGTCCTGGTGACGCGAGTCTAGACTTCTAGCTGGTGATGTTTGATCGGATTGAGCCTGCAAGCGGCGGCAAGCGTTTGCTCGGATGTGTCGTTGACAGACGAGTCACAAGAATGAGCGGAGAGCGTTGAGGCGAAAGCGTCCCATGGGATAGCGACTTGACCTCCACAAACCCTCACGGCGCTCCGTGCGTCGAGTTGAGGACAAGGAGTTCGTGTTCGTAGAGGGCGACCCGACCACGCATGTGTTTCGCGTGGAGACGGGTGCCATCGCTCTCTACAAGGTTTTGCCTGACGGACGACGCCAGATCGTGGGTTTTGCCTACCCCGGCGATCTCATCGGGCTCGGCGCTGGAGGCGAGCATGTGATGAACGCGCAGGCGATCAAGCCGACGCGCCTGCGCAGCCTGCCGCTTGCCACACTCACTCTTTCGGCTACGAAAGACCCGACGTTGGGGTTCAAGCTCTACGAAGCGCTGGCACGCGAGCTGGCGGCAACCCGCGACCTGATGCTGACCACGGGACAGCGCAGTGCCACCGAGCGGGTGGCCAGTTTCCTGTTGGCGTTCTCACGACGCAGTCAGCGCAACGGCCAGGACCCTTCAGCCTTCGAGTTGCCGATCGTCACTTTCCGAATCGGAACGGTCGGCCGAAATGGACTGGGCCCGCATGTAGCGGCAGATCACCACCAGAACCACCTGCCCTTCCGCCGGCGGGCGCCCCGCTGCGTCGGACCTGAGTTTGCGCGCCACGACGATGGCCAGGCAGCGACGCGTGAACTCGTCGATCACAGTGAGCATGCGAAAGCGTCTCCCGTCCTCGATGCGGTCTTGCATGAAGTCGTACGACCAGACGTGATTGGGCCGCTCCGGTCGTCATGCTGAAAGCATGCCTTCGGCATGACCGGATGCAGGAGCCATCATTGAGCCAGAGGCGCCCGCGCTTGGGTTGTTTCTTTGGTACCTTGAGCCCTTCCCGCCGCCAGATGCGGTAGAGCGCCAACGCTGATCCGACTCGAACTGCAGTTGCGCAGAGCGAAAAAGCGACGACAGGGGCTTCTTTATAGCCCCAGCGGATAGCTGATGAAGTTGCGAGCGCCGCAGAAATGCTGCGATGCGAGGCGCGCGCCGGGCCTTGGTCCGCAGCGGGTCACTCGCGTCGATTTCAGGATGCGGGCGCCGACTTTTGTTTTGCGCTCGATAGCAGTCGATCTTATGCGGCGCTAAGTGCGCGCTTCGTGCCAGTTTCTGACGAGGGCAGGTGCGCCAATGTGCGGCAGGCACCGGGATTTTAGCCACGCGCACACGCCTGGATTGATCGGACACTTGCTCGAAGATACTGAAGACGTTGAGCACCGGACGGATGGTCGGTCAGCCATTGCAGCCGATGGGGGTCTAACTGCTCGGCCTTTCTCCACAGAGTTAGTGCTGCCTCGGGATCAAAACCTGCTTCAGCGGCAAGCTGCATTCCGAGGAGATCCGCTTCCTTCTCATCGCTTCGACTAAACCGCAGAGAGGTCAGATTGCCAAGCAAGGACGCCCACTCGGCACTTCGCCTCCCGAAAAGCAACGCGGTGAGCGCGCTGCCAAGGCCTACCAATATTTTCCTGCCAAGCTGAACTCGGGCGTGTTGGCGGATGGCGTGTGCCATTTCATGGCCGATCACGAAAGCCAGTTCGTCGTCTGTTAGCCTTAGGTTGTCCAACAGCCCGGTATTGATAGTGATCGTTCCGTCGCTCTGACAATAGGCGTTGGGCCGCGCGCTGCGAACGAGAACCACGCGTTGCGGCCACACTGTTGCCGACGCGGGACGCATGCCGATGCGGGCAAGCAATGCTTCCCCAATACTGCGAATCCGCTCTGTTGCCGCGGCACCGCTTTTCTGTGAACCGGACCCCGAACCGGTTTGTCGGTGAATGTCTTGCGCGCATGCCTTGGAGTGCCTAGGCCAACCGATGAACCACATTTGACCGTTTCCCCCAAGCTTTCTGATGTCCGGGGGAAAGATAAGGTTCCGCCGCAGCCCTAGCGCTTGTTCTGGATCAAGGGGCTTGCAGCCGGGCCCTCACTATCCCCGCGCGCGGATAGTCCGTTTCCAGACAGAGATTTGTGGGCACCTAGGATCAAGTGTCTGGATTCGAACAATCAATTGCATGGACAGACGAGACGATCTGCGCAGCTTGCGCGAAGGATCGCTGATCCCTCCCAGCACATTGTTGAGGGCATGGCGCGAGAAGTGATCGTAGCCATGGCAGACAATAGCACATCGTCCAATCAGCTTCTCGCGCAATTGCCGTGCAGCAAATTCGCGGTGCTAGAGCCGCATCTAAAGCCCGTCGAATTGCCGCTTCGCAAGGCCCTTGCAATCGACCGCGTTCACTTCCTGCAGGACAAGGCCGGGGCGCTAGATTTGGCTGACCATATCGACGACGCGTCCAACCGGCACTACCAACGGTGATCGACACACTATCGACCAAAAACCCAATCAGTCGTCGCAATCGTTATAGGCAGAACCATAGTAATATGGATAATTTGCCCGATAATAGTACGCGTGGCGCGCCATTCATCAGGTAGCAGGCAGCCCTGCTCATCCAGCGGAGCCGCAACTCGTATCCTGCTCCCACCACGTGAACCGCTATCGGAGAAAAACAAATGTTCAAGCATATCCTCATTGCCACGGACGGATCGGAGCTCGCCGGGAGGGCGGTTGCCGCAGGCTTCGCGCTGGCCAGGGAGCTGCAGGCGAAGGTGACGGCGGTAACCGTGACGGAGCCCTGGACAGCGCTGGTCTCAGCAGATGCAGGAATAGCCTTTCCCGTAGAAGACTACGAAAAATCTGCGAACGAAAACGCTGCTCTTATCCTCACGACGGTGAACAAGCTCGCGCGGAAAGCAGATATCACATGCTCCACCATCCACGCGAAGGACCAGTTCCCGGCTGAAGGCATCCTGGAGACTGCGAGGACGAACAATTGCGATCTGATCGTCATGGGGTCGCATGGTAGGCGCGGGCTGGGACGCCTGCTCCTTGGAAGCCAGGCCGTCAAGGTCCTTACCCATAGCAACGTCCCCGTTCTCATCTGCCGCTAGGGCACCTGAGCGGGACGCTCGCGTAATGAAGCTGTGGTGCCAGTGGGCGTCCGTTGGGTGCGCGATATGGTCTACGAGAAATTGCTTGCTCTCATCGCGCTGTGCTCTGTCACCTGTGGCTGCTCCACGAATGTCAGCACCGGATCGATTGGCAACTCGGGCCTTCGTTTTGAGCATCGGACAGAAACACTAAGCGGACGTAAGACCGCCCTGACAGTCATCGGGCCGACCGACGCCACGATCAACCGAACAAATATTGACCGGGAGGCGCAAGCGTACGCGGACCGGTACGCGAAACAAGCCTGTCCAAAAGGACACGAGTTCTACACAGATGCGCCTATCGCCAGCCGTCGCACCGAGCACAACGAACGCACCTTCGTGTTTGGGTGCAGGTAGGCAGCGGGCGGGGCAACGTTGTCAGCTATAGCCACTCGACTTACATCCTTGCGCATGTGCGGTCGCATCACCCAGAAGTCGTCACCCGATGTACTCCGGCTCACCATCATCATGGGCACGCCGGACGATCCGCGCGTGGCGAAGGCCAAGAAGCAGCGCGAGGGAGGGACGGACTGGACGCCGAAGTACAATGGCGCGCCGGGACAGGAGCACTGGATCATCCGCCAGAACCACAAGACCGGCGAGCGCTCACTGGATCGGCTGTGGTGGGGTCTTATTCCGTACTGGAGCAAGGAGCCGGGTCGCAAGCCGATCAATGCCAAGGCCGAGACGGTTGCCGCTCTGCTGATGTTCCGTGACGCCTACAAGCTGCGGCGCTGCATCGTGCCCATCGACAACTTCTTCGAGTGGAAAGCCATCAAGGGGGCCAAGGTGAAGCAGCCCTACGCCATCGCCATGCAGGACCGCCAGCCGTTCGGCGTCGCGGGCATTTGGGAGAACTGGAAGCGGCCTGGCTCCGAGGACTGGGTGCGCACGTTCTGCATCATCACGTGTCCGGCCAATGCGCTGGTGGCGGAGATACACGACCGCATGCCGGTGATCTTGCCAGCCTCGGCGCACGACCGATGGCTCGCTTGTATCGAACCTGATCCGCGCGATGTGCTGGTGCCGTATCCGCCAGAGCTGATGACGATGTGGCCGATCTCGACGCGCGTGAACAAGCCCGACCATGACGACGTGTCGATCCTGGACTTGGATGAACAATAGCGAGGATCGCGGGTTCAGGACGCCGCAATGGCTCGTTGGCTACGTCCACAGTTCTGAAGTAGCGCACCCAGACTTCTGGTGGTGCCAGTTCGAGGTCTATGCGCCTCCGCGCGAAACTAGATCTGCGTGGGTGGGTTGACCGAACAATGGCTTCGAAGGTGAACGTATCGAGCGCCCGGATTAACTTCTGTCGAAACATTGAGGGGTCCAGGGCTATTGGCAATCGAGGAAAAGTTTCGTGTCTAAGAAAAAAGCCACCAAGGTGACACCAAGGAAGAAGTCTCGCGCGCTTCCGCTTGTGAGCGGCGAACCCAAACTGCATACGCGTCCGAGCACTCGGGCAAAGAGCTCCAAGGTCAAGCGCGCGCCCTCGCGCGGCCTCCAAGCTCGTAACAGTAAAGCCTTGCCCACTGGGTCTCCGTGGGATGTGGCGCTCCGTCAGCAGGCTCTATTTGCCACCTCATTTTCGAGTGTCCTTCGTATTCAGGTTCAGATGTTTCGTATGTGGCTCGGTCTGGGAAGGCCCTTCGACCGTTGAGCCGACAAACGGCGAGCCGCCTGACACCAGTATCGAGCGCAACGTGAGGGTCTGCGATCTTAGCCAACAGCACAGGTGAACGCTGCCGCTCGTCTTGTCCTTGCAGCCCTCAATCTGCGTCAATTTCCTGTACGTCACCTGCGGCAAGATCGAAACTGGCAAGCGCGCGTGAGGTAAGCCTGATACGCGCCATGATCGTGCAATGAAGGTTGCCTAGCGCGCCACGCATCACGACTTCGGCGGCATTCTTCTCGGCGACGCCCACGGCGAACAGCCGCTGCATCGGCTCTTTGGCGCCGACAACTGGCGCCGTTACTTCCACGATCCAGCCGCCCGGTGCGACGCGGATCGATGGTCGGGAAAAGATCGGCTTTAGCATGCAGCTTTATGCCATGGCGGTGATCGGCCCGAGGTCGCATGATATTGGCCTGTGGAGTGCTCTATCGATGCATCTGATCGGCAAGCGTTTTCCGCGAGAAGGTGTCTGGATGACCGATGCCATGGCTAGGTGTTGCCGACTGGCAGTGGAGGGTGGGATGACCGGCATGCGTTGCAAAGGCATCCATGAACGGCAGAGCCTCGGCGGTGCCGTCTTCACCGCTAACAGACGAACAATCGTCGGAGCCTCCGAAGTGCATCGGGTGACATCTGCTGCCAGACCGCGCACAAAAGAGGCTGCCGACGATGTGATTTGCTAACGCGGTAGCGTGGCCCGCGTTCCGGTCGTCTGCGGTCTGCCCAGAATGCGCTAAAAGCACCCGAATTCAATTTCGACGCCTGTATGCAGTGCAGCTCCCAACACGTCACCCCGAGTTCATCGATCTGGATGTCGCCCGCGCCTATGGCGTCTTGCTCATCCGCAATTTCTTTCTGGCGCATCCCGCACCGCGCCTGGAGGTGCTGAGCGGAGCGGTGCTACGCATCACCTGCTGGTTGACCACCTGGGGGTCGCGCCTTGAACGGTGACGCCTAGGAAGCGCCTGCGCGACCCGAACCAGTTGCGACTTTTTTCAGTAAGGCGGAACGGTGTACCACGGCCACCGTCAGGCACCTGTGGCGTCCAGTGGCCCGAGGCGCTGCATCTCGTGCAGGAGCTGATCTTCAGTCATCGAGACCTGATCGACCGAGGTGTCCATGTCTGGCTGATCGTGGCCAAGAGAGGTGGGCTTCGGAGAAGAGAATTGCGCGTCCGGGCGGTCCTCCGCCTCATCGAGGTCCACGTTGTGCTGGATCGAAGTTATTAGCGATTCACGTACATCATTGGGCGCGATACTCGTCTCGGCCACTTCGCGCAGGGCTATGACAGAGTTCTTGTCGTTGTCGCGTTCGACAGCGATGGGCGAACCCACTGCGATGGCCCTGGCACGGTGCGCAGCCAGCAGAACCAGCTCAAAGCGATTGGGCACCTTGTCAATGCAGTCTTCGACTGTCACGCGCGCCATGGGTAACCTCCATTCGACGAGCCTAACAACAGCATCACTGCTGTCCGCTTCATACAGCGCGCACTTGCATTGAGGTAGGGCATCCCTGGCGCGCGATTGCTGGATATCGGGATGCCCCACCGAACGCTAAGCAGCGTTCTCCCCGAGCATGCGGGGCATACCAATCCGGCGTCCATATGGAACTCGGTCTTTTCGCCGAAGCCGCGCCCTGTGTCGCCACTCTGCCACGCTTAGGATGAAGCGCCGCGCAGCCAGACCTCCCGGAAGTGGGATGTCCAAAGTGTCGCTAAGCTTATCGCGGATAGCCGAAACCCGGCGAGGCTCGGCGAGTTGGGATGCGATTGGGCGCGGCTGCCATCATGTCGCTCCCGGCCAGCTCGCAGGTCTGGTCCCGCTGCTGTCCAAACGCTGCGGCCGAGCGAGAAGCAATCCACCGTGAGCAGTATGGCCGTGAGCGCCTCACGCCCCACTCGGTGATGCTTCCTCCGCCTGCACTTGCGTCGTCGAAGAGACCGTTAGGCGCTTGGTCCTGCGTGGAACTCACAAAGACGAAGCACGTTTTCAGCGCTAACCGCAAAAAAAAGCGGAGCGCGTCATGAGCGTGATGATCGTATTCACGTGCCCCACCAGCGGGCGCGACATTCCTGTTGGAGCCCTGCCAGAAGGCCAAGACCTCGCAACGCGGCGCGATGACGAGGTGAGCATCCAATGTCAGGAGTGCGGGCAACAGCATACGTGGAAGTACCGAGACGGCCGCCTAGCGTTTGGCGGTGGTACCGGTCCGGCATCGGCGGAACCGGCCGGAGGGCCGCCGTGCTCCTAAGCCTTCACTGCCTTCGGCTGCACGGTAAGGAACCGAACGGCGTGTTCGCCGTGGCCGCTTCGGCGACCACGTTCCAGCCGGGATGGTCTGCAAGGATGCAGCGAACGCCCGAGCGCACCACGGCATGGTCATCAGCGATCAGGATGCGGGTCATGCACACACCCTCAATGACAACTCCCGCTGTCTATGTGAAGACCTGGCAAGATCGCAGAATGGCTTGCGCCGATGCATAGATGACCGGCATCGTCGGCTGTGCCGCGCGAAAGGCCTCGGCCACGTCCCAGCCGGTCGGCGCGCCCTTCAACTGGACGTCGGTGACGACAATATCGATCTGCTGGCCTGCCCTGAGCATGGCAAGCGCCTGATCGGCGCTATCGGCTTCCAGCACGCGCCAGCCTGCGTCTTGGGCGCGGCCCACGCACAGACCTGGAACGAAGTCAGCTTCTTCACCCAGGATTCCCCGTGAAGTCCTCTGTACACATCCGGAGAAAGCGTGCCAGAAGCGGTAGTATTTCAAACAGTTGTTGGCACCGGCCGTGATCGCCTCAGTTCGCCCCAAGCTCCTGTGCCAGCGTTTTGATCGCGTCGATCAATGCCCGCATGGCCGGAGTGATGCCGGCGGAAGAACGGTAGAGAATTCCCGCCGAGCGCGTCATGGTCAGTCCCGGGATCGGAAGCGGCGCGACACCACCCATCTCGTTGCGCAGCACCTGTGAGGTCGCGAAGGACAGCATGTCGCTGTTGCCAAGGACGGCGCCGATGAAGGAGATCGAGTTGGATTCTATCTTGGCCGTGGGCGGTTCCAGTCCGGCAACCCGGAACAGGGCTTCGAGCCGCAGCCGCAGAAGGACATCGCGCCCGGGCAGAACCCAAGGGTATGCGAGCGTGCTCGAAGGCTGAGGGCGCCGCTTGGCGCGCAAAGGGTGGCGTTGCCGGGCAACCACTGAGATGGTGTCAGTAGTAAGCGGTATGGACTGCAGGTCCACCGGCCGGCGGTCCGGCAGGGCCGACACAATGAGATCAAGATCGCCAGCCTGGAGCGCCGCAACGAGAGGGCGGTCAAAGCCGCCCCGCACCTGGAAGGTCAGTCCTGGATACCGCGTGACCAGCTCGGCAACGATGCGCGGTAGGGCGCGGCTAAGCCACGATGGTCCCGCGCCGATCCGCAGGACTCCGACAGCACCACGCGCCATTCCCCGCACCTCTTCACGGGCATCCTGCAGCTGCACCTCGAGCTGGCTGGCGTGCCGCAGCAGGGCCTGACCCTGCTCTGTCAAGACCACACCGCGTGGGAGCCGGGCAAACAGCGCGCAGTCCAAGGAGGCTTCGAGCCTGCGCACCGCCTTGGTTAGGCCTGGTTGGGTGACGCCAAGCGCCCTGGCGGCAGCGCTGAAGCTGCCGTGGCGCGCGACGGCATTGAAATAGCGGACCTGGGTGAGCTCCATGAGTTTTCCCATTCCATCAGGTTATGGCAAGGGCCCTCCGCGTGATCTTGTCGTCACGCGTGGACAGACGCAACCTTAGTCGCTGTATCATTGCGAGGAGTCGTGCCAATGCATCCGAACAATCTCCTTTTCATCCTGTCGGATGAGCATCGGCGCGACGTTGCGGGCTGCTATGGCGATCCGATCGCCATCACGCCCAACATCGATGCCCTTGCCGCTCGCGGCGCCCGCTTTGGCAACGCCTACACACCCTGCCCCATCTGCGTCCCAGCTCGCGCGGCGCTGGCAACCGGTCGGTGGGTGCACCAGACGAAGTCATGGGACAACGCGGCCCCCTATAGCGGTGAGCCACCGAGCTGGCACCATCGG
The DNA here is from genome assembly GCA_963840425.1 of uncultured Alphaproteobacteria bacterium. Taxonomy (GTDB): domain Bacteria; phylum Pseudomonadota; class Alphaproteobacteria; order Rhizobiales; family Hyphomicrobiaceae; genus CADEFX01. Next base: position 95,501 of record CAWIYZ010000034.1, on the reverse strand, counting down.
GTGCGGGATCAGGGGCACCGCGTTGTCTCCATCGGCAAGCTGCATTTCCGCGCGACGGACGATGACAACGGTTTCAGCGAGGAGATTCTTCCACTGCATGTGCTCGAGGGGAGAGGCGATCTGATCGGCATGCTGCGCGAGCCGCCCGCCCAGCGCGGCAGCATGCCGGCGCTGGCCGCGAGCGCCGGTCCGGGTGAATCGACCTACAACGACTACGATCGAGAAATCACAGCTGCGGCCTGCCGATGGATAGCAGATCAAGGTAGTCGCACGCGCGACAAGCCATGGGTGTTATTCGTCTCACTGGTGCGGCCGCATTTCCCTCTGACGGCACCGCCCGAGTTCTTCGCACTGTATCCGCCGGAGCGCATGCCGATGCCGCGCCTCTACGGCGATGCGGGACATCCCCGCCACCCGGCAGTCACGGCGTTGCGGGCGGTCATGAACTATGACGACTATTTCGCGGACGATGCGGCGGTGCGGCGCGCCATCGCCTCCTATTATGCCCTGGTCAGCTTTCTGGACGACAACATCGGCAAGATGCTCTCCGCCCTCGACGTTGCCGGCCTGTCGGCATCGACACGGGTCATCTACACGTCCGATCATGGCGACAACCTTGGTAGCCGCGGATTGTGGGGCAAGTCGGTGATGTACGAAGAGTCGGTTGCCGTTCCAATGGTTATGGCGGGAGCCGGCATCCCATGCGGCATCGCTGTCAACACGCCGGTTTCCCTGGTCGACTGCTATAGGACCGTGCTCGAGGCGGTCGGCTGCCCGATCTTGGAAGACGACCGGGCTCTTCCCTCACACTCGCTGTTTGAGATCATCGCTGGGGCCGCTCCCGACCGCACCGTGCTCTCCGAGTATCATGCGGCCGCCTCGATTACTGGCACCTTCATGGTTCGTCACGGTCGCTGGAAGTACATATACTACGTGGGATACAGGCCCGAGCTTTACGATCTCATGGCTGACCCAGGCGAGACGACCGATCTCGCCGAGCAGTCCGACATGGCCTCCGTGCTTGCCGAATGCCACGCTGCTCTCCTGCGCATCTGCGATCCGGAGGCGGTTAACGCGGCGGCCTTCGCTGATCAGCGGCGACGCATCGCGTTGCATGGAGGACGCGATGCCGTCATCCGGCGCGGCGACTACGGCTACACACCCGCGCCTGGAGAGAAGCCTGCTCGCGTCGTGAAGTAGGTAAGCCGCAGCATGGCGGCGGAAGGGAGGATTCCGATGCAGGACAGCGTCACCCGTGCCGCCGAGTTCGCGTACGTCGTGTTGATCCTCGCCGTTGCCGGCGTCGTGTGGAGCGAAGCGGGCACGCTGCCGCCCGCCCCCTACGATCCACTCGGCCCCAAGGCGTTCCCGACGTGGGTGAGCTATGCGCTGGTAGCTTTAGGCCTTGCCATGCTGGCACGACTCCTGTTGGGGCGCGCGATCGGACGCGCAGGGCAGTCGATGGTCGTGGGCCTCGACGATTTGATGGGCGGGCATGAGCGACGGCCATGGACGGCCATCCTCACGCTGATCCTCGCATTTACCTATGCCTGCGCCTTGAGCTTCCGCGGCATCGGGTTTCTGCCGGCGACCGCCGCCTACCTCTTCCTTTCGGGCGCGGCACTCGGCCCGCTCGAGCGCCGGCGATTGGCGGTTCTCGCCGTCTTCGCCATTGCCGCCGCCGTCATCCTCGATCTTCTGTTTCGAAGAGTTTTCAAACTCGATCTGACTTGATGGCACCTCAGGCAATGACTTTGTCCGACGCCTTTGTGCACCTTTTCACTCTCAAGCCCTTCGCGGTGATGGTGGCGGGAGTTGCCCTCGGCGTGTCTGTCGGCGTCCTTCCCGGTATCACGGCCGGGATGCTGATGGCGCTGACACTGCCCTTCACCTACCACATGTCCAGTATCGACGCGGTGTCGCTGCTCATCGCCATGTTCGTGGGCGGAGTGTCGGGCGGACTCATCACGGCCACCCTGATGCGCATTCCGGGCGAGCCCAATGCAATAATGACGTGTCTCGACGGCTACCAGCTCGCGCGACGCGGCTATCCTGGGCGGGCACTCGGCCTCGGCAACTCCTCGTCGCTGGTCGGCGGCACGCTGTCGTGGGCAGCGCTGGTGCTGCTGGCGCCACCCTTGGCCAGCATCGCCGTAGCATTCGGGCCATTCGAGAACTTCGCCGTCATTCTGTTGGCCTTGATCTTGATCTCGTCGCTGTCGGAAGGGTCCTTCCTCAAAGGTCTTTCTGCCGGACTGCTCGGTATGCTGATCTCCTATCCGGGCATCGACGAAAGCTCGGGCATCATGCGGCTGACTTTCGGGTTCTCCGCACTCGAGGGTGGCTTCAACAGCCTGCCCGTGATCCTCGGCATGTTCGCCGTCAGTCAGGTGGTAGCGGACGCGCTCAACATCGAGGCCAACGCCAACGCCATCAAAGCGACGATGCGCGGCATGTTCATCACGCTCGGCGACTACGTCGTGCACGGTTGGAACATGCTGCGGTCGTCACTGATCGGGATCTGGATCGGCATTCTTCCGGGCGTCGGCGCAACGGTGGCCTCGATTGTCGCCTACACCACGGCTAAGAACCTCTCGCGCAACCCGGAGGCGTTCGGAACCGGCAGCGAGGAGGCGATCGTCGCAGCCGAGAGCGCCAACAACGCCACGACCGGTGGCACGCTCGTACCCATTCTGACGCTCGGCATCTCGGGTGGCCTCACGGATTCCGTTTTGCTTGGAGCGCTGGTCATCCACAACCTTCAGCCGGGGCCTCTGCTCTACAAGAACAATCCGGAAATCGTGAATACGATTTTTGCTACCCACCTTGTTGCGCATCTTGTGATGTTTGCGCTGATGACGTTCGGCATTGCGCTTTTCGCACGCCTCGTCGCCGTCCCGCGAGCCTTCGTCCTGCCCATGGTGATGGTGTTCTCGACGCTCGGGGCTTTTGGCCTCAACAACCGTGCGTTCGATATCTGGGTGATGCTGGGGTTCGGGCTGCTGGGGGTTCTGCTCGAGCTTGCCAGGGTGCCGCTTGCTCCCTTTGTCGTCGGTTTGGTGCTGGCACCGGTGGCGGAGTCCGAGCTGCGCGCCGGGCTCATGGCATCGGCGGGCAGCTTCATGCCGCTGATCGAACGACCGGCCGCCTGCACGATGCTCGTCCTGTCGGCTGGACTTTTCGTGTGGCCCTTCGTGCGGGCATGGCGGCAGTCGAAAGCGGCCGCCTCCAGCCAAAACCAGCCTTGAACGCAAAGAGAACCGAAGCTGAAGCGTAGAAACTGGGAGCACCTCATGACCAAGTTGACCCGACGGCAATCCCTTACGCTTGCCGCTGCGCTATGCGCGATGGCACTCGGCACGGCCCCCACATCCGGCGCGACCTACCCGGAAAAGCCAGTGCGCATGATCATTCCGATCGCGCCGGGTGGCCAGACCGACGTGGTGGCTAGGCTCCTGCAGCTCACGATCGACAAGCGAAAGCTCCTGCCGCAGCCGATCGTCGTGATCAACAACGCCGCAGCGGGCGGCACAACGGGTACGCGCCAGGTCAAGGAGTTGGAGCCGGACGGCTACACCATCGGCGTGTTCCACATGGGGTTGCTGACGGCGCCGGCCATGGGCGTCGTGGACTACGACCATGGTGCCTTCGAGCTCATCGGCCAGATTGGTCGCACGCAGGTTGGTATGGGCGGACTAGCCGATGGCCGGTTCAAGACGATCCAGGACGTGCTCGCCGAGGCCAAGGCCAAGCCCGATACGATCACGGTTGCCATGAACATCGGGTTGCTGCCGCACTTCGTCCCGCTCATGTTCCAGCAGGACGCCGGTATCACGTTTCGCTACGTGCAGGCCGGTGGCGGTGCCGTACGTCTCAAATCCGTGCTCGGTAAGCACACCGAGCTCTCACTCTTCTCGGGGCCCGAATTCTTGCTGTTCAAGTCACAGGGCATCAAGCCGCTTGTCATGTTCTCGGACGAGCGTGCACCGGAGCTGCCCGATGTTCCAACCGCCAAGGAAACAGGTGTCGGCACGGTGTTCGAGGAGCGGATCATCGCGTTCGCACCCAAGGGCACTCCCAAGGGCCATCTCGACGTCATCGCTGCCGTCCTGCGTGCGGCCATGGATGATGCCGAGGTCACCGAGCGCTACAACGGTCTCGGTATCGATCGCGTGTTCATCGACGGCCCCAAACTCAAGGTACTGCTCGACGGCCTGAAGGAACCCATAACCAAGGTCGGCGACGCCGTTCGCAAAGCAAAGGCCGAGCAGGGCGAAAAAAAGTGATCTGCCAGAACCCAGTGGGTGACCGGCGCCCAACGGGCGGCAGGTGAATTGAGAGTGCGCTAAGCAGTGCGCCCACGTCGCATCCTGGGCGACGCAGCATGGGCACGATAAGGGGACAGCTTCCGACTCTGATCTCCCGGCTGCGACGAAGCCGTGGCGCTCATAAGCGGTTGGTTCCTCGGGTTTGTCGATTCAAGATCGCAATGTAAGCGCCGGTGTATGCTCACGCGATGATGAGCACATCGGCTGCCGGCGGCTCGGCGTAGAGCAGCTGCGCTCTGTCAGCAATGGCATATCAAGTCTCGGTCAAATCGAGCCGCCGCTTTGAACCTTTCAACCGCACAGGTTTCCGCTCACGCGCTTTATTTGCCGGACGTCCAGCCAAGGGAATTTTATACGGCAATTTCAATCACATAAGTGTTCGCAGTTTCATCCCGACCGGCGCTCCCACGGAACCAGAAGACAAGAAGCTCGCCGCTCTCGCGACGGTTCCTAGGTCATCACCCATGTTTCGGCTAGCGGGCCCGCGTGCCGGCCGTCCTGCCGCGCACGTAGATACCGACGGTGAAGTGGACTGTCGCGAAGACGCGGTTCAGCACGCCCTTGTAGCTCGCAACAAGCGAGGCGCAAGCCCAACCAGCCCCCCAAGAGACCGCCCATGATGTATTCGGCTGCGATCTATCCCGTCATGCCGCCAGTCATAATGATATCGTGTTCAGGCAATGTGATCGCCCGAGTCCTGTATCTGCTTTGCGAACAGCGGTCGAGAGATTCAAGCCGACTCACGGTCGAACCTTAGCGCTGCAGGAATTGTTTTTCACCGCGACGGGTGCGTCGTTCCTGCGGCTGGCGGAGTCCGCGTCCCCTGGCCCGGCAAGGACCACATCGTATTGGCGCCAGTGTCGCCGCCCATGAAAGTAGTCGGGAACACGCCGCCCCACCGCTCGACCTTCTTATACTCGACTACGAGAGGGTTTTGCGCGAGCGCGGCACCCATGATGCGGATAGCCTCGGCCTGGGCCTCGCCCTGCACCTTGATCTCGTAGGCCCGGCCGTCGGCACGCGCCTTGTCGGCATCGCGCTGTGCCTCGGCGGATTGTGTCACCTGCGTGCTCGTCAGTCGCTGTCGGTCGAGCACGAACTTTTCTGTCTCGGCCTGCTCCCGGGCGACCTGCTTATCGCGGATGGCTTTTGTGTACTCGGGGGGGAAGCCGATATTGACGATCGAGAAACCCGTTATCTGCACGTCGTCGGGCATCCGCTCCTCGAAGGTCTTCTTCGACAGGTCGCGGTACTCTACGCGTTTCCTCAGGAGATCGTTCACAACATACCGGCTGGTCACACCCTTCACGGCGTCGTTGAGCCGAGGCAGGATGATGCGCTTCTCGAACTGATCGAGCGAGCCGAACTGAACGTAAAGGTCCTTAACCTGCGTGCGCTTAACGAGCCAGTTGACCGTCACCTTAATTGGCAGCTCGAGCGGGTCCTGCGAGGCTGCATCGAGGTCCATCGAGAAGGCGCGTTCACGCACCTCCATCTCCTCGACGGTATCGGCATAAGGCAGTTTGTAGTGAAGGCCCGGATCCACGACATCGATCACGTTGCCAAACCGCTTGACGATGCCAACGTGTCCTGCGTCGATGCGATACACGCCGAGCCAGATGGTGAGCAGCACAATAACAGCAATGGCTAGTCCGAGCGTGACGCTCAATCCGAGGGACGGTATCTTTGGGGCGGAGGGGCGACTAGGTGCTGACGTCTGGGAGTTCATGGGGTGCTCCAACGGCTAGTGCGGTCCCAACCATTGTCCGGCAGCGAAAGGGCTGCAGGGAGGCGGCATATTACGGCGCAATTCTAACAATTCGGTTTAGCCTGCAACGATCCTGAAAATCTCCTCAGGCGATTCGCGCCGAGCCATATCCGCTTTGGCCTCGATTTTGTTGCAAAACACGCTCCGTCGTCTGATAGAGCGCATGGCTGATTGAACCCGGTTCTGCATTGCCCATTCAGCAGTGAATCCTCGGCTGCGATCGACCCGTTGCGGGAATTGATTTCTGCGCGCGCGCGTGGCCCGGCTCCAGAATTCTCTTGCAGCACAATCGACTCGGAAGCTGACATATCCGCAGCTACCAATGTTCGTCAGCTTCGATCGCCGACTTCCGCAACAAAATCTGCCAACAACTGCCGTTCGTACGGCGACGAACGGGCCAACCTTCCAGCCTAACGGCTATCGAGCCAAGCCATCATCGGACGCGATGCCTCCATCCTGCAGCACGATACGGCGATCCATGCGTCGCGCCATATCGAGATCATGGGTGACGGCCACGACTGTTTTGCCGCCCTGGTCGACCAGATCGCGTAAGATCTGGAATACCTGCTCGCTGGAGACCGAGTTCGAGCGAGCCGGTTGGCTCGTCGGCAAGGATGACAGGTGGATCATTGGCGAGGGAGCGCGCAACTGCCACACGCTGACGCTGGCCGCCCGAGAGCTGATCAGGACGCTTTGATACATGCTCGCGGAGCCCGAACGAGGCCAGCAGGGAAATTGCGCGTTCACGCATTGCCGCCGCTGAAAGCCTACCCAGGGCCTTCATGGGCAGCATGACGTTCTCCAGCGCCGAGAACTCCGGCAGCAGGAAGTGGAACTGGAACACGAACCCGAGCGTAGACAACCGGATCTCCGCGCGCTCAGCCTCGTCCATATGCGCGGTGGCGCGGCCGCGGATGCGTACCTCGCCAGCCGTCGGCAAGTCGAGCAACCCCAAGAGATAGAGCAGCGATGATTTGCCAGAGCCCGAGGGCCCGGTGATCGCAACATATTCCTTGGTACCGATGGCGAGATCGATATCGTGCACGAGCGTCGTGGGCACGGTGCCGGGCAGGATGCGCGTAACGCCACTCGCCGCGATCAGTGGCGCATCGCTCGGCAGCCCCGCCTCCATCCGCACGGGAGCACGTGTGTCGCTCATGTGGCCCCGCGAATGATGTCGACCGGGAATAGCCGCGACGCCTTGCGCGCCGGGAAGTAGCCGGCCACCAGCGAGGAGAGGAGCGCTGCCGCGGCAGCCATGCCGTAATGGCGGAACGAGTAGACCAGCGGCAGGCGGGTCGCATCGATCATCGGGTTCTTAATCTCGATGATGCCGAGCGCCTGGGTCAGGGCATAGCCCAATGCCCAGCCGGCAAGCGCGCCGATCATCCCGATACTCAGCGCCTCCAGCACGAAGATGCGGCGCACGGCCGATTCGCGCAGACCCAATGACTTCAGAATGGCAATATCGCGGGTCTTCTCATGCGTGATGGTGGAGATGATGTTGTACGTCCCGAAACTTGCCACCAGCAGGATGGCACCCACCACGGTGTACATGATGATGTTACGCACCACGAAGGCACTGAGCAGGTCTTCGTGCGCCTCCTGCCAGGATACGGATTTGTAGCCACTCTCGCGCTCGATGCGCTGGGCCACGGCTTGCGCGTCCAATGGTTCTCTGACGCGCACGCGGATTTCATTCACGAGCCCGGTTTGCTGCGCCAGGATCTGCGCAGTCTTGATCAGCACATAGGCCGTGCTCTCGTCGACCGAGCGCACGCCTGATCTGAACAGGCCCACCACCTGGGCGTTGAGATTGGCACCATCGGTCGTCTGCACCGTGATGTTGGAGCCGATGCGGGCCCCAAGCCTCTCCGCCAGCCGGGCGCCGAGGATGATGGCGTTGTTGGCACGATACAGGGAGGCCAGCGTGCCTTGGCGCATTTGGGTCGCCAGCATCGAGACCTTGGGCTCCCGGTGCGGGTCGATGCCCTGCACCGTCACGCCGACATCGCGGCTAGCATAGCGGATGAGGGCCTGGGTCCTGGTCGCCGGCGCGACTGCGCCCGGTACCCAGGCCTCCAGCGACGCCATGATCGCCAGCGGGTTTTTGATGCCGCGACGGCGCTCCTCTGGTGTCAGGCCGTGGATCTCGGCAGCGTCGAAGGCGATCTCGGCCGGCTGCATCGGCGCCTGCCGGCGCTCGTCCGTGACGGTGATGTGCGGCAGTGCGTCGATGAGCTGCCGCGTGAAGTCGGCCTGCGAGCCCTCCATCAATGCCGCCATGACGATCGAGAAGCCGACACCGGTGGCGACGCCGGCCACGGCAACCAGCGTCTGGCGCACACGCACGCGGATGTGTGTCAGCGCGATGTCGACGACGAGGCTCATCGGGTCTGCGCGCCGTCGGCGACGACACGCACACGCTGGCCGTCGGTCAGGCTCTCTGGTGCTGGCGCGGCGACACGCTCACCTTGCGCTAAACCGGAAAGGATCTCGACTTGGCGGGATCCGCGAATGCCGACCTCGATCTGCCTGGCGCGAGCGCGATTGCCGTCGATGACGAACACGCGCGAACCGAGCACAGCATCGGCCGGCACCAGGAGTGCGTTGGCCTTCTCGCGCGTGACGATGTTGGCCTCCACGCTCATGCCGATGTGCAGCGGCGTGTCGCTCGGGAGCGAGATACGGATGCGGTAGGTCTTGGCCACCGCATCACCCATGGGCGTGATCTCGTACACCTTGCCCTCCAGGCGCCGGCCCGGGAAAGCGTCGGTGCGCAGCAGCACGGTCTGATCGATGGCCACGCGCGGAATGTCCTCCTCGTTGACTTCGGCGACCACATGCAGCGGCGTCGGCGCACCGACGCGGAACAGGATCTGCCCCTGCTCGACGATCTCGCCGATCTCGCCGTCGCGCCTCAGCACAACGCCTTCGATGGGGGCGGTAATGGTATAGGCATCGAGCTTCTCCATCTGCACGGAGATCAGGCCCTGGATCTGGCGCAGGTCGCTGGAGATGCGCTCGAATGCTTGGGTGCTGGCAACGCCGCGCCCGATCAGCTCGGTGACGCGCGTGAACTCGCGCTTGGCAAAATCCTCGCGCGCTCTCAGCTCGTTGAGCTGAGCGCGCGCCTCCTTGTCATCGAGCCGCGCGAGCACGTCCCCCTTGGCCACCTGCTTGCCCTCGCAGTAGCACAGATCGACGATGCGCTGGCGCAACAAGCTCGCCACCTTGGCCCAGCGCACCGGCTCCGCCGCGCCTGTGCCGTAGACGATCTCGACCGCGGTGCCGCGGACGGGAGCGACGGCCGTCACCTCCAGTCCTCGACCGAAGCGCCACCAGAGCAGCGCAGCAATTGCGGCCAGAGCGACTAGGAACGCCACTGCGCGCTTGTCCCGCAGCACTCGAAGGTAGCGCATAAGGCGCCCACTCTTGTGTCGTACCGCCAGTCGGTGCCTGGGCTACATTCCGGGCCGCACATATAAAGGAAGTGTGCCAGGAACGGGCTTAGCTGACCATGCTGACCTATTACGCATGGGTAGCATCTGTAGAGGGCCCCTTTGCGGCCAAATGGCCCAGCTTGGTGCGCGCCGGTTCAGCGGCCATCAACGGGCTCGCTGGCGAGTGGACTTGCGAGATCGGCCCCGACCCTCTCGCACGCGCGACGCGCTTCATGTGCCCGGATCCATCTAGCGCGTTCCGGGTCCGTCTCGATATGTGGCGATTTGCGAAAGGTGCCGCTGACCCTCCAGATCGGCCCCAGGACCGCCCCGGTCGCCCCCCGCTCACGCCATGCACGAGGCCACCTTCGGCACGCACGCTACTCGTCAAGGGCGGGGTCCGAATACGTACGCATACGGTATGATCCTCCCGCTCCTGCTCTCAGGGTGGTCTTCGCACCAAATGTAACACTGATGGAACGGTGAGATTCCGAGCAGCTGCGCCTTCTACTTCACCAAAGTGACTGGCAAGTTGGTCAGATGGATGACTTTGAGGGCGACCGATCCCATGAGGAGACTGCCCATCGCATTCCGTCCTTGTGTGCCCATGACGATGCCATCACATCCGAGCTCCTCGGCACGCTTAGCAATCACCGCCGCTGAATTGCCGACTATGATCTCACTCTCGTGCACTACGCCGGCCTTCTTGGCAGCCGCCACTGCTGGCGCCAGGATGTCTTCACTATGCTGGCGCTGCAGCTGCGCCATGCGCTCGTGGGTGATATAAACTTGGACTTCGCCGTAAACGTTCGGTTCCGGCTGCACAGTCAGAAGATGAAGCTCGATGGGACCGCTCTCTTTGGCAAGCCGTAGTGCATAACCAAGAGCTCGTTGCGCATGATCGGAACCGTCAATGGCAACCAGAAACCTGTGCATGGTCGCAAACCTTTCATCTTAAGAGCAATAAATACTAGAACGGTGGCACGGTGGCAGCTGTGGCTCATCAGCACGAATCAAGTGGGCTAGGTGGGTACTTAATCCCCGCGATTGTGGAACGTCACGGCCGGGAATTGTGTGCCAACAATAGACGTGTCGAAGTGAGAGTGACGCGGCGATCCGCTCCGCCTCACATTGGATAGCGCAAGATCGCAGCCAGCGGCGCTCCTTCTGGAACATCGCTTCGGCGCACGCCCAGGAATTTTGCGCCCGTGCCGATCGCACGACCGGCGATTTCGTCGACCACGTCGTAGCTCGCTGCGCTCGTCGTCGACGCCAGCGACACCACCCCGTCGGTCTCGTCCACAGTGCCTGGCATCACATGGTCGATATCGACGAGTAGCAGCTCCACCGCGCCCTTCGTCGCCGCATGCGCCGCCTCCCCGATGTCGGTGGTAGCGCGCCGCTGCCCGAGGCGGGTTTGAAATAACGCCCTCGCCGCATCGACTTCATCGGCATAGAGCCGATCGAGCACGGGCCGTGCACCGTTAGCCAACTCGCTGTCGCTGAGGCGGTCAGGGCTGGTTGATATTCCTTGGCTTGCGAGGGCAGGGTATGTGCTGACGGCCCGAAAGATCGGGCCAAGTGGCTCGGTCGCTGCCAGGATCAGCGGTGTCTCGCGGCCGCCCAGAATCGGGCGCAAAGCGGCATCGACCTGGCGCGCGTACTGACGTAGCAGGACAGTTTGGCCTTGCGCATTGGCGATGCGTGTCCCTTGCGTGAGGTTGTTGACCGATGCGCGACCAACGGCATCGGCCGCACTCGTAGGCAGATCGTGTACACGGACAACGGACGGCGGCAGATCGGCGAATACCTCCACGAGGCGTACAGCGTTCTCCGACAGCGCCAGCACGAAGGCGTGCTGTGGAAATGCGATGGCGCGCAGCAACGGCTTCAAATGAAAGCGGTCGGACACCTCAACCCTGTCGGTGATCGCAGTGGCCAGACGGAAGGTGCGCACGTGCTCGGGTGTAGCGAGGACAGCAAGGCTGCGGGCTTGGAGGCTCCAGAACGCGTCATCCTCGCCGAGCGCGGCAAGTTCAGCCTCCAACAAGGCCCGGCGGCGCTTATCGAAGGCGACCGCTTCCAACTGTTCAAACGCGGCTTTGCTGAGGTTCCCGAAGGCGATCCGGCTCGCCCGCACATTTTGCGTCTGCGGCGTCGTGGACAGGTAGATCGACACGCAGGCGTCGGCGCGGACGCGGTGGAGCGCCCGAATCTCGCTAAGCGTCGGAACATCGACATACAGCATGCACAGAACTCCTATTCTTGATCTTGTAATCCGCGCCCCTAGCAACGCCGCTAGCCATCCTCCCGCAATGCCGCGGGGATGAAGTCGAAGATGGCAATTTATTGATCATCACGCCATGGAGTTTTGATCCGCATCAACTAGCGCTTGGTGGACGGGTTCAATGAAGAGGGGTGTCTTCCGCCACCCCGGACGACAAGGTCTCCAAGGGGAAATCCGTCGCATCATTACGGGAGTTTGGTCGCCTCGTCCGCGGAAACGAGATTGCGCTGCGTCAATGCGCGCCTGCGGGCAAGCAGGCTACCCAGGGCGCTGGAGAATAGCGTCCGTCGTTTGGAAGGTCCCAATCATGGCCAAGACCGAAATCACCAAATCCCCCGCGACCACTCCGGCACGTTCCCGCGGCATCTTTTCCGCCATGCGCGGTGAGATGGATCGCGTGTTCGAGCGCTTCGAGCACGGCTGGCCGCACTGGCCGGTCCTGTTCGGTCGCGAGGGAACATTCACCGTGCCAGAGCTCGACGTACGCGAGAATGCCAACGCTATCGTCGTCGAAGCCGAGTTGCCAGGCGTCGACGAGAAGGATATCTCCGTTACGCTCGCCAACGGCATGCTGACCATCAAGGGCGAGAAACAGCACGAGAAGGATGAGGAGGGCGAGAACTACCATTTCTCCGAGCGCAGCTTCGGCAGCTTCGAGCGCTCCGTCCGACTGCCCGAGACGATCGATGAGGGCAAGGTCGAGGCCAAGTTCGATAAGGGCGTGCTGAAGGTGACGGCGGCAAAAAAGCCTGAGGCCGTCAAGGCCGAGCGCAGGATCGAGATCCAGAAGACCTAGGTGCCCCGCATGACATAAGAGGCGGTCCGGTCGCAGCAGTGGCTCACCGCCCCTCCTTTCTCCAACGCCATATCTTGCAGCGAGATCATATGTACAAGCATATCCTGATCGCGACCGACGGCTCCGACCTTGCCCATAAGGCAGAGTCGATGGGCTTGATGCTCGCCAAAGCGCTCAATGCCCAAGCTACAGCCGTCACCGTGACCGAGCCTTGGGACGCATTGTCTATGGCGGCGCTGGCAGAGCGTGGTATGCCCAATCCGGTGGCCGACTACGACGAATGCATGGTGGCGGCGTCAAGTCGCATCCTTTGGAGGGTCAGCGAGACGGCCAAGAAGATCGGCACTTCATGCGGCAATCTCCATGTCAAGGACCGGCACCCTGCCGAGGGCATCATCGAGACTGCAAGAGCGCAAGGATGCGACCTCATCGTTATGGCCTCGCACGGCCGCAGGGGGGTCTCGAGACTGCTTCTCGGGAGCCAGGCGACGAAGGTCGTCAGCCTGAGCCCAATCCCGGTTCTCGTCTGCCGTTGACGGGGTGCCGACACTACCGTGGCTCCCCGTCCTTTACGCTGCAGGAGGCAATTGGCGCCGGACAGCACTCTTCTCTAAGACCCGCAAGGCGCAAAAGCTCGCGGAGACTAAAGACCGGGTGGCGATCGACTTTCGTCCGGACTGGGAGCCGGAGTCGCAATGTACCCCGGTGACCGAAACGCATACGCCGCGTCGTGCGCGGTCGGGAAGGACAATGCGCTGTCCACTACCACAGAGGCAGTCACGGGAGCACCGTCGACTGACTTTTATCAGCTGCCAAGCAGTCTGCTATGTGTGTTTACATCGCGAAGTCGTTCGGCCTGAGCCCTCAGCGCCGTCGTCATGAACCGTCGGCTATTCATCCCAGATCAGCTATTCTTTACGGGCCTGCTCCGCTCGACCTCCTGATGGAAATGCGCAATTCGAAGGTGAAGTATGGACCGTGACTTTCCCCGTGACTGGATGTGGTCTGAGGCGTTCGCCATGCTTGCCAAGGCGGATCGTTTGCACAGGGAACTCTTCAGACCGGTCGGCTCGGCGTCGCGCCAGCCTGGCTGGGAGCCGCCGGTCGATATCCTTGAGACGCCAGGAGAGGTGCTCGTGTTCATTGCTCTCCCTGGGGTCGACATCGAGCAGGTCAAGGCTTCGATAGAGGATGGCCATCTCGTAGTCGTGGGCGAGCGTGTCCTGCCACCCGAGTTGCGCACAGCCGTTATTCACCGCCTGGAGCTGCCTCAGGGTTATTTTGTGCGACGCGTCCGGCTTCCCGGCGGCCGGTACAAGGATGTCCGTCGCGCGGCGTCCAACGGCTGTCTGCTCATCGCCCTCGACAAGGTGGGGGCGAGCCATGGCTGATAGCGCTCAAGAAAGCGAAACGCCGAGCGGCGGGGCGGCTACCTTGACTCCTGTGCCGCCGGACGCGCTCATCATTGTCCCTGTGCGCAATACCGTGCTGTTTCCCGGGCTGGTCCTGCCGATAACTGTCGGCCGGCCACGCTCGGTCTCTGCTGCGCAGCAGGCCGTGCGCGAGCAGCGCCAAGTTGGCATCCTCATGCAGCGCGACCCGGAGCTCGCCGAGCCGACATTCGACGCCATGCATCGGATCGGCACGATCGCCAACATCGTGCGCTATGTCACGGCGCCCGATGGGGCGCACCACCTCGTTTGCCAGGGCGATCAACGCTTCCAGGTCATGGAGTTCCAGGGCGGGTGGCCGTTTTTGGTTGCGCGCGTTGCGCGTATCCCTGAGCCGGACTCGCGCAGTCCTGAGATCGAGGCACGCTTTCTCAATCTTCAACGCCAAGCCGTCGAGGCTCTACAGCTGCTGCCGCAGGCGCCTCCGGAGCTGCTGGCAGCCATCCAATCCATCACATCGCCGGTCCAGCTCGCCGATCTCGCCACGGCCTACATGGACATCAAGCCGGAGGAGAAACAGGAGATTCTCGAGACCATCGATGTGGCCGCGCGCATGGAGAAGGTCTCTCGCTTGCTGGCCCAACGCATCGAGGTTCTGCGTCTGTCGCAGGAGATCGGCCGGCAGACTAAGGCTGCCATTGACGAGCGCCAGCGCGAGGTGCTGCTGCGCGAGCAGCTGGCGGCCATCCGCCGCCAGCTGGGCGAAGGCGAGGAGGGCAAGGCTGAGATCGTGGAGCTCAGCGCAGCAATCGGCAAGGCCAACATGCCGAAAGAGGTGGAAGAGCAGGCGCGCAAGGACTTGCGCCGGCTCGAGCGCATGCCGGAAGCCTCGGCCGAGCACGGCATGGTGCGCACGTATCTTGACTGGCTGATCGAGTTGCCATGGGGCCTCCCGGAAGAGGCACCGATCGATATAGCCGAGGCACGGCACATTCTCGATGAGGACCACTACGGCCTCGACAAGATCAAGCGGCGCATCATCGAGTATCTTGCCGTGCGCAAGCTCGCGCCCCAGGGCAAGGCGCCGATCCTGTGCCTAGTCGGACCGCCCGGTGTAGGCAAGACATCGCTCGGCCAATCGATCGCGCGGGCCATGGGCCGCAAGTTCGTGCGCGTCAGCCTCGGTGGCGTGCATGACGAGGCCGAGGTCCGCGGACACCGGCGCACGTACATCGGCGCGCTGCCTGGCAACATCATTCAGGCGATCCGCAAAGCCGGCACGCGCAACTGCGTGATGATGCTCGATGAGATCGACAAGCTGGGCGCCGGCATCCACGGCGATCCGAGCGCGGCGTTGCTGGAGGTGCTGGACCCTGAGCAGAACAACACGTTCCGCGACAACTACCTCGCCGTCCCCTTCGATCTGAGCCGCGTGGTGTTCATCACTACGGCGAACCTGCTCGACACCATTCCCGGCCCGCTGCGCGATCGCATGGAGGTCATCTCGCTCTCCGGCTATACCGCCAGCGAGAAGCTGCAAATCGCGCGTCGCTATCTCGTGCGGCGGCAACTTGAGGCGAACGGCCTGCGGTCCGGGCAAGTCGAGGTCACCGATGAGGCCCTGAGCGAAATCGTTCAGCGCTACACCCGTGAGGCGGGTGTGCGCAGTCTCGAGCGCGAGATCGGCAAGGCATTGCGCCATGCCGCCGTGCGCATTGCCGAGGGTCAAAAGGATCAGATCCGGATCGATTTCGACGACCTCGCCGCCATGCTCGGGCCGCCGCAGTTCGAGAGCGAGGTGGCTATGCGCACCAGCGTGCCCGGGGTCGCCACCGGCCTCGCCTGGACACCTGTCGGCGGCGACATTCTGTTCATCGAGGCGACGCGCACGCCAGGTAGCGGCAAGCTGATCCTGACCGGCCAGCTCGGCGAAGTCATGCGCGAGAGCGCACAGGCGGCGCTCAGCATCGTCAAGAACCGTGCGTCGGCACTCGGAATCAATCCTGCCCGCTTCGAGAAGAGTGACATCCACGTGCACGTTCCGGCAGGCGCCATTCCAAAGGACGGGCCCAGCGCCGGTGTCGCCATGTTCATGGCGCTTGTATCGCTTATGAGTGAGCAAACCGTGCGCAACGACACGGCAATGACCGGCGAGATCAGCCTACGGGGGCTTGTTCTGCCAGTGGGCGGCATCAAGGAGAAGGTGGTGGCCGCTGCGCGGGCCGACATCAAACGCGTCATGCTCCCGGCTCGCAACCGCAAGGACTACGAGGACATCCCCGACGAGGTGCGCAAGGCCATGGAGTTCGTCTGGCTGGACACCGTGGAGCAGGCGGTGACCGCCGCGCTGGAGCCGGCAGCCGATCCCGCCCTCGAACCAGCTGCTCTCAAGGCAGCGTCAGACGCGCGGCAGTGACCCCTTCAGGGCAACCTGCCGGTACGCACCTGCTTGATTGGCGTCAAATTGAGGATCACTCTGACGCGTAGAGATGGATAGGCGTGCAAGCCATCGCCCGAGGCAACCCATGTCGTACAGAACCATGCTCGTACATTGCAATGACAAGCGGCGTATCGAGAAACTGCTGGCCCCTACCATTGGCCTAGCTGAGGAATTCCAGGCGCATGTGATCGGGCTTTCGATTGTTCCGCCCGTTGCAGTGATGTCAATGGGAATACCCGATGGGCCGCCGATCGTTATCGACGATCACTGCAAGCTCTACCGTGAAGAGAGCCTCGCCATGAAGGTCGCGTTCGAGACGGCCGCCCGTGGTCGGACATTCGTCAGCGAATGGAGAGACGACGAAGCCGATGCCTTTGGCGTGGCGGATCGGATCCTGCAATACGCGCGGTCGGTCGATCTTGTCATCGCCGCACAGACTGACCCGGATTGGGCGGGCACAGAGGGACTTGATGTGGCCGATCGCTTGGCGATGGAGAGCGGCCGACCGGTCTTAATCATTCCGAATGCGGGTGCACACGCTGGCGTCGGCGAGAAAGTGCTGGTTGCTTGGAACGCCCGGCGCGAAGCGGCGCGTGCGGTCTTCGACGCGCTACCGATCCTCCAGCGCGCCAGGGAAGTGAAGGTCGTCTGGGTCAATCCACAATCGGAACACGATCTAGCCCAGGACATTCCAGCAGCCGATATTTGCGCTGCGCTGGCCCGTCACGGCGTTAAGTGCCAGGCCACCGAGCAGATCAAGCCCCGTCGGCGTCGGCGAGACGCTGCTGTCATGCGCTAAGGATATGAGCGCTGACCTGCTTGTCATGGGATGCTATGGCCACACGCGATTGCGGGAGTTCGTTTTTGGTGGCGCGAGCCGGCACGTATTGATGCACATGTCGCTTCCCGTGCTGATGTCGCACTAGCTTTGACCATAAGCGTGCACAGTCCCAAGCGAGCAAGCGAGGACGACTGATCGCTAACCGGCCTTGTACTTGTCGCGCTCCGTCATCATTGCTCGAGCCGCCTCGTATGCCATACGTGCTGCTTCGCTGGGCACGTGACCGCCAGCACCGGCTTGGGCGGTATCCCTCCGCGCAGAGTAGATGCCAGTGAGCGCTGCCAGCGCGAACTGATCCAAAAGGGTGATTGATCCTCTGGATTTCTTGCTCTCTTGAGCCATTTGCACTCTCCAGTCTGAGTTCCATAGGTGTCGTTGCGCATCACTCACGCCCTGACAAATGCGAGTGCGGCACCCAATCATCGCCGACCTTGCGGTAAGTCCTCTTCACGGCCGCCCACGCGACACGGCGTGCGATCTCCTCCCGAGCACCGTACGTCCGCCAAGCACTGTTGAAGGCCTCGCGGAAGATGTCCTGGGCGTGCTCCGGCATATGGTTTCGACGTTTGCGGGTAGATCATCATTCGACGCGTAGGGCATGGTTGCGACCCTTCTTGCGCGCAGGACCCTGAACCGCTCACATTCGATGCCATGGACGTGCGAGCATTGACGGAGGTCAAGCATTCGGCGCGCCTAAGCCTTATCCTGGTTGGTGCACGCCCGACGTCAAAGGCGGGCAAACTGATTGTCGCTTTTTGATGGATCAAATTGTCGGCGTAGAAGCACGTTTTGGGCTCAAGCGCCTGATGGCATCGTGGCCGAGAGGCTGGGGCCTGGTGCCGAGCCGAACGTACGATCGTAGTACTAAGCACGGTCTGCGCTATGAAGGACTATCTGCCACGCAACCCCAGCAGGGCCGCGACATGAGTGACAAGGTAAGTGCGAGGACGAAGGCTTTGCCCGTGGCGAAATACATCTTCTTGCCAACCCTGGCGATGTGTTGGGCAGTAGGGGCACTTGCGGGTGACACGAGCGCTGAGGGAAAAGCGATCCTTCACAAGCACTGTGCGCGCTGCCACTCCATCGAAGCTGTCGGCGAGAGCCCCCTTAAAGCAGCACCACCGATGCGCAATATCTACGGCCGATATGCCACCCGGGAGTTGCAGGAGGAGCTGTTGGAAGGAATGGTTTCCAGGCACAAGGAGATGCCGCAGATCAGCTTCTCCGAGGAGGATGTAGCCGCCATTCTTAGCTATCTCTACGATCTCGCACGAATCCGGCAGTAAGGCCCGCTTCAGTCGCACTACAATGGAAGCATCCTTGCAGGCGATGGATCCGACCGCTTGCCTGAGGGGGCAGACTCAACGTTGATAGAAATCAATCACGTGCACAGCCAGGCGAGTCCAATGTCTTAGCCACCCGAGGCTTCAATCTGCCGGGCAGGAAGGACACAAGGTATGGGCGTATCAGCGAGCAAAAAAGCACGTGCCAATGGACCGGCAGTACCTCGCCCAGAGCATCCGCAAGAGGCTGCGGCCACCAATTCCGCGCTACGCGCATTGATGTTGCCATTCGAGGCGTGGACGGCACAGCCGTTTTCCGTGCTTGACAACGGCGAGGAAGATCCCTCAGTGCAGCTGGCCGAGGTCATGGACCGCTCGCTGCACTATCTTCTGTCACGCGCCACGCTCGGCCTTTCGCCGATGGGGTTGGCGCAAGCCTACTTCGATTGGCTCGTGCATCTTATCGCGTCGCCCGGCAAGCAGCTGCAGCTCTGGCACAAGGGTGTGCGCAAGAGCACCCGCCTCGTCGCCCACTTGGCCCGCTGCGCCACTCAAGGCGGTGATGGGCAGCCCTGCATCACACCCTTACCTCAGGACCGACGCTTCAGCAGTCCCGAGTGGCAGGAGTGGCCGTTCAATGTCATTCACCAGACGTTCCTGCTGCAGCAGCAGTGGTGGCACAATGCGGCCACCGGCGTGCATGGCGTCTCGGCGCACCATGAGCGCGTGCTCGAGTTCACGTTTCGACAGGTGCTCGATGTGCTTTCGCCCTCCAACTTCGTCGCTACGAATCCCGTGATTTTGCGCCGGACACAGATCGAAGTCGGACAGAACCTAGTGCGGGGCTTTTGGAACTTCATCGAAGATTGGGAGCGCTCAGCCAATGGCCGTCCGCCGGTCGGAACCGAGAACTTCAAAGTCGGCCGCGATGTCGCCACTACTCCTGGCACGGTGGTGTACCGGAACCGGCTCATGGAGCTGATCCAGTATGATGCGCTGACAGAGAAGGTGCGGCCCGAGCCAATCCTCATCGTGCCGGCCTGGATCATGAAATACTACGTCTTGGATCTTAGTGCGGCGAACTCGCTCGTGCGCTATCTCGTCGAGAAGGGCTTCACGGTGTTCATGGTCTCGTGGAGAAACCCCGGTAGAAATGAGCGCGATCTCGGCATGGAGGAATACCACAGGCTAGGGCCAATGGCCGCGCTCGATGCCGTCGGCCGCATCGTCCCAGGCCGCAAGGTCCACGCCGTCGGCTATTGTCTCGGCGGCACCCTGTTGGCGATCAGCGCCGCTGCCATGGCGCGTGATCGCGATGACCGTCTTGCCACTCTCTCCTTCCTCGCGGCACAAGTCGACTTCACGGAAGCCGGCGAGCTCACCCTCTTCATCGGCGAAAGCCAGGTCGCGTTCCTGGAAGATATGATGTGGGAGCAGGGCTACCTCGACGCCAGCCAAATGTCCGGGGCGTTTCAACTGTTACGCTCCAACGACCTGATCTGGTCGCGTATAGCACGCGACTATCTGCTGGGGGAGCGCCAGCCGATCTCCGATCTGATGGCGTGGAACGCCGATACCACCCGTATGCCCTATCGCATGCACAGCGAATATCTACGCAAGCTGTTTCTCGCCAATGACCTGGCCGAGGGCCGCTACCAGGTCGGCGATCACCCTATCGCGCTGAGCGACATTCGCACGCCTGTTTTCGCGGTCGGGACGGAGACGGACCACGTGGCGCCTTGGCGCTCGGTCTACAAGTTCAATCTACTGATGGATACCGAGGTCACCTTCGTGCTGACCAATGGCGGCCATAACGCTGGCATCGTCTCCGAGCCTGGGCGCCCTAACCGTCGCTACCGTCTTGCCACGAGAGGCGAGCAGGACCGCTACATCGATCCAGACACGTGGCCCAAATTGGTGGAGCCCCGTGAGGGATCTTGGTGGCCCGAATGGGTGCGATGGCTCACCGAGCGTTCCGGCCAAGGCACGGCACCTCCCACGATCGGTGCTCCCGAGCAGGGTCTGCCAGTGCTATCGGAGGCGCCCGGCACTTACGTGTTGCAGAGGTGAGTTTGCCAGCAACGTCTGGGCTCACGCGCCGGAATGCCCAGCCAGGCTGTGCGTGACTTCGACTGCGTAAACATCTTCGGTGAGCAGCACATTCCAAAATGGCTAGTGTGCAGACCAAACTTACGGATCGGAGCGGGCCGCGGCAGCATGATCGCATCCAAGGACAGTCCCCTCGAGCGTAGCCTTACCCGCCGGGAGGCCGAGGAGCGACTAGCCAGATTTGGCGCCAACGCACCGCCCGAGCCCGTGCGTGTGAGGCTGTGGCAGCGATGGCTGCACCAGTTTCAGAGCCCGCTCATCTACATCCTTCTGCTTGCCCTGATGTTGGATCTTGGCCTCTGGCTCTGGGAGGGTGCCGATCGACTGCCCATGGAGTCCGTCGCCATCGGACTGATCCTGGCCCTCAACGCAGGTCTCGGCGTCTACCAGGAGAGCAAGGCTGAGGAAGCCCTCGTCCGGCTCAAGGCGCTCGCCGTGCCCTTCGTCTGGGTGGTGAGGGATGGCGTCCTCGTGCACGCGCCAGCAAAGGATCTCGTTCCCGGTGACATCGTGCGCGTCGAGGCGGGCGACCGGGTCCCAGCCGATGGCACGCTCTCATCGGGCCAAGGCGTGACCGTCGATGAGTCGATCCTGACGGGGGAGTCGCTGCCCATCGACAAGGATCTTGGCGCCGAGCTCTTCAGCGGCACCCTGCTCGTCAAAGGCAACGGCTATGTCGAGGTAACGCGCACGGGCGCCAAGAGCACGATGGGTCGCCTTGCCACGATGATCGCCACTATCGAGGCCAGCAAGACGCCGCTCGAGCGCCGGCTCGGCGAGTTCGCCACTCAGGTTGCCCTTGCCATACTCGCACTAGGGCTCATTTTGACGATCGGTGGCGTGGTGGTCGAAGGCATCGGGCGCCTCGGTCAGGTCGTCCTGTTCTCGGTGGCGCTGGCGGTGGCCGCGGTCCCCGAAGGGCTTCCCGCAGTGCTCACGCTTACGCTGGCATTCGGAGTGGAGCGGCTTGCCGGACGCAAGGCTATCGTACGCCGGCTGAGCGCCGTGGAGGCGCTGGGCTCAGTCACGGTGATCGCCACGGATAAGACCGGCACACTGACCGAGAACCGCATGCACGTGCGCGCTCTCGATGCCACCGACCCGGCTCGCGCATTGCAGGCCATGGTGCTGGCCAATGACGCGGAGATCGGCACGGGTGCAGGAGACCCGTTGGAGGTCGCCCTGCTCGACTATGCGACGAGCCAAGGCATCGACGCCGGTCGTCTCTTGCAAAGTCGCCCGCGGGTCGCCAGTCGGCCCTTCGACAGCACCTACAAGTTTATGCGCGTAACGGTCGAAGAGGACGGCCGGCGCGTGAGCTATCTCAAGGGCGCGCCGGAAGTTCTTATTGCACGCAGTACCCTTGACGATGCGCAGAGGCGAGACTGGAAAGCCAAGGTGACGAAATACGCAGCAGAGGGTCACCGAGTGGTGGCTCTGGCATGGAGCACGCAAGAGCAGGAGCAGGATTTGATCTTACTCGGGATCGTGCTGCTGTGGGATCCGCCACGCGCCGAGGTGCCGGACGCCATCCGACGCTCCAAAGCCGCGGGAATCCGCGTCCTCATCATCACGGGCGATCATCCGGCAACAGCCGAGGCGGTCGGCCGCATCATCGGTATCAGCACGGCCCGAGTGCTCACAGGCGAGGAGCTCGACCGGCTCTCACCCCACGACCTCAGCGAGGCGGCTCGGACGGTCAACGTCTTCGCCCGCGTTTCCCCCGAGCACAAGCTGCGCCTGGTCGAGACCCTGAAAGACCTCGGCGAGATCGTTGCAGTCACTGGCGACGGGGTGAACGATGCCCCGGCCCTGAAGCGCTCCGACGTTGGCATCGCCATGGGCCAGCGCGGCAGCGATGTCTCGCGCGAAGTGGCCGACGTCGTGCTCATGGACGACAATTTCGCAACCATCGTTGCTGCCATCGAGGAAGGGCGCAACATTTATGAGAACATCCAGAAGTTCATCCGCTTCTTCTTCTCGACCGACCTAGCTCTGATCCTCCTCATGACTGCGGGTCTTGGCTTGGCCTTCCTGCTGGGGATCAAGGACCCCGCCGGCGGAACGTTCCTGCTGCCGCTGACGGCGGTGCAGCTGCTATGGATCAACTGCGTTGCCGACGGGCCGCCAGCGCTGGCCATGGCGATCGACCGCAATCCCGGCGTCATGGATCGGCCGCCCCGGCCATCCTCCGCCAAGCTGCTCGATGCCGCGTCTCTGCGTTTCGTGGTAACCAGCGCCTTCACCAAGGCGCTTGTCGGCGTCGCGATCATCGCAGCACTGCCGCTGTTCGGCCACTCACTCGAAGAAACCCGCACCTCGCTGTTCCTTTACGAATCCGTGCTGCAGCTTGTGTTCGCCTATCCCGCGCGCCGGGTCGGAGCCGCGCCGCTTACCAATGTCTGGGTTCACCTTGCGGTCTGGCTCGGGGTCGCCTTGCAGGCACTGACGCTCGTCGTTGCGCCGCTGCGGGCGCTGCTCGGCCTTGTACCGATCAGTGGCGCCCTGTTTGCTGGCGTGCTAGTGGCGGCGCTGTCGACATGGCTGCTTGCAGAGCTCTCTGATCGATGGGCGATCAAGCTTGCAAGGATCTGGCCGAGGCAGCCGGCTAAAACGCGCCCCATGCACGACTGAGCGTGATCAGGACGTCCGTTCGAGGTCCGATTTCAAGGCAACGAGAAAGCGCGCCGCCTCACCGCCTGTGACCACGCGGTGGTCGAAGGTCAAGGACAGCGGCAGCGCACGGCGCATGGCAACTACGCCCTTGTGCATCACGACGCGCTCGCCGATGCGGCCGGCACCGATGATTGCCACCTGCGGCGGCACGACCACAAGGCTGGCGAACCGACCGCCGATCATGCCGAAATTGGAGAGCGTGATGGTGGCGCCGCGCAGTTCGTCGGGAGGGATGGAGCGCGCCTGGGCATCAGCGCGCATGCGGTCGAGCCCGGCGCGCAGATCACGCGCATCGCGCTCGGCCACATTGCGCAGCACCGGAACGATCAACCCGTCCTCCGTGTCAACGGCAATGCCGAGGTCGATGCGCTTGACGAGTCGGCGCTCGCCGGCCGCGGTGTTGTACCAGGTATTGAGCGACGGCTCGGCCTTGCAGGCGACGGCGATCGCCTGCACGAGGCGGATGGTGGCATCCTCGGCGGAGCGCCAGCCGCCGATATCGGCCTCGTCCGAAACGCTGGCAGGCACCACCTCGGCATGGGCAGCCGCCATGCGCTGCGCCATGGCGCGGCGCATGCCTCTCAGCGCTTCGGCCGGCCCTGCGTCGGTCAGGCTCTTGGCGGCGCGCTCCACATCGGCGCGCGTGATCGTGCCGTCCGCACCGGTCGCCTGCACGAGGCTGAGATCGACGTCCAGCTTGCGTGCCAGCGCGCGCACGGCCGGCAGAGCCTGGATCGGCCTGGCGCGTTGCGGTCCGGCGGGAACCTGAGGCGGGCCGCTTCGGCGCTCCTCGGGAGCAAGCTCCCCGACCACCGTGCCCGTGTCTGCTTCGGGCCCCGAGGCGAACTCGACCAGCGGCGCGCCCACCTTCACCACGTCTCCCTTGGCACCGAACAGGCGGGCAATGCGGCCGCTCCGGGGCGATGGCACCTCGACGACGGCCTTGTCGGTCTCCACCGAGACCAGCGGCTGGTCGGCCACCACGTGATCTCCTTCCGTGACATGCCAGGCGACGATCTCCGCCTCCTCGAGGCCTTCGCCGAGATCAGGCAGCAGGAACTGTCGCATTGCGATCTCCCGGTGCAGTTCAGGCAAACTGGCAGGCCCTGCGTGCAGCCGTGAGCGATGCGGTCGACCGAGGGCATGTAGTGCTGCTCCAACCGCGGCAGCGGGATCACCGTATCGTAGCCGGTGACACGCGCGATGGGCGCCAGCAGGGACGTGAGGCCGCGCTCGGCGATCAGCGCTGCGATCTCGCCGCCGAAGCCTCCGGTGCGCGCCGCCTCGTGCACGATCACGCAACGGCCGGTCTTGGCAACCGAGGCGAGGATCGTCTCTTCGTCGTAAGGTTTGAGGGTGGCGAGGTCGATCACCTCGGCGCTGATGCCGTCGGCAGCGAGCGCGTCGGCGGCAGCCAGAGTCTCCTTCAGGATCGCGCCCCAGCCGATCAGCGTCACGTCCTTACCCTCCCGCAAGACGAACGCGACGTCGAGCGGCAAGGCCTCGCCGTTGTCCTCGACCTCCTCCTTGGCGGAGCGATAGAGCCGCGTCGGCTCGAGAAACACGACGGGATCTGGATCGCGAATGGCCGCCAGCAGCAGCCCGTAGGCGCGCTCCGGCGAGGACGGGATGACGACGCGCAGGCCGGGAATGTGGGCGAGCATGGCTTCCGTGTGCTCCGAATGATGCTCGGGCGCGCGTATGCCGGCGCCACAGGGAGTGCGCAGCACCATCGGGCAGCTGAGCCGTCCCTGCGTGCGATTGCGCAGTCGCGAGGCGTGATTCACGAGCTGATCGATGCAGGGGTAGCTGAAGCCCATGAACTGGATCTCGCCCACAGGCTTCAGGCCCTGCAGCCGCCATGCCGACGCATAGGCCGCTGATCAGTAGCTCCGCGAGCGGCGTGTCGATGACGCGCTTTGGGCCAAAGCGCTTCTGCAGGCCGACGGTGGCGCGGAACACGCCGCCGTTGACGCCCACGTCCTCCCCGAGCACGATCACGCTCGCGTCCTCCTGCATGGCCCGCGTCAACGCCAAATTGACGGCCTCGACCAGTGTTACCTCAGCCATGGGAGACACCCGTCAGCTCGTCGCGCTGAGCGGCGTAGACGTGAGGCAGCTCGGCGTAGAGGTGATCGAACATGCTCGCGGGCTCGCGGGCGGGGCGTCGCAAGATAGCGCTCGACTGCTGCCTCGATCTTGCTCTGGCATTCGGCGGCGAGTTGCTCTTCCTCGCCCTTGCTCCATATCTGCTGGCTAACGAGATAAGTCCGCAGGCGCGCGATCGGCTCCTCCTTCCAGTGCGCCTGTACTTCCTCCGGTGGGCGATAGCGTGCTGCGTCGTCCGCGGTGGTGTGGTCTCCGAGCCGGTAGGTGAGGGCCTCGATCAGGCGGGGACCCTTACCGCTGCGTGCGGCCGCAATCGCCTCTTCGGCCGCAGCGCGCACGGCGATCACGTCGTTGCCGTCCACCTGCTCGCCCTCGAAGCCGGCGGCGATGGCCTTCTGGGCCAGGGTCTCGCACGCCGTCTGCTGCTTGAGCGGCACCGAGATGGCCCACTGGTTGTTATTGACGACGAACACCAGCGGCAGCTTGTGCACGCCGGCGAAATTCATCGCCTCGTAGACGTCGCCTTTCGAGGTAGCGCCATCGCCGAGCAGGCACACGGCAACGCGCGGCTCCTTGCGCAGCTTGAGCGCATACGCAACGCCGGCAGCATGCGGCGCCTGAGAGCCGACCGGCACGCAGAATGGGAAAGTCATGCATCGGGCCGGACGAAAGGTTGCCGCGCTCGTCGCCGCCCCAGTAGAGCAGGATCTCCTCCATCTTCACCCCGCGCCAGAGCAGCATGCCGTTGTCGCGGTAGGAGGGGAGAAGGACGTCCTCTCGGCGCATGGCGCTCGCCACGCCGACCGACACGGCTTCCTGCCCGAGCGAAACGGCGTAGGTGCCGAGCCGGCCGGTGCGCTGCAGCGAGACCGCTTTGAGGTCGAAGGTGCGCGTAAGCACCATGGCCCGGTAGAGGCTCGATCAAGGCTGCTGCATCGGTCCCGATAGCAGGTAACGTGCTCGACCAGGGAGCCGTCCGCCGCCAGAACGCGTCGATAGTGCACCTCGAACCGGGCGATCACCGGTAGCATTTGGTCTGCCATTGGGCTTTCTGCCATGGTCGTCGATCTCTCGGGCGGCAAAGCCAGATATCCGCCGCTCTTGGGGCGCTTTGCTCAGGCCTGGTAGCGCCGAACGCTCATCGCGCGTTGCACGCGCGTGCGGGCCAGCTCGATTGCCGCCTCGCGCGGGAGCGTGCGCCGCTCCGCCGCCATCGTGAGTACGGCCCGAGTGTTGGCCGAGATTTTCTCGGCAATGGTGTCGAATGCCGCTTTCTCCGTACCGCCATGATACTCCACGGCCGCGGCGATGACGCCGCCGGCATTGGCGATGAAATCAGGGATCGACAGGATGCCGCGCTCATGCATGCGCTGCTCGGCGCCGGGTGTGGCCGGAATGTTGGCACCTTGAAGCACGAGCCGTGCCCGTAGGGCCTCCACATTGCTTTCCCGGATCACATCCGGTCGCGCAGCCGGGATCCAGATATCGCAGGCGATGCCAACGATGTCCTCCGCGTCGACTGCCTTGGCTCCTTCCAGGTCGACAACGCTCTTGCCTTCTGCTTTCAGCGCTTCCAGTCGGCCGATGTCTAGTCCGGATGGATCATGCACCGCGCCTTTGGTGTCAGATGCGGCGATCAGACGGGCGCCCTTGTCCGCAAGGAAGCGCGCGGCGTGACGGCCCACGGCGCCAAAGCCTTGTACGATGACACTTGCGCCATCCAGCTTAACCTTGGAGAACCCCTGCGCCGCCTCGGCAGCAACGGCAAGGCCGAATCCAGTTGCCCCGATCTCATCGAGCGGGATACCGCCGAGCTCGCGCGGTAAACCGACCGCGCGGCCGGTCTCGTCCTTCACCCAGGCCATGGCGGTCTCATTCGTCCCCATGTCGGGTCCTGGAATGTATTCAACTAAGCTCCGGATCGCGGTCGCGAATGCACGCACGAGCCGTTCACGCTTGGCCTGCTGCATCGATGGGTCGCCGAAGATCACCGACTTGGCGCCGCCGTGTGCGAGACCAGCAGCTGCATTCTTGAAGGTCATGGCGCGGGCAAGCCGAAAGCACTCCTCGGCGCTCACATCAGGCGCCATACGCGTGCCGCCGATCGCCGGTCCGGCGGCCGTATTGTCGACCACGACAATCGCCCTGAGACCGACGTGGGGTTCGCAGATGTGTATGATCTTCTCGGGGCCGAGTGCGTCGGCAAATCTAAACACGTCCTCCATCCGACCATCCCCTTCATGCTGCCGTTGTGGCTTGCGTATTGCGGGTCACAGCACCCGATGGAGGCGTGGACTTCGCGCAGCCGTGCGACAATGTCTCGGGACGTAGCCGCTCGTCTTGACCTGCATCAACTCGCGCCACGTTCGACACCAGTCCGGCTGCCCGCTTGAGCGACATCAATCCTCGATCCTGCAGGGCCACGTAGGATGCGCATTCCTGCACGAAACGGCGACGACAACATGAACAAGCAGCCCACCCAGGATCAGCACTCGGAGATCCGCGCCTTGCTCGGCCTGGACAACCAGCGGGTAACCCCGGATCCTGCATCGCAAATGGTTGGTCTGGATCGGGCTAGGTGTGCTCCTCCTGCTGCTCGTGATTTTCCTCATCTTGCGGACCGCCTCGAGGGCGGAGCAGACCTTCGTCGTCGAACCGGCGAGCCGTGTCGATCTCACCGTCATCATCACAGCGACCGGCTCCGTGCAGCCGACCAATCAGGTCGATGTCTCGAGCGAATTGTCCGGCACGATCCGCAGCGTCTTGGTGGACTACAACTCGCCTGTGAAGGTTGGCCAGGTGCTTGCCGAGCTCGACACCGACAAGCTCAAGGCCACGCTCAACAGCTCGCGCGCCCGGCTTGCCTCGGCCAAAGCCAAGGTCCTCGATGCCGAGGCGACGTTGGTCGAGAGGAGGCTTGTCTTCGAGAGAAAGAGGACGCTTGCCAGCAGCAGGATCTCATCCCAGCAGGACCTCGACGCGGCCAAGGCGGCCTACGACCGGGCCGCCGCGGCGGTCGAAAGCGCCAAGGCCGATGTCGGCGTTGCTGAGGCCGATGTCGAGCTCAACCACACGAACCTGCTCAAATCTCGGATCGTCTCCCCGATCAACGGCGTGGTGCTGAAGCGCAATGTCGACCCTGGACAGACGGTGGCGTCATCATTGCAGGCTCCGACTCTCTTCACCATCGCCGAGGACCTCACGCAGATGGAGGTCCAGGTCGATATCGACGAGGCCGACGTCGGTAAGGTCAGGGAGGGCCAGCACGGCACCTTCACGGTGGACGCGCATCCAGACCGCAAGTTCCAGGCGCGCATTCGCGAGCTGCGCTACGGCTCGGAGGTCGTGCAGGGCGTGGTCACCTACAAGGCTGTGCTCTCGACCGACAATTCCGCCCTCCTGCTGCGGCCGGGAATGACGGCAACCGCAGAGATCGTCGTGCAGCAGGTCACCAACGCGCTGACGGTTCCCAATGCTGCGCTTCGGTATGCGCCACCCACGAGGCAGTCGTCCGGACAGGGGACGAGCCTGCTTCGCAGACTTCTGCCGGGCAGGCCCACCGTATCCGACGGCAAGCCAGAGAGAAGAGAGCGGATCCAACCGACGGGTATGGGTGCTCAAGGATGGCGTGCCTGCTCTCGTTCCGGTCGTTGTAGGCGCCTCCGACAGTCAACGCACGGAGATCGTCAAAGGCGCACTTCAGGATGGGCAGGGCGTGATCGTCGATAGCACAGCGGCCAAACCGTGAGGTGCCGCTGTGCTGAAGTCCAGCGACAATCCCGCCGCCTTGATCGAACTGAAGGCCATCACCAAGGTGTATGGGTCAGGTGATGCGGCCGTGCATGCGCTCGCGGGAGCGGACCTCAAAGTCGGCACGGGAGAGTTCGTCGCCATCATGGGCCCGTCGGGCTCCGGTAAATCGACGGCAATGAACATCATCGGCTGTCTCGATACGCCGACCTCCGGATCGTATTACTTCAAGGGCATCGACGTTGGCGCGCTGGCACGCAGCCAACGTGCGCTCTTGCGCCGGCACTTTCTCGGTTTCGTGTTTCAAGGATTCAATCTGCTTCCGCGCACATCCGCCATCGAAAATGTTGAGCTGCCCCTCGTCTATCGCGGCATGCCCCTCGCAGAACGCCGCAATTGGCAACCAGAGCGCTCGATCGTGTGGGCCTCGAGGGACGACAGGGCCACACCGCCAATCAGTTGTCCGGCGGGCAGCAACAGCGCGTCGCCATTGCGCGTGCCATCGTTACAAATCCTGCCGTCCTGCTCGCCGATGAGCCGACCGGCAATCTCGACACCAAGACGAGTCGCGGGATCATGGAGCTGCTCACCAGCCTCAACCGTGACCAGGGCATTACGGTGATCATGGTGACGCACGAAGCCGACATCGCAGCCTACGCCAGACGCGTCATCGGCTTTCTCGACGGCCGCATCGCGTCCGATGCAGCGAAAAAAGAGGCTGCGTGATGATCTACGAGACGCTCAAGCTGGCTCTGCAGGCAATCCTGCGTAACGCGCTAAGATCGTTTCTCACCACGCTCGGCATCGTGATCGGCGTCGGCGCAGTCATTGCCATGGTGACGATCGGCAATGGAACGACGGCCAAGGTCGCCGCCGATCTTGCCAAGCTCGGCAGCAACCTGCTCTCGGTCCGGCCCGGCCAATTCGGACCCGGCCGCGCCAGCGCGGAAGCCAAGCCGTTCAACATTCGGGATGTCGAGGCGCTGAAGGCGCAGCTGCGCAGCGTCCGGGCCGTGGCCCCCGTGAGCCAAAAAGCCACGACCATCGTCTATGGATCCGAAAACCGCAGCACGCCGGTGGCCGGCACTGATGGCGGCTATTTCGTCACGCACGCCTGGCAGTTGACCGCCGGGCGGCGCTTCTTGGAAGGAGAGGTGCGTAGCGGCCGCGCCGCCTGCGTTATTGGTGAAACCGTCAGGGAGAAGCTGTTCGGCAGAAGCGATCCGATCGGCAGGAATATCCGGGTCAACAAGATCTCGTGCGAGGTGATCGGACTGTTGGCGGCCAAAGGCCAGTCCAGCTTTGGCACGGATCAGGACGATATCGTGATCGTGCCGCTTCGCATGTTTCAGCGGCGCATCGCCGGCAACTCGGATATCTCGACGATATGGGTGTCGGCAGAGGAAGGGACGGATACCGCCAAGGTCCAGGCCGATATCGAGCGCCTGCTGCGAGAGCGCCGCAATGTCGGCTCCGGCAAGGAAGACGACTTCTCCGTCCGCGATATGAAGCAGATCGCCCAAACCCAGACCGCTACGACAAGGGTGCTGACCGGCCTGCTCGGCGCCGTTGCCGGCGTCAGCCTGCTCGTCGGCGGCATCGGCATCATGAATATCATGCTCGTCTCGGTTACCGAGCGCACGCGCGAGATCGGCATCAGGCTGGCGATCGGCGCGCTCGAGGCCCAGGTCCTGATGCAGTTCCTGGTGGAAGCCGTGGTTCTCTCGGGCCTGGGCGGCCTGGTGGGGATCATCCTGGGTCTTTCTCTGGCACGCCTCGCAACAGGCGTGCTCGACGTTCCGTTTGTGCTCGATCCGGCAATCGTTCTGATTGCCGTTGCCTTCTCCGCCGCGGTCGGCGTCGTGTTCGGCTATTTCCCAGCGCGCCGTGCGGCACACCTCGATCCCATCGAGGCACTGCGGCACGAATGAGCGCTGAAGGGGCGCCGCTTCACGGTCCCTTCCGTTTCCCTTCATCGCCCTTTGATCTGGCGCAAGGCGCAAGGTCGGCGTGATGCCAACATGCGCGCCGTTCATGGAGCGAGGAGCGTCATGTCGGTCGTGCATCGAACGCCATAGGAACGGATCGTGAGACAGCCCTTCGAGGGCAGCCGTTCAGCAACTGGGGCTTGCCACTCGCGGTCGTGGTGTTGGTTGGCGTCACGCTGCTGCCCACGCCGGCTGGGCTTCCGGTCGTCGGTCACATGATGCTGGCGATCCTCGCCTTCGCGGTCATCGTATGGATGACCGAAGCCATGGACTACGCCGTCTCGGCGATCGTAATTGCGGCGCTGATCACCTTCCTGCTTGGCCTCTCTCCATTCCGCCAACCCGACGGTACTGATGGGGACAAGCCGCGCGCTCGGCCTGGCGTTCTCGGGCTTTGCCAATACTGCCCTGGCGCTCGTCGCCGCGGCTCTGTTCTTGGCCGCGGCCATGCAGGTCACCGGCCTCGACCGTCGCATCGCATTGGTCATCCTCTCCCGCGTCGGCACCGATACCCGGCACGTGATTGCTGGCTCCATCCTGGTCGGCATCGTGCTCGCCTTCCTGGTGCCGTCCACCACTGCGCGGGTGTCCTGTCTGGTGCCGATCATGCTCGGTATCATCGCTGCTTTTGGCATGAGCAAGAAGAGCGCCTTTGCCGGCATGTTGATGATCACTACTACCCAGACTGCGAGCATCTGGAACGTTGGCATCAAGACGGCGGCGGCGCAGAACATGGTGGCTGTCGGCTTCATCGAGAAGACGCTGCAGAAGACCATCACGTGGGGTGAGTGGCTGCTGGCGGCCGCTCCCTTCGCGATCATCATGACGCTCGCGCTCTATTTCGTCATGACGCGCATGATGCCATCTGAGGTCAAGGATGTGCCCGGCGGGCGAGAGGCGATCCGCAAGCAGCTGGCCGACCTTGGGCCGATGAAGGCCTCCGAGATGAAGCTGCTGGCGATCTCACTGACGCTGCTTGGCTTCTGGACAACCGAGGGCGTGCTGCACAAGTTCGACACCTCCTCGACGACGGTCGCTGCAATCGCCCTCATGTTCCTGCCCGGCATCGCCATTATGACGTGGAAGCAGGCTCAACCCAACATTCCCTGGGGAACGGTGGTGCTGTTTGGAATCGGTATCAGCCTCGGCACGGCGTTGTTGCAAACCAAGGGCGCGGTGTGGCTCGCCGACTTGGTGGTCACACAATTCGGCCTGAAGCAGGCGACGGCCATGTTCATCCTGGCGACCATGAGTTTGTTTCTGATTGTGATCCACTTGGGATTTGCCAGCGCCACCGCGCTCGCGTCCGCTATGATTCCGATCGTGATTGCTGTGCTGCAAGGTGTGGCGACTCCCGGCATCAACATTCTTGGGCTGACCATGCTGCTGCAGTTCGTGGTGAGCTTCGGCTTCATCCTGG
This sequence comes from uncultured Alphaproteobacteria bacterium, assembly GCA_963840425.1. GTDB lineage: Bacteria > Pseudomonadota > Alphaproteobacteria > Rhizobiales > Hyphomicrobiaceae > CADEFX01. Next base: position 62,872 of record CAWIYZ010000034.1, on the reverse strand, counting down.
TGGTGAATGCGCCGCAGAACATGGTAGCCTACGGCACCGAGACCTTCGAGGCACGCGATTTCGTGCGCACCGGCTTGGTCTTGACGGTGATCGCCTTCGCGCTCGTCATGCTGCTCGGTGCCACCTATTGGCGTTGGCTCGGCTACGTTTGACGGCAGGTCGGCCGGGACACGAACCAATATCTCCGTCGTGTTGCCGGAAACGGCGGAGCCGGTCCATGACGGCAGGAACCCTGCTTCGAACGCTCTGACAGAGGTGGGCATTGACGCGTGCGAAAACACATGTGCAACACGCCTTTCGCCTCACACAGCGCCATCTTCAAAAGGAATCTCAGAACGATTTCAAATCGATCTGAGCATCGGCGAGCCGCCGATAGAGGCCCACGCGCCGGCGAACAGCCCAAATGTCATAGAAAAAGATTTCGGCTGGACGCCAGTTGGCGACCCATCCGAAGATTATGATGCCCTGGGCGAGCAGCTGACCGAGGGCCGATTGCGGCAGTGCCGTGCGGAGAACTTGGCTGAGGCCGATGCAGACCCCAAGCACAGCAATGCCGATGATAAGCGACCGACGCCCGACGCGAAGGAGATCCCTCAGATCGCGCTCTAACATCCCGACGCGATACCCGAAGTAGTTGCCGATGGCAGAACTCGAGGCCGCGTTGCCGCGCTTGTTCCGCCTCGCTCGCCGGAAGAGGAACGACGATCCGGAAGGGCACCCCGGTGTCGACTTCACGGGCCCACCCTACGATATATGCCTCTGCATCGTCGTCGAGGTCGCGCTCGGTGAAGGGCGAGGGATCGAGCGAGTTGAAGATCTGCCCGAGCTCCCGGATACGGACCTCGATCGTGGCGTGGTCGACCTGATCTGGCTTTGTGGACATCGGATGAGATCTACCGCGGATCTCTCACGGGAGCCTTGCGGCGGAGGCGGCAGCGGCAGCCGACGTTCGCTGTGAGACAAGCCACTTGACGCATTCGGGAGGCGATCATTCAAGTCGCCGAGCAGAAGTTACGGGCACGACATCTAATTGCATTGCAACAGTGGGGCCGGCAGCAAGTTCGATCTCAAGGTCGGCCAAGAGGTGCGTTTCTCGGAAGCCGCTGGCGTCAAAGGCCCACAGACCACATCCGTCGCCCCGTCGCAACTTGGAGTAGGCAACAGTCTTACGATTAGAAGACGAGAACCCTGTCGGCACTCGCGGTTGCGGCTGCTAGCTCGTCCATGGTGCTGCGCTGGCCCCCGTCGATCAGTTCAGCCTCCACGATCCCTCGCGCGTCCAGGCATGTGCCGCACAACAGCACGCGCCCGTTGCTGCTGAGCATACGCTTTAGCATGCGCTCGACATTGTAGTACCCGTCGGGCGTTGCCTGCTGGGCCTTGGCCGCCAGGACCGCATCGCCCATCAGGAACACGGTTATCTGCGCCGATGCATCCTGCTTGACAACTGCATGCGCCAGCCTCAGCGCATTGTAGATGCGCGCTCCGTGCCATAGGGAGGATCGTTGAGAATTAGCAGGATCTTCATGGCTTCTCGATCGGTCTGGAAAGCTCGCGCATGCCAGCATGCGCCGTTAGCACTTTGCGCCCTGTCGGCATCGACCAACATCAAAGGCAGGGCTCGGCGTAGGGTTTCTCTGTTCGGTTCAGTGCGCCGTTGGTAGCCGTTCACCCTTGGTCGCCCCTGGGCGCACCACCACCCCTCGCGGTTGCTCCGCACCGCGAGACGCTTCGCTGCCCTACTTCGCCGACCTTGCCCCCTCGCGACGGTTGGGAAGAATAAGCGCTTCTCATTCTCTAGGCTTTGATGCAAGTCAAACCAAAGCTCTAAGCTCGCGTCTAGAAGACACAGACACAGCTGCAAGGTGCAAGTACGGAACTGAAAGTGCCATGGCAATCCGGCCGAAACAGATCAACACGAGTTCGCGAGCCTTCGCAATCTCTCCCGAGAAGGAGTGCTTTGTGATCATCAAGGCGCGGGAGTTCGACGTTAGGGGCGCTGTCACGGAGCCTGATGCACAGCGCTCGCAATCCTAAGTCAAACCTACTGAGGAAAAGCTTCCTAATCCGTCAGGTCATGAGGTTGTGATGTCCTACAAGACTATTCTAATGCACTGCAATGGCAGACGTCGCATCGCGCCGCTATTGGCCACGACCGTGAACCTGGCGGAGAAATTTCAGGCGCACTTGCTCGCTTTGTCGGTCGTTCCACCCATCACGGTGGTTGCGGATGGACCAGGCGTGCCGCCAATGGTCATCGACGCCCATTGTGAGCTGTACCGCGCGGAGAATCCGGCCATGAAATCGGCATTCGAATCAGCGACGCAGGGACGCGCGTTCACCGCCGAGTGGCGGGAGGACGAGGCCGGTACCTTCGGCGTCGCGGAGTGCGTTTTGCCATACGCGCGGGCCGCCGATCTCGTGGTTGCCAGTCAGACGGACTTGGACTGGGCGGGCACTGAGGACCTCGACGTCGCCGATCGGTTGATCATCGAGAGCGGCCGGCCAGTGTTGATCGTACCGAATGCAGGCGTGCACCACCGGATCGGCGACAAGGTGCTTGTCGCCTGGAACGCGCGACGCGAGGCGGCGCGCGCCGTCTTCGATGCGCTGCCGCTCCTACAAGGCGCCAAGGACGTGAAGGTGGTTTGGGTCAACCCGCAATCGGAGCGCGAGCTGGCGCAGGACATTCCGGCCGCGGATATCTGTGCGGCCCTTGCCCGCCACGGCGTGAAGTGCCAGGCCACCGAACAAGTCGCCCCGCGAGCAGGCGTGGGTGAGACGTTGCTGGCTTGTGCCAAAGACTTCAAGGCCGATCTAATCGTCATGGGATGCTATGGCCACACGCGCCTCCGCGAGTTCGTTTTCGGGGGTGCCAGTCGCCACGTACTGGCACACATGTCGGTTCCCGTGATGATGTCCCACTAGGTGCTGCTCGGGATGCGGAGACATAGGTCCCAAATACCGTGTTCGAGAACCACATTCTAACGGACCCAATCGGGCTGGCTGTATCGTGGCGAAGGCCGGCGCCTCGCGGAAGAAAAGGTTGCGAGTTCAGCAAGAACGATCAACGCGTTCACCGCGATAGTGATACGGATGAGCGCACCGAGCTGTGCCGCAAGGTGCACGCCTTGGACGGAACCTGCTCTTCATGCTGGGCCGTCCTCTCAGGCCATCTGTGGCCATCGTGAACATGACCATATCTCCATGCTGCTGATGGCAGTCGCGATCATGCAGGCCGTGGCCACTTGTCGTCGACCCAGCCCGGGACCCCGATCCAGCGACCTTTAGCATGGCGGGGTGTTGGTCAACCGCCAATCGACGGCGCACAACGCCGCGCATGGCGTCAAGTTTGCGCGGATTCGCATCACAGCAGGAGAGAAGCCTATCCTAGCGTTTCTTTGTTCGCTTGACCGCGGAGCGTTCGGACTCGATGCGGCCGGCCATAGAGCGGATTTGGGCCGGCGTGGCTTTGCCAGTGCGCAGTGCCCTGCCCGCGACGCTTGCCTCTTGCTTGGTGGGTGGTTTTTCCGGTGTTGTCTTTCTTGCCATTGGAAAACTCCTCGAAGTGGTGTTCAGTCCAACCTATGGGTATTCGGCTTGCTAGCGCCCTGATCGAATGAGTTCACGGCCCAGGTGAACGGTCAAGTCCACTGATGTCGCCGCGAAGCGCGTCGCGCACATTGGCATTCCTAGTCGCCTGGCCGCAATATTGTGCTCCTGTGGTGGCGCTTTGGCCGTAGCCCCGAAGTGGCCGTCGCACCCACCCGCGGTACGGCCGTCGAGATCGTCTATGGCACACCCAGTGGAGCCGATTTTCGAGCGATTTGCGGCCGCCCGCAAGTGTCAGGTCCGGTCCCGGCGGTGCTCGCGTGTATACTCCAGCAATTCAGAGACCCCGAACAGCAATAACATGACGCCGCAGATTACCTCGATGGAGGCCAACATGCGGGCCGGGCTGCTTGCAGGCACGATGTCGCCGTAGCCAACGGTGCTCATCGTTACTATCGAGAAGTGAATTGCTTCCGAGAAGCTGAGCGCTCGGGCAGCGCTGCCAATTCGAAAGTGCTCATCACCTCCGAATTGTGAAAGGATGCTGAAGACAGAGCCGAATACGATGACGAAGAGTGCATAAACGCTCAGAAATGCGAACGCAGGAACAGCCAAGCGCGACATGCGCTGGAAGAACTCCTCGAACAGGAGCCCAGCATCAACTAGGAAGATCGCCACATTGCGACTGACGCCCAGAACGATGGCAGCTATTAAAGACATGGACAGTAGGAAAACGTGATCGGTGTCTACCAGAGCCTGCGCATACCACGACAAAACAAATGCTGCGGCTCCGACGGTAAACACGGGAATGAGCCAGGCCAGCGCGCCATAAAGTGCCTCCCCGCTGCGGATATCGGGATGCTCGATGACGCCCTGGATATCCCCCCGCCGGAACCAGCATCCGACAACAAACGCAAAGATCGGCAGGCAGAAACCCAGGCTTGAGGCGATCGTCCCGACATTGGCGAAAAGCTCCTCTGAGAAAAACGCGAACAAAGCGGCGTAAACGGCCACTAGGTTCGCGAATGTGAGGGAAAAGAAGGATTGACGTGGGAAGAGTTTCAATAGGAGCACGGCGGTTGCAGCGGCCGACAGGACGATGGTCGCAAAGAGGAGCAGGCTCCTTCCCGCCACTGCAACTGCCACAATGCACACCGCCCCCAGCGAGGCGGCAAACAGCAGGCGCGTGTGACCTCTCGGATTAGGCCTGACACTCCTCACGGCTAGCCCCGCTTGTCCGCACTTTGTTGAAACAGCTGAACGTCGCATCGCGCCTATACTGCTTCACGCGCTGAGGCGACTCGACTGCGATGAGGCCGGCTCCATAAGTTTAACAAAGGGGCGGATGTTTCCCGCTAATCCCGCCTGTTGCAGGTCCAATCCCCGTACAGGAGGGCGCCGGCGAAAAAAGCAAACGCGACGATGACACAGCCCAACACAACGATTGTTTCGGCAGGCATGAGACATTCCTCCATTGGAGACTATGCAGAATGAATCGTTTCCGCCAAATCGACTTTGACCTGGGTCAAGCGAGCGCGACCGAAGTGTGACAGCTCCGGGCTAATACGTTCGTACTCGAGAACCTGATCTACGAGCTGCGCGAGCACTACACTGTCGTCATCCGACGGAAGGCGATTGGCGGCGCGGGCCGCAGTATCGGGGCTTTCTCGATGCGTGCGCAGCAGCGAGCGACAACCACGGCTTAAACGCTGCTGGACCGCGCGATCCAGAGAGCGCTCGGTTTCGCTCTTCACATGCCACTGGAAAGCAGGTCTCCTGCGCCGGCCATCGCTTGTCTATTTCGAGCATCCGCGCCGCGTCGTGGGCAGAAGTCTCGTGGCGGTGCTCCTCGTCTTGACCATCCCACACGAGCTGTTTCAGGTAAGTCCGGATCTTCCCGCAATCCACTCGACAAGAGGCAACCAAATGCTGACGTCGAGTGCGAGATAGAGAGATTGGGCATCGTTCGAGCACCTCACTTCGCCGTGCTCTTGGGAACGCCCAGCTCTGCGTCGACCTCGTCCTCGAAATCGCGCTTCTTACTTGCCACCCAGCGACGGTAGCCTTCAGCATCGACCCACGCGTTCACGCCCTCTATCTGTGCGCGTTTTCGCTTGCCCTCCAGGTTGTAATATTCGTTGTGTTGTGCCAGCCAGATGTCGGGTCTCAGCATCTCGAGCTTGTGATGCGTGCCGCGAAAATCCCCGGTGATGCCTGGATATGAAGGGTTCTTCGCCAAGCGATAACCCGGATTGAAACCGGCACCGTCGGGGAATGCCACGATGTACGCCTTGCCCTCCACGACGATATTCGCGACCCAGGTGGTCGCTCCCCGGGTGTGACCCGGCGTGTGATAGGCGGTAAGCAGCACGTCGCCCACCTTGATGGTATCGCCATCGCGCAGAACGCGGTCGACCTTTGCCGGCGGATAGACGAAGTCATTGGCGTACTTAAAGTCATCCTTGTCCCCGCTTTCCATCGCCGCAACATCGTCCTTCATGACCGCCAGCTGCGCACCGAACTGCTGCTTGAGGTAGGCAAAGGCGCCCGCATGATCGATGTGGGCGTGGCCGTTGATCATGATTTTGATGTCTTCAGGTCTGAAACCCAGCTTGCGGATCGAGTTGACGATCATCGGCCCGGACGACGGCATGCCGGTATTCATAAGAATGTGTCCCTCGGAGGTCGTGAACAGGAAAACGCCGAGGCCCTTCGTACCGACGAAATAAATTGGACCGACGATCCGTGTGGGCTCCTCAGGCTCCTCCCATTTCAGAGCCTTCCTTGCGAGCGCGAGGAACAGGTTGTTGTCGTTAGCGAGCTGCTCCTTCGTTGGAAGGTTGGGCGGCAAGGTCTGAGCAACGGCGAGCGGGGACACTCCGATTGCAAATGACAATGTCAGCGCGGTTGCGAGGTGCCGATGCAGCATGGGCTTATGCCCCAGTCTCCCTATCGCGAGGATAATGGATGCGAGCCGACCGATCTTGGTTAAACCGATGTGGCTGCTGCGGTCTGCCAGTGGGAGGAGGCATGCAACGCATCGCCGACACGCTCCGTGTTTGGACTATTGTATTGAGGCGAAAAGAAATGGCCCCGAAGAACGTTCGGGGCCAGATGGGATCAGCAATCCGGGGGATGGCGCTGATCCTAACGCGCGGCAAAACCGGAGGGCACTGTTTGCCGCGAGGCAAATGGTTAGGCTTTCTCCGCACCGAACGACTTGATCTACGTCAATCGGCTCCCGCCGGCGGCAAATGCGGATAGTTCGTCGCTAGATTGGGGTCTTGTTCGACGCAAGGTGCCCGCAGCCCATTAGCTCCCCGGCAGCACAAGGTCGTGGACGCCCACCAAGTCGGTGCTGTGGGCCAGAAGACTCTGATAAGCACGCCGCTCATCATCCGTGTCGGCGACCCTGATCCAGAGCAGAATCTTGCCCGCCTGGACCACGTTCTGGAAGTGCGTCGCATGCCGAGGAATGAGCCAATAGTCGAGCGCGCCTTTGAGGCTGGTTGCTCCTGCGCCGAGCCTGTGCATCAGACAGTCCGCCAGCGGTCCAGAGGTGCAAGCCATGGTCTCCGTCCCGTCCGAAAACGGCAGCTGGCGGACGGATACGACTTCTTGCGTTGGCGCCAGGATGGTCTTGCCGGCAAACAGCCGCTGCAACGCCAGGCAGTTGAAGCTATCGAGGACGAGGCCGCGCGCGCGTGCGTCACGCAGGGCCGCACACAACTGCGACCAATCATCGAACGTGCCGACGGCGTAACGCTGCTTGGATGCTGTGGCCAATGCAATTCTCCCGCCCGAAGAGGCGGATGCAGACAACTGACCAATATCTTGCATGACAAGCGGTGGTGGTTTGATGCAGATCAAGCGAGTGCGCACGCATCAACGCCCACACGCCCTCCCTGTTCCATATGTGAGTACGCATGCCTTGACGTTGCTGGGAGCAAGGCAGCGTAAGGACCAGGCGCTGGCTGATCAGATGGTAGCGTTCGTCGAGAGAACGTCGCGCAAAGCCGCCACGAGGTCGCCCTGATGGTAGGGCTTGCGCAGCACCTTGAGTTGCTCGCGCTGCAGGTCATCGCCGTGGACCAACTCCTCGGCGTAGCCGGAGGTGAGCAACACCTTGATGCCGGGCCTGAGCTGGCGCGCACGAGCCGCCACGTCGCGGCCCGACATGCCGCCCGGCATGACGAGGTCGGTGAAGACCAGATCAATCACAAGAGCTTTTGGACAAGATATCGAGCGCGCGGGGACCGTCGCTGGCTTCCAGCACCTGGTAGCCGATCAATTTGAGGCGGGTGATCGTGAGCCGGCGCACACGCTCGTCGTCCTCGACGACGAGTATCGTCTCGCGCGCCTGCGGGTCGGCGGTGCCTTTGAAGACTTGGACAGACGTCTGGGCCGTCACGCCATCGACACGCGGGAAATACAGATTGAACGTGGTGCCGTGTCCGATCTCGCTGTAGATGGTGATATGGCCACCAACTTGTTTGACGAAGCCGTAGACCATGGCCAAACCAAGTCCGGTGCCGCGGCCCTTTTCCTTGGTGGTGAAGAAGGGCTCGAACACGCGATCGCGAACCTCGGGCGCCATGCCCGAACCGGTATCCGAGATCGACAGTTGCACGTACTCGCCGGGCGTGAGCTCGGCATGAAAGTCGGCGTGATCTCCGTCGAGCACGATGTTGCGGGTCTCGATCACCAGCTTGCCGCCCTGGGGCATGGCGTCGCGCGCGTTGACCGCCATGTTGACGATGGCACTCTGAAATTGGCCGGGATCGACCAGAATCGGCCAAACGCTGGGGGCAAGTGCCGTTGACAGCATGACATGCTCGCCGAGCGTGCGCCGCAGCATGTCGGTCGTGCCGACCACCTGGTCGTTGAGCTCGATCACCTCGGTGTCCATATGGCGGCGTCGGGAAAACGTCAGCAGTTGATCCGTCAGCTTCGACCCGAGCACTGCTGCGGCTTGTGCCTCCTTGAGCAAGGTCTGCTGCTCGTCGCGATCGAGTAGCTGTTCCAGGAGCTCATTGTTGCCGGTGATCACGAGGAGCAGGTTGTTGAAGTCGTGAGCGATGCCGCCGGTCAGCTGCCCGACGGCCTCCATCTTTTGGGCTTGCGCCAGGCGTCGCTCGCTCTCCCGGAGTGCCTCCTCGACATGCCTGCGGTCGCTCAGGTCATGGATCATGCCGGTGAAATAGCGCCGGCCGTCGGCGACGAATTCGCTGACCGACAGGTGCAACGGAAAGGTGGTACCGTCCTTGCGTCGGCCACTCACCTCGCGTCCAATGCCGATGATCTTCTTGACGCCGGTCGTCTGGTAATTGCTGAGGTAGCCATCATGCTCCGCCTTGTAGGGCTCCGGCATGAGCACCTTCACATTCAGGCCGATCAGCGCCGCCGTGTCGTAGCCGAACAGGCGTTCGGTCGCAGGGTTGATGCTCTCGATCAGCCCGTGGTCGTCGATGGTAACGATGGCGGTGACAGCAAATTCCAGAATGCCCCGCAGCTTGGCAGCCTGGGCTTCGGCGGAAGGCGACTGAAGTGCCATAGTCCGCTCCCTTCATGCCGTTCCCAGTAGCATAGATTTGTCGGAATTCATACAGAGCGATTATGGTGCCTCGACGACAAGGCTTCGCCGTCTCCGAAGCTCGCGGCAACGACCTTGACCCGAACGGGCGGCGACACCAGCTTCCGGCCAGTGCGGCCCGGTCGCACGGCCAAGCTCCCGCGCGATAGGGCGTGACTCGACCGAAGCAAGGGGGCGCCAGACATGCTTGGCCTAAATCAAACTGTTGGGTCCGCCTGCCATGTTCATTGTGGCGCGTGCGGAGGAGATCACGTGTGGTTTAAGCACGACGCGTGGATTGCCGAAGAAGTCCGGCGAGGCACCGCATCAATCCCTGAGCTGGGGTCCAGGCCAGCGAACGGAGCTCCTTCCCGAATTCCTGTTTTGGCAAGGCATGGCCATGGCTGATAATCCAAATCCACATCGGAACCGGCTGCTGGCGGCGCTACCGCACGTCGACTACGTGCGACTGCAGCCACATCTTGAACACGTTGAACTCCCTTACCGACAGGTGCTGTATCCCGCCAACAAACCGATCCAGTTCGTCCATTTTTTTGAGACCGGCGTCGGCTCGCTGGTCAACACTATGCGCAATGGCGATGCCTCGGAAGTGGGCACGATTGGCAACGAAGGTATCGTGGGGCTGCCGGTGGTCCTGGGCGACAAACAGGCGCCTACGAGTGTCTATGTTCAGGTTCCGGGGGCAGGCTTCAGAATGAAGTCCAGAATCTTCTCAGATGCCCTGCGAGAAAGCGCGACAATAAGGAGGTTGATGTTTCACTATACGCACGCCTTTTTCAACCAGGTGGCGCAGTCGGCAGCGTGCGCTCATCACCATGTTCTGGAGCAGCGCTGTTGCCGGTGGCTTCTCATGACCCATGACCGCATGCAATCCGACGACTTCATGTTAACGCAAGAATTCCTCGCAATGATGCTTGGCATAAGAAGCCGGCCGGGCGTAACCAAGGCCGCTGGCGGCCTGCAACGCGCCGGACTGATCCACTACAAGCATGGCCACGTCACCATCCTGGACCTAGCGGGCTTGAAGAAGCGCTCATGCGAATGTTACGACATTTGCAAGAATGAATTTGATCGTCTGCTGGGTGCGGAGTGAGCACGCAGCACAAGTTTTTCTGCTACGTCTTTCTTTCGCACTTCGGGCGTCGAGCGGGTGACGACGTTTTTGTACAGTAGCGAACAGACTTCGCGCCTGTTTATGCGGTAGGTCGCTCCGGGCAAATTTCGGGCGACGCCACCGATGAGCATGAGAAAGCAAACAGCTGCACAATGGACAATGCTCGGACAGCACTTCGCTCACCATGCGGTTTTGGTAAGCCGCTTCCGAGGTGCTGGGCCTTCAGACATTGTGAGAATGTGGAAGACACAGAGCAATGAGGCCGGCGAGCGACTTTCCCAGCTTGAGCGCGAGGCTTTAGTGGAACGTCATTGCGAAGTGTTTGGAACTTGGCCAACCTAACGTTTGCAAACCTCAAACGTTGATCTGCAGCCTCGATATGGTTCGGCTGAGCGAGTATCGTTGGTGTTGCGGCAAGGTCGGGCGGAACGACCCGTGCCTGTGCGGGTCGGGAAAGAAAATTCAAGAAGTGCTGAGGGTCGGTGACCCTGCACTAGAGTGCTGCCGAACTATGTTGCTAGGCCCAGTAGCCCGCGCACGTACGTGCGCCTCAGCCTCGTTCAAGCGGGATCAAATTCCGGGCGCGCACATTGCTGCATTGCATGAGTCCGTAGCTGGCACGAACTCACCGTTCAGCGGCTCTTCGGACATTGAGTGAAAAGCGGATCCGAAGCCTTCCGATCGTGCCTTGGGTGCGTACAGGCCACCTACGATTAATCGGCGGCAGGTTTGCCCATGCGATACAGCTTGAGCACCGCATAGACGGCCTCGTTCCACGGCGTAGCCACGCCAAGCTCACGGCCGAGCGAGACCACCTTGCCCGCGAGCCAGTCGAGTTCGAGTCGATTGCCGCGCTCCAGGTCGTGGCACATCGAGGCTTTGAAAGTCGGTGGCGAGGTCTCCCCGAACTTCAGCCTGTCGTCGGCGAAGTCCGCAGGTATCGACACACCTTTGGCGCGGCCGACTGCCACCACCTCGCGCATCAATCCATGAAACAGTTGGCGCGTGTCTGGGTCTTGGAGAATGGGCCCGAGTGCCATGCGGGTAGATGCCGTCGCCCCCGACAGCCCGACCAGGAAGACGAACTTCTGCCAGCGCTCGCGATCGATCATCTCTGATTGCGAAATATCAATTCCGGCCGCTTGCGCCGCATCGGTGAACGCCGTGAGGCGTGCATCGGGCTTGCCATCGCTGCGACCTGTGATCATGCGCGCGAACTTGCTGGTGTGGGATACGACACCCGGCGAGGACATCACCGTAGCAATATAGGCGGCACCTGGGACCACGATGTCCGTCCCGAGGATAGGAGCCAGCCGCTCTAAACTGTCTATGCCGTTCTGCAACGGGATCACGCGCGTAGTCGGGCCAACCAGAGGCAGAGCTTGCTGAGCTGCCTTTTCGGTGTCCCAGAGCTTGACCGCAAACAGCACAATGTCGACCGGGCCAACGCTAGCCGGATCATCGGTGACAGCCGGGTTTTGCAGGTGAATGTCCCCCAGCACGCTCTCGACCTTCAATCCCTTGGTCTTGATCGTCTGGAGATTGGCGCCGCGGGCAATGAAGAAGACATCGTGCCCCGCCGTTGCCATGCGCGCGCCGAAATATCCGCCGACAGCACCGGCTGCCATCACTGCAATGCGCATGCTCTATCTCGCTTGTGTGGGAGCTATCGTACTGGCGACTGACAATTTCCACTCCAACAATAGATCGCGTTTCGACCTCCATCTAGCAGCCATTTGCAACTACGGGCACACGCCGGGACGCCCCATCATGCGGACAGTAGACGTGCGGCACAGAAGACCAACCGTTGACGGGACAGGAGCTCTTGGCACCGATCGGCCGACCTTGAACTTGCGCTCGCGCATCAAACGATCAGCATCATCAAGTGGACCGGCGTGCTCCTCGCGCAAAGGGCGCTCATCGTCGCGCTTCTGGAATACCTGAAGTAGGGCCCAGCACCGACCGCTAAGCGTTCAGAAGGAAAAAATTGTCCGTCAATCTTGTAGGCATGAATTGCGTCTACCCTTCGGCCAACAACACTCAATCGATGAAAGCCTAACCCAGCTCCTCCTTCACATTTGTAAGCTTAGGCAGACGGGCCCAAGTCGGACATTGGGTGCGGACAAACGTAGCTCGAAGGACGGCGTGTTTGCGTAATCCTGATGGCTGCGCGGAACGGTCAGGCCGTCCAGGTGATGAATCCCTATCGCGAATCGCATCAGGGTTAAGCAGGGTTTATGCGGATACTTCCCCTGGTGAATGTGCGCTCAAGTACAATGCCACAAACGCAGCACCACATGTTGTAAGGAACTCTTCCATGAAGAAGCTTATGTTTGCGTGCCTTGTCGGCGCGGTCGCCTTAGGCGCATACACTATTCCCACCACGGCCCAGATCGCATCGCCTACCGAAACCGTGGCGCAAATCGAAACCTGCATGAAGATGTGCTTGAACACGAAGCAGTCTCGTGAAGCCTGCAAGCTGCGCTGCCAGAACCGACCCGGCGGTTAGCGCGAGCCCAGAGCGAGGTGTCATCCCGGTTAGAGGCGGTCACCGCGTAGGCAGCCACCGTCCGCCTCGACGGAGAGACACTCCATTCGGGTTAGTACTCGAAGGAGCGGCAAACCCGCAGGCTCGGTTGTGTCGAGCGCTCAATGTGTGCAGGCGGCCCTTTTTCTCGCGCCGCTCTTCGATGTGAGCCGCCCCGCGATCTTTGACTTTGGATCAAGCATCGCCGCAGTACGAACGGCAGTTTTTTTGCCACGAATTAGTTGTTGCGCACTGTCACCTTGCAGGCGATCGGACCAATGTCACCTCGACAGCAGAGTTGACAGCGGATTGAGCAGGCCGGATTGCAATATCGGCTCAACTTAACGCGGGAAAATCCATTGGCTGCGAATGCGCCGATGCTAGGAGGGCAGCCATGCTGAAAATGTTGGCTAGGTTCGGCGTGTTGTTGGCGGCATGGATCTTGGTTGCGCACTCAAGTGCTGGCCATTCGCAGTCTGGAGATATTGCAATAGGTGAACAGATTGCCGCGCGAGAGTGCGCAGGATGCCATGGGTCGGGCATTGCGCGTGGAGTGACTATCCAGGGTGTCTTCGTGCCCAGCTTCAGCGAGATTGCAGGCCGCCCCAACCAGACGAGGGAGCGCCTGAGAGCGTTCGTGCAGATACCGCGTCATCCGATGCCGGCAATTCCGCTCCGGGCACAGGAGATGAACCAGCTCATAGAGTATATATTGTCTTTGAAGCATTGACGCTTCGATGCGGCTAGCGACCAGAGGCGGGCAAGCAAACCATCGACGTTCTTCGCCGATCTATGTCGATCAGATCCCGATGAACTCTCTGACAGCTGGGGCTGACGTTCACCCCTCTTTATCTTCTTCCACGCCCGTCATCGCGCAGATCACGCATGACGGGCGCCGTGGGGTAGAAGCTTGCTCGCATGGCCGAGTAAGCGACTCGCTCGCTCGCTGCCGCTGCGCTTGTGAACGAGCGGGCCAGCTTGGCGCGGCGGTGGCCATAGCGTTACCTTGGCGCCGCAGGAGTGAACGGGAGGTCACCCGGATAAACGTACCACCCCATCAGCAGCAGCAACACGGCCACGATCGCTATGGCGATGACAGCCATTCGCATTGTCCCCATCGTCGCCACTCTCCATCTTCCTGCGGCGCGGTTCCACAATTTGTGAGCAAGCGCTCATCTACCGTGCACGACAACAACCACCGGCTGACGTTGGGCGATCAGCACCTCTTTGGGGCACGAAATTTCACTCGCCTGCGCAGGACGCCGTAAATGAGGCAACCTCGTTTGATCCAACCAAGATAACTGCTTTCAAGCTCCACCCGTGCGCGATGGCCCCCGCCAGAAGCGGGTCACTGCAATTCTCGTCCTTCCAGTACCACTGCTGTGCTGCCAACCACCCCTTGCCCATGACCTTTATCGGCCGAGACAGCACAGTGCGGATCTCGACAGCACGATCCCCGCAGTTGACCAACACCCCGCCATGCTGAATGTGTCGCTGGATCGGCGTCCCGGGCTGGGTCGACGGCAACGTGGCCACCGCCTGCATGATGTCGCAGAAGCGGCGATGGTCGAAGGTGGCACTTGGCCCTTGGCTAGCGCTCAGACCCATCAACAGAACAGGTACCGACCAAGCGATCATAAGGCCGCACCGACGCGTTTCGGGCCGACGAACGTGCCACCCACGGGCATACTTTGTCTGTCGCTTGCACTGGCAGTCGCCTTCTTGTGTTCGGCACAGAGCACCAGCACGGTAGGCACCACACTGTGCCTCATGCCTGCACCAGATTGTTACGGATGGCGTAACGGATCATGGCCGCCGTGGAGCCCAGGTCGAGCTTGCGCCGGACGGTGGCGCGATGCGTCTCGACCGTTTTGACCTTGATATCGAGAACAGCGGCAATCTGCTTGTTACTGTGGCCCTCGGCGACCAAATGAACGATGCTTTGCTCGCGGCCGGTGAGGGTCGGCCTGGCCCGGCCTGCCTTGGTCGAGAAGGTGTCGAGCAGGGCCTGCGAAACCCCATCACTGAAGTAGGATTTGTGGGTTGCCAGCGCCTGGATGGCAGAAATCAAATGCTGCTGGGTATCTGACTTCAGCACATATGCGCGTACTCCAGCGCTCAGCGCCTCACGCAGCAGATTCTCATCATCGTGCATCGTGAAGATCAGAACCTCGACGTTTGGGACATGGCGACGGATTTGGCGTGTGGCTTCAATGCCGTCGATCAAAGGTAGTCTGTAGTCGAGGATGGCCACGTCGGGCTTCGTGGCAACGGCCTTGGCGATGGCGTCTTTGCCGTCTCGGGCTTCAGCAACAACACTCCACTTGGGATTGTCTTCAACGATGCGCCGCACCCCCGCGCGCACCACGCCGTGCTCATCAGCGATCAGTATGCGGGTCATCTGCAACCAGCCCTTTCTCGCACCGCTTGATGTAGGCCCATCGTAGAGAGAGCCGCCCGGCGACCTTTGACTTGGATCAAGGGCGCCGCAGTACGGACGGCAGTTATTGGCATTCGCACCACTCGGCAGCAGCAAATAAGTGGCGTGGTGCTCGGGCTGGCGTTCACCTCCTATCTCATGACCCAGTCGGCGCTGTTCCTGGGGTGCGATAAAGCCTTGTAACAGGCGGGGTGGTTTCGTCGGCTTGCGGAGGTCGAACGGAAGCGCGTGAGGCTACCCACCCATCGTCCGTTCCTCGAAGCACAGCCCGCCGCCAAGTTCAGCCTGTGAACGCTTTGCGCCCGTGAGCCAGGATTACTTGCGCGACTTTCGATCGCGGCGCGCTGCAGGATCGATTACGGTTTCGACCTCCGATCGTCTGGCATCCCTGCCGCGCTCGTCAACGAGCCTCACGCGGAGCTTCTGACCGGTAACCCTGGAGCGCAGCGTCAAAGGTGGGCGGCCGTCCTCGAGCCACCGGTCACCCCATTGGGTCATGGCGATGAACGGCAGGCCCAATGCCTGGCCCATCTCGGTTAGAGGATATTCGATGCGCGCTCTCTCGCCGTCCTCGCGATACTCGCGCCGCTCCATGATGCCGCTTTCCACAAGGCCGGCCAGCCTGTTGCTGAGCACGCTACGGGGAATGTCGAGGTCCGCTTGGAAATCATCGAAGCGACGCACGCCCCACAGGGCCGATCGAAGGATCAACAGCGTCCATCGGTCGCCAATCAGCTCGAAGCTGCGCGCCAAGTTGCAGCGTTTGGCTGCTACCGGCGATCGTCGGACAGGGGAAGCATGGGCCATAGGTTGACACTATCTGAGTTGCAAATCTGGATCTAGCTCTATAGCATAAGTCCAAAGAATGGACCTAGCTGAGGTTCCGGGATGTCGGTGCGCAGCGTGAAGGTGGACGATCCGCTCGAGGACTTCTCGGCCCGGGAGATCAGTCTCGACGGCATCGCCAAGAGGGTTCACGTCACGGGCAGCGGT
Source organism: uncultured Alphaproteobacteria bacterium (assembly GCA_963840425.1). Lineage (GTDB taxonomy): Bacteria > Pseudomonadota > Alphaproteobacteria > Rhizobiales > Hyphomicrobiaceae > CADEFX01. The sequence continues at coordinate 46,653 of CAWIYZ010000034.1, read as the reverse complement.
CCGGCCGTGATCGTCATGGCCGAGATGCCGGGGATCAGCCCGCACGTGGCGCGCTTTGCGCGCTGGGTGAGGGACGCCGGCTTCACGGTCTACATGCCGTCGTTGTTCGGTCGCGACGGTGTCGTGCCCACGGTGGAGGAAGGCACCGCCGTACTCCAGCGTGCCTGCGTCAGCGCCGAGTTTCGGGCACTTCAGGCGAACGCATCAAGCCCGGTGACGCAATGGCTGCGGGCACTTGCTCGCACCGCACATCAGGAATGCGGCGGCCCCGGTGTCGGCGCGATCGGCATGTGCTTCACCGGCAATTTTGCGCTGACCATGATGCTGGAACCATCCATGTTGGCGCCGGTACTTGCGCAGCCCTCGCTCCCGCTCAAGGAGCCCACTGGACTCGAGATTGCACGCGCCGAGCTGAAGGCCATCAAGCAGCGGCTCGACGTGGAAGATCTCACCGTGCTCGCCTATCGCTTCAAGGGCGATCAAATCTGCCGCGCGGAGCGCTTCGCGGCGTATTCCGCGGCACTGGGTGGGCGCTTCATCGCCCGCGAGCTACCCGACAGTGCCGCCAACACGGATGTGGCTCCCTTCTTCGCCAAGCGCGTCCCGTTTCCGCACAGTGTGGTCACGCAACACCTCATCGACGAGGCCGGGCAGCCGACGATCGCAGCCCGCGACGAGATCCTCGCGTTCTTTGCCATGCGCCTTGCGCCGAGAGCGTAAGGCGCGGAAGGAGGCTCCGGTAACAATCATCAGCAAACGACTATTGCGCGCAGAATGTCTCCAATTGGCGAGTCACGCGGATGGATTTCATCTCCGCGTGCTCCTAAAACCGTGCGGAAACATCTCGATTCACACGGTGCTTCCGCCCGAATATAGCCGACATTGTGCCTACCGTAGCGGAGGTGCGCTTGCTAGACGCATGGTCGAACTCCAAACGGTCGGGCAGATGGACGACGACGGAGTATCCTATGCCGCATACATAGCGATGTGACGCATACCATCTCGAATTTTTATGCGGTCGGCACGATGTGATAGACCCAATGCCCTAGTGATGGCAGCGTGCCTGAGCCCGTGCGGATGTACCTTAATGCCCATCTTAACTCCAAGGGTAGTCACCACGACATAGATCCCGTTTCCGGTTATGCCGCACATGCAGCTTGCCGTGGCGATCGATGGAGAGGAACAGTGCGTCACCACTGACGGTGCCGGTGCCAACTCTTAAGGCCCTGACGGCTTGGTTGACGGTGCGCGGAGGTAAGGCGACATCGACGAGCGATTAGCCAACTTCAGCGTCCGCGCGCACTCCTTCATATAGACCAGTTTCTGAAAGGCCATGAAGAAGTCCTGTGACGACGTTCTCTGACGAGTTACCTTCGCGTGCTTCCGAAAGCCGGACACTCCAACCTTGCTTGCCGTTTACGCACCCGCTTTGCCCAGATGGAGACGCCTTCCGAATTATCTGGCATCAGCGGATTGGATTTTTTCGTGCCAGGTTGAGGCGACATTGATCGAGGTCAAGGCTTACCGAAGGGTATTCGGTAGCGTCGCGTGATCTTTATCAAGCGGGACAAGCGGATGAGTATCGGGCAGGACGCGGCTCAGCTTGTCGTCGCCGTCTTCGACGACTGGGATACCCTGCAGACTGTTCTTGAGGACATGGTCAAGGCGAACGAGCTCACCAGCTCGGGCGCGTTGCTGCATGTTTGCAAGAATGTCCCGTCTCCCTTGCACGCGAGCGGGAATCTTCGCAGCGTCACCGAACTCCGTTTCGGCACATCAAGCGTCTACGTCACGTGCATGGGCGGTGAGATCGCTGAACAGCTGGCGGTATCCTCGGCCCAGGGTGAGCGCACGCTGGTCGATGCGCTGTGCAATTGGCTCACTCCCGAACAAGCGCGGCAGCTGCAGGGCCATATCGAAAAGGGGCACTTGGTGCTCCTCCTCGAGCTTCAGATCCTCGATGACTTTGGTGCGGTGTGCGCACGCTTGGTGCGCGCGAGCCCGCACCTCGTAGACTTGTGCAAGGTCAGGTACAGGATGCCACGCCAATCGAAAGCATGACTCACGCGCACAGATCCCTCGAAGATATCATCATTGCCTGCTCATAGCGCCCGGCGCACGCCTCACTTGGTCTGCACGCACCGGGCGTGGCCCGTTCACCTCACCTACTAGGTCGAGTTCACGGAACGCCTTTTCGATCAGGAGTCGAAATCGCCACTTTCCGACAACTGAAAGCCGATCAGCCGGCATGCACAGCGCCGCAACACAGACATGGCCATTGTCAAAATCGACTTCCATGGCGAGCAGCTGCAAGTTGGGACTCCAGTCACAGCTCTTTTGCGGAGCGGCCCACTCGCGCAGCCGACTGACAGCGACCCCGTCTTCAGAAGGGGTCACGCCGAGGTCGACGCAGCGAAAGACCTCGGAGGTATCGAATGCCCGACTGTCGGGGCCCGGTATGTAGGCACGGCAGGTGGCAACTTGTGACTGCTCCTCAATGCAGGTGTATCCAAGAAAGCGGTCGATGACGCGCGTGCGCATGGGCCTCTCGCAACCGTCGGGGAGAGACCATTGCTCGAACACGAGCCTTTTCTCGAGGCTGATCGTCGAAGTGCATTGCACGAGCTCACGCTCGCTTTCAAGCTTCGTATCCTGTGCGCCTGCCGCCGAGAGAGCACTGCAAGTTAGGAGCCCAGCCAGTGCAAGCCCAACAGTACGATTGCGGTGGCCGGCATGCAAATGTGAACGGGTCGTAAGATTCGACCGCAACCGGCGGCCCTGCTGGGGTCTACGCATCGCGCACCTCCTCGTTCTCTGTGGTGCACACGCTAGCCGCGCGAGCCGGCCAGAACATTGATTTGAAGCAAAGGGCCGATAGCGCGAGCGCTGGAGGGCAAGAAGGACTGCCCGAAGTGCTTCGGGTCGCGCTTTAGTCGATTTGCCGGACCGACGCGACGCGAAAGGTGCGTAATAGCCCGTCCTGCTCCTTGATCGATACGTACTCGCCAGGAACAAACGCGTGGCTGTCGAAACGAAAGCCAGCCTCGTCATGGCTGGGATCGCCGTGAATATCGTAGTGGAAAGCCCAGACCCGCCCGTGCTTGTGTAGGACGTGACCAACCTCCTCGGTGTCGTGAGCCCAGAAGCGACGGACGCGACAGCGATCGCGCAACCCTTTCCACGCGGCTAGGTCGATATGGCCCTTGCGGTCGAGCGGCGCGATGAAGTCGTAGCCGCGCTCGCTGCTGCCATTGGGGAATTCAGGGTCTCGGGCTAGCTCCAGCCTCACCCTGCGAAGCATTTGCTCGTGTTTGGTCATTGGCTCGCATCCCTTTTGATCAATGGGAGAACAGAACGGGGACCGGCATGTGTTTCAGGACGTGTCGGGTAGCTCCCCCAAACACCAATTCCCTCAGCCGTGTATGGCCATAGGCGCCCATGACAATCAGATCGGCCCGCTCGCCAGCTGCACGTGCGCAAATCTCCTCACCAACCTTGATGTCTTGCGTCTTGACTATAGCGATGGTGGGCCTGACGCCATGGTCGGCCAGAATGTCGGCAACTGCGCTTGCCGGAAGGGTCTCCTGGTCCAACTGCAGATCAGCCCTGCTTTCCTTGTCTAGTCCATCGAGAGTCAGAAGCTCGACGGCTCTGGCACCTTTGAGCAAGGGGAGTGCATCGAACATGGCCCGCGTCGACTCGCGGCTCTGGTTCCAGGCGATGATCACTTTGTTCGGCGGCGCCACGCATTGCTTGTCGTTCGGCACGATGATCACGGGGCGACCGCTGCCGATGGCGAGGTCATCTGAGCAGTCCAGAAGCGGCGAGAGGGCCCATTGGGGATCGGCCTGGCTGGCGACGACAAGATCGGCGGCGTGTGCGCGTGCCAGCACGATCCCGGATGGATTGACGCGCTCCGCCGTCAAATAGCGAAATTCGCTCGTGAACCGGTGGCGGCCGGTGGCATCTTCAAAAATCGACCGCAAATGATCGGCTTCCTCATCGAGCGTGAATTTGAGGCTGCTCAACACGTCGATGTGCCGGAGCGGCGAGGGCAGAGCCTGGAGGCGCAATCGGGCGGACACATGCAAGCCAATCAGGCGCGCCTCGAAAGTCCGGGCCAGCTCGGCGGCATAGTCCAGCAGCCGGCGTGCACGGCGGGAATCGTTGAGATGCGTCAGGATCGTGCGGTAGGACACAGCACGCGACTCCTATTTGTGAAGCACATACTGTCGACGGATGCCGCCTGTACTGCTTTGACCTTGATCAAGCCAGCGGTCACATCGCCTGCGTGCTCGGAGCCTGCTGTCACGCTGCTCGAGCACCCAATTTGCGCAGGTGATCAAGCCATCCGCGTCGCTTTCTGTCGCTCATGGCCTCGATCATGCCAATGAGCGTATACCGGCTCGGCTTGATCCCGGTGAGTGCAAGGTTCTGCGTCAGGCTCTTGAGACCGTGCGCGCCGAAGTACCAGCGGTAGACCAGAGCTGGCATGCCCATTGTCACAACGACGCGTGCGCTGCGCCCCGACAGGAGCTTGGTCCAGCGTCCCTTCTCGGAGACGGCCATGGCAAACCCTGGTCGATAGACCTGCTCCAGAAATGCCTTCAGCAGGGCCGGCATCATCCCGATCCACAACGGATGGATAATGACCAGATGTTGCGCCCAGCGGATGCTGTTCTGAGCGGCCGAAATCGCAAGCGGGGTCTGCCCAGCGTCCCAATCCTGCTTGGAGCGCAGAATCGGAAAGTCGAGCTCCGCGACCGCAATCGTCCTGATTTCATGACCTGCCGCAACGGCGCCCTCCGCATACGCGCGCGCAAGGGCATGGCAGAAATGCCCGCTGCCGGGAGTAGGATGGCCCTGCACAATACAGATACGGCTCATCGCAATGCGTTCCGTTCGGCGCTTGTCGCATCTCTCAGCGCCCGCATCACATCTTCACGCGAAATCATCCCCGCCAATTGCCGATCCGGGCTGACGACCGGAAAGCTGCGCGCCTTGAGGTCCACCATCATCTGCAGCGCGCGGGTCAAGGGCGTCGTTGCGTCTAAGTGCACGACCGCCTCGGTCATCACATCGGAGACGACCCTCTGCATCAGCTCGTCATAGTGAGGCACGATCTGTCCGGTTGTGAATATGAACGCTCTGAGGAAGTCGAGCTTGGTTACGAGCCCGAGAATCGTTCCGGCCTCCACCACTGGAAACGCGTTGAAGTCATGGCGCTCAAAGAGCTGTTCCAGCTCGCGCAGAGTGGTGCTCCGCGCTACTGTGATCACCTCCTGTGTCATGTATTGCCCCGTCGTGTACTCGACGAAGCGGTACATCGTGCTCCTCGTGCCCGGTTGCATGGTGCGATCCTGTACCGTGAGACAGGCAAGCATTTCTCATGAAAGAAGTGTCGTGCATTGACTTGGCGCAACCCGATGGCTCGCAGGCTGCTTTTTCCGGGGCCGATATTGCTGAAGAGCTGATTATAGGCCTTAGGTGCTTGCGTGGCCGACGACCGCAGCACCCATCGCGCCCACCGAGTACGCCACTGCTGCAGCGAGGGCTCCGATCAGGAGCATCTCGAACTCCCGGAAACGATCCAACCGCGCTCTATGAACAAGGCGCGGCCGGCTCCCACTGCAAAGAGAGTTGTGAGGGCCAGTGAAACCGCTGCTGCAAACTGCCCACCGCCAAACCACGGGAGCAGATAGGCCAACAGGGGAACGATGCCGGCCACAACAAAGCCGATGAAGGTCGCAAGGCCATGGCCAGTCGCTGCCGCGAGCGTGGGGAGAGTTTTTCTCTGTGGTTGGGAGCGCCGAGACAGCACATTGCTCGCGCCCATGGAGAAGCCATCCGCGAGGAGGTTGGCAAAACCTAGGATAAGTATGGCCGTTGTCGAAAGGCTGGCGCCGACGACGCCTGATATGACGGCAAGGGTCGTGATGATCCCATCATTCGCCCCAAATATGATGTCAGGGAGATACTTGCGTATAGTTCCTCGCAGCCCGACTGAGGCGAGGTCTGATTGTCGTTGCTCTTGGCTTGGCATGGTGAACATCCTGAACCGGCGCTGGAGCCCGCGCGGTCGTTCCGGTCGCGGGGGACGGGCCGGATATGCGCGTTGGCGCACTATTGCTCCAGATCTCGCACGCTAAGGGGTGCTAGGCAGCGGAGCGACTTTCACACCGTCGCCAACACGGTCGTTTGGATGCAGGATCACAATGGCAGTGTTCTGACAGGCCGGTCAGGACCTCGGCAAACGAGGTGTTGCGCTGGCCAATGTCGATCTGCACTGCGCGGGCCCGGCCACGCTCGACCGTATAGACCGACCATTGGCCGCGCTGGCGAAATAGAGCACTGATCGGAACGCGCAAGGCATTGGAGGTTTCATAGACGCTGATCTTGACAAAGACGCGAAACTCATGCCCCAACCGGTCGGCGGTCTGGGCACCAGCTTCTAGCTTCAAGATCGTGCGCACACGCTGCTCTTCGATACCGAGAGCGGAAACCTTGGTGAAGCCGGCGGGCTCGATACGTGTGACCTTCGCCAAAAGCGGGGGGCCGCCCCAGCCCTGGACCGAAGCCACGGCTCCCTCCCGCACCCTTACCGCATCCACCGACAGTAGCTCGACGACGAGCTCCAGATTGTCGGGATCGCCGATCTCGATCAAAGGCGTGCCGGCTACGATGACGCGTTCGCTTTCCTGCATGAGGCGCAGAACGCGACCACTAACCGGTGCTCGCACAGTCACGCAGCATCCGACGGGAACTTCGCCTTTCCAGGCTTCCTCCGGTCCGATCAGTCGTGCCTGTGCGCTTTCCAGCTCGCGCCTGCGCACCTCGAGGTTGGCCTTAGCCTTGGCCAGAGCGGCCTGCCGCGTATCGCCGTCGATCCGTGCCCGCTCCAGGGCGCGATCGGAGATGGCCTTAGACCGGATCAGGGCTTCCGCCCGCTTCAGCTCGCTTTTGGCGAATTCGAGCTCGGCGGTTGCCTGGTTCACCTCGGCTTCGGCGAGTGCCACGGCAGCCTTGGCGGCTTGGAGTTGCGCTTCGAGCTCGCGGGTAGCGCGGACATCAAGGAAGGCCGGGGCCATCGGCTCGATAATTGCTACGGTGGTTGCGTCCTTCTGGACGCGATCGCCCGCTTCAAGAGACAGACGCACAAGCTTGCCGGTGATGGGCGTCGACACAGAATAGACATCCTTGATACGGGTCTTGCCCTCCTCGTCGACCGTCACGACGAGCGGCCCCTTCTGTAGCTCGGCGAACTCGACCATGACGGGTTTGGGCCACAACGCCCAGGCCAGGGCAAGAAAGAGCAGTGCCGCGCCCGCGGCGAGGAGCCCGCGCTTGATCAGATGCATGGGAGGCGATCGCATCGTACTGCTCCTAGTCTCTGGTCTTCAGCACGGCAATCAGATCCAGCCTGTCGATGCGGCGGCGCACGATGAGCGCAGAAGCCGCCGTGGCCACAAGGATCACCAGGCTCGCCTTGGCATAGGTCGCCCGCTCGATCGTGAACGGCACTCGGTAAAGGTCGCTGGAAAAGGCCTGAATCAGCAACCAGCCGAAGCCATAGCCGATGGCCCATCCCAACGGGATCGCGATCAGGGTGAGAAGCGCCAGCTCCGTGAGGAGGACGCGCGAAACCTCGGCCCGCGTGAAACCGAGCACGCGCAAGCTCGCAAGCTCGCGGGCGTGCTCGGACAACTGAATGCGTGCGCTGTTGTAGACGACGCCAAAGGCGATGATCACAGCGAGCACCACGTAGATCGTCACCGAGTAGTTGATGTTCTGCGCGATCGTCTCGCGGAAGCGCGCGAGCGCATGGCGCTGCAGAGCGATTGAGCCGATGCCGGGGGTTGATTTGATCGCCGCGTACAGCTCGCCCTGCTGCCGCGCGTCATACGAAATGTGCGCGCCGGTCAGACGCGGACCGTACATCAGCTCGTTCAACGCATCGAGGTCCATGAATGCTGTCAGACCGAAGTAGCTCTTGATCACGTCGGCGACCGGTACGTGCCGAATGCCACGCCGGCCTTCGAGAATTTCCATCTCCACGACATCCCCACGCCGCAAGCGGAGAACCTCCGCGATGCGCTCGTTGATGACGAGGCCGGATGCGGGAAGGGGTACTGGACGATCGTCGAGATCGAGAACACGCGAAAGGTCCATGTCCGTGGGCTTGCCGATGATGGAAAGCTGGCGCGACAGGTGCTCGTTGCGGAACCGGACCGCGACCGACCTGTAGGGTTCGGCGCGCAGGACGCCAGGCAGTCGTTCGATGTCCTGCAGCGCACGCGTATGCTTCTCGTCCGTGAAGGTGAGGGTGGCGTGCTGCCGATCGGTGCGAAAGAACGCAACTTCGACCATCTGATCGACCGAGTTCGAACGAGAGCAGGGCCGTGACCAACAAACCGACGCCCATGCCAATGCCGAGCGCGGTTGCGCCAGCGCGTACAGGACGATGGGCGACGTGTCGCAACGTCATAACAGTCAGCTGCGACATCAGCACCGTCGACCCGCCGCCCGACTTGAACAGCCGCCGGTAGCGTGGCGGTGCAGGCGGTTGCATGGCGACAGCCGGTGCCAACTCGAGCACATCCTTCACGGCCTTGAGGGTTCCAGCAACGGCCGCCAGAACGCTGACCAAGCCAGCAATGGCATAGATATCTGCATCATGGCGGAAGATGAGAAACGGGAAGTGGAAGAAGTCACCATAGAGCCGGGTCAGCCCATAACCGAGCCAGGCACCGCCTGCAAAGCCGATAGACACTCCAACTGCTGTGACAACGAAGACAAACTTTGTGTAGTGCGTAGCGATGGGGAGTGGGCCGAAGCCAAGCGCCTTCAGCAACCCAATCTGCTCGCGTTCCAACGCAATGGTGCGCGATAGCGTGATGTTGATGAGGAATGCCGACACCAGCAGGAAGATCGGCGGCATGACGCGGCGCAACGCATCGAGTTGCCTCAGCTCGGCGTCGAGGAAGGCGTGGGACAATTGATCCTTGCGGCCGTATGCCCCTGTGCCACCGTAGCGCCCCAGCAGTTGGTCGAGCTGTTTGATGACCTCTGGCTCGGACGCCTGCGGCAGCAGGCTCAGGGTGACGTCATTGAAGGCCCCGTCGAGGTCGAACAGTCCGGCAAGCCCCTTTTCTGACATCCACAGGATGGCGAAACGCCGATCGTCGGGCATTAGGTCGCCTGGCCCCAGCGCATAGATGAACTCAGGCGAAAGAGCCGTGCCCACAACCTTGAGCTCGCGCTTCCTGCCGTTCAGGAGCGCCCTGAAGGTGGAGCCGATGCTCATCTCGTGCGCTTTGGCGAACCCCTCGCTTATGGTCACCTCGTCCGTCCGTTCACGCTCCGGCAAGCGGCCCTGGCGCAAATGCAACAGGTTGAGGTGCGGCTCGGCCAGATCGGGGATCGAGATGACACGGCCCGTCGCGGGCTCGGCCAGGCCCTCCACATCGAGAAGTGCCAGATGGCTGATGCGCGGTTCGGCGGCCGCCACGCCGGGGATGGCCTGGATTTGCTCGACCACAGACTTCGGCGCCCTACGCACTTGGGCGAAAACGTCGGCGAAGCGATAGCGCTGGTAGTAGATCGCGCGCGTCTCGTCGAGCGAACGGTAGGCGCCGCCGGCCAGCACGAACGTGGCGACACCCGACGCCATGACGAGCGCGATGGCCAGAGCCTGTGCCCACATGCGGCGTAAATCTCTCAGGACCTTCCGATCGAGCATGTTCATGACGGCTACCAGCTGATCTCCGAGGGTTGCTTGCGCGTCTCGTTGATCTGCGTCCCAGTAATCCGGCCGTCACCGAACAACAGCACACGATGCGCCATGTCCTTTATGGCAGCGTTGTGGGTGATGAGCGCAGTCGTGGTGCCAAGCGCTCTGTTCACCTGGGAAAGCGCTTCGAGCACACGAACCCCAGTCTTGCTGTCGAGCGCACCCGTTGGCTCGTCGCACAGCAGCACATCCGGCTGCTTGGCAATGGCGCGCGCGATGGCCACCCTCTGCTGCTCGCCGCCCGACATCTGTGCCGGAAAATGGTGCATGCGCGCGCCCAGGCCGACGAGTTCGAGCGCTGTCTGCGCGGGCATCGGATGCCGGGCGATCTCGGTTACGAGGTTTACATTCTCCAGCGCCGTTAGCGATGGGATCAGGTTGTAGAACTGGAACACGAAGCCCACGTGATCGCGCCTGTACGTGGTCAGGCCAGCGTCGTCGAGCGTGGTCAGATCGTGGTCCCGGAAGCGCACGCTTCCGGACGTCGCATGATCAAGCCCCCCCAGGATGTTGAGCAGCGTGGACTTACCCGAGCCTGACGGGCCAAGCAGCACGACGAGTTCGCCGGCAAAAAGATCGAGGTCGACGCCCGCGAGCGCGTGCACCTCGATGTCGGCGTTGCGGTATGTCTTGGTGAGGCTCTTGGCCTCGAACACGACTTCGGGCATGCACGTATCGTCTGTTGTTGTCGCAGCCGTAAGGCATTGCTTAGCCGCAGCGCGATCAAGGGCTGTTGATGAAGATCAAAAGCGGCCTGACGCATGAGGTTAGGTTTGTCACCTAGCGGTCTACCCTGAGGTAGCCAACTCATTTCCGCGCAGAAGGGCGAATGAACTTACGTTTGTCGGGTCACCGGATGCTCTGACAGAAAATGTCGCAGCGCCATAAAGAGTTCGAGCGCGTGCTCGCGATCACCACGCCCCAATGCGTTGCGGATATCATCCTGCAGCATGTCGCGGATCTTCTCGGCGCCGTGGTCCCCGGACAACAGATACTGCGCAAGTGCGGTTGCCGCGATTGCCGGGATGTGCTCGTGCTCGGCGATGGCCAGGATCTCAGCCTCAGTGAGGCCGCACATCGCGATGCAGTCTTCGAGCGTGATCATGTGCGCATCCCCGCAAGCAAGTGCATACTCTACGATTAGCAGCGCGTTGACCCTTTGATCGGCGTCAAAATGGCAGGGGGCCCGCAGAGGCCTGGTTCTGCTCGCTGCCAACGAACTCGGCGACGACCGGAGCGTGGCTGGAAGCCGATGAACCCATCCACCCCGCATGGCCGACGAGCTCATCACGGAGCGCTTCGCTGTGTACTTCAATCATCTTGAAGCGCCCATAAAGCGCCCGGCTTGCCAGGAGGTGATCGAGCATCTCGGGTTGGCCGTGGTGCAGGACGCTCCAACGTCGATCTCGCGGGAGGGCGCGATCGAGTACAACGAGTGAGCGCCCTGAAAGCGTTGGATTCCCGGTGTGCTCTTCGGCACCGGCGATGATACGTACCGGAACCTCGTGATCCTCGGCGTTGAAATCTCCTGCAACGGCAATCAGGCTGTGGGCCTCGGCGTCGAACAGCTGCTCGAGCAGGAATTGCACCTCGAGAGCCTGCCCCGCACGGCGCATGGCCGAGAGAAAGTAGCCTTCCGCCCAACCGCTTACGGTCTTCCAGACGAACGGCTCCAGCTTCTGTCCTGCTATATGGGCCGCGAGTGGCGCCCTGAGATGCAAGTTGACGACGGCGATCCGGTCGCCGCCGGGCAGATCGATGTGGGTGACAAGGACCGGACGATCGAACCGGATCGACTGCTCTTCGAGTGCCGGCGGCATGGCCGTCCTCAGTCGATAGCGAGGCGGCATCACAAGTTCATGCAGCAGCTCGCGATGTGCCCGTATCGGAAAGCGGGACAACGTGACCAGGTTGTGAACGTCGGCAGCGCCATGGCCCCTGCCGCCGGTTGTCGCAACGCGGGCATAGCCGGCATATGCCGTGCCGGTAAGCAGCCGATCGAGGGCGGCAAGAATGCGGTCCTCGTGTCCGGCAACATGCTGACCATTGACCTCCTGCAGACACAGGATGTCGGCCTGTAGGCGCTCGAGCGCGGGCCGCAAGACCTCTGCACGCACATCCAGCGGCACACCGCCAAGTGACAGATCCAGACTCTCGAGATTGAAGGTGGCAAGTCGCATGGCTAGCCCGATTAGCCTCCCTACGGTTTCTTAAGCACCCCTGACCGCCCACTCGATTGATGAAGATCAAAGGCTTTGTGCGGCAACGGATGAGATGCTCGACATGACAGGATACCGTCGGTTTCGCGCGCGCCGTCGATCGTGGAGGAAGTCTTGACCCTCAGGCCACTACTGAGCACCGGCGCGCGTGACGGCAGGCTGGAGCTGACGGCGGCGGGGTCCTGGACCGCGTCTCATGCCGCTGAGCTGGAGCAACTGGTCGACGCCGTTGGCAGCGATCGTGCATCTATGCGCGTCACCACCATCGATATGCGCGGTGTCGAGGAGTTCGACACCTATGGAGGGTGGCTGCTTGAGCGCCTGACACGTGCCTGCCGGGCCCATGGACAAAACATACGCGTCCTCGATCTGCCCGGGAGGTATCAAGGTCTTCTCGACGAAGTGCAGCGAGTCAACCGCAGGCCTGCCGAGACCAGAAAGACGGAAAGCAAAGTCTTCCGCTTCCTGGAAGCCGTGGGACTCACTGTGGCTGACATTGGCCGCGATCTGGTGGCGTTCCTCAACATGATAGGTGCGCTGGGGTATGCGGTCCTGGGGGTGCTGCGATCGCCGCGGAGCTTCAGGTTGACCTCTGCCGTGCACCATCTGGATCGTGTTGGCTGGCAGGCCGTCCCAATCATTCTTCTAATTACCGTTCTGATTGGCGGCATCATTGCGCAACAGGGCTTCTTCCATTTCCGAAAATTCGGCGCCGACGAATACGTGGTCGACATGGTCGGTATTCTGGTGTTGCGCGAGCTCGGCGTGCTGATCGTCGCCATCATGGTGGCAGGACGATCGGGCAGCTCATATACGGCGGAGCTCGGCTCGATGAAGATGCGCGAGGAGATCGATGCGTTGCGCACCATGGGGTTGGACCCGGTGCACGTCCTCATTCTTCCGCGCGTCGCCGCGCTGGTCGTGGCGCTGCCGCTGCTGACGCTTTTGGGATCGTTGGCAGCACTCTATGGCGGTGGCCTCGTGGCTTGGCTGTACGGCGGCATGAGTCCAGAAATCTTCGTGGCGCGTCTCAGGGAGGCAATCTCCGTCACGCATTTCAAGGTCGGCATGATCAAGGCGCCATTCATGGCGCTGGCGATCGGCGTCGTGGCCTGCTCCGAGGGCCTCAAGGTGAAAGGCAGTGCCGAGTTGCTCGGGTTGCAGACGACAACATCCGTGGTCAAGTCGATCTTCCTCGTGATCGTGCTCGATGGGCTGTTCGCCATATTCTTTGCGTCTATCGGGATGTGAGCAGATGATCCCGCCGGACGACAAGCCAATCATTAGCGTACACGATCTCGTCGTCGCGTTCGGAGACCACGCTGTCCTCGATCATCTGGCATTGGACGTGCGCCGCGGCGAAATCCTCGGCTTCGTCGGTGGCTCGGGCAGTGGTAAGTCCGTGCTCCTGCGCACCATCATCGGCCTGTTGCCGAAACAGCAAGGCGTGATCGAGGTGCTGGGCGTCGAACTCGGCCAGGCCAGCGACGACAAGTGGCGTGCCCTGGAACGCCGCTGGGGCATCTTGTTCCAGCAGGGCGCTTTGTTCTCGTCATTGACCGCGCTTCAGAATGTACAGTTCCCGATGCGTGAGCATCTCGGTCTGTCCGAGCGCCTGCTGCGCGAGATGGCGGTGGCAAAGCTCGAGATGGTGGGCCTAAGCGTCAGCGATGGCGACAAGCTGCCAGCCGAGCTGTCAGGTGGCATGACCAAGCGCGTCGCGCTGGCCCGGGCGCTAGCGCTCGATCCTGAGCTTGTCTTCCTGGACGAGCCGACATCCGGCCTCGATCCGATTGCAGCCGGCGACTTCGACGAGCTGATCCGGACGTTGCAAAAGACCCTGGGACTGACCGTGTTCATGGTCACCCACGATCTGGAGAGCCTCGCCACGGTCTGCGACCGCGTCGCCGCGCTGGCTGATGGCAAGGTGATAGCGGTTGGTCCTATGTCAGAAATGCTTCTGTCACCCCATCCCTGGATGCGGGCCTATTTTCAAGGCAAGCGCGGTCACAAGTTGACACGTAACTATTCGGCAATGGGAGCCTAGGTCATGGAAATTCGCGCACGCTACGTGCAGATGGGCGCCTTCGCGATGATGGTCATGGTCCTGGGTTTTGGCTTCGTCTACTGGCTCAACAACGCTGGGAGGCTGCGGGAGCTCGCCCTATACCGGGTTGCGTTCGAGGGCCCCGTCTCGGGATTGCTTCGAGGATCGGCGGTTCTGTTCAACGGCGTACGCGTCGGCGAAGTAACGGCGCTGGAGCTCGATCCTGCCAGACCGCGCCAGGTGAAGGCTACGATCGCTATCGAACGCAGTGCTCCAGTGCGCGCCGATACGCAGGTCGCCATCGACTTTCAGGGACTGACTGGTGCGCCCGTCATCGCGCTTGCAGGGGGCAGCTCGATGATCCCACTCTCCGACGCTAAGGGCGAGCCACCCCTCCTCATTGCCGACATCGGAGCAGGCCAGAGCATGTCGCAGGCCGCACGTGACGCACTTCGCCGCCTCGACGCTGTCCTGGCAGAGAATGCGCAGCCGCTGCGCAGTGCGATTGCCAATCTCGACACCTTCTCAGCTGCGCTTGCGCGCAACTCCGACCGGGTCGATGGAATCGTAGTCGGCCTGGAACGCATGACTGGAGGCGCTGCGGCCAAAACGCGGGTGGTGATATTCGACCTCGGCGTGCCGGGCGCACCCGATGTCATAGACAAGGCCCTGGGAGCGCAAGTTGTGGTTCCCGACCCCACGGCGTTGACGGCGCTCGACAGCGAGAAGATCCAGACGATCTCGTCTGACGGCGCGATCACGGGTCTGCCCGACGCCCAGTGGGGCGATACCTTACCGCGGCTGCTGCAAACAAAGATTATTCGCAGCCTGGAGGACAGCAACTCGTTTGCCGGGGTGAGTCGGCCGCTGGACGGGCTGATCGGCGACTTTCAGCTCCTCATCGACATTCGCAAATTCCAAATCGCACCGGGCCTTGTTGCCGAGGTCGAATTCGGTGCCAAGGTCATCGACAGCAAAGGGCGGATCGTTGCAACGCGCATCTTTCGCGCGTCGGTTCCGGCTCAGGCATCGGACGCACCGGCGGCGGTTGCAGCCCTCGACCAAGCGCTGGCAAAAGCCGGGCCGGACCTTGTCGGATGGGCCGCGCGCACCATAAGTGAACAGGGAGCGCTAAGGCCCGTTATCCCGAAGAAGGCCACCAATGGGTAGCGCGCGACCGGCGCGCGTCTGACTTCGCGGAGGCGTCTCTCGTGAGCAATCAAGCCGGCACACCCGCAGAAGGGAACCAGGCGCCGGTTATCGGCTTCCTGGCGAACCCCGCCTCCTATGCTGAAGTTCAACGTGTCGAACGCTTCGAGACGCACGGCAATCTGGTGTTCCTGGCGGGCTCTGAAGCCTGGAAGATCAAGCGCGCAGTACGCTTTCCCTACATGGACTTTTCGACGCTCGAGAAGCGCCGGCTGGCCTGCCTGCGCGAGGTGGAAGTCAATCGCCGCTTCTCGGCCGACCTGTATCTCGGCTGCGTCGCCATCACGCGGTCTGCCGCCGGTACTCTTTCCTTCTCTGGCGCAGGCGAGATCGTCGAGTGGGCCGTCCATATGCGGCGCTTCGAGCAATCTGATCTACTGAGCAACCTTGCGATGCAAGGCGGCATAACGGGTGATCTCGCAAAACAGCTCGGCGATCTTGTCTATGGCTCCCACGCTGGAGCCGAGCGTCGTGCGCCATCTTCAGGCACCGAACCCATCCGAAACCTCGGAAGCTCAGTTTGCAGCTCGCTCCGCAACTCCGGTGCGTTCGACGGCGCAGAGGTATCGCGCTTTGCGCGCCAAATCGAGGAGCAGCTCAAAAGAGCGGCGGCCACACTTGATGCGCGCGCAGCCCAAGGGTTCGTTCGTCGTTGCCACGGCGATCTCCACCTCGCCAATGTCGTGCTGTGGCACGGTCGTCCCCTGCTTTATGACGCCATCGAGTTCGATGAAACGATTGCGACCATCGACACGCTATATGACCTCGCCTTTCTCCTCATGGATCTCGATTGGCACGGTCAAAGACACCCGGCCAATGTTGTGCTCAACCGCTACCTCTGGCGCAGCCAGGATGAGTTGGATCTCAAGGGGCTCGCGGCATTGCCCGTATTCTTAGCGCTGCGCGCCAGCATACGGGCGATGGTTGCAATCGACCGAGCTGCACAGGAGGACACCTGCGCTCGCATGCGCGATTTCGATCGTGCCCGGCGCTATGTGCGGGCGGGGTTGGACTACATCGCGCAACCAGCCCCGCAATTGATTGCCATCGGCGGTCTGTCGGGAACGGGAAAGTCAACGCTTGGTGCAGCGCTGGCGCCTCTTGTGGGCGGTTCGCCAGGCGCTGTGCACTTCAGGAGCGATCTCGAACGCAAGGCGGTCGCGGGCGTTGGGGAATTGGATCGCTTGCCTGCCAGCTCCTATACCAAAGAGGCGCGCGATCGCATCTATAAGCTCCTCAAAGAGAAGGCACAGGTGGTGCTCGCGGCAGGCCGTTCGGTCATTGTCGATGCTGTCTATGCAAGAGAGGAGCAGCGGCGCGATATTGAAACAGCTGCCGTCGGCCTGGGCATCCCGTTTCACGGGCTCTGGCTCGAGGCTGATCGAGACGCGCTCATGGCGCGCGTGACAGAACGGCAGACCGATGCTTCGGATGCCACGTCAGAAACCGTCGAGGCTCAGCTGCGGGCCGAGGTGGGTCCGATATCGCCTGCGTGGATCACTATCGAAGCCAACGGTGCGGCTGGCGAGACGCTGCGTTCAGCTTCATCGCATCTCGGTCTTGTCCAGTGCTAGGGGCGCGCTCTGGAACTGCAGGGAGCGGTGAAACTCCATGACCATCCGTAACTTCGACTTCCTGTTCAAACCGAATTCGGTCGCTCTGATCGGTGCCAGCACCAGGCCGCAAAGTGTAGGTTTCATCACTGGCCAAAGCCTGTTGAGCGGAGGGTTTTCGGGCCCTGTCTGGTTCGTGAATCCGAAGCACAGCACAATCGCGGGTCACGTGTGCTATCGCACCGTTGACGAGCTGCCATTAGCCCCCGATCTGGCCGTACTCGTCACGCCGCCTCAGACTATCCCGCAGTTGATCGCCGAGCTGGGTGCCAAGGGCACGCGGGCCGCGGTCGTCATTACGGCCGGAGTGCGTGGTGATCTCAAACAGGCGATGCTCGACGCCTCGCAGCCGTACACGCTGCGCATCCAGGGTCCGAACTGCGTCGGTCTCATTCTGCCGCATATCGGACTGAATGCGAGCTTCTCACCTCGGCCGCTGCCCGGCGATATCGCTTTCTTATCGCAATCAGGCGCGCTGATCACTGGCATCATTGATTGGGCGCGCGGGCGCAATATCGGCTTCTCGCATGTGATCTCGCTGGGCGACATGGCGGATGTCGATTTCGGCGACCTGCTCGATCATCTCGCGGCGGACGCTCACTGCCGCTCCATCCTCCTCTATATGGAATCGGTGACGCATGCGCCGAAGTTCATGTCAGCCGCCCGGCGCGCGGCCAGGTCCAAACCCGTCATCGTCGTCAAGGCTGGACGCAGCGCCACGGGCGCCAAGGCTGCGCTCTCACACACGGGTGCCTTAGCCGGGGCCGATGCAGCCTATGACGCTGCGTTCCGGCGTGCGGGCCTGTTGCGCGTGCGCGAGTTGGACGATCTCTTCAGTGCGGCCGAGATGCTGGCGCGGCATCCCAAGCTCGTGGGTGAGAGGCTTGCCATTCTTACCAATGGCGGTGGCGCCGGGGTCATGGCGACGGACCGGCTCGGCGACCTCAACGGAACTCTTGCCATACTTTCCGATACCACGCGGGCAGCGCTCGATGCCGTGCTGCCTTCGACCTGGTCGCATGGCAATCCGATCGACATCATCGGCGATGCTGATGCCGCGAGGTATCGCCGCGCCCTGGAGGTCCTGCTCAGCACGGATGACACGGACGCCGTGCTGGTGATGAATTGTCCGACGGCGCTGGCGTCGAGCACTGAGATCGCCCAAGAGGTGGTTGCGCTGGTCGATGCACAACGGACAAAGGACGCACCCGCGAAACCCGTCCTTGCCACCTGGCTCGGCGACGAGGCCAGCCACGAAGCGCGAAAGCTGTTTGCGATTAAGAACATCGCGAGTTTTGCCACACCTGCCGAGGGTGTCGACGGGTTCATGCAGCTCGTGAGTTATGCTCGGGCACACGAGCAGCTGATGCGCACACCGCCGTCGCTGCCCCAGGAACTCGCGTTCGACAGTGCCACGGCAGCCTCCATCATCCAGACTGCTGTGAGCGCCAGCCAATCGGTTCTTTCGGAAGTCGAAGCCAAGAACTTGCTCGCCGCCTACGGTATTCCGACAGTGCAAACTGGGATTGCAGCGAACCCGGCGCAGGTCGGACGTTTGGCGCAAGACATCATCGCCAGGCACGGCGCCTGCGTGATCAAGATCCTCTCCGACGATATCTCCCATAAATCGGATGTCGGCGGGGTCCGATTGGGTCTCGAGCATGCCGAGGAAGCCGAACGGGCTGCCGTGGACATGGTGCGGCGAATCACGAAGCTCATGCCCGCTGCCAGGATCAAAGGCTTCACGGTGCAACCCATGATCCGCCGCTCGCGCGCGCACGAGCTTATTCTCGGCATGTCGGTCGATCCGACCTTTGGCCCCCTGATAATGTTCGGGACCGGAGGAACTGCGGTCGAGGTGGTGCGCGACACAGCCCACGCACTTCCCCCGCTCGATCTCAATCTCGCCCAGGACATGATGCAGCAGACCCGCATCTGGCGTTTGCTGCAGGGATATCGGGATCGCCCTGCTGCCGACATCGGCAGCGTCGCCGAGGCGCTGGTGCGACTGAGCTATCTGGCGGCGCGTCACCCCGAAATCCGCGAGGTCGACATAAATCCATTGCTGGCCGACGAGCAGGGCGTGATCGCAGTCGACGCCAGAGTAACAGTCGCAGGCGACGCCCCCCGCGTCCCTATGGCGATCAGGCCTTATCCCTCGCAGTGGCAGATCGACACCGAATTCGAATCCATCGGACCGGTGCGCATTCGCCCAATCCGGCCCGAGGACGAAGCGCTATACCAAGACTTTTTCGCCGCCGTCACGCCGGACGACCACAGGCTCCGCTTCTTCGGTGCCGGGCCTAAGCTGTCGCATGGCTTCCTAGCTCGCTTGACGCAAATCGACTACGCCCGCGAAATGGCATTCGTGGCGGTTACTCAGAACACCAGTGTACTACTCGGTGTCGTCCGTCTCATCGCCGACCCGGACTACACGCGCGGCGAGTACGCCATTCTCGTGCGCTCCGATCTCAAGGGCCGAGGTCTCGGTTGGCGGCTGATGCAGCATCTGATCGACTATGCCAAGGCCGAGGGATTGAAGGAACTCTATGGTTCGGTACTTGCCGACAATGGCACCATGTTGCGTATGTGCCGGGAAATCGGCTTCACGATCGAGAGTGAACCCGGTGACGAGAGCATTCGGCGCGTTGTGCTGAGATTGTCGTGAGCCGGGGTCTTGCTCCCTACTCGGGCTGACGGCCCGCAGAACAAGGTGTGCCATGCGAGCAATGGTCTTAGAGAAGGCCAATACGCCTCTTAGACTGCAGGAGGTTCCCGATTCCACGCCAGGTCCGGGCCAAGTGCTGGCGAAAGTCGCAGCGTGTGACGTCTGCCGCACCGATCTGCACATCGTCGACGGCGATCTCGGTGATCCCAAGTTGCCGCTCATTCCCGGACACGAGATCGTCAGTCTTGTCGAAGCCATTGGCTCAGATGTCACCGTTGTCCGCGTCGGTGATCGTGTCGGCGTTCCCTGGCTTGAACGCCGGCCATTGGCCGGCAAGCTCAGTGGAATAGCGCCAGCGCACTTTCGAGCGTTATCCAAACTCCCCAGATGATCGGGATGCCGACCGCGGTCCAAGCCAGGACGGCCGTTGCATCGATAGCGCCGCGACCAATGCCCAGCGATCTCGCAGGAATTGGCGTGACGCTGGATGATCTCTCCTGCACCGCCTCGACCTCCTTCTCGGTCATGAACCAACGGTCAGCAAGTGGCGTCACCATCTGGTTTGCTATAAACCCCAACGCCAGCATCGCGGCGAGAATGTACATCGTCAGATCATAGGCGTTCTCGGGTGCTACGCCGGTGGCCAGTTCGAATTCCCGCAGGTAGTTGACAACAACGGGTCCAATGATGCCCGCGGTGGACCAGGCTGTCAGCAGCCGCCCATGGATCGCGCTAACGAATTGCGTCCCGAATAGGTCGGCGAGATAGGCTGGGATGGTCGCAAAGGCCCCGCCGTACATGGAGACGATGATGCAGAAAAGCCCAACGAACAGTGCCTTGCCGCCGGAATGGGCGGTCCAAGGCACGGCGGCGTAGAGCAAGATCCCCAGCAGAAAGAATATGCAATAGGTTGCCTTTCGCCCGAGCTTGTCAGAGAGCGCAGCCCAGAACAGCCGTCCGCCGATGTTGAACAACGACAACAGACCGATGAAGCCGGCCGCAATCGCGGCAATCATGCCGCGTTGCGCAGCGTCGAGCTGCGTAAAGGGCACTCCCGCCTGACCGATCAGCGAGCCCCCAAAGACCTCTTGCAGCATCGGCGAAGCCATCCCTATGACGCCGATCCCAGCGGATACATTGAGGCATAGCACGGCCCAGATCAGCCAAAACTGCGGCGTCTTGTGAGCGTTTTTGAAATGGACATGGCGCGTGGTGATCATCCTAGTGGCGGAGTAGTCCGGCGGGCTCCAGCCCTCGGGCCGCCAGCCGGCCGGCGGCAGCCGGTATCCGAAGGCGCCGGCCAGCATAAATACCGAATAGATCGCTGCCATCGCCACCAACGTCTGCCAGGCTCCGACGGATGTAGGCGACCTGAAAGCATTCATGAGAATGTCGGCCAGGGGAGCCCCAATCATGGCTCCGCCCCCGAAACCCATGATCGCCATCCCTGTGGCCATGCCGCGCCGATCGGGAAACCATTTGATCAACGCCGATACGGGCGAAATATAGCCCAATCCCAGCCCGATGCCGCCGATGATCCCAGGTCCGAGCAGCAGGAGCCAGAGCTGATGCATGACAATGCCTGCGCTGCCGATCAGGAGACCGCCGCACCAGCAGAGCGCCGAAATGACGGCTGCTTTGCGCGGTCCGACCCGCTCGAGCCAACCGCCCCAGACTGCTGCAGACGAGCCGAGCATCACGAAGAACAGCGTGTACATCCAACCAAGGCTCGAAATACGCCAATCGCACGTCGTGGTGAAGAGTTCGGCCGCGAAGCTGATGTTC
Organism: uncultured Alphaproteobacteria bacterium; assembly: GCA_963840425.1. GTDB lineage: Bacteria > Pseudomonadota > Alphaproteobacteria > Rhizobiales > Hyphomicrobiaceae > CADEFX01. The sequence goes on along the minus strand of CAWIYZ010000034.1, from coordinate 25,322 downwards.
GGGCATGTCACCGGTTGCATCACACCCAGCGCTCGCGACAGTGGCAGCCAGAATACGCTGAAACCGTAGGCCATCCCGATGCACAGATGGATCGCCAATGCAGCCGGCGGAACAAGCCATCGGTTGAAGCCGGGCATGGCAATGATCCGCTCGCGATCAAGGAGACCGGTGGTTGTAGGAGTAATGTCCCGGCTCGCAATAGGGGTCATGAGGAATAAGCTCACAAATTCTGAGCGCGCCGAATTGAGCGAGATCAAAGAGGTGCAGCGCAACAGCGGCAGAACGGTGCCGCTAAGAACGCTGCTCGCGTCCCTTCTGCTGTGAGCTGCAAGGAAGGAGGAGGTCGCCTGCGGCAACGGCATCATCCCCTTCCGAAGGAATGGGTTTAAAAATACAGGGCAAATTCGATGCCGGCTGGGACGCGTACCGCGGGAAGGTATTTTCAAACCAGAAGAAGCTCGGCCTCGGCGGCAAGCGCATCGAGGTTCGGCGTCGATCGGACTGCCATAGCAGCCGAGATGGCCGAAGCCTGTGGCGCCGATATGTAGTGGTCGGTGTGCCCCAGGAAGCCCGCAAATAGTTCCATCATCCGCGCATAGAGCCGCTCGTTGGTTCGCAGCTGGTCGCTGCAACCCTCGCCGGGAGTGGGCAGAAGCCCTGCGCCGGGACTGCGAGCGCGGCATTGAACTTGCTCGACATGTTCTGAAACGCGATAAGGCCGGTGAGCTCGACGAGGGCGTCATCGTCGAAGTGCCCCTTCAGGCGTTCGAACAGGGCGTCGGTGACGCCACGGTCCGGATACGTGATGGCTTCCGCGTACTCGACAGCGACGCGCTCGCGCTCCGTGAACAGCGAGCTGTCCTGCCACTGCTGCAGCGCCAACATCTTGTCCATTGTCACCCCGTGCTTCAGAAGGGTTGCCGAATTGATGTCGACGCAAAATGCGCAGTGATTGATCTGCGACACTCGCACGGTGACCAGTGAGCGTATCGGTGGCTCGATCGGCGAACGCTTGCGGTCGAGCGCTCCGTAGAGAAGGGCGAGTGTCGCGAACACCCAAGGTGAACGCCCCCATAACTTTGCTGGTTCAAGGATCTGGCCGTACTTCCTGTTCTGGTTCCAGAAGAAGAGGCGAACGATCCAGGGATAATCTAGAAGGGTCCTGCCCGGTACACGCATCTCGCTCTCCGCTGACTTAGTGATCTGCGCGTATCCAGCAAAGATCACAATCTGTCGGTCTCCACTGAACCGTCCTAGCGTACTCATGCGGACGAACACGCAATCGCGATGAATGTCATCAACTCTACCGCGCGATCTCGCTACACCGGCTCGTGACCAAGGAAACGCCCGTAGCTCTGCCGCGCGTCGGAAACGAACAGCACGACCTCGTAAATCTCCGGCTTGCCGCCTTCCATGCCGGGCGAGCCGATCGGCATTCCGGGTACGGCCAAACCGGTCGCCCTCGGCTTCTCCGCCAGGAGCCGCAGAATCGCTGCGACCGGCGCGTGGCCCTCGAGGACGTACCCCTGCATCTCGGCCGCGTGGCAGGATGCGAAGTCTCCGAGCCGCCGTCTCACCGCCTGGAGCGCTGACGTTTCGACGATGTTCACCGGGAACCCTGCTCGTTCCAAATGCTTGGTCCAAGCGCTGCAGCAGCCGCAGTTTGGGTCTTTGTTGACCACGACCAATGGTCGGGCCTCAGCTTGCGCGGTGAGGATATGGGAGGCTGGAGAGGCCGCCACCAGTAAGAGCGCGGCGAGACGGGTGAGGAGAGAAACGGTCGGAACCATGGTCAGGTCTCCAGGCTATTGAGCATTGTCCTAGTCATTTACTCGCTGCCCCTGCGGGCTTCAGTCTCTGCGGAAAGAACGCGGGCCACGGACCGCGCGTACTGCCGGTAGGCCTCGCCGAAGGTGGCGATGGCATCCTGCTCCTCGGACCAAGCGAGCCGGACGTACATCCAGACCAGAAACCGGGAACATCGCCAGTGTGAGCAATGTTGGCCACTGCAGGAGGAAGCCGAACATCACCAGAATGAAGCCAACGTATTGCGGATGGCGCACATAGGAGTACGGGCCGGTTGTTGCGAGCGCACGAGCGAGAAGGCCGGTTGCGCCGGCCTTCTCACAACCAAGTGTCAGATCTCACATCATGCAGGCCATGCCGGTCAGGATCTGGTCGGCCTTCGACTTCTGCTCAGCGCTCAGCGCGGCGTAGAGCGCGGCAAGCGCCGGCTTCACCTCCTTCAGCGACGCAAGACGGCCATCCATGGCCGCAATGTGCGCGTCGAGCCGCTCGACGGGGGTCTTGGCCTCCACTACCTTCATCATGGTCTGGCGCATCGCCTGCATGCCTTGCAGGTTTTTCTTGAGAGCGGCTGCATAGGGCTCCCATACGCCGTTCTGGGCATCCGTGATGACGAGTTCGGCCTTGAGGAAGGCGATGCGGCCTTCGACGAAGGTCGACGTGTCCGCACCCATCATCATTCCCATCATCGGGCAGTCGCCCATCCCCATCATGCCCCGTCCCATGGGCATGTCGCGCATGCCCATCCCGGGCTGTTGTGCGCTCAACGGCGCCCAGGTGGCCAGCAGTCCCGCCGCCACTAATGCGACGATCGTTAGGTTCGTCCGTTTCATGATCGATACTCCTCGTTTGTTTGCTTCACTCATCTGGCGGTTGACGTTGCCCGAGGGCGGACGTCTCGCACGGATCACGCTCAAGGCTGTTGCAGGTTAGGGTTGGCCCATCTTGTGCGCGCTTTGCGCACGACCACACGGGATTCCACGCGGCTGCCAGCCACGCTTAGACGCGCGGCGGTCTGTCGTCGGGGCCAGGGGCATCACCGGCCAGGACTTGGTCCGAGAGGGTGGCGACCGCCCCCTTTGCGGAAGGCGCGACGCGAACGGCATACGATAAAACCGCCGCAGCATTGCAGGAGCCGCACGATCCTGACGCGCAGGTCATCGTGACGCCGCAATCGCAATCCGTGCAGCAGCCATTCTGTCCGCGGCAGCAACAGGAAAAGACGAGTGCAGGTGCGGGAGCAGCGATCATCTGCGCTCCCTGGTCAACGCCACTCGAACTCGCTCGATCGATCAGAGTGTCGAGAGCGGGGACTGCGAAGGGCGCAGGCGTGTCGTGCCCATGTCCTGGGTGTGCTGCCGCAGGCAAGGCCAACAACGAGCAGAGTGCAGCTGCGATCAGCAGCCGCAAGCCAGGGTCAATGAACCGAGTGCACACCTCGGCATATCCTCTGCAATTTCGTGTGCCGGTCGGTCTACGAGCACAACCCCCTTTATCGATCGAGCGATGAGGATCTTCCTTGATCTGGGTCAAATTGGCCAAGGATGGTCGATCCGCAAGTTCACCTCTTCTTGATAAGAGCGCTTCGCCAGCCTGAGCTAGTGGCAGCCCGACTATGGTGGCGGCAATGGCGACCCGTGCAGCAATCTGGCCACCCATGCACGCCGCATTTGGCGATATGCGGACAATCTCACCAGCGGCTTAGACGACGCGCTCGGTTCGATGAGACTGTCTACGAACCGGCAGTTGAAGTCGCCGCCGCCCTCAACAAGCACCGTCTCAGGGCACATCTGTATCCTCTTGGTGATTAGTGTCAGCTTCCTGGCTCTCGGCCTCGCTGACAGCATCGTGTGCAAATGTCTCGATTGTAGCTGTCGGCCGGGTTGTCCACGAGCCAGGCCTCGGCCCGCAGGAGTCGTACGTTACAACGCCGTTCTCGATGCTCAATACCTTGCGCACTTCGGCATGTTTGGTGACGTAATATTTGCCTGGTCGGATGGCGCTAATCTCGATTGCCATCGTCCTCTCCATATTAAGGCAAGGCTGTTTTTCTCCCGATGATGTGTGTCTTCTGCGCGGAGCCGCTCGCCGGGAGGGACCTGGTGCTCTGCTCATGCACGCACAAACGAAGGAAGCGCCTCACATCGATTTCCCCTTGCCTTGCCATCGGACCACGGGGCGGTCGACACGAATCACCGTACATAACGGCGTTGTTCGAGCGCCACGTTGACCTCTATCAAAGCGCAAGGCCTTCAGGCGTGCTCGGTTGCACGACCCTCTGACGAAAGGCTTTGGCCATGGCGCTACGACCCGCCGCCACCGGCATCGCTCTTGGCATTACAATGGTCGTGCTCTTCGCGCTGTGTGCACTGGCCGAAATGTTCGGTCCGACGGCTCAGCTTTCGCATGCCTGGATCAATCTGTTCACGCGTGCCCCTATGGGCACGGCTCGCGAATGGATCGAAGGAACTGTGAGCAGCTTCGTTTTTGGTGGAGTTGCCGGCTTAGTCTTCGCCGTCATCTACAACGCGGTGGCGTCCCGCGACTAAGAGCACCAAGCCGGCCCGGGAACGTCAGGACGTCCTCTACTGATACCATCTATCTGAAAAACACGTACTTGATCAGGGCCGCGATCAGCAGCGCAACTAAAATTGCACCGACGAGGTGCATCCAACCCATGCCCCAAAACATTCCATCGTACATCATGGTCTAGCCCTACCAGGCCGATCTCCGACAAGAATCACGCGACACGAACCTCGGTCATCATGCCGGTCGCCATGTGATACAGATGATGGCAGTGCAGGAACCACGCCCCTTTCTGCCTTGCATCAAAGGCAATGGTGATCGGCATGTGTCCCGGCACGATAACGGTGTCGCGAATGGCCCCATCGACGGGCTGGCCGGCAATGCCGACCACCTGGAAATGGTGCCCGTGCAGATGCATGGGATGCATCATGCTTGTCGGGTTCATAAACGTCATTTCGACACGCTCGCCTTGGCGCACCACAATTGGACGATGCTGGCCATGCACACGCCCATTGATGGTCCAACGATACCCAGGCTCCTCGCCGAGCATGACCATAAAACTGCGGTCAGCACGTTTGCTGGACAAGGGCCGAGCCGCTCTCAGACGCGACTCGAAGGCAAGATCGACAAGCGGTTGACGCTTCTCTGCCGTGGCTGGCAGTTTGTTTATGGGGGCGCCGGTAGTGGCAAGAACGACGCCTGTAACAAATGCTGCGGCTTCGACCTGCGCTAGAACGGGAAAAGCCCCGCCTGATGCCGGCATCGTAAGCAGCAGGTCCAGGCGCTGCCCTTGCGCCAGCGGATAGCTCTTGGCTGCGACCGGTCGGCAGGCCGACCCGTCGACAGCAATGCATTCGGAACTGAGCCCGGGTGTGGAGATGAAGAAGGCGGTGGCCGTGCCTCCGTTGATAATCCGCAGGCGAACCCGACCGCCACGCTCAACTCTCACCACCTCCGGGTCGTCGAGCGTCCGGTCATTGGCGAGATAGGCGTCGTAGCGCACGTCATTGGCATGGGCCATGCCCATCATGTGCCCGCCGCCATGACCCGGCATCGCGTGCATCATGCCTGGCCCGTGCCGCATAGCCCGAGGGCGTTCCGCTGGCGCATTATCGGTGTCGTGCGCGTCGCTGCCGCCAAGCTCGGCCAGAATCTCCTGCGGCGAGCGGAAGGCGAAGTCGTGCAGCATGACGACGACGTCCTGCACATCACCAGCATCCTTCTCGCGCGTGACCATGGGAGCCGCCAGAAGCCGCTGTTCGCTCAGAGTATGCGAATGCATCCAATGGGTGCCGGGGGTCAACTCGAAATCGTGCATATCGATTTGGCCCGGCACCAGCGATCCGCCGGCTGGCCGAGCACGATCCTGGTCGAAGGGGGCACTCACCTGGCCGTGCCAGTGCATCTGCAATGGGTCTGAAGAAGCGTTGAGCAGACCTCCTGCGAATTTTTCTCCCGCATTGGCCAGCAGCCCGCTTCGACTGTTTGCCCCGATCACACCGAAAACCTTCGCTGCCTTGCCGTTGACCTCGATGACGCGAGTATCAACCGTCAAGATAGGGTGTGTCGCGTGGGCGGTCGCCCAAGCCTTTGTGACCAGTGCTGCACCCCCGACGGCCATTGTAGATGTCAGGAAAGTGCGGCGGCTGACACGGGGCAGGAACGGGTCACTCATGGTGATGCCTCAGATGGGATGGGCCTAAAATAGACCTACTGTGGAGAAGTGCGCGCTCCGGAGGTGCAGTCGATCTCCACTCACTCACTCCGCCAAATGACGAGTTGGTCGCATTGACGTAAATCAACGCGTGGCTCGTCCAAGCACGTCCATAAGCTCAGCGATCTTCTTGCGCTGCTCTGCGGCACTGCCGCTCATGATCGCGTGCTCGACGCAATGGGCGATGTGCTCCTGCAGGACCGCCTCCTCGACGCGGCGGAGCGCGGCTCGCACGGCAGCAATCTGAGTGATGATGTCGATGCAGTAGCGATCGTCCTCGACCATGCGTGCCAGACCGCGCACCTGACCTTCGATGCGGCTCAGGCGCTTTAGATGTGATGACTTTGCCGGCTTGCTCATGGTGTTGACCAATACCGTACGGGGGTATATGGGTCAATACCCTACGCGGGTATCTCGACACTTCTCAACCCAAATCCACATGCGGGACGACAGTCATGACTGAGCACCACCACACAGCGCATTCGGACCGCGCCCATGCCCACCGCCCTTCAGGCGGCCTTGAGGGCGGGGTCAAGGACCCGGTCTGCGGCATGATCGTGGACCCCCATACCGCCAAGCACCGGCACACACATGCTGGTCGGCCCTACTACTTCTGCTCGGACGGGTGCAGGGAAAAGTTCATCGTCGATCCGAGCCGGTACTTGGAGCCCGAGGCAGGGCCTGCCGCGTCGGTTCCAGAGGGAACGATCTACACCTGCCCGATGCACCCGGAAATCCGGCAGCAAGGACCTGGGTCGTGTCCCATCTGCGGCATGGCGCTTGAGCCCGAGATCGTCTCGGCCGAGGCGCCACCCAATCCGGAGCTTGCCGATATGACGCGGCGCTTCTGGATCGGACTCATCCTGGCGCTCCCTGTGGTGGCCTTGGAGATGGGCGGACATTTGACTGGGCTGCATCAGTGGCTCGGCCAGCAAACCTCGAATTGGCTGCAGCTGATCCTGGCCACTCCGGTCGTGCTCTGGGCCGGATGGCCGTTCTTTGAACGTGGCTGGGCTTCGCTCAAGACGCGCAACCTCAACATGTTCACATTGATTGCGATGGGCACGGGGGTCGCGTGGCTCTACAGCGTCGTTGGCACCCTATGGCCTGGCCTCTTCCCCGCATCAATGCAGGCTCATGACGGCTCGATCGCGGTCTATTTCGAGGCGGCGGCCGTCATTACCGTGCTCGTGCTGCTCGGGCAGGTGCTGGAGCTGAAGGCGCGCGAAAATACCAGCGGAGCCATTCGCGCGCTGCTCGACCTGTCGCCCAAGATGGCGCGTCGCGTCAGAGCCGATGGCACGGATGAGGATGTTGCTCTTGATCAAGTGGTCGCTGGTGAGACGTTGCGCGTGCGTCCCGGCGAGCGAGTGCCCGTGGACGGCACGATCCTCGACGGGCGCAGCGCCATCAACGAATCGATGGTGACAGGCGAATCAATGCCCGTGACCAAGACCACCGGTGACAAGGTGATCGGCGGGACCATGAATCAGTCGGGCGGCTTCGTCATGCGCGCCGACAAGGTCGGCCGTGACACAGTTCTGGCGCAGATCGTCCAATTGGTGGCGCAGGCGCAGCGCAGCCGCGCCCCCATTCAGCGCCTGGCTGATCAGGTATCGGCCTGGTTCGTACCGACCGTCATTCTGGTTGCGCTTGTCGCGTTCACCGCGTGGTCCATCTGGGGACCCGAGCCGCGGCTCACTTATGGCCTGATCGCGGCAGTCTCGGTCCTGATCATTGCCTGTCCCTGCGCGCTCGGCCTGGCCACACCCATGTCCATCATGGTTGGCGTGGGACGCGGGGCGCAATCGGGTGTCCTCATCAAGAGTGCCGAAGCCCTGGAGCGCATGGAGAAAGTCGATACCTTGGTTGTGGACAAGACCGGCACCCTGACCGAGGGCAAGCCGAGCGTGGTTGCGATTAAGACAGCAAATGGCTTCGATGAACGAGAACTGTTGCGGCTAACGGCAAGTCTGGAGCGTTCGAGCGAGCATCCGCTTGCGGCCGCGATCGTGCGAGCAGCGGCCGAGCGGGGCATAGAACTCGCTCGACCAGAAGCCTTCGACTCACCCGTCGGCAAGGGCGTCACTGGCGCCGTCGGCGGACGCAAGCTCGTCATCGGCAATCGGCGGATCATGACAGAGGCCGGCGTCGACATGAGCGGCTTTGTGCAAAGTGCAGATGACATGAGGCGCGAGGGGGCGACCGCCATCTTCGTCGCCATCGACAACAGGGCCGCCGGCATCATTGCGATTGCCGATCCGATCAAGGCAACGACTCCCGCGGCCATTGCCGCCCTTAAGGCCGCTGGTATCCGGGTCGTTATGCTGACGGGCGACAACGCCACGACGGCACGTGCTGTTGCCCACAAGCTCGGCCTTACCGATGTTGAGGCCGAAGTGCTTCCCGAGGACAAAGGCAAGGTCGTCGCGCGCCTGCGAGCGGAGGGGGGGGTTGTTGCGATGGCCGGTGACGGCGTCAACGACGCACCGGCGCTCGCGGCTGCGGATGTTGGCATTGCCATGGGCACCGGCACCGACGTGGCCATGGAGAGTGCCGGTATTACGCTGCTCAAGGGCGATCTCAATGGCATCGTGCGGGCACGCCATCTCTCGGCGGCGACGATGGCCAACATCCGGCAGAATCTGTTCTTCGCCTTCATCTACAATGCGGCCGGCGTGCCGGTGGCGGCAGGCGTCCTTTACCCGTTGTTCGGCCTCCTGTTGTCACCGATCATCGCCGCGGCGGCGATGGCGCTCTCCTCGGTCAGCGTGATTGGCAATGCCTTGCGGCTCAACCACGTGAAGCTTTGAGCAAGATCGACATTGTGCTGGCAGGGTCGGCGGCGGGTAGAAACCATCATGGGCAAGCCACTCCGAGACCAACCCACATGGCCGAGTGCTTTGCGGCGCTACATGCTGGCGCCATCTGGTCGACCGGGAGCTTTGGCGAGATGGCGTTCGCCGTCGCGCACTGCACGCTTGGGGACGTCATGATTGCCGGCTTGGCGCTGCTGAGTGCCCTAGCGCTCTTTGGCAGGCCGTGTTGGCCCAAGACAGGTACAGCACTGGCGTAGCGCCGCTACTGCAGTGGATTGCCTTGCCGACGCTGGTGCAATCTTTCGCCATCGCTCGCGCCCCTTGGATTGACCTAGAACAAGGCAGCCGCTCGCGTGACGGCTGTGAATACTTGCTGCAATGGTTCGTCCTGCCTACTTTGCAGACCTCGGGGCTTTTCTAAGTTGCGCGCGAAGGTCATCGATCTCGTCAAGAAGATCGAGCACGATCGCGAGGCCCGGCAGGTTCAAGTTGAGATCGCGTTCAAGACGCTTCGCCTTAGCGATACGAAGAATGGCGAGGCTCGTGAATCGCCAGTCCGCGCCGACCTGACCGATCGGCTCGATCACGCCATTCTCAACCAGCCCACTGATCCAATTGGCGTCGACATTGCAGGCAAGACATAGCTCGTCGACGGTGTGCACGGTCGCTGCATCAACAAGCTCGGCGGTCACACGGGTTGCGCTGTCATCCGTCATTTTCCACCTAAATTCCAAGTTTTGACCGGGGATCGAAGGCAAGCTCGCGCGCCATATCCGTGTAGATCTGTCTGGCCTTCTCGGTGTCGGCTGTCGGCAAGATGATCTTCAGAACGGCGTAGAGATCTCCGGGCTTGGCCGCAGGTATGCCGCGGCCCCTGATGCGCAACTCGCGACCCTGCGACGAGCCTGCCGGGATCTTGAGCATGATCGGCCCCGCCGGCGTCGGAAACTTGACGGTGGCACCGAGTGCCGCTTCCCACGGGGCGACCGGAAGCTCGACATAGAGGTCGCTTCCGACGACGCGATACAGGGGGTCGGGGTTGAAGTGGATTTCCAGATACAAATCACCTGCCGGCAACCGGCCGATCCCTGGAGCCCCTTGGCCTTTCAGCCGAATGTTCTGGCCTTCGGTAACACCCTTGGGAATCGTGACGCTCAGCGTGTGGTCCTTAATAACGACGTGCCCGTCTGCATCAACGGCTGGCATGCGCAGCGACAATGTCCGCGTGGCGCCTTCAAGTAAATCGCGAAGATCGATCAAGATCTTTGCATGGTGGTCTTCGCCGCGTGCGTGGAACTCGGCTCGGCCGCCCGAAGGCTGACGCCCTTGCCGCATTCCACCAAACAATGTGTCGAAGAAATCGCTGAATTCGCCTCCAGGACGGGCCGATGACGCGCCGGAAAACTCGAAACCCGCGTCCCAGTCAGGCGGCGGCCGAAAATCCTGACCAGCCTTCCATTGCTGGCCCAGTTGATCGTAGGCGGCGCGCTTCTCGACGTCAGCAAGGACCTCGTGGGCCTCACTGACCTCCTTGAACTTCTCCTCTGCCCCAACTTCCTTGTTGATGTCAGGGTGATACGTGCGAGCGAGCTTGCGGTAGGCCTTCTTGATCTCGTTCTGGGTCGCGTTCCGCTCCAACCCCAGAACCTTGTAGTAATCTTTGAAGTCCATGCGACCTCACACGGTGATGGGGCAGTCTTCGGACACGCCGCTGGGCCCCTGATTTGCCTAGATCCCGAATGGATAGGTGTCAGGCAAACCCTGTAGCTCGGCCACGTCGAACGGCTTCACGGCACTTGTCCGGTCGATCCAGATGTACTCATCGAACTGCCGTGGGAGAACTGCCTCGAAATAGTGGCTAGCGAGTTCGCTGTCCGGACGGTAAATGACGCCGATCGCGCGCTCCAGGCGCGGTTTCTCAAGCTTGGCTCGCAGCTCCACACTTCTCGACTGGCTCAATGGCAGCAGCAGGCCCGGAGCGTTGGTCATATGGAATAGCCGCTCGTAGCTCTGAGGGTGAGCCGATCGCACGTCCATGATTTGCATTGGCTCGTCCCAGCCCGAGGCCGCCGCTACGCTACCGTCATTGGTTCCAAATCCGATAGAGTAGCAAGCCTTGCCGAAGGACTCGCGGCAGAGCTGGCCGATGTTGTGCTCGCCGCGGCGGCCCATTTCGGTGGCTGTGGCATCACCGATATGCGAGTTGTGAGCCCATATCACCGCTTTTGACTTGGCGCCGTGGTGCTCAAGGGCATTTTTCAATGTCTCGAACATGTGAGAGTCGCGATGGTTCCAAGAGGCTCGAGAGCCGTAGTACATGATCCGGTAGTATTCCTCGGCGTTGGCCACCAGCCGGGCGTTCTGCGCGGCATCAAAGAAGCGCTCGCCATCACGGAGCGCATAGGTTTGTCGCTTCTGGAGCAGCTCGGTGAGGATATGAGCCACGGCCTGCTCGCACTTGTGATAGCTCCCTCGCAACGCTGCGCGTCCATAGGCGGCAGGGTCCGCCTCCCAGGGTGAGAGGCAGCCATAGCGTTGCCGGGCGATGGGGACGAGATCGGGATCGACCGTCTCAAGATAGGCGATGACGGCACGCACCGACGTATAAAGGCTGTACAGATCCAGGCCGTAGAAGGCCGTACGCTGGTGATACTGCAGCGACGAGTTTCGTGTATGCAAACAGTCGATGAAGCTGCGTGTCTCCTCATTGCGCCACATCCAGGTCGGGAAGCGGGCGAAGGCCGTCCATTCGGACGGTGGTACCTCGCGGTGGCGCACGTAGTTGTCGATGCGGGCCGCGTCGGGCCAGTCGGCCTCGGCGGCAACGATGCCGAAGCCCTTGGCTTCGATGAGCCGCTGCGTGATCCGCGCACGCATGCGGTAGAACTCGGAGGTTCCGTGACTGGCCTCGCCGATCAGCACGACACGCGCGTCGCCGATCCGGTGCAGGAGCGGCTCGAGATCTGCTTCTTCGAGCTTGACGAAGGCTTCCGCATGTTTGGCGATGAGGCCCGGCAGCGACACGCTGACGGCAGGGCGTGACTGCACGACACGGGGAGGCTTGGTTTGCCAGTCGCTGTCTTCGCTCTCCCACCCTTCTTTGCCGATCAACGGCACGAACCGCACGTCGGCGATATCCTCGCGCTCGTACTCGTCGTCGTCCACACGTGTGATCCTGATGAGCTCCTGGGATCGCGGATCGGCCCCGACGGGCACCACCATACGGGCGCCAATCTTGAGCTGGCGCATGAGCGACTTTGGGACGTCTGGCGCGCCTGCCGAGACGAGGATCGCATCGAAGGGGGCCTCGTCGCTCCAGCCCTCGGTGCCGTCCGCATGGCGGACATGGACGTTGTCGCAACCGGCTTCGGCGAGGTTGGCGGCCGCCTTCTCGGCAAGCTGTCCGATGCGCTCGATCGTGAACACGTCGCGGGCAATTTCCGCGAGTACGGCTGCAGCGTAGCCGGAGCCCGCACCGATCTCGAGAACCTTCTCGCCGCCGCGGAGTGCCAGCGCCTCGATCATGAACGCAACAATATAGGGCTGCGAGATCGTCTGACCGGAACCTATGGGAAGAGGGGTATCGCTATAAGCTTCGTCCCGCAGGCCCTCGGGGACGAACAACTCCCGCCGCACCGCTTTCATGGCGGCAAGGACGAGTGGATCACGCACGCCCCGCGCCTCGACCTGCCGGGTCACGAAGTGACCGCGCCGCTGCTCCATGGTGGCCATCGGTACCTCTCCGGATGCGTGGCCTCAGCTGCCGCCAATTGCGTCAGTACACTCTCGGTCTCGGCCGGGCTCGCTTCCTCTACATCGACATGTCGGGAGCGTTCGGCGCCTCGGGCTTTGGCTCCGGCAGATCCGTCATCGTGGCCTCGGTCAGGAGCAGAACGCTCGCAACCGAGACGGCGTTCTCAAGCGCAACGCGCACCACTTTCGTTGGATCGATGATCCCAGCCTCGACGAGGTCAACGTAGGCGTTGCGCGCAGCATCGAAGCCAAAGTTGCCGTTGCCCTCGAGCATCTTGGCGACGACCACGCCGCCGTCCACGGCTGAGTTCTCGGCAATCTGGCGAGCTGGAACCAGCAGCGCGCGTTTGAGGATCTGGATGCCGGTCCTCTCGTCGCCTTCCGCCGCCGCCTCGAGCTTCGAGACGGCGTCCATGCATCGCAGCAGCGCCAGTCCGCCGCCCGGTACGATCCCTTCGCTGACGGCCGCCTTTGTGGCGCTGATGGCGTCATCCAGCGCCTCCTTCTTGGCCTTCATCTCCGACTCGGCTGGCGCGCCGACGCGGATAACCGCAACGCCGCCAGAGAGCTTGGCCAAACGCTCCTGCAGCTTCTCCCGATCGTAATCGGATTTCGTCTCCTCGATTTGGGCTTTGATCTGCTTCACCCGTGCCTCAATGGCGGACTTCTTCCCGGCCCCATCGACAATCGTGGTGTTGTCCTTGTCGATCGAGACGCGGTTGGCACGACCAAGCATGTCCAGGGTGACGTTCTCGAGCTTGATGCCGAGGTCCTCGCTGATGACGGTTCCACCAGTCAGGATGGCAATGTCCTCGAGCATGGCCTTGCGGCGGTCGCCGAAGCCTGGTGCCTTTACTGCCGCCGCCTTTAGCCCGCCTCGCAGCTTGTTGACGACGAGCGTTGCCAGAGCCTCACCCTCGACCTCCTCGGCAATGATCAGCAGTGGCCTGCCGGACTGAACCACGCTTTCCAAGAGCGGCAGCAGCGATTGCAGACCAGCGAGCTTCTTCTCATGGATCAGAATGTAGGGTTCCGCCAGCTCGACGGTCATCTTCTCGGGGTTAGTCACGAAATACGGAGATACGAACCCGCGATCAAACTGCATGCCCTCCACAACGTCGAGCGACGTCTCGGTCGTCTTGGCTTCCTCGACGGTAATGACGCCTTCACCTCCGACCTTTTCCATGGCGTCTGCCACGAGTTCGCCGATGACCGTATTGTTGTGAGCCGAGATCGTCGCAACCTGCGCCTTCTCTTTCCGCTCCTTGACTGGCCGCGACAGCGCCTGCAGCGCTTCGATGGCGGCCCTGGTGGCGCGGTCCAGACCGCGCTTGATATCGATGGCACTGGCGCCGGCCACAACGTTTCGCACGCCATCGGCAAGAATGGCATGGGCGAGGATCGTGGACGTGCTGGTTCCGTCACCGACGTTTTCGCCAGTTTTCTCGGCGGCCTGGCGCAGCATCTGGGCGCCAAGGTTCTCCTCCGGATCCTTGAGGTCGAACTCCTTGGCGATCGTGACGCCGTCGTCGCAGACGAGCGGCACACCCCACTTCTTCTGGATGAGAACGGATTTGGACTTGGGACCCAGCGTGATGCGGATAGCATCTGCGAGCTGAGCCGAACCGCGCAGAATCTTCTCGCGCGCGGCTGACCTGAACAGAACTTGCTTGTGTGTCATGCGGCAGATCCCATCTCACGGCTTGCGCGCAGCGACCGACGCGGTGCGCGCACCGATGAACCAGTCCAGCGTCGTTCCGATATGGCAGCGGGACGGCGCCACTCCAATCGTTGGCCTCAGCTTTTGCCGATGGGAATGCGCTTCTCGGCCTTCACAGCCTCCGGTCGTTTCGGTAACGTGACCTTGAGAACGCCCTTTTCGAAAGTTGCTTGGACTTTGTCGGCATCGATGGTGTCGGCGATCTGGAACGACCTTTGGAAGCTACCGTAGCTGCGCTCCATCAGGTGGTAATCGTCCTTCCTCTCTTCACGCTCCGATTTTTTCTCACCCTTTAAAGTGAGAACGCCATTATTCAGAGTTAGGTTGACGTCCTTCTCATCCATTCCCGGCAGCTCAGCCTCGACAACGAGCTCGGTCTCGGTCTCGCGCACGTCGATGCTCGGCGCGAGGGCGCCGCCTTCCTCAGCTCTCGACAGTGCGGGGAACCGGCCGAAGCCACGACCGAGGAATGAATCGAACACGCGTTCCATTTCGGCCCGCATAGCTGTAAATGGATCGATATAGCGCTGTACGGGCGAGGCGCCTGTCTCGGTCTTCTTGATCTCCTGAGCCATGATGGAACTCCTGTTGGGATGGTTGAGCAGCCTTTGGACTGGCGTTCCTGATTATCTCAGCGCCGATCCGATGGGTCCGATTTCTTCAATATGACCGCCACCTGCGCGTTGACCTGAGTCAATCCAAATAGGGGGCGTCACAATTATTGATGAATGCCGCCAGCATCAGGGAGGTCGATGCGTGCAGGCGATGGTGCTCGAGGCTGTTGGCTCCCCCCTGAGGTTGGTTGAGCGGGCGTTGCCGCGTCCGGGCCCCGGCCAAATGCTCGTCGAGATTGCGGCGTGTGCGGTCTGCCGCACCGACCTCCATGTGATCGACGGCGACCTTCCTCACCCCAAGCTTCCCCTCATTCCTGGACACGAGATTGTCGGACGCGTGACTTGCTTGGGCGATGGCGATGGGCGCTTTGCAGTGGGTGATCGAGTTGGCATCCCCTGGCTCGGGCATACCTGCGGAATCTGTAATTATTGCCGATCGGGGCGCGAGAACCTGTGTGATGCGTCGGCCTTCACCGGGTATCAGATCGACGGTGGGTACGCGACGCACACCGTGGCGGACGCGCGCTACTGCTTTCGCATTCCATCAGCCTACGATGATGTTCACGCGGCGCCGCTGCTGTGTGCAGGGCTCATCGGGTATCGTTCCTTCAAGGCAGCAGGTCCAGCCCAGCGACTCGCGATCTTCGGCTTTGGAGCCGCAGCCCATATTGTGGCGCAGATCGCACGGCATGAGAGCCGGCGCGTCTTCGCCTTCACGCGCCCCGGTGATCAGCAGGCCCAGGAGTTTGCCCATTCCTTTGGTTGCGAATGGGCGGGCGGGTCGAACGAGACCCCGCCCGAGCTGTGCGACGCCGCCATCATCTTTGCGCCAGTCGGCGATCTGGTCCCGATCGCCCTCAAGCGGCTTGTCAAGGGTGGCACGCTCGTCCTGGGCGGTATCCACATGAGCCCGATCCCTTCAATGCCCTACGAGCTCCTGTGGGGTGAGCGCGTCATTCGATCCGTCGCCAATCTGACGCGTCGAGATGGCGAAGAATTCATGGATCTGGCAGCGCGTGTCCTATTCGATATCGCGGTGGAGCCGAGTCCGCTCGATGAGGCCAACGCGGTCTTGCAGCGGTTGCGTCAAGGCCATCTCACGGGAGCGGCGGTTCTGGTGCCACATGCCTAGCCACCGGACACTTCTCGAGAAGCCAGCCTTGGTTCGGATGATCAGTGCTCATTGGTCGGCGGCAGCAGCGCCGGTGTCGATCAGGGTTCTCGCACGAGCCAGCGGATGACGAGCCCAAGCGATGAGTTGTTGGCCGACAAGCTGCGCGAGATTGCCGACGTTCTCGTGGTGCAGCATGAGGATGGCTACCGCATCGCGGCATATCGCCCGGGTCGCAAAAACGCTCCTCAAACTCGAGAAGCCCATCGACGAGATCGTCCGCAACGAAGGTCTGAAAGGCGTTGTCGAATTGCCTGGCATCGGTCGGGGCATCGGGACGGCGATCGTCGAGATCGTAACTACAGGTCGCTGGATCCAGCTTGATCGGCTGTCGGAAGCGCTCGAGCCGGAGCAACTGTTCCGGACTGTTCCGGGCATTGGGCCGGAGCTGGCGGCCCGCATTCACAACGAGCTCAAATGCCGATGCGCGGGAGCAACCGGAGCAGGCTGCCCACGATGGCCGCCTGGAGCGTGTTCCGGGCGTTGGTGCACGCCGCGCGCTCGCCATCACAGGCGCCCTGACCGGTTCGGTCATCGCCACTTCCAGCGGCCTCCGCATTCCAGTGGCCCACCGATTGCGCTGCTGCTGGATGTCGGCCGGGAATATCGAACGAAGGCGGCGCAGGGCAACCTGCGCACGATCGCCCCCAAGCGCTTCAATCCGAAAGGCGAAGCTTGGCTTCCCGTCTTGCACGCAAGCCGTGGCGCGTGGCAATTCACCCTGCTCTTCTCGAACACGCAAAGAGCGCATGAACTTCAGGACGAGCGACTGGGTCGTGGTCTATTTCCACGCTGATACTGAGGCGCAATGCACGATCGTAACTGAGACCCGTGGTCCGTTGGAAGGCAGACGGGTCGTCAGAGGCCGGGAGGGGGATTGTATTGCCTTTTGGCTGAGATGGACCGCCGGCCGGCGTGATGGTTGGGCCACCTTGGCGCCCAAATGACTGCAGGAAGAGCCAACAGCGGCAGAAGGAAGTGCATCGATGACGAGATCAACAGCCCCTCGCCGTATCGTCATCATGGGCGCGGCAGGCCGCGACTTCCACAACTTCAATGTGGTCTATCGCGACGATCCTGCGAGTATGGTCATTGCGTTCACGGCGGCCCAGATCCCGGGGATCACCGATCGACGCTATCCCGTTTCGCTGGCCGGACCCCGATATCCCGATGGCATTCGCATACTCGACGAACGCGATCTGGCCGAGACCTGCAAGCGAGAGGCGATCGACGAGGTGGTCTTCGCCTACAGCGATGTCGAGCACGCCCATGTCATGCACAAGGCATCGATCGCACTGGCGGCCGGGGCGAATTTTAGTTTGCTTGGACCCAAGCGCACCATGCTGGAGGCGCGCGTCCCGGTCATCGCAGTCTCGGCGGTGCGAACCGGTGTGGGCAAGTCGCAGGTGGCCCGTTGGCTTTCTCGACGTCTCAAAGATCGCCGCCTTCGCGTTGTCGCCGTCCGCCATCCGATGCCCTATGGCAACCTGGAACGCCAGGCCATACAGCGCTTCGGGCACTTGACCGACCTCGATGCCGCACAGTGCACCGTCGAAGAGCGCGAGGAGTATGAGCCGCATCTCGCCATTGGCAATCTGGTATTTGCCGGTGCCGACTATGCCCGCATCTTCGAAGCTGCCGAGAAAGAAGCGGACATCATTCTGTGGGACGGCGGCAACAACGACTTTCCGTTCGTCAGACCAAGCCTCCACATCGTTCTCGTCGATCCTCTGCGGCCTGGACATGAGACCACCCATCACCCGGGCGAGGCTGTCTTGCGCATGGCTGACGTTGTCATCGTCGCCAAGTCAAACTCGGCGTCGGCGGCCGACATCCAGCGGGTCACCGAGACGGCCCGCGCTCTCACCCCCAAAGCCGAGATCATACGCGGCGCATCGATCATTACCTTGGATGCGGGCGACGCGGTGCGAGGCAGGCGGGTGATCGTGATCGACGACGGGTCCGACGCTCACGCACGGCGGCATGGGCTATGGTGCGGGATATCTTGCGGCGGTCGACGCTGGAGCCGCCGAAATCGTGGATCCAAGAGCATCAGCGGTCGGGCACATCGCAGCGGCGTTCAAGCAATACCCTCATATTGGCAAGGTGCTCCCGGCCCTGGGCTATTCGCAGGCCCAGCTCGACGATCTCAGAGCGACGATCAATGGCTCACGAGCCGACGTCGTGGTCAGCGGGACGCCAAGCGACATCGCCCGCCTCATTGCGATCGATAAGCCCGTGGTTCGTGCCCGCTACGAGTTTGCTGAGCTGGGCGCGCCCTGCCTCGGTCAGCGCCTCGACAACTTTCTGCAAGCGCGCGCAAAGCGATCACCCTAGGCGCCGCAGAGGGATGAGGCCCATCCGACCCAGGCGCTCACGGATTTCATGGCGCTGCGCGAGCTCACTCACGAGCATGAAGGCGGATTTGCCTCCTCCTGCTGACCGACGTCGACAGTGTCTATTGCGGCTGGTGCACGGCAAGAGCGAGATCCATTGTTGCTGCCGGTCCGAACGATCTCGATCCGACACAGTTCGAGCCGGACTCGATGCGACACAAGGTGGAGGCCGCGATCGAGTTCGCGCGAAGGACGTGCCAACACGCAGCAGTCGGCCGGCTGGAGGACGCTGCAGCGCTCCTCACAGGAGCGGCCGGAACGTCTTTCGTGTGCTCGCAAGTGGGCCTCCAGATGCGAGACCAATCGTGAAGCGGTAATCCGCTAGAGAACTTGCTTTGCGAGCAGGCGTCGTGACACCGGGCGGTCGTGTGTGGCAGGGTGGATGCGAACGAGGATCGGGATTGCAGATGTCGAGGAGGTCAAATGTACAAGCACATTCTGATTGCGACTGATGGCTCGGACCTGGCCGGAAAGGCCCTGACGCAGGGGCTGTCCCTGGCCAAGGCATTGGCGTCGCAGGTGACGGTTGTCACAGTCACCGAGCCCTGGGCAACCCAGGTGATAGGAGAGGCGGCCATCGCGTTTCCGTTCGAAGAGTATGAGAAGGCCGTGTCCGCCAACGCGGCCGAGATCCTGTCGAAAGCCAGCGAGGCATCAAGCAAGGCGGGGGTCTCTTGCACAACAGTCCACGTCAAGGACCGTCATGCCGCAGAAGGCATTCTCGAGACCGCGAGGGCGAGGACGTGCGATCTGATAGTGATGGCTTCCCATGGCCGCCGGGGTTTGACCCGGCTGTTGCTTGGTAGCCAGGCCCACAATGTCGTCACGCACAGCACGATCCCGGTCCTGATCTGCCGCTGACGCTCGCCTAGTGTTGCTGTTTCAGCATCTTGAAACCCGCACGTGTCTCTGGCGAATTCCTAGGTTGCCGAACCTCCGTGGTGATGTGATGGCATCGCATTTGAGCGGCTTCTGCAGATCAACCCACTCCGCCGCCACCCACTTCGACAACCTGTCGGCTCAGCAACACCGTTACGCCTAGATCGATTACGACGTCCAAGAGCATGGTGTAGGCGGTTACCCATGCCGTCTTTGCCTGGAATGACGAAAGGACGACATAGCCCGAATGATGCTGAAGGACCACGTACAGAATGAGAAACAGAGGTAGCATAGACGTGAGGGCATCGAGCCACATCTGGTTCTTGGTCCCGGCGCCAACCAGGATCAAACTACCCATCTGCACCCAGATATAGGTCAGCAGAAGCCAGGTCACGCTGAAGTCCGCCAGCTCCTGGTGGCTTTCGGGTGGGGTCCAGCCGGCAATGCCGATGAAGAACACACCGATACAAGCCGCCATGACAAGTGACGAGACGATGCTGATCTGGTAGCCCGTTGCATGCCACCGACGGGCGGGCAATCTATGCTCTCCCTCCATGATGGAGGCCGCATGGCGAGCTGCGAGCAGTTGTGACATATCCCCCTCCTTGCACAAGTATGTCGGGTGCTTCCAATAGGCCGCAGCGACACGCCCACCTCCTTGACGGAGATCAAAAGACGGACGCCGCTAGAGTCGCGCTTCCAAATCCTTGAATGTCTATGCTTCCGGATGGGACGGTTTCGCAGAAAGCGTTGAAGAGCGGCTGTTGAGCAAGAGCGATTGACTGCTCGAGGCCAATCGCCACTTGAGTCTTGCCTCTAGCGTTCCGTCCAGCCGTGAGAGCGTGAATCTCGCGGCAAGACAGTCGCGCTACACAATTGTCGGAGGTTTGAAGGGGACTTCAATCGCGTGTCGCTTCCCATCGAATCTTGCGCCTCATTCGAGGGGCCCGGCCGGCGTGAGCCAACGAGCGGAAGCTCAATTCAGTCGCGGATGGACAATCCACTCATCGGCCCACAGCCCGTCGAGGCCACCGCATCTGCGCGTAGCAACCGTTCGGTTCGGGCAGGCGCCCTTTGGCGAATTGCCTATGGCGCGGTGTTAGCTTTCTGATCGCATTCGCCCTCGCCGATAGCATCGCGTGCGAATATCTCAAGCCTCACTGTTGGCCTCGTTGTCCACGAGCCTGGCCTCGGTCCGCGCGAATCGTAGGTTACGATGCCGTCCTTGATGCTCAATACTTTGCGCACTTCAGCATGTTTGGTCACGTAGCACTGACCTGGTCGGATGGCGCTGAGTTCGATTGCCATCGTGCGCTCCACCTCCATGTTCTTGCGATGCTCAGAATAGGGGCACGGCCTGTGCGCCACACACTGAGCCGCAGCACGCCTTAGACATTGGTGCGCCGACCAGCGTTGATGATCAAGCAGTGCGCCGGAAGTGTGGACCGGGCGGCAGTGCGAACCAATGACACGGTGATACGACCGCGTGGACATGATGCGAAGTGTACGCCCCATAAGGTCATTCGTGCCGGAATCGTCGGCTTCGCTCCGACTTGTGCCCATAGAACCAGACCTTCACGCCTTCTGTCGCTATAATGTAGCCAACAACAATCGCGATGACAGTGCCCATCTGGAGCGTCGTGAGGGGCACAAATCCAAACACCGAACTCCACCGCCCAAGGAACGGGATTGCGAGGGTAGCCACGGACACCATAAGCGTAGTCCACAGCAGCAAGCGACTTGGTCTGCTGCGCAAAGCGGGCCCGTGCGTCCGCAGGACCAATACCACGGCGAGTTCGGTCAGCAATGAGACAACGAACCAAGACGTCTGAAAAGTCGCTTGGTCAGCGTGAAAGACCAGTAGCAGGACTGCAAACGTCGTCAGATCGAAAACCGAGCTGATGAGCCCGAACAGAACCATGAAACGCTGAATGTCCTTGATATTCCAGCGCTGCGGTCGGGAGAGGCGGTCCGCATCAACGTTGTCACTCGAGATCGCAATCGATGGCAAGTCGGATAGAAAGTTGTTCAACAGGATCTGCTTGGCCGCCAGCGGCAGAAACGGAAGCAGTGGTGTTGCGAGCGCCATGCTCACCATATTTCCGAAGTTTGCGCTGGTGGTGATCGAGATATATTTGAGCGTGTTGGCGAAGGTCCGTCGGCCATCCTCCACGCCAGTACGCAGAACGTCGAGATCGCGACTGAGCAGGATGATGTCGGCGCTCTCGCGGGCGACATCCACGGCCCCTTCGACGGAGATGCCGACGTCGGCGGCATGCAGGGCTGGGGCATCGTTGATGCCGTCTCCAAGGTATCCGACCGAGTGCCCGGTTCGCTGCAAGGCGCGGACAATGCGCTCCTTCTGCTGAGGATCGATTTCGACGAAGAGATCAGTGCGTGGCGCGAGGTGCCACAATGCCTCATCCCGGAGCTTCCCTAAGTCCTCGCCCGTTAACATTGACTTCGAACGCAGACCAACGCTCTTTGCCAGATGAGCCGTGACATAACGATTGTCTCCACTGATAACCTTGATCCGAATGCCTAGCCGAGCTAGGTCGTGGACCGCACGTTGAGCGTCAAGCTTAGGCGGGTCGAAGAAGACAAGAAAACCGCGAAAGGTCATGCCCTGCTCGTCAGCGTGGCCGTAACGGTCCTTCGCCGGAGTCCGGCGCGTCGCTACAGCCAAGACCCGGAACCCCTCGGCCCCTCTGGCTGCAACCACTGCGTCGAGTTCAGTGCGCAACGCGGATGTGAGCGGGATATCAACTGCATCGCGCTCGAGCGATGAGCATGTGTCGAGCACGTTTGACAACGCCCCTTTGATGATAATGAGGTGCTGCGTCGGAGTACTTTCTTCCGCCACCACGATGGTGAGTCGGCGGCGAACAAAGTCATACGGAATTTCATCAATCTTCGTGTAGCCGTGAGTTGTCAGGCCTACGCTTTTGCCTGCGGCTACAATCGCAGCATCAAGTGGGTTTTCGATACCGCTTTCGAATACAGCATTGAGAAAGGCAAGCTGACGGGTTTCGTCCGACGGGCGGCTGTTCGCATCCCAGGCATCGTTGAGAACGATGGTGCCCTCGGTCAGGGTGCCGGTCTTGTCGGTACAAAGGATGTCCATGCTGCCCAGGTTCTCGATCGCTTCCAGGCGGCGCACGATGACGCCGCGTTGGCTCATGGCCCGGGCGCCGGCTGAGAGGGTCACGCTGACGATGGCAGGCAGCAGCTCTGGCGACAGACCGACAGCAAGCGCAACAGCAAACAAGAAGGACTCGATCGCCGGGCGACCGAGAAGCAGGTTCACCATCAGGACAAACAAGACGATGACGACCATCGCGCGAATCAGCAGGTACCCGAACTGGCGGACGCCCCGTTCGAAATCCGTTTCGGGCTCGCGGGTTTTGAGCTGTGCTGCGATCTCCCCGAAGGCGGTTCGGCGACCGGTGTCGACGACAAGGACCTTTGCCGTGCCGCTTCGGACAGAGGCGC
This sequence comes from uncultured Alphaproteobacteria bacterium, assembly GCA_963840425.1. Taxonomy (GTDB): domain Bacteria; phylum Pseudomonadota; class Alphaproteobacteria; order Rhizobiales; family Hyphomicrobiaceae; genus CADEFX01. The sequence goes on along the minus strand of CAWIYZ010000034.1, from coordinate 2,432 downwards.
CGAGAAAGACTGCGTTTGTGCGCGCCGAAAGGGACGCTTCTGGCTTTACGATCCCGGGACGCTTTTCGACGGGAAACGACTCGCCCGTGATGCTCGCCTCGCTGACGAGGAAGTCGTCTGCCTCAATCACGAGGCCATCGGCAGGGATCAAATTGCCGGCTGAGAGTACCACGATATCGCCGGGCACGACGGTACTCACGGACACTGTTTGCTCGACGCCATTCCGCATGACGCGGCAAGTTAACGCTAGTCGGCTTTTCAGTTGCTCAATCGCCCTTGATGCTCGGTACTCTTGAAAGTAGCCGAGCAATGCGCTTCCGAGCACAATCGCCAGAATGATGGCCGCATCCACCCATTGCTGCAGCACCAGCGACATGGCAGCTGCAAAGATGAGGATCAGGACGAGCGGACTCTCGAATTGGCGCAGAAGCACGCGAAGCGCACTCAGGTGCGACGCGTCTTCGACGCTGTTCGGGCCGACCAACCGAAGCTTCGCGGCGGCCTGCTCCGACGACAGGCCGCCGGGGCCTGACCCTAATGCTGCGCTCAGAAGGACGGCGTCTTGGCCCCAATACGGGGTATCAAGCTCAAGACCACTCATTCCCAATTCCGATCCCTGATTGCAGCCCTCGCCACGCCATAACTCGCAATTCCATGCTGCATGGCCAGGAAGCAAGCTTCGAAGATCGGATCGGACACGATCATCTGCGTTGTTGCGCAGTGTGCCCCTCTACCAGCGCCGCAAGTTACCTCATTTCATAGTACCCAAAGGGTCACAACCGGGGCGCCAGCAGCATTCGTCAGAAACATTGGGTTAATCCGTCAGTGCCGCCGGCCCGCGCTAAGAGCCCAGCAGCAGTTACCAGATGACCTCTTTCAAATGCTCTTCCTCGTCCAATCGATCAATCTCAATTCCTGTAAAGTCACTCCGTGAGACCACCCCGAGGATCTTTTCGTTCTCGATCACGGGAAGATGCCGGAAACCTCCGTCGTTCATGGAGCGCAATGCATCGATCGCGGAGCTTGCCGATGTTATCGTCAGGGGGTTTCTTGTCATCGCTTCGCCAAGACGGGTCGCGGTAGCGTCCTCGACTGTGGCCAGCACACGTACCGCGTCACGGCCAGTGAATATGCCTGACAAGCGCTGCTGGGCGTCAACAACGAGGATGGATCCGCTCTTACGCCTCGACATGGATCGGCATGCATATTGGATCGCGTCGTTTTCTGCAGCCAGGAGTGGCCGTTGGCCTTCTATGATTTGCGCCACCGCTCGGAAGCTTATCGCCGAGGCTCTCGCCGGACCGCTGAATTTCCGGCGGAATTCTTCGAATTCCATGCCCTTGAGATCACCGCGCGAAACCACTCCCTTGACCGTTCCGTTCTCCGTCACCGGGACATGGCGGAAGCCGCCCTCGCTCATCGCACGCAGTGCGTCGATGGCGCTACTCCCAGGCGAGATCGTCACGGGTTTGCGCGTCATCGCTTTCGCCAGAAGGGTGCCACCAGCATCCTTGCCTTTGGCCAGCACTTGCACGGCGTCGCGACCGGTGAAGATGCCGCTCAGGCGCTGCCGCGGGTCAATGACCAGAACCGATCCGCTCCGACTTTTCCACATGCAGCGGCAGGCTTCCCGGACGGTCTTGTCGCGCGCGAGCACCAGCGGCTTTTGGTCTTTAACAATATAAGCCAGCTCTCTATTGGTCATGGCGCTTCACAAAGGCAGCTATATTTCTTCTTGGCGGGCAAGTCGCCGGTCGCGTACGCTGTTCGTTGCGCTATCATAGCAAGCAGAGTCACATGAAATCGCTGACTACAGGAAGACCGATCTGAAGTTTGTCGTCGATCTTGCGAGAGCGACTGACTTCGTCGATCAGAACATGCAGTGCATGACGCTGGTCTTCGGACGCGATAAAGCCTCCCAATTCCACAATGCCTTCTCTCACCTGAACATTGACATAACTCGTATCGAGCCACGACTGCTCCGCCATCTTGCCGAGGATATCTTTCTGTACAGTGGCGTTGTCGCGAGGCGCACCATCACGGTCTAGATCTGCGTGGGCCAGGGCACGGACGAGATCGCTGCGCGTGATGATTCCGACCAAGTGTCCGTCCCTGATCACTGGGATGCGCTTGATGCCTTGGGTGTCGAGAGTTGCCGCAACCTGCCCTAGATCGGCCTCGTCTGAGATGGTCGCGACGTGCCGCACCATGACATCGCCTGCCGTTTGGCCATGTGTTCTTGAATAGGCGCGCGCAATCGCATCGGGATCCGCGAGCCTCTCGAGCCACCACTTGCCCTTCGGGTCAGCCCCAATTGCAGAATGATGGATCAGGTCCCCCTCACTAACAATCCCAAGAAGCCTCCCGTTCGCATCCACTACCGGCAGCCCACTGAATTGGCGCTTCGATAACAACTCAGCGAGTTCACGGAT
>CAWIYZ010000033.1:0-653570 GCA_963840425.1 uncultured Alphaproteobacteria bacterium | reverse complement strand
CCGGCGTTATTCCGGACTGCCGCCGCAATCGCTGGAGCACGAGCGCGGCATGCTCGCCGGACTTCTTGGCGGGCCGCAGAGCATCTCGCTCTATCCGACGGCCTGGGGCGAAGTTTCGAACCACCGTTCCCGAGTTTCAAGACATATACCGGCGGCGGCGGGCGTCGCGTCAGCTTCATCGCCTCATGGCCGGAGCGCATCAGGGCGCGCGGCGATTTCCGCCGCCAGCTCATGCACGTCACCGACGTCATGCCGACGCTGCTCGATCTCGCCGGGGTCCCGCGCCTGGAGACGAGCAACGGCAAGCCGGCGCTGCCCTTCGACGGCATGAGCGCGGCTCGGATGCTGATCGAGGATGCGCCATCGCCGCGCAGGGAGCAGTATTACGAATGCTGGTCGAACCGCGCCTATGTGCGCGACGGTTGGCTCGCACGTTCGCTGCAGATCCGCGGCGAGTTGATCGACATGAACAACTGGACACTACACAACCTCGACCTTTTGGGCAGCGCCGTGCCAATGAACGATGGCCCATCTATTTGCGAAGGCTCCGTTGTGCGGTCGCTGGGCGCGGCACGAGGACCCGCGCCACCAAAAGTGCCGGAGCGAGGATGGTGAGTGCGATAAGTATGAGCTGCATCATCGAAATCGGTAGGATGCTGGCAGCGGGCGTCGCCAGAACGATGCCGCCCACGATGAGCGCAATGCGGATCGGCCACTCGAGCCAGCCGGCTCCCCTGAGGTCGCCGATGCCGGTCATGTAACCTTGAATGCCGCCGCAGATGATCAGGGTGCCCGCGGCCGCTTTGCCGGCAAGCACCAAGGCCGTCAGATAAGGATTTGGCCCCTGCAGAACCAGCTCCGGCGCCATCACGAAGAAGAACGGGATGAAGTAGATGATGGAGCCGACCTTCATGCTCTCCCAACCTGTCTTCATGGCCGGCGCCCCCGCAATGCCGGCGGCGGCGAAGGAAGCGATGGCCACGGGCGGCGTGATCGAGGAGAGCATGCCCCAGTAGAAGATAAACATGTGCACGGCCATCTTGTTGAGGCCGAGCTTCTCGAGTGCCGGCGCCACCAGGATGGCGAGAAAGATGTAGCACGCCGTCGTCGTCAGCCCGAGGCCGAGAATGAGGCTGGTGATCGCGCACATGGCGAGCAGGAGCAGCGCGTTGCTACCTGCCAGCGTGAGCAGGTCGTTGGCGAGGCTCGAGACCACGCCCGTCATCGAAAAGGCACCGATCAGCAGGCCGCAGCCGGCGAGGATGCCGATCAGCTCGACAAACGTGCGGCCGTTGAGCTCGAGAAATCTGGTTATGGTGTCGCGCTGTCCAGCGTTGCTCCTTGTTGAAAACCTGGTTGAGCACGAGCAGAAGCGCCGTCGCGTAGAAGGGGGCATGGCTTTCACGCTTGAAGTGCAGCAGCATGACCACCAGCAGCGCCACCACGAACACGTAGTACCAGCCCTCCTTCAAAGTCTGCCACGCACTCGGCAGTTCGGCACGCTCGAGACCCTTGAGGCCGTGCCGGGCGGCATAGGCGTCGACCTGCATGAACAAGCCAATGTAATAGAGCGCCGCGGGTATGACAGCAGCGAGCGCGACCTCTGCGTACGACACGTTCAGGAACTGGGCGATGACAAAGGCAGTGGCACCCATGACCGGCGGCGCCAATACCGCCCCTGTGGAGGCACACGCTTCGATCGCCGCCGCGTACGAGGGCGAAAAGCCCGTTCTTTTCATGGTCGGTATGGTCATCGTGCCGGCAGTCAGCACGTTGGATACGATCGAGCCCGACATCATGCCGAGCAAACCCGATGCGAAGATGCCGACCTTGGCGGCACCGCCGCGAAACGTGCCGCAGAGCGCGAATGCCAAGTTGATAAAAAACTTGCCAGCCCCCGTCATCATGAGGGCGGTGCCGAATACAAGAAAGCCGATAACCGTATCGGCGAAAGCCTGAACCGGGATGCCGAGCAGACTCTCGGTCGACAGCACGTGATAGGCGGTCGCCTCCTCCAAACTGGATTGGCTGCCCCTGAGCGGCCCGAGCCACTTGGCCTCGGCGAACAGCGGATAAAGCGTGAACGGCAGCACCGATAGCAGAAGACTCCAGCCGCCCGTGCGGCGGAGGGCCTCCATCAGCAGGAACCACATCACCAGGCCCGCCCAGATGACAGGTTGTGGTGCCCCGTTGAACTCCCAACCCAGCTCTGCCGCCGTGCGAATGTGCAGCATCAGGTAGATGCCCGAAGCGACCGTTATCACGAACAGCAGCGCGTCGTACCAGGGCACGCGATCCAGCGGCGCCCGCGAGCTGCCGGGGAAGATCAGGTAGGTGAACGGCAGCATCAAAACGATCAGGAGGTAAAAGTATTCAGTGTTGAGCTGCGTGTAGCCGACGAAGAAGCGCAGGGTGAACTGCTGGTTGATGCACAGAAAGATCGTCGCGGCCGTGCTCAACATGAGCAGCCAGCGCCAGAATCCTGTGAGCTGGCGGACCCGCGTCGCTTCGGCCTCGACCAGCCCTGCTGCCGCATGCGGGTCGTCGTACTCGACGCGTCTTCCAGTTCGAGCGGTATCGGGACTAGGGCTAGGCGCTGATGTCATAGACGCGGACCGGATTGCACCAACCAGAGGAACGCCAGCCCGTTCATCGGAACTGGCCTAGTCCCCACCTCCCGCCTGCCGCCGCGGCGCTCCACCGTGCTGTCTGTGTGGCTGACCGTTCCTACTCGAACACGACGTCGAGCCCGGCTTTGGTCAGCGCCGCTTTCCGAGCCGCCATCCAGCCCTTGGTGAAGCCCTCCCTATCCTCGGGCGGCGAGCCCTTCAGGAAGCCGGACCATGCGTCTGCGAGCACCTTCTGGCGCGTAAGCAGCTTTTGATTGTGCGCCTCATCTGCATCCTTCCAGACCTTGGCCGCCTTGAACGCCGTGACGGCCGCAGGGTGCACCGGCAGTACCCACTGGAAGTTCTGCGTCTTGGCATCGAGGCCAGATGCGCCGGGAACGCTGTCCTTGTAGTCGGCATAGCCATCGACCATGGCCTTGGTCAGGCCGTGAACGACATCGTCGGGCTGCGACGCGTAGACCATGAAGATGGGGTACGGATAGGAAGAGGTCTCGAGGGGCGTCTCCTTCGAAGCCGAGATACCGCACGTTGCCTTATGGCGCGCGAAGTACGGACCGATTTTCGCGACCCGAGCCCAAGCGGCCGCGTCTGAATGCGGCATGACCGGATAGAAAACGCCCCGCGGCTGAGCTTTCGGCCTCTTTTGCCTGGCCGGATATGTTCGAAGCCACGGCGGCGTCGATCTCGTTGTTGAGCACGCCCTTCCACATGGCGCCGTAGCTTGCGAACTCGGCGATCTTCACATCGGCTGCGTTGAGCCCTCCGAACGCCAGCATAGCCAGCATGTTCTGGTTTAGGGCGGGCGAGCCGACGACAAAGCCGACTTGTTTACCCTTGAGATCCTTGATCTCCTTGGCGCCGGTATCCTTGGCGATGCCGATCGAAATGTTGTTGCAATCAAGCGAGGAGAGCAGGACCTGCAGTGGCTGGGGTCCCCAATCCTTGACAGCGAACTCGAAAATGCCTTCCTGGGCGAAGTAGCTTCCAATACCCATGGCCGATGCTTGTGCCCGCCCCGCCTTCAACGGCCCGAGCCGCGCGACGTCGTTGCCGGCGGGCAGCACGCGCACATCGGACTTGTAACTGTCCTTGAGCATCTTGCCGACCGCCACAGCGATGTTGAAACCGGAGGAGCCGGTGTCGTAGGCCGTGAAGGTTATCGACGGCGGCAGCTTCACGTCCTGCGCTAGTGTTGGCCCGAGGTGAATGAGTGGAGCCAGTCCGAACGCGACAGCAAAGCACAGCGCTCTCGTGAGCGGGGTCATGCGCGAGAGTCCTCCCAATTACGGTATTTCTCTTCGTTGGACGGGCCTTTCGCGGGCGCCGTCGACCACAACTATGGCATTGCCAGCCCCCTCCCGCAATTGGCGGTCAACGGCTCTGGAAACATCGACAGGATCTGGGTTGGAGCTACGCAGGTGAGTAGCTTATCCCTTCCTCAGGGGGATACTACCGCGCAAGCGCGGTCCGACGGGGAGCCGGTGAACCACGATTGTCCGTCATCCATAGACCAAACGCGGCAGAAGAAGTGCGATCGTGGGGAAGAGCGTCAGACGTTCTGGAACTTGCCCCGGCTCTTTTCGCTACCAGGACATGATCAGTGGCGCCCGTTTCCGGCGACGGGTCCGGTGTGTACTTGGGAGCCCAGGCGACAATTACGCTGGCGGCGTACGTTGCAGCCTCGGCGCGCGACAGCAGGTGATCGGCATCATCCAGCGAGATGAAACTCTTCGGGTGCCGGGCGGCGAATGCGGGATGCATTGTCGATGCCGACCACGTTGGCCGCCTCAGCACGATCGACGAAGTGGCCGCGCATCGATGAATAGGTGAAACCTAGCGGGCAGATTGAGACCACCGCTCGCCACCTAACAAGGCCACTCTTTACAAAGGACGCATTGTGTAGCGAGTGTGCTATTGTCGACGATTGTAATCACTAGAGATTTGAGGCCGCGCGCAATGCCGACCAAGAGGCGAAGAGTAAAGAGTGGCACGACCAATGGCCACGAGCGGGCCAAGGACTTCCTCGATCCCAGCGAGATGGACAAGCTGCTGGAGGCGGCCAAGACGGGCCGGCACGGTGCCCGCGATCACCTCCTGCTGCTCATGATCTATCGCCATGGCCTGCGCGTCTCGGAGGCGACCGGCCTGCGCCGGGATCAGCTCAACCTGGGACGCGCCCGACTATGGGTGAAGCGGCTCAAGAACTCGCTGTCGGTCGAGCACCCGATCCCCGGTGACGAGCTGCGCGCCATCAAGCGTTATCTCGCCACCCGGAAGGACAAGCTGCCCTGGCTGTTCGTGTCGGAGCGCGAGGCGCCGATGACCCGACAGGCGGTCAACTATCTGATCCGCTCAGCCGGCCAGAAAGCCAAGCTCGGGCGGGTGTGGCCGCACATGCTGCGGCATTCCTGCGGATACTACCTGGCCAATACCGGGGTCGATCTGCGCACGGCGCAGGACTACCTCGGCCATCGCGATCCCAAGCACACCGTGCGCTACACGCGCGTGGCAGGCCGGCGGTTTGAGGGCCTGTGGCGATAGGGTTCGCCGTCCAACGCATGCTGGGATCACTTCCGTTTGTTGAGGTGGACCGGACGTAGTGGATGCAGGCTGCCGACGCGAACTTTTGACCCAAGTCGGACCTTCAGATCGGTGCATCGTTCACCCGCTGCGAACTGACCAGCACGCGGTCCAGCTAGTCCGCGGCTCAAAGACCGGGTGAGCTTGCCTTAACTATCTTCTGGCTGCGAGCTACCGACTTTCTCTCTGAGATCTCAGGGTTCCCCCTGATGCGGACGCTTCTCCGGCCGTTTACCATAGTCATGGGTGGAGGGTGTCGCGTCCGACGACCACCCAATCGGGACGTTACCCGAGTTGACGGGAGAGGGGATCCACGCATGCAGCAGAAGCTCCCGCAGGGGAAGCCCCATGGCATTTGTTTGCGACAAGGTGCGTGGGCCTCGCCGATTGAAGCGGTAGCCCTCGGGATTGTCGTCGGCATCGGCTATTGGCTGGCCGCGCGGCTTAGCCTCTTGTTGGTGACCCCAATCGACGGCGTGGCGGTGTTCTGGCCGGCAGCGGGTATCGCCTCGGGTGTCCTGATCGCACTTGGACCCAAGGCACGATGGCCGGTGGCCGCAGGCGTGATGGCTGCCACGATTGTGGCCAACCTGCAGGGCGATCGCAACCTCGCAACTGCCATTGTGTTTGCATTCTGCAATGCGGGCGAAGCGCTGTTCGCAGCGTGGCTGATCGGACGGCGCTACGGGTCCGGTTTCAATTTCGATAGCGTTCGCCAGGTGCTGCACTTCTTTGCGGCGATCGCCGTTGCTGCTGTCATCTCGGGCGCCGCTGCAACGGCAGGGTTCATCCTGTTCCACAACCTGGGCGCGCCGGTGCTGACCATCTGGCTCGACTGGTCCGCTGCCGATGCACTGGGGGCCATCGCCGTTGCGCCGCTGATCATCGGGCTCGCCCGCTTGCTCGACGATAGGCCGCAGATGGGAGAGAGTGTCGAAGGGATGATGGCGCTTCTGGTGCTCACAGCCGTCAGCAGCGGCACTCTTGCGACATCGTCGGACTATTGGTTCAGCATCGCCCCGCTGGGCTTGATCTTGCCGCTGCTGTTTTGGCTGGCGGCGCGCGGCCGGCCGCTGTTTGCCGCGGCGGGGGTTTTTATCCTCGCTCTGGTCATCGTTTGGACCACGACGTTCGGCGTCGGGCGCTTGGGAGACGCGAGCCTACCTCTGCTTGATCGGGTGCACGCTGCTCGCGCAGCGTTGCTGCTTGTTTCGCTGTTCGGCTTGATCCTGGCCGCGCTGTTTGCAGAGAAGCGGCACAACGAGGCGGCACTCCGGGATAGCAACGAGCAACTGCAATTGGCCGTCGAAGGTGCCGAGCTGGGGGTCTGGAGCCTCGATCTGATCTCCGACCGCTTCGCAAACAACGCGCGGGATCGACAGATCCATGGACATGATTTGGAGGCGCCACCCCAAACGCTCGCGGCAGCGCGGTCATTTATCAATTGCGACGATCTGGCCAGCATCGATGCAGGCTTCCGCGCTTCAGGACGTGCGCGCAGCAATTACAAAGTCGATTACCGCTTGGCGCCAACCACTGGTTCGACGCCTGCGCCAGAGCGTTGGGTTGCGCTCGAGGGCACGGTCGTGCGCGATGCCAAGGGCCGGCCTATACGATTGCTTGGCGTGACACGTGACATCACCGAGCGCAAACAGCTCGAAGGAGCGCTCGAAAGGAACGAGCGCAAATTCCGAGAGCTGCTTGAAGCGCTTCCCGCCGCCATCTACGTGACGGACGCCGATGGCTACGTCACCTACTGCAACCAGGCGGCAGTCGATCTCTGGGGGACAAGGCCCAGGTTCGGTGAGGACAGATGGTGTGATCTTGCCCGCTTCTATGATCGTCACAGCACGCCGATGCCCCTCAAGGACTGTCCGACCGAGGTCGCGCTGAGGCAGGGCCGCTCCGTGCGCACCGTCGAAGCCATCCTCGAGCGGCTTGACGGCACTCGCATCCCCATCATGCCCTATCCCACTCCCGTGTACGATGGAGCTGGCGCTGTGGTCGGCGTCATAAACATGACCGTCGATATCAGCGAGCGCAAGACGGCCGAGCTGGCGTTGGCTGAGCGCACGATGCAGCTTGACCTTGCTGGCAAGGTGGCTTTGGTCGGCACATTCACGTTCGACGTCGCAACGGGATGCATGCAGGTATCGCCCGGCTACGCAACCATCCACGGCCTGCCTGAGGGAACTGAGGACAGCAGCCGGGCTGATTGGCGCGCCAGAGTGCACCCGGACGACCTGGCTCGTCTTGAGACACGCCTGGCGCGAACCCTTGCGGCCCGGCGGCACGACCACCATTGCGACTATCGCATTGTCCGCCCCGACGGTGAGGTGCGCTGGATCGAGTCACGCAGCTTCATATCCTACGACGGGGATGGACCACGCCTGGTTGGTGCCAACATCGACGTCACGGATCGCAAAAATGCGGAGCGGGCTCTGGACGAGCGCAATATGCAGCTCTCTCTTGCGGGAAAGGCGGCTGGCGTCGGCAGCTATGCCTATGATTTCAATGCGGATGTGATGCAGGTTACGGAGGGGTATGCCGCCCTGCACGGTCTGCCGGAAGGAACAACGGAGACAACGCGCAGCCAATGGCGCGCGCGCGCACACCCCGAGGACCTTGTTCGCGTCGAGGCCGCGCGGAGGCAGGCCTTCCGCGAGCGTCGGAACGAATACGGCATTGAGTATCGCATCGTTCGTCCTGGGGGCGAGGTGCGCTGGATCGAGGCACGTAGCTTCATATCGTTTGATGCGGACAACCAACCGCAGCGGGTGATTGGGCTCAATATCGATGTCACCGAGCGTCGGCGTGCCGACGACCATCAGCGGATGCTGATTGCCGAGCTCGACCATCGCGTCAAGAACGTGCTCGCCACCGTCGCTGCCGTCGCCGCCAACACGTTGGAGACCAGCAGCTCGATGCCGCACTTCGTGGCTGCGCTCGACGCGCGCATCCGGGCTCTAGCGTCGACACACGAGCTGCTGAGCAACCGTCGATGGCAGGGCTTGCCGTTGGACGCGCTGCTCAGGCGCCAGCTTGCACCCTATGCGGCACACAACAACACGCACATCGATGGGCCTGACGTGCTCCTGACGCCGGAGGCAGGCCAGGCGGTAGGAATGGCGCTGCATGAACTGGCCACCAACGCCGCCAAGTATGGTGCGCTGTCGGTCCGCACCGGCCGGGTATCGGTGCAATGGTCTTGGTCGCAGAACCAGGGCGCCGGCGATGGGCTCGTGATTAAGTGGCAGGAGTCCGGCGGGCCCGACGTCAAAGCTCCAGGCAGGTTCGGATACGGAACGAATGTCATCAACCACCTGATCCCCTATGAGCTTGGCGGCAAGACCGACTGCGAGTTCTTAGGCACGGGCGTGTGTTGCCGGCTCGAGATCCCTGGCACGTGGGCGATCAGGTCCCCGCAACTAAGCCGCAATTTGAATGGGGCTGGTTCAGCACCAACCAGAGGTCATGCGGCGGTATTGATCGGAGGGGCACATGGTTAGCAAGGTCAACGGGATGTATTCAGGCGGGCATGCAGGATTGGCGACCGTGGCGCCAGATCCCTTATGCGATCCGAGCATCCTACGGGCCGTGCCCATTCTCGTCGTCGAGGATGCCTGGCACGTTGCCAAAGCCATGAAGGGAGTGCTCGAGCAACTGGGCATGGATGTCTTGGGTCCGGCCGCGACCATGGCGGAGGCAAGACGTCTCCTCGCGACCCATCGGCCTCGGGCAGCCCTGGTCGATGTCAACCTGAGAGGAGAGATGGCGTGGGACCTCATTGACGATTTACGGGAGCAAGGTATCGATGTCGTCGTCATGTCCGGCTACGCCCTACCCGACACTTCACGGGGACGACCGCTGACCCACTTGCAGAAGCCGTTCGACGCAGCGGAGCTCATGACGGCTCTCTGTGCGATCGTTGGCAAGGGCAGCTAACAGAGCCGCCTTCTGCCGCACATGGCTCGCGCATGTCTGCACAAGGTGAGGGAACCCTTTTCTTGCTAGCGCCAGCGCCTCAGCATTCCCGCGTCACCCGCGGCACAGCGACATCCGCACAAGGTGCGATTTCCGCTCTGCTGGCGAAACGTCTTGGCGGTCTGCAACCCAGCGCTGCGTTCAACCGTTTAAGCATCTCCGCTCGCCTGATCCTGCTCGTGCTCGGCTTGGCTCTGCCGCTCAATCTCGTCATCGTCGGGGTGATCTGGGACCTCGTTCAACGGGCTAACGAGGTACAACGCACAAGCCTTCTCTATGCCGCCCGATCAATCGCGGCCGCCGTCGATGCCAAGCTCGGCAAGTTCATTGCGCTAGCAGAATCGTTGGTCCGCTCACCGGACTTGCTTGAAGATAACCTTGAGGCTTTCGAGGCTGAGGCACGCCGTGAATTCCCGGAAGGGGGAGCTGTCTGGGTTCTGGTTGCCGATGTGAATGGCCAGCAGCTCATCAACACTTTGGTCCAGCCGGGCGAGCGCCTGCCGCGCCGCCTTCCGCTTGCGATGGAGGCCCAACAACGCGCACTCGCAACGCGCTCGATTGTCATATCTGACGTCTTACAAAGTCGCGCAGCTCAGGATTGGGTTGCTAATATCGAAGTCCCAATCTTCAAGAACGGTCAACCCTTTCGTGGGCTGGCCGTTGGCATTAGAGGCCGCGAATTCCTCCGCCTCCTCAGTGCGCGTGACATCCCCAAAAACTGGCTCGTCGGCATCATCGATAGCCAAGGCCGTTTCATCGCGCGGGTGCCGAAAGGAGCGACCGAGATTGGCCAACTTGCCTCTCAAGGGTGGCGCGCGATCAAAGGTCAAACTGGTCTGTTCGAGTATCCATCCCTTGAGGGCGACGCGCTCATAACCGCCAATGCGCTTCCCTCCATGAGCAACTGGACCGTCGGTGTCTCTGTGAAGAAAGCAGAGCTGCGTGCACTCGCCTGGAACACGGTGCGTTGGGCGGTCATGCTGGGCGCTGGCCTTTCTGTCGTGAGCCTCTTGCTGGCCTGGAGCCTGGCCCGACAGATCACTCGGCCGATCGACCAGCTGCGCCAGGCGTTTGCCGACGCGTCCGCGGAACCTGGCAAGCCGATTGAGATCGGACCGCCCGAGATCTTGGAGCTGCAGGACACGCTCTACAGCGCGGTGGTCGAGCGGACAAACGCGAGCCAGGCGCTCATGGAGACACAGGCAGCGCTGGCGCAATCGCAGCGCCTGGAAGCAATCGGCCAGCTTGCCGGCGGTATGGCGCACGACTTCAACAATGTCCTGGCGGCCATCTCCTCCAACTTAGATATGGTCACGCTTCGCAGCACTGATGAGAAGATCAGCAATGCGATCCAGGACGCGATAGATGCAATCCAGATGGGTGCCAGCCTCACCCACAGGCTGCTCATCCTTTCGCACCGGCAAGGGGTCGGGCTCGAGCGACTGGACCTCAATGATCGCGTCACGGGCACGATTGGGCTGCTGAGGCGAACGCTCGGCGAGCAGGTGACCGTCTCTTTGAAATTGTCGCCCGACCCCTGCCAGACCATGGCCAATCCGGGCGATGTCGACAATGCCATCCTCAACCTTGCGATCAACGCGCGGGATGCTATGTGCAATGGCGGCATGCTTACGATCGAGACACGCCACGTCACACTTGACGCAGACGGCGCGGAGCGCATCGCGAATGCGCGGCCCGGCGAGTACGTAATGCTTACCGTCAGCGACACGGGACATGGCATGAGTCCGGAGGTACTCAGCCATGCGATGGAGCCATTGTTCACGACCAAGGAACCAGGGAAGGGCACGGGGCTAGGCCTCGCCACGGTCTATGGCACAGCCCGACAGTCAGGGGGCTTCGTCGCGATTGATAGCACCGAAGGTGAGGGCACGTCCGTCCGCCTGTATTTTCCCAAGGCCAAACCTGGGCCGATCGTGAGCCGTTCGACGCCCTCTATCAAGGAGACTCCCTTGGGGAATGGCGAGCTCATCCTGGTCGTCGAGGACAACGATAAGGTCCGGGAGGCGACCGTGAGACGGCTTGAATCCCTTGGCTACGCTGTTGTCGAAGCCAAGACGGGACCCGAGGCGATTACGTTGCTTCAGTCCGGAGAGCCCATTGCCCTCGTGTTCAGTGACATCGTTATGCCGGGCGGCATGACAGGCTACGGTGTGGCGGAGAGGGTTCGCGCGATGAAGCCTGGCATCAAGGTGTTGCTGACCTCTGGATACAGCGATATGCCGCTCGCGGTGAGCGAGACCGCGCGAAAGGTCAAAGTGCTTGGCAAGCCCTACACGCGGGAGCAACTCGCTTGCGCACTCCGCGAGGCACTTGTGGGCTGACCGCTTTCCGGATTGGCGAGCCGATCTATTGCCACGAACAACTTCGTTGAGTTCCGGTTCTGGCACCTTTTCTCCGTCGTGCACAGTTCGCTCGCATTTCCGTTTTTGGGGGTAAAACAGACGTGCTGAACCAACGAGCGCGGCGATGGGAGAAGATGACCCAAAACGGTCATTCGACACACCACCCATAGCCTAGCGCAGGCTCTATTTGTTACGCCAGCGGCAGCCCTGCCTTGCGCAGGCCATGAATGACATGCTCGACGTCCTCGGGCAGCCAGAAGGTTGTCATCTTCCTGAATGTTCCGGCTGCCACGAAATGGGGATCAAGGCGAAGAATTTGAGCCGCCTGGGCTCGCGCTTCCTCAAGTTGCCCCAAGTGCGCATAGGCAGCAGTCAGCCAGACGCGGCCAGGGCGGTGATTGGGGGACTGCGAGACGAATTCACTGAGAGGCGCCAGCGCCTCCGAATATCTTCTGAGCATAAGATACGCTAGCCCCAGATAGCCGCGCGCAATCGGCAGGGCGAAAGGATCAACGCGCAAGTGTGCCTTCGCAACTTCGATGGCCCGTTCGGCCTGGCCGGCAAAAACTAGGACCGCCGCATATCGCCAATCCGTAAAATTCGGGTTGAGCTCTAGGGCTCGCTCGAACTGTGCCACGGCCGCGTCCGGCATTCCCCTGAAGCACAGGACATATCCCAACTGGGCATGAGCCTGAGGCAAATTGGGGTCTAGTTGGACGGCCTTCTCCGCCGACTGGTGAGCCTCTTCGAGAGCGTCGGGATTCAGGTGGTCGTCATCAAGTGCAAGGGCCCAAGTCGATATTTTGGTCGCCGAATAGAGTACATGAGCCCGCGCATATCCTGGTTCCATATGCGAAGCACTGCTCCAGCAGTCGCCGCGTCTCGTAGATCGCGGCAACCTGCATGGCACGGTGGAAAGCTCGCATAGGTTTCCGCGGCCCGCATGTAGTAGTCATAAGCCTGCAAGCTCGTCGGGAGGTTTCAGCAGCGTCCGTTCCGCCTCTGCCTTGCTCACATGAGCTGCAAGGATTGCTGCCACGGTACGGGCAACCTCATCCTGGACCGCGAAGACATCTTTCACGTCCCGATCGTAACGCTCGGCCCAGCGATGGGCGCCGGTCATGGCGTCGATGAGCTGCGCGCTGATGCGGAAGCGGTCGCGGTCGCGGCGAATGCTACCCTCCAGCACGTACCGCACTCCTAGCTCGCGACCGACCTGGCGGACATCAACGGCCCGGCCCTTGTAGTGAAAGCTCGAGTTGCGGGCGATGACGAACAGTTCGCGGAACCTCGACAGCTCGGTCGTAATGTCTTCGACGATGCCATCCGCAATATACTCCTGCTCGGCATCGCCACTCATGTTGGTGAAAGGCAGGACGGCAATCGATGGGCGATCCGGGAGAGCAAGCGCGGGCGTTGGCTGTTCCGCGCGCCTGCTGCAGTGTGCTGTTGCTCTTCCCGCACAGCACCAACAAAGCGGATACCCTTGCGGAGAAGCGTCTTGATCAGTCGCTGCTGATCACCGCTGTCGCCGATCGCGCTCCGGGCTGCGTTGATGCGGGTGGTCAGGGCCGATTCTGAGACGATGCGTCCCTCCCAGATGGAGGCGAGCAGATCGTCCTTGCTCACCACGCGTTCGCGATTTTGGATCAGGTAGGCCAGAAGATCGAAAACCTGCGGCTCGAGGGGCACGAGATCGGCGCCGAGGCGCAGTTCGCGCCGGTCCGTGTCGAGCGCATAGTCTTCAAAGAGATAGCGCACCTTGCCGTGTTCCCCTGCCTACGCATCGCAGCGCGGACAGGGTACCACAAGCCGATCTTAAGAAGAATCAAGCTGCTCTTACGTGCAAATTAAGGTGCTCTGAAAGCGCGGATGTTGGTGCAATGCCATCCTATTGAGCTCGAAACCAACGGTCCATGCGTATCGGCACTGCCAAATCATCAGCGAGGATCTCATGAAGAAATTCTAGGATGGTGGACGACGTTCGCGGCCGCCCGCCTGTCACAAGCGCGCATCGCTTGTGCCGTCGAGCGCGCCACCAAAGGCAAGAGTTCGTTGATGGTTGCGGCGATGATCTTGGCAGTCGGGACGACCGTTTGCCACGAGGCCCGAGGGCAATCGCCACCAACAAAGGTCCATCCAGCCTTGCAGGCAGAGCTCTCTGGCATGCCCGACCAGGAAACCCTGGTGCAAGTCGTCGATTTTCCGGCGGGTGGAGGTACGCCTTGGCACACTCATCCCGAAGGACATGAGATCGCATACATTCTCGAAGGCATCTGGATTGCTGAAGCCGATGGCATTCAGACCAGGCACCTGAAGGCTGGAGATTTGGTCTACGTGCCTCCCAACGTAGTACACCGAGCGTTCAATGATGCGTCAGGGCCTACCAAAATTCTCGTTGTGCGCATCAAGCCGAAAGGCCAGCCCGTATCGATCGTGGCAAAGCGCTAGAAGCAGTCTCAACATTAAACAATGAAGCGCGAGACCAGGCCCATCGACTGCAAACCCATCGTGCCGCTGCAAGCGGCAACTTGATGCAAACCTAACCGTTGAGAGCTGGCCCGGCCGCCGCACCGCTTCAGCCGTGTCGGCAGGACGGTCGGTCGATTGATCATCATGGAGTGAGGACTACCAATGGATCGTCGACATTTCATCGCCCTTGCAGGTGGCACGATCGCCGCCTGCCTCTCGACCAGTGCGCTCGCCCAGGCGACGAGCTGGCCGGACAGGACCGTGCGAGTCATCGTGCCCTTCGCCGCCGGCGGCGCCACGGACGCCATCGCGCGCCCCTGGAACGAGGAGCTTTCGAAGGCCTTCGGCCAGCAGTTCGTCGTGGAGAACCGCGGCGGGGCGTCCGGGATGATTGGCGTCGAGGCGGCCGTCAAAGCTGCCCCCGACGGCTATACGCTGATCATGATGGGTGCCGGGGCGCTCACCATTTTGCCGAGCCTGAAGAAGGTTCCGTACGATCCGATGACGAGCCTCGTGCCGATCGGGCGCACCGGCGACGTGACCAATGGTTTCGTCATCCACCCTTCGCTCGGCATCAAGACGATGAAGGAGCTGATCGACTACGCCAAGAAGAATCCCGGCAAGCTCTCATTTGCCTCGTCCGGCACCGGCACGGCCGTTCACCTCAGGCTCGAAGCCCTGAAGCTCAAGGCCGGTATCGACATCCTGCACGTGCCCTATCGCGGCGGCGCTGACTCGCTCAACGATGTGCTGCCCGGCAATGTGCACATGATGAACGAGCCAGTCACGCTGCCCCACGTGAAGGCCGGCAAGCTCGTCCTGCTCGCCATCAACGGGCCCATACGCAACCCGGACTTCCCCGACGTTCCGACCCTGACGGAGACCGGGATCATCGGCGCCGACGTGCCGATCTGGTTCGGCTTCTACGGCCCCGCGGGCCTGCCGAAGGAGATCGTCACCAAGTTGAACGCCAAGATTGTCGAGCTGGCCAAGAACGACGATTTCAAGAAGAAACTCTGGACCGTTAACGCTATCGTGCCGGTGCAGACGCCCGAGGAAATGCGCAAGTATATCGAGACCGAAATCAAGGCCAACCTCGAATTGATCAAGGCCGCCAAAGTGGCGATCGAGTAGCCGGACCACCGCTGGATGACATCGAACCACCCCCAAGGTAAATAAACCACGATTTCGAAATCGCCCATTCGAGCAAACTGCCAGATAAGAACTTGAGAGGCCTCCTCAGTAGGGCCTCTTTTTTGCGGCTGCTCACGGCAGTTCCTGGCACTTTTGCGACATTGCAATCGGCCGCGCTGACGTCCGGTCATGGGGCGAATGTGTTGCAGAACTCCCATTGAGAACTGAGGCGAACCGTGATTTCGTCGGCCTGAGGCTGTGGTCAGCGGGAGCCTGCGATGATGGGGCGGCGGAAAGACAGGCAGGGCCAGTTCTTCTACGAGTTTGACCTCGACGAGGTGGTGCCGCCGGATCATCTGGTTCGCCGGATCGACGCGGTACTGGATCTGGGCTGGGTGCACAAGGAGCTGGCGCCCTACTACTCCCACACCGGGCGACCGTCGATCGATCCGGTGCTGATGATCCGGATGCTCATCGTCGGCTACGTGTTTGCTATCCGCTCGGAGCGGCGCATCTGCGCTGAGGTGCAGGTCAATCTGGCCTACCGGTGGTATTGCAGGCTGAGCGTCGAAGACAAGATCCCCGATCATTCGGTGTTCTCGCGGGCCCGGCACGAGCGGTTTCGCGACAGCGACGCCTTGCGCCGCGTGTTCGAGCGGGTGGTGGGCGGCGCATCGCGGCAGGTCTGGTGGGCGGCGAAGCATTTTCGATCGACGCCAGCCTGATCAAGGCCGACGTGGACAAGAAAAAGCGTTCAGGAGGCGACCAGCCGATCGATTCGGCCGACGCCCGAGGAGGCATCGCATGCGGTGCGTGAGTATCTGGCGGCTCTCTCGACGCCGCGCGCCGCGATGAAGAGAGTGGCGGTGGAGATGGCAACGGCTCGGGCGGCAGCGGCGGCGGCAAGCCAGCCAAGCAGATCTCGCTGACCGATCCACAGGCGGCCTGGGTCGCACGCAAGGGTGTAGACCCGTTCTTTGCCTACGATGCCAACTATCTGATCGACAACAAGTGCGGGATCATCCTCGACGCCGATGGCACGCGCGCCAATCGCAGCGAGGAGATGGCCATCGCCGAGACTATGGTGGATCCGTGTCCAGCGCCGCTTCCGATCCTCAAGCCCCAGCGGCTCGCGGGCGATACCGCCTATGGCGCAGCAAAGCTCCTGAAGTGGCTCTGGGGATCGGGGCATCACGCCGCACGTTCCGGTGTGGGACAAGTCCGCCCGATCCGACGGCAAGTTCAGCCGGGCCGACTTCATCTTCGACAAAGAGCGCAACGTCTACATCTGCCCCGTTGGGAGCCCGAACTCACCGCACTCGGGGATCGTCGATCAAGGACGCATTCTTCCCTATCGGGCGAGCAAAAACGATTGCTCGATCTGCAAGCTCAAGCCCAGGTGCACGACGGCCATCGCCCGCAAGGTCGCGCGACATCGACGAGGACGTGCGCGAGCAGGTGCGTGCCCTCGCCAACACCGAAGCCTTCCAGCTGTCACGCCGCGAGCGCAAGAAAGTAGAGGTCAAGGTTCGCGCATATGAAGCGCATCCTCAAACTCTGACCGGCTTCGCCTGCGCGGCCTGAGCGGCGCGCGACGAAGTGCTGCTCGACCGCCACGGCGCAGAACTTGAGGCGGCTCGCCAAGCTCATGTGTCGGAGCCCACCGCAAACCGCTGAGTGCGTGACGTAGGCGTCAAGTGGTGTCGAGCGTTGGTGCCGGGCGTCGAGCCCGCGGCTCCCCATAGGAGAGCCGACACAAGCCGCGATGCCGGCAAACAGAACCGGCGCCAGCTACGACGCGACAGCGAGTTCTGCAACACATTCGGGGCATGAGCGGCAAACCCAAAGATCCGACGCGACCTAAGAGTCGCCAGGCTGTTGATCAAAGCCGCCAATTTACGAGTTCACGGCCTAGTTGAAAGGAGAAGGCCCGCACTGGGGAGCACGGGCCTTCGGACCATCAGCGCATACGTAGGAGAAGGAACAGACGCACTCTAGTTCGGTTTTCCGGCTACGGACTACCGGGTCTGGGCACTGGCCTGTGGACATACCTCAAGGATGCGGCCGGTGGTTGGGCTCCGCAAGGCAGGAAGGCCTATCGATCGCCCGCCTGGATGACAATCGATCCATCATCTTCGATTTGCCCGCGCGCGTGTTTGTTGCTCGCGATCTGTTCGAACGCGGACCTGTGCTTCTCAAAGCGCGTGAGATAGTCGCCCGACCAATTGGGCGAGGGTTCAATGGCCTTTATGGCTGCGTGCAACACCACGATCGGGACGAGCACCGTGCCGTGCAGCATGGCGAATTGCACGTTCCTCACAGTCTTGTAGGGCGGGACGGCGACCGGTGAAAGCGCCATGCTGGCGTCGACCCTCTCTGACGTGACTGCGTAGGCTCTGCGCCAAGCCCAGCGCAGAGACACAATCATGGTAAGGGGCACAGAGCAGGATCGGTTCAGATGGAGTTGCATTCGCGATCCATATGGAGCGTGAATCCTGTTCTAAACTTGGAGTTTGGAGTGCGATTTACGTCTCGCATGAAAGCAGAAGTGTTTCCATGCGAGCTGGTCGCCCTCTAGAAGGCGGCTACCGATCTTCTTTCTCTGGCTCCCCAGCAAAATCCGCCGGATCGGTATCGTCATCATCTTCTTCCGGGAGAGTATCGTCGCCAGGATCGTCTACGACCACGTCAGCGCTAGCTTCATGGAGCAAGGCATCCTCCGCCGCTGGCACAGGAGCCGCGGGTACGAATGCCGGCCGGCGCTGTGAAGGCCGGCGCTCGGCTACCGGTGGGCTCACCACGATCTGGTAGAGAGCACCACAGCTCGGACATTTTATCGGATCACGAGCCAAGTCGTAGAAGCGGACGGCGCACGAAGCGTCCTGACATGTTCTCTTGGTGCCTCGATCGGCTTTCGTCGCCATTTTTTCCTCGAAGATTGCAGTCGGCAGCCCGGGATATCCGGCTACACCGGTCTACTGCGGAGACGCCTTGCGTCGCATTGCCCCAGCTTACCCCAAAGGGCCTCGCTTGGGCAGTCGGCGCACGCTAAGTCATTGATTTCATGTCGCGCCGGGAGGATTCGAACCCACGACCCCCAGATCCGTAGTCTGGTGCTCTATCCAGCTGAGCTACCGGCGCTTGATGTTGAATCAATGGGTTGGAGAGCTTCTCAATAACCCATTGCCTGCACTATATCACTCTCGTTTTAGCCCATCGACCTCGTATCGCCGACAGCGCTTCGAGGGGGCCACACGCAACCGAGGCAGGCATAGATAACCTCGAGACCGATATTGTCAAGTCGGATCGGTCATATCGATGCCACTGGACGCCTCACCTGGGCGCTCGCGCCCGACGTGGGAAAGTGCCACTCCCGTGTCAAGGCGACGGCAGGGTACGGACCGCTTCGCTCCTCTTCCTCGCCACGCTCGGACAAATGCCGATTGCGGCTACCGGGACGATCACCGGCTCGGAAGTGGCGGAGGCTTCTTGCAGGCCATCGCTGCCACCTGGCAGTGATGGCGCGTCCGACCGGCTCCCAGGTCCTCTCCCTTGCAGCCCTCCTCGACCGGGCGGCGCTCGCGCATGGTTTGGAAGTTGAACCAGGTGTCAGCCCACTCCGGTCCGAATTTGGTTTTGACCTCGGCCTCCCATCGGTCCTTCAGGGTGGACACGACCGAGGACGCCATGTTGGACCGCATTTCGGCGTCGAGCTCGGGCGGGAGCTCGAAGGCGATCTCCACCGCATGCGGTGTGTCCTTGCAGTCGATCGGGCGAGGCTTGCACGGCTGGTAGGAGATCTCGGCAGGCCGCAGGCCCGCAACTGAGCATTCCGCTACCCTTGTTCTCCCATACCGGCAAACTCGGCGCCGTATTTTTGCGTGACCTCGGATTGCCATTGGCTGCGCGCCTTGGCCTCGGGCTGCTCGGCGGACTGGACCGTCACCGTATGGACCTCGCTCCAGCATGACGCCATCTCGCCTTCGATCAGCGTCGGCTCGGGCTTGGCTTCCGAAGCCGGCGCCTCTGTCGACGCCGGCTTGCTGCCGGACCAGCGCGCGAATGCATCTGCGATCGGTACTGACACGGCGAACATGCTGAGCACGAACAGCAGCACCACGGCCCAGCGTGCGGCCGCGGCCGTCCAGGCGCCGATGGGCCAGGTGGGCGTCGGCGCATGCTTGCTCCAGTCGGCGATGTAGCTGGCGACGTCCTCGATCACCCGGTCGCTCTTGTAGTAGTAGCAGTGCGCATCTCCCGGCGCCACCAGGCATCCGCCGCCAGAAAATCCTGCGCAGGAGGTGTTCTCGTTCGCGTACGGCGTGATGGCGATGTGGTTCGCCATTGTCCACGCGAAGCTTCTCGCTGCCGAACACCAGGCCGGAGCCGCGCAGGCGCAGGCTCACCAGATAGGCGATGCCGAGCAGGAGCAGCACCACCGGCATCAACAGCAGGAAAATGATGGCGATCGCGGCGACCATGGCGCCGGGCATGTACCGACGACGGCGTGATTGTGCTCGACAGCACCGAGATTGAGCTTGCGCCGAGTAGCCCATGAGCCCCGACCAGAACAGCGACGGGAAGAAGGTCATCCAGTCCATCATCGTGATGAAACGATCCTGGAGCGCGCGTTCCGAGCTCAGCGGCGAAAGCCCGACGCGGCCGAGCAGACTGCCGCCTTCGGAGAGAAAATACGTCAGGACCTCGATGGCAATGAGCGGCACCAGGACGATGGCGAAGGCCATGACGCTGACCGCAGCCAGGCCCAGCGTCTGAACGAGCCACGTGATGAAGCCGAAGGTTCTCAGGTGCAGTCTGGCCTCGTCGCCCGAGCGTCAGATAGCTCAGGTACGGCACCGGCCGGTCCTCGCCGGGATCGTACTTCTTCGGCAGGCTTTCTTTCAGCGCGACGACCTGGCGGCGCATCCACGCGAGCAGGCGGCCAGGCAAGGTGACGGCCAGGAGCCAGAACACGACGAACGGGATCGACCACCAGATCCACGCCTGGATCGCCTCGCTACCCAGAAACGGAAGCCACTGGGCAGCGCTTCGGCCATCCGCCGATCACGTATGCGACGTAGTAGACAGCGAGCCCGGCAATGGTGGTGAGCTTGATTGCCTGGAAGGCGGCGGCCATGGCAAAGAGCGCGCTGCCCTTGCCGAACCATCGCTCGATCGGGCCGAGTATCGCCCGCGGCAGATAGCTGGCGACCAGCCAGTAGAGGCCCAACGGTAAGCCCAGGTTGAGACCGAGCTCCACCCAGTCCGGCAGCGAGATCGCGACCAGCACAGGCATGAGGTCCATTTTGTAGACCGCATAAAGCGCCGCCGCGGGGATGAGCGACAGGATGCGGAACACCCACGCGCCGATGTATGCCGTGAGCAGACCCCATCGCCGCTTCTCGAACGTGACGAATGGACTGCCGAAGGTGATCACGCCATCGGGGCGACGGCACGCTGCTGGGGCCGACCTTGCCGTTGCGGGTCCGCAGGCATGTCGGGCACTGGTCGTCGTGCTGGAACTCGTCGCGGTCTTTGCTCGAGACGGGATCGTAGTAGTCGTGCGCCCTTGTCCCACAGGTTCATGGCGAGACGGGAGATCGTCCCGCCGTGACTGTGCCCGACGATGTAGACGGCGTCGTAGTAGTCCTTGCCGTGACGCGGCGTACGGCTTGCTGAGCTCGGCCTCGATCAGCTTCTTGAGGCCGATCGCCGCGGTGCGGCGCTCCTCGTGACTGTTGCCGCCGGACCAGTCGTACTGCGTGTGGTCCAGCTCATCGAGCGCCACGCCGTGCTCGCGTAGCTGCTGGCTCAGCCGGTTGATGAAGGCTGGGGTCTTCTTGCTCTTGTCGTCCTCGGCCTCCCAGTTGTCCCAGCCGGCGCCATGATCGAACGTGCCGTGGACCGTGAAGACCTTGACCCTTCGCGGTTTCTGGCCGACGCCGGCTTTCGCGGCCTGGTGCGCGCGGCTCGGGCGCGACGGGCACGAGATTGCGCGGACGGTAGGTGATCATGTGCGAGCGGCCGTCGCGCAGTTCGATCACCTTCTGCCCGAACCGCTGGACGACGCTGTCGTGGATGCTCTCGTTGACGACCACCTGGCCGCGCGGGAGCTTGCCCGTGCGCCAGGTGCCGATCAGCATCCGGCGCAGCGGCGGTATGGCGGCCACGGCCTGCTTCACCAGCCGGATGAACGGGAAGACCTTGCTCCAGCGGAAAATCGAGCCGGTCGCCGACAAATGCTGGGCGCCGAGCGGATCGGGCCGCGCCAGTCCGGCCAGCACGTCCTTGTCGAAGGCGAGACCGGTTGTTGCCGTCACGCGCTCGGCCATCCACAGCAGCGCCACGTCGGACAGCGCCGTCTCGCGAAAGCCCCCTCCGACATCGCAGTGGCTGCCGGCGAACCAGACCTGCTCGACGTGCTGATGCTCAGGAAGTGTCTGACCCCTCGGCATGGACCACAGCGACGGCCGGAACGGGCCACGCATCTCGTCGATGGCGAGCGCATGCAGTGCGACGTCGATCGTGTCGGCAAGGCGCAGTGTCGTGGAACTTGAACATGCGGCCGATGAAGCCACCCGAGTAGAACGGATTGCCGATGTTTCCGACCGTGTCCCACACGCCGATGCACTTGATGCGCACGGGATAGTGCGACGCGGAGCGAAGCTCGGCCAGCACGGCCTCGTTGCGTCGTCGAGGCGGCGTGCGATAGAGCGACCACGCCTTGTCGAAAGCGAGAGCCCCCTGTTGCTTTGGCAACGCCGAAGAGGGTGATGAAGGCGGCCAGGCTGCGCGCCTCGAAGGCGCCGCGCGAGAATCCGAAAAGAAAAATTTCGTCGCCGGCTGCGTAGCTCTCGACGAGCCGCTCGTAGGCTTCCTTGATCCGCTCCTCGATGCCGTAGCCGATCGCACCTTTCAGGAATTGCGCCGTCTCGCCCTGGATCGAGGCAATGCCGGCGATGTACTGCGGATGCTTGCTGGATGCCCTTGTCGTCGGTCTTGGCGATGGCGTGATGCAGCTTGAAGACGTTCGTCCGTGTCGCGGGCGCGGCATCATTATTCCAGGTGCCGTCCAGGCACAAAATCACTCGCTTCAAGGCAGGTCTCCGTCACGCACCTGCGAAAAAAACTTCGCTCTCGCAACGCTGCGGAAAGTTGGAATGGCTCGGGCGTCAGAATGGCCGTGCTGGGGCGATGGAACAATGACCCATCGCCGCGTGAGGAGCTCCGGACGGTGTTATGAGGCTTTCGTGTTGCGCGCCGGCAACGAGGAAAGTCGCGCTGCCGCGTCAGCGCGGACCGTCGCGATCCGGAATCTCGATCTCGAAGGCGGCGCCCCGAGGCGTGTCGAGGAGACGCACCGTACCTCCGTGCGCCGCAATGATCTCGTGCGCGATGGCCAGGCCCAGTCCTGTGCCACCGCGACGCGTCGAGCCCTGGAAGGCCTGAAACAGATGCTCGCGTGCGCGCGGCGGCACGCCCGGCCCGTCGTCGCTGATGACGATGTGCACGCGCTGTGTGTTGCGCCGCGCCACCACGGTAATGGAGCCGCGGCCGGACGACTCGATCGCCTGCACGGCGTTGCGCGCCAGATTGGACAGAACGCGGTAGAGCTGGTCGCGGTCGGCATCGACGCGCAGCGCTGCATCGATCTCAGCCTGCCAGGCGACCATGTCCTCGCGCGGCAGCCCGAGGCTATCGGCGACCTCGGCCACGAGCGGCAGCAGCAGCATCGGCTCGCGGTGCGGCGCGGCTTCCTCCGCCCGGCCGAAGCGCAGCGTGTCGTTGCACAGCGCAATGGCGCGGTCGAGCGAGGCGATGAGCTTGGGCGCGAAGCGCTGCACCGTTGCGTCGGGGATCGAAGCCAGCCGGTCGGACAGGAGCTGCGCGCTCGCCAGCATGTTGCGCAGGTCGTGATTGATCTTGCTCACGGCCAGGCCGAGTGCCGCCAGCCGGCTCTTCTGGTGCAGGAGCAGGGACAGCTCGGTCTGCATGTGCGCCAGCTCGCGCTCGGCCGTGCCGAGCTCGTCGCCGCGCCCGGTGGGGATGATGATGCGGCTGGCGTCCTCCGGATGTCTGCTGAAGCGCTGCATGTTGTCGGCGATTCGCATCATGGGGCGCACGAGCAGATTATTCAGCGCGAGGTAGACCAGGGCGGCGGTAATGATGGAGATGATGACGGAAAGGGCGAGGATGTTGAGGCCGAAACGCACCATGGCCGTCTTGAGCGGCGCCTCGGGCAAGACCACCTCGATCAAGTCGCCGGCGCCGCCGCCAGGGCTGCCGACGATGCGCAGCGTTCGTGTGCCGCTGCCGAACATGACCTCGAGCGCGTCCCAGATCACGCCGATACGGCCCAAGATGCCGGAGCTCGCCGCCGTCGATGGCGATAGATCGTAGCTCGCGTCGATGGCCATCGGCGTATCGGAATTGAGAATGAGCTGGCGCTGATCGTTGCGCTTGAGCGCCACCGCTCTGACCTGCGCCGTGCGCAGTAGCTCGTTGCGCAGCATCTGAGGCACGTCGCCGTTGGGCGAGGCCTCCGCCGCCAGCGACGCGAGCTGCGCCGCCGTCAAGCGGTCGTTGAGCCAGTTGATGCGGAAGTTCGCGACGGACGGCACGAAGATGAGCACTTCCGCCAGCATGACGAACAGGAGGGTGAGCAGCAGCAGCTTGGCGGACAAGCCCAGGCCGCGCGCGAGCACGGGCGCGCCCGCAACCGCGCCTGCGAGCGGTCCCGGCGCCCGTGCCGGGAGTTCTGCAGGTTCGACCTTCTGGTCCAATACGGGTCCTCGAGCCGTTCGCTAGTGTCCCGATCGCGCAGTTCGTCGGATCTTGCAGCAGGGGCTGAACGAACTTCGCGATCGAAAGGACACTGGCAAGTTTACGGTGCCACTGCGATTCAGATCGAGAAATTCGCTAATAGCCAAGCCGCGAATTCTGGCGAATTTCTCGATCATCGCACTAGCCGAGCTTGCGCAGCAGCCTCACCACCTTGCGCACCAGCGGATTGCCGGCTGCCAACGCATAATACCCCATCGCCGCCCGCTTGTTGATCTCACCCAGGGTCGGGTAGGGCGAAACCCATTGCGTCATGGCCGTGATCTTGAGCCCTTGCGATACGGCGAGCGACCAGATCTGGATCAATTCGCCGGCGTGCTCGCCGACGATGCTGGCGCCGAGAATGCGACCCTTCTTGTCGGTCACCACCTTGACGAAGCCCTGCGTCGCCCGCTCGGCCTGCGCGCGGTCGTTCTCATGGTAGGGCCAGCGATAGACGTTGATACTGCCGTGCCGCTCGCGCGCGGCCTGCTCGTTCAGGCCGATCTGGGCCAGCTCCGGGTCGGTGAATGTGACCCAGGGGATGTGATCGTCGCGCACTTTGGCGGGCAGGCGAAAGAGGGCGCGCCGGAACACGATGCCGGCGTGATAGTTGGCCATGTGGGTGAACTGAGGTCCCCCGACCACGTCACCGATCGCGAATACGCGGGAGTTGGACGTCACGAGACCTTTGTTCACCTGGATGCCGCGCCGGTCGTACTTGATGCCCGCCGCCTCCAGGTTCAAGTCCTGCACGTTTGGCCTGCGGCCCGTCGCCACAAGGATATGACTGCCGTCCAACACTTCGGTGCCGGCCGCCGTCGCGATGGTTAAGCGGACGCCGCGGCCAGGGAGCGGGTCGACGCGCTCGACCTTGGCGCCCTCGCGCACGTCGATGCCCTCGAAGCGAAGACGGGCCAGCACCACGTCGGAGAGCTCAGGGTCGTCCTTGCCGAGCGCCTTCAAGGCCTCGAGCACGGTGACCCGGCTGCCGAGCCGCAGGTGCGCCTGGGCGAGCTCCAGGCCAATGGGGCCGCCGCCAATGACGATCAGATCGTCGAGCCTCTGCTGGTTGTCGAAGATCGTCTCGTTCGTGAAACAGGGGATGCTGTCGAGGCCCGGGATCGGCGGAATGGCTGGCGAGGAGCCGGTGGCGATGACGAAGCGATGCGCCTTGATGCGCTTGTCGCCGGCGACGACGGTGCTCTTGTCCAGGAAAGCGGCGGCGGCCTGGATGACCTGCACGCCGAGACCGGTAAAGCGCTCGACCGAATCGTTGGGGGCGATGGCGGCGATGACGCTGCGCACGTGCGCCTGCACGGCGGCATGGTCGATTGCGGGTGCAACGGGCGTGATGCCGAAGGCGCCGCTCGTGCGCATGAGATGCGCGCGCCGCCCTGCCGCGATCAGCGCCTTGGAGGGGACGCAGCCGTAGTTGAGGCAGTCACCACCCATCTTGTGCTTCTCGATCAGCACGACCTTGAGGCCGAGCTGCACGGTGGAGGCCGCCACCGACAGGCCGCCGGAGCCCGCGCCGATGATGCACAGATCGGCGCGGATATCGTCGCTGAATGTAGCGTCGGCCAACGGCGCGTGTGCGCCGATGGTGTTGTCAGCAACCAGGCTGGACCGCTGCATTGCGCGCTCTCCACCTCTTGAGGACGGTCGGAATCAAGGCGATGAAACCTAATAGCACAAATGCAAGCAGCAGCTCTTTGGTGACCAGTGATCCGGCGTTGATGTGCAGCGTGCAGAGCTGCGCGCCCTTGGCGGTCACGCACGCCGCATGCTCCGCCTTGGCTGCGGCGATGATGCTGTCGAGCCCAGCGCCGGCGGAGGCGAAGGCGAAGGTGCCTGGCAGGATGCCGATGAAGGTGCCGATCACGTAGGTCTTGAGCGGAATGCCTAGCAGGGCGGGCGCCAGGTTGACGAGCCAGAACGGAAAGGCGGGGACGAGACGCAGGAACAAGAGATAGCTGAGCGCATCCTTCTGAAAGCCGGCACGGAGCTTGGCGAGCCAGGGTCCGGCCTTGTGCGTCAATGCGTCGCCGAGGCTCGATCTCGCGATCAGGAAAACGACGGTTGCGCCCGAGGTTGCGGCTATCACTGCGAGGGTGCCGCCCAGGAGGCAGCCGAACAGGAGGCCGCCGGTCAATGTCAGGGCGAGCGCGCCAGGGAGCGAAAGCGCAACGACGACCGTATAGATGGCCGCGTAGATCAGCGGCGCCAGCACGGCGTGCGTGGAGAGAAATGACTTGAGGGTCTGCCTGTGCGCAGCAATGTTCTCGAGAGTAAGCTGTCGATGCCAGCCCATCGCAAAGACCAGCGCCATGATCGCGCCGAGCGCAATGAGGGGAACCCAACGTCTGGCCCAGGCACGCCCCCTGCCCCGCGTCGTGCCCTGCTGCGGCAACGTTTGCGCCCCCCTATGTAATGGCGCGTCCTCTGAATTTCCGTCGTGACCTGGCATGGTCCTCACGTCCAATCGTAGCCGCACTCCGCGATCGGAGGGACTTGCTTTCTGCTTCGACCTCCACGCCGGCTGTGCGTGGTGGCCATGCCCCACCCCAAAATAGCAAGCAGCAGAGCAATTCGGACGGCGCATCAAGCACTGTTGATGCGATTGCAGCCGAGTGTGAAAAACCGTTATGGACGAGCAAACCCCAACTCTTTGGGGCATTTGACTTGGTTGGTGGCGGCCCCTATAAGCGCCGCACCCAGATTGAGAGCCGTTGTGGCCGCGCTGCACCGTCGCAGGGTGCGGGCGGACACATGTGCTTATGTCATGAATTCCGAGCTGGGGCGGTAATTTCCGGCCAGAAGTGGAGTTGGAGCGGTGAAACGGACCTATCAGCCGAGCCGGCTTGTGCGCAAGCGGAGGCACGGGTTCCGCAAGCGCATGGCCACACCGGGAGGCGCGCGTGTGATCGCTCGCCGCCGAGCCAAGGGGCGCAAGCGCCTCTCTGCCTGACATCGGGCTGTCAACAAGGGCGCAGGCGGCGGCAACATACGCCATTCGCCTGCCCGTCTGAGACGATGCGGATCGTTACGCTCAAGCGCAGGGCAGAGTTCGTTCGGATCCGTGGCGGCGGGCGCTGGTCGACGCAGACCCTGGTGCTGGAAACAAAGCCCCGCGCAGAAACCCGGGAGGGAAAGGGCGGCTTGGTGGACGATCCCCGCTTCGGGTTCACGGTAACTAAGAAGATCGGCGGCGCCGTCGTCAGGAACCGTGTGCGGCGCCGGCTCAAGGAAGCTGTCAGGGCCTTGCCACCAGGGCTCGCGCGGCCGGGACATGACTATGTACTGATTGCAAGGGCTGGCGCATTCACCTGTCCGTTCGCGCTGTTGCAGCGCGACCTGGCTACGGCCTTCGGACGGGTGCATCGGGGACAGCCGTTCAAAGTAGGCGGGACCTCCGATGGTACGCCGCGTCTCGCGCCCGGACTGGCTATCAGGCCGCGCGGCGGCGACGAACGCAACTGAAGGAGCGCTCGCGCGCACGGAAAACACATCATGATGCAGGACGACAACCAGAAAAATCTTCTACTCGCTATTGTATTGTCGGTTGCCGTTCTCCTCGGCTGGCAGGTGTTCTACGCCGGTCCGAAGATGGAGCAGGAACGCGCGCGCCAACAGCAGACGCAGCGCCCGCAGCAGTCGGCGCCCGGTCAGGCCAGCCAGGGTGTGCCCGGCCAAGCTCCTGGTGTGGGCGCGCCGCCAGTGCCGGGTGCGGCACAGCCGGGAGCGCCGATCGTGACGCGCGATGCCGCGCTCAAAGCCTCGCCGCGAGTCGCCGTCGAGACACCGAGCCTGAAGGGATCGATTGCGCTCAAGGGCGGCCGCATCGATGATCTGGTGCTGGCGAAGTATCGCGAGAAGGTCGAGCCGACCAGCCCCAATGTCGTCCTCTTCTCTCCCGCCGACTCGCCTGATCCCTATTTCGCCGAGCAGGGCTGGGTCGCGGGCGCCGGATTGACGCTGAAGCTGCCGGATCGCGATACGGTCTGGCAGGTCGCATCGGGCTCGACCTTGTCGCCGGAGCGGCCGGTGACGCTGACGTGGGACGGTGGGCAGGGCCTCAAGTTCCAGCGCCGCATCAGCGTCGATGCCAACTACATGTTCACGACCGAGGACGAGGTCGAGAACAAGACCGGCACCGACATCACGCTGTTTCCATATGCACGGATCTACCGTCTGGGTACTCCGGTCATTCAGGGTTTCTACATCCTGCACGAAGGTCCGATCGGCGTGATCGGGGAGAGCGGACTGCAGGAGTTCGCCTACTCGGACATGCTGAAGGACGGCGGCGGCAAGACCATCGACAAGGCCACCGGCGGCTGGCTCGGCATCACTGATAAATACTGGGCCGCTGCTCTCGTTCCGGACCAGAGTGCGGAGTACCGCGCCAACTTCTCGGGCATCAAGAAGAACGGCAACCAGAAAGAGGCGTTTCAGACCGACTACCTGCGCACGGCCCTGACCGTACCGGCTGGCGGCAAGGCCACGGCCGAAGGACGGCTGTTCGCCGGCGCCAAGCAGGTCAATATCGTCGAGGGCTACGAGCAGACCTACGGCATCAAGAAGTTCGACCGACTGATCGACTGGGGCTGGTTTTACTTCATCACCAAGCCGCTGTTCCACCTGATCAACTGGCTGGCCGGCCTGTTCGCCGGCATGGGCCTGACGGCGCCGTTCGGCCTGGCCATCCTGGCCACCACCGTGCTCGTCAAGGCGGCGTTCTTCCCGCTCGCCAACAAGAGCTACGAGTTCATGGCGAAGATGAAGAAGCTGCAGCCGGACATGGAGCGTCTGAGGGAGCAGTACAAGGACGACCGGGCGCGCCAGCAGCAGGAGCTGATGGCGCTGTATCAGAAGCAGAAGATCAACCCGATGTCGGGCTGCCTGCCGATCGTCCTGCAGATCCCGGTGTTCTTCGCGCTCTACAAGGTGCTGTTCGTCACGATCGATATGCGCCACGCGCCGTTCTACGGTTGGATCAAGGACCTGTCCGCGCCCGATCCGACGTCGCTGTTCAATCTCTTCGGCCTGTTGCCGTTCGCGGTGCCGGAGTTCCTGCACGTCGGCGCGTGGCCCATCCTCATGGGCATCACGATGTGGGTGCAGATGCAGCTCAACCCGCAGCAGCCCGATCCCATCCAGCAGAAGATCTTCAACTGGATGCCGGTGATGTTCACCTTCATGCTGGCGTCGTTCCCATCCGGGCTGGTGATCTACTGGGCATGGAACAACATCCTGTCTCTGCTGCAGCAGTACGCCATCATGCGCAAGAACGGCACCGAGGTGCACCTCTGGAAGAACCTCGGCGTCGAGAAGTGGATGAAAGGGAAGGGACCCGGTTTGCCTTCCCTGGGCGGTTTGCTCAAGCGCGGCGCCGGCGTGCTCGGGCGAGCCTCCAATGACAATCCGCAGCGCGCGAAGGATGCCGGCTCGAAGGCCGCGGGCGAGGACCGGGCCTGACGGCTCCTAGCTCGGCAGAAAATGAGCAGCGCCGTGACGAGCGAGGAGACCGACGCGGAGCTGCTGGCCGCCGGCGAGGCGCTGTTCGCGCAGCCCTGGCAATTCCTCAAGAGCGTGCCTGCGCTCGAATTCCTGCCGCCCGCAGATCGCCCCGAGATTGCGTTCGCTGGACGCTCCAATGTCGGCAAGTCGAGCCTCATCAACGCGCTGGTCGGGCAGAAGGGCCTGGCGCGCACATCCAACACGCCGGGGCGCACGCAGGAGCTGAACTTCTTTCTGACTGAAAGCGTGCGACTTTATCTCGTGGATATGCCGGGCTACGGATTTGCCAAGGCGCCCAAGCAGAAGGTCGAGGCCTGGACCGAACTGATCAGAGCTTATCTGCGCGGACGGCCGACCCTGGCGCGCGTATTTCTCCTGATCGACAGCCGGCACGGCCTGAAGCCGCCCGATCAGACCATCATGCGGCTGCTCGATGAGGCGGCGGTCACCTATCAGGCGGTGCTGACCAAGGTGGACAAGATCAAGGAGCGCGAGCTCGAGGCGGTGGCCAATCGTCTGCGGGAGGCGCTGCAAAGCCATGCAGCGGCCTATCCGGACATCATCACGACCTCCTCGGAGAAGGCAACCGGCATCGCCGAGCTGCGCGCGGTCGTAGCCCGGCTCGTGCGCGAGCGCTCGTGATTAACCAGCGGCCCCGATGCCGTTGATCAGCTTCAGCGCATAGGCGAGCGCGTCCTCGCCCATCCGGCCGACAGCGCCGCCGATCGCCAGCGCGGCCAGCCATGCGCTCACACGTATGGTCGCCCGCACATAGTTCGTGCGCACGTGCACGCTGATCACACGCTCGGGCAACGCAGTCTCGGCCGTGATGCCGTCACGGCCGACAACCCTGGCCGCCACGACGAGCTGCAACACCGCCGCGCCGCGCCGGGTCGGCGTAATTGAGAAGCGCCACGCTGCAAAGTCGCTGGCGAGTGGCCCCACGGTCGACTGGATCCACTGCGTATCCGGCGATGCGGAGTCGATGATGAAGCCGCCGCCGGGAGCGCGAAGGCGGACACTCATGGCCTTGGTGATGAAAGCGTCGTGACGCACAGGGGCACCGCTGCCTTGCAAGCCGTCGGTAAGGTGGGCGCCCGCGTGCCCGATGCGAACCTCGACGGTCTCGGTGATGCCGACTCGCATGCGGCGCGGAATGTTCTCGACGATCTGGCCAGGCTCCACCGCGGGTTTCTCGGCGAGGCGAGGAACGCGGGCGGGCGCCGCCGCCGCTCGCCGAGGCGCCGCCTCGAGCGTCGGCGGGGGACGGTTTCCGGGATCCGCGGCGTCGTGTGCCGGCTGCTGAGAGACACCATCGAGCGCCGCCCGCAGGGAACGAGACGTGTGCTGGGTTGGCTTCGGCTCATCGCGCACAGGAGGCGGCGGCGGCGGACCGCCGGCCGGCCCATGACCGGGGTTGAGTTGGCGCGCCTTCATCCAGTCGGGCAGCGGCGGCTGCTCGTCGCTGTGGCTCGGTTCCGCTTCCGCGCGCGGCGGCGGATCGGCCGCCACGTCGTCCTTCTGCGGGGATTGGGGTAGGGGAGGCGGGGCCCGCACCGCCACTTGCTCGGAGACTTCGGCCTGCACCGTGCCCGTCGTGCTTGCATCTTGTTGGGTGGGCTGGCTCGGCTCCTGCTTCGGGGCCTCGGCGCTCGTTGATCCGGCATCGTGCTGAGTGGCGGGCCGCGCCATGACTCCCGCAGGCAGCTCCCTCGGCCTCTCCGCAAAAATCGGCGGTCGGGCGCGATCGCCGAGCCCTGCATTCTGCTGGGAAGTTGCTGGCCCTCGGCCTCCCGGCTGCGGTCCGCGCGGCTCAGTCAGCGGGGAGACACGACCGCCCGTACCGCGGCTGGCGGCGGCGATGCGCTCGCGCGCGTTGGCGATGATGTCCTCCGCCGAGGGCGGCACGGCGCCGTTCTGCTGTGCAGCGACGGCACGCTCCTGCGCCTGCTGCTGCAGCGTGCGCACGACGTCCTCGAAAGTCAGCTCCTGCGCCCTGAGAAAACCGGCGGCTACGCTTTGCCCCTCGCCGATCATGGCGGCCAGCACAATGGCGCCGTCTACCTGCGATCGGCGCCCCTGCTGGGCCGCCGACGCAGCATATTCGACGATGCGCTTGAGCTCCGGCGCTATATTGGGTTGGAGCGATCCGCCCGGCGGCTCCCGTTCCTGCCGCGCGAGATATGCGGCCACGTCTTGGCCGAGCCGGTCGAGGTCGGCCTTGCAGGCGACCAGAACGGGCGCGGCCTCCTCGTCCTCGATCAGGGCCAGCAACAGGTGCTCGAGCGTAACGAGGCGATGGCCCTTGGCGCTGGCGTAGTCCTTGGCACGCACGATCGTTGTCGCCAGCGATCGCGACAAGGGTATCCTGCCAAGCTCGTCCGCAAGCGCTTGCGGCATTCCAATCCCCAACCCCGTCCTGGCTCACACCGCCTGTTTCGGTTTGCGCCGATGTCCGACCACACGAGGCCTCGCGTCTACGGACACTTCAAGGCCAAAGTTTAGCCGATCCCGCCGGGGCGCGCGCTGCCCACAAATTGCGCAAGTGCCCCCTTGCCGGGTCATTCTCCGACCACGCCTGGGAATGACAAGGGAGAGGCCGCACGACTAAGCCATTGAGACCCTCCGCCGGCGCGCTATAAGTGCCCTGATGTTCCGGTGTTTTGCGCGTCGCCGAGCGGCGCGAGAGGGTTGCCATGTCGAAGTCGGGCGAGGCCCATACGGGTGCGGGCAAAGTCAAGGTGGATGCCCAGGACAAGGCGCGCATCCTGGCCGAGGCGCTGCCGCACCTGATCCGCTATGACGAAGAGACCGTGGTCATCAAGTTCGGCGGGCATGCCATGGGCGACCAGGCGCTGGCCGACGCCTTCGCCAAGGACATCGTCTACCTGAAGCAGTCGGGCGTGAACCCGATCGTGGTACATGGCGGCGGCCCGCAGATCGCCGCCATGCTGAAGAAGCTGGAGATCAAGTCCGATTTCGTGAACGGCCTGCGCGTCACTGATAAGCCCACCGTCGATGTCGTCGAGATGGTGTTGGCCGGCGCCATCAACAAGGAGATCGTCTCCGCCATCAACCGTCAGGGCGGCAAAGCGGTCGGCATCTGCGGCAAGGATGCCAACCTGATGCTGGCCAAGAAGATCACCGAGATGCCGGACCCCGAGTCCAACATCATGAAGGCGGTCGATATCGGCTATGTGGGCGATCCTGTCGAGGTCAACCCGCACATCGTCGAGGTGATCTCTAAGTCCGACCTGATCCCGGTGATCGCGCCGGTCGGCGTCTCGCGCGAAGGCCAGACGCTCAATATCAACGGCGATACATTCGCCAGCGCGCTGGCCGCGCGCATGAAGGCCAAACGCCTGCTGCTGCTGACCGATGTCGCCGGCGTGCTCGACAAGGACAAGAACCTGATCACCGACCTGTCCGTGCCGGAGGCGCGCGAGATGATCCGCAACGGCACCATCACCGGCGGCATGATCCCGAAGATCGAGGGCTGCATCGAGGTGGTGGAGGCCGGAGTGGAGGCCGTCGTCATTATCGATGGGCGCGTGCCGCATTGCGTGCTGCTGGAGCTGTTCACCGAGCACGGCGTCGGCACGCTGGTCGGCGGCGCCAAAAAGAAGAAGGGCTGATGGACCTCAAACGCGGAGATCCCCCTCCCCCTGGTGGGGAGGGGTTAGGGGTGGGGGGAATCCCGGCATCCAACGCTCAGGGATCCCCCCCTCCCTTACCCTCCCCCACGAGGGGGGAGGAAAAAACCGCGGCACGCCGCGGCTTCGAGGCGACCCGTGCCTGGGTGTTCGACCTCGACAACACGCTCTATCCGGCCGAATGCAACCTGTTCGCGCAGGTCGATCACCGCATGGGCGAGTTTATCGCTCGCTTTCTCGGCGTGCCCTATGCCTACGCGCGGCATCTGCAGAAGAGCTACTACCGCCAGTTCGGGACCACGCTGTCGGGCCTGATGCTTGTGCACAAGATGGACCCGAAGCCGTTCCTCGACTACGTGCACGATATCGATCTGTCGGTTGTCGACGCACATCCCGACCTCGCCGCCGCCATCGAGAAACTGCCCGGCCGCAAGCTCATTTACACTAATGGCTCGCGGCGGCATGCGGAGCGCGTGGCGGGAAAGCTCGGCGTGCTGCATCTGTTCGAGGACATCTTCGATATCGTTGCATCCGAGTACGTGCCCAAGCCGCAGGCCGGGCCCTACAAGAAATTTCTGGCACTGCACGGGGTCGATCCAGAGAAGGCGGCGATGTTCGAGGACATGCCGCACAATCTGGCAGCCGCGCATGCGCTGGGCATGACGACCGTGCTCGTGCATTCGAGCTATTACGATCACCCGGTGCAGCTCGAGATCCGCAAGTGGACCGAGCCGCCCGAGCACGTGCACCACATGACGGAAGACCTGGCGAAGTTTCTGGGTCCACTCGGTCAAGCGGAACGCGCAGAAAAGTCCTGAGCTAACGCCGCACGCCGGGCGTCTCGATGGGCAGGCCGCCGGCGCGCCAGGCGAGATAAAGCTCGAGTGCGAGATAGTCGGCGGCGCCGTAGTCGAGCATCTCCGCGCGCACGCCGAAATTGCAGGCGCGCAGGCGTCGCTGCAGCGAGCCGGCCGATTGCCATTCGAGACGGTAGATGGGAAAGCCGGTCGGATGCCCCTGGCTGATGGTGTCGCCTCTGAGACGCCGGCCCCAGTTGGCGTCGTGGCACTGGCTGCACGCGAGATTGAGCTGGCCCTGACGCGTGGTGTAGAGCGTCTGCCCGGCCTCGAAGTAGGGACGCGCGGGCCCGTCGATGGAGACATGGATGTGAAGGCCGCGCGACTGGTAGGCGAGATAGCTGGTGAGGCCCAGCAGCGCGCGCGACTCCCAGGC
The DNA here is from genome assembly GCA_963840425.1 of uncultured Alphaproteobacteria bacterium. Lineage (GTDB taxonomy): Bacteria > Pseudomonadota > Alphaproteobacteria > Rhizobiales > Hyphomicrobiaceae > CADEFX01. The sequence goes on along the minus strand of CAWIYZ010000033.1, from coordinate 619,181 downwards.
AAGCGCCGGCGCGTTCTGCCGCGCGGTGCGGCAGTGATTGATGCGAAGCTCCAGATTGAGGAGCCGGCCTGTGCCCTGGTCGACCTGCGGATAGCGCGTTGCCACGCCCTTCATGCTGGTCTCGGCTTCGCCGTGGCAGGAGGCGCAGGATTTGTTGGCGGCGCCGGCGGGAGAGGTCCATAGCTTCTCACCCTCGGCCACCCAGAGCATGCCCGGATTGATACCCTCGTCGTCTTGCTGCGCCTTCAATTCCTGGGAGATGAAAGCGCTGCCGGGCCGCTTGTCGGCGGGCGCGATCGGCGGAGACTGGCTGAGCGCCGCGGCGCTGGCGAGCGCGACCGCCGCGGCAGTCGCCAGACCTAGACTGCCTGCGCGCACGCGGCGCACTAGAGCAGGATCGTTTCGGATGGAATCACCTTGCCTCATCCGAAGCGCCTCGGCCGAAACGTGAATCCCGCTCTACATCATAAATTTCTAGTGTGACGATCGAGAAATTCGCCGGCGCCAGCATCATGTCTGCTAGCGAATTTCTCGATCTGAATCACACTAGACGACTTTGATCTTCACCGTCTCGGTGTGTGTGGCGCCGGGGTCGTCGGTCCACGCGAAGATGATGTCGCCGGACACGGTGGCGATAGTCGAGAACGCGATGAAGGGGTTGGCCGCGACGCCGGGAAATAGTTCGGCACTGAAGATCTCCTCGCCGTCGTAGGTGGCGGTGAAGCGGTTGATGATGTTGCGCGGAACTTGATTGCCCGCGCCATCGCGGCGGTGCCCGGTCTCCATGTCGTGCGTGATCAGCGTCTTGATCTCGAAGATCTCGCCCTTCTTGACCTCGCGTGGCAGGACGATGCGTGCGGTGGGCATGAGCCAATTCCCCTCAGCTGCCGTCGAGGCATGCGGCGAGCGTCACGATGACCTGGGCCTCGCCGGACCAGTGCGAGCCATCGCTCATGGCGGCGACGGCGAGCACCCGCTGCGTGGCGGCGAGGCGAATGCTGGTCGCCACCTTGGCGCGGCCGGCACGCGGGCCGAGACGAAAGCGGATGACCGTGGGAATCGGGTTCTGCTCGGAGAAGACGGTGATGGTCTTGACGTGATCGGCGGCCGTCATCGGGCTGTCGACGCTGACGATGATCTGCACCGAGTTGCCGTTCTCGGCGAGCCGCGGCGCTTCGATCCGCACGCGGCCGGGCGTGATCTTGCCGTCACCCACCGCATCGGAAACGGCAGCCGCCATGGTCTCGGGCGTGGCGCTGGCCGGAATGGCGGTCATGGGCGCGAGCGCGAAACTTGCCGCGCCGGCAATCGCACCGCGCCGGCTGATGCGATCACCGTTGTTCTCCAGCTTTGCGATCATTGCCTCAACGTCGTCAGATAGGCGACGACGTCCTCTATCTCCTGGGCCGTGAGCACCGGATTGTCGGCATATTTGGTGGCGACGCGGGTAAGCCCCTCGACACGGTGATACGGGGGCATCAGCGTTGTCGGATTGAGCCGGCTCAGGTCGACCAGTCGAAACCGGATCTGGCCGGCGGTGAGCCGCCGCCCGATGTTGCCGAGATCGGGTCCGAGGTCGCCCTGGAACGGCTCGCCCGTCTCGGCCACTTTGTGGCAGGCGAGACAATTGCCGATCTCACGGTCGACCAGGATGCGGCGGCCACGCCCTGTGTCTCCGGGGTTGCCGGACAGCAGATAGGGAATCTGATCGCCGACCACGGTGTATGCGGCCACTACGGCTGTGCGATCCTGGCTCAGCACTTGTCCCGCCATCGTCGAGGCGACCGCCGCTGCAACGAGCGTAGCGACCGCCAACCTGCGTCTCACGTCAGCTTCGTGTGTTTCAGCGGCAGCGCGCGCACGCGCTTGCCCGTGGCAGCGAACACGGCATTGAGCACTGCCGGCGAAGCCACTGCGATCGTCGGCTCGCCGATGCCGCCCCAGAAACCACCGGACGGAACCAGCACCGTTTCGACCTTCGGCATGTCGGCCAGCAGCATGGATTCGAAGCTGTCGAAATTCTCTTCCACGATGCGCCCGTTCTTGACGGTGTTCTCCTGGAAGAATGTGGCGCCGAGACCGTAGACCGCGGAGCCTTCGGTCTGCGCCGCGATCTGATCGGGATTGACGGCGATGCCGCAATCGACCGCCATGAAGAGGCGGTGCACCTTGACCTTGCCGCGCACCACCGACACCTCGGCGACGGCGGCGCAGTGACTGCCGAAACCTGTGTTCTGGCAGATGCCGCGGAACACTCCCGCGGGCGCTGGCGTCGTCCAACCTGCCTTCTCGGCCACTGCGTTCAGCACGTTGAGCTGCTTGGGATGGCTTTTCATCATGGCGCGGCGGAACTCGAGCGGATCTCTGCCTGCCGCATGCGCCGCCTCGTCGATGAAGCACTCCATGAATATGGCGTTCTGGTTGTGGTTGACGCCGCGCCAGAAGCCGATGGGAACGTGTGTCGCGCGATGCGCATGATCGATCAGCAGGTTCGGGATCGAGTAGCCGAACTCTTCCGCCAGCAGCCCCTGGAAATGGAGCCTGTCGACACCGCCCTGCATGCGCGAGGGGAACAGCTGATTGATGATCGAGGGTCCTGACAGGCGCATGTGCAGGCCGAGAAGATTGCCCTTGTCGTCCAGTCCTGCCTGCAGCTTGCATTGCTGCACCGGGCGGTAGAAGCCGTGCAGCATGTCCTCCTCGCGCGACCAGATCATCTTCACGGGCACGCCCTGCACCTGCTTGGCGATCTGGACGGCCTGCTTGACATAGTCCTGGAAAGCGCCGCGCCGGCCGAAGCCGCCGCCGAGATGCAGCTTGTAGACTTCGCACTTGGAAGCGGGCAGGCCCGAGGCCTCGGCCGCTGCCGCCAGCGCCGCCTCGCCGTTCTGCGTCGGCACCCAGACCTCGCAACTGTCCGCGGTGACCTTGGCCGTGGCGTTCATCGGCTCCATGGGCGCGTGGTTGAGATAGGGCGAGGCATAGACCGCCTCGACCTTCTTGGCGGCAGAGGCAATGGCACCCGGCGCATCGCCGATCTTCTGGCCAATGGCGGCTTCCGTGGCGTCCAGGCCCTCCTTCAGGCGCTCGGCAATGTCGGCGCTAGAGACCGAGGCATTGGGGCCCTCGTCCCAGACGATGGGCAGCGCATCGAGCGCTTTCTTCGCCTGCCACCAGGTGTCGGCGACGACGGCGACTGCGGTGTCACCCACCTTCACCACGTGTCGCACCCCCGGCATCGAGGCGATCTTGGCCTCGTCGTAGCTCGTCACCTTGCCGCCGAAGACGGGACAATCCTTGATGGCGGCGTTGAGCATGCCCGGCAGCTTCACGTCGATGGCGTAGACTTGGCGGCCGTTGAGCTTGTCGGCGGTGTCGAGCCGTTTCATCGGCTGGCCGGCAACCTTCCAATCCTTCGGATCCTTGAGCTTGATCTCCTTGGGATCGGGGGCCTGCAGCTTGGCAGCCCCAGCGGCAACCTTGCCGTAGGTCGTCGTGCGCTTGCTGGCAGCGTGGGTAATCACACCCTTTTCAACGGTGAGGTCGGCGACTGGAACTTTCCACTGGTTGGCGGCCGCTTGCAGCAGCATCGTGCGCGCGGCGGCGCCGCCCTTGCGAACATACTCGTGCGAGCTGCGGATGCCGCGGCTGCCGCCGGTCGACATGTCGCCCCACACGCGGTTGCGCGCGAGATTCTGTCCAGGCGTTGGATACTCGGTCGTCACCTTGCTCCAGTCGCACTCGAGCTCCTCGACAACGAGCTGGGCGAGGCCGGTGAGCGTGCCCTGTCCCATCTCCGAGCGCGCGATGCGAATGACCACAGCATCGTTCGGCTTTATGAGGACCCAGGCATTCACCTCGGGCGTGGCGGCTGCCTTCTGTGCAGCAGCATCGGTGAGGCCCGATGGCAGGTGAAGTCCGAGTGCGAGACCGCCACCGGCGGCGGCAGAGCTGACCAGGAATTTGCGGCGGCTGAGCCTGATCGGTTTCGACATGGCGCGCCTCTCTACGCTTTCTTGCCGTCGACGGCAGCGCTGCTGTTGCCGGCTGCAAGATGGATCGCTGCGCGGATGCGCGCGTAGGTGCCGCAGCGGCAGATGTTGGTCATGGCGTCGTTGATGTCGGCGTCCGTAGGCTTCGGTTTCTGCTTGAGCAGTGCCGCGGCGGCCATGATCTGGCCCGACTGGCAATAGCCGCATTGCGGCACGTCGAGCGCGGCCCAGGCGCGTTGGATGGGATGCGACGAACGGGCCGACAGGCCCTCGATGGTGACGATCTTGTCCGTCGGCTTCAGGCTGGCGATGGGCATGGCGCACGAGCGCTGCAGCTCGCCATTGATGTGTACGGCGCAGGCGCCGCACTGACCGATCCCGCAGCCGTACTTGGTGCCGGTGAGGCCGATCTGCTCGCGCAACACCCAAAGCAGCGGCGTATCGTCGTCGACTTTCACGTCGATCGCTTTGCCGTTGACGTTGAGTTTGGGCATGGAGATTTATCTCCTGGTCTTCATCAGAGCTGCATGTTGTTACAGCAAAGCGGTGCGCAGCTCACTGCTGGGTTGCGCAGTATCCGCGTATTGAGACTAGGTTACGACACGGAGCAGTCTGAAGTCGTTCACATTTCCGCGGTTTCTACGGTTCCAAGTCAGGCCCTGCGATGGCCCCGTTCGCGCAGAGCTGCTGCACAACGTCGCGAGCATAGCCGAGTTCCTGTAGTAGGCTCAGTGTATCAGCTCCGAGACGCGGCGCCATGCGGTCAGTGTACGGTGCAAGCCCGCGATAGATGACAGGCTGGCGCAAGGTGCGCTGCACGGGCGTGGCCGTATCGAAGTTCGGCTTGAAGAAGCCGACCGCTTCGAGGTGGGGATCGCTCAGCAGGGTGTCGGGCGTGTTGATCGGTCCGCAGGGAATGTCCTCGCGCTCGAAAATATCCAGCCATTCTCTCGATGTGCGGCCGCCCAGGGAGGTTGCGAGAATGCCGTACAGGTCATCCGATCGCATGCTGCGCTGCGCGTTGTCGTTGAACCAGGGTGCAGCGCACACCTCCTCGCGGCCGACGGCCTTCAGCGCGCGGCTCCATTGCACTGCGGTATAAGGCAGGACGGCAATCCAGCCGTCGGCGGTGCGGTAGGGCTTCCGGTTGCGCGCGAGTGCCCGGTGATAGCCGGTCTTGCCGTCAACAGCGAACACCGCGCCCATCATGTGCTCGTTGAGCACGAAGGCGCTCATGGCCTCGAACATCGGCATCTCGACGAGCTGGCCCTCGCCGCCGGTGCGCTCGCGATGCAGCAGCGCCGCCAGCACCGCATAGACGACATAGAGCGCGGCGACCTTGTCGGCGGTGACGGTCGGATGATAGGCGGGCTCGCCGTCGCGCACCTGATTGAGGCCGGCGAGACCTCCGGCCGCCTGGATGATGTCGTCGTAGGCGGGCTTGCCGGCATAGGGGCCGTCGCTGCCGTAGCCGAGCGCCGCGCAGTAGACGAGACGCGGATTGACAGCGTGCACGGCGTCCCATCCGAAGCCGAGCCGGTCCAGCGCCGATTGGCGCATGTTGTGGACCAGCGCGTCGGAGGTGGCGATCAGCCGCCGCAATACCTCCTTGCCGGCTTCCTGCTTGAGATCGATGGCGAGCGAGCGCTTGTTGCGATTGTTGTTGGCGAAGACGGGGCCGATGCCGGGTGCGCCTTGCGGCGGGATCGCCCGGTTCATGTCGCCGTCGATGGGCTCGATCTTGATGACCTCGGCTCCCAGGTCGCCGAGGATTTGCGTGGCGAAGGGACCGAGGATGATGGAGGTGATGTCGACGATGCGCAGGCCGGCGAGGAGGGGATACATGTGGTTCTCTTTCCCCTCGTCCCATACGCGGGGAGAGGGTCATGGCGAAGCCGTGCTTTCAGCACGAGGTGAGGGGCAGCGGTAAACTCAGAGCGAGGGTCTGCCCCTCACCCTAGAGTCTTTCCGATTTTGGTTGAATCGTCTTTGCAGCTTCACAGATACCTACAACTCTCAATCCTGCGTCCCCGGCCAATCGCGCGTCCGCGCAGAGCGCGGCTCTGCCGCGACGCGCGAATGAGCCGGGGTCTTTCCCGCTGGTAAGAGCGCGAGCGGGCGCAGCGAACCAGCCGTTGCGTGTGAGGATCCCGGATAGCGCACTGGAAAGTGCGCTTCCGGGAACGCACTGGAGGGGTGGTTCTGTCTCAATCGGAAAGGCACTAGCCCTCTCCCCATTGAAGGATGGGGAGAGGGGACATACAGCGTATTTGATTTGCGCAGCATTCCACACTGCGTCGTTCCTCTCGCCGCGAGTCAGCGCACCCGCGCACCCTGGGCCGCATGAAGTAGCGCCACGGGTCGGGGAAGACGCCGACCGGGATCTCGATCAGCGAGGGCTCGTTGGCTTTCAACGCTTCCGACATGGCTTTGCGCAGGGCCTTGGGCGTCTTGGCGCGCTCCGCGCGCAGGCCGAAGCTGGCGCCGAGCTTGACGAAGTCCGGATTGGCGAGGTCGCTGGCGACCACGCGGCCCTCGTAGTTGTCCTGCTGAATGCGGCGCACGTTGCCATAGGCGTCGTCGGTGAAGACGAGGCACACGACGGGGATGTTGTGCTTGGCGGCGGTGGCAAGCTCCTGCACGCCGAACATGAAACCGCCGTCGCCCGACACCGACACCACGGCGCGATCGGGCATCGCCACCTTGGCGCCGAGCGCGGTCGGGCAGGCCCCAGCCGAGCGTGCCCTGATAGCCGGTGGTGAGATAGGTACGCGGCCCGTACACGGGATAGAGGATGCGGCTGGCGTAGCTGATCTGCGTCAGCTCCTCGACCAGGATGCCGTCCTCGGGTAGCTCGGCGCGGATGGCGTCGATCCAGGTCTTCTGCGGTGCAAGCGGGCTGAGCTCGTCGGCGAGCGCGGCCTTGAGGCCCTGCATCTCGCTCTCGCGGCTGGGGCGTTTCGCATTGTGCTTGCCGAGCTGCGCGATCAGCGGGCGCAGGCCTTCGGCTGCGTCCGCGACGATGCCGGCGTCGGCCTTGCGGATACGGCCGATGGTGTTGGGGTCGATGTCGAGATGCACGACCTTGAGGTCGTCGTCGGTACCCCAGTCGAGCTGCTGTTGCAGGCGCGTGCCGATGCCGAGCACGACATCGACGCCCTTCCACAGTTTGTAGCCGGTGGGAAGTCGGTGGCTGAGATAATGCCGATGGTCGAGCACACCCAGGCCCGTGCGGTAGGCGACAACGGGAGCTTGCAGCGCCTCGGCGATGGCCTGCACCTCGGCACTCGCATCCAGAGCGCCGCCGCCCACGATGATCAGAGGGTTTTTGGCCTTGCCGAGCAGCTTGGCGGCGGCCTCGATCGCGTCCTCGTCGATCGGCGGCGTCTCGCGCGCGGCAGGCTCGTCGTCGAAGGCGACCTCGGCGCTGCGTCGCCACATATTCCAGCCGCACTCGATGCCGACCGGCTTCGGCACGCCCGTGCGGAGCTGGCGGAAGGCTTCGCGGATCTTGTGGCCCGGCATCTTCGGGGCCGTCGATGTGCGCGGCCCATTTGGTCAGTGTCTTCATGATGCCGAGCTGGTCGGGGATCTCGTGCAGGAAGCCGATGCCCTTGCCGATCTGCTGCTCGTAGATCTGGCCGCTGATGGAGAGCACCGGCGCACACAAGGATTGGGCCGTGGCGAGCGGCGTCGTGGTGTTGAGGAAGCCGGGACCAGGCACCACGCAGTAGGCCTGTGGCTTGCCGCTGGCCAGCGCGGCGCCGAGCGCCATGTAGGCAGTCGCCTGCTCGTGGCGCGTGTGTACGGGCCGCAGTCCGCCGGTGCGCACGAGGGCGTCGAAGAAGTCGTCGTTCTGCACGCCGGGCAGGCAGTAGACCGTGTCCATGCCGTTGGCCAGCATGGTCTTGATGACGATCTCGGCGCAGTTGAGCTTGGCGAGATTGGTGGCGGCCATGCGTCCTCCCCGAGGGATCGAGTGCGCTTCTCATTGCGCGCGCCATACAATCAGACAAGGTGTGTCCCTGTCACCCCAGAGATACAGTCGCTCAGCAAGCGCGAGTGAGTGCGGGTTTCAGTGATCCAAGCACGAGCTTGCCGTCGTAGGTTGAGCTGGGAAACGGCGGCCGCCAATATCTCGTGTGGGGACCTAGTCTCAGCCAAGGCTAATACCACGCGTGCGGGGTGGATTGCCGTTTCCCGCCGCAACCCATCTGGCCTGCAGACGCGACTCAGGCGAGCGCCAGCTCGGCCTTGGTCCAGCGACTGAGGAACTGATCGAGCCAGGAGCGGACGCGCGGGCCGTGGGTTAGATGGCCGGCCAAGTGCTCGTGCCGCGGTCGGGCGCCTTTCATGTACAGGCGCATGGGATTGGAGCCCGACCAGCGGTTGACCTGCGCGTAGGTGATCTCCGGGTGGAACTGGATGCCGACGGCCGTGCGGCCGTAGCTCATGACCTGGTTGGGAAACGGGCCGTCGGACACAGCCAGCAGCCGGCCACCGCGCGGAATGTCGAAGCCCTCGCGATGCCACTGGTAGACGTGGTCGGGCACCTCGCCGAGAGCCCTCGCACCGTCGACCCAGCGGATCGGGTGATAGCCGATCTCGACATTGCCATGCTGACAATGATCGACCCTGGCGCCGAGATACTGCGCCAGCATCTGCGCGCCGAGGCAGACGCCGAGGAACGGCTTGTTCTCCTTCAGCGCGACGCCGACCCACTCGATCTCGCGGCGGATGAACGCATCGCAGTCGTTGGCGCTTTGCGGGCCGCCGAAGATGACGGCGCCGCAGTGATGCTCGAGCGTCTCAGGCAGTGGATCGTCGAAACAGCATCGGCGCACATCCAGCGCGTGACCGTTGCGTTGGAACCATTGGCCGATATGGCCCGGGTTGGAATGGCTTTGATGCAGTACGACCAGGACCGGCTTTTTGGCCTCGATGCCCGGGGCGCCATCGCGCCGCGAAGACTCGCTGGATTGGGCCTCGTCGCTGCCCGCCCCCCGCGCCTCAAACATCCTTTTCCCGCCTCCTCAGCAGCCACCCGACTACGGGCATTACAATCCGGTGCGGCAATATTCGCAAGACTAGGGCCAACACCATGTTAATCACACCGGGCACGATGACGCGCAACCCCAGTTTGAAACCCCAGTAGGCCCAGGAGGCCACGGTTTCGGGCCAGAGTGGCGGCAGCAACCGCCGGTAAAACGCGCTTTCGGCCAGCATCCGTCGGTGAAAGCCGGTCTCGACCGGCCCGGGGGCGACGACGGTGATTCGGACGCCATCGGGCTCCACCTCGTAGGCGACCGCCTCGGACAGCGAGAGCAGGTACGCCTTGCTGGCATAGTAGGCAGCCTGCCAGGGTCCTGGCGCATACGCGCCGAGCGACGCGACGTTGAGGATGCCGCCGCGGCCGCGGCTGCGCATGCCGGGCAGCACATGGTGCATGAGCCGCGTCAACGCGCGCATGTTGAGATCCATCATGGCCGTGAGATCGCCGCGCGTGTGGTCCAGAAACGGGCCGGACAGGCCGATGCCGGCATTGTTGACCAGGATGTGGGCGTAGCCGCCCATCTCTGACAGCTTGCGGTCGATCATCTGCGGCGCGTCCGTCGAGGTGATGTCGAGGGCGAGCGTGGTGACGGTCACGCGATGCTGCGCCAGGATTTTCGTCGCCGCCTGGGCGAGGCCCGCTTCGCCGCGAGCGATGAGAAGCAGATCGTGTCCGGCGGCGGCGAAGCGGCTGGCCAGCGCCAGCCCGATACCCTCCGAGCCGCCGGTGACTATGGTGACAGGCGCAAGACCGGCAAAGGGCCCGCTGTCGTAGTGGCGACCCTCGAGAGGTTGGCGCCATCCCAGCGGCAGGAGCCGTTCGAGTGTGGGGAGCATGGATGGAGCTTGATCTTTGCGCATCGCGCGCCGCACGATGCCGCGCCCGATACGGGCCTGGATGCGCAGAAGACGCGAGGACTGAATGGCCGTCAATGCTCTGGAGCTTACGCGCGAGCTGATCCGCTTCGACACCATCAATCCGCCCGGGCAGGAGCAGGCGGCGGCGGAGCACCTCGGCCGTATCCTCGAGGGTGCCGGCTTTCGTTGTGAGTTTGTGCCCCTGGCGGAAGGCCGACCCAATCTCGTGGCCCGCATCGGAGGGTCGAGTGCGAAGCCGCCGCTCGCGTTCACCGGGCATACGGACACGGTCCCGCTCGGCCTGCAGCCGTGGACGGTCGATCCGTTCGCCGGTGATGTGAAGGACGGGCGCATCTGGGGCCGCGGCGCCTCCGACATGAAAGGCGGCGTGGCCGCATTCGTCGAGGCCGCAGTGGCGATGGCGCCGAAGCTCTCGGGCACTGCCGGAGTCATTCTCTACATCACCGCCGCCGAGGAGACTGGCAGCGAGGGTGCCTTCGCTCTGGCGCGTCGCGGCATCGCGGGCGAGGCCGGCGCGTTGGTGGTTGCCGAGCCGACGACGAACCGGCCCATAGCAGGACACAAGGGCGCGCTCTGGCTCAAGGCGGCGACGCGCGGTGTGACGGCACACGGCTCGATGCCGGACAAGGGCGTCAACGCCGTCTACAAGGCGGCGCGCGCCGTGTCGAAGCTGGAGGAGTTTGGATTCAACATTGCGCGTCATCCCGTGATGGGTGCGCCGACGTTGAACGTCGGCTGGGTGCATGGCGGCCTCAACGTGAACTCGGTGCCGGATCGCGCCGAGATCGGCATCGACATCCGCTCGATACCGGGACAGCGGCATGCGCGCGTGCGCGAGGAGATCGCCAGCGCGTTGGGGCCGGACGTCGAGGTCACCGCGCTCGTCGACGTCGAGAGCGTGTGGACCGAGCCGTCGCATCCCTGGATGCGGGACGTGTTCGCGGTCTGCGAGGCGGTGCAGGACGCAGCGCCCGTGGTGGAGACGGCGCCCTATTTCACGGATGCCTCGGCGCTGACGCCGGCGCTGGGCAGCGTGCCGACCGTGATACTCGGGCCCGGAGAGGCGGCCATGGCGCACCAGACCGATGAGTGGTGCGAGGTGAACCGAATCGAAGAGGCGGTGGAGCTTTACAAGCGCCTGATCGCGCAATGGTGCGTAGTCTGACCCTTAAAACGGCAGATACCCATGCGGCAGAGGCACGTCGGCGACGCGAATGAACGCGACGTGGAAGATGGCTGCAATCACGGCCGACACGGCTGAGCTGCGCAACCACGACCAGCCGCCGAACCGGTGAAACATGACGGCCATGAACACGAAGCTGGCAACGGTAAAACCGATGTAGGGCAAGGTGGCCGTCAGCGCGACCAGCATCGCCATGGTGAGGTAAAACGGCGAGCCAACTTTCGGCTGCTCGGGCAGTGATCCGAATTGATCTGTCACCGGCGGACGCAACGCCAGCCAGGCGCCGATCACCGCCATCAAGATGCCGAGCGCCATCAGATAGCGATCAGGGCCGATGGCATCGAAGTTGGCGCCCTCGCGCGACTCCTGCGTGATGCGCAACGCCTCGAGCACCGAGCCGGCACCGAGCAGGGCGAGGATTGCTCCCTGCGCGCGATAAAGCAGCATGACGTATTCCCTTTGGGGCCGTTCGCAAACCACATCTGATTGGCCAGCGCGCAAGCGCGCGTGGCGACTTGTGCCTCGCTATGCTAGCAAGGGCGCGAGGGTTGTGGCGAAAATCATTGCTCCTGCCCGAGCGCGCGCCTGCGCGCGCCAATACCAAATTCAGGGCTGGATCGTACCAGAGATACTGCATGGACATCGGCCTGCTCGCGGGTCTGGCGAACGCCCTCACGCTGACCAACATCGGCTTTGCCATGATCGGGTGCCTGCTCGGCACCATCGTCGGCATTCTGCCGGGCCTGGGTCCGGCCTCGGCCATGGCCATCCTGCTACCGGTAGCGCTCTATCTGCCGCCGGAAGGCGCCATCATCATCATGGCCGGCATCTACTACGGCGCCATGTACGGCGGCTCGACCACCGCCATTCTCATGAATATTCCGGGCGAGGTGTCCTCGGTCATCACGGCCCAGGACGGCTTCGCCATGACGAAGAACGGTCAGGCCGGCCAGGCCCTGGCGATCGCGGCCATCGGCTCGTTCCTGGCCGGCATGCTGGGTACGGCAGCGATTGCCTTCATCGGTCCCAAGGTGGCCGATCTGGCGTTGCGCTTCGGTCCACCGGAGTATTTCGGCCTGATCCTCTTTTCCATGGTGGCGCTGGTGAGCTTTGCCGGCTCCTCGCTCATCGCCGGCGTGGCGCTCGGCGTCTTCGGCATGTGGCTGGCCTCGATCGGCACCGATCCGCTGACGGGAACACAGCGCCTGAACTTCGGCTCGATCCAACTCATGAAGGGCTTCGATATCGTTCCGGTGCTGATCGGATTGTTCGGCATCGCCGAGGTGCTGACCAGCCTCGAGCAGAACATTACCCGCATCTACTCGGGCAAGCTCGGCTCGTGGCTCTCCATGATCCCGCGTGGAGCGATGCTCAGGCGCGGGCTGGCAGCGTCCGCGCGCGGCACAGCGATCGGATTCGTGCTGGGCCTGCTTCCGGGCATGCTGCCGGCGCTGACGGCCTATCTTTCCTACGATGTCGAGAAACAGATCTCCAAGACGCCCGAGAAGTTCGGTACCGGCATGATCGAAGGCGTGGCGGCGCCCGAGGCCGCCAACAACGCCACCGCCATGGCCGGCTTCATTCCGCTGCTCTCGCTCGGCATTCCGACCAGTCCCGCGCTGGCCATCATGCTCGGCACGCTGCTGATCAATGGGCTGACTCCGGGCCCGATGTTGTTCCAGCAGCAGGCGCTGCTGGTGTGGACGGTGATCGGCTCCATGCTGATCGCCAATACTGCACTGCTGATCCTCAACCTGCCGCTGGTGGGCCTGTGGGCCCGCATCAGCCGTGTGCCCTATCATGTGCTGGGCCCCATCGTGCTGTGCGTCTGCGTGGTCGGCGCCTACGCGCCGCGCAACACGATGTTCGACGTATGGGTCGCCCTCCTGTTCGGGATCATCGGCTATGGCATGCGGCGGCTGGCCATGCCGCTGGCGCCGCTGGTGTTGGGCTTCCTGCTCGGGCCCATGTTCGAGCAGGCGCTGCGCCAGTCCATTGCGCTGACCGGCAGCCCGGCCATCTTCTTCACGCGGCCCATCGCTTTCAGCCTGATTGTTGCGGCCGTGCTCGTACTGGGCTTCACTATCGTCTTGAGACGCCGTTCGCGCACGGTGTCGGACTTGATCAAGGACAGCGCGACCGAGACCTGATCCGGGTCTCGTTGGATTTGCAATGCGACCTGCCAAACGGCGGGCGCACGACGGAGGAAGCAATGAGACGTAGTTTGCTGCGCGCGCTGGCGATTGGCGTGTGCGTGTTGCCGGCGACGGTCAGTCTGGCGCAGGAGAAGTATCCGACCAAGCCCATTGACCTCATCGTGCCGTTCGTGGCCGGCGCATCGACGGATTCCAGCGCTCGCGTCGTCGCGCAGACGCTGGAGGCGCGCTGGGGCGTCCCGGTCAAGGTCATCAACAAGCCGGGCGGCAATACGGTGCCCGCGGTGACCGAGGTCATGGCCGCCAAGCCTGACGGCACCACCTTCCTGGTGGACAACATCGCCTCGAGCGCGATGCTCGATACGGTGGTGAAGAACCTGCCCTTCAAGGTCACCGACCGCACCTTCGTCGCGGTCACCTCCTACACACCGATGATGTTCATCGTGCACTCCGATTCGCCCTTCAAGACGCTGAAGGACGCCGGCGAGGCGCTGAAGAAGGATGCCGAGACCTTCACCTGGACGTCGCTCGGCGGCGTCGGCGCGCAGGACATGGTGTTTCGCCGCTTTGCGGCGCACCTCGGCGTCGACATCAAGCGGCCGCGCGCCATCGCCCTCAAGGGCGGGCAGGAGGCGGTGACCATGACCGCAGGCGGCCATGTCACGCTCGGCACCGGCACCTACAGCTCCATCGCCGCCCCAGTCAGCGCCAACAAGATTCGTGTTCTGGCCGTGGCAGGCCCCGAGCGCTGGCCGCAGCTTGCCGACGTGCCGACGACCAAGGACCTCGGCATGCCCGATGTGGAAACGCTGTTCTGGATCGGCATCTCCGGACCGCCTGGTCTGCCCGCGCATATCGTCGCCGCCTGGGATAGTGCCTTGAAGGAGGCGCTGGCGGACAAGGCCGTGCGCGAGAAGATGCTCAACGTCGGCGTGCTGGCGTCATACGAGAACGCGAAGGACATGCTGGCGCGTGTCGAGCGCGATCAGAAGAAGACGAAGGAGCTCTACGCGCAGTAGCGGTTGTGGCGGGATGGAAGCCGTTCCCAAGGCTTTCCCTGGCGACTATTGCAGCGCCCGCGCAGCACCCGGCGCCATCGGCTGCGCCTCCGGAAATCTCCATTGCCCGTTCAGGATCTCGGCGCGAGGGCGATAGAGACGCACGATGTAGTTCCAGCCCTGGGTGATCGGCAGGCAGTTCGGGATGTTGCCATCGCAGCCGCCGAACTGGACAGCGATCGAGCCATCGCCGCTCCTTTGACCCGTGATGTTGTTGACGGAGTAGGCGTTGTACGGGTTCTTCTCGAAATAGCCCTGTGCGTTGTACACGCTGATCGACCAGAAGCCGTCCACCGGCACGTCCGTGACGGTCAATCTTCGCGGCGACGTATCGTCATTGTTCGCTGGCGTGACCGTGAGGTAGGTCGCGTCCCTCTCGGGGTTGCCGCCCCATGCCATTGCGGCACCGATCAGGCGTCGCGTCGGATCGACCTGAAGCCTGGTGCCGAACATACCCTTTGAATTCGGCAGGGTCGTTCCGAGGATTAGCAGCGCGTCACGCACCTTTTTCTGGCTGGCCTGATCCCAGTTTGGCACCTCGAACGTGCCGGCACTTCTCTGGTTGACTTTGATGGCGTCCTGCAGGGCATGCACCTGTTGCACATCTCTTGGGTCATTCGGGTCGACCAGGGTGCGTACCGCCGTCACGACATAACGCGTGCCGATCTTGTCTCTTGTCAGCGTCACATTGCCGGGGCGATAGACGACCATCGGCGTGTACTGGTCTTCGTTGATCACTTGTAATGACATGAAACGCTTGCCTGCATCGGGCAGTGTGATCGTCACCGGCCCCGCATCGAGATCGAATACGGCACCGGAGTAGAGTGTGTCGCGATTCATGCGGATGACCGTTTGCTTGTCGATCTGCGTCGGCTCCCGATTATGAAAGAACTTGCCAATCCCTCCCGCGTCCTTGATGGCTCCGGCGAAATACAAATCTGACTCCGCGCGAACGAAGTTGTCGGCGGTGACGGGAACAGCGTTTCTGGCCGAAGTCTGCGAGGCATGCTGCGTCTCTGCACCTGGCAGCGTCCGGCCTTCGGCAACCGTCGCGACCTTCTCGACGTCTGGCAGCTTCCAAGCCTTGTCGAAGAGCTCCTTCTTCGGCGCATAGAAACGCGCCATCAGCTCGAACTTCCGCGCCGGATCGGTTGGCACCCAATTCGATTCCTTGCCTTGCGGCGCCTTGGGTCCGAAATAGATGTCGATCGAGCCGTCCGCGTTCGTCTGCAGCTCGGGGATCTGCGAAGAGCGGCTCGCGCGTGGCATATTCTTGATCAGCGCGTGCGTCTGCCGGTCATAGGCGGTCACCGACCAGTACTGCTCGACTGGCACATTGGGCGGAACCGTCAGGCGATAGGTCTTGCCGCCGTCGAAGGCATCGCCGTCTTTGTCTCGAATGGAGATAAGATAGAACTGGCCGGCGCCCAACCGCTTGATGCCGATGTAAGCGTAGCTGTAGGCCATCCCGCGATTGTCGGTCGGATACGAGTTGGGATCGGCATAGGCGTCCTGCGTGGCTTTGATCAGGTCGGGAGGCGCGGGAAACGTCCAACGGCTCGTTGGTGAGAAGAAGGGGGGCATACCGGCATCGTATTTTGCCTCGAGCCACCCTTGCGCTTCGCGCGCCGCGGAATTGAGCAGTCTCTTGGTCGCCTCGTTGGGATTGAAAGGCTGGCCCTTTTCGATGCCGAGCGATTTCAGCTGGTCGATCATCGTCCGGTCGCGATCGAGCCAAGGCTCGTTCTGAATGACCCGGTCGAGATGCTCGAAGAAGCTTGCATCGTAGCGGATGGTGGAGTCGAACTCGATGTCCTTCACGTCTGAAAAGACGGTCGCGGGAGGATTGCCTGCCTGCGCGAGCGGATAGACCTTCATCTGCTTGCCATAGGCAATGGATTTCGCGACGTCGGCCTCGCTGTGGCTCGCGAGATTGGACCGGATCAGCGCATAGCCGCCGAACGTATCCGACTGCAGCGGGATATAGCCATCGGGCTTTGCGCCGGTGTAGTTGGGCGGGAGGATCACGTATTTGCCGCCGGCACCCTTGTCGGCGCCGAGCAACCCGGCGTCCTCGAGCGGCATTTGCCACACGGTGACGATGTTGCCGTTGAACGATCCGTTCGCGTCGCCAGCCGGAAGGTCTAGGACGACCGGTCCATCCTTCGTGTTGAAGAATGCCATGAAGTAGAGTGCGTCGGGATTCGGCGTCAGTGTCTGGTTCTTCGCGTCGAGCGGTCGGCCCCAGTAGATCACCTCGCCGACCTTGGGCCTTGGTCTTGATCATCTGTTGAAGCATCAGGTCGTAGTTGACCGCGGGCATGCCCCAGATGACGGCTTCGACAGCGCGCCTCTCGATCGTGCGACGGGCGAGATCCGACGCACGCGGGTCGCTTTGACCGCCCGACTCGGCGGCAGGGGCAGCCGTGATAAGGGCAACGGGTATACCTACCGCGGCGATGCTCAATGCCGTGAGGATAGCGACCAGACGAATGAGGGAAAGAGCTGCAGCGACCATAGATACCTCTCATGTGAGGCGGCGATGGTCGCTCTAAGACAGTGGCATCGGTATCAGGGATAACCCTGGAACAGATAGTGCCATGTATTGGCCGGCCGCGCGCTTCTACTATTGGCGCCCAGACGCCTCGTCAATTGACCCCGACGGCATGGCTCATTGTGGCGCCGATCTCGGCATTGATGACGAGATCGGCCATGTCGTCCTGCTCCGTCGGCTCGCGATTGACGATGATGAGGCGCGATCCGTTGCGCTTGGCCATGATCGGAAACCCGGCGGCGGGATACACCACAAGCGAGCTGCCCAGAACAATGAAGAGGTCCGCTGCCTCAGTGGCCTCCCGGGCGCGCTCCATGGCGTCTTCCGGCATGGCCTGGCCGAACGAGATGGTGGCGGTCTTGATGATGCCGCGGCAGGCGCTGCAGAGAGGAAGCCGCTCGTCGACGGCGAAGATCTCCCGCACCCAGTCGAGCTCGTAACGCCGGCTGCAATCGAGGCATTTCGCGTAGGTGCCGTTGCCGTGCAACTCGATCACCTTGTCGTCGGGGACGCCGGATGCCTGATGCAACCCGTCGATGTTCTGCGTGATCACCGCGCCCATCCGGCCCTGCTCGATGAGCCGCGCCAGAGCGCGGTGGCCGGCATTGGGCGTTGCCTTCAACATGACATCGTCCATGGCAAACTTGCGCCGCCAGGCCTCGCGGCGCATTTCCGCGGAGGCCAGGAAATCCCCGAACTCGATCGGACGGTATTTAGTCCACAGCCCGCCGGGCGAGCGGAAATCGGGAATGCCCGACTCGGTCGATATGCCGGCGCCGGTGAAAGCGACGATGTTGCGCGCGTGCGCGATCATTCCCCGTAGCTCGTCCACCGTCGCCATGCGATGCGTCTCCTCCTGTGCCTCCGGATCAGCTTACTTCGGCAGCAGCGTATCGGCGATGATGCGGATGAGCTCGACGTAGCTGCGGGCGATCACGAGCACCGCCGCGCCGATGAAGACGCCTGCGAGCAGCGTCGGCCAGCTCCAGCCGTCGGCGACGAGCGCCAGCGCGATCAGCGGCGGCGCCAGCGCGGCGGCAATCGCCATCTGGTCGCCCCAGCGCAGGATCAGCTTCACGGTCGGGTAGTTGTCCATTCGTGCGTCCGATACGCCCTGCACACGCAGGACGCGACCTACTGTCGCCGCGTCCCGAGGATTGTCAGCCAGCTGGCTTTACGCCGGAATGCGCGGCGTGATCGGCTTGTACAGATGGATGCCGGGCTGATCGAACAGGCTCGCGGTCAGCTTGCCCGCAGGGATGACGGCGATGCCTCGGCCCTTGGTCGAGCGGTCGAGGCCGACGTTCTCCAGCCACGTGACCTTGCCGGTGAACGCGGCGGGCACTTTGGCCCCTTCGTCCGCCATCAGCAGGTGGCCGTCGATCGGCACGTCCGGCGTCTTGTCGATGCCGGCGTAGACGTTGCGATACCAGTTCGTGTGCCGCTCGCGCCATTCCCCGGTCGAGACCGGCCCGCCGTGCGACTTGTATTCCTTGCTCTCGAACAGGGCCGGCGAGTTGACCTCGTGCAGCGCGAGCCAGGGCGAGGGCATGGCAGTCAGCGCGCGGAAGCGCTGCGTGGCCGTGAAGCCGGGCACGTGCCGGATCAGGCTGGTGATGTGGTCCAGATACCAAATGTGCCAGTCGGCTTCGCGTTCCGGATCGCGAAAATCCATCTCGACCAGGTAGATCATGCGGGCGTTCTTCCCTTGCTGGCTGTGTCCGTTGAGAGTGTACGCGCGATGTGCTCGGCGGCACAAAGGCCTTGCACGCCGGCCTTGGTCAGTCCGCCGAGATAGGCGGCGCGCGCTCCGCCCTCCAGGCCGCCCGTGGTGGAGCCTGCCGCATAGAGGCCGTCGATCGCGCTGCCGTCGGGGCGCAGCACGCGCGCGTCGGCATCGATCCTGATGCCGCCCATCGTGTAGGTGATGCCGGCGCAGACGGGGATGGCGTAGAAGGGTGGCGCCTCGATCGGCCAGGGCTTGAAGCGATTGGTAGAGCGTGGCGGTGACAGCGTATCCGTGCGCTCCATGCGCACAGCCTCATTGTAGGCGGCGACTGTGGTTTGCAGGATTTCGGCGTGGAGCCCGGCCATCGCGGCTAGTGCATCAAGGGTCGGCGCAGTGTGAATAGTGCCTCCGGCATTCGCCAGCGATGGATTGGCGGGAATGCGCGCCGAACGGCCCGGCCCCTCCCAGATCTTGGCATCGAACACGATGGTCGCACACAGCGGATCGGGCTGTCGGGCGATGGTGTTGGCAAGCCAGACGCCGCCCATGCCCTCGTCGGCGAACCGCCGGCCATGGGTGTCGACCAGGATGGACGCGGTGGCAACGCCGTCGAGTTCGGGATAGGGCCAGACCTTGTCGCTGTGCATGGCGTCCCGGCACAGGAGATGGCCGTAGAAACGGTCGAGGGTCGTGAGTGCGGCGCCCGCGTCCTGCGCCATGCGCATGCCGTCACCGGTGCCGGTGGCGCCACCGCGCTGCTTAAGCTTGCCGGGCTCCGGCGAAATGTGCTGGCGCACCATGTCCAGGTTGGACTGGAAGCCGCCATCCGCCAGCACGACCGCGCGTGCAGAAAAGCGCACGGATTGGCCGTCGACGTCGGCTTCGATGCCAGTGCAGCGTCCGTTGTCCATGACGAGCGCATGTCCACGCGCACCGAGACGGATCTTGCCGCCGCGCTGCTGCAGGGCGGCGCTGAGCTGGCGTAGCAGCACGTCGGGACCGCGGCCCATCCAGTCGATACCTGCCCGCAGCAGGCGCGGCGGCGCTAGGATGTAGTTCTGCCAGGCGACATTGCCGGCGCGGATGAAGCGGGCACCCTGGCCACGCAGCCACTCGACGAGATTGCCCGCGCGCTGCGCCACGACTTTGGTCAGCACTGGATCGGCGTACCCGCCGCTGGCGGCGTTGACCGCCGCGAGCAATTCGTCAGGGAAGGTCTTCGGGTCGTGGAAGGCGAGGTGGAAGACGCCGCCGGACATGCGCGCGTTGCACAGGTAGCGCTCCTCCCGGCCTTTCTCCAGCAGCGTGACGGAAAGGCCGAGCTCGGCCGCTCGCACTGCGGTGACGAGGCCCGCGATGCCACCGCCGACAACGATAACGTCGCACGCCTGTTCCGCGCTCATGCTAGTGTCCCGATCGCGAAGTTCGACAGACTTCGAGGCAAGCATTGAACGAACTTCGCGATCGAAAAGACACTAGCCTACCGATAATTCTAGTGTGATTCAGATCGATAAATTCGCTCAGAGACGTGCCGAGAGGAAGGGCGAATTTCTCGATCATCACACTAGTGCTTTCCCGAGTGCTTGTGTGCTCGCGCCATTGAGCGCCGCGTTGCGGCCGGCGATGCGGCCCGACACGAACGCCCAGCCGAGATGATGACCGTGGCCATAGAGCAGGAGCCCGCCCTGCCCGGTTGCGCCGGCCGCATAGAGGCCGGGAATGGGTGCGCCGTCGGCACCGATCACCTCGAGTTGCTCGGTGACGCGCAAGCCGCCGTCGGTCAGGACAACGTAGGGTTTGATGGGACCGAGAGCGATGTAGGGCGGCTGCTTCAGCTTGCTGCTGGCAGCGAGTGTCTGTGCGAGCTGTGAGTGGCGGCACGTTGATCCGGGCGGCCAGAGCTTCCGGCGTCGGCGCTTCGTGGAAGATGTCGCGGCGGTTGCGGCGATAGTCGTCGATGTAGGCGTAGGCGACCCCGGGTGCAGTCGAGACGAAGTTCGGCCAGCGCGAGAAGGTCTCGGCGATTGTGCCGTCCAGGATGGCGTAGGCAACCTGATCCGGCTGGTCTGGCAGCGCGTCTTGCGGAGCGCCGAGCTCATCGGTGAACCGCTCACCGCGCGCATTCACCAGGATGGCGCCGTGCTTGTAGAGGTTGGCTTCCACGCCGAGGGCGGTCGTCACGAAGCTCATCAGGAATGGACGCAGCAGCGCAGCGGGCAGTTTCTCCGCTGCAAATTTTGCTGCATGCGCAATGAGAGACATTGGCAGGCAGGCGGCGGATCAGGCTCGGCTTGGCCGGCGACACGAAACGCAGACGCGGCCCGTGCACGATGTCGCCGTTGACGATGCTGGCGCCGAGGGCGAGCGCCAGTCTGTGGCCGTCGCCGGTGTTGGTGACATTGACGGCAGAGGTCTTCGCCGCAGTCTCGGTGGCGAGTTGCGCTTTCAGCTCTCGGTCGCCGCTGTAGTCACCGGTGGCCAGAACGATGCCGTGACGAGCGCGGAACTGTAAAGTTTGTCCGCCCGGCCCGCGTGCGATGACGGAGCTGGCGCGATCGCCGTCGCGGACGATCTGCTCGGCCACAACCGATGTGCGGATGTCGACGCCGAGCGCGCGGCAATGGCGGCCGAGGTAGTGGGGAAACGCGCGCGAGTTGGGCAACACGTTGTGCATGCGTGGATAGCGGTGCGGCGGCTCGAGCGCAGGCCCCGTGAACACGAGGCCGGTCGACAGCAACCAGTCGAACGTCTCGCTGATGTTGTCGACCAGGATGCGGCGCAACGCGGGGTTGTCGCGGTTGGCCTTGGTGCCGGCCAGTAGGATGAGGTCCTCGAAATGCTCATCGGGCGAATCCGTGATGCCCGCGCGCTTCTGGTGCGGGCTGCGATTGACCGAGATGGAGCCAACCGACCACGCCGTGCTGCCGCCGAGAGCGGCATTCTTTTCGATGAGGATGACCTTGCGGCCGAGACGCGCGGCCGTGGCGGCTGCAGCCAGCCCCGTTCCGCCTCCGCCGACTACGATCACGTCGGCATCGATTGTCGCTGCAGGCATCACTTCACCGAATTCGTCTCTGCGGGAAGCATCAACGGCGTTTTCATACCTCCCGTCATGGCGGAGGCATGTCTCGCGGCCGTCCGGTTCAGCTTGCGCGTGCCGAAGATGTGCTCCCGGTCCTTCCGCTTTCGTCCCCTCCCCCCTTGCGGGGCAGGGTTAGCGTGGGGGGTGGGCCACGCACTACGGGTGTGTTGATCACCCCCACCCCGGCCCGCCCCCTTCGAGGGGGAGGGAGAGAAAGAAAATGGTGAGGCCGGTGCACGCTGACAAAAGCCCGCTCCCGCATGGTGACGTTCCAGCACAGCTCATCGTGCCTCGCCGACGAATGCGCCTTGCAGCTCCGCCACGCGTGTCAGAGCGGCGGCCGACAGCGGGCCTTTGGCGATCGATGCCGCCGCATACTCGAGCTGCCCCAGCGTGGAGTAGCCGACCAGCACTGTGCTGATGGCCTTGTGAGCGATGACGTAGCGCAGTCCCGCGTCGATCAGGCTGCCGGCATGCCCGTCGTCCACCAGGGCCTCGAGCCGGGTCGCACGCGCGGCATCGGTGGCATAGTCGCTGGCCGAGCCGATCGGCTCGACGTTCTGGGAGCCGAGCGGGTGGCGCGTGGTGACGCCGCTCAAGGCACCGCCCGCGAGCACGCGGATATTGATGACACCCATGCCGGCGGCCTGCATGTCGGCCAGCATGTTGCCGTAGTCGTGTGCGGGATAGCCCGGCTGCATCGAGGTCCCGGCGCTGGGATTGAGGATGTTGTAGGCCACCTGCGCCGTATCGAAGGCCCGCGACGCGACTACGCGCTTGAGCGAGGCCGTGTCGCCGAGCGCTGTGATACCGAGGAAACGCGTCTTGCCCTGCTGCTGCACGCGCTGGAACGCCGGCACAACCTCGTTCAGCACCACCTCGGCCGGCAGATGCAAGGGTGCACCGTCCTCGGCGATGATGTTGTGCAATTGGAAGAGATCGACATTGTCCCTGCCGAGCCGCTGCAGGCTGGCCTCGATGGAAGCCGTTACCGTTTCGGCGATGCGACCGCGCTCCTCCGGCATGAGGCGGATTTTGGTGCCCAGAACGATATTGGGTTTGAGCGTCTTCAGCACGCGGCCGAGGTTGCGCTCCGAGGCACCGTCGCCATACTGCGGGGCGGTGTCGAAATAGTTGATGCCGTATTCCAGCGCCCGCGCCACGGCGCGCTCCTGATCGGCCGGCTCCCCTTTCGTGAAGAGACCGCCGACGGCGCCAGCGCCGTAACCCAGCACCGAGACTTGAAGCCCGGTCCTCCCGAGCGTGCGTTGTTCCATTCCTTCCTCCCGTCGCATCAGCTGCGGCTGGTCGAGATCAAGTGGCGGTCGCTCGATGGCGACGGCCCTGCTCGCGTCTGGCCTTACTATGGCGTGCGCAGCGCGATTGCGCCAGCGTTACGGGCCCGATCGGCGCATCACCGCGCTCAATCCAAATCGAACCGCTGCCGCGCCATCAGGCAGGCGTCGTCGCCCGGCTCGCACGCGCGGCAGACCTCTGGCCGGATCTCGTAGATTGAGCACGACGTGGCAACGCCGACCTCGCCGATCAGCGCGGCGCAGCGGTCGCCGTTACAGCGCATGCGGCCGAGACTGTCGTCGACCAGGGCAGGAGGAATGCGCTCGAGATCGCTCTCGCTCTCGGTCGTGAAGCGCGGCCATTCGCGCGAGTAGGCGCAGCATGCGCCGCAGGATTGGCAGAGGCCTATTTCAACTGGCGGTGTGATGGCTTGCGTCACGTGGGGAGTTCCGAGGCGGTGGCGGGCGGCCGCCTCGATCTGTATCACGCCACGAACCGCACGCAATGGATCGGCGGGAGGTGATACGAGATGGCGGTCCAGGAGTCGCCCTGGTCCGGGCTGACCCACAGACTGCCCGTGGTCGAGCCTACGGCGAGCTGCTCGCCGGTGCCGTCCACCTCCAGGCAATGCCGGTACACGAGATCATAGGCGTGCTGCTGCGGCAGGCCGCGGGAGAGCGTCTCGAAGGTCTCGCCGCCATCGCGCGTGCGGGTGACCACGAACTTGCCGCCGACGGGGATACGATGCTCGTCCTTGATGGCCGGCACGAACCACGCTGTCTTGGCATTGCGCGGATGCACGGCCACGGCAAAGCCGAAGTCGGACGGCTTCACGTCCTTACATTCGCGCCAGCGTGACCCGCCGTCCGTCGAGTGGAAGATCCCGTTGTGGTGCTGCACCCAAAGCGCGTCCGGCGCACCGGCACACTGCACCAGGCGATGCGCATCCTGGCTGTTGGGGTCGTACATTTTCTCGGGCGGCATGTAGGCGGCCCGCATGCCCTCGTAATTGCAGCTCCAGGTCTCGCCGCCGTCGCGCGTGGTCCAGATGCCGCCCACCGACACCGCGGCGCGCACCACGCGCGAGTCGCGCGGGTCCACGCAGATGGAATGGATGCCCGGCACGTCGTAGCCGCCACCCATCCATTCCTTGCGCTTCGGTGTATCCCACAACGGCCGGATCAGCTCCCAGCTCGTGCCGTTGTCGCGTGAGCGAAACAATCCGCCCGGTAGTGTGCCGCACCACAGCAGGCCCGGCTGATCGGCGCCGCCCGGTTCCAATGCCCACAGCTTCACGGTGTTCCAGGCAATGGTGCGGCCCATGGCATCGGTGTCGGTCTGGCCTTCCGGCTGCGGTGGATAGGCGGGTGCGGCGCATTCCTCCCACGCGCCGGTACCCTGTCTGCGATGCAGCTTGACGCCGAAGTGGCCGTGGTCGAGCGCGGCATAGGTCCGGTTATCGCGCGCGTCGGTCAGCACCATCGACACGTTGTCGCCGGCAAAGTCCGTTTTCGAAATGGACCAGAGGTTCGAGTTGTCGCGATCGAGTGTGAACAGGCCTTTGCGGGTGGCGACGAGAAGCCGGTTGCTCATGTTTTTCTCCTCGATGCTAGAATCGCAAGCGCCACACGGAGGTCACCCGCCGGAGAGTGCCTGCATGACGTAGATCTGGCTATCGTCGGTTACGGTGTCGGACAGGCGCGCGCGATCACGCAACGGCGCGCCGTCGACGAAGATCGCCATGTGCCGGCGCAGCGCCGCCTGGTCGTCGAGCACATAGCCGCGCGCTTGCGGGTTGCCGGCGAATACCGCGTCGAGCACCTCGCGCACCGTGCGGCCCGGTGCGTCCGTCGCGGGGCAGGCGACGTGGCGCTGCAGGTTGGGCGTGAAGACGACGCGCGCCATAGGACCTCGTGTGGCGTGGCATTGTCTCGCATGACCGAACGAGTTCGGTCGCTGCAAACATTAAACCATAGGGTTTAATATTGCGTGCGCCGTCGCGATGTCAAGTGCTGGCCGCCGACAGTGCCGGCGTTATGCGCTGCATAGGCTTGGAGCGAATGAAGGAGGGCAAATTCGGTTGGCTGCCGCATTTGGCCCTGGGTCCCGGGTCGCGCGCGGGAATGAACGCAGTGCCCAAACCCGAAACCTGCAGCCCGCGCTTGCCCGGGATGACAGCTCTGATTGCTCCTCTCGGTTGTCATCCCGGAAACCGCACGGCCGCTGCGCAGCGATCAGCTCAAGGCGACAATTCCGTGCGGTTATCCGGGACCTAGAGCCGCGCGCGGCAGCAAACCTGCCTCACCCGCGCACGACATGTTGGCGCATCAGTGCGGCGCCGGCGCCGAGCGCGGCGAGCTTGGCCACAGCGATGGCGCGCGGCAGAGGCGCCATGCCGCAGTTGGTGCAGGGCTGGATGCGCTCGGGGTGAGCATACTGCAGGGCCGTGCGGATGGTGTCGGCGACGGCCTCCGGCGTCTCGACCTTGTTGGTCGCCACGTCGATGACGCCGACCAGGATGTCCTTGTCCTTGAGATGCGAGATCAGCGAGATCGGCACCTTCGAGCCGGCGCATTCGAGCGACACTTGCTGGATGCGGCTGGCGTTGAGCGCGGGAAAGATCTCCTCGTACTGGCG
The DNA here is from genome assembly GCA_963840425.1 of uncultured Alphaproteobacteria bacterium. Lineage (GTDB taxonomy): Bacteria > Pseudomonadota > Alphaproteobacteria > Rhizobiales > Hyphomicrobiaceae > CADEFX01. The sequence goes on along the minus strand of CAWIYZ010000033.1, from coordinate 593,563 downwards.
CCACTCGCCGCCCAGCGTCTCCTTCCACTTGACGTTGGCCTCGATGCCGTAGCCGTAGCAGATGTGCACGGCAGTCTTACACTTGAGGCCCTGCGCGGCCCGCTCCAGCGCGGCGATGCCCCACTCCTTCACCTCGTCCATGAAGACGTTGAAGGCCGGCTCGTCGAATTGGACGACGTCGACGCCGAGCGCTTCGAGCTCGCGTGCCTCGGCATTGAGCAGCTCGGCGAAGGCCATGGCCATGTCGGCGCGGCGGCCGTAGTGCGCATCGGCGATGGTGTCGCAGATGGTCATGGGGCCGGGCAGCGTGAACTTGAGCTTGGCGCTTGTGTGTGCGCGCGCACGAAGCGCACCTCGTCGGAGTGCACGGGACGCGGGCGCGCCAGCTTGCCGGTGACCGTGGGCACGTCCACCACATAGCGATTGTTGCGGATGCCCATCTTGGTCTTCTTGGCCCAGTCGATGCCGGTCGACGTGCTCCAGGAAGCCGTGCACGAAATGCACGCGGAACTGCTCGCCTTCGGAGACGATGTCGATGCCGGCGTCCTCTTGCGTCTTGAGCCAGACGAGGGCGGCGTCCTGCTTGGCCGCAGTCAGCTCCGCGCCTTCCAGCCGCCACGGCGCCCAGAGCTTCTCGGGCTCGGCGAGCCAGGAGGGCTTCGGCAGACTGCCGGCGAGCGTGGCCGGAAAGAGCGGCAGGGCGGACATCGGTGTGTTTCCCCTTAGTGTGACGGAGAGGGGAGATTAGCCGGTGGGATCATGCTCGGCCACTGCGCATCAGGGGCGATGGCGTGGGCCATGAGGCCTGTTCCTTGGGGAACAGCCCCGCGCCTCGAGATATGGCCAACTCCTCCTATCAACCTGAGCTGAGGGTTCGGCCATGAGCATAGAGACAGTGATCATCGCCCTGGTGGTGTTTGGCGCAACGGCGCTCGTCATGTTCGCCTCGTTCGTTCTGGCGAAATGCGAGGACGAGGCTCGCCGCATGGTGGATAACGAGAATCAACATCACTACGGAAGCTAGTGCCATGAAGGCAGCCAAGGGCCTGCTCGGCTTCCTGGCGCTGGCGTGCGTGATGGGTGCCCACTTGCGTCTGGATTGTGCCCGGCGTCGCGCGGGACTTCCGACTGGAAGCTTCTAGGACGCTGGCCCTGCATTTGTGGGCTTGCGCGCCCTTGCTCCGGACCCGCGCTTGCCGCGCCTGTTCGCGAGAACTACCATCGCCCTCTCCCGGGACGGAAACGAAGGCGAATGGCGATGGCGCAGGCGACCGCAGCGAAGGACACGGCCGAGGACATCGAGGTTGGCTGGCAGAACGCGCTCTATGAGACGTTGAAGAAGCAGGGCGTGACACAGTTCAGCTACGTGCCCGACGCCGGCCATCGTATCCTGATCGACCGCTCTCTGGCCGACCCCGACGTGCACTCGGTGGCGCTGACGACCGAGGAGGAAGGCGTGGCGCTGGCCGCTGGCGCGCATCTGGGCGGCGCTCGCTCGGTGCTGCTGATGCAGAGCAGCGGGCTCGGCAACTGCGTGAACTTCATGTCGATGATCAAGGGCGGCAGGTTTCCGTTCCTGACCTTCCTCAGCATGCGCGGTGACTTCGGCGAGGGCAATCCGTGGCAGATGGGCATGGGTCAGGCGGTGCGGCCGGTGTTGGCAGCGATGGATTTCGTCACGCTCGAGGTGACGCGGCCCGACGAGGTCGTGCCCACGGCGGAGGCGGCCGTCACCATGGCCTTCAAGTCGGGGCAGGCGGTGGCCGTGCTACTGACGCAGAAGCTGATCGGCGCCAAGGCGTTCTAGGGAGCACAGCATGGGTAAGGCGGAAGCGCTGGCGACGAGCCCGGCATACGCACTGGATCGTCGCGAGGTGGTGCCGGCGCTGATCGGCAATCACAAGGATTTTCTCATCGTCACGGGGCTGGCGGGAACGGCGAAGGATTTCGCCGCGCTGACCAATGACGGTGCCAACTACTTCGGCATGGCCGGTGCCATGGGTGCCGCCGTCTCCATGGGGCTCGGACTGGCGCTGGCGCAGCCGGACAAGCGCGTGCTGGTAGCGACGGGCGACGGCGAGCTGCTGATGAACGTCGGCGCGCTGGCGACCGTCGGCATCCTCAATCCCCCGAACCTGAGCATTCTGTGCGTCGACAACGGCCACTACGGCGAGACCGGCTACCAGCAGAGCCACACGAGCCTCGGCGTCGATCTGGAGCAGATGGCAATCGGCGCCGGCATCAAGTCCACCTGCACCATCGACAAGCAGGACGGCATTGCGGCGGGCGCGCGCATGCTGCGCGAGAGCAACGGAACGTGTTTCGTGCTGCTGCGCGTGAAGCCGGACGATCCGCCAAAGTTCAAGCGCAACATGGATGCGAGCGCCTCGCGCGTGCGCTTCCGCATGAGCCTGCTCGGCCAGCCTTGAGGCGTCGCTGCTGATCGAGAAATTCGGCAGAGCTTGCGGCCCACCTCTCCCGTGGGGAGAGGTCGGAACGCGCGAGCGTTCCGGGTGAGGGGTTAGAGCGAGAGTTGATAGTTTGAAACCCCTCACCCCAACCCTCTCCCTATGGGAGAGGGAGTCGATCGCGAAGTTTCCTCGTACCTCGCAGTAGCCGTTAAACGAACTTGCGCGGAGGGACACTAGCCATGGCTGATCCACAGGCAAAGCCCGTGTTCGAGCTCGACCGTCGCGAGGCTGTGCCGGCGATCATCGGCCGGCACGAGGATTTCCTGATCGTCGCCGGATTGGCGGGGACGGCATTCGACCTGTCGGTGCTGGCCGGCAGGTATGCGCCGCACGTGTTCGCCATGGGCGGAGCGATGGGCGCGGCGGTGATGACGGGACTAGGTTTGGCGCTTGCGCAACCGGACAAGCGTGTGTTGGTGGCGACAGGCGACGGCGAGCTGCTGATGAACGTAGGCGCGCTGGCTACCGTTGGCGTGCTGAACCCGCCCAATCTGCGTATCCTGTGCGTCGACAATGGCCACTACGGCGAGACCGGATATCAGCAGAGCCACACGAGCCTCGGTGTCGATCTGGAGCAGATGGCCGTGGGCGCGGGCATCAAGTCGACGTGCACGGTCCAGCGTCAGCCGGAGATCGCGGCCGGCGCGCGCATGCTGCGCGAGAGCAACGGCACATGCTTCGTGTTGCTGCGCGTGAACACGAAGGACGCCGACAAGTCGAAGCTGTCGCTCGACGCGCCGGCAGCCCGCATCCGCTTCCGGCAGGCGCTGATCGGGTAAGGGTCAAGTCGGGCACGGTCCCGCCGCCGCCGCTTTTGTGTGCTCATTAGTTGGTGCCACCGCTTGCGGCGTGCAACCGTGCATACATCGAGAAACATATACGCCAACAATCCAAGGGAGGACTGTCCATGAAGCGTTCCATGCTTGCAGGTGCGATGTTGGTCGCCTTCGGCGGCTCCGTAGTCGCGCAATTCCTTCCAGGCCCGTCGGCCGACAAGCCCTACACCGAAAACTGGGCGCCCTCGAAGTGGGGTGCGGACGACAAAGCAGGCTCCGCCAACCACACGAAGAACACGGCCCACGTCAAGCGCGCACTCGAGACCGTGAAGCAGTTCAAGTCCATTACTGTCGGCAAGTACTATCACCGCGAGATCCCGACCTTCGGTCCGCGCATATGGAACATGGTTCTGCCCGGAACACCGCAGGGCGGACCATTCGGCAAGAACGCGCTCGTCTATCACGACGACTTCGTCACGACCGAAATCGGTCAGATCGGCACGCAGTTCGACGGGCCCGGCCATATCGGGGTGAATACCGGCAAGGGCATGTTCTTTTACAACGGCCGCATGTTTCCGCAGTCCTACGAGCGCGGTGAGGGCGGACGCGCGGTCGGCATGGGTCCGAACGGCGTCGAGCACGTCGGCGAATTGGGATTCGTCTGCCGCCTGGTTGTCCTGGATGCCGTAGCGTACCGGAAGTCCCAGGGCAGGATACCGGCAACGGCGGAAATGCTGCCCATCCCGAAGCAGGCCGGCGAACCGGGGATCATCACGGGCGAGGACGTGCAGGCCATCGTCAAGGCGCAGGGTCTCGCCGAGATCGGTCCCGGAGACTGTGTCGCTCTGCATACGGGCCAGGGCAACTCCTGGAGCAACGATCGCTACAAGTCGATGACCTCCGATCAGCGCAAGGCCGCACGCGAGCTGTTCGCACAGGGCGAGCCGGGCTTCGGTCTCAGCGCCTGCGAGTACATGGCCTCGCGCGACATCTCACTGATGATGGGCGACACCTCGGCCAATGACGCCCAGCCTGCCGGCGAACAGGGTACCGAGTACGCGGTGCCGTGCCACACCGAGATGCAGACGCGGCGCGGCATCTGGAACCTGGAGAACGTGGACACCAAGTCGCTGGTCGACGCCAGGGTCTTGGAAGGTGCGTTCATCTGGGCGCCGCTGCGCATCGTCGGCGGCACCGGCTCGCCTGCGAACCCGGTGGTGCTGTACTAGGGGCGTTCAAGCTAGACTTAGCAGTGTTTATCGGAGCGGGATTGCTCCAGACGGAATCGCATGCGCGATCCATTTGGAGCGATCCCGCTTTACATTTTCTAGTCCAAGATTCGTCGAATTCGGTGGACTCGATGCGGCCTGTGTCTGGTCAGCTGCGGAGAGAGGTATGGCGAGCCGAAAGGCTGTCGTGAAGTGGTTGCTCGATTCGGATCCATCGATCCGGTGGCAGGTCATGCGCGACCTCACCGGTGAGCCCGACGAGATCGTCGCGGCCGAGCGGTCGCGTGTCGCCTCGGAGGGCTGGGGCGCCCGGCTCCTCGCCCTTCAGACACCCGATGGCCATTGGGGTGACGACACCGAGCACGGCTGGATGACCACCACCGACACGCTTCAGCTCTTGAAGAACCTGGGTGTCGATCCGGCAAATGACAAAGCCCGCAGCGCGATTGGCCTCATCACGGACCGCATCGCCTGGTTTCAACTCGACGGCCGCCCCTTCTTCGACGGCGAGACTGAGGCGTGCATCAACGGCAGGATCCTGGCAGCAGGCGCCTACTTCGGTGCGCCGGTCGACCGGCTGCTCGGGCGCCTCCTCAGCGAGCAACTCGAGGACGGCGGCTGGAACTGCGAGGCGCCGCCGAGCCAGCGATCCTCGTTCCATTCCACGATCTGCGTCCTGGAAGGGCTGCTTGAGTACGAGAGGGCACGAGGCGCCACGGCCAAGGTGGCGGATGCGCGGGCTCGGGCCGAGCGCTATCTCCTGGAGCGCCGCATGCTGAGGTCGCTGACCTCCGGCGAGGTGATCGATCGCCGCTGGACGCGCTTCTCGTTTCCGCCCACGTGGCACTATGACGTGCTGCGGGGCCTCGACTACCTGCGCAGCGCCGGCGTCAAACCAGACGAACGGATCGCCGAGGCGATCGGGCTGGTGGGGGAGAGGCGGCATCAGAACGGGCGGTGGCCACTGGGCGCGCTTCACTCCGACCCTCGGATCCGAATCCCCGTCGACATGGAAGCAGGCGTCGGCAAGGCCAGCCGCTGGAACACGCTGCGCGCACTGCGCGTGCTGGACTGGTACGGGAATTGAGCTCCCGTGACGGCGGCGATCGGATCGCCTCACCCGACACCAGCTTTTACCGCATCTCGGAAAGTGGGCCGCGTCGAGCCGCGCGCCTTGACAGGTGACAATATAGTCACCTATCGTCCGGACGTGACGGACGACGACCACGTATTCAAGGCGCTTGCTGACCCGACGCGACGCTTTCTCCTGGACCTCCTCTTTCAGCGCGACGGCCGCACGCTGAAAGACCTGGAGTCCGGGCTGGAGATGACACGCTTCGGCGTCATGAAGCACCTGCGCGTTCTCGAGGATGCGGGCCTCGTCGTCACCCGCCGGTCCGGCCGGGAGAAGCTGCACTTTCTCAACCCGGTGCCGATCCGGCTGATCCACGACAGGTGGATCGACAAGTACAGGGAGCGAGAGGTTTCCGCGCTGCTGGCGCTCAAGACCGAGCTAGAGAAAAAGGACAAACCATCATGACGGACAAAGCCGCGACAACGCAGGTCTACCGCATTGTCATCAACGCGAGCGCCCAGGCGATCTGGGACGCGATCACCAAGCCCGAATGGACCGAACGCTACGCTTATGGCGGCCGCGTCGACTACGACCTGAAGCCCGGTGGCCGGTTTCGTACCTTTGCCAGCGCTGACATGAAGGCGGCAGGATTGCCCGATGAGATGATCGTCGGCGAGGTTCTCGAAAGCGATCCGCCGCGCAAGCTGGTGCAGACCTGGCATCCGCTTTTTAGCCCGGCTACCGCCGCAGAAGCGCACACGCGGCTGACCTATGAGATCCAGGAGAGCCAGAGCGGCGTCTGCACGGTGACTCTGACCCACGATGTCACGGGCGCACCGCTGGTCGCGGGCATGGTGCCCGGCGGCGGCGATCCGGCTAGGGGCGGCGGTGGCTGGCCGTGGATGCTCAGCGATCTCAAGTCGCTGCTGGAAACCGGCAAGCGCATGCCGAGCCTGATTCCAAGTCTTGTAGCGGAGACCCTGCACGAGTGTCCCGATTGCGAAGCTCGCCGGACTTCGCGGGCGAGCTTCGCGATCGAAAGGACACCAGCAAGCACCCGATGCTAGGCCATGAACTTCAGCTACATGGACCGCCGAATGGTCAGCACGCCAACAGGGCTGAGCATCCGACGTCTGCTTCAGCGTGCAGAACGGAAGCGTTGTGCGTCGTGAGAGCCTTACCGAGTGTGACCCGAAGCGAACTCGTGTCGATACACACAACGCTAAACGGAGCTGCCTAGGGTCGTTAACCGCTCTCCGTGAGTACTGACTAACCCTTCAAGCGATCAGGGTTTCGCCGTCTATGTTTCCACGCCCTGGCTGTGGGACGTTTACAGGTCCATTAGCGCATCAGGGCTTGGAGACCAGAGGGTGAAAACGCCACGTAAGATATCCGCAATGCCCATCATCATTGGCCTCGTCGGCAGCGTGCTCGCCACGGGTCCCGCGAATTCGCAGGCCCTCTCATCGCCAGAGGCGCTGTCGCCGGCAGAGACCAAGGCCATCGCCGCCGACGCGTATCTCTATGCCTATCCCATGCTCTACAATTACAAGACCCTGTTCCAGCAGACGCGCGATCCGTCGTTTCCCGGCTACATCGGCGGCTTCAATCGCTACCGGCACTACTCGCGCGGCTTTACTCCCGCCGACAATGACATCGTCACGCCGAGCAACGACACGCCCGTACTCCTGGGCGTGGCTCGATCTGCGTGCGGAGCCCATGGTGGTGTCGGTGCCGGCGTCACCGAACCGCTACTACGTGCTGCAATGGTTCGATCTCTACACGCATAACTTCGCGTACATCGGCTCGCGCGCGACCGGCACCGAGGCCGGCGACTACCTGTTCGCCGGACCTGGCTGGAATGGCGAGACCCCCAAGGGCATCAAGCAGGTGTTCCGCTCGGAGACGCAGTTCATCGGCACGCTCACGCGCACATCGTGGACGGGACCGGAGGACCGCGAAGGGTTGGTGGCGATGCAGCGGCAGTACCGCATCAGGCCGCTCAGCGAGTACACCGGGGCCAAGCCGCCGGAACCGGCGCCGGACCATCAATTTCCAGCCTGGGATGAAGCACGCGCCAACGTCGATCGGCTTCATCGACTATCTGAACTTCATCCTCCAGTTCGCGCCGCGCGATCGCCAGCGAGAAGGCGACGTTCGAACGTTTCGCCAAGATCGGCATCGGCCCCGGTCGTGCGTTCGATGCGGCAACGCTCGATCCGGCTACCGGGAAGCGATCCAAGCTGGCATCAAGGAAGGAAACGACAGGCTCCAGGCCGCACTGGCCAAGACCACGAGCTCGGTCGATCTGTTCGGCACGCGAGAGTTTCTCGGCACGGATTACGTGATGCGGCGTGCGCTCGGCGCAGCCTTGGGCCTCTACGGCAATTCGAAGGAAGAGGCGTACTACACGCCTTATGCTACCGATGCAGCGAAGCAGGCACTGGACGGCAGCAAGAGCTACGTTCTGCATTTCTCCAAGGACCAGGTGCCGCCGGTCAAATTCTTCTGGTCGATGACGATGTACGACCTGCCGGGACGTCAGCTCGTCGCAAATCCGATCAGTCGCCACGCGATCGGCAGTCGAACTCCGGGGCTCAAGACGAACGCCGACGGCTCTGTCGAGATCTACCTCCAGAGCACGTCGCCGGGCTCGGACAAGGAGTCCAATTGGCTGCCGACACCGCCGAAGGGTCCCTACTACATGGTGCTGCGCATGTACGGCCCCGAAGGGACGCTTGCTTCCGGAAGCTGGCAAGCCCCGCAGCCGGCAGTCGTCAGATAGGCAACGCACGCAGCAGGAGTGCGCGTCATGAAGAATCGTTCCACCGAAGGGATCGGGTACCTGTCATTAGCTGCATTGTTGGCCGCGTCGGCCTGCATGCCGACCGGAGTAGCCCTGGCGCAGCCAAGTGCCAGCACCACAGACGGCAGCCGATGTGACGGCGCCCGCCACCGGCATCGTGATGCACCCGGAGTACGCCAAGACGGTCGGCCGCATGGCCTATGTCTGGGGCTGGCCGATGGTCAACCAGATCAATCGCCGTGCCGCCATCACGCAGGCGCCCGAGCCAGGCCGGCTGAACGGAGTTCTGCCGGTTGCGCCGCGCGGCCAGATCGGGATGCTCAGCGACTACATCGATCCAGGGCAGACCTTCGTCACCTGTCCGAACCAGGATGTCGTCTACGGCCTCGGCTTCTTTTCGCTCGACGAAGAGCCCGTCGTCATCCAGGTCCCCGACTTCGGCGACCGCTTCTGGGTCTACGCGATGTACGACGCGCGCACGGACCAGTTCGCCGAGATCGGCAAGCCCTACAATACGAAGCCGGGCTTCTACCTGATCGTCGGCCCGCAGTGGAAAGGCGAGAAGCCCGCCGGCATCGAGGCGGTCATCCGCAGTTCTACCGCGCTGGCCAACGCCATCCCACGCGTGTTCATGGACGACACGGCCGAGGACCGGGCGGCGATACAGTCCGTCATCAACCAGATCGTCGCCTATCCGTTGAAGGACTTCGACGGAAAGATGAAGACCAAGGAGTGGAGCAAGGCGCCGGCAATTCCGGGTCCGAAGTCGGAAGGTGGCGGCGAAACCGCATGGGTCGTGCCGGAAAAGTTCTTCGATCAGCTCCCCACCGTGCTGGAGACGGTGGCGCCGCTGCCCGGCGAGGAGGCGCTCTACGGTCAGTTCCGCGTGCTGCTCGACGCTGCCGCCAAGGACCCGGCGATCAAGCAGGCGCTGGTCCAGGTCGCCGTCGAAACCGAGCGGGATGTCATTGGGCCGTTCTTGGAGTGGAAGCACAACGGACGCCCGGCCGGCAACGGCTGGAATCGCTCGACCAACAATGCGCGGTTCGGCGTCGACTACTTCAACCGCACCGGCACGGCGAAGTCGAACATGTTCGACAACAAGCCGACCGAGACGCAGTACCTCTACACCGACGGCGATTCGGCCGGCGCCCCGCTCGACGGCCGGCAACAGCTACGAAATCACCTTCGCGCCGGGACAGGAGCCGCCAGTCAATGGCTTCTGGTCGCTGACGCTCTACAACGAGCATCACTTCTTCCACCCGAACGATCTGAAGCGCTACTCGCTCGGAACCAAGAACAAGAACCTCAAGCGAAATGCCGACGGCTCGCTGACGCTCTACGCGGGCGCCAAGTCGCCCGGCAAGGACAAAGAGAGCAATTGGCTCCCCGCTCCGGACGGCCACTTCTCGCTCTACATCCGCGCCTACTGGGGCAAGCAGACGATCCTCGACGGCTCCTGGCAGCCGCCGAAGATCGTGAAGACGAATTAGCACCTGAAAGACAGGACACTTGCGGCGACGCAAAGCTGACCGGTCCGCAAGGAGCCGACAATTCTTCAGCCGTGCCCAGATGGATCGCACATGCGAGGCCATCTGGAAAGCGAACGAAGGGACACTGGCAAGTGCAATACTAAGCCATGTACTCAGCGGCCTAGATCTAACGGCAGGGAGCTGCCTAGTCTCTCGGCATCAGCTTCTCGACGATCTGGTCGATGGTGAAGCTCGCCGCCTTCTGCGCGCGGCGGGAATTCCTTGAAGCTCTCGAGCCACTCGTGAACGATCGCCTGCGCGGCATACTGCAACGGCACGTGCTCGATGAACCAGTCGTTGTACTTGAAGCTTTCCTCGCCGCGCTCGAACGGATCGGAGCGAAGATCGAACATCTTGGGGATGCGCATCTGCGACAGCGGCTCGCGCCAGACGTCGAGCCCCTTGCTGCGCTGCTCGGCGAACACGATCTTGTACTGGTTGAACGCGCAGCGCCATCAGGTCGCCGTCGTCGCTCCAGTAGAGGAAGCCCTTGCGCGGCGATTCCTTTTCCTTGCCGGACAGGAACGGCAGAAGGTTGACGCCGTCGAGATGGACCTTGAAGGTCGTGTCGCCGATCTTGTAGCCCTTCTTCACCTTCTCGACGAGGTCGGGCTCGCCGGCCGCCGCCGCGAAGGTCGGGATGAAATCCTGCAGCGAGCAGATGTCGTTGATGACGCGGCCGGGCTCGATCACGCCGGGCCAGCGCATGACGCACGGGACGCGCCAGCCGCCTTCCCAGTTGGTGTCCTTCTCGCCGCGGAACGGCGTCGCGCCGCCGTCCGGCCACGACAGCACTTCGGCGCCGTTGTCGGTGGTGAAGACGACGATGGTGTTGTCGGCGACGCCGAGATCGTCGAGCTTCTTGAGCAGCTGGCCGACATAGCCGTCGAGCTCGACCATGCCGTCGGGATAGAGGCCATGCCCGGTCTTGCCCACGGATGACGGCTTCAGGTGCGTGAAGACGTGCATCCGCGTCGGGTTGAAATAGCAGAACCAGGGGCCGCCTTCCTTGGTCTTGCGCTCCATGAAGTCGAGCGCGGCGGCCGAGGAACTCCTCGTCCACCGTCTCCATCCGCTTCCGGGTGAGCGGGCCGGTGTTCTCGATCGTCTGCTTGCCGACCTTGCCGAACACCGGATCGACGGTCGTGTCGTCCTTGTCGGTCGCCTTGCACTTCAGCACGCCGCGCGGGCCGAACTTCTTGCGGAAATTCGGATCCTTCGGATAGTCGGCGTATTCCGGCTCCTCCTCGGCGTTGAGGTGGTAGAGATTGCCGAAGAACTCGTCGAAGCCGTGCACCGTCGGCAGATGCTCGTTGCGGTCGCCGAGATGGTTCTTGCCGAACTGGCCGGTGGCGTAGCCGAGATTCTTCAGGAACTGCGCGACGGTCGGATCCTCGGCCTTGAGCCCGAGCGTGGCGCCGGGCATGCCGACCTTGGTCAGGCCGGTGCGGATCGGCGACTGGCCGGTGATGAAGGCGGCGCGGCCGGCGGTGCAGCTCTGCTGGCCGTAGAAGTCGGTGAAGTTCGCGCCTTCCTTGGCGATGCGGTCGATGTTGGGCGTGCGATAGCCCATGATGCCGTTGTTGTTGCAGCTGATGTTGAACCAGCCGATGTCGTCGGCCATGATGAACAGGATGTTCGGCTTGCTCTGGGCCATCGACCGCTCTCCGCTGTGCTATTGTTCGTTGGGATGGTCGATAGTTCGCGGTGCTGCCTGATCATGAAATCAGCACAAACCCTCAACGGCGATGGGAAAGACCGCACGCGCTTGGATGCCCAGTGCGCCACGCCAGCGTTGGCACACGCAGGACAGCCGTCCGAATTTGTGATTGAGATCGAGAAACTCGCTCGGGAGACTGGTCGAGAGCACCGGCGAATTTCTCGATGATCGCACTCTAAGCTTCAAACGTGGAGCGGGATCGTTCCAGATGACATCGCATGCGCGAGCCATCTGGAAGCTAACGCAGCGTCGATCGTCGTATGCTGACCAGCCGCGATGACCGGGTGTGCGTGGCGGCTGCGCTGCGCTGCGCCACGCGGCGGTTGGGCATCTGCGGAGTGCCCGTGCTGACGCTATTGCCATAGCGTGAGGCGAACTCGGCACGCACGTGGCGCGCAAGCTCCTCGGCGATCTCGCTCGCCCCCGCCTTGGGCAGCCACAGGTTGATGGCGAAGTCCGGCAGCTCCGGCAATCCGGAGTCGCCACCCAGGATCTTCAAGCCGTCTGGGATGCAGTCGCGCAGCATGATGCCGACGCAGGAGCCGGACGCGATGGTGGCGAACACGGCATCCTGATTGGGCACCTCCAGGATGACCTGCCAGCCGCGACGCGCATCGCGCAGCGCCTGCAGCCCCACTGGGCGGAAGCGGCATGTCTTGGTGCCGATGGCGATGGGCAACGGCATGCGCGTATGCGCATCGCCGTCGGGAGCGCCCACCCATACGAGCTTGTCCCACCGCAGCGTCTCGCACTGCCCCTCGCACGTCCTGTCCGTGGTGAGCGTGACATCCACCGCGCCGGCGTCCAGGTCCTCCAGCAGCTCCTGCGAGTTGCGGCACACGAGGCTCACGTGCACGCGCGGCCAAGCCGATCTGAAGCGTCGCAGGATCTGTGGAATGTAGGTCGAGATGAGGTCGACCGGCACGCCGAGCCGCACCTCGCCCTGGAAGCTGGGCGTCGTCATGTGGCCCCAGATATCGTCATTCATGGCGATCAGGCGCTGCGCGTTGCCGAGCAGCTGCTCGCCGGCCGGGGCCAGGATCAGACGCTTGTGCACGCGCTCGAACAGAGACTGGCCGAGCTGATCCTCGAGGCGCTTGAGCTGCAGGCTGACGGCGGCCTGGGTGCGGTTGAGCAGGCGTGCAGCGCCCGTGACGCTGCCGGTATCGACGATGGCGACAAAGGCCCTGAGCAGGGCGATGTCCAGATCGCGCCGCATAGCTATCCTCATAAGGGTTCGTAATGGGAACAATTAACAACATTCGTTTTCATTATGCAAGGAGTTCCCGTACACAGACGAGCCGGCGATTTGGACCGGCGGAAAGATCAAGCGCCGATAAGGAGAGCGCGCCATGCAACACGTCACCGTACAGCAGTCGAGCAGCCACCAGCCGGGCATTGCGGACTACGTCCGCCAGGTCGGTCATTGGGTCGCGTTCGTGCGTTCGGCCATGACGGTTGCCCGCGAGCGCCGCATGCTCCTGCAACTCGACGACCGCATGCTCAAAGACATTGGCATTGGCCGCAGCGAGGCTTTTTACGAGGCGTCGAAATCGCTCGCCGACGTGCCGTTCCGCCGCCTGACCCAGACTTGAGAGATTGAAAGGCGCGCAAAGCGCCCCTGAGATCGTCATGAGCCCATGAGCACGCCCGGCGCTAGTGTCCCGATCGCGAAGTTCGCCAGACTTCGCGGCAACTGTTGAACGAACTTCGCGATCGAAAGGACACTAGCCAGCATATAAGTCTAGTGTGATTCAGATCGAGAAATTCGCTAAGAGCCAAGCTGCAAGTACCGGCGAATTTCTCGATCATCACACTAGCGTGCCGGGCGGTTTCTTTCACTGCGCTGTCAGGGGGAATCCGAGCAGCGTCCAGTAGGGCATGACGAGCAGAACCACGGCGACGGTCAGCGCAAGCATGCCCAGGCCCATCTTCACGACATCTGCACGGTCGAAGTATCCAGCTTCGTAGGCCATGAGATTGGCGGCGGTCTGGACCGGATACAGGATCACTGCGTCTATGGTGATGGTGAGAGCCAGGCCAGTCACGATGGGATTCAAGCCGGCGCTCGCGGCAATCGTTGCATTGATGGGCAGCAGCAGCGCCACGCAGGCGGCGAGGTTCGTGATCGCCAGATGCACGAGAACGGCAGCGAGGATCAAGCCCGTAACCAGCATGAGCGGAAATGCAGCGAGCCCGGAAAGCGGGCCGAGCACCAGTTGGCCGAGCCAGTTCGCCGCCCCCGTTTTCGTCATGAGTGTCGCCAGCGAGAGCGACGCTCCGACGGTGAGGATGAGTCCCCACGACAGGCGGGTCTCGAAGGTCTTCCACGATATGACGCCGATGCGCGGCAGCAGCAGGCCGACGGCGCCCAGCAAAGCAGGGACCGCCGGCGAGAGATGGTGAACCCAGTCCGTGAGCCAGAGGCCCGCCGTGATGGCCAAGACAGTCAATGTTCGTTTCTCGGCGTCCGAGTACGGCTGCTTGGCCATCGGTGATTGAGGGATGGGATTGGCGGTCTCGAACTTTCCCACCAAGAGCCGGATCAGAACCGCGCCACCGCATATCAGGACGTAGTAGGGCACGGCCATGAGCGAAAACCAGCCGAGCCAAGAGAAGCCGCCGATCAGAGTGGCTGCGGTGATCGAGGTGATGCCACCGGTCATGAGTGCCGAGGAGGCGAGTGGATTGAGCATGCCGAGCGCCAGCATGACGGCGCGGCCGGCGCGGCTCTTCTGATCGAGGCCCATGGCGCCGATCGCGTCACGATAGGCGGGTATGAGGACGGCATTGCGCGTGATGGCGGACGGCACCAGGAGCGACAGTATCGGAAAGCCGGCAATCATCTGGACGTAGAGGCGATTGGGACTGCCGCGCGCGCTGCCGGAGAGAAAGCGCGCGGCGCGAGCGGCAAGCCCGCTCGACTCCACGGCGGCGCCGATCGCGAACGCCCCAATGAGAAAGAAGGTAACCTCGCTGGCAAACCCGCTTGCCGCATCCTGCAACCTGAGGCCCGGGCACAATCCCAGCAGCGCAGTGATAAGCAGGCTCGTCAGGCCGATGGGGATGGCTTCGGACACCCACAGCACGGCGCCCGCCAGCACAGCACCAAGGATGGACTGGCCAAGCGGAGTGAGACCGTCGAGCGGCGGCGCCAGCCGCGCCAGCGCGAACACGCCGAGGGCAAGGACGATCCACATCCCATTCCTGGTGGAGTTTTTTGCACCCGACATGCCGACTGCCTCAGATGTAGCAACGCTCAGAAACGGCATCACGCAAACGTTGACAAGCGACGGTTTGGACTCGTCATATGCAGGAAATTCATATGAATGGCTGACTCCCATGCGCCGACTGCCGCCACTCAAGGCCCTTCCCGCGTTCGAGCTGGCCGCCAGCCGTGGGAGCATCAGTGCCGCGGCAGAAGAGTTGCGCCTCACGCACAGTGCGGTCAGCCGTCAGATCAAATCGGTTGAGGACTACCTGGGTGTTCCGCTGTTTCGAAGGTTCAACCGCCGCATCGAGCTGACCGCCGCAGGCGCGGCGTTCCTTCCCTCCGTTCGGCAGGCCATGCAGATGCTGGAAGCATCGGCGGCGCAGGCCGCAGCGCGCACGCGGCAGGGACCGTTGATCGTCTCGTGCCTCGCAACATTTATGATGCGCTGGTTGATCCCGAGGCTTTACGCATTCAGCGCCGCGCATCCCGACATCGAGGTGCGGCTCGCCGCCTCGCACGCATCGGTCAGGTTCGCAGACGACGGCATCGACATCGCCATTCGCCTCGGCAAAGCGCCATGGCCGCGGGATGTCGCCGCGCACTCGTTTCTACCTGACCGCATGGGGCCGGTTCTCGCCCCCGCGCTGCTTGCGAGCCATCGCATCAAACGCCCCGCCGATCTCAGGCGGGTGGCCCTGCTGCACACGCAGACCCGGCCACATGCGTGGTCCGATTGGCTGCGCCTCACCAGCACACGAGGCATCGACGCGACTGCGGGGCCGCGCTTCGAGCACACCTATTTTCTGCTGGAGGCTGCGGCCAGTGGCCTGGGCGTGGCGATCGGCTCCGAGCCGCTTGTGCAGCATGATCTCGACAGCGGCCGCCTGGTGGCGCCGTTTGGCTTCGTGGCAAGCGGAAGCTCCTACTGCCTTCTGCATCCCAAGAAGGCGCCGAACTTGGCGAAGACGACAGCGTTCAGGAGCTGGATCATGGCGGAGGCCAAGACGGGGCTTGGCCTGTAGCCCGCTACGCCCGGCACAAGAGTGCCGGGCGCGTTGTTTGGCGGTGCGGCGGTCCGCCCTCCAGCCGTTCAGGCCGCCGGTTTGATGTTCTGATTCACCCGGAAGATGTTGGCCGGATCGTATTTCTTCTTTGCGGCCACGAGGCGCGCGTAGTTGTCGCCATAGGTGGCCTTGAGCCGTGCGTCGCCTTCGTCGTCCATCATGAAGTTGGGATAGGCGCCGCCGAGGTCGAAGGGATGCACGGCGTCCCAATAAGCCTTGGTCCATCGCGTCACGTCGGCGGCCTTGCTCGGATCTGGATCGATGCCGGCAATGACCATGGACCAAGTGGCGTCGCGGCAATTCCAGGCTGCCCCATCCTTGGCGACGCGATGCACGGCGCCATCGATCGGATACAGGTGCATAAGCGAGAGCTCGCTCGGCGTCTTGGCCGCTTGCGCCAGGTGCGCATCGATCGCCTCGTCGGGCAAGGTTTTGACGAAGTCGCCGCGCCAGTACCACTGCATGCCCTTGGGATAGAGCCCGTCGAACATGCTCTGCACGCCTGGATACGGCATCGTGCCCATCCAGTTGAACAAGGGCTCGGGCAGCTCCTCGAGCAGCGGCGCCAGCGCCTTTTTGCCTTCTGCCTCCGGCCCGTTGTAGCAGGACATCAGCAGGCAGATGCGTTTGCCCCACAGCTCCTGCGGGAATGGGGCGCTGGAGACGATCTTCTTCAGGCCGATGAAGGCGCCGAGGTCCTCCGGTGCGCGCGGCAGGAACTGGCGATAGCGCTGCATGATAATGCGGGCGTCCTTCTGGTCCCAGGCGATCGGCCCGGCGAACACCGTGCTGACCGGGTGCAGCTGGAACAGGAAGCTGGTGACGACGCCGAAGTTGCCGCCGCCGCCGCGCAGCGCCCAAAGGAGGTCGGCGTTCTTGTCCTTGCTGGCGGTGACGAAGCTGCCGTCGGCCAGCACGACATCGGCCTCGAGCAGGTTGTCGATCGTGAGCCCGAACTTGCGCGTCAGATAGCCGTGGCCGCCGCTCAGCGTCAGGCCGGCGATGCCGGTGGTGGAAATGATGCCTGCCGGCACGGCCAGTCCGAAGGCATGCGTGGCGTGGTCGACGTCGCCCTGCGTGCAGCCGGCTTCCACGCGCGCGGTGCGCGCGGTGGGATCGACGCGGACGCCTCGCATCTGCGACAGGTCGATGACCAGCCCGTCATTGACGCTGCCGAGCCCCGGCCCGTTATGGCCGCCGCCGCGAATGGCGATCGGCAGCTTGCTGTTGCGCCCGAAATTGACCGTCGCGATCACATCGGCGACATTGGCGCAGCGGGCGATGGCTGCCGGCCGCTTGTCGATCATGCCGTTGTAGAGCGCGCGGGCCTCGTCGTAGCCAGGGTCTCCTTGTTCGATAAGTGCACCGCGAAGGACGGCTCGAAGGTCTGCGATCTTGGCTGTCTCTGACATGACGTTGCTCCCTTTGCCATTGGTTTCAGCTTGCGACCGATCACCAATAATTGCAGCCTACTCTGCATAGAGATCGGCAAGTGTCCGTCGTTGTTGCTCGATCGTCCGCGGACTTGATCAATCGTCCGAATGATTTTGCCGGAAGTCCGCCGGGAGGAGCGTTATGGATGTGCTTTCGGATGTCTTGCGCGCCGTCCGCCTCACCGGCGCGATTTTCTTCGACGTCGATGCCAGCGCCCCTTGGGTGGCTGCCACACCGTCGGCCGCCAAAATTGCCGCCTCGGTCATGCCCGGCGCCGAGCACGTCATCATGTTTCATGTCATCACGGCGGGCGAATGCTGGGCCGAGCTCGAGGATGGATCGCAGGATCCAATTCGTGTGAAGGCCGGCGACGTCGTCGTCTTGCCGATGGGCGATGCGCACGTGTTTTCCAACGCGCCAGGCATGCGCGCGACGCCGGACCTCACCGTGTACCAGCGTCCCAACGATCGCCAGCTGCCAACCTACATCGCCACGGGCGGTGGAAAAGAAACCCATACGCGTTTCGTGTGCGGCTATCTCGGGTGTGATGCGCGACCCTTCAATCCCGTGCTGCATGCTTTGCCGCGCGTCCTTCATGTACATGGAACGGAGGGCGCCCCGCACATGGCGCAACTGGTTCGCCTGGCCGTGGACGAGACGGCGACGCGCCGCTCCGGCGGCGAGACGGTGCTCTCCCGGGTGGCAGAGTTGTTGTTCGTGGATGTCGTGCGACGCCACATCGAGACACTGCCGAAGGATGCGGGCGGCTGGCTGTCAGGTCTGCGCGATCCTCATATAGGCGCTGCGCTGACGCTGATGCACGGAAGACCGGCTGAGGCGTGGACGCTCGAAGGTCTGGCGCGCCAGGTCGGCATGTCGCGCTCGGTCTTCGCCGACAGGTTCGCGCACTTTATGCAGGACTCGCCCATGCAGTACCTGACACGCTGGCGCATGCAGCTGGCAACTCGGCTGCTCGAGCGTCAGGGCGCCGGCGTTGCGCAGGTGGCGGCGGAAGTGGGCTACGAATCCGAGGCCGCCTTCAATCGTGCGTTCAAGAAGGTCGTAGGCACACCGCCCGGTGCGTGGCGTCGCGGCCACCAGCCGGGCGCCCCGATCCCGGCATCCATGGCAAGGGACGGTTGTTAGCGCAGGACCGCTTCGGATTGAGGCACTTTACCTCAATTGAGACGTTCGCGGCCGAAGCGTTGAATCCTGCTCCGGGTTGATTGGAAGCTATCCCCGCTCAGGCGGGGATATTAACTCTGTGCGGTGCGTCCAATGCCGGTAAAGGCCGGTTGAGCGTAGCGCAACGCTACCGCAATTGTAGCGCAACACAGGACTAGTTTGCGGTACCGCAACGGCCTCAACGCTCCTTGGGATCGAGGGCATCGCGCAGCCCGTCGCCGAGCAGATTGAAGGACAGCACGGAAAGGAAAATGGCCAGCCCCGGCCACACCGCCATCCACGGCGCATTGGTGAGAAAACGCTGCGCCGTGTTGAGCATCGAGCCCCACGACGGCGCCGGCGGCTGCTGCCCTAGACCGAGGAACGACAGGCTCGCCTCGGCAATGATCGCCGCCGCGATGGCGAGCGTCGCCTGTACGAGCAGTGACGGAAGAATATTCGGCAAGATGTGGCGCACGGCGATGCGCCACGCCGGATTGCCGACAGCGCGCGCCGCCTCAACGTAGTCCTCGACTTTCACCGAGAGCACTTGGCCGCGCGTCAGTCGCACGAACACGGGCGTTGCCGTGACGCCGATGGCGATCATCGCGTTCGTGAGCGAGGGACCGAGGAATGCCGCGAGCGCGATGGCCAGGATGAGATTGGGGCACGCGAGCATGGCGTCGGTGATGCGGCTGATGATGGCGTCGATCCAGCCGCCGCGATAACCGGCGAGAAGGCCGATCGGCACGCCGGCGGTCAGCGCGATGGAAACCGACACCACGCCTGCGAGCAACGACGCGCGTGCGCCGTAGATGACACGACTTAGGAGATCGCGGCCGGACTCATCGGTGCCGAACCAATGCGCCCAGGATGAAGGCTTGCGCACTAAGGTCCAGCTCTGTTGCGCCGGATCGTAGGGGGCGATGAGCGGAGCAAAAACGGCGAGCAGGATGAGCCCGCAAATGACGAATAGCCCGAACATCGCGCTCTTGCGTTGCTTCAGTCGCCGCCACGCACGCGTGGCGGGACGCTCCTCGGCGAGGCCGACGTCATCGTCCAGCGAGATCGCCGTGACCGCCATTGCTCAGCTCCTCAAGCGTGGGTTGATGAGCACGTAGGCGATGTCGGCGAGCAGGTTGAGCAGGATGTAGGTGGTCGCCGTTACCAGAGTGACACCTTGAACGACGGCGTAGTCGCGGTTGAAGACGCTGTCGACGATCAGCTTGCCGAAACCCGGGATAGAGAACACCTGCTCGGTCAGCACCGCGCCGGAAAGCAGCGTACCGAGCTCCAGCGCACCGAGAGTGATCACGGGAGTCAGCGCGTTGCGCAGGGCGTGCTTCACCACCACCACGCGCTCCGCCAGACCCTTGGCGCGGGCGGTGCGAACGTAGTCGCTGGTCATGGCCTGCAGCATGGCGCTGCGCGTGTGGCGCATGAGCACGGCCGCAAAGGAGTTGCCGAGCACGAAAGCCGGCAGGATCGTGGTTTGCAGGGAAAGCCAGAAGTCTTCGAACGGACTGACGTAGCCTGACGCGGGCAGCCAGCCGAGCCAGACCGAGAAGCAGAAGATCAGCATGATCCCGAGCCAGAAGTTCGGCGTCGAAATGCCCCACAGCGCGACGAGGTTCACGCCATAATCGATCTTGGTGTTCTTCCTGATCGCCGAGATCACGCCGGCGGTGACGCCGACAGTGAGTGAGACCACGATGGCCATGAGCGCCAACTGCAGCGTGACGGGAAACTTCTGCAGGATGAGCCGGAGCACCGGCTCCTTGAGGCGCATGGACTCGCCGAGATCGCCTGACAGCACGCCCTTCACCCAGTACACGTACTGGATCGGCACCGGCTGATCGAGGCGGTATTGCTTGCGAATCTGCTCGAGAACGGCGGGGTCGCGCTCTTCGCCGGCCATGACCAGCGCTGGATCGCCCGGCAACAGTTGCTGCAGCGAGAAGATGATCACCGACACGAAGAAGAGCGTCGGAATGAGCTGCAGCAGACGCTTGCCGAGGAATGGGAGCATGGGCCGTCGCTCCTTGCTCCGCGCCGGTATGCGCGGAGCAGACCGACAAAACAGCTAGCGTTTCAACTTCACGCCGACCACGCGCACCAGACCGTCCGGCAACTGCTTGTAGCCTTCCACGCGTTCGCTGTGCGCAATGATGACGAGGCGATGGTAGAGATAGATGAGTCCGCCCTCCGACAAGATCTTCTCAGTGAGCTTTTCGTACACGGCCTTGCGATCGGCGAGCGTGGTCTTGGTGCGCGCCTCGTCGAGCCACGCGTCTACATCCTTCTCGCAGTAACCGCGGTTGTTCTGCGGTGCCTTGCACTTGTGGAAGATGTAGCTGTTGCCGTCCGGGTCGACGCGGCCGGACCAGCCGATGAAGAACGCCTGGAAGCGGCCTTCCTCGGCTTCCTTGAGCGAGGTTGCAAACTCGGTGACGCGGATCTTCATGTCGAAGCCGGCCTCCGCCGCCATGGCCTGGATCACCTCGGCCACCTGGCGGCTCTCGGGATTGTTCGGCACCATGAAGTCCACGGCGACGGGCGCGGTGAGCCCGGCCTCCTGCAGCAGTTGCTTGGCCTTGGCGACATCGCGCTTCGGGATCGGGAATTTTTCCTGATAGTAGGGACTCTTCGGGCTGATCCACTGATTGCCCGGCATGACCTCGCCGTTGAACACGACCTGGCTGATGGCCGCGCGATCGATAGCCAGCTCGAGCGCCTGCTGCACCTTGGGACCCTTGCTGAACGGCCCGGCCTTGCCGGCATCGCCATTGCTCAGGTTGAGCGTCAGGCCTTGGTACCCGATCTCGGTTTGCGTGGCCAAACGCAGCTTCGAGTCCGCTTTGATCTCTTTCAGGTCGGTGGCGAGCGCACGCTCGATGATGTCGAGGCTGCCGGATTTTAGGTTGGCCAGGCGCACTGTCGATTCCACGATCGGCCGATAGACGATGCGGTCGACGAATACGTTGTCTTTGTTCCAGTAGTCGGCAAACTTCTCGACGACGATGCGATCCTGCTGGATGCGCTCGACGAACTTGAACGGGCCGGCGCAGACAGGGTTCAGTCCGAACTTGTCGCCGGCGGCTTGTGCGACTTTGGGTGACACGATCATGCCGGCGCGATCGGAGAGCTGGGCGATCAGCGGCGAGAACGGAGCTTTCAACAGCAGACGGACGGTCAGTGGGTCCGCCACCTCGATCTTGTCGACAGCGGCGAGCTCGGGTTTGCGGAACGAGCCCTGCATGGTCAGGTGACGCTCGAGGCTGAACTTCACGGCCTCCGCGTCCATCGGCTCGCCGTCGTGAAACTTGACGTTCGGCCGCAGCTTGATGGTGACGGTTTTGCCGTCCTCGGACGTCTCCTGGCCTAGAGCCAGCTGCGGGACGATGTTTAGTTTCTCGTCGATATCGAACAGCTTGTCACAGATGGACGAGAAGACGATGCGCCCCACATAGGTACGCGCTAGCGTCGGATCGAGGATGTCGGGGTCCTCGGCCAGCCCGATGCGCAACGACTGCGCCGAGGCGGAGGCGCTGGCGCACGCCACGATGACCCCTGCCAGAGCAAGACGAATAGAACGCATGACGCTCTCCCTCACTCCCTCATTGACGGAAATAGGCGGCTTTCGCCGGCTCGGTTCAGGACTGGCCCTCAAACGCAGCAATGAGACGCCGCAGCTGAGGCGATAGCCCACCGTCAGGCGGAACTCCTTCGTGTGATTGTCGAATATCCCGCCACACGTGACAAGCGACGGCGTGTCCCATGGCATCTGTGGTTAGCATCGGACGGGTGTGCCGGCAAATCTCTATGGCATGGGGACACCGGGTGTGCAGGTGGCACCCGGGCGGCGGAGCGATGGGGCTCGGCGGGTCGCCAGGCAACGGCCGGCGCTTGCGCCGGGCCGTTGCCGAGGGCACCGGGATGGCGGATAGCAGGGCTTGAGTATAAGGGTGGTGCGGCTCGGCGAATAAGGCATCCGCCGGGCCAGTCTCGACGATCCGGCCCAGGTACATGACGGCAATGCGCGCCGCGATGTGCTTCACCACGGCCAGGTCGTGGCTGATGAAGATGTAGGCCAAGCCGAAACGCTGCTGCAGGTCCTTCAGAAGGTTGAGCACCTGGCTGCGAATGGACACGTCGAGCGCCGATACCGGCTCGTCGCAAACGATCAGCTTGGGCTCGCCCGCGAGCGCACGGGCGATGGCGATGCGTTGGCGCTGGCCGCCGGAGAACTCATGCGGATAGCGGTCCACGTGATCGCGCCGGAGCCCGACCAGCCCGAGCAGTTCGCGTATACGGAGCTTCCGGTCGGCAGCTGACAGAGAAGTGTGAAGGACCAACGGCTCGCCCAGCATGTCGGCGACCGTCATGCGCGGATTGAGGGAGGCATAGGGATCTTGAAAGATGAGCTGGGCGCGGCTGCGGAAGCGGCGAAGCTGGTCGGAAGGCAAGCCGAATACGTCGCGACCCTCGAAGGTCACGCGCCCGGCGGTCGGCTCAATCAGGCGCAGCACGAGGCGTCCGACGGTGGACTTGCCGCAACCGGACTCGCCCACCAGCGCCAGCGTCTCGCCCACGCCCACATCGAAGGACAGGCCATCGACCGCGTGCACAACGGCTTGTGGCTGGCCGAGCAGTGATCGCTTCACCACGAAATGTTTGACGAGACCATCGACGGCGAGGAGGGGGGCTGTCATGCGACAAGCTCTGCCAGCGGCGCCTTCCAGCAGCGCGAAAGCCGCTCGGCCGAGCCGAGATTGCGCAGGGGTTGAGCTTCTGTCCGGCAGCGATCCTCCACGAACGGGCAGCGCGGCGCGAACCGGCAGCCGGCAAATGTGACCGTCAGGCTCGGAACCATGCCTGAGATGGCGGAGAGGCGCTCGCGGCGCGTCTCGAGGCGGGGAATGGAGCCCAGCAAGCCCGCCGTGTAGGGATGCTCGGGCGCCGAGAGCACGGCAGCGACCGGGCCGCGCTCGACGATCTCACCGGCGTACATGACGACAACGTCGTCCGCCATCTCGGCCACGACGCCGAGATCGTGCGTGATGAGCAGGATCGCGGTGCCGGTCTCGGCCTGCAGAGTGCGCAGCAGATCGAGAATTTGAGCCTGGATCGTCACGTCGAGCGCGGTGGTTGGCTCGTCGGCAATGAGAAGCGCAGGTGCGCAGGCGAGCGCCATGGCGATCATCACGCGCTGGCGCATGCCGCCGGAAAGCTTGTGCGGATACTCGTGCACGCGCGTCTCGGCCGACGGAATGCGCACGCGCTCGAGCAGGTCGATCGCCTGTTGCTGCGCGGCGGCCCGGCCCAGGCCGCGGTGACGCTGCAGGACCTCGCCGATCTGATCGCCGATGGTGTAGGAGGGGTTGAGCGAGGTCATCGGCTCCTGGAAGATCATGGCCATGCGGTTGCCGCGCAAGTCCTGCATCTCGCGCTCGGACAGCTGCGCCAGATCGCGGTCCTCGAAGCGAACCCGGCCGTGGATGTGCGCAGTCTCCTTCGGCAGGAGGCGCATGATCGAAAGCGCCGTGACGCTCTTGCCGCAGCCCGACTCGCCGACGAGGCCGAGCGTCTTGCCGCGATGGAGCGTCAGCCCCACGCCCTGCACCGCGTAGGTGATACGCGCGCCATCGCCGGAGAAGGAAACATTGAGGTCCGCTATGTCGAGAAGCGGGCCCGTGCTCATTCGAACCCCTCGGCGATCGAGCCGGCAATAGCCTCCTCGAGCTTGGTTCGGTCGGTGAGGCCCGTAGGATTGTCCCGGCTCGGCCCAAAGCGCCGATAATGAACGAAGCGCTCGCGATGCACGCTTTCCAGGCGCGTGAGCTCGGCGAGCGGATCGGCATGATCATCGACGCGGATGTCGACCAGTGGGTATTCTTCCGTATCATGAATGAGAAGGGCTGCGGATTGCTTGCCGCGCTTGTCCCCTCCCGCCGCTTCACCGGCATGCATGGCGGCCAGAAGGCGGCGCGCGAAAGGCTTTCCGGCCGCGGCGGTATAGATGTCCGCAGTGGCGCGGGTCACCGCTTCGCCCGCAAGCATATTGCCGGCCACGGAGAAGGTGTCGCGCACGAGGTGTCCGCACCAGTCGACGCAGGCCGAGCCGGTAGCCGCTGCGAAGCGGCCCTGCCGATCCATGACGTGGAGCTGGCGATGATCGCGCCCGTCGTCCGCTGCCAGCAGCATGCGCACCGTGTCTTCGGCGCTCGCGCCGGCCGCGAGCAGGGCAAGGCCGCGGGTGCCGAAATAGGGATTGGCCCAGGCCTGCGTCGCCACCGCGCCGACGCCGGTGCGAATGTGCGGCACGAGCGCACCCACGGCAAAGAACCGGGTGGCGACGGCAACGCCGATGCGGCCCGTCGTCTCGTCGCGGGCAATGATGGACCAGGTCATCGCAAGTCCTCGCGCCTAGCGGCCCGCCGCGTAGCCCTGCATGCCGCGTGGATTGGCGGCAGCGCGACGGCGCGGCCCATCTTGCGAGGCCGCCGTCAATCTCCCCTCCGACCACGCCGGCCCGACCTCGACCTTGTGGCCGCGGCGCTCAAGCTCCGCGATCGTTGCTTTTGACAGCCGGTCCTCGACCACCAGCACGCCGGGGCGCGCTGTGCGCGGCCAGAACGAGGTCGGGAAGTGCTCGATGTGCCAGGCCGGCGCGTCGATCGCCTCCTGCAGATTCATGCCGGCATGCACATGGCGCAAAAAGAACTGCGCACTCCACTGGTCCTGCTGATCGCCGCCGGGCGTGCCCCACACCATGTACGGCTTGTCCTCGCGCAAAGCCATGCCGACCGAGAGCGTGGAGCGGGGGCGCTTGCCGGGTGCGAGCGAGGACGGCAGGCCCTCCTCCAGCCAGAACATCTGCCCGCGGCTGCCGAGCGGCCATCCGAGCTCCGGAATGACGGGTGAGGATTGCAGCCAGCCGCCGGAGGGCGTGGCCGTGAACATGTTGCCGTCGCGGTCGATGATGTCGATGTGCACTGTATCTCCGCGCACCACGCCGCTGGCGCTGACATGGTCCGCGCCGTGCCCGGTGTGGATCTCGCCGACCGTCGGCTCGCCGGCGCCCGCCGCGTTTACGGCCAGCCGGCGCTCAGCTGTGCCCTTGACGATAACGCGGCCATCAAAGCCGTCGACCTTGCCGGGGAGCTGATCCATGGACGAGAACACGCCGATCTGGCGCCGCCGGTCGGAGTTGTAGCGCTCGGACAGCAGCGTCTCCATCGGCACCTTGGCGAACTTCGGATCGCCATAGAACGCCTCGCGGTCGGCGTACGCGAGCTTGGCGGCCTCGACCCAGATGTGGATGAACTCGGGATCGGTGGGCGAGAGCTTGTCGAGATCGAAGCCTTTGAGAATCGCCAGCATCTGCAGCAGCACCGGACCCTGCGTCCACGGGCCGGGCTTCAACACGGTGTGGCGCCCGTAAGAGTAGCTGAGCGGTGCTTCGATGGTCGGCTCCCAGCCAGCCATGTCCGCTGCCGTGAGCACGCCTTTGTGTCGGCGGCCCGAGACATCCATGATCTCGTTGTTGCGGCAGAAACGATCGATGGCTTCGGCAACGAAGCCTTTGCTCCACGCCTTGCGCGCGCGTTCGATCTCGGCGTCACGTCCGCCACCGCCCGCCTCGGCTTCTTTCAGGATGCGCGTGTATGTTTCAGCATGCTGCAGATTGCGGAATAGAGTGCCCGGCGCGGGTACCTTGTTGCCTGGCAGATAGACGGCGGCCGATGTCGGCCAATGCTCGCGGAACAGACCTTTCACGGTGTCGATCGTGGCGCACGCACGCTCGACGATCGGATGGCCGCCCGTCGCATAGCCGAGTGCCGGCTCGAGCACGTCGCGCAGCCGCATGGTGCCATAGTCGCGCAGCACCAGCATGAAGGTCTCGAAGGTGCCTGGAATGCAGGCAGCCAGCAGGCCAGTGCCGGGGATGATGTCGAGGCCCAGACGATCGCGGTAGTGCGCGATGGTGGCGCCGGCGGGGGCAGGGCCCTGGCCACAGATCACTTCCGGCTTCCCCTTGCGCCGGTCCCAGACCATCACCGGAACATCGCCGCCAGGCCCGCATAGGTGCGGTTCCACGACCTGCAGCGTGAAGGCGGCGGCCACGCCGGCATCGAAGGCGTTGCCGCCCTTCTCCAGCGTCGCCATGCCGACCGCAGTGGCAATCCAGTGCGTGGTGGCGCACACCCCGAAGGTTCCTTCGATCTGCGGCCGCGTCGTAAAAGGTCCGGAATTGATATTCGCCATGAGGTCGCCGTCTCACCGTGGCATAAGGGCGGGATGTCGTAAGTCTAGCGTGTGACACGCAAGGATCATAGTGACTGGTGTGTGCTGCGCTTTGTAGTCCAGGTAGATTTCACGCGGAGTTGACTGTCCCCGCCCACTGGCGGAGTCCACACTGGATGCAACCTTTGACGATTTTGCACACGATTGAGAGCAGGGAGATGAGCATGCGCACATTCGGACTTGCAACCGCGACGTTGGCTTCTGCGGCTCTGGCGGCCTGCCTTGTGGTGGGGAGTGCGGCGCGTGCCGATGTGCAACCCGGCAAGACCGCACCGGATTTCACCGCACGTGACACCACAGGGAAAGATGTGACGCTGTCGAGCTATCGCGGCAAGACCGTGGTGCTCGAGTGGACCAATCACCTGTGCCCTTACACCGTGAAGCACTACGCCACGGACAACATGCAGGCCCTGCAGCGTGAAGCAACCAAGGACGGGGTTGTATGGCTGACAGTCGTGTCCTCCGCGCCAGGGACTCAAGGCTATGTGAGCGAGCTCGAGGCCGACAAATTGACGGCCGACCGTAAGGCATCGCCAACCGCTCTCCTGCTCGACCCCGAGGGCAAGCTCGGCCACCTCTATGAGGCGAAGACAACGCCGCACATGTTCGTCATCGACAAGGATGGGAAGCTTGCCTACATGGGCGCCATTGACGACAAGCCCACCGCGAGCCATGGCGATGTCAAGGCGGCGCACAACTATGTGCGCGATGCATTGGCCGCGGTGAAGGCGGGGCAGCCGGTCAAAACCGCGTCGACCAGGCCCTATGGCTGCACGGTGAAGTATTCTGCTGCGCGTAGCTGACGCTTTCGGTCAGGGAGCGGCCGGGATCGAAGCGAAGCCCGGCCGGCCCTACCTGCCGAGCATGGCGTTCTGTTCTGCCACGAGCACGCGCAGTCGATCGAGCTCAGCGCGCATGAAGATGGCGGCCTCGCTCGCCGGCTTGAAGCTTCCGGGGTCGGCGAACTGCTGCTCGAGATAGGCCGCGTATTCGGGATCGTCGGCCACTTCCGCCATGGCGCGGCCGAGCCGGTCGATGGCGCGGCCGTCTGTATCGGACCTGACGACGAGCGCGCGGAACTGTGGCAACCCAATCTGGTAGCCCAGCTCATGTGAGGTCGGAATGTCTTTCAGCCGGTCGCCACGCGTCTCGGCGAAGAGGAGAACCGGCCGCATCTGCCGGTTCTCGACAAAGCTGCGCACATCGCCGATTTGCTCGTAGAGCACATCGGCCAACCCGTTGAGCAGTGCGGTGTGCCGCTCGCCAGGCTTGGTGAAGCTGACAGCAACAAGCTTCAATCCTTTCCTGACCAGATAGTTGACCGTCAGCTCGTCGGGGCTGCCCAGTCCGGCAACGGCGACACGAAGGTTCTCGCCTTTTGCGGCGATCTCTACATCCTTCCAGCTCTTGAGCCGGCTTCCCTCATGCACGAGGAAGGCTGACGGCTGTTGGATAAGAATGGCAATCGGCGCAATATCTTCGAGGGTCCAATCCGGCCTCTGCGTTGCAAGCAGCCCGAAAGTGTCTCCCGTCATCACCGACAGTGTGTAGCCGTCGGCTGTCGCGGCCCGCATCTTGGCAAGGCCCTTCTGGCCGCTGCCCCCTGATACATTGCTGACTGTGACCTGAACTCCGAGCCGTGGCTCGAGGAGCTTTGCAATCCTGCGCGCGACCTGGTCGGCGCCACCGCCTTGCCCCCATGGCACGATGATTTCAATCGGGCGCTTTGGATAGTCTTGCGCCTGAACGCTCGTCGCAGCGCTGAGCGCCAGCGCAACAAGGCACGCGACGCGTTGCGCGCCGCCAGATCGCATTGCCGTCTCCTCCCCGTGCTTATGCGCCGAGGCGCCCGTGCAAGGACACCAAACGTAACATCAGCCAGGGCGTTGAAAAAGAGCGGCTCTGACGGAGGTAAATGCCTGCCTTGCTCAGTGAATCTGAACCGGCCGCCAGCCGGCCGCAACGGCCTCCGCCTCGGTGCAGAACCAGCGCTTGCCCTTGTCCAGCTCCATTCGGATCTGGTCGTACCTGGGGCTCCACGGCATGTGATAGATGCGGCCGTTGGCGGTGACGTTACCCTTGATGGCGCAGCCTTCTGGCGCAGTACCCTCGGCCGTTGCCCAGCGCGCTTGCCTGTATTCCCAGGGCGGTTGTGCCTCGCCCTGCCAGATGCCGGCTTTGCGGGCTCGGGCGTCGGCTTCGACCGTCTGGTAGGCGGTCGAGTATTTCACGAATGCCCAGGCGAGGCCGCGCTTGACCATCTCGGCGTTGATGTCGAGCCCGCCTGCGAAGCATGATCCCAGCATGCGTCCGTACTTGTCAGTGCCGCGGCTTTCACATGTGACAGGCTGCGCGGTCACGAGTTTGGCCAACTCGGTCGCGGCCGCCTCTCCGCAGCCCCAGCTTCCGATCCAGCGTCGCCCGCACGTCTGCGTCGCTTCGGGCGCGTCGATGCCTTCGAGCCGGATGCGAACGCCATCGATGTCGATGGTATCCCCATCGATGACCTTGGCTTGTCCCGAAACGGCCGCGGACGGGGCCGGTAGCGGCCGCGCATCGGAGCGGTTCCAGGATATCAGGGGCAGGGCGAGCCCGGCAGCCAGCACGGCCGCGCCCAACTGGCGTGTTGCATAGGCTAGTATGGTTGAATCGATCATGGCAGATTCTCCTTCTGGTTGAATCTGCCTGAAGTCGTGTGGTCCTCACGAGGCGAAACGATGCTGTAACGCGCTGCGTCCGGAGCGCAGATCGATGAGGAAAACTCAATCTATTTAGGATGTTAGGGCGTGCCAGATCGCCGACGTTAGGCCTGCGGCTCGCGCTGGAGCAGTGCCAGTACGGCGCCGAGCAGGAGGATGCCGGCCGAGGCCCCGAGCCCCGCCGCGAGGCTGTCGGTCAGGTCAGCGAGCAAGCCCGTCAGAATGGGCCCGCCACATTGGAGGATGGAGAAGAACACCGTGAACGCTGCGACGGCTTCGCCCCACACCGTCGGCGCCAGGGTCTTTTTGACGAAGGCGGTGACCGACGCCGGCACCATGAAGAACATGCCGAACAACGCCGCGGACAGGATCATCGCCGCAAACGACGAGTAGAAGACAGGCAGCGCCGCGCCAACGCCAATGGCTGCCAGGATGCCGGCCTGGGCATTGCCACCGCGCCAGGTCGCCATCGGCCGTCCCCACACGTGCTGCGCGATCAGAGACGACAGGCCGAGTACGCTCCACACAGTGGCCACCTGCATCGCATCGAAGTCGTGCTGGCGCAGCTAGTGGTTTGAAAATTCTTAACTCTGTATAGAACATATATATCAATGAGTTATGGGATAAATTTGGAAGGCCTGGGGAGGCGTGTTCACACGCGCATCACACAAATTGCTTTCGACTGATGCCCAATTCGTGTTACTATTGGTGGAGGAAAAGGAACAGATTCTCTCAATTGGAGCCGAATTCACGTGGGAAAGCGGGGAGAGAAAACGCAGGCGGTTGCGTATTTGCGTACGTCCAGCGCGGCAAACATTGGTGCGGACAAGGACAGTGAGAAGCGGCAGCGGTCGGCGATACAACGCTTTGCTCGCAGCGCCGGCTTCCTCATCGACGATGCAGACTGGTACTACGACGAGGCGGTGTCGGGTGCCGACGCGCTCATGGAGCGACCAGGGTTCAGGAGGCTGTTGCAACGCTTGGAGAGCAACGGCGTCAGGGTGGTGCTGGTTGAAGACGCAAGCCGTTTCGCGCGCGAGCTTCTCGTCCAGGAAACCGGTGTCGCTGATCTTCGCCGACTTGGTGTGACCGTGCTGACCTCGAGTGGCGACGATCTCACCCACTCCACGGACCCTGGCCGCGTGATGATGCGCCAGGTTGCGGGAGCGTTCTCGCAATATGAGAAGGCGCGACTGGTCGCCAAGCTGAAGGCGGCGCGGGACAGGAAGATTGCCGAGACTGGCCGTTGCGGCGGGCGGCAATCGCTGGCCGCAACTCACCCCGCCGTCGTGGCGCTGGCGAAAAGGTTGCGGCGAGCTAGCCCGAAGACGGGCGAGCGGATGAGCTTCAGGAAGATCGCGGATAGGCTTGCGGCTGAGGGCCACCTCAACAGCAAGGGCAAGCCGTACTCGGCGAAGGTTGTCAGGTCGATGATTGAAAATGGTCGGGGTCGATGAGGTACCCCCGGGGGGTCTTAAAGCAACACCCCTCCCCCATGAAATCCAAAAGGAGACCAACTCGGTGCCGCGAAAGCGGTACCGGTACCAGTGCGCTCGCCCATGACGCCTGTACGGCGTTAACACTCGATTAACACCTCGCGCGCACGGAGCCCCTCAGTGATGGTGTGATAGAATGGGTCATGTCGCAGCGAGCGACGGCGTCGCCGCCGCTCCAGTCACGATCCCGTTTTTAGCACCGCGGGCTCGCTGACGGCACGAGCTGCGACGTTCGAAACCGCAGCTCGCAAAGGTGCTTCCAGATGGCGTTCATTTTTAGTCGCGCGAGCAGTGTCGCGTGCGTGAAGGGCTGACCGCATGTCAGCTCGTCAAAGAATTTCGGTCGAAGAGGCTTACGGGCTCCCGCAGCGGAAGACCGTGAGCGTCGACGGGGCCTACTCTGTGAGCCCGGCGCCCAAACGCATTTCTGTCGCTGAGGCTTACGGCACGGCTCCCACCGAAGCCATGACGATAGAAGTTGAAGGGCCAGACGGCGTCATCATCGAGTTCCCCGGTGACACCGCGCCCGATGTCATGAAGGCGGCCATGGCCAAGCGCTATGGCAAGCCTACCGGCGT
Source organism: uncultured Alphaproteobacteria bacterium (assembly GCA_963840425.1). GTDB lineage: Bacteria > Pseudomonadota > Alphaproteobacteria > Rhizobiales > Hyphomicrobiaceae > CADEFX01. Next base: position 561,998 of record CAWIYZ010000033.1, on the reverse strand, counting down.
TCCCGCAGCCACCAAGATCTCTCTGGATGAAGCTTTTGATGATCGTCCTACGTGGGACGAGCACAAGGCTGTCGGCCGCCAGCTCGTGCAAGGCGCTCTATTCGGTTTCTCAGATGAGCTGATCGCCGCCGCCCGCCTCGGCTGGGACAAGCTCGCCGGCGGTACGGCGACCTACGATCTGCTCAGGCAGGAGGAGCGCGCCGCGCTCGAGGCGTATGCCCAGGAAAACCCCAAGACAGCCGCAGCACTGCAGCTGCTGGGTGGCGTCGCTATGCCAGGGTTTGGCGCGGCGAAGCTCGCATCTACCGTCGCTCAAGCCACCGGTCGACGCTCATTGGCTGGCGCGTCCGTCGGCGCTGGGTATGGCGCCTTGCAGGGCGCCGGCGAGGCCAATGAGATTGGCGACGTCCCGCTCAATACGGCAACGCATGCCGGCATTGGTGCCGCCGGCGGGCTCGCGCTCACGAAAGCCGCAGATGGTGCCGCAACGGCCGGCCGCTGGGTCATTGATCAGGGCGGGAACCTTGTTCGGCACCTCACCGATGCTGCCACGAAGTTCGTGCCTTCGGACCGCATCGCTCAAGGTTGGGCGCGGCGCGAAGCTGTAGAACAGATGGGTCGGCAAGGCATCGACACGGCTCGCGCATTCGATAACGTGACCAGCGATGCGATCCGGAATGCGCCCATGTTATCGCCTGTCGCAGTTGACCTAGGCGACCGCCCAACCAGGTTGGCGGCCGAGGCGCTTGTCAACTCGGATCGTGGGATAGATGTGGCGCGGCAGTTGCGCCAAGCGCAGGGGCCGGATGCCGTGCCGGGGACGGCCGATTTCCTTGATGCGCGGTTCAATATTGCACCGAACGAACGGGACACGATCCGGCTAAATCAAGCGGAGCGCGCCCAGGCAAAAGCGGATTACGAGGCGTATCAACCGCAGATTGATGCGCAGGTGGTCACGGCCCCCGAGCTGCTCCACGCAATTGAGACGCGCCCGCACGCACGTGCGGCTTGGGAGGGCGGCCAGATCAATTGGGCCAATCGCGAAGGGCGACTGCTGACGCCAGAAGAGATTGCCCTACAGCGCCGAGTGCCGAACTCCTACATCGCCGGCGCCAACGGCCAGCTCATTCCGCATATGGAGCCAACAGAGATTCCGCTTGGCCTTGTCGACGACCTTCTGAAGGCCTCGTCGCAGCGCATGGAGAACCTCAATAAGCCAGGCAACCTCGCCGTGAATGGAGAGGGTACCTATGCGTCAGGGCAAGCACATAACGAACTTGTCGCCGCAGTACGCTCTATCGACAGGCGCCATGGCACGGACCTGACGGGCGTACGCGAGAGGTATGCGCAAGCGCAGCGCCCGGCAGAGGCGCGCGAGCTTGGGATGAACGCATTCTCTATGCCGCAAGCCGAGAAGTTGGGGGAGGCCATCCGTCGTTACGACACGCTGCCGCCTGGCGAGCAGCATCATTTTGCGGTCGGTTACGTAGACGCCCTGCGCCGAGCCATGACTGAGGCGGGCGAAAGCGGTTACAACGTTGCGCAGATCTTTCGCTCGGTAGAGCATCGGGAGCTGTTCAACCGCGTCATGCAGCAAGCTGGCGCGGGCGAGCAAGTCCGCGAAATGATGACCGCGATGATGCGCCGGAATTCGCGCAACGCGACCTTTCTCGCCGCTGCGGAGAACCGTCCCATCCAAAGCGCTGGCGACCAGTTTGCGGCGCTAGCCGAAACGGCGTCACAGGCCAAACTATCGCCGATTGCTGGAGCGCGTGGTGCGCTGCGCTCGGTCCTGACGCCTTACACAGCCAGGCGCTCGGATGCGCTGGTCGATCTTCTCATGACACCCAGCGGCCGCGATGAACTGCGGGGCGCGGTGGTGGCGGCGGAGCGGTCGCGGGCCAATCAAACGGCGCGACGCGCGGGCAGTGATCAGGTCCGTGACGCTATGATCCAGACGCTGTTGGGGCAGCACGCGCTATTCGTGGACTGAGGTGGGGGGAGGGAAGGAGGGAGGCGAATGGGAGTTCTGCAACACATTGCACGCGATTGCAGACCTCAAACTTGAACCCGTCTGCTCCGCCAGCTGAGTTGGTACTGACGTCCGCAAATGTATACAAGCGCTGAAACTCTTCTTCATCGGCGGGCTGAGAAATTGCTCCGCAGGTCTGAGCCATGGGTTAAGTCGCCACTGGCAGTCGAGATTTCCTTTGATAACGTTGGCCAGGCTTAGCAATATCGGACCGAAGACGAGCTTCGAAATCCAACTGACGGGTGGCCGTTTGTGCGATGATTGAGGGGCGTCTCGACAAATTACCGTTTATCGTGATCGGCGGCGGCATCGGTGGCACTGCAGCGGCGTTGGCGCTCTCGCGTAAGGGCAAACGCGTCCTCGTGCTGGAGCAAGCTGTCGACCTCACCGAGGTCGGGGCCGGCATTCAGATGCCTCCCAATGCCTTCAAGGCCTTCGATGCCCTTGGCGTTCTCGAAGCAGTGCAACAAGTTGCTGCATATCCGGAGCGACTCGTTCTCGGCGACATGCTGACGGGAACTGTTGTCTATCAAACGCCGATCGGCGATGCCTTCATCGAGCGATTTGGCTACCGCTATGCTTTGATGCATCGCGGCGATCTGCTGCAGATCCTCGTCTCGGCCTGCAAGGCTAGCAATCGTATCAGCCTCAAGACCTCTAGTCGCGTTACAGACTTTCGCGACCTCGGAGACCGTGTCGTGGTGAGCACAGCAGACGGCGAGACCTATGAAGGTCAGGCGATGATCGCGGCAGATGGATTGTGGTCGATGACGCGGTCAGCACTTTTCGGTGCCGAGCCACCGCAGACCGACAGCTATATCGTTTGTCGCGGCGTGGTGCCGGTCTCGGAAATTCCAGGAGCACTCTATTCGCAGTCGGTGACCATGTGGGGCGGGCCGGAGCTCGACCTTTTTCACTATCCGCTGCGACGCGGCGAGATTTACAATATTGGGGCCAGCTACCGCGATCCTAATGCCCTCACCGATGCTGGCAATCCCAAGGGGGATCGAGACGTCCTGCTCACTCGCTTTCGCGATGCCTGTCCGCATGTGAAGGCGTTGCTTCCCTATATCGACGTCTCGCGGGCGTGGGTCCTCTACGATCGGCCATCTCTGAGGAACTGGGCAAAGGGACGAATAGTGTTGCTCGGGGACGCGGCTCACCCAACATACATCTACATCTCTCAGGGCGCCTGCATGGCCCTCGAGGATGCAGTACTGTTGGCCGACCAGGTGAGCAAGGTAGACGACGTGCCGGCTGCGTTCCGGGCCTACGAGGACATTCGCTACCTGCGAGCGGCCCGCATCCAGTTGACGTCTAGGCAATTCGGCGAGGCTTATCACGCAAAAGGAGTGCTGCGCGATCTGCGCAACACTCTCCTGGCAACTGCGCGGCCGGAAGCATTGTACGACACCCTCGGTTGGGTGTTTGGGGCAGCCGGTGCTGACTGTCTTGCTACCTCAGCGGCGGCCAGCTGATCAGTTGCTGGAAAGAATTGGGGAAGTGCAGCCGACGAGGAATCACTGACGCGCGGGCAGTGATCAGGTCCGTGACGCAATGATCGCGACGCTATTGGCACAGCACACGCCATTCGCGAATTGAGGGGGAAGGAGGGGCGCGTCAGCGCTGCTGCCCACCTGTGGCGCGTCAGCGCTTCGCTGCGCTCTTGCCGGCCGCGCCGCTTCGCTCCCCCTCCCCTCACTCAGAGCAGCAGGATAACCATCGGTAGCGTTTGCACGACACGCGGGAATCGTGCACTGGTCAACGCGGAGCGCAGCCCGTTCTTCTCCGATTTTTGAAGCCTGGACCTCTGGTCCGGGCTTCGTGTTTTGCGGCCGCTGCGCTGGGCGCTCGCAACGCTGAAGAGCGACCGGCGCGGCGGCAATACTTTAACTTCCGGCATATGATGTCGGTGCATTGGGCCGGCCATGTCCCGAGGCCGCTGTGCTCAGCCTGGCACAAAGCCCAATGCAAGAAGGGCCCGATGGCTCTTCGAGAGTGCCTCTTCGAACGCTGTGATTGCCGCAATGCTGCGCGAGCTTTTTGGCACCGCGAAGTCGTAATGCTCCGCACCGAGCGGGATAAACCCGAGACTCAGCGCGTCTGCGACCGGCTTGATCGCGACGCCCCAGTCCGCGCGGCTTTGTGCGATAGCGGCCGCCACGGCATTGTGGGAACGTGGCTGGTTCCAGTAGCCCGGTGGCCGCGCTCCTTTAAGCAGACCATCAATCAGCGTGCGCGTACCGGCGCCCTGATTGCGGTTGACCATGATACAGGTCTTGTCTTCCATGGCGGCTTCAATTGAAGCCGCGAGGTCCTTATTTTCGAAGCGCTTGTCTCCCTTCCGAAACACGAAACCCTGCATGCGTTGCCAACCCGGAATGAGCCTCATCCCCTCGGAAAGAAACGGCTGATTGTAGGAACCGCCCTTCGGGTCCATCAGGTGAATCGGTGCGATGTCGCACTCGCCGCGCTGCAATGCAGTCAGTCCACCCAGGCTGCCAAGTGCCAGTACGCGCGCAGAACGCCCTTGCCTCGACAGTTCGCCGACGACCGCATCGAGACCGATGCAGTGGCTGCCCATGATGACAAGATCAGGTACGCGCAGGTGCGAGCTGAATAGCTGCACGGTTGTGGTCGCCCCCGCGCTCATGGAATCAGCGAGTGCATCAATCACAACGAAGCCGTCTGCCTGCGAGAATGCCGTTACTGCACCCGAGCCCTTGCCCACCGGGTGCGCAACGAGCCCGTCCTCGGCTGCGGCGAGCGCCACCATCACGAACTCGGTACGGCCAAGCTCGGAGGCGATGCGCACCGGGACGCGTGCGGTCAGGTTTCCTTCTGCTCGTTCAGGGAGGCCGGCCAGGATGCGCAGAACGGGCGCCACGATATCGTGGAATGTGAACATAGCCGATGTGGGGAAGCCTGGTAGCACGATAATGGGCTTGCCATCGCAAACGGCCAGGCACAGCGGTTTGCCGGGTTTTAGCGCAACGCCGTGGACAACGATTCCCGGCCGGCCCAATTGGCCAACGATCCGATAAGTCAGGTCACCTGCACCCTTCGACGTCCCGCCCGATAGGATTAAGGCATCGCAGATCTCGAAGGCTTGCTGAATACCGACACTGAGGAGTGCCTCATCGTCACGCAGCGCTCCGAGCCTAATCGCCTCGCAACCGTTCTCCTCGAGAGCTGCGGCAATCGCGGGTGCATTGGAGTCGTAGATCTTGGCCGGTGCTAGGGCTTCGCCGGGCTGGACCAACTCGTCTCCGGTCGACAGCACGCCAACACGCGGCTTGCGCCAGACCGATGCATCGGAGCAGCCGACAGCTGCGAGCATCGCAATCTCTCGTGCACTGACGACTGTACCTCCACGGAGCAGCGTCTGACCCCGCGCGATATCGGACCCTGCGAAGGCTATGTTTTGTCCAGGGCTAACAGAACGCATGACCACGATTAGGTCGTCACCGACAGGCTCCGTGTTCTCGATCATGACCACTGCGTCCGCGCCACGTGGAATTGGCGCACCGGTTGCGAGAGGTGTCGCACGACCAGGCGTAACAGCCTTCGTCGGTGCCGTACCGCACGAGACGATCTCGCCGGTGAGTGTCAATGTCGTCGGCGCCCCTGCTGACGCATTCGCAAGATCGCCTGCGGAGACGGCGAAACCGTCAACAACGGATCTGTCGAACGGCGGCGCGTCCACGGGCGCAGGGACGTCTTCCGCCAGGACGCGCCCTAGCATCCGATCGAGCGTCACTTTCTCCATTCCGAGAGTGGTCGGTTGCAGTGCCTTGCGAAACGTCGCAATTGCATCATCGCGGGAAAGGACCTTCAAGAACTGACCCTGTGCAATATCGCCGACCTGTTGCCTCGACGTCATGGCGAATGCCCTTAATGGGAGAGGCCGAAGGGATCTTCTAGGCGGAAGGCACTGATGACCTCGTCTACCGCATGTCCCTCGACCCCCGGAGGGACGAGGTAGTAGGCGTCAGATTGTGCCAACGCAACCAGCGTGACATTCCCAATCGCCATCGGATTCAGCTTTCCCCCGCTGCTACGCAGCAATACCAGCTCGGTCATTCCGATGGCGGATGCGACCTTGCGCGCTAGAGGTCCTTGGATGGCGCAGATCCGCTGTGCCGAGAGCTGAGCTACGACCGGAACAACCAGCGCCAAGTAGGCAGCGATGAGGCCATCAAAACGTCGAGGCATCTCGATATGCACCGAGCCGTCGGGAAAGACCTCGATCCAAGACGAGTCGCCGGGTTGAAGCGCCAAACGCGGCTCGGTCTGATGGATATTTCGGATAATGAGATCGGCCGGATTCCCGTGCTCTGCAAAATTGCAGCCGAGCGCCATCAAGCGTTTGCGCAGCCAAGTCTCGTGGGATTGGTCTTCAATCTGAACTAACAGACTTGGCTGCCTAACTGTGGCTGTGTCGATGCCGGCCAGGCGACAGGCCAGGATAGCCTCCGATGTAATCCGCAATCCGGCCGGCATAACCAAAGCATCAAGTCTCAGATCTTGTCCGGGCAGCCGAGCGTTCATGCCGGGCGTTGCTTGGTCGGCAGCGAGCAGGATCGGACCCGCCTGAGTGACGGTGGCGGGGTCGACAACGGCGTCGCAACCCTCGGGCAGCTCGTCACCCGCAGCAACCGCAGGTGGGGCGCGCGCCAGGATGACCGGCGATTGGGCCGACGCCCCGACCAGATCGAGTGAAGTGACTGCCAGACCCGATCTAAGAGCGACGGCGCGCAGCGGTATCGGCGCCACGGCGCACACCGGCTCTGCCAGCGTCAGTCCGCGCGCGCTCTCAATCGGCACGCTGCGAAGCGCGACGGGAGCTAGTCCTTCCAGGATCGGTTGCAGGACGTCGGGCACAGGCTTCAGCGGCGTGCTCATGGCGCCCAACGGATACTGCCGGCTGCGGAGACATCGAGACCATCGAGTTCGGCCGCACGCTGTGTCAGCTCGGCCGAGCGCAGCATCTTCACAAACGTTGCCAGCGGCTCTCTATAGCTATCGCGCTGACGCATGAGAATGTCGAAGCTCTCGCTGGCCAGTGGAACGAAGTCTAGATCCGCGGCCTTAGCAATCGCGCGCGTGGCGATACCACAGTCGGCATGACAGGCGCGGATCGCCTGGGCTATGTCCGGACCGGTCGGTGCCACCAGCGCGATGTTGAGTTCCTGCTCAGCGATCCCGGCTTTCTTGATCAGCGCGAGAAGGAGCTGCTGCGCACCAGCCCCCGGCGGCCGCATAGCGAATCTCGGCCTCACGCGAGGGATTTCCGACACCTCCTGCAAACCGAGCGGGTTGCCTCTCGCCACTACCATTCCCTGCTCACGCGAGCAAAAATGCAAGAGCACCGCGTCGTAAAGCGTCGGTTCCTGCGAAACGACTGAAACGTTGGCGTCCTTGTCGAGATCGTCGAGGTCGTGGAAGTGGATGGCGGCGGCGATAACCTCTCCCTTGAGGAACCGCCGGTAACCGGTCTCGCTGCCCTCCGGTAGAATTGCCAAGCCTGCTCCACTCTTGATCAGCGCCCACTGTAGCAGAGGATCGTGACTGCCACCCACAATGGGCGGCGGATTGGCAGGCACAACGCCAAGAGGACGCGCCATGCCGGCGAGCAGCCAGCGGTCCAGGTCAGCACGCGGAAACAGCCACTTCCCGGTGACCTTGGTGCACGGGATCGCGCCATCCGCCACCAACTCGTAAAGCTTGCGCTCTTTGATCCGCAGGTAGTCGGCGGCCTCGGTTGTTGTGAGCAGTTCCAGGGCTGCATTAGGCTGCATTTTCATTGCGTATTTTCCGATCCTTGACTTTCGCGAAGAAAACACGACTTCTGGTGATGGTCAACTCTCCCAGTGGGGTCTCCGCTTGGACGGTGCCAATGCCCTTGACCTGATCCTGTCCGGCGACCGCACGCTGTTTGCCATTGTGCGGCTGTCGCTCATAGTGACGGTGTCGGCGACGCTGCTGGCGGCGCTCGTCGCAATGCCGCTCGGTGCGGCCGTGGCGCTGACGCAGTTTCCCTTTCGGAATCTCGTGATCGTCATCCTCAATGGCCTCATGGGGCTGCCGCCGGTTGTCGTTGGGCTGATGGTCTTTCTTATTCTGTCGCGGTCGGGACCGCTCGGGGAGTTGGGCATCCTGTTCACGCCGACCGCGATGACGATTGCGCAGGCCGTTCTTGTCGCTCCGATCATTGCGGCGCTGACCCGGCAGCTGATCGAAGATCTGTGGGCCGAGTACCGCGACGAGTTGACCGCGATGGAGGTCGGACCGATCGGGCGGGTGCAGACCCTGCTATGGGATGCGCGCTTCTCGCTCGTGACGATCCTCCTTGCCGGCTTCGGTCGCGCGGCCGCCGAAGTCGGCACGGTGATGATCGTCGGTGGCAACATCGACGGCTTCACGCGCGTGATGACCACGACGATCGCTTTGGAAACATCCAAAGGCAACCTGCCGCTCGCGATCGGCCTCGGCATCGTGCTGATCGCACTCATCCTGGCCGTAAATGCGCTCGCCTGGAGCGTCCGACAATGGGCGGAGCGCCATGCTGGATAGCGTCAGAGTCGGCCGAGACTTCGCCTTTAGTGTCGCGCGCGCCGTCGGCGCTGCCGATCAAGTTCGAGACGGTCAGCTTCGCTGTGGGCGCGACGCGTATTCTCCATGGCGTCGACGTGAGGCTGGTGCCGGGCCCGCCTACCGTGCTCATGGGGCCGAACGGCTGCGGCAAGACCACGCTGCTGAAGCTAGCGATGGGTCTTATCGCGCCGACCAGTGGTGCGATCACCTTTGGCGGCGGCGCGGCGCAGGCAGGCAGCCGGGCCATCGTGTTTCAAAAGCCGGTCATGCTGCGGCGAACGGCTGCGGCGAACATCGCTTACGCCCTGAGAACTGCCGGCAAACCTGCAAACGAGGCGAACGTCCGTCGCCTGCTCGATCTCGCTCACATCGCGCCGTTGGCCCTTCGCCCAGCGCGCCGCCTGTCGGGCGGTGAGCAGCAACGCCTCGCACTTGCGCGAGCGCTCGCGTGCGAGCCCCAGATGCTTCTTCTCGACGAGCCGACGTCAAGCCTCGATCCGGCCTCGACCAAGCTCGTCGAGGACATCGTCGGGCGCGTATCGGCTTCGGGCGTCAAGGTCGTGATGGCCACGCACGATATCGGGCAGGCGCGGCGGCTGGCCGGCGACGTCGTCTTTCTCGTGAAGGGTCGGATGATCGAGCACACGGCCGCCGACCGCTTTTTCGCCGATCCCGTGAGCGAGGAGGCGCGTCGCTTCCTCGCCGGCAATCTCGTTATTTGAGTGAGAAAGGAGACCCGAAATGAAGGCCTATCGACTGCTCGTCGCATGTGCGGCAACGATGCTGCTGCTCGCCCCGGCGGCTCTGGCGCAGGACAAGTCGATTGTCGTCGCATCGACGACCTCGACGCAGGACTTCGGTCTGTTCGGGCACATCCTTCCGATGTTCAAGGCCAAGACCGGCATCGACGTGAAGGTGATCTCCCAGGGCACCGGCCAGGCGATCGACACGGGCCGGCGCGGTGACGCAGATGTCGTGTTCGTGCACGCCAAGCCGCAGGAGGAGAAGTTCGTGGCCGAAGGCTTCGGCGTGCGCCGCTTCGACGTGATGTACAACGACTTCGTTCTGATCGGTCCCAAGACCGACCCCGCCGGCATCAGGGGCGGAAAGGACATCGTACAGGCGCTCAAGGCAATCGAGGCGAAGGCGAGCCCATTCGTCTCACGTGGTGACAAGAGCGGTACCCACGCTGCCGAGCTGGCGCTGTGGAAGGCAGCGGATCTGGATCCTGCCGGCACCAAGCCCTCCTGGTACCGCGAAATCGGTCAGGGTATGGGCGCCGCGCTCAACACGGGGGCTCCCATGGGCGCCTACGTGCTCTCCGACCGTGGGACGTGGCTGTCGTTCAAAAACCGCGATGCGCTGGAGATCAGCATCGAGGGCGACAACCGGCTGTTCAACCAGTACGGCGTCATCCTGGTGAATCCAGACAAGCACAAGCACGTGAAGAAAGAGCTTGGGCAATCGTTCATCGACTGGGTGATTTCGAAGGAGGGTCAAGCCGCGATCGCATCGCACAAGATCAACGGGGAGCAGCTCTTCTTTCCCAACGCCGGCGGCGCAACCAATTGAAGGCGCCGGCATGCGCGGCATCTTTCTTGCTGTCGTCGCGGCACTGATCCCCGTGAGCGTCGCAGTCGAAACCGTTCCACCTCTATGCCGCCGGCAGTCTCAAAGCCGTGATGGCCGATATCGCGCGTGCGTTCGAGGCGAAAAGCGGTGGGGCCGTGAAGGTCGAGACTGTGCTCGGCCCGTCGGGCATTCTGCGCGAGCGCATCGAAAAGGGTGAGGCCGCGCACGTGTTTGCGTCCGCCGATACCGGCCATCCAAAGCGCCTAGGCGATCAGGGCCGCACCGCCGGCCCGCTGGTCGTGTTCGCGCACAATGAGCTGTGCGCGCTGGCGCGAGGCGGGCTTGCCGTCGCCGCCGACACGCTCTTGAACGCATGCTCGATCCGGCGATCGAGCTCGGCACGTCGACGCCGAAAGCTGACCCATCGGGTGACTATGCATTCGCGCTGTTCGGCAAGGCGGAGGCTGTCAAAACCGGTGCCAAGGCGACACTGGAAGCCAAGGCGCTGACATTGTCGGGTGGCCCGGCCTCGGTGAGCCCGCCGACCGGCCGGAATCTCTATGCGTGGGTGATGGAAACCGGCAAAGCCGACATTTTCCTCACGTATTGCACCAATGCCCTGCTGGCGAAGGCCGACGTTCCCTCGTTGTCGATCGTCGCGATCCCCAAGCCGCTCAATGTCGCCGCCGACTATGGCCTCGTCATCATGGATGGCCGCCGAAGGCTGCGCATGACCTCGCCGCGTTTATCCACTCCGAGACTGGAAGGGCAGCCCTCATCAAGTACGGCTTCAGTGAGGGAGACTAGGCCGGCATGCGGCGTGGCCTCAAGGAGCATGCGGGAGCGGGTATGCGGGCACTCATCGATCGCCGTGCGTTCGCTCTCGCCGCCGCATCGACATTGATGATGAGTTGCCCGGCGCGTTCCGCGCGCCAGGTCACCGACTCGGCGAACCGCAAGGTTGAGCTGCCCGATCGCATCAGCCGCGTGTTCGCGGCAGGCGGCCCCGCCGCCGTCGCCATCTACGTGCTCAGGCCAGACTCGATGGTCGGCTGGCCGCGCGAGATGCGCGAGGAAGAGAAGCGATACGTGCTGCCCAACGTCCGCGATCTGCCGGGCGTAGGTCTCATCACCGGGCGCGGAGACACGGCCAATATCGAGCTGGTGCTCAGGACCAGGCCCGACTTGGTCGTCGACTTCGGCTCGACGCGCGATATCTACGTCTCGCTAGCTAACAGCGTGCACAACCGCACCGGCATCCCCTATGTGCTGATCGACGGCCGGCTGCAGGCGACGGCAGCCTCGTTGCGGCTCCTGGGCGGCATGCTGGGTGTGCCCGAGCGCGGCGAGACGCTGGCGCGCTACACGGAGGATCTGCTCGCGCGGCTGTCGGCCGCCCTCGACAAAATAACCGAAGCCCGACATCCACGAGTGTATCTGGCGCGCGGGCCGACCGGTCTCGAGACCGGCCTCAAGGGATCGATCAATACAGAGATCATTGAGCGTGCGGGCGGGCAGAACGTCGCTGACGGGGGGGACCAGAGACGCGGCATCGCCAACGTGTCGCGCGAGCAGGTGCTACTCTGGAATCCGGATATCGTCGTCACGTGGGACCGAACCTTTTTCGCCTACGTGACGCAGCGACCCGATCCGATCTGGCAGTCGGTGAAGGCCGTCGCCGAGAAGCGAGTCTACCTGGCGCCGACCGCGCCCTTCGGTTGGATCGACCGGCCCCCGTCGCTCAACCGCCTGATCGGCCTCGCATGGCTGGCCAATATCTTTCACGGCGCCCGCTTCGCATTCGACATCGTCGAGGACACGCGCGCATTCTACAAGCTGTTCTATGGCGTCGATGTCAGCGACGCTGATCTCGGGACCTTGATCGCATGGGCGGACGGCCAGCCACCAGGGATGCCGGCGCGACGGTGAGTGGAGGTGCCGCAGGGCCCCGCGTCGGTGCATGGATGATACCGGCGCTGGTCGTTTCCGTAATCATTGCGGCACTCGTTGGTCTGGCCACCGGCGCCTATCCCCTGACCCTGCACGGCATGATGCAGTCGCTCGAGAAGGTGCTGACCGGTGCGCCAGCGACGACGCCGGAGGATCGCGTCCTCCTCTTGATTCGCGGCCCGCGCGTGCTCGCCGGCATCATCGCCGGCGCGGCTTTGGCCGGCGCAGGTGTCGTCTACCAGGGCCTGTTCCGCAACCCGCTTGTCTCGCCCGACGTTCTTGGCGTCTCGGCCGGCGCCGGGCTCGGCGCTGTTATTGGCATCTTCTTGTCGGTGCCGCTGGTCGCGATCCAGGGCTTCGCGTTCGTTGGCGGGCTCGCGACCGTGGCGCTCGTCTACGCCATCGCGACAGTCGTGCAAGGACGCGACCCCACGCTTGTGTTGGTGCTCGGCGGTGTCGTGGTCGGGGCGTTGGCCGGCGCGGCGATTTCGCTTCTGAAGATCCTGGCAGACCCCTACGACCAGCTACCCGCGATCACTTTCTGGTTGCTAGGCAGTCTAGCGAGCACGCGTGCCGGCGACGTGTGGGGTACTCTGCCGGCCGTTGTGCTCGGCCTAGTGCCGCTCGTTCTTTTGCGCTGGCGCATCAATGTGCTGTCCCTTGGCGACGAGGAGGCACTCTCGCTGGGCGTCGAGGCCGGCCGCATTCGCGCCGTCCTCATCGCGGCGGCGACGCTGATGACGGCCAGCGTCGTCGCCATTACGGGCGTGATTGGCTGGGTGGGACTCGTGATTCCGCATATCGCGCGCATGCTGGTGGGGCCGAACTTCGAGCGCCTGCTTCCCTCTGCGATGCTGATGGGCGCAGCCTATCTCGTGCTCGTCGACACACTCGCCCGCTCGATCGGTCGCATCGAGGTGCCAATTGGCATCCTCACAGCCGTGGTTGGCGCACCCTTCTTTGTCTGGCTGCTCTGGCGCGGCCGGCACGGGTGGTCATGATGAGACTTGAAGCGCAGAAACTCGCGTTTGGCTATTCGGAGCGTCCGGTCGGCCGCGATGTTTCGCTCGTTGTGGACCCCGGCGAGGTGCTCTGCCTGCTCGGCCCCAACGGCTGCGGGAAGACGACGCTGTTCAAGACGCTGCTCGGCTTGCTGCCACTGCAGGGCGGCTACGTGACGCTGAGCGGGGACGAGCTGGCCAGCCTGTCACGGCAAGAGATCGCGCGCCGTATCGCCTATGTTCCGCAGGCAAGTGGCGGCGTCTTCCCCTACACGGCATTCGATCTCGTGCTGCTGGGCCGCACCGCACATCGCAGTCTGTTTGCCGGTCCCACGCGCGAGGATCGCGATCATGCCCATCGCGCACTTTCCGAGCTGGGGATCTCCGATCTCTCGGACCGCGACGTCACCCGCCTATCCAGCGGCCAACGACAACTCGTTATCGTCGCCCGCGCCATCGCCCAAGCCGCTCCGCTGATCGTTATGGACGAGCCGACTGCCAGCCTGGACTTTGGCAATCAGGTCGTGGTGCTCTCTGAGGTGCGCCGTCTCGCCGATCGCGGCGCGGGCATCGTGCTTTCGACACACGATCCGGATCATGCATTCGCAGTAGCCCATCGGGTGGCGCTGTTGCACGAAGGAACGATCGTGACCACCGGAGCCCCGGCAGACGTGCTCACGGCCGAGAGCTTGCGGACCGTCTATGACATCGAGGTCACGATTGAGAGACTTCGCAACGGACAAACGATTTGCGCGCCCACCTACCTCGCTTAGCAAGGTCGGCTTTCGTTACCTTTCGTCCCCGCGGCGCGCCAATGACCTGGAGATCTCTGAGCCAATGTCGGAGGTCGTACTCCAGTTGAATGCATGCGCTGCATGAGAACTTAGCGCAGATACCTTTGGAACTTTCTTCAATCGACGTGATGCACATGATGAAGAATGCGAAGGCTCTTCCGAGCGAACAGTACGACGCTTATTGACACCGAGCCCTTAGCTGCTCTGTGAGTGCGCCCCTCAAAAGGCGCTCTTCTTTCTGCCCGACGCCCAATCTCACTGCGCAGCAGCGCACTGTCGTTAGTGATCGACAGCTTCGATGAACCGATAGTCGGCACCTATCGTTGATCGCTCCGATTTCATGGGCAAAATCAGCAGCGGCTCGTTAAGATGCAAAGAGTTCCCCCTGTTGTAATGGGAGTGTTAGTGCTCAGTGAGCAGCCCCCCGTCAAGCAAGCGGGGGGCATACTGGTAGCACTGGCCTGCAATGCGCGAGACTGGAATGTCGAACAAGAACGCCAGCAACAATGTCCAACGTTTCGGGCATCCTGGGCAGGGCCGAAAGCGTGCGAAGCTGACGCCGAAGGGACGACAGATCGATCCCACGGCTCAGGCCGAGATCGCTGCTCTCTTGGGTGATCGGCCGCGACAGCGGGATCACTTGATCGAATATCTCCATTTAATTCAGGACCACTATCGCCAGATTTCCGCGGCTCATCTCGCAGCGCTTGCCGATGCAATGAACCTCGCTTTCGCGGAGGTCTTCGAGACCGCTACCTTCTACGCTCATTTCGATGTCGTGAGGGAAGGTGATGCTGACATTCCACCGTTGACCGTTCGCGTTTGCGACAGCATTACATGCGCGCTGCACGGTGGGGACAGTCTGATCCAAACCCTGAAGCGCAGTTTGGGCCCGGGCGTGCGTGTGGTGCGTGCGCCGTGCGTGGGCCGCTGCGATGCTGCACCCGTCGCCGAGGTGGGTCATAATTTCGTGGATCGCGCAACCCTCGAGAACGTCAGCACCGCGGTGGCCAACCGTGACATACATGTTCACTTGCCCGTCTACATCGGCTACGACGCCTATGTCGCCCAAGGTGGATACGAGTTGTTGAATCGAGTTCGCACCGGCGCCCTAGCTGTCGATGACCTCCTAAACAAGTTGGACGCCGTGGGCCTGCGTGGGCTTGGAGGCGCCGGGTTTCCGACGGCGCGCAAGTGGCGCGCAGTTCTAGGCGAGCCCGGCCCTCGCCTGATGGCGATCAACGGCGATGAGGGAGAGCCAGGGACGTTTAAGGACCGTTTCTATCTTGAATCGGATCCGCACCGCTTCATCGAGGGAATGCTGATCGGCGCTTACGTCGTCCAAGCCACCGACGTTTACGTTTATGTGAGAGACGAGTATCCGGCCTCGCGCGAGATTCTCGCTCGCGAGATTGCCAAGCTCCCGCCCGGCGGTCCGACCTTGCATATGCGCCGGGGTGCGGGTGCCTATATTTGTGGTGAGGAGTCCTCCCTGCTGGAAAGCCTGGAGGGGAAACGCGGTTTGCCGCGCCACAAGCCGCCTTACCCGTTTCAGGTTGGCCTGTTCGGCCTACCGACACTCATTAACAACATCGAGACGCTGTATTGGGTGCGGGACCTCGTCGAGAAGGAAACTGAGTGGTGGACCAGCCAAGGGCGCAACGGGGGCAAGGGACTCCGTAGCTACTCGGTATCCGGTCGCGTGCGCGACCCCGGTGTGAAGATTGCACCGGCCGGTATCACTGTTCGCGAGCTGATCGAGGAGTTTTGCGGCGGCATGGCGGAGGGCCACACGCTTCGCGCCTACCTGCCCGGCGGCGCTTCGGGCGGTATCTTGCCGGCATCGATGCATGATGTTCCGCTCGACTTTGGTACACTGGAAAAATACGGCTGCTTCATCGGGTCGGCCGCGGTCGTGATCTTGTCCGACAAAGACGATGTCAAAGCAGCGGTGCTCAATCTGATGCGCTTCTTCGAGGACGAGAGCTGCGGTCAATGCACGCCGTGCCGCATCGGAACGGAGAAGGCCGTGAAGCTGATGGAGTGTCGGGACTGGGATAGGGGCCTCCTCACCGAGCTCGCAGACAACATGCGTGACGCGTCGATCTGCGGCCTGGGCCAGGCGGCGCCCAACCCCCTCCTCAGCGTCATCAAGTATTTTCCGCAAGAGTTCGCGCCAAAGGCAGCCCGTTCATGACACCGACCATCAGCTTTGAACTGGACGGCTGGCAGGTCGAAGCCTCGCCTTCCGAGACCATTTGGCAGGTGGCGCAAAGGCTGGGCACGACCCTTCCGCATCTGTGCTACTCGCCAGCCCCCGACTACAGGCCGGACGGAAACTGCCGGGTCTGCATGGTGGAGGTAGAAGGCGAGCGGGTGCTTGCCGCATCGTGCAAACGCAAACCCGCCAACGGCATGAGGGTCAAGACCCAGAGCGACCGATCAGTCAAGGCGCGCAGGATGGTGATGGAGCTGCTCGTTGCGGACCAGCCGGCACGCAACACCTCGCATGATCCCGATTCCAAATTCTGGCACTGGGCCGACAAGCTGGGTGTTCACGCGAGCCGCTTTCCTTCCGCAGCGCGTTGGGCAAGTGACACGACGCATCCCGCAATGGGCGTGAACCTTGACGCCTGCATCCAGTGCGGATTGTGCGTGCGCGCCTGCCGCGAGGTGCAGGTCAACGATGTCATTGGCATGGCGTACCGCAACCATGCCTCCAAGATCGTCTTCGATTTCGACGACCGGATGGGGGAGAGCACGTGTGTCGCGTGCGGCGAATGCGTACAAGCCTGCCCGACAGGCGCCCTCATGCCTTCTGCCCTGCTCGACATCAATCAGACGCGTGTGAACTGGCCCGACAAGAAAGTGAATTCACTCTGTCCGTTCTGTGGCGTCGGCTGCCAGGTCACCTACCAGGTCAAAGATAATCAGATCATCTATGCCGAGGGGCGCGACGGTCCCGCCAACCACAACCGCCTCTGCGTCAAGGGACGTTTCGGCTTCGACTACATTCACCATCCACACCGCTTGACAAAACCGCTAATCCGGTTGGCGAACAGGCCCAAGGACGCCAATGACCAGGTCGATCCAGCCAATCCGTGGACGCACTTCCGCGAAGCCACTTGGGAAGAAGCGCTGGATGTGGCAGCCAAGGGGCTCGTCCAAATCAGGGACGATTATGGCCCGAAGGCGCTCGCGGGCTTCGGATCCGCCAAGGGCTCCAACGAGGAGGCCTACCTGTTCCAGAAGCTGGTACGCACAGGTTTCGGATCGAATAACGTCGACCACTGCACCCGCCTCTGCCACGCCTCATCAGTCGCGGCTCTGATGGAGGGGCTCAACTCTGGTGCTGTCTCAGCTCCCTTCTCGGCAGCCCTGGACGCCAAGGTGATTATTGTCATCGGCGCCAACCCGACCATCAATCATCCGGTCGCTGCGACCTATATCAAGAATGCTGCCAAGCGTGGTGCCAAACTCGTTGTCATAGACCCCCGGCGCCAGTCGCTGTCGCGTCATGCGGTGCATCACTTGGCATTCAAGCCGGGCAGTGACGTCGCGCTGCTCAACGCCATGCTGCACACGATCATCACCGAGGGGCTGACAGACGATCAGTATATCTCTGGGTACACAGAGGGCTTCGACAGGCTCAAGGAGCGGATTGCCGAATTCTCACCGGAGAAGATGTCAGCCGTTTGCGGTATCGCGCCCGAAACCATCAAGGAGGTGGCCCGCCTCTACGCCACGGCGGAATCGGCGATCATCTTTTGGGGTATGGGTATCAGCCAGCATGTCCACGGCACCGACAATGCGCGCTGCCTGATCGCACTGGCGTTGACAACTGGGCAGGTCGGACGTCCTGGCACGGGCCTGCATCCCTTGCGCGGTCAGAACAATGTGCAGGGCGCGTCCGACGCCGGCCTCATCCCGATGTTCTACCCCGATTATCAGCACGTCGAGCGGGAGCAGGTGCGCGGCGTGTTCGAGGAGTTCTGGGGCCAGTCGCTCGACCGCAAGCGTGGGTTGACCGTCGTCGAAATCATGAACGCGGTCCATGACGGCACGATAAGGGGCATGTATATCGAGGGCGAGAACCCGGCGATGTCGGACCCCGACCTCCAGCATGCGCGCGAAGGGCTCGCCATGCTCGAGCATCTGGTGGTGCAGGATTTGTTCGTCACCGAGACGGCCTTCCACGCCGACGTGATCCTGCCTGCGTCGGCGTTCGCCGAGAAGTCGGGCACCTTCACCAGCACCGACCGGCGCATCCAGATGGCACGCGAGGTTGTGCCGCCGCCGGGCGATGCGCGGCAGGACCTTTGGATCATCAACGAGATCGGCAAGCGTATGGGACTCGACTGGACCTATACAGGTCCGGCCGATGTTTTTCGCGAAATGGCCGAGGTCATGCGCTCGCTGAAAAACATCACGTGGGAGCGCCTCGAGCGCGAGGGTGCCGTAACCTATCCGGTCGACGGCATCGATCAGCCTGGCAACGATATCATCTTCACCGCCGGCTTCCCGACCCAAAGCGGTCGCGGGAAGATCGTGCCTGCCGACATCGTGCCACCGGACGAGCTTCCCGACACCGACTATCCCATGGTGCTGTCGACGGGACGCGTGCTCGAGCACTGGCACACGGGTTCCATGACCCGTCGTGCGGACGTTTTGGACCAGATCGAGCCCGAGGCGGTCGCATTCATGTCGCCGAAGGATATGCGGCGCATGTCGCTCGCTCCGTCAGACTTCATTCGGCTGGAAACCCGGCGGGGTGCCGTTGAGGTGAAAGTTCGCGCCGACCGCGATGTGCCGGAGAACATGGTCTTCATGCCGTTCTGCTACGCGGAGGCCGCTGCCAATCTGCTCACCAATCCGGCGCTGGATCCATTCGGGCTCATTCCGGAATTCAAGTTCTGCGCGGCCCGCGTTGAGCGTGCCGCCACAAGGCAGGCGGCCGAGTAGCGGCGCTGCGATCGCCGGCAAAGGAGGCCAGACAGATCTCTTCGAGGTGCCGACGCCGATCGGAACTGCCGAGATGAAAGTGCTGGGTATCAGTGGCTGGAGCGGTTCCGGCAAGACGGCTTTGATCAAGCGTCTGATCCCAGTTCTGCGCGCGCGAGGCTTGCGTGTCGCCGTTATCAAGCATGCCCATCATGCCTTTGACACCGACATTCCGGGTAAGGATTCCTTTGAGCACCGTGCCGCAGGTGCTGTAGAGGTCATCATCGCATCGGCGCGCCGTATTGCCCAGGTCACGGAGCTTCATAATGTTCCTGAGCCGCGGCTCGCCGATCTCCTGCGCCGCGTGTCGGCATGTGACCTGGCTCTTATCGAGGGTTATAAGGCGGAGCCACATCCCAAGCTTGAGGTATTCCGTGCCAAGAACGGGACACCACCCTTGCATCCCGGTGACCAGAGCACAATCGCTGTCGCCTCGGACAGGGCTTTTCCCGAGGCCGGGATTCCCTGCGTCGCCCTAGATAATCTTGAGTTGATCGCCGACCTCGTTGTTCGATCTGCCGTCGATGCTGGCGAGATTATCAATAGGCTGGAGTGCCATGGCGCAACTCAGTGACGACTGCTTTGCCTTCGGCGGCCAGTTGATGTCCGTTGACGAGGCGATGGAGCTCATCAAGCGCACGCTGACGCATGTAACCAGCCTCGAACGGGTGCCGCTCGGCGAAGCCGACGGGCGTGTCTTGGCCGAGAATGTGTTGGCGCCGCAGCCGTTGCCGCCGTTCGACAATTCAGCAGTCGATGGCTGGGCGGTCTCCTTCGCTGATCTCAATCCTAACGGTGAGACACGGCTGCCCGTCGGAGGGCGGATCGCGGCCGGCAAATCGTCAATGGGAGTCGAGGTCGCCGGCCGAGCGGTGCGCGTGTTTACGGGCGCACCGATTCCGAAGGGTTCAGACACAATTTTCATGCAAGAGGATACGCACTGGGATGACGAGCACGTGGTGCTGCCACATGGGCTGCGACGCGGCGCCAATGTGCGCCTCGTCGGCGAGGATGTGGCGGTAGGGTCAGTGCTCTTGCCAGCGGGCCGACGCTTGCGCCCTCAAGATCTTGCGCTCGCGGCGGCAGTCGGAAAAGGCGAACTCCCCGTGTGGAGAAGATTGCGCGTTGCCGTGTTCTCCACTGGCGACGAGCTGCAAGAAGTGGGATCGCCCTTGCCGGCAAATGCGACCTACGATTCCAATCGCACTTTGCTGCGGGCTCTGATGAAGCGGGACGGAGTGACCGTTTCCGACCTTGGCATTATCCGGGACGACCCGGTTTCGTTGCGCGAGCGTCTCGTCGAGGCCGCGCAGAACTGCGACCTCATCGTCACGACGGGTGGTGTATCCACGGGAGAGGAGGACCACGTTAAGGCAGCCGTCGAGGCGGCCGGCCGTCTTTTTTTCTGGCGCATCGGCATCAAGCCAGGGCGGCCTGTCGCCATGGGCGGTGTCAAGGGCACCCCCTTCGTTGGATTGCCGGGCAATCCTGTCGCCGCCTTCGTGACCTACTGCTACATCGTCCGTCCCGTCATTGCCTGCCTTTCGGGGGCTACGCCGGAGTTTCCGCACGCGGCGCCGGTGAGAATGGGCTTCGGCTATCGCAAAAAGCTCGGCCGGCGAGAGTTTGTTCGTGTCCATCTGGTGCGTCTTTCAGACGGCAGCACGGAAGCGCGGCTGTTCCCGAAGTCGGGCGCCGGGATTCTCACATCACTGACCGACGCCGATGGAATGGTTGTCTTGCCCGAGGACCAGGCCGATGTAAAAGCCGGTTCGATAATGCCTTTCATCGCCTACGAGGACCTTCTGTAGTAGGGTTCGCGAAGGACGCGCGGAACGGGTCTGTGGTCGCCTGATGTCGGATAAACAGCTCAAGGAATTCACGATACGGCCTGAGCCCGAGGACCCGCGCCTGTCAGTTGCCGTGTCCGGCATCGACCACGAAGGTAGACATGTCGATACTGCAGTCGTCGTCGAGCGGCCGCTGACGCTGTTCCTCAACGCGCGAGAGATCGTGACGATGATGACGATCGGCGACCGACCCGACCTGCTAGCTGTCGGCTACTTGCTGAACCAGAACATGCTGCGTCCCGACGATGAGATCACGGCCATCGAAGTCGCGGAGGACATAGACACGATTGTCGTGCGCACCAAGCGCGAAACCGACTACGAGGAAAAGTTGAAGAAGAAGGTGCAGACCTCCGGCTGCGCCCAGGGTACAGTCTTTGGCGACCTGATGGAGGAATTCGACAAGGTCCAGCTTGCTGGCGATGCGGTCATCAAGACCTCCTGGCTCTATGCGCTGACCCGCAAAATCAATACACAGCCAAGCCTCTATCTTGCTGCCGGAGCAATACACGGGTGCGTGCTATGCGAAGAGGACAGGCCGCTGCTGTACCTGGAGGACGTCGGGCGGCACAATGCGGTCGACAAGATCGCGGGCTACATGTTCCTGAACGACATACGTCCCGACAACAAGATCTTCTACACCACGGGCCGCCTTACGTCAGAGATGGTCATCAAGACAGTGAAGATGCGTATTCCGATACTCGTCTCCCGGTCGGGTTTCACCGCGTGGGGCGTAGACCTCGCCAGGAAGGCCAACCTCACGCTGATCGGCCGCGCACGCGGCAAGCGCTTCGTCGCGCTCGCAGGCACGCAGCGCATCGCGTTCGATGCGGATCTGACGACAGTCGGTGAGGAGGACAGAAAGCACGCGCGCAAGGCCAGCTTCGGTGAGGTGGCCGATTGAATGCTACCGTACGGCGCGCTCCGATCCTTGCTCTTCTGCTTGTAGTCTTGTGGGCCATGGCTCCGGTGCAAGCTCAGTTGCGGGGGCATGGCGGACCTGTGCGCGCGCTTGCCGTCTCGCCGGATGGAGAGCGGCTCCTCTCCGCGAGCTTCGACGCCACAGCCATCGAGTGGTTGCTGACCTCGGGCACCGCCGAAAAGGTGCTGCGGTTTCACGAGGGGGCTGTGAATGCAGCGTCCTTCTTGAAAGACGGGCACATGGCAACGGGCGGCGAGGACGGTCGCATTGCTATCTGGCAGCCGGGCCAAGTCAAGCCGGCGACCGTGCTGCACGGGCATACCGCTCCGGTCGTCAGCCTTGCCGTCTCCGCCGATGGCGGGACTCTCGCCTCAGCGAGTTGGGACACCACGAGCCGGCTGTGGCCCCTCGCCGGCGGTTCTCCGCGCGTGCTCGAGGGCCATCGACAGAACGTCAACGGGGTTGTTTTCACACCCGACGGTCGTTCCGTGGTTACCGTGGGCTATGACCTGACCTTGCGGATTTGGCCAATGGGCGGCGGCTCGCCGGGTATCGTCACGCTGCCGACCCCGCTCAATTCCGTTTCCGTTGCACCCGACGGTGAGATCGTCGCAGCCGGCGCCACGGGCAAGGTTTTTTTCCTGTCGCCCACTGGTGAGAGACAGAGCGAGGTCGATGCTGCGGCCGTGCCGATTATCGCGCTCGCGGTGTCGGCCGACGGCAAGCTTGTAGCTGCCTCCAGCGTTCGCGGCGCCGTTGCCGTTATTGACCGCGCAGGCCACAAGCTTGAGCGCACCCTCGTGGGTCCAGGCATGCCCGCATGGTCCGTCGCCTTCCTGCCCGACAACAGCACGTTGCTCACCGGCGGCGCCGACCGACTCATACGTCGCTGGAATGCGCTTACCGGTGAGCATATGGGCGATGTCACGATGAATGGACCTGCGGATCCGTTGGCTCGATACGCGGGTGATCCCGACGCGCAGGTATTCCGGGCCTGTGTCGCGTGTCACACACTGAAGGTCGACGAAGGTCCGCGCGCGGGACCGACGCTCGCCGGCATCTTCGGGCGCCGCATTGCCACGCTCCCGGGCTACGATTTCTCACCCGCCCTGAAGGCGCTCGAGATCGTGTGGACAGCCGAGACCATCTCCAAGCTGTTCGAGATCGGGCCAGCGGCCTACACACCAGGCACCAAAATGCCGGAGCAGCGCGTCAGCGCCGAGGACCGCGCCGCGCTCGTGAAATTCCTGGAAAAGGCGACGAGACACTGATCGCTCAGTTGTCGTCCTTCGCGTCCGCCTCTTGGCGCTCGCGTAGGTAGTCGTCAGTAGTGCGCGGCGGCGGGCGCGGCGGCGCTCCATAGGGATCGAAATCCTGCTCGGAGACGACGGCGACGCGGCAATCGTCGCACATCTTAACAACCTCGAGACGCCGCGGGGTATCCTTGTACATCCAGTGCTTGCCTTCGAGCCTCGCCGACACGCGTTCGATCGTGCTCTTCACGCCGAACGGTCTGCCACAGCGGATGCAGGAGAACGGCTCCTCCTCTTTGAGCACGCGTGCGGGCGTTCGTGCGGCGCGGAAGTCCAGTTGCGGTCTCAGGGTGATGACCTTCTCTGGGCAGGTTGCCTTGCACAATCCGCATTGCACGCAGGCGTCCTCCGCAAACCGCAGCATCGGCCGGTCGGGGTCGTCGGTGAGAGCCCCGGTAGGGCACGCCGACACGCACGACAGGCACAGCGTGCAGCCCGCAGCATCGATCTCAACTGCTCCAAACGCAGCGAGCGGGGGGAGCGGTATCACGTCGACCGGTGCAGGGGCTGCTTGGTGGAGCTCGTTCAGCGCAAAACGGAGTACACCGCGCTTTCCGCCGGAGGGCAAGAAGCTGGCTGGGCGCGTTGCGGAGGGTGGCGCAGTGAGCGCACGCAGAGTCGTGCCCAACGCTTCGGGATCGTCCGTTTCGAGGGTGGTCGCACGATCGGTTCCGAACCCGAGCCCCTGCAGGACGGTATCGGCTAGGGCGAGCGTGCGCGTCAATCCGGTGGTGTCATGGCGCGCCCGTGCCCGCAAAAGAAAGCGCATGGCTGAAGCACCGTATGCAAAAGCCGCTGCGATGGTCTCGAGGCCCACTTGCGTAACCTCGTTGACGGCCAGCGGCAGCACATTAGCTGGGAGCCCATCGCCGAAGCGCGCCAACGCGTCGATCAGCGGCTCGCCATGCGTCACATCATGC
Organism: uncultured Alphaproteobacteria bacterium; assembly: GCA_963840425.1. Taxonomy (GTDB): domain Bacteria; phylum Pseudomonadota; class Alphaproteobacteria; order Rhizobiales; family Hyphomicrobiaceae; genus CADEFX01. The sequence continues at coordinate 538,049 of CAWIYZ010000033.1, read as the reverse complement.
ACGAGAATAATGCCGCGCTCACCTCCGGCGCGGCGATAGGTCATCAGCATCGCACGCAGCTTACGCATCAGCGCATCGGCGGGTGGCAGTGCATAGGAGGCGGCGCCCGTCGGACACACTGCGGAGCACTGGCCGCATCCCGCACAGATGTGGTCGTCGACCGCCACTTGATTTCCGGCCGGAGCGATGGCGCCGGTCGGACATAGATCGAGGCACCTTGTGCAACCCACGATGCGCGAGCGTGAATGCGCGCACAGGTCATCGGTGAAGGTGATGTAGCGGGGCTTCTCGAACGTGCCGACGAGATCGCGGGCCTTCAAGACCGCGCTGAGAATTGCGGCGGGATCGTTGGCGTCCACACGTAAGTATCCGTCGCGCAGGTCGCTCGCTGAGAACAGCGGACTGCCCCCCGAGAGATCCACGATTACATCGCAGCGCGACTGCGCACCGTGGCGCGATGGCCCAAACACAAGCTCGCTGCGCGAGGAGGGGCTGGGTTGCGCAAAGTCGTCAACTGTAATCTCGAATGCACCAAGATGGCCTTTGGCCGCGCGAATTGCTCCTTTGGCGACCGGAAATTCGCTGCTGCGCGGGGGAGAGATGGTTGCTGGTGGCTTGATCAGCACAGTGACGTCGAGGTGGTCCTTGAGCAAATTGCCGGCATCGACGGCGCGCTCGTCGTACCCGTAGATGAGGGCAACGCCCTCGCTTTTGAGACTGACAATTGGCACCTGCGGGAGCGGCTCGGCTGCCGCAGCCAGGAGCGCGGCCACCTTCGGCCCGGCACTGGCGGCGTCGCGGGACCAACCCGCAGTTTCGCGGATATTGGTGTACGTAATTGGAGCAGTGCGCCCAGCGTCGGCCGCGACTTCATCGAAAAGCGGAGACTCCTGAGTGCACGCGACGGTCAACGTATCGTCGCTGCCCGCGATGGTCCGGAACTGGTCGATTTCCGCACGGCAGAGATGGTGAGCGGTTGTCACTTGGGACCCGGGACAGGCCTTGCGGATTACGGATACATCGAGAGGCATTGTGCCCTCGCACGAGCAGATCACGACATTCTTGAGGGAATGGGCCATTTCCCGGCTGTCCTGGGCTGTTGGCTGAGACCTGGCCAGATTATAATGATCCTAAAGAGGAAGCGCGAATCCAGGAGGTTGGAGTTTCGCCGCAGATGCTAAGCCGCGAGCGCAAGACTGGAGCGCCGGCACTCGACCTGCCGCCGCCCTTCCGACTGGTGCGGCTCAGGGAGGTGGGCGACGCGTTCGAACACGCCAAGTCCATCGCAGCCGACGAGGGTGCGGGCACCGTAGTGCACGTCGGACGCTTCGATCTGGCGGAATTCGCCGTCGTGCTCGAGCCTGAAGCGCCGCTGGGTTTGGCGCGGCGGGCCTTCTACGCTGGCATGGTGGCGCTCCGCGATGCACTGCTAGCGCATGCACCGCCCGAGCGATCGGTAACCTTCACCTGGCCGGACGCCATCCATGTCGATGGCGCGTTGGTCGGTGGGGGGCGGCTTGGCTGGCCGCCGGAGACGGTGGAGACGGAGCCACCCGAATGGCTGGTGTTCGGAGGGAGCATCCGCACGGTAGCCGTGGACGAGAAGGAAGCCGGCTTACGGCCGCTTGCTGTAGCGCTCGACGAGGAAGGCTTCGACGATCTGGGTTCTGGCCGGCTGGTCGAAAGTTTCACCCGACACTTGATGGTTGCCGTCGATGCCTGGCAGACCGGGGAGTTCGCGACAGTGACGAGAACGTTTCTGCATCACCTGACAACCGAGAAGGGTGCGATTCCAACTCTCGACCGCAACGGCGATCTGCTGGTCCGGTGGCGCGGGCAACAGAAGCCTGACAGGCATGTCCTTGCGTCCGCGCTCGCAGTCCCTACTTGGCTCGACCCCGCAACCGGTGGGCCGCGCTCATGAAACTGCTGCGTACCATCCGGCTCGATCCGTCCGACTCGTTCGTGTTCGAAAAGGCCGCTGCTCCTGGCGAATGGGCAGTCCCGGGAGCATTCGCTTTTGCACACGACGACGTCCTTACGCTCGCAGGCAAGGCGCGCGCCGCCTTCCGGTCGGGGTTCCTTGGTATCAACTCGCTCGGCTGGTCGACACTGGTGCAAGTCGTCGAGGCAAGCGAGGCGCAACGGTCGGCTGCAGTCGAGCTTCTGGCGCAGCGACTAGTTGAGCACTTCGGTGCTCCCAGACCTCGCAACCGCACGCCCCGCCGCCGAGGAGGAAATCGCCTTCGCCGCATCGCTCAGCGACCACCCGAAAGGCATGCTGGCGGCCGTCTCCCGCAAATACGAGGACGGAGCGATCCGCAAGTCGTTTCCGCACACTGGCTCCGAGCATCGGCTCGAAGCCGCTGAGGGCCTATGCGTTCCTCGAGGTCGTGGGCGAGGACGAGCCAGAAGAGCACGTCGACCTCCGGACACTGGGCAAAGGAGACCACGAATGAGCGCAGCGCGCGATTTCTGGCTCTCCTGCGGCCACCATTTACTCGATCGCGATGCGGGTGGCGGTCTGGTTCGTGACGGATGAATTCCTGAAGGCCTATCTGGCGAGGCCCGAAATCGTGCCGCCGGCGGAGGCCTGCGGCGCCGAGCGTGCTCTGCACCGCGCATTGCTAACCGATCCGCGACAGGTGGTCGGCCCAGCCCAGATTGCCGCCATTGTCGATTTCGATGCGCGGGAAAACTGGGAGGTGATGGTCGCCTTCCGCGATCATCTAGCGCGCCACCGCACGCTGGAGGCGGCCTATCTCAATGTCGTCCGCCACAATCTCAGGTTTCCCCACGTTTTCCTCAATCAGATGGTTCACGTGATCCTGCGCAACGTGCTTGACGGCTGCGAGGACACGTTCGTCCTGCGCGCCGCCGAGCTGTTCTTCCGGCCGCAGAAATTGACAATGCATGAAGGCTCGCTGGTGGCCGCGGACGAGGAGACGGTTTCGGGCCTGGGAAACAAGCCTTTGTCGCCGCTGGTATCGATGCTGGGCCTGCCGACGGCAGCCGACATCGACGTTATCAACGAAGACAATGCCAATGCCTATTGGGAGCGCAGCGACCTGTTCGACATGGCACTCGACCTTACGGCCCGCCGGCGTGGACTTGCTGCGCTAGGTGAAGTGGCCGAGCGCTGGATTGCCCATCTGCTCGCGGCTCGAAGTGAAGATCGAGCCGCTTGGTCGAATTGCAGGACGCGACGTTCACCTGGTATGTCGGCCTCGATGCTGAGGCCACGCGCATCGGCGACGCCTTGTGGAAAGGCGATGAGATTGACGAGAGCACGCGAGGGCGCGTGATCGGGCTCTACCGGCTGACCTTCGCCGATCACGCCGACGTGCAGGAGAAGATGCGAGGCGAGCCGATTTATGCGATAACTGCGATGACTGCCGACAAGCTGCTGCGCCTGAAGCCGCAGAACCTCGTGACCGGTCTCCCGGTCCGTTATCCGGAGGCAGTGAGTTGACGTCTGCTCTGGTCAGCATTCCCGTGGGCGTGGTGGTCGCGCGCTATAGGGCGACCAACCCCTGGCTCGAATTCGTTTGGCGGCCCGTCTCGCGTGCTGGAGGGTGTGCCGTCGGCGGCGCCATGGACCGCGCTGCATCACGATGGCGATGTTACGACCTTCTACGCTGGACCAGGTGTGATCGAGTTGCACCGAACGGAGACGACGAACTACCTCGGCAACCTTCAATCTGGTGCGCCGCACATTGTGGGTCGTGTTGCGGCCGACAGGCATGGAGCCCCCTTACGACGTGCTCGCGGTAACGGCCGATCCGGCGGAGGGCGAGGCCATGACAGAAGCCGGCAACGATTTGGTCGATACGGTGCCCATGCCGGCGACCATTGCCGAGTTGCTGGAAGCGTTTGTAGCCGAGCATCACATCGAGCGGCCGTTCTTCAAGCGGCAGCGCGATCACGTAGAACCGGATGTGCCTGCAGGGCGCAAGGGCGGGCCAGGAGGCGGCTCATGAGCGCTTCTGAGAGTTTTGCCGCTCGCTGGTCTCGACTCAAGCGCACCACAATCAAGAATCAGGAGGCCGCATCGGCTGCAGCTGCGCCCCAATCGGCGGACGTTGCGCCAGCTACAGCCTCATCTCCCGGTGCGCAGGCAGTGGCCCCACAAAGCGGTGAGCCGCAAAAAGCTCCCGTGGATCCGGAGAGCTTGCCGCCGATCGAATCCCTGACTGCCGAGAGTGATATCAGAGCATTTCTTCAAGCCGGTGTACCAAAGGAGTTAACCCGCGCAGCGCTGCGCCGCGTCTGGACCACTGATCCGGCAATCCGCGATTTCATCGGCCTTGCGGAAAACCAGTGGGACTTTACGGACCCGACGGCGATGCCGGGCTTTGGGCCGCTCGAAGCAACCGATGACGTGCGTTTGCTTGTTTCCCAGGCAATGGGGCGATTGGGCGAGTTGATTGAGCTTCCCGATCCAGCACGGGCCGCGTTAGTTTCGGACGCTCCCGCGGCCTCAGATCCGGAGAAAGCGGCTGGTATTGAGAAAGAAAATATCGACCGCCCACAAGGAAACAACACAGAAAAAGTTCAACTCGAAGCTGCAATTGCCGAAGGGCAGCATGTAGACCTCACAGAAAGAAGTCCAGAAATACCTAAGCGCCGCAGCCACGGCGGCGCATTGCCTAAGTAAATCCTCGACTGATCGAGGACCATCCCGCGCAAAATCGACGTCCATAGCCTTTCGCTATTGACGATGGGGATGCATTAGCCCTACGTTCGTCTTTAATTGTTCTAACTCGAAATGCGCCGCTTCGCCCAAGAATTAGGCACATGCGAGATCAGGGGCTCGAGGAAGCGATCCGCGCCGCTGGCGGCGTAAGCGAGCTCGCGCGGCGCCTAGGAATCTCTCAACCCTCCGTTTCCAACTGGGATCGCGTTCCGGCTGAGCGTGTGTTGTCGGTGGAGGCTGCCACCGGCGTCGCCCGTGAGGTGTTGCGCCCCGATCTATTCGACGCGCGGGCGGATCGGAGCATCGACGAGGTCGACAGTGCGCGTGCGCAGGAATACGCGTTGTTGGCGACTTTGCTCGCCCGTAGCCCAGACGCGCAACTTCTTGGGCGTCTAATCCGACTAGGCGGCGACGCAACGGCACTTGGCATTGCGCATAAAGCGCTGGGAGAAGCCGCAGCGAAGGTCGATGCCGAACGCGTGGCTCGGGAGTACTTCGACCTCTTTGTCGGGCTCGGACGCGGTGAGCTGCTTCCCTATGGCTCCTATTATCTGACCGGTTTCCTCTACGAGCGCCCGCTGGCGCGGCTGCGTGGCGACCTCAAGCGTTTGGGCATTGATCAGTCAGAGCAACAGTCAGAGCCGGAGGACCACGTCGCAATCCTTTGCGAAATCATGGCGCGGCTGGCCGGCGGAGAAATCGAAGCTCGGGCAGGAGCCGATCGCGAGATCTTCGAAAAACACATGGCGCCCTGGATCGGCCGCTTCTTTAGCGATCTGGAGCGTTCCCAAACAGCACAATTCTACGCCTGCGTTGGCGCGCTGGGCCGAACGTTCGTGGAAATAGAAACAGAGGCGTTCGCGCTTCCGTCATAGGTGCGATCCCGAGAGGAGGAGCGGTTATGGAAAGAGAAGGCAGGGCGAAAGTGGGCCGCCGTGACGTCCTCCGTGCGCTGGGGGCCGGGCGCGGCGCTGCAGCTGGCGCAGGGTCGCTTGCGACGAGCGCCAGGGCCGATAGCGAGTCCAATGATGAAAAGAGAAAGGCGCGCTACCGGGAAACGGAGCACGTGAAGACTTTCTATCGGGTCAACAGGTATCCGGCCAATCGCTAAGGGAGGCCAATGTGCTTATCAAGAAAAGCGAACGTCAAGCACGTCGCGGCGCGCTTGCTGCCGCGCTTGCGAGTCAAACGAGTGGCGGTCTGGACCGCCGTGCCTTCCTGCGCCGCTCCGGTCTCGCGGCCGGCGGGCTTGCGGCCCTCGGTGCGCTGCCGCTGGGCGGCGTTCGCAAGGCAGAGGCCGCGGGCGCCGGACCTGCACCGGCCAAGGGGGTCATTCGCCAGAACATCTGCACCCATTGCTCTGTCGGCTGCACAGTGCTGGCCGAGGTCGAGAACGGCGTGTGGGTTGGCCAGGAGCCGGGCTGGGACAGCCCGATCAGCCGCGGCTCGCACTGCGCCAAAGGTGCCGCAACGCGCGAGATCGTGCACGGCGAACGCCGCCTGAAATATCCGCTCAAGCTCGTCGACGGACAATGGCAGACGGATCTCGTGGGATACGGCTATCAACGAAATTGGCGACAAGCTGGCGGCGATCCGCGAGAAATCAGGCCCGGATTCCGTCTACTGGCTGGGCTCGGCCAAGTTCACCAACGAATTCGCCTATCTCAATCGCAAGTTCGCCGCATTCTGGGGCACGAACAACTCCGACCACCAGGCGCGCATCTGTCACTCGACAACCGTCGCTGGCGTAGCCAACACCTGGGGCTACGGCGCGATGACGAACAGCTATAACGACATCCGCAACACTAAGACGATTTTCTCATCGGCGGCAATCCCGCCGAGGCACACCCGGTATCACTGCAGCACATCCTGCGAGGGTAAGGAACTCAATAGGGCCAACTTCATCGTTGCCGATCCACGCCTCACCGCGCACCGCTGCGCATGCCACGGAGTACATGCGGCTGCGCAACGGCACCGACATTCCGGTGATCTGCGGCATGCTGTGGCACATCTTCAAGAACGGCTGGGAGGACAAGGAGTTCATCAAGCAGCGCGTCTATGGCATGGACGAGATCCGCAAAGAGGTCGAGAAGTGGACACCGGAAGAGGTTGAGCGCGTCAGCGGCGTGCCGGGCGCTCAGCTCGAGCGCGTCGCCAAGATGTTCGCGACCGAGCGGCCCTCCTGTTTGATCTGGGCGATGGGCCAAACCCAGCACACCATGGGCACGGCTAACGGTACGTGCGAGCTGCGTCCTGTTGCTGGCCACTGGCAATATCGGCCGTTCCGGAGGCGGGGCCAACATTTTCCGCGGCCACACCAACGTTCAGGGCGCCACTGATCTTGGCCTCGATATCGTGACCCTGCCGCTCTACTACGGCCTTGCTGAAGGCGCTTGGAAGCATTGGTGTCGCGTCTGGGAGGTCGACTACGCGTGGATGGAGTCGCGCTTCGCGACATACACGGGGGCCGACGGCAAGGCTGTAAAAATGATGAACACACCCGGCATCCCCTCGACCCGGTGGTTCGACGCCACGCTGCTGCCCAAGGATCAGGTGTCTCAGCCGGACAACTTGAAGGCCATGTTTATCATGGGGCACGGCGGCAATACCGTCACTCGCATGCCGGAGGCAGCTAAAGGCATCGAGAAGCTGGATCTGCTCGTTGTTGTCGATCCAGTGCCGACGACCTGGGCGGTGCTCTCGGAGCGCAAGGACGGCACTTATCTGCTGCCGGCGGCGACGAGCTACGAAGTCGCCGGCTCACGCACAGCCTCGAACCGCTCGCTCCAATGGGGCGAGCAGATCATCAAGCCGATCTTCGAGGCGAAGGACGACAACGAGGTCATGTACCTGCTGGCGGTGAAGCTCGGCTTCGCCGACAAGATGTTCAAGAACATTAAGGTCGAGAACAACGTGCCGGTGGCTGAAGATCTCCTGCGGGAGATCAACCGTGGCGGCTTCTCAACGGGCTATTGCGGTCAGTCGCCCGAGCGCCTCAAGCTGCACATGGCGAACCAGAAGGACTTCGACCTAATTACCTTGAGGGCCAGCGACGGGCCGGCCAAGGGCGACTACTACGGCTTGCCGTGGCCATGCTGGGGCACACCCGAAATGAAGCACCCGGGCACCCCGATTCTTTACAACACCAACCTCAACGTGAGAGACGGCGGCGGCACCTTCCGGGCGCGCTTTGGTGTGGAGCGAGTAATCAAGACCAAGGCAACGGTGGACGGCAAGGAGGTGGAGCAGGAGGTCAGACACAATCTGCTGGCCGAGGGCTCTTACTCGCTTGGTTCCGAGCTCCAGGATGGATATCCAGAGTTCACGTATGGGGTGATCAAAAAGCTGGGCTGGGACGGAGACCTTACCGACGCGGAGAAGGCCACCATCGAGCGCATCGGAGGCGCTAATCCCGATACCGTATCCTGGGCCACCGACCTATCGGGCGGCATCCAGCGTGTGTGCCTCAAACACGGTGTGATGCACTACGGTAACGCCAAGGCGCGGGCCGTGGCGTTCGGACTGCCGGATGCGGTGCCAGTGCACCGCGAGCCGATCTATTCGCCCCGGCCGGAACTCGTGGCGAAGTATCCGACGCTTCCCAACGCGCGTCAGTTTCGCATGCCTAATGTCGGCTTCGATGTGCAGAAGGCGGCGGTGGAGAAGGGGATCGCCAAAGAGTTCCCACTCATCCTCGCCTCGGGTCGTCTGGTCGAGTACGAGGGCGGTGGCGAGGAGACCCGCTCAAACAAGTGGCTCGCCGAACTGCAGCAGGACATGTTCATCGAGATCAATCCTGCTGATGCGGCCGAGCGCGGTATCAAGGACGGCGGATGGGTGTGGGTGTTCGGACCGGCCGACACCCGGCCAAAGGCGAAGATGAAGGCGCTTGTAACGGAGCGCGTCGGCAAAGGGGTGACCTGGTCGCCATTCCACTTCGCTGGCTGGTTCCAGGGTGTCGATCAGCGCGGCAAATATCCGCAAGGAGCGGATCCGGTTGTGCTGGGCGAGAGCGTGAACACTCTCACCACCTACGGCTATGACCCGGTGACTGGCATGCAAGAACCCAAAGCGACCCTCTGCCAGGTCAGAGCGGCGTAAGGAGGAACGGCAATGGCTCGAATGAAGTTTCTCTGCGACGCCGACCGTTGCATCGAGTGCAATGCGTGCGTCACCGCCTGCAAAAACGAGCACGACGTGCCGTGGGGCATCAACCGCCGGCGCGTAGTTACGATTAATGATGGCAAGCCGGGTGAGCGGTCGGTCTCAATGGCTTGTATGCATTGCACCGATGCGCCGTGCGCGGCCGTCTGCCCCGTGAACTGCTTCTACACGACAGCGGACGGTGTGGTGCTGCACTCCAAGGATCTGTGTATTGGGTGCGGTTACTGCTTCTACGCCTGTCCGTTTGGCGCACCGCAGTATCCGCGCGTCGGCAACTTCGGCAGCCGCGGCAAGATGGACAAGTGCACCTACTGTGCCGGTGGTCCAGAGGCGGATAACACAGCGGCGGAGTACGGCAGCCGCGAGAACGGACAGTTCATCGGTTACGGCTCCAATCGGCTTGCGGAGGGCAAACTGCCGCTGTGCGCCGAGATGTGCTCCACCAAGTCGTTGCTAGCCGGCGACGGCGAGATCATCGCTCAGATCTACAAAGAGCGCGTGGTCAGGCGTGGATATACGTCTGGTGCGTGGGGCTGGCAGACGGCTTATCGCGAGACGATCGCATCCTGAAGGCACAATCTAAGGCACGCCGCCTCGATCGCCGTTAAAGAGCGGGTAGCAGACAAAGGGAGGAAATGGAATGGTGAGGATGCGCCCCCCGGTTCGGTTGTTGTTGGCCGCTTCCGTGCTGTTGATGGTAGTGGGGCTTCTCACGGCGCCGGCGCAAGCACAGCAGCCGAGCTCTGTCAATCCGCAGGCTGAGTTGGTGAAGGAGCAGCAGCTGTTGAAGGAGCTAAGCAAAATCCAGGGCCGCGGCACGCTTCCGGACGCCAGATCGCAGGTGATCGAGCAACCCGCCGGCCGCGACTGGCGCCAGTTCCACCAGGTGACGCTGCGCTGGATCGCCGCCATCGCCATCCTCGGGATGCTGGTGGTGCTCGTCCTGTTCTATCTCATTCGCGGCATGGTGAAGATCGAGGCCGGCCGGTCTGGTCGCACACTGGTGCGGTTCAACGCCTTTGAGCGCTTCGTGCACTGGATGACCGCGAGCTGCTTCATTGTGCTCGCGTTGTCCGGTCTCAACATCACCTTCGGCAAGGAACTGTTGACGCCGCTGATTGGACCGGATGCGTTTGCGAGCTGGTCGCAGTGGGCGAAGTACGCTCACAACTATCTGAGCTTCCCCTTCACGCTCGGCGTGGTGTTGATGTTTCTGATGTGGATCGCCTGGAATTTTCCGTCCAGCGTCGACGTCAGATGGATTCGCGAAGGCGGCGGCATCGTCGGCAGCAATCATCCGCCGGCGCGACGCTTCAATGCGGGCCAGAAACTAATCTACTGGGTGGTAGTTTTGGGCGGCGGCGCAGCGGCCATCACCGGCTATCTTTTGATGTTTCCGTTTTATGCGACCGACGTTTCCGGCATGCAGCTGGCTCAGATGGTGCACGGCATTGTTGGCGTCCTATTCATCGCCATTATGCTAGCTCATATCTATATTGGGACCATCGGCATGCAGGGCGCTTTCGAAGCCATGGGCCGTGGCGAGGTCGATGTCAATTGGGCCCGCCAACACCATAGTCTTTGGCTCGACAAGGAAACGGAAAAGGGCCACGTCAGAAGTGGTGGCGTAGCTCCCGCCGAATAAGCGCTCCAGCGGTTTTGATTTGGTCCGGCTTGCGGAAGATGCGCCTCTGCGCCCTTTTTTGCGGGCCCGCGCGCGTCGCTCGTGCCTCGCAGACCTGCCCTCAGCCTGGAACGGTGCAGCTCCTCAAGCGTTGCTCGCAGCGAAGTTGCCGATTTGAGACCGGTGCACCAGATCCAAAGGATGGTGACCATGCAGAAGCTCTTGTTTGCCATTCCGCTTACGGTAGCGCTTGCCGCAGGTGCCCATTCGGCATTGGCCCAGGACAAGGTGGGAGGCCAGGCGACCAAGGACATCCAAAAACAGGAAACAGTGCCGCCGGCGACGGGCGGCACTTTGTCCGAACAAGCCGGTACGACGGAGCCAAGCTCCAAGATTCCCCAAACCGTTCCGGACCCGACCGTGTTCGTTGACGGCGTGCTGTCAGTGCCGGGGGCCATAACCGATGTCGATACGGCGCCTGCCAAGTTCTCGAGCCGCACCAATGCAGACGACCAGCTGCCAATTGCCGGCTACAGGCTCAAGCATCTGACGAGCGATCAGCGGAACGAGATTGTCCAGGGGCTCGATTTGCAGCGCGGCGGACCGTCGCCGTCGGGTGTCGATAACGATGCTTACGCGGTCGTCGGCGCTGAGATTCCCTCGATGGTGGCTCTAACGGGTTTGACGGCCATGCCGGAAACCCTGACAGCGAAATTCCCTGGTCTGAGGGGGACCGCTTTCATGCGCGCCGCGGGAAAGGTGCTGGTTGTCGATCTCGACAACAGCGTTGTGGTTGGCATCCTGTAAAGTTCGCGAACGACTGGGCGTTGTCACTCGATTTACGGTGCGCCTCGGGCCGTATGGCCTGAGCCTGCTCATGCCAGCCCATGCCAGACTACAGAGCGTCAATGTCGTCTTGGGATAGTCCGCAGCGCCGGCGCGAAGGCCACGTCCCTCTCGCTTCCTGACCAGTGACCGTGTTAGGATTGATCGTCTGCATTTGGGAGAATCATGGCTATGCGGGCTTTTCTTGTCGCTTGCATTGCGGCGGTTCTAATCGCCGCTGGGGCAGCGGCTGTACTCACGAGCGGTTACGTGCCCAATTCAGCAGCAAACGTTTTCTCGACCGAGAGTGTTCGCCTGTAGGAGCGAACGACCAGCTCTCAGCGCGCCCATTCGGAATAATGCGCGTCCAAGCCACCGAGGTTTGTGCGCAATCGGCATTCTGTGCGTGAAAGCCTTGCACGATGACGACCGGTACATTGTAGATTAGCGGTGAGTTAGGGCTGGTAGTTAGTCTAGTGGCCTGAACCCCTCTTCCGTGCCTCAAGGACCTCGATCCCCAGCGCCACGAGCTCGCGGATGAGGTTGCTTTTCTTGGGTACTTGGCGAGCGGCTTGTATCGCTTCGATTTTGCGCCACAAGTCCGGCGGGAAGCGGATGTTAAGCATCTCTTCCATCGTATGCTCAGCTATAGGGCGACGTCCAGGACCAGGCCTTCTTCTTGTGATGTTGGACTTTGCCATATTAGTAGCGTTGCTACAGAGACAGAGCACAAGATAGCGACATTTGATGTGGTCCGCACCCGGACTACCAGTCTAGGTACACGCGGAGCCATGAAATATCGCACGCATCACTGACGGTCACCAGCCCTGTCACCCACTTTCCACCGCCTATCAATGCAAAAATAAGTCGACGATTAGACGTTGGTTAGGTCACCAGTGCCAAAGAGCATTACGGAATTAACGAGTCCCCAAGTTGCACGGTTCTGCGCCAGTGATACGTTAGGATTAGAGGCAATTGGAGGACATGATGGAAGACGACAAATTCAACATGTCGCTGAGAAAGTTCCTCAAGCATGTGGGCGTGACATCGCAACAGCAGATTGAACGCCTAGTGCGAGAAAAGGCGCTAACAGGAACACTCAAAGTCAGGATGGTTCTAACTGCAGAAGGGACGGAGCTCAATCACACCGTGGACGGTCAAATACATCTTAGCTAGGGAACACCTTCTTTTACGAGATAGCCCTCCATTCGTGCTTGTTCCCATAGACGGTGAAATCCGGAGGGACTACTTCTTAACCCGCTCGCGGCGCGCAAGTTAGACGGGATCGACGATATCACCCGTGAGGTCCGGACCCTTGCCCCGCCGCAACTACGCTCGGTGATAGAGGCCGCCGATCGATGGCAGAAGGCAACGTTGCGACCGGTGTCGTTCTTGCCGGCGGGCTGTCGCGCCGCATGGGCGGAGGCGACAAGGGGCTGCTCGACATCGGTGGCGAAACAATGCTCGGCCGCGTTGTCGGTCGGTTGCGGCCACAGGTCGACCGGTTGATCCTCAATGCCAACGGGGATGCGAGGCGTTTCGCGTCGTTGGGCCTGCCGGTGGTAGAGGACACCATGGTCGGCTACGCAGGGCCGTTGGCCGGCATCCTCGCCGGCATGCGCTGGTCGCTGCTGCATGCGCCGGATGTTCGCCACATCGTCACCGTTTCCAGTGATGTCCCTTTCTTACCGACCGATCTGGTCATCCGGTTCGCGGGAGCCATCGTGGATTGTCCTGCCACTATCGCGCTCGCTCAGTCGCAAGGCGAGCTGCATCCGATCATTGGTCTTTGGCCCGTTGTGCTCGCGGACGACCTCGAGAGGCAACTTAACGCCGGTGTGCGCAAAGTCCTGCAATGGACCGATCTACATGACACAGTGTCTGTCGCGTTCGAGCCTGTGAATATCGGTGGTCGGATGATTGATCCCTTTTTCAATGCCAACACACCCGAGGATGTCGAAATCGTGCGCGCGGTGCTGGGCACAACCTCGCCGTGAGGTGGAGGCCGTCGAGTCCCATTCAGCGGCCTTATTGGAGACAGGCAATCTTGCCCATCCATCGCTTCTGACCAACGAATGCTGACCTATTCAACTCCCGCGCCCGTGCCCGAACGTGTAGAGAGCGGCTCATAGACTAAACTTCTGCGCAACGAACGCGCCACCTCAAGCACCTTCTCGGCATCCCGCGCCACCCTCATCATGCCTGGTCGAATAGCGGACCCTAGCGGCGTGACGGCAATGTTTGGTCGGCGCGTGAATAGGTCACCGCCCAACTCCTCTTCAAGTGCTTTTATTCCATTTGTAAGTGAAGGTTGAGAGACACCGCACCTTTTGGCCGCTCGCGTAAAGCTGAGCTCCTCGCACAGCGCCAAAAAGTATCTGATTTGATGCATCTCCATCGCCTACCCAATGACCCGCGTCAGATAGGCATCTGATCGCGGGCTTTGCCCCCGCTTGGTTGCCGTCGCTCCTAAATAATTGTTCGCCGTTAATGAGCGTCGTATTCCTCCTTTGGAAGATTGCCCGCATTCTTCATAATGTGCATCACATCGATTGAAGACGACGCTGGTGCCGACTGGTCCAATATTGGAGATCTCGCAGTTAGGACATGCGCGGTCCAGACTGCTGTCAGAATAGTCGCAGCGATAGTGGCGGCAAGAGCTGTACGCATCTGTTCTCTCCCTGCTCGGGTTGAAACCTGCATTCCTAGCTGGACGCAAAACCCACCATCGCTGGAATGCGAAGGCGCCGCTGTTACGGGCGTTACAGGTTTTTGTGGGAGCGAACGTGAGTTCCGCACCTACCAAAGACCCTTTTGACGCCCATAATCCATGCGCGCCGTCAGTCACTCGTGAACTCATCGTGAAAGCTTGCACCCTGCCTGGATCCTGGGTTGGGTCGTCCGCAAATAGTTGGCCGGGAGTTGTAGCCGACGATCTCGCGCGGTACTGCCGTATCTGCTCATTTCTTGCCCACTAGTTTCTGGACACCGCAGAAGTGCTTGCCCACTTGTTTCTTCCACGTGATAGGAGCCGATCCCTGAATTGCTCTTGCCTGTTGGAGGTGATGAAGCAGTCTCCCCGTTCAGCCGCTATTTGAGCGTGAGGGCTGCACAACTGACCAAAAGTCCCGAACAACTGTTTGCGTGCGGCCGTCGCGCGCCCACCGCCCTGCGGGTGTCGGATGCGCTCGAAAGCGCCGGATTTATGGACTGCTACTGGGCTAACCAAAATTCGGTGGCGGTCCCCAGGAACAGCAGCCGAATTCGACTGTCCAACAGCAAGTTTGAACCCGTTGCATGGCCCTGGCATCAATGACTCTCGTCAGCGAACTGTTATTCCCGCCAACGGCAGTCATCGTGGGAAATTTTTTTGATCTCAATCGGGAATAAGTTGTCACGCTGCGGGGTCGAGGTATTGAATAAGACTATTGCTGCTCGCGAGCGCGAGGGATGGTCTCAAGGATTCTACAAGCGGAAGACTCCGCTACGTCGAGCGTCGCGCTCGACACTGACACGCCATTCTCCACAAGAATATACCGGATCTTTCGGGTGTGGCTGAGCGTACGAAATTGAATTGGTCTGCCAGTCCTCACCCATTAATATATCGCGTATGATAAGGCAGCGGCGCGGGCTTCCGATGCGCCTCAAGCGGCGTGGCGGTCACATTTTGTGATTGTTGGGATGAAAGTGCATGCCCAGGAAGCAAAAGAGGCGTGGCCGTCCGCCCATCACCGCCGAACCCATGGTCCAGTTCTCGCAGCGCTGGTACCGGTTCCAAGTCGACGAAGTCGAGCGCCTGGCGGCTGAACTCACGGCTAAGCACCCGCTTGGACGCCCCGTTGACCGGTCGGACGTCTTTCGCATGCTGGTGGACGAGGCACTTGAAGCGCGAGCAAAAGCCCGCCGGTGCTAATCATGGACCTCAACGGCACTCGCTCGCAGCCTTTGGCCGCGCGCAGCACGAACGCCAGAACTGGAGCCTGCAGATCGTTTCGGTCGAAAGCTGGTCGCGGTATCGCATCTCCTGCCGCCCGCATGGATGCGTCGACCTCGCCCGCCGCGTCGCCGCCATACGACTACAACCAGATCTCATACGCGAGGATGGCGAATACGAGCACGAGCGCCACGGCAAGGGACCAAAGATCGGGCAGATCAACGCCCGTCGTTCTGGTGCATGGCCGCTCCGGCCTTGAGATGTTTTTGGCGTAACGGACGATACCTACTGTTTCCTGCTACAGCGCCGCACGTTTTCAGCCGTTATTGTCGCGGGTTGTCGCACAACTGCAAACCGCGCTCTGCCCGTGCAACGTCTGGAACGTGACCGCTGGGTCTCCAACAAAAAAAGACCTGCGACGGTTTCCCATCACAGGCCTGCTTCAACGCTGCCAGCACATCCGTGGTCAGCGAACACTTGCGGCTTACACGGCGCGCAGGTTCTCGGCTGACGACTTTCCACGCTTGCGATCAGTAACGACATCGAATGAGACCTTCTGGCCTTCATTGAGCGTGCTCAATCCGGCACGTTCGACGGCGCTGATATGAACGAATACGTCCTTGCTGCCATCATCGGGCTGGATGAAGCCGAAGCCCTTCTGGCTGTTGAACCACTTCACTGTTCCGCTGCTCACGAGAGATCCTCTGCAAAAGTGTGTGACGGCGAGACGCAGCCGACATGCATGTTGAGATTTGGAGGAGGTCGTCAGTCAAGCACGCTGTTTGCGGCCAGGCCAAGTCGTTCGGCCAATCTCAACTGAAGAGATAATGACACTCCAAGACATCCACAAGGCAACGTCTACCTGCACCCAAACACGAAGGTGCGTTCGTTGTAAGATGACTGAACAGGGCCTTTGCTAACGTCCGCGCCACAGCCAGAGCACAAGCAGCGCTCCAATCACGGCAGCGATGTAGAGCATCAGGGGTGATGGGAGAAGACCAATCAGGACACCAATGTGGAAGCCGATGAAGGCGCCGGCGATGCCGACCAGCGCGCTCGTGACGTCGCTGTGGGAACTGGTGAACTGCCGGCGCAACCAGGTCTGGCCATAGCGATTAAACAGCAATCCCGCCGCGATGCCGATGATCACGACGATGATGAGGTTTGCCAGCCCCGTCGTAATGATGGCCATGGCCGTCACTCCTGCCGAGTTGAGAGCTCTCTCGGCTGCAACCGGCAATCAATTCGGAGGCGGAGGCAAGTTCGGATCGCGCGGAACCTGCATCTTTTCCACATCTGCGACGGGAACCAAGGCGATCAACTGCCGCTTGCCATCGAAGTAGGTGCACTCGATCGTATCCGCGTCGATCACGCTGGAGACGATCATCTCCATGCTGCCGACCTTCAAGCGCACAATGTCGCCCGTCGTCAAAATACCGATGGCCAAGGCTCGTTCCCGTTCGTTCAGCTCGCATAGTGCAGGGCCTTTGATCGGCATGGTCTTTACTGCACGCGGAATGCTTTGTTTCAGCGCACGTGCTGGTTTGGTGAAATATGCCTGATACTCGGGGTGAAAGAGAGACAGGTCTTAGTAGAGACCCGGATCTGCAATCTCATTAACACTTACACTCGAACAGCACTTAACTGTATGCCATTAAGGGCTTCGCCAACTCGCCTAGTGGGACTAAGAAACAGAGGCGGGCTTCATAAGGAGAATACGATGGCCAAGAGCAATGGCCGCCTGACCCAAGGGCAGGTAGCGACGTGGTTCAACGGCTTGAGCATCGATGCGCAACGCTCGGTGCTAACAGCCTTGGGCAATGCGCACGGAAAAGTGCGTCAGCAACAGATTAGCGAGCTGCGCCGCCAACTCGCCGCGCTCGAAGCACCAATAGGTTCTCGTCGCAAGCGCAAGGTCACCACGGTGAAGGTGAAGTACCGCAACAAGGCTACGGGTGAAACCTGGAGTGGTCGCGGCCGGATGGCGGGCTGGCTGGCCGCGAAGGTGAAGGGCGGCGAGAAAGCAGCGAAATATCTCGTCGGTTAAGTGCGTGCTACGACTTCAGCACCTTCTTCGCTTCGACGAAGGCGTAGTTATCGGTGATCTTCATGCCTTCCTTGTTGACGAACTGGCCGAGTTCGAGCTGACGGATCAGCCGGTCGAGAGCCTGGCGCAGATCCTTTTCCGTTGCCATTGTCTGGCTCCTTGATGCAAAACACGCTGCCAAACATTTAGGATCGCTCCGGTGAAAATGCAGAGGGCGGGCGATAGACCGCGCGTTGGAACGCCCGTATCTCCAAAAACGGCCTTATTTGAAAATACCATGAGGGTGCGCGATGACTTTCGGCAATCGCCCCCTCCCTCCACGCCGAATTTTGCCGCGTAGCGCCGGTTGTCTCATCCTTTTGACGCGGCCGGCGTTTTATTGGGCACGGGCGCTTTCGAAAAACCGCCTTATTTGAAGCTAGTGTGCCGTGAGGTTGGCGCAGCCTGTCGGTCTTGCACCCCGCTGCCGACAAGCCGCGCTCACGCCGGTCGTCTTAGCCCCTCTGAGACGGCCGGCGTTTTCGTTGAAAGGTGAAGGCCCGCACTGGGGAGCACGGGCCTTCTGATCATCAGCGCCTACTTGGTAGAAGGAACAGATCCAATCTAGTTCGATTCTCCGGCCACGGACTACTGGTCCGGTTCTGGCCTGTGCATATCATCTGCGCATTCTCCGGAGTTCGCAGGATGCGGCGCGGTAGTGCCCGGTACGTGCGGCAAAGTGCAAGCCCGTGTTTAACGGGATTCTGGGCCACGCCCTATTCGCTCCGGCGCTCCAAAGCAAACACTTCTGGTCATGAACAATGGAGCCGGGGTGAGGCCAATACGCAGACCTTCCCGGCTCCCGGCCATCCCGATGTGAAGAAGGGGGTGACCCGCTTCCGGCAATATCGGAAGCCGGCCCATGTTGCGTGTGGAATGCTGCTAAAACCTTGCGCGAATTGCACACGGTCGATGAAACATCTGATTAGGTTGCCGGCGCTTTAATTCACGACGCGCATGAGGATCAAACCGTCGTCATACAGGCGCACATCGATCCGGCCAGCCTCAAGATCACGCTCCAGGGCCCGAAACTCTTCGTGCGTGTAATGCTTGGCGGCGATCTTCAACGCGACATTATGCAGGGCGAGGCGCTTGTTAGGGACGCACTTTTGCGCCTGATGGACCGGAAAGCCGTTAGTTTGATTGCTCATGACACGTCATTTTTGTTTGAGATCCAACTGGCCTCGAAAGCCGAATATCTTTCATGACGAAGCGACATTCGGTTACGAGAACCATCGCTGCAGATAACGGAATGCTGGGCCGCGGGTTCCACGACAAAGGAACTCGGACCACGAACGGCAGTTAATGCGCAGGAACAGTGGCGGACAGGTGAGGTGTGTCTGGCGTCTTCGCGGGACAGTGAATTCCTATTGTCGAAGACGAGGTGATGATTGCCGAGTATCTCGCCGACGCCCTCGAACAGGTGCTCAGGTCGTCATCGCCGTTCGCATACGGGATGCTCTGAAGCGCGTTGATGAGCGTGTGACTGCGGCCATCATAGACCGAAGGCTGCGTGAGGGTGAGACCGCAGACGTTTGCCACAAGCTCCAAGCGCGCGGCATTCCTTCATTCACCGGCTATCCAGATGTCGGGCCGGCTATGCGGCTGGTTTGATCATCGCCAAGCCCGCATCGGCGGCAGACTATCGCCGAACTCGCACGCCTGCTCGGACTTCCTTAGCCCTCAAGCGCCATCCCGGATCGGCAGTCGCGGCTCGGTGGGGAGCTGCGGATCGATGCCGGTCACACGCGGCTCGACATTCAGCGCTTTCAATAATCGGTTGGTGCGCTTGCGCAGATCCTTGAGCGCGGTGATCATCATGGCCGTATCGCCTGCCTTTGCGGCCTCGCGCACCATCTCCATGCTGGTGCAGGCGTCGGTAATCTCCTGGTCGATGGCTGGATTGCTCATGCCGGTCTCCCTGTTGGCCTAGCGCATCTGCCCGCGCCGGATATCGTTGGCGAGTTCCACCAAACGCAGGGCTGTCGCCATGCTCAACTGGGCACGGTGCAATTCATCCTCTGCCACTTTCCAGTCGTCGTGCTTTCCGGCCTCGACAGCATTACCCACGTGCTCAGACAATTCCTTCAGTCTGTCGACGATGCAGTCCTGTTTCATGTTCAGAAACTTTCAGCATTGAGCTGCCGCGTTTGTTGAACTGTGAACGTCACAAAAAATGCGGCGTTCCGTCACCTTCGGGAGAATTTCGCGAAGCTTCAGGTGACCGCTGGCACTAATTGCGCGATCGTTCCGGTCCTCGCCGTCGTCAACCTAATCAGACCCGCGTGCGCTAAATCGTGCAGCGCGTCATGCAGGCGGCTCTTAGACCAGCCCAGTGTCCGGGCGATCGAGCGCTGTCCGCCCATGAGGACACCACCCTTGTCTCGGATGAAGTCCAGGAGCCGGACACCCGACGTATTCTGAGCGCTGGTGTCCAGCGGGATGCGCGGCACGGCGGACACGTCGGGCGGACACCTAGAAGTCTGGTCCAGTGCGGCTCTTGGTACGTGTCGGAAGCTTGTGTCCTGAGGCGTCCGGCACACTTGTGTCCACGCGGACACCACCGCCGCGGACACGTGTCCATTGGCGCCGGACACGTTAGGGGTTTTGGCCGCGCCGGGCGTTGATAAGCTCATGCCGATGGCCAGCGAGACGCCCCCGCCGCACTCGATCACCAGCACCGCGAGGAGTACTAGCAACTTATTGATTACGTCCGGGTCCGCCTTCACGCCGATGCTGACCAGGTAGGAGGCTAAGGCCACGGCATCGGAGTTGGCTATGGTGCCTGTCCCGATCGCTTCCAACGCCTTGCTCGCTTCCTTCATCGTTGCCGCCAATTTGGCTCTGCGATCGGCGCGCGCGGCTTCGGCTTCGAGATCATCGGCCTCTGCGCACACCTTGCGGCTGATCGGGCCATCTCGCGTGTCGCAATTGTTCGCGCCTTTGGTTGCCTTCAGCGTTCGGATTTGAGGATCGAGTTCGGGGCGCGATCGTGCAGCGGCCAAAGCGTCGAGTTCGGCCTTGGCGGTCTTGTAGGCTGTATTCGCCTTGGCGCGCGCATCAGCCTTTTCAGTCTCGTTGACGGACGCTTGGACGCGACCGCCATAGGCAGAGCCGAGCGCAGCCGACACGCTGTAGGTGCCGGTCAAAAGCAGTCCGATCAGGATGATGAAAGCGCGCACATTTTGTTTGTCGTCGGTCGCACGGATGAAGGCTGGCCAGCTCAGAGAGAAAACGATCGACACACCGAGGCTGACCGTCGCCCACACGAGCGAGCTGCCAAAGTCGGTGCCCTTGCTCCAGCCGTAGAGGAGATTCGTCGTGCCGCTTGCAGCTGTGAAGATAAGTGCTGCGGCGTATGCAAGTCGTGCTGGCCAAATCGGGCCAGGCGCAGTAGTCGTCAGCATTGGGTTCACCCCTATTAGCGTAGGTGTGGATCAAGGGCTGCGTAGGTGTTCAAGCACCTGCGTGGCCCGCCTTGATTCTAGACCAAATCGATTAACGAACTAGGCCGTGAACCAGCGGGCGAAGTCCGGCAAGCTTTTCGCTTGGATGCACGCTTTGGCACCACGCGGGAGGCCGCGGCGCTGCAGCAAGTGTACCGCTTTCGGGAGTATATCTGCCGTCCGTTCGTCCCCGCTGGATCGGCAAGGTTTGACCCGAGGTGGACGTCGGAGCGCTTGGCGCCCGGATGATGGACAATGACGCAAAGCGAGGGAAAGCCGACATATGCCGAACCTCGTGTTCAGCTTGAGGGTTATTGTGAAGGGCATCTCAGCAGACCCTCGATCAGCGGACATCGGGTGCACGAGCCGGCATCTCGGGATAAAATCACAACCGTATCGCCCGGCCGTCGGTATGGTTGGCGCGTCCCACCTATTTCGATGGCGCGGCCAATCGATCAAGCCGTAGACGTTCCCGGTTGTCCGTCAACCTCCAAACACTTGCAAAGGTCGCGGCAAGAACGCCCAGACCCGTCGCTCCACCGATGAGCAGGGTGATCAGGATCTGGTATTTGACAGCCTCCTGCGGGTCGACACCTGACAGGATCTGGCCCGTCATCATCCCAGGCAGAGAGACGACACCGGTCGCCGCCATGGAGTTGATGATCGGCGTAAAGCCGTTGCGTATGGCGCGCCGGTGCGCCTCCGACACCGCTTCCCATCGCGTGCTTCCGAGAAGCAGCCTCGCCTCTATTGCGGGGCGCTCCCTGTATAGGGCCGTGTGGAGCGTATCGAGGCCGAGGCTCACGCCCGTCATCGTGTTGCCGAGGATCATCCCGAACAAAGGCAGTGCGAACTGCGGCGACCACCACGGCGTCGGCTGGATTTGCGTGGTCAGCGCAAACACTGTGACAATCGTGCCTGCGAGCAACATGGACGTGCCGCCGAGCCCGATCCCCCACACGCCACTGAGACGACGATCCTGCCGCGCCCAGACCTCCCTACCGGCAAAAGCCACCATGACGGCAGCAACCAACAATGTGAGCCACAGAGAGGAGAGCGTGAAAATGGTCTTCAGGACCAAGCCCACGAGAAAGAGCTGAGTGATCATGCGCAGCGCGGAGACGATGAGCTGGCGCTCGAGTCGGAGACTGAGCAGCATCGAGAACACCGCATTCATGGCGAGGAATATCGACGCCAGCAGCAAATCTCCGTGCGTGAGCGAGATGTATGAGTTCATGGCACGCTCTCCGAAAGCTGGTCGACCCCGCCATCGCTCATTCGGAACAACCGCTTTGCCATGCGTTCGGCTTGCGGGCGATCGTGCGTCACCAGCAGCAGGGCCATGCCGTCCGCGCAGCACTCCTGGATGAGGCTTTCGACAAGTCCGGTCGCATGATCGTCGAGTGATGCCGTGGGCTCGTCAAGGAGAAGGGCCTTCGGCCTGCGGCAAAGCGCACGGGCGAGGGCAAGTCGCTGGCGCTCTCCGGTGGAAAGGCGACTGACATCCCATTCGAAGGCGCCGGCGAGCCCCAATTTTCCGATAAGCTCCGTCGCATCGGACTTCGCGGGAAAGTGCTCGCCAACACGATCCGCCCACCATCCAGATTCGGCAGGAACAAGCGCAACGAGCTTCCGCCACTCGCTGGCCGGCATATCGTCGCGCGCGCGCGCTCCGACCATGACATTTCCGGTGCTGGCATCGAGATCGACGATTGCCCGGAGCAGGAGCGATTTGGCCACTCCCGATGGGCCCATCAGCGCGAGACATTCTCCGGCGGCGATGTCAAAACTTATCGGACCGATCAATTTGGTAGCGAGTCGCTCGATCCGCAGCGCCGGCACGTTGTTCTCCCCTGCGCGGACGAAGACAGGCCGTCCACCGTTGCAGTACGATCAGTGAGGTCGTCGGATTTGCGCGAGGGTCTCGGTAACAATGGGACCGAGCGCGTCGTCGGGAAACGGGTAGACCGAGCTGACGTTGATCTCGCAAAGAATGTAGGTATCGGCGCCATCGGCGTCCTTCTCCCCGTAGAGAAAATCGGCATCCCACAGGATCGGCAATTGCGCCTTCTCTACACCGACGATGCCACAGAGCTGGTCCAGCCACTCTCGCTCCAGCCTGTCCTTGAGTTGCTGGAAGTCCGCTCGTGTGGGTGGGTAGTAGAGGCGTGGGCCGGGCTGGGGGGCAGTGTTCGCGGCGGCGCCCGGCTCGGCAGGATAGAGTGCATTTACGAGTTGCTCGCCGAAGCCGGCCACGCGATCCCGCACCAGATAGCAGCGCACCATGCCCTCGGGAAGCCGCCGCTGGTAGATCTGATCGATCATTCCCTCGCCACGCGAGAAGTATGGCTCGCATTGCGCGATGAACGCTGCAAGCGACATCGTTGCCTCGACATTGCCGCGCTTGGCGTGCCGGACCCGCACACCTGCTTGCGGAGAAACGGCGGAGGCGGTTCGGGTGCCGTCTTGATCTGCAAGCTCGACCTTCCAGACGCCGTCGCCGCTGTGCCCGCGTGCCTGCTTCAGGACACGTGCCTCGCCGGTTGCCAGGCTCTCCGGCAATTCCCTGCGCATGACCGCGAATGTCGGATAGTGGCGCGTGTCGCAGCCCCATCCCATGGTCCGCGTGCGAAAGAGAACGTCCTTGGTGCCCATCTTCGCGATCACGTCGGGATGGGCGCTCACGAACACGCCGGAGGCTGCGACTTCGGCCAGCACCTTGTTCAGGTCCGTCCTGTCGCGACCATCGACAATCGGATTGATCCAGACCAGCACGCCGTCGACGCGCATGAGCTGGTCGCGCAGCCTCTCGACATCGTCGGCAACATAGGGTGCTCCCTCGACGGCGATACCCTCTTCGGCAAACGCCGCAGCAGTGCGGGCAAAGCGGGAATCCTCCAGTCGGGTCTTCTGTCGCCGCTCCGCATCGGCTGGAAACACGATCGCCACTCGATATGGTGAGATGGGCTCAGAGACGCTTCGCATCGATCACTCTCCAGGTCTTTCGGGCAGTCACGAGCGGAGAGCCCTACCTCCGCTCGCCGTAGGTGAAGCCGCTGAATACGGTGACGCTATCGGCTTTGGTCCAAAGACCAACCATGCCAGCTTCCGGGAAGGTCGCATCCTCGACAGCGAACAATGACTTGCCGTTGAAGACGACATTGAAGCGGGCGCCCGCGAACTCGACGCGCAGGGTGTGCCATTGGTTGGCGGGCACGGCGGTCTTTACACCGTAGCCGCCTTTCTGACCGATGAGGTCGAGCGAGCTGCGGACGCCATTCACGGTCTTGTAGAGAACGACGTTGTCTTCGAGCGCGTTGGCGCGAACGACATAATAGTTGTTGGCATCTATTGCCCGCCAGACGATGCCGCCGGCTCGATCCTCAGAGCCTGAGATAGGTTTAAATTTCACCTCGACGAAGCCGTCGCGAACGATCATGCCCTCTTTCAGCGCAAGCGGGTATGTGGCCTTGCCGGATTGTTTCAGGACAGCTCCGCCACCTTCATCCCGCTCGACCGTCCACTTCGCCGCGCCCTTCCCGGTCATGGTGAGAAGCCAGCCTCCCGGAGGGCCGCCTACGGCGTCGGTCTCGAAGCTTGCGGTCTCTGCTGATAGCCGTGACGCCATGGTTGCCCCCACGAGCTGTGCCGCTACGATCATTCCGACAAGGACGCGCTTCAACGAGTTGACGTTCGCGCGTTCACGCCGGGTTGGCGTAGCGGGCGAATAGTCCATCGGCGTTGCTCCAGCGAATGGCATTCACGAACGTGTCGACATAGGTCGCGGCCTTGGCGCCGTAGTCGATGTTGTAGGAGTGCTCGTACATATCGAGCGCCAGGATCGGCGTACCGCCGGCGAGCGTCGTCGTATGATCCATGGCCCACTGGTTCGTGAGCCGCCGGTCGCGTGGCGACCAGGTGAGCAGAACCCAGCCAGAACCGCCGCCCTGCGCCTTGCCCATGGCCAGGAACTCTGCGTGCCAGCGCTCGTAGGAGCCAAAATCCTTCTCGATGGCGGCCTTGAGCGGCGGCGTTGGCGCACTTTCCTCACCGAGGCCGTCGAAGAACAGCTCGTGCAGGATCATGGAGTTTGAGGCCATGAGCTGCTCGCGCTTGAGGCCGTTGATGAGGAAGTTGGGAGCTGTGTTGAAGTCCAGTCCCGCCAATTGCTCGGTGATGAGATTGAGCCGTTTCACGGCGCCGCCGTAGTTGTTCTCGTAGTGGCTGACGATCAGCTTCTCCGACATGCCTTTGACGTGCTGCGGATCGCAGCCGAGCGGCTTCATGCTGTAGGACATCATCGCGGTGCTCCGACCTGAGTGTGCATCATGCGATCGCTCCCGCCAGATAGAGGACAATGCCGGCGGCGCAGCAGCCCGCAAGGGTCGGGATCATGCCCGCCTTGAAGTGGAAGATGGCGACCGCTGCGGCAATCGACAGCGCCAACGCCCAGCCGTCCACGCTCATGAGATTGGGCGCGTCAAACGAGAACGGGAACGCGCGTACGGGTATGGTCTGGCGAAAGACGGTGTGGATCGCGAACCAGATGGCGAGGTTCAAAATCACCCCGACAACGGCAGCCGTAAGAGCCGACAAGGCTGCATTGAGGGCTTTGTTGCCGCGCAGCTTCTCTACGAACGGTGCGCCGAGAAAGATCCAGAGGAAGCAGGGCGTGAAAGTCACCCAGGTGGCGAGCAGTCCACCGAGCGTGCCGGCCAACATCGGCGACAACCCACCGGGGTCACGATAGGCGGCCATGAAGCCCACGAATTGGAGCACCATGATCAGCGGTCCAGGCGTCGTCTCGGCCATGCCGAGACCATCCAGCATCTCCCCGGGTTTCAGCCAGCCGTAGTGCTCGACGGCCTGCTGTGCCACATAGGCCAGCACGGCGTAGGCGCCGCCGAACGTCACCATTGCCATCTTGCTGAAGAAAATCGCGATCTGGCTGAACACGTTGGACCCACCCAGCGTCGCCAGCAAAGCAACGACGGGAATGAGCCAAAGGGCCAACCAGACGGAGGAGCTTTTCAAGGCGCGGGCAATGGTCGGACGGGCATGGTCGGGCAGCTGATCTCCGAGCATGCTGTCGACCACGGCCTCGCTGCCTTGCTTGCTCGGTCCGTGACCAACGCCACCCTGAAATGCCGTGATACCCATCGCAGCGGCGGCGAAGCCGATGAATGCCGCGCCAAAGACGATGATCGGGAATGGTATGTTGAGAAAGAAAATGCCGACGAAAGCGGCCGCGGCCAGTGCGATCAAAGCCGCGTTCTTGAGCGAGCGCTTGCCGATCCGGACCACCGCCTCGATGACGATCGCCAAAACCGCCGCCTTGAGACCGAAAAACAGCGCCGCGACGATGGGAACGTTGCCCCAGCCTGCGTACACATAGCTAAGCGCCATGATCGAGATGACGCCCGGCAGGACGAACAGCCCTCCCGCCATGATGCCGCCGAGCGTGCGATGCATCAGCCAGCCGATGTAGGTGGCAAGCTGCTGCGCTTCGGGTCCGGGCAGCAGCATGCAGTAGTTGAGGGCGTGCAGAAACCGCTCCTCTGATACCCAGCGCTTCTCCTCGACCAGGATGCGATGCATGACAGCGATCTGGCCGGCGGGGCCGCCGAAGCTGAGTGCCGCAACGCGCATCCACGTCCAAAATGCTTCGTGAAGCGACACCCCATGCGAAGGGGCATCTGCCGCCTTCGCTCCGATACGTGCTGCGACGGCATCGTCCACGTCAGGCTCCCGGCTTGTTGCTCGGCCAATTGTGAGTTTCCTCGTTGGCGTCGCGGCACCAGCGATAGAACGCGTCGTAAAACCCCATCGCCGCGTCCAGCTGCAGGAGGTCATCCCGATACATGCGCGAATAGCCGAGCGAGGCGGCGAGCAGTCCGGCCGATTGCGGTGTCAGGTCAGGGCGTGCGGTATCGGCGCCACGCACGATCTTGGCCAGTTGCAGCAGCGGCTCCGACTTGAGCGCGAACTCCTCCAACATCGTGTCGAACGTGCACGTGTCGCCGCGATGGCTCCAAAACACACCCTCGATGTCGAAGGGCGTGGCGTTGAAACGCTCGGCAACAGCTGTCACCTCAGCGGGCAGGACGAACAGAAATACCGCGTTGGGATCGATAAATCGCCGGATCAACCAGGGACAGGCAATGCGATCGACCTTGGGGCGCGAGCGCGTGACCCAAACAGTGCGTCCCCTCTCGTCGCGCGCTGGGACCTTGTCGGTGCGCACCAGCGGCTCACTGGCCTTCTTCCAGGCTTCGAAACCGCCTTCCAGCGTCTGCGCATCGATGCCCTCATGCCTGAGCCAGGCCGCGGTGCCTTCACTCAATTTCTGCCCGCGCTGGCAAACGACGATTACGCTCTGTCCTCGGTAATCCGGCACCCAATTGCCCATGGCGCGGTAGTCGCGGCGCAATGAGCCCGGAAGCAATCGGGGATCGGCGCGATAGTCCTCGTCGATGCGCACGTCGACAACCGCCGGCGCATTAGGCAGGCCGATCAGGCGGGAAAACTGAGCAACGGTGATGGAGGTAGCTGCGGGCATGTGCGTCCCCTTCCCTTAGCCGGGAGTGTGGACGCGATGTTTCGGCCGCAGCCTCACGGGGCAATCGCGGTAAACCCCTTGCGCTTTTGATGCCATACGCGTCGTGCCGAGGCAAGAGCGCGTCGCACCGGTCGCGCCGTTGTGATGATAGAAGTTCATGCTCATGCGGCACCGCCGGACAAGTCAAAGCGCTGGCCCGCGCCCGTTCGGACGGCCTCCAGATAGGCAGCCCAAGCAGCCGCGACGTCTTGTACCCCGCTGCCGCTGGAATCAAAGATCACCAGCTCATCCGCAGTGACGCGTCCTTGCTTTCGTCCTGACGCAAGCTCCGCAAGGTCGGCATGCACGCGGTCTTTGCAGACTGCGCCCGAGCGCAAGGCGTGGTTGAGGTCACCGCCCGAGGCACAGGCTTCCAAATCATCAACCAGGATGCGCGCACGGCCCATGAGGCTTGGGGCAATCTCGTGCTTCTCCGGATTGTCGGCTCCGACGGCGGCCACGAAGCTGCCTTTGAGATCCAAGTCTCCGGCCAGAACGGGCGACTTTGACGTCGTGCAGGTGATGCAGATATCCGTCTCTGCGACCGCCGCGCGGAGGCTAGGCGCAGGCGTCACAGTGCAGTCTGATTTGGAATGGGCCGCAGCGAACGCTTCCGCTCGCGCCGTGTCGATGTCAAAAACGCGTACGGTCCTGAGCGTAAAGACCGAGCGCAAGGCTTCGAGTTGGTACCTCGCCTGTGCCCCGCAGCCGATGATAGCGGCGCGCGTCGAATCCCTGCGGGCACCATATTGCGCCGCGAGAGCCGCGGTGGCGGCGGTGCGGATACCTGTCAGCGCAATTGAGTCCATGACAGCCAACGGCCGGCCGACCTTGGCGTCAGAGAGCACGACGATGCCTTGGATCGTGGGGAGGCCTCGGAGCTTGGCGTTTTCCGGCAGATTGACGTTGACCTTCGAGGCAAAGGCCAGGTGCGACCCGGGCAGAAGCCCGGACTTCACATGAATGGACCCGCCTTCGACCGCAAAGCCCACGGATCGACCCTGATCGCCGCGATTGTCGGCAAGAGGGGCATAGGTTTCTCGGAGGGCCTCTACCACGACCTTCGGATTGAGCAGGCGCCTCAGATCGTGACCCGATAGGAGCACAATCTCCCCAGGCATAAGAGCAACGGATTTGGGCATGACAGCCTCCCATTCTACTACCCGGGCATTCAATATTTCGGGCGATGCGACACGGCCCACTCCCTGGCGTGCTCGATCGGCGCACGCGGCGGCAGCGAAGCTCGAAAACGTTGGACGGTTGGCAGCGCCTCCATCGTCTCCCGCCAGCGGCAGAAGCCCGGGTACTTCGGATACATGGCTTTACCTTCCTCCGTCAGGCTGAAGGAAAAGGTGCACGGCACGAGATAGAAGTCCGCAAGCGTGAGATCAGCACCTAACAGATACGGTTTCCCGTGCCCCAGCTGGCGCTCCAAGACCTGGAGGCCCACCTCGACCTTCGGAAGCGCATGCGCCACGACCTTCTCGTCGGACGCGATGCCAAGCCGTGGAAACACCAGGCGCTCGTGCGTCACGTGGTAGATCATGTAGGTGTAGTAGTAGGAATTGACCGAGCTCATCCACTGGTGCATGCGCGCGCGGTCGCGAGCATCCTTCGGCTGAAGCGCCGGTTTCTCAAACGCCTCGTCGATGTAGGTCGCGATGGCGCTCGTCTCATAGACGGTGAAATCGTCATGCTGCAGCACTGGCACGCGATTGAAGGGATGCAGCGCGAGATGGCTTGGCTTGCCCCATCTCGGTCTCAAGATCCCGAAACGTGTACGCTGCGCCCTTATGCGTAAGGATGAGTTGCACAATGTGAACAAAGGTGCTGTAGGGGAAACCAAAAACGATGGGGTCGGACATGACCTTCTCCTCTTGCTGCTTACCGGCGCCAGAACGGCTTGGCGGCCTCATCGAGCGCCTGTTCGCGGGTGAGACCCACGTCGCTGAGCAGCCGCCCTTCCTCAGCAAGCTCTCGTAGCGCCCTCCTCTCGCCGCTACGGACGATCCAGACCGCAACGGTGCTAAGGCTGGCGCTCAAGGCAGACGTGCGCATGTCGGGGAAAACGGCATCCCGCAGAGGCCGGCCTGTCCGGGCGGGTTCTTGGAGTATTTGAACAGACATGGGGTTGCTCCGAATTGGGCCGCGCTCGTTGTGAGCGTTCGCGACGGAGCAGATCAATAGAACCAGGAATGGGTTGCTCGCAAAGCATCGTTTCTCTACCCTGACTGAGTTTTTCTCATGAAGGGTATCCCTTGCGCCGCCTGCCTGCGCTGAATGCGCTGAAGGCCTTCGAGGCCGCCGCCCGCCATGAGAGCTTCACGCGCGCGGCCGAGGAGCTATTCGTCACGCAGGGCGCGGTAAGCCACCAAGTCAAAGCGTTGGAGGAGGAACTCGGGGTCAAGCTCTTCAATCGCGAGCGGCAGCGTCTTGTCATAACCGAGGCCGGCCGTCAGTACCTCACCATCCTGCGGGACGCTTTCGACCGCATTGCGCTCGGCACGGAACGCCTGATCCAGCGCCAGACATCGGGCGCCCTCACGCTCAGCACGTCACCAGATTTTGCCGCGAAATGGTTGGTCAACCGTCTAGGCCGCTTCGCCGAGGAGCATCCGAGCATCGATCTGCGGGTGTCGGCGACGCTGCATCACGTCGACTTCGCGCGCGAGGATGTCGACCTCGCCGTGCGCCATGGCGACGGCAACTGGCCGGGCCTCGATGTAGCGCGACTGAGTGCTGAGCAGCTATTTCCGGTCTGCAGCCCCAAGCTGCTTGCCGGACGCAATCGACTCACCAGGCCAGCCGACGTACTGAGGTTTCCCCTCATTCATGTCGATGACCGAAAGGATTGGGCGAGGTGGCTGGAGGCGGCCGGGGTTGATGGCGCTGAGCTCTCGCATGGTCCCGTGCTCAATCGCGTGAGCATGGCCATCGATGCTGCAGTCGACGGTCAAGGCATTACGCTCGCGCGCACCACTCTGGCGGCAACCGATCTGATTTCTAGGCGATTGCTGCGGCCGTTTGCCGAGGAGCTGCGTCTGTCCAAGACCTATTGGATCATCTGTCCAAAGGCCACGGCATCCCTTCCAAAGATCGTGACCTTTCGGGATTGGCTGGTGGCCGAGGCCGCCAGCGATGTGCGCCAGCTCAAGAAGCTAGGCGTGCTTCGTGCGAAGAGTTGACTTTGCCTCCGGGCTGATGTGGATTTCACCTCGGGAGCCGACCGCGATTGCCCCGTGAGGCCTCGACTGAAACATCGGTCTATGTCCTCATTCGAGGTGGACGCCGCCATGCCCTCTCCACTGAAATCACGCACAACTCTCCTGCTTGTCGGGCTCCCAGGCGCGTCGGTGCTCGCCGATATGCGCCTGGAGGACGAGTTCAATTTCTGTCCGCGCTTATTCCCGCCGCCCATCGCCGCACGTCCACCTGTCGTCCCACCCCTGCTGCCATGGCCATGGAGCAAAGGCGGATGATCGAACACGGTCCGCACTTGAGCAGACGAACTGTATTGGCGCTTGGAGCCGCAACGGTGTTCCCGAGCGGCGCCTTGTCCGCAGTACCGCACCGGCTGAAGCTCGGAGAGTTCGAGATCATTGTTTTGAGCGATGGGCACCTCACGGTTCCGACGCGTTATCTCGCGCGCAACGCTAGCGAGGCCGAGATCGCGTCGGCCATCGGGGTCGGTACCGCGACCGTTACCCCGCCCTGCAACGTCACCTTGGTGCGCACTAGGACTGAGACAATCCTTGTCGACGTAGGCTCTGGGCCACATTACATGCCCGGTGCGGGTAAGCTTGCCGAGAACATGGAAGCAGCCGGTATTGACCAGCATTCCATCAGCAAGGTCGTCTTCTCACACGCCCATCCGGATCATCTATGGGGTTTGCTCGATGACTTCGATGACACGCCGATGTTTCCCAATGCTTCATATCTGATCTCCGCCGCTGAGCTGAACTTCTGGCTGGCTCAGGATGCGATCTCGCGCCTTCCAGAGGACCGGCAGATTTTTGCTGCCGGCGCGAGGAGGAACCTTGAAAGGATCAACAAGAAGCTGGAGACCATCAAGCCCGGGCAGGAAATTTCAACGGGCATACACGTGCTTGACACCTCAGGCCATACGGCCGGTCACATGTGTGTTGAGCTTTTCGCCGGGCGCGACGGGGTGGTGATTCTCGGTGATGCTCTCACCCATCCCATAGTCTCGTTTGCGCATCCCGACTGGATGCCCGCCGCCGACCATCATGATCCCCAACGCGCCGCGGTGGTGCGCAAGGCCTTGCTCGACAAGCTCGCGACCGACCGTCAGCGCGTGATCGGCTTCCATCTGCCCTTCCCTGGAATCGGCATTGTTGAGCGCAGCGGATCGTCTTACCGCTTTGTCCCCGCCTAACGCTAGACAGGCAATGGCCCGCAGCGGGATTGCGCGTCCTGCCAGACCTGCCAGACCTGCCAGACCTGATGAGGGCATTGCTGCCTCATGAAGGGGGAGGGCCAGTTGATCGCATGTCCTAACATGGCAGATTTCGTTGACAAAGTCGGCGGCGAGATCGGGTTAGGGCCGTGGGAGCGGGTCAGCCCCGGCCGTGCTCTGAGCCGAGAGCGGCGGCCATTGGCGCACTCACCGACGCTGGACGCTACGACACGCTCACGCAACGCGTGCGGCAGCCTCGTCGGGTGGCGGCCGAATGATGAGCTTGGCAAGCTTGCGCAAGTTCTGGGCGGTGGCGGCGAGCAGGAATTCGTCTCTGGCGCCGCACGGCCCACGCAGGCGTAGGCGCCCGAGCCGCAGGATGCGTTTCAAGTGCGCGAACAGCATCTCCACGCGTTTGCGATCGCGCCGTGACTGCTCAAAGGCCTCGGTGTCCTGGAGTGAGCGCGCAACATCGCGGGCATCCTCATGAATGTCGCGGGGGATCTTTCGAGATGGCTCCTTGGGGCAGCAGCGCATCTTGAGCGAACAGACATCGCAATCGCGTTTGGAGGCTCGATAGAGCAACGTCTTGTCGTCGTAAATCGTGCCACTTGTTCTGAGCACTTTGTCGTTCGGGCAGATGTAGACGCCAGCGCGCTTCTTCCACTTGAAGTCGGACCGCGAGAAGGTGCCGTCCTCGCGCTGGGACTTGTCGATGACGGGAATGTGCGGCGCAATTTGCCTCTCCTCAACGAGCCAATTGAGCATGGGAGCCGAGCCGTAGGCCGTGTCGGCCGCCAGCCGGTTGGGCTTCAGGCCAAAGCACTTCTCCGTGCGGTCGATCATGGTTCGCGCCGCACCGACTTCGGCTTGGCGGATGGCGCGCGAGGCTTCCACGTCGACGATGATGCCGAAGCTCACGTCGATGAGATAGTTGTCGGCATAGGCAAAGAAAGCTGGCCCGCGCATCGCACCTGTCCACTGGGCTGCGGGATCGGACGGCGAGACGAACTTTGGCGTGACCTCACTGGCAGCGCCAAATGCAGCATCATCGAGCGTGGCCAGATACTCCTTCACGGCGTGGTTTGCGGTCGCAAGATCGCGCGCTCTGTTCCATTCTGATCCCGGAATCGAGCGCTGCTTGTTGGCGTCGGCTTCGATCAGGCTCGCATCGACAGCAAATCCTTCACCGCCGACGAGACCGGTCGCTATGCATGCTGCGACCACCCGCTCGAACACATGGCGCAGAACGCCGCTGTCGCGAAAGCGGCCGTGCCGGTTCTTTGAGAAGGTCGAATGGTCGGGAACCGCGTCGTCGAGGTCGAGGCGGCAGAACCACCGAAACGCTAGGCGATCCTCGACCTCCTCGCACAGGCGCCGCTCGGACCGAATAGCGTAGCAGTAGCCCAGGATGAGCATCCGGATCATCAACTCCGGATCGATCGAAGGACGGCCGGTGTGGCTGTAGTAGGGCGCAAGCTCCTTGTGCAGGTCGCCGAGCGCCGCAGTCACGAACACGTTGATCCGGCGCAGCAAATGGTTGGCCGGTACGCGATCTTCAAGGTGGAACTCGTAGAACAGCCGCGTCTGATCCGCCGTCTGCCGCCCCATCATCGCGTCTGCTCCCGCTGCTCCCGACAGCAGGAATCACTGTTCGATCCGCACTTCAACGGACTTCTTCAACACAATCGGCACTTAGCCGACCAATTCCGCGGCGCAGCGATTCCGTCTGCTATCGGTGGTAATGGCGACGTCGCAGAGATCGCTGGGACCTCCCGGCGGGCTAACGTGCAGCGATAGGCGGAACCAGAGCTCGAACTCGTCGGCTGGATGTCTTGTCGGTTTCGCCGCCCTTGGCTCTATGATGATGTAGTGCTGCCGACAATCTTGGATAGGTCGCTTCGTTGGACGAAGAACGCCAGAAACCCCAACTCTTGCGCCAGCGCGCCTTTCAGATCCTCGAGCATGGGCGCCGCCGGCAACCAGCCTCGCGCGCCGTCGATTGGATCGTGATCTCTCTCGTGCTTGCTAACGTCGCCGCAACGATAGCGCAGACTGTGCCGGACATCGCGCTGCGCCATGGTGCAACGCTGCAGCTTTTCGATCGACTGTGCGTGCTGGTGTTTGCGCTGGAGTATGCTGCACGTCTTTGGACGGCGCCCGAGCATCCTCTCCTGGCCCGACATACGCCAATTGCGGCTCGCCTTCGTTTCGCCGGGTCGCCGCTCATGATTATTGACGCGCTGGCTCTCGTGCCGCTTGCCCTGGAGCTCCTGTTTCCCCAGTACGTACTCTTGCAACTGACGCGGCTTGTGAGATTTCTCAAGCTTGCGCGCTACTCGCCGGCACTTGCCACACTGGGACAAGTCATCGCCACCGAGCGACGCGCCTTGCTGGCCTGCATCATCATCTTCACGGGCGTATTGTTGGCAGCGGCTGCCGCGATGCATGCGGTCGAGGGCACGGTCCAGCCCGAGCGGCTTGGCGACATGCCCAAAGCGCTGTGGTGGGCCGCAAGCATGCTGGCGAAGATCGGTGGTGGCGAGATGGCACCCGTTACGGCACTTGGCAGCATCATATCGGCGATCACTGTCATGCTCGGGATCGGTTGCTTCGCGCTTCCGGTCGCCATTATCGGGCGGGGCTTTTACCGAGGATATTCGGCGCCGCGATTTTGTCGTGACGTTTGCCTTGGTGGCGCGAGTGCCATTGTTTGCCGAACTGGATGCCAACTCGATCGCTGAGCTTTTGAGCATCCTGAGCGCACGGACGGTGCATTCGGGCACAGTAATAGTTCGCAGGGGCGACCGCGGTGATGCCATGTACCTCATTGCCGGGGGTGCTGTGGATGTCGATGCGGGAAGGGGGAAGGTTCGCCTTGAAGAGGGGGCGTTCTTTGGTGAGATGGCGCTGCTATCGCGCGAGCCACGTTCCGCAACCGTCACAGCCGTTCGCTCGACTGATCTCTTGGTTCTCGATGCTGAGGATTTTCGTCGCTTGTGCGATCGACTTCCCAACATTGGGGCAAAGGTGCAAGCCGTGGCTCACGAACGGATGACAACGTTGTCCAAATTGTAAGCTGCGCGCATCAGTTGCGGAGCAGCGCGAAGGCGAGAAGTTCGCTCTCCCTCCACCTCGAACACAGAAATGAGAAAGGCGTCGGGCTGGCCGCTCCGGCGCCTGATACCAGCATGTTTGAGCCCGGCAGGTTCTCGAGAATCGCGACTAGCGCATCTTCTCTCTTGCCAACAGTGCTTTATTTCGCACGCCGCAAAGAAAAGCCGCAGACGCGAGCACTGCATCTGCGGCCGGCACGATGTTTCGACCGCGAGATCGGAACATCGAATGATAGCACACCCCCACTAACACCTCTCCGCCGTCATCGTGCACATCAAAGTCGGTCAACCTTCATGGTGCCTATGTTATTCTCGAGCTCAGTTGAGCGCGCGAGCATACGCGTTCAGCTGCACGCCAACCCTTGGCAAGCGAGGCACGACAATGTTTCACATACAACCGCGAGAGTATCAGAATGAACTATGCACAAGATCACGGTGGCGCAGCTGCGCCGACTGACGCCGGCGCACAGAGCCCGAAGAGCGCCTCCCCTCCCCCTCCCCCCACCGTCTTCCTCCAAAGGAGTTGCATGAGCAACTCCAGGTCTACCTGTCTGTCGGTGGCGTAGCCGCTCGCGAGAGCGCGAACGCGTGGATGCTGCTCGCCGCCAGCCCTCGCACCCTCACCATCCTCCGCCCCGAGAGCCGCATCGGCCGGCCGCAGCGCATCGGCAAGACGCTGATCGGCGCGGACGTCGGCCACGCCACCGCTTACGAGGAGAGCAAAGAAGACAAGCCGCGCCTGTCGCATGTCGGCATTGAGATGGTGGAGCATTCCAGCGCTGCCGAGCTGCACGCGACCTTCCGCCGGCTCATGACCGACGACTACGCCGCCGTGACACTCGGGCGCCCGACGGCCGAGACCGTCGAGGTGATCGGCGCTAGCTTCGGCCGCTGGGCCATCCAGCGGCTCAAGCAGGACGGCCGGCGCTGGGGCACGCTATGCGACCACCCCACCCATACGTTCGTTCTAGACGTAGATGAATTGCCGTTGCCAAAGGGTTGGCATGCGGTCGACGACTGGCCTGAGATCGTCAACTGGATCGGCAAGGACGTACTGCCGGAGGAATTCGGCGAGTCCGAGCTGGGCTTCTACCCGACGTCCAAAGCAGGCCTCGTGCGCCCCGATCTTGCACAACTACGCATCGTCGCTTGGTTGAGTAAGCCGCTCACGCTTGATCAGCAAGCGTACTACGTGGGCGAGGTTCTGCGCCCCGCCGTGCTCGAGCGCTGTCGCGAATGGGCGGGCAAGGAGCCATTCGATCTCTCGATCTATCAGCCGCAGGCGTACATCTTCACGGCGCGGCCTCGCATCCTCCTCAACGGCGTCGAGCAGACCGACCCGTTCCCGCAGCGCTATATGACGTTGTCGGGCTCTGGTAATGGCGTACCGATTGAGGTTGATTCGACCTTTGCCAAGCGGACGAAGTCTCTCGGCGCCCGAAAACAGGCGATCGCGGCGCCAGCGGAAACCGACGTATCTGCACCGCGCGCAACTAGCGGGTACGTGAAAGCAAAGCGCCGCGACTACAACGCAGCGATGCGCGCTCTGACGACCGGCGATGCAATGCGTCCGGGGCATACTGAAGAGGCGCTACGTGACTATACGTTTCTGATCGCTCGCTATCAGCCCGCTTGGCGGGCGCCGGCTGAGCTCGTCTACCGCATGTCACAGTCCATAAATCGCCTGTCGGGCTATCTCCGAAACTCCTGAAGATGCAGAAGCGCGGTTCGCAGAGCGGGCATCGGCGGGACCTGTTTACGAACGCTGGCGCCGGGCCATGGACAGGCTGGGCAATGTGCGCCCGACGTTCGCAATCGACGCCCTGCCGACAACCGAGAACGTGCACGCTGTCCGCGATGCTCTGCAGCGTAAGCTGAGCGCCTTCGTCAGGGAAAATCTGATCTCCGAGTTCGCGGGATTCCGACCCGAAAGGCCGAAAATGCTCGTCATCCGGCATGGACCTGGGGTCGGCAAGACAGAAGCGATTGCACGCGCGCTTCCTGTGGAGGTTGTCAACCGCGGTGCGATCTATGTGTTGGCGCCCGATCGGGGTTTGGCCAAACGCAATCATCAGCGAATTCTTGACGCCGCAGCGGGCTCGCTCGCGCTTCAAAGCGTCGATCGCACCACCGTTCCGCCTGACACGCCGCCCGAGGATGCTGATCTTGCTCGTTGGGAGGTTGCGTATTCGAAGTCGCGCGCGAAAGTCGAAGCTGGCGGCCTCTACGAATTGCACCAACCACGCGCACAGTTGTGCTCCAACCTTGACCTCAACCCGGTTTGCGAGAAGTACGAGTCATTCTCGCTCTCACCCTACAAGCGTGTTTGCCTTGCGCGCTGCTCGAAATTCAACGAATGCGCATGGATCAAACAGCGCGAGCCCAAATACAGGGGCGTCACTAGCGGCACGCATGCCCTGATGGGCACTGCGCTCCGGCCCCGCACGATGGGTGGGCCAGGGCTCATCATCCTGGATGAGGACCCCATCGGTACGCTCATGCAAAAGGATAAAGACAACAAGCGGTCCTTCGCCGGCCTGAGGCATCACTTGGGCGAGGCAGCGCTACGAAACAGAGTAAGCCGAAAAAAAGGAGCGCCGCCTCCGAAGGTCAACCTCGGGAAAACAGCAGACTACCGCGCGTATGTCAGCAAGATTTACGACACGCTCGAGGCCGTGCATGGCCCGCAGATCCCAACCCAGTTCTTCTCCTGGCTTGTTCGCGAAACTGCTGCAAAAAAAGTGGATGATCGCGAAACTCAGGCAAGAAACGCGGATGAAGTCATCGGCCAGTATCTCACGCAACAGGAAGAGAGGTTGTCCGAACTCATAGATCAGGGGGCGGCCGCCAAATTGCTTGCGGAGCAGGCGGAGCGTGTCGGTTGCATTCGGTTCAATCGCAAACTTGTCCAGGCGATCGTCACGAGCGTCGAGAAAAAGCGACGCTATGTGTTTGGACTGCGCACATTCCGCCAAAACAATATCCGGCAGATCTATGTGCAAACCAAGCCGCGCCGGGATGATGTCCTCCGCAACACGCGGGCCATTCTATCCGCGGGAGGCATAGATGAGCGGCTCGTGCAGACGATGTTTCCCTATGCGAACATCGAGTTTGCGCATGCGAAGCTGGCACCAGGCACCTACTACTTAGAACAATGTGTCGACAAGGCCTTCAGCACGTCCTCCCTGCTTGGGGCTGAGGAGCGCAACACGGCGCGTGACGTCTTCGCGCCAAGGCGGCGCGATGAAGCCCTAAGCCGTCTCGCGCGGGAGATCGCTCTATACGAGCGCTTCTTTTGGAATAGAGCTGCCAAGCTTGAGACACCATTTCGTTACGACCCAACCTCAGACGGTCAAGAAGATGCGGGCAATCCAACGCCAGTGGAAAGATGCGCGGTTCTGGTCGCCTGCGCAAAAAAGGTCGCGCCCGTACTCCGTGCACGATTGGCAGTGATCGGTGCCGGGGAGCGCGTCGTCATTCTCACTTTCTGCCGTCTGCGCGGACTCGACGTGTTTGGCAGTGTCCCAGCCGCTGTGGCAATCGGACGGGCGACGCCATCAGTATTCAATCTCGAACTCGACACAGAAGCTCTGTTTGCTGATTCCGACCTTTCGGAGATTACGCTGCGTTCGCCGGCACCATGGGATTCGGATGAGATCTGCGACACCTGGATCAAGGGCAAGCGAACTCTCAGACTTGTCGGCAACCGAGGCGTTGAAATCGACTGCGACCTGCATCCCGATGACAACGTGGAGCGAGTGAGGCGCTCACGCGTGGACAATGAAAACCAGCAGTTCATTGAGCGACTTCGGATCATCAACCGAACAGCCGACAACCCAGCCTACATCTTCGTTTTCGGCCAATGCGATGTCGGCCTGCCCGTGCATCGGCTACGGCCGTGGGGCGAGGTGGATGCGGACGTCGGGGACATGATGCTGGCCGACGGGGTCGCTTTTACCCGCGAAGGTACCGTGCGCGGCCTCTATCCGCACTGGGTGCGCGCCCGCGAAAAAGAGGCGCAGTTGTTATGCCAAGAGATTACTGAAAGATTAACAGCATTGGTCGACTGGACGGCTCTGAAAACCCCGCACAGCGCTATAGATAAGTATAAGCGGGAGTTTGAACCCTGCGCTGTGCGGGGTTTTCAGTTTGCAGATGCAACACTAGCTTCTAGCCCATTTCAGGCCTGCGTCTCCGGCCCTTTCAGGTTCGGCTCGAAAGCAAGCCAGGCGAAAGCGGGCGTTACACCGAAGCCGGTTGCGTCGATCTCTCTCGCTTTCCAAATTTGGGCGCGCTGACCCGCTACATCGAAGCGGCTACCGGCCGCAGTATCGTTCCGGGCTCGCTGCGCATCGAGGGGGAGGGGGAGGGAGCCGCATCCCAGCCGCCTCCGCCAGCAGCGGTGCGCGACTGTGGCGCGCTTGCCGTTGCGTCAGCAAATGCAGCAACGGGCGAAGCGCAGCGTGCGACGGTGGATGACCCTTCGCTCCCCCTCCCCCTGCCGTCATCAAACGGAATAGCGAACGCCGCGCCTCCGGTGGCCGCTGGCGGCGATAGCGGCACTGGGCGCGGTGACGAGACCAACGAAGCAGAAGCGGCCTAGCCGCGCAGCGGCACGGCCGAGTAGAGCGCTCGCGATCAGCGAGTGAAATCGTAACGAATAAGTAGGAGTCTTAATAAATGCTTAAGCGTCACGACTACGGTTACGCGATCGACGCAAAGACCATCACTGCGCATCGGCTTGAGTGTGACGTGCCGCATCACGCATGCGCTGATCAACGCCGAAGAAGCCTGCGGAGAGGCACTGAGGGCGCGGTTGAGAGAGGTTCGATCGGCGAAAGGCCGCAGGCAGCATCGCGACAGTAAGATCCGGGTGCCGTTAGATGCGTCGCAGCGTCCAACCGCAAGTGCGGTCAATACAAGAAGTGTGGGGTCGCTTGGGCAGGAAGCTGTATCCTCTCGCGAGTTGACCCGTTTATCGCTGCGTGTGGCAGCAAAAGCGGCGTGCGCCAATCCTCGCACCGGGCGTCCACCGCGGCACTGATCGCGCGCCACAGCATTCGCAAGCTCGCGCATTCCTTGGAATCGCAACATGCGCGCGAGCCGGCAACGGCCTAGATAGCTCGCCGGCGAGCGACGGGCTTCGGCTTGGGCTTGCGCAAAAGTTCGAGCGTGGCGTCCTTTACGACTTCGTCCCAAGTGCCCGGTAGCTTCCGCGCCGCAATGTACTGCTGCGCTAGATCCCCGAGCGCCTCAGCCTCAATCAGAAATTGGCCGGCATAGCCACTGACTGCAACACCCCTCAGATGCTGGACCCACTCAGCGCTACATCGCTTGGCGCCGAACTCGGTGCGAATGGCTGCGGCCACGGCGCGACCGTTATCTGCGAGTTCGGCGCAGCGTTGGTCAAAGGTCGGCGTGCTTCTTGCCTGGCGACGCTTCTCGGCCATGAATCGGTCCTTGTGAATGAGATTTAAGCATACCTCAAATCGGCACTAGTTGACCTGGGGTTCGACGATTGTCGATAAGTACTCCTCCCAAAGACTCAAACTTCTGTATTTCTCCGCCATGTACTCATGGCGGTTATAGTGCCGCGCCTGCACCGACTGGCTCGTGTGATTGATGACGCGCTCACGCACCTCCTCGGTGACCTGCAGCTCCGCCATCCTTGTGGTCATCGTGCGTCGCAGATCATGCGGCGAATAGGGGCCGATATTCATCGCACGGGTGGCTCTGCGCATCGCCTGCGTGATCGCGCGCGAGTAGGGAGGCCCTCGCCTCGAGGCGAATAAAAGCCCATTAAAGTGCTCCTTATCCGACGTTATGCGTACTTTAACTCGCATTACGACGCTCGCCGCCCACGGGGGGAGGGGGACACCATGCTCCTTCCCATTCTTCGTTCGCGAAGCGGGTATCGTCCAGATGTCGCCCCTGATCTCGTCCGCCTGCATGTGTGCCACCTCCGTTCGCCGCTGTCCCAGCAGCGTGAGGAGTAGCAAGATGGTGCGTGTG
This sequence comes from uncultured Alphaproteobacteria bacterium, assembly GCA_963840425.1. Lineage (GTDB taxonomy): Bacteria > Pseudomonadota > Alphaproteobacteria > Rhizobiales > Hyphomicrobiaceae > CADEFX01. Next base: position 497,131 of record CAWIYZ010000033.1, on the reverse strand, counting down.
TGCTCGGTCATCTTTCCGATGCGGGGCAGCTCCCGGAGCCAGATTCTCAGGTCCTGGTCGGACATAACGCGGCCGGGCTTGTGGCCGGGCGCTATGCGGCTGAGGCGCGTAGCCGGATTGGCGTCGAGGTAGCCGGCATCCACCCCCCAGTTGAGAATGCGCCCAAGAAGGGCCGCAGCGCGGTCCCCCATGCCGAGGGAGCGCTTCCCGATGTCGTCGCGAAGCTTGGCCACGTCCGCGCGGACGAGCTCGCGCATCTTGCGAGCGCCGAGCCGCGGGGAGACGTCAACGCGCCAAAGCCGCTCCGCTCCCTCCCAGTCGCGCATCTTCCGCCCCTTGCGATCGGCCCATTCGTTGAACAGCCACTGCAGCGTCTGGGGCGCTGCTTCCTGGCGCCGGACGGCTACCTCGTCCTTGCCGTCTAAGACGGCGTTAGCCCTCACCTCTGCCGCCTTTTGGATGGCTCTGGAGAGCGACACGTCCGCAGCCAGGCCGATCGCCAGCCAGCGCTGTGCACGGCCCTGGCGCCCCCTCCCGACCTGATAGCGCACCATGTAGACGCTGCGCCCCGTCGGGTGCACCTCGAGATGAAGACCCGGCACGTCTTTGATGCGGTAGCGGTCTCGGCGCGCGCTCGGCTTCACCGCGTCGATCGCGCGTTGGTTCCTCGGAAGCTCCATAGCATCACACCTGTATCTCACCGTTGCTGCGCAGCGATTAACCGCTGGAGCCGGTTTTGGCAATGTGTGATGCGAGAGTGTTAAACAAGGTGGTGCAAGTGTTGAAGAATCGTTATTTCATGTTGCGCGAAGCCCTTCATCGGGTGGCTTTGAAGCCAGGATGGCGCAGCCAGGCAACGATGAAGGTCATGTAGGCGAAATAGCCGAGCGCAAAGCAGCCGTAGGCCAGAAACATGGGAGTGAAGGGCGCCTTGCGCCACGGATGCGGTGCCGCGCGCGCGGCCGGAGGCGACGTCTCGCGCGCCGCCAGCGTCGCCAGGAGGCTGCCCGCACACGACAGGACCCCGAGGGTCAGCCACGCCTGCGGCCAGGATGGGTCGCCACCATGCGCGAGCAGCCACGGCAAGACCAATCCCGATATCAGCAGGCCGAGCCCCCCGCCTGCGAAATAGATCGCAATTGCCGTCGCCGCTTTGCGCGGGTCGTCGGGAAACACGCTGGCGGCGAGCACGCTGCCGGCAACGAACACGTAGGCGCTCGTGACCCCGGTCATCAAGCGCAGCGCCGAGATGACGTAGAAGTCCCGGAAGAAGCCGGTGAGGATGACGGTTAGCGCGGTTAGCCAAAGGCCCACGATGAAAGGCCGCGTCGGACCCCAGCTCCGCACCGTGCGAAAGGCGACGTAAGAGCCGAGCAGATAGCCGACCGCATTTGTCGTGTTGAGCGAGCCCGCTGCCGTGTAGCTCCACGCTAGGTCTGCTTTCATGGCCGGCAGGATCAAGGCGTAGGCGAAGCGCGCGAGCCCGATAGCGACGGCGATGCCGAGCGCGAGCCCGCACGCCACCAGTAATCCATGGCGCGGATGCGTCGCAGCGGCAGAGGTGGGCTCGGTGTATGTCATGCGCCGAGCCTATAGCGAATGCCGGGCAGGGAAAGAGGCATTCGCAGGTCGGCCGCGCCGGCGCGTTGCTGCGCGCTTGCGGTCATTGAGTTCGAATGGCAGGTGACGCAATCTCTGTCTCCCGGCAGGCAGCCGTTGTTCTCCAGCAGCTCACCGAGACGGATCGATGCAGTTGGCGCCGACACGCTTCACCAAGATCGAGGGGACCGAGGTCATGGTCTCCGTCAATTCGTCGGCCGAGGCCAAGACGGCTCTGAAGGAGCTGAGCCACAAGAAGCGTGAGCTTGCACATCTAAAGCGCGTGCTGCTGCGCCAGCAGAAGGCGCTGCGGCGCAGGCAGGAGCGGAGCAAACGTCCGCCGTCGATGCTCTGGAAGATCTTCGATCCCAAGAAAAAGCTCGTCAGGGTCGTGACCGCTGTCGTCGGTGCGCTGAGGCCTGAGCGTCAGCAGCGGGACGGCGAGGAGATCGCCCGCGAGCTGAGACGGATCGACGAGATCGCCCAAGGCATCGACAGTTGCCGGCTGCAGATCGAGGGCAAGCTGATCAATCTGAGCTAGTGCCTCGATCGCGAAGCTCGTCGGAGCTCGCAGCAACCGCTGAACGAGATTCGCGACCGAAAGGACATAAAGTAGCGGTTTTAGGCGCCGGTCATCGTAACTATGTCCGCCTGTTAAGGTTGACAATTGCTCTCCAGCCACACTGGAGTCGCAATCCATGGGGAGTTTCTCTCCGCTGACTCAATGAGTTGGAGAGCCAGGTGCCGATTTTTTCTGCTTGGAAGGGACGGCGCGGCTTTGGCCGTGCGTCATCGGATGGACCGCAACAACAGCCGACCATGCGGCAAGTGCTCAATGCGCTCGACGCCGGCGAGCCGGTGCACTGGATCCCCGCGGGCGTTGCGCGTGCTGGCCGGAAGCCAGCACCGCGGTCTCGCCGCGTGCTCTATTTAGCCGCCTTGGCGGTTTGCTTGACGCCGGGTGGTGCGTGGCTGGCGACCCATCCGACGGCCAAGCTCGAAAACGGCGTACTGGCGGCCGCAATCTTCCCGCGCCTGGAGCAGATCGCCTCGACCGTGCGCTCTCCGCTCGAGCAAGTCACTGTATCTGCCAAGTCGGGCCAGCCGCTGCCGGCTCTCGTAGTTGGGGATGCCATCGCGGTCGAAGCGGGTCGGCGGGGGTACCTGCCCGCGCATGTCGCCAATAGCGAGAATGTACAGCCGGAGACGATTGTCCTCGTCAACGGACTGCCGGACAGTGTGCGGTTGTCCGAAGGGATCATGATCAGGCCGGGGCTGTGGATGTTGCGCCCCGACCTTCTGGTATCCGTCGAGCTGGACGCGGCGGCGAACGCACGAGGGCGCTACGATCTCACACTCGAGCTGAGAACGCCGGAAGGCACCATTATCTCGGCCGGGCGAACTGTTCTTGTCATCGCGCCCGCGCGTAACGTTACTGTGCCGAAGGCGGTGGCAAAGGAAGGGCCCGTGATCGAGCGTGCTGCTCCGATGCCACCGAGAAGCTCTGTGCAAGCGGATGCGGTAAACCAGCACGTAACACCAAGCGTACAAGCCGTGCGCAAGCAAGCCGCGGTCAAGAAACGTGTGCCGCTGTCAGTAGCCGCGCCGGAGCGCAACGTCGACAAGACCGATACAAAACCGAAATTGAGGGTCGCCAAGCCGCTGCGTGTGAAGCCGCAGGTGCAGTCGGAGGTTACGATTCTTGCGGCGAAGCCGGTTGTGAGGCCACCCCCCCGGCAACAGCCCTTGGTATGGCCGGGTGACGATCCGCGTTCCGCATCCAACGCGCAGATGTCGCCACTATACCTTGGCGGCTTCGTTTCCGAGCCACAGGCGCAATCTCGGGCACGCCGAAGATAGCAGCGCCACTGGTTGACGTAGCGTCTTGGCCTCAGAGAGGATGGGCCAACCCGACACGAACGCCCTCGGGATCCGCGATCACGGCCATGCGCGCGATTTTGCCGACGTCGAATGGGGAGATCAGCACGGTGCCGCCTGCCGCCGTGGCCCGCTTGACGGCCGCATCGACATCATCGACCTGGAAATAGGTCAACCACATTGGCGCCTTCTTGGCGGGATCGTCGGTATCGACCGGCAGCGCGCCGGCCACCTCGTTGCCTTGCGCCAGCATCAGCGTGTAAGACGGCTCGCCATCCTTGACGGGTTGTGCCGCATCTTCGAGGTCGACGGTCTTTGTTTCCCATCCGATCACTTTCGAGTAGAAGCCGAGCGCTTTCGGCACATCGCCTGAGACGAGCTCGGACCACCAGACCGTGCCGATATTTGCGGTGTCATCACCTATGGTGACGGCATGCGCCTTGGGGGCGGCGACCAGGAGCGAGCCTGATGCCAGAAGGCCGCAGAACAGGCGGCGGCGTTGTACGTCGATGCCTGGATCTGCGATGGCTTGCGGGCGGACTCGGTTGATGGTGGCGTCCATCGTTGTCTCCGGAAAGGACTTCTTGGAATGCACCGGGTAGGTAAGCAACAATCGCGCCAGCGGCCGATTAACCATGCCCGCTTCCTTCACGGCGGCCTGTACCGCTGAATTCAAGACCCTGCCGAGACATCGGGGATGGCGAGTACTTTCATGGCTGCTTCCGACGACCCGATCGTCAAGGTTTCCGTGGCACGGCGCTGGTTCATTCTGGCGACGGTGGTGCTGGGCTCCACGGTCTACAACGCCACCGTGTTCATTGCCGCCGGCCTTCAGCCGCAGATGCAAGGCACGATGGCCGCGACGCCGGACGAGATCGCCTGGACGGTAACCTTCAACATCCTGGCCACGGCTGTGGTCACACCCATGACCGGCTGGCTCGTGGCGCGCTTCGGCAGCCGCAACGTGATGGTCTGGAGCATCGCCACGTTCACCGCCGGGACGCTGCTGTGCGGTTTGGCGACGTCGCTCGAGGGCCTCGTCGCCTGGCGCATCATCCAAGGCGGTGGCGGCGCGGCGCTGGTGCCGCTCGGCCAAACCATCCTTCTCAATGTTTTTCCGACCTATCAACATGGCCTGGCCATCTCGGTGTTCGGCGTGGCCAATATGGCCGGACCGGTGCTCGGTCCCTCGATCGGCGGCTACATCGCCGAGCTGTGGAGTTGGCGCTGGGTGTTCCATCTCACGGTGCCATTCGGCATCGTCGCCTTCATCGGCTTTCGCCTTGCCTTGCCGGCAGACCGGCCTGAGCACAAGGTGCGGCTGGATTGGACGGGCTTTCTGACGCTTGCCGCAGCTCTCGCACTCGCACAGCTCGTGCTGTCCCGCGGCCAGCGCCTCGATTGGTTCGAGTCCAATCTCATCGTCGCTGCAACTCTGCTGGCTGCTATCGCGCTCTATTTGTTTATCGCTCACAGCCTGACCGCGCCGGTGCCGTTCCTCGATCTCCGGTTGCTGCTCGATCGCAACTATGCCCTGGGGCTGGTGCTCGTCACGATCTTCGGCATGCTCAACTTCACGCCGATGGTCCTCCTTCCGCAGCTCTTGCAGACCCATTCCGGCTATCCCGACGCGCTGATTGGCTACATCATCAGCTGGCGCGGCATCGGCGCCGTGGTCGGCTTCTTTCTCTCCAACTGGCTCGGCAGGATCGACCCTCGCGTGGGTGTCTTTGTCGGTTTCAGCGTTCAGGCGATCTCGGGACTTTGGCTGAGCAGCATCAATCTCGATGTGAGCACCGCCGTGCTCTCCGCCAACGGCTTCTTGCAGGGCTTCGCTATCGGCGTCATCTGGGTGCCGATGTCCTTGGCCGCCATGCGCACGTTGCCTGCGGCCTCCAGACCCGAGGCGATGGCTGTCTTTCACCTCATGCGCAACATCGGCTCGAGCTTCTTCATCTCGCTCAGCGTTGCCGAGATCGTGCGCGCGACAGGAGCCAACTACAGCCGGCTGACCGAGGCGGTGTCACCGTTCAACCGGGCCCTCGATTTGCCGTGGGTGATGGGTGGATGGAGCGTGGAGACGTTGCCTGGTCTGGCCAAGCTCGCGGCCGAGATCAACCGGCAGGCGGCACTCATCGGCTATCTCAACGCCTTCACATTGTACACGATCGCCTCGCTGGCTGCGATGCCGCTCGTGCTGATGATCCGCGGGCGCAAGCAGGCGGTGGTAGGCACCTCGCCTAGTCGATGAAGCCTGCTAATCTCGGCAGCCACAGACTGATGCCCGGGAAGTAGATGCAGAGCATCAGGCCCAACACCTGGAGGGCGACGAACGGGTACATCCCCCTGAACACGTCCTGCATGGTAACCCCGGGTGGGGCGGTCCCCTTCATGTAGAACAGCGTCGCTCCGAACGGCGGCGTCATGAACGCGGTCTGCAGGTTGACCGCCACGAGCGTTCCGAACCACGTCATCAGCGCGGCATTGTTGACGCCGTGGTCGGAGAAATCGAATTTGGCCAGGATCGGGCCGAACACCGGCAGCACGATGAGGCAGATCTCGATCCACTCGAACGGGAAGCCCAGCAAAAAGATCAACACCATTATGAAGGTGAGCATCTCCCACTTCGTGTCGATGCCGAAATAAGCCAGCGTTGAGATCATCAGATCGTCGCCGCCCAGCACACGGAATACGTAGGAGAAGCCAGTCGCGCCGAGGAAGATCAGAAACACCAGGCCATTGGCCTTGCATGTGGAGAAGATCGCCTGGGTCATCATCGTGAGTGTGAGGCGATTGTTGATCGCGGCGATGAACATGGAGCCGAGCACACCGACGGCGCCGCTCTCGGTGGGTGTCGCCCAGCCGGCGAAGATCGATCCGAGGACGATAACAAGCAGCGCTGTCATCGGAAACAGGCCGCGCCACAGAGCGTACCAGAAGGCGGATCGGGTCTGCGGTCCGAAGTCCGCCGGCAGCTTGGGCGCGGCCCCTCGCTTCAAGAGCGAGACGGCGATGATGTAGACGAGGTAGAGGCCGGACAGCAGGAAGCCTGGCATGATGGCGCCGAGAAACAGGTTTCCTGCTGATGTCGCGAGCATCTCCGCCATCACCACCAGCATGATGGCGGGCGGGATTAGAATACCGAGGGTTCCGGCCGAGGCGATGGTGCCAATGGCGAGTCGCTTGTCGTAGCCCGCGGCCAGCATGTTCGGCAGAGCGATCACCGACAGCGTGATCACGGCAGCGCCGACCACGCCGATTGGCGCTGCAAGGATGGTGCCCATCACCATCACAGAGACTGCCAGTGCGCCTGGGCACCGCTTCAGGAGGACCACGGTTGCGTCCAGCATATCCTTGGCGGATCCGGAGCGTTCCAAGATCGCGCCCATGAAAATGAACATCGGGATCGAAGCGAGCACCGGGTCGGCCGCAACGCCGGCCCACATGCGCAGGACGACATCGGAGATGCCGATCAGCTTGAATACGCCGAGCCACGTGCCCACGAGCGCAAACACGAGCGACAGCCCGCCCATGATGAAGGCTACGGGGTAGCCGACAAAAATGAAAAAGAACATGCTCACGAACATGATCAGAGCGAGGTGGTCGGCCAGCCAGTCAAGCACAGCGATCTCTCCCGGAGCGGACTATACGTCCACCTCCACATGGCCGATCTGTAGATTGACTTCCTCTTGCGACTTGCCGCCGAACAGGAAGACGATGACGCGCAACAGCACGCTGATGATGCCCAGCACTACCATCCATAGGCCGGCAGCGTAGATGCCTTTGATGACCCAGCGATGCGTAAGGCCGACCGTGCTGTCCGACTGCTCGCCGAGCCGAAAGGACTGCGCAACGAAGTCCAGGCTGTAGTACGAGACCAGGGCAATGTAGGGCAGCGCCAGCACGAGGCAGCCGATGAGCTCGATCCAAGCCCGGCGGCGATGCGTCATATGCTCGGTGAAGGTATCGACGCGGGGATGCGCATTGATGGTGTAGCAGTAGCCCATCCACAGCGAGAAGATAGCAGCGTGGAAATGCCACTCCAGCTCTTGCAGTTTGGTGTAGGGGAGCTGCACGCCGAATTTGCGCGCGACGACATCGAAGGTCGTCACGCACGCCATGACGACGAGCAGCCAGCCGGAAGTCAGGGCTATTGCTTCGAGCAGCCGGCGCAGTATCTCCGACAGTTTCAGCAGTGCAGTCATTGCGGCAATGTCTCATTTGAGCGCGTCTGTCGGCGGCTCGCCGCACCGCACGGTTCTTGGGACATTCTGTCCTGCCCGTCGATCAAGCGATATCTCCCGGAAGCCTGCAACAGCACAAGGCGCACCTATCCGTCCGCGCGTCGCCAAGTCTCGGACGCGCGCATGGCAGAACCCGATGTCCTTGGCTGTGGTCGATCCCCCACCCGGCTGCCATTCAGCGGCCGGGTGGGCAGCCGGCGCGAAGCTAATCGTGCCAGCTGCCCATCATGTGTCCGTGCTACTTGTCGATGTACGTAGATTTCATCACCTGCGAGGAACCCCATACCGAGAATTTCTTGCGGTAATCGAGGTAGTGGTCGGCAACCTTTTTGAACAATGGATCCTTCGCCGATTCCTCAGCCAGCACCTCCATCCACGCCTTCTCTATGGCAGCCAGATCGTCGTCGCTCCAACGTTTCACCTTCACGCCATGCTTCGACTGGTACTCCGCCATGGCTGCGAACTGCGAGTGATCGCTCTCGACGTAGGTGTGGATTACCGCATCGTTGAGCGCGGTTTCGATGATCGCCTTGTGCTGGTCCGACAGTGCATCCCACGCCGCCTTGTTCATCAGCAGCTCGCTGACCGAGGACTGTTGATGCCAGCCGGGGAAGTAATTGTATTTGGCGATCTGGTGGAAGCCGAGGCGGGTATCCATGGTCGGCATTGAGAACTCGGTGGCGTCGATGACGCCTCGCTCGAGCGCCTGGTAGATATCGGCTGCCGCCAGCAGCTGCGTCGACACGCCGAGCTTCTGCATCACCTGGGCGCCCAGGCCGAAGAAGCGCATCTTCATGCCTTTGAGCTCGGCGACCGATTTGACCTCGTTGCGGAACCAGCCCGAGGTCTCTGGCGCGATGGCGAAACAATCGAGCGCGTAGAGACCGTGCTTGTCGTAGATTTCCTGGCGCAACTGGTTGCCGCCGCCGAACCACTTCCACCCCAGAAACTCGCCGATCGACGGGCCGAACGGGACGGTGGTGAAGAACGCCAGCGCCGGATACTTGCCGGTGTGGTAGCCCGGCGTCGTCCAGCAAGACTTGATCGAGCCCTTGGACACGGCATCGAAGCACTCGAGCGGCGGGATCAGCGCTCCGGGCTCGTAGAACTTGATCTCGAGCGTACCACCCGATAGCCGCTCGATATTCTTTGAGAAGCGTACGGCCGAGGTGCCGATGTGCGGCAACTGGGCACCGAACGCGCTCTGCATCTTCCAACGGACTTTGCTTTGCGCATCGGCAATATCAGCGCTGACGGCCAGCGCAACAACGGACGCCCCCAGGGCAGCTAATTGTCGATAACCAAATCTGATCATGCGGCGGTCCTCCCTTTGACGCGGAAGTCGAGACCGCCACCTGATCGTCCGCCACGGCAACATCGGCGCGAATTGTGCACCAATTGCCCGGGCAATTTTAGGTAGGTGACGGATCTGACTCCAAATGAGCCGGGCCCAGCCTTTTCAGCTTTTTAGCCCGTGCAAGACGTTGCATGCGGGCAATAACCTGTCAAAAGGAAAATTCAGGCAATGCCTTATGCTTTCGTGCTCGTGCCAAGCGCACACCGCAAGATGGCCCGGTGGCATTGACATCTTGCCATAGCCGAGGCAGCGCGGTCGCCCGCGCAACAAGAGTGTCGCTTGGCGTCCGCCTCACATTGCAAACCGGTATTCCGCACACGACATGATTTGAGGCTCTGGTCGATACCCTGTTCATGGTCGAAGCGGGGCTGTATCCCTCGTTTCTGCGCTTGGGCTAGAATTGACCGGCGCCAATTCCAAGGAACAAGCGAGCTATCGAAATGACTGATGCACAACCCCGGGCAATTGAAGGTCGCAAGACAAGCGACGAGCTCAATGTACTGAAGGCCGCACGAACCTGGCTCGCGCGAGACGGCCGCGTGGCGATGGCGACCGTGGTGGACACGTGGGGCTCCGCTCCCGTCCCGGTCGGCGGACAGATGGCAGTGGCCGCGGATGGTCGCTTCCAGGGCTCCGTCTCCGGCGGCTGCATCGAGGGTGAAGTCATCATGGAGGCCGAGGAGATTCTCGAAAGCGGCAAGCCGAAGACGCTCACCTTCGGCGTGGCCGACGAGACGGCGTGGCGGGTGGGCCTCCCCTGTGGCGGCAAAGTGCAGGTCTTTGTCGAGCGGCTGGAGGCGAGAGCTGGGGACGCGAAGCTGCTCGACCGCGCCGTAGCCGCCGAGGAGAACCGTCAGGGTCTCGTGGTGCAGACCATGCTTGCGGACGGACGCAAGCGCGTGTTCGAGCGTGACGACGCGGATCTGCCCGACGACATCGCCGAGCGCTTTCACACGGCGAAGAGCCAACTGCGCGATGCGCCCGAGGGCGCCATGTTTCTGCACGCGCTGGTGCCGCCGGCGCGCATCGTCATCATCGGTGCCACGCACATTGGTCAGGTCCTCACCGAGGTTGCCCGATTGGCGGGCTACGAGGTGATCGTGGTGGACCCGCGCACCGCCTTTGCCTCGCCCGAGCGCTTTGCCGATGTGAAGCTCCTGACGGAGTGGCCACAGGACGTCCTGCCGAAATTGGGGTTGGATCCCTATACCGCGGTGGTCGCGCTGGCCCACGTCGGCCACATCGATGATGAGGCTCTCAAGCTCGCTGTGAAGTCCCAATGTCTGTACGTCGGCGCGCTCGGCAGCTCCCGCAACCACGCCAAGCGGGTGGAGCGTCTGAAGGCCGCCGGGCTGACGGACACTGAGATTGGTCGCATCAAGGCGCCGATCGGCCTCGATATCGGGGCCCAGTCACCTGCCGAAGTCGCCATCGCCATCATGGCGCAAGTCGTGCTGGCTGTGCGCGGCACCAAGCGCAAAGTCGCTTGAGTGGAACCCGGCAGGGTCGTTAACTGTTGACAATTATCGCAGAGTGTCGACACTCAAAAGTTAGCTAAAATCCGGCCCAAATTGGCTGTGCCGATGTCTTGCTTTCGCGAGCGAAGAGGGTCATAAAGTCGCGTCGAACTCGCTATGGTGCGCACTACACGACAGCGCTGCAGCGCTGCACTTGTTACCACTCCATCGCGTGATTTGATGGTCGCCGGCAATTCCGCCCGCGGCCAAAGCCAGCTATGGAGAGATAACCAGATGGCTACTGGTACTGTGAAGTGGTTCAACACGCAGAAGGGATACGGGTTCATTCAGCCGGACGAAGGTGGCAACGACGTGTTCGTTCACATCTCGGCGGTGGAGCGCGCCGGCCTGCAGAGCCTGCGCGAGGGCCAGAAGGTCTCCTATGAAATGGAGCGCGGCCGCAACGGCAAGTCTTCGGCGGTCAACCTGAAGGCGACCTGACGCAAGCCGCTCCAAAAGTAAGTATGGTGGGGCGGGCGGTTTGTCCGCCCCATTTCATTGCCGCAACTGCGATGGAGACGGGAGAGCCGGGGTATCGAATGGCGAAGGAAGAAATGTTGGAGTTCGAGGGGGTCGTGGCCGAGGTGCTGCCGGACGCCCGCTGTCGTGTTCAGCTCGAGAACGGGCACGAGGTTATTGCTTACACTTCAGGACGCATGAAAAAGAATCGCATCCGCATTCTTGCCGGCGACAAGGTCACCGTCGAGATGACGCCTTACGATTTGACCAAGGGCCGCATCAACTTTCGCCACAAGGACACGCGCACGCCTCCTCCGGGCAGTTCGGCGCCGCGCCGTCCGACATTCCGTGGGCGGCGTTGAGGGTAGCGTCGGCAGCGCACCTTCATCCGCACTCGACTTTACCGGTCGTCGAATTGAGATATTCTGAGGACGTTGCATAGCGCGCTCTCATCGAATGAGACGCGTATCGTTTGTGCCGTTGAGCTACGGGAGAGGTTGCATGGCGACCAAGAGGACCACGCATCGGAGCACGGCAGGCAAGAAGCTTTATGCGGTGCGCGACAAGAAGGGCCAGTTCAAGGACATCCAGACCTATGAGCGCGCGCACGGCCAGGACATCAAGCGCAAGGCTAAGAAAGAAAAGTAGCGCCGTCTTTTGTTGGATCGGATGAAAAGAAACGGCCTCGGCCAGCCACGCTGATCGAGGCCTTTGCTTGAATGGCGCGCGTCAGTGGATGCTGGCGATCTGCAGTTCGTCGCCCATGGCATGGCTGACGGCCGCTTGCCTGCTATCGGTCAGAGCGATCGGCGTGCCGTCCGCTGCGTGCAGGGCGAAGAGGTCGATACCGCTCGGCAGACCCTCGACGGCAGGAAACATCTGCCGGGCCTCTTCCGAGGTCAGTTCCTTGATGTAGGCAATTTGACCGCCACCGAGCCGAGCAAGCTCGATCTGGCTCATGAGGGGCGCAACCGCTGCATCGGCGACCCGCTTGCGCCGGGAGCGCTTAATTTTTTGTTCCATGACGCTACTCCTCTCTGCGTGGCAGCCCAAGGGAGGTCACAGTGCCAGTACGCTCCGCAAACCTATTTGGTTGCATGGAAGCGCGACCTTGGGCGTATTGTTGCGTGATTCGCGCTAAACGCCTGTTACTGAAACGGCTCAGGGACGGGCTTTCCGTCCTCCGATCTCGATGCGCCGTTGCAGGCGTTCGGGCTCGCGCCTGACGAGATCGATCATGAGCAACCCGTTCTCCAGGTCGGCCGATCTGACCTCGATGCCGTCCGCCAGCACGAATGTGCGCTGGAATTGCCGGGCGGCAATGCCGCGGTACAAATACTCTCGGGGCGTCTCTTCCACCTGCTTGCCGCGAATGATGAGCTGATTGTCCTCGAGCGTGATCTCGAGCTGGCCTCGCGTGAAGCCGGCAACGGCGAGTGTGATGCGTAAAGTCTCGACCCTGCCGTCCTGCTGGGCCATGCGTTCGATGTTGTAGGGCGGATAGCCGTCGCCGCCGCCCTTGCCGATGCGATCGACGAGACGTTCGATCTCCTCGAAGCCGAGGAGAAGGGGGCTGGAAAGCAGCGACATCCGGGACATGGCAAAGTCCTTCAGCAAGCGACCTTGGCCGTAGCATGCGCAACACAGGCCCTTCCGGCGCCTGTACGCGCCCCGGCCCCGCCATCAGGCACCGGGCATCTTTCGAGCGAACATATGGTGTCCGCGGTCGATCACTTCAAGCAAGCCCATGGAGCCACATTTCGCCAAATCCTGGCGCCATAAGGCCTAATCCGATCAGTCGGTGTCATTCGATTTTGGGGGAGTATTCGATGCTGTCGCCTTGTCTGCGAGCCGCCCTGGCCGTTGCCGTCTGGAGCCTGGCCATCCCAGCCGCCGCCCAAGGCCCCAGTCCGCCGGGAGCCGCCGACAAGCTCGAGTTGACCGTCGAGGAACTGCTGGAACGCGAGGCACGCAAAGCGTGCAAGGTCGCGATCTGTGCCGCGTTTCACAACCGGGTGCCGGGCGGCGACATCGCCTGCAACGTGCTCAAGAGCTGGCGCAAGGAGCAACTCGGAAAGATGATCGAGAAGGCCAAGGTATCGTGGCCGTGGGGCAAGGTGCGCTGCGTTGCCGACATCAAGCTGCAGCGTGAGGCCCTGGTCAAAGCCATGACCGAGGAAAAGTATGAGGCGGCGCTCGATCGCCAGCAGGTGAGCTGTGAGGTCGAGCGCGAGAAGGACGGCAATGCCGAGATCAAGTTCGAGTTCACGCCCAAGGTGACCTTCGTGAAGGGCAAGGCGACCAAGGCGGCGCTGAACTGGGGCAAGATCGACGGGCCCGCCATCGTCAAGGGCGCCATGTGGACGGCGACGGCAACCGACAACACGCTCAACGTGCTGCAGAGCACGATCGTCGATGACATCAACGAATTCATTCACGACAAATGTATGGAGGTGAAGGACGAGTGGGCAGGCAAGTGATCTCGCTATCATCGTGACTTGGCGTTTGCGCCATGCCGTGCTTGCATATCGCAAAAGGGTGCATTGAGAGGAGACGCCGCCGTGAAGACCCCAGATATCATCTCCGAAATTCTGAAGCGCGAAGGCGTGGAGTGGATCATCGGCTATCCGGTGAACCACATCCTGGAGCGGGGTGCAGCGGCCGGCATCAGGCCGATCATCGTGCGCCAGGAGCGCACCGGCCTGCACATGGCGGACGCCATCTCGCGGGTGACGAGCGGCAAGAAGCTCGGCGTGTTCTGCATGCAGCATGGGCCGGGCACTGAGAACGCCTACGGCGGCGTTGCGCAGGCCTACAGCGAAAGCATCCCGATGCTCGTCATGCCCATGGGCTATTCGCGCCGGCAGGCCTGGATTCAACGCAACTACAACGCCAGCGTCAGCATGGCATCGATCACCAAGTCGGCGGAGCCGGTGACGTCGGCGAAAGAAATCCCCGCCATCCTGCGTCGCGCCTTCTCGCGCTTGAAATCGGGGCGCGGCGGCCCGGTTCTGGTCGAGGTGCCGGTGGATGTGTTTGCCGAGGAGATCGATGCCCTTGACTACACGCCGTTCCGCGGCGCGCGCTCAGGACCGGACCCTGACGCCATACGCGAGGCGGCGCAACTGCTCGTCAAGGCCAAGCGCCCCGTGCTGTACGCCGGACAGGGCGTGCATTGGGCCGAGGCGTGGGACGAGCTCAAGCAGCTCGCAGAGCTCCTCGCCATTCCCGTCACCACCAGCCTCGAGGGCAAGAGCGCCTTCCCCGAAACGCACGCTTTGTCGCTCGGCTCCGGCGGGCTCGCGATCCCGGGTTCCGTGCATCATTTCCTGCGCGAGGCGGACTTGATCTTCGGCATCGGGTGCAGCTTCACGGAAAGCAATTTCGCCGTGAAGATTCCCTCCGGCAAGACGATTGTGCACGCGACGCTCAATTCGATGGATCTGAACAAGGACATTCCCTGTGCCCTGGGTGTGCTAGGGGACGCCAAGCTCGTGCTGTCCGCGCTCATCGAGGAAGTGCAGAAGATCGCTGGCAAGAGCCCGCGCGATCCCAAGCGCGTCGCCGTCGAGATCAAGGAGGCTTACGAGCCTTGGCTTGCCAAGTGGATGCCGAAGCTCACCTCCGACAGTGCGCCGCTCAATCCCTATCGCGTGCTGTGGGATCTGCAGAATACAGTGGATGTGGCCAATACCATCATCACGCACGATGCCGGCAGCCCGCGCGACCAGCTCTCGCCGTTCTGGCGGCCGACCACGCCGCTGTCCTACCTGGGCTGGGGCAAGACCACGCAGCTCGGCTACGGCCTCGGCCTGGCGATGGGGGCCAAGCTCGCCAAGCCCGACAAGCTCTGCATGAACGTGTGGGGCGACGCAGCCATCGGCTTTACCGGCATGGACTTCGAGACGGCCGTGCGCGAGCGCATTCCGATCCTCTCGATCCTGCTCAACAACTTCTCGATGGCGATCGAGCTCAAGGTGATGCCGGTATCGACCGAGAAGTACCGCTCCACCGACATCTCTGGCGACTACGCGGCGATGGCGCGCGCTTTCGGCGGCTATGGCGAGCGCATCGAGAAGGTCTCGGACATCGTTCCGGCCATCAAGCGCGGCATCGCGGCGACTGAGAAAGGTCAGCCGGCGCTGCTCGAGTTCATCACCTCCAAGGAGGTG
Organism: uncultured Alphaproteobacteria bacterium; assembly: GCA_963840425.1. GTDB lineage: Bacteria > Pseudomonadota > Alphaproteobacteria > Rhizobiales > Hyphomicrobiaceae > CADEFX01. The sequence goes on along the minus strand of CAWIYZ010000033.1, from coordinate 481,905 downwards.
GAGGTGTCGCGGTTCTGATTTGGATCGCAACTGCGTGCGGCGGCCGCAGCGTCAGCTTGGCGCTGCCGCCGCAATCTCGGCAACCACCTTCGACGCGGCAGCGGCCGGATCGGCGGCTTCGCTGATTGGTCGTCCTATGACCAGGTGCGTAGCGCCCGCTGCAATCGATGCAGTGGGCGTCATGACGCGAGTTTGATCGCCGGCGGCCCCGCCAGCGGGTCTGATGCCGGGCGTGACGATCAGGAAGCCGTCACCGACAGCGCGCCTTATCATCGCCGCCTCGTGGCCGGATGCAACTACACCATCGAAGCCCGCGTTCCTCGCCAGCCGCGCGCGATGCACAACCAGGTCGGCGGGGCTCGTACCGTTGACGCCCTGCTGCAGCAGGTCGGTTTGATCGAGATTTGTCAGGACGGTGACGGCAAGCAATTTCAGTCGACTTGATGCCCGCCCTTTGACTGCCGCGTCGAGGGTCTTCGCATCGGTGCCGTGGACGGTCAGGTAATCGAGCCCGAGGTTTGCGATGTTGCGGGTGGCCTTCTCGACGGTATTGCCGATGTCGAGCAGCTTCATGTCGAGGAACACCGTGCGCCCTGCCGCCTTCAGGCCCTGGGCGAACTCGAGCCCGCCGCCGAACAGCAATTCGAGGCCGATCTTGTAGCAATTGACCGTGTCGCCGAGCACCTCGACTAACCTGCGCGCACCGTCCACGGTCGGCATATCGAGAGCAACGAACAGGCGGTCGCGAGCGTCGACTGTCGTTGCTGTGCCCAAGCCGCTCACCCCGGCCGGCCCTCGAAGAACTCCTTCACCTTGCTGAAGAAGCCGCTGGAGGCCGGATTGGTTTCCTTGTTCGATTCCTGCTCGAACTGCTCCAGCAGCTCGCGCTGGCGTCGCGTCAGGTTCTTGGGCGTCTCGACTTCGACCTGGATGTACATGTCGCCCTGCACCTTGGAGCGCAGCACCGGCATGCCCTTGCCTTTGAGGCGGAACTGCTTGCCTGTCTCCGTGCCCGGCGGAATAGGCATCCGCACCTTGCCGTCGTCTATGGCCGGCACGTCGATGTTGCCGCCGAGCGCGGCCGTCGTCATGGCGATGGGCACGCGGCAGAAAATATCGGCACCATCACGTTGAAAGAACTCGTGCGGCTTGATCGACAGGAAAATGTAGAGGTCGCCCGTCGGCCCGCCACGCATGCCGGCCTCCCCTTCGCCGGCAAGACGTATGCGCGTGCCGTCCTCGACGCCGGCCGGGATGTTGACCGAAAGCGTACGCTCCCTGGTCGTGCGCCCGGCGCCGGAGCAGGTCGGGCAAGGGTCCTCGATGAACTCACCCCGGCCCTGGCACGAAGGGCAGGTCCGCTCGATGGTGAAGAAGCCCTGGCTCGCGCGCACCTTTCCAGCTCCGGCACATGTCGGACAGGAGGTCGGCCTGGTACCGGCCTTGGCGCCGGAGCCCGAGCAGGTCTCGCACGCCACGCTGGTTGGAACGCGGATTTGCGCCTGCTTGCCGGTGAAGGCCTCGCGCAGCGTGATCTCCATGTTGTAGCGGATATCGGCGCCGCGCTCGCGCCCGGACCGCTGACCGCGACTTGCACCGCGCCGGCCGCCCATGAACTCGCCGAACAGATCATCGAAGATGTCCGACATCGAGGTGGCGAAGTCGGGCCCGAACCCGCCCGGCCCGCGACCCATGCCGCCCTCGAAAGCGGCGTGGCCGAACTGGTCGTAGGCGGCCCGCTTCTGCGGATCCTTCAGGACCTCGTAGGCCTCATTGATCTCTTTGAATTTCTGCTCGGCGGCCTTTTCGTCCGGATTGCGATCAGGGTGGTGCTCTTTGGCGAGCTTGCGGAATGCTGATTTGAGGTCTTGCTCATTGGCCCCGCGCGTGAGGCCGAGAATTTCGTAGTAGTCGCGTTTCGCCATCTGGTCGACTTCCATTCGCGTCCCCGGTTCCAGCCGAGCAGGCGATCACGTTTCCCGGCTGGACAAGCGAAACCCTCGCCCCTTCAAGTCCCCGACGATCCGTGCGCCAGAACTGGCGCGCTCGTCCCGGTGACTAGGCAGAGCGAGGGCTCTCATCTGTATTTACCGTCCCCTCGACGTCAGGCCGACTTCTTCTTGTCGTCCTTGACCTCCTCGAACTGGGCATCGACGACATTGTCGCCGCCCTGACCGCTCTGCGCGCCGTCCTGCGCCCCTGGCTCCCCACCCTCGGTGGCTTGCTTGCCAGACGAGTAGATGGCTTCGCCGAGCTTCATGGACGCCTGCATCAGGGCCTGGGTGGTAGACTTGATCTTCTCGGCGTCGTCGCTCTTGGTGGCGTCCTTGGCAGCCGCGAGCGCTGTTTCGAGCGCAGACTTGTCGGCCGCAGCCACCTTGTCGCCATGCTCCTTCAAGTCCTTCTCGATCTGCGCGACGAGTTGGTCGGCATGGTTGCGCGCTTCGACGAGGTCCCTTCGCTTGGTGTCCTCATCCTTGAAGCGCTCGGCCTCTTCGGTCATGCGCTTGATGTCGGCGTCGGAAAGCCCGCCCGAGGCCTGGATGCGGATCGACTGCTCCTTGTTCGTCTTCTTGTCCTTGGCCGACACATGCACGATGCCGTTCGCATCGATGTCGAACGTGACCTCGATCTGCGGAATGCCGCGTGGCGCCGGGGGAATGCCGTCCAGGTCGAAGCGGCCGAGCATCTTGTTGTCTGCCGCCATCTCGCGCTCGCCTTGGTAGACGTTGATGGTCACGGCGCGTTGGCCATCATCGGCCGTCGAGAACACCTGGCTCTTTTTGGTCGGGATGGTCGTATTGCGGTCGATCAGGCGCGTGAACACACCGCCCAGCGTCTCGATGCCGAGCGACAGCGGCGTCACGTCGAGCAGTAGCACGTCCTTGACGTCGCCCTTGAGCACGCCGCCCTGGATCGCTGCGCCGACGGCCACGACCTCGTCCGGATTGACACCCTTGTGCGGCTCCTTGCCGAACAGCTTCTTGACCTCGGCCTGCACGCGCGGCATGCGCGTCATACCGCCCACGAGCACCACCTCGTCGATCTCAGCCGCCTTGAGGCCGGCATCCTTCAGCGCCAGCTCACACGGAGGCAGAGGTCTTCATGATCGAGATCCTCGACCAGGCTCTCGAGCTTGGCGCGCGTGAGCTTCATGGTCAGGTGCAAGGGCGATTGCGTCTGCGGGCTCATCGAGATGAACGGCAGGTTGATCTCGGTCTGCTGAGCGCTCGACAGCTCGATCTTGGCCTTTTCGGCCGCCTCCTTCAGGCGCTGCAAAGCCAGCTTGTCGTTCTTGAGATCGATCGAGTTCTCTTTTTTGAACTCGCCCGCGAGGTACTCGACGAGACGCATGTCGAAATCCTCGCCGCCGAGGAACGTGTCGCCGTTCGTGGATTTCACTTCGAAAACGCCGTCACCGATCTCCAGGATCGACACGTCGAAGGTGCCGCCGCCGAGATCGTAGACCGCGATCGTCTTGGATTGCTTCTTCTTGTCGAGGCCGTAGGCCAGCGCAGCCGCCGTCGGCTCGTTGATGATGCGCAAAACTTCGAGACCCGCAATCTTGCCGGCGTCCTTTGTCGCCTGCCGCTGAGCGTCGTTGAAGTAGGCGGGTACGGTGATGACCGCCTGCGAAACGCTGTGGCCCAGGTAAGCCTCGGCCGTCTCCTTCATCTTCTGCAGGATAAACGCGGACACCTGGGAGGGTGAGTATTGCTTGCCGCGGGACTCGACCCACGCGTCCCCATTCTGACCCTCGATGATCTTGTAGGGGACGAGCTTTTTGTCCTTCTCCACCATCGGATCGGTGTAGCGGCGGCCGATCAGACGCTTGATGGCGAACAGTGTGTTGGTCGGATTGGTCACGCCCTGGCGCTTGGCGGGAAGCCCGACGAGCCGCTCGCCGTCTTCGGTGAACGCCACGATCGAAGGCGTAGTGTTTACACCCTCGGCGTTGGCAATGACCTTGGGCGTCCCGCCTTCCATGACGGCGACGCAAGAGTTCGTCGTGCCGAGGTCGATGCCGATAACTTTTGTCATGTCGAAAAGTCCTCTCTTCTGCGGCGAACCGCCCAGGCCCATGTCGTGGCGCCCGGATGCTCCATAGACCCCATAAATTGCGGGGGCCCACAACGGTCCCCTGGAGTTGGTAAGCGACAACTTGAGGCTATATAGGCGCGGCGATGTAGCACCGCAACGCCCGTTACCGCGTTGATTGTGATAAATTTACCTCTGCCGCCACGATGCTCAACATCAACTTGCTCGGGCCAGAAAATGGATACGCCAGAGGGGTTTCGACTGCTGTCCGGATATCTCGATAGAGCTGCCCAAGGCACCGTGCTGGAAGCAGTCCGCACCATCGTCGCCGAGGCTCCCTTCTACGTGGCAACCATGCCCCGCAGCGGCAAGCCCTTGTCGGTCCGCATGACCAACTGTGGTCCGCTCGGATGGCTAACGGACAAGGACTGCGGATACCGCTATCAATCGACACACCCGGCCACCGGAAAACCTTGGCCGCCCATGCCGCGCCTGCTTCTCGACCTCTGGACTGACGTTGCCGAATACCCTGCGCTGCCCGAAGCTTGCCTGATCAACTTCTATTCTGAGTCGGCGCGTATGGGCAGCCATCGCGATGCGGACGAGAAGGACATTTCGGCGCCTGTCGTGTCCGTCTCGCTCGGCGATGACGCCATCTTCCATGTCGGCGGCCTGAAGCGCAGCGACCCGAAGCTGCGGGTGGTTTTGAAATCCGGGGATGTTGTTGTCCTGGCCGGACGGGCGCGGCACGCCTATCACGGCATAGATCGCGTGCGCGCCGGAACCTCGGACCTGTTGCCCGAGGGTGGTCGGATCAATCTGACGCTTCGTCGCGTGACCCGGCCGCCCTCTGCCACGACCTGAACTTTAAGGAGTGGAAAGCTCAAGTATTGCTTTGCTCGCTCCGGGGCGGGATCGGCCCGGTGCCGAATTGGTCTGGACTGTCGTCATTCGCCGCCGTGGGCGCCGCGTCACCAGCAGCTTCCGTCTGCCTGGTGGGCTTGGCTCCGCCTTTGGCGACGGCGACCATCGCGGGGCGCAAAGTTCTATCCTCGATCGTATAGCCCGCCTGCAGAACCTGCACGACGGTTCCAGCCGGAACGCTCTCGTCGTGGGCACTCCATGACCGCCTGGTGGTGATGCGGGTTGAAGGCTTCGCCCTGGGGGTTCATGCGCTTGATGCCATGCCGCTCCAGCACGTTGATGAGCTCGCGCTCGGTCATCCTCACGCCTTCTAGAAAGCTCTTCAGTGCCGGGTCCTGCTCGGCGGCGCGTGCGGGTACCGCAGCGATGGCGCGCTCAACATTGTCACCGACGGTGATCACGTCGTGCGCGAACTTGGTCACCGCATACTTTTGCGTGTCCGCCTTCTCGCGCTCGCCGCGCTTTCTGATGTTGTCCATCTCCGCATGCGCTCGCAGCAGGCGGTCGGTGAGATCGGCGATCTGTGCTTTGAGTGTCGCGATTTCCACGTCCGCCGGTCCGCCGGCGACGGTCGCAGCATCATCAGGTGCCGCGCTGGACTTCGCGGCACCCGGCTCTGCCGCCGCAGCGGAAGTTTCGTCGGGGCGCTTCGTGTCGTTCGTCATCGTTTCTCTTGGTTCAGAAAATGACAACACACCGCGCGCCCACCGCTTAGGGCGCACGGTGCAGCAACCTAGCGATATCATGCCTCAATTCAAGGAAATCAAGTCAGCGCCCGGCCGACCAGACGTGCGGTGAAATCGACCATGGGGATAATGCGTGCGTAGTTGAGGCGTGTCGGCCCGATCACACCCAGCACACCAACCACCTTGCGGTCCGTATCGCGGAACGGGGCGACGATCAGCGATGAGCCTGAGAGCGAAAACAGTTTGCTTTCAGACCCGATGAAGATGTGGACGCCGTCGCCCTTCTCGGCAAGCCCGAGCAGTTGAATGAGATCGCGCTTGGCCTCGAGGTCGTCGAAGAGCTGGCGGATGCGCTCCAGGTCCTCGAGTGCAGTCAGATCCTTGAGGAGATTGGCCTGTCCGCGCACGAGCAGGCTCTTGCGCTCGTCCTGCGCGCCGGACCAGGTGGCAAGCCCCGCTTCGATGACTTTCTTTGTCAGCTGGTCGAGCTCGGCCTTGGCGTTGGCCAGCTCCTTTTCGACCCGCGACCGGAAGTCGGCGATGGTCAGGCCGCGAACATGCCGGTTCAAGTAGTTGGAGGCTTCGGTCAGAGCTGAGGGCGGGAGTCCGCGCGGCACAGCGATCACCCGGTTTTCCACCGTTTGGTCCTCGCTGACCAGCACGACCAGCGCCTTGCCGGGCTCCAGCGGCACGAACTCAATGTGCTTGAGCTTGATGTCCTGCTTTTCGCTCAGTACGAGGCCCGCGCAGTGCGAGAGGCCCGAGATCATGTCACCTGCCTCAGCCAGCACCTGATCGATCGACTTCTCGCGCCGAACAGAGATCTGCGCCTCGATCTGCCGCCGCTCGTCATCGGTCAAGTCGCCGATCTCGAGAAGACCGTCAACGAACAGCCTGAGCCCGGACTGGGTCGGCAGCCGGCCGGCCGAGGTATGCGGCGCGTAGATCAGCCCCAGGTGCTCGAGGTCCGACATGACATTGCGCACCGAGGCGGGCGATAGCGTCATGGGCAGGTGGCGCGACAGGTTGCGCGAGCCCACGGGCTCGCCCGTCGCCAGGTAGCTTTCGACGATCTGCCGAAAGATGGCGCGCGAGCGATTGTTGAGCTTGGTGAGTTCGCTGGGTGTATCCGGCATGGTTGACGATGCTTCAGACTGACCGGGCTTGGCAATCTGTTGCGAGCCGGAATGTTAGGAATTGCTGGCGGTGTTCGTCAAATGCTGGCGCTCGCCCCTGTCGCGGCGGCATGAAACCTGGCGGTGGGTGTGGACAACCCGATAGAAGGTCAATAGGGGTGTGCGGAGGTTGATCCCCGGCGACGGCTCCCCTAGCTTGTCCCTCGCGACTTACCTGTCCACGCACTCGATGTCCTTTTCAACGGGTCAAGGAGCACCCGATGCGGCCCTCCAAGCGCCAACCCGATGAGCTTCGGCGCGTCAGCATAGAGCGTGCGGTCTCCATGCATGCGGAGGGCTCGTGCCTGATCAAGTTCGGCAACACACATGTGCTGTGCACGGCGAGCCTCGAGGAACGGGTCCCGCCCTGGCTCAAGGGCCAGGGACGTGGCTGGGTCACGGCCGAGTACGCCATGCTGCCGCGCGCTACGTCCGAGCGCACGCGCCGGGAGGTCACAGTCGGCCATCCCAGCGGCCGCACGCAGGAGATTCAGCGGCTCATAGGTAGGGCGCTGCGGGCGGTGGTGGACCTGAAACAGCTCGGCGAGCGGCAGATCTCTGTCGATTGCGACGTGATCCAGGCCGATGGCGGCACGCGCACGGCCGCCATCACCGGCGCCTGGGTCGCCCTCCACGACTGCATCCAATGGATGAAAATCCGCGATATGGTGAAGGAGCGGGTATTGCGCGATCAGGTCGCCGCTGTTTCATGTGGCATCTACGCGGGCGCACCGGTCCTGGACCTGGACTACGCGGAAGACTCCGATGCCGACGCGGACGCGAACTTCGTCATGACCGGCGGCGGCGGGATCGTCGAGGTGCAGGGCACAGCGGAAAAGATGCCGTTCAGCCAGGAGAGCTTCGATCGGCTGATGGAGCTCGCCCGCAAAGGCATTGGCGAGCTCGTCGGACTGCAGCGGTTGACGGTGACCTGATCGAGCCCGGCATCCGGGACGTGCGGTGAGCGCAAGCTTGCGGGAGCGCGCACATGAAGCCCGAAGGCATTCTCGAAACCGTGCTTTACGCCGGCGATTTGCAGGCCATCGAGAATTTCTATAGGGAAATTCTGGAGATGGAGCCTTTCGCGAAGCAGGCGGGCCGTCAGCTTTTCTACCGCTGCGGCAATCAGGTGTTGCTGATCTTCGATCCCGATACGACGCGCCAGCCGCCCAAGCCGGGCGCATTGCCGGTCCCGCCGCACGGCGCCACGGGCGAAGGCCATGTGTGCTTCCGGGCATCGGCGCCCGATATCGAGGCGTGGCGCCAGCGGCTCATTGAGAATGGCGTGGAGATCGAGTTCGGATTTCGTGTGGCCGTCGGGAGGGCGCTCGATCTACTTCCGTGATCCGGCCGGCAATTGCCTCGAGTTCGCCGAGCCGAGAATCTGGGGACTGAATTGAACCCGCTTGTGGTGCGCGGCAGCGAGCTCGTTATAGCGAGCCACAACCCTGGTAAGATCAGGGAGATTGACGATCTGCTGCGGCCGTACGCGATCAAAGTACTGTCGGCGGCAGACCTCGGCATCCGGGAACCCGAAGAAACCGAGGTCACCTTTGCTGGTAACGCGCGACTGAAGGCGCTGCACAGCGCCCGCTCCTGTGGACGCCCTGCGCTGGCCGACGACTTCGGGTTGGAGGTGGCGGCGTTAGGTGGCGCACCTGGCGTCTACTCGGCGCGGTGGGCGGGTCCGGAGAAGGATTTCGCGGCGGCCATGGCGCGGGTCGAGCGCGAGCTGGCGGCGAAGGGGGCGACTGAGCCGGAGCAGCGCCGTGCCAACTTCACGGCCGCGCTCTGCTTCGCGTCGCCCGAGGGAGAGTCGCGCGTGTTCGAGGGTAAGGTGTACGGATCGCTCGTCTGGCCGCCGCGGGGCGACCGGGGCTTCGGCTACGACCCAATGTTTCTGCCCGACGGCGCTACCGAGACGTTCGGCGAGATGGTGCCCGACCGCAAGCATGCGATCAGCCATCGTGCGCGTGCCTTCAAGCGCTTCATCGAAGCCTGCTGCGATGCCGATGGCTGACAGCGGCGAAAAATTCGGCGTTTACGTGCATTGGCCGTTCTGCGCCTCCAAGTGCCCCTATTGCGACTTCAACAGTCACGTGCGTGGCGGCGGCATCGACGAGGCGCGCTATCTGGGTGCGTTCATGCAGGAGCTGGCGCACATGGCCGTGTTGGCGCCGAAGCGGAGCGTGGCGAGCATCTTCTTCGGCGGCGGGACGCCGTCGCTGATGGCACCGGCGACGGTGGCGGCCATTCTCGATGCCATCGCACGCCACTGGGGCATGGAGCCGGGAGCAGAGATCACGCTCGAGGCCAATCCGTCGAGCGTGGAAGCGGACCGTTTCCGCGGCTATCGGGCTGCCGGCGTCAATCGTGTCTCGCTCGGCGTCCAGGCGTTGAATGACGCGGATCTGAAAGCTCTCGGGCGGTTGCATACGGTGGCCGAAGCGCGCGCCGCAGTGGAGGTGGCCCGCACGACGTTTGACCGCTACTCCTTCGATCTCATTTACGCGCGTCCGCGCCAGTCCGCCGAAGGCTGGCGGCAAGAGCTCAAAGATGCGCTCGGCATGGCGAAGCATCACGTATCGCTCTACCAGCTCACCATCGAGCAAGGCACGCCCTTTGCCGCGCTGCATGCGACCGGCAAGCTGGCAGTGCCCGAGCCGGAGCTGGCGGACACGCTGTACGAGATTACCCAGGAGATGACCGAGGTCGCGGGCTTGCCGGCTTACGAGATCTCGAACCATGCCGCGCCAGGCGAGGAGAGCCGGCACAATTTGATCTACTGGCGCTACGGCGAATACGCCGGGATTGGTCCGGGTGCACACGGCCGGTTGATCGTGGACGGCCTGCGGCGCGCGCTCGTGACCGAGCGAAATCCGGAGCAGTGGCTGGGCGCGGTCGAGCGCAACGGCAACGGATTGGTCGAGCGCACGATGCTGACGGAGGCGGAGCAGGCCGATGAGATGCTGCTGATGGGCCTACGGCTGGCCGAAGGCGTCGATCTTCGACGACTGACAAGCCTCGGCGGTGTGAAGCCTGATCACCTGACAGTCGACGAGCTGGTGCAACTCGGATTGCTCGAAGCGCCGGCGTCGGACCGCCTCAAGGCGACGCCGCGCGGCCGGTTTGTCCTCAACGAGCTGGTGCTGCAGCTCTCATCGAGCTTCGTGGCCGCACGCGAGACGAGCCGGGCTTGAGCTCAATCGACTTTATGCTTCTTCAACTCGCGCACGAGCACAGTCAGCTTGTCGGCAACGTCGAGGCAGGTGTCGACTGAGACCTTGAGCGTCGCCCTGTTCTGCATCAGGGTGTTGAGGCGGTCCTGCTGCTCGCCGAAACCGTAGAAGAGCTGCTCCGGGGCGATGATCTCGCCGTCCTCGATGGCACACATCACATCGAACGCGTTCTGCGAGGCCAGCACCAGCATCGAGGCGATATCGTTCATGAGCTGGTGGTAGGTGCGCCGGAGCGCAGGGTCGATGCGCGGCCCGTGCATGCCGAACTTCAGCGGCGATGCAGCCGCCCCGCCTTCGCCGCCGAACAGCTTCGGGTTGCGATGCAAGCGGCGGAAGATCTCCTGCAGGCCGAGGCAGCAGGACTCCAGATCCCGCAGCGCCACGCCGGGCTTGCGCCGTGTGCGGCTGCGCTCGCCGGTCCTCTCCTGGCCCACCCAATTGATGGCGGCAATGGAAGCGATGGCGCCGAGTGCCGACAGGGCCGGCAGGACTGCCGCCAGGGGATCAGGCGCGATGCGCGTGTCGGCATCGCCCGTGTCGGCCGTGTGTTGCTGTTCCTTGGTCACGGGTGCTCCCAGCCGCACGGGCAAAACCTGAGTGGAATCGAACGTCGCGCAGACACCCGAATCAACAGCTGAACTTTAGCGCAACGATGGCGACAGCCGTATCGCGGCCTCAACGCAGCACGCCACTGGGATCAACGTGTGGAAGGCCTGCCGGCGCAATTTGACACTTCAATACACGCGCGCCTTGGGCTCGATGTAGGCGATCTCGTTCGTCATCGTGTAGGTGTGCACCGGCCGGTAATCGATGGCGACGGTCTTGCTGCGGTCGTCGGCCCAGGTCAGCGTGTGCTTCATCCAGCCCTTGTCGTCGCGGTCGGGATAGTCCTCGCGGGCGTGGGCACCCCGGCTCTCCCGACGGTTGTCGGCGCCGTACATGGTCACCGCCGCCTGGGCGATGAGATTGTCGTATTCCAGCGTTTCCACCAGATCCGAGTTCCACACCAGAGAGCGGTCGGTGACGCTGATATCGGTGGTCTCTTTCCAGATCTCGGTGATCTTTTCCACGCCTTCCTTCAGGACGGGACCATCGCGGAACACCGCACAGTTGGTCTGCATCAGACGCTGCATCTTGAGGCGGAGCGCCGCCGTTGGCGTTGCACCGGACGCATGGCGGAAGCGGTCCAGGCGACTGAGCGCCAGCTCGCCCGCATCCGCCGGCAGGTCCTGATGCGCGGCGCCTATCTCCGTAGTGTCGGCGGCGCGCAGCCCGGCGGCGCGGCCGAACACGACAAGATCGATGAGCGAGTTGGACCCGAGCCGGTTGGCCCCATGCACCGACACGCAGGCCGCCTCGCCGATGGCCATCAGGCCCGGCACCACATGGTCGGGGTCGCCGTTCTTGAGGGTGAGCACCTCGCCGTGAAAATTCGTGGGAATGCCGCCCATGTTGTAGTGCACCGTCGGCAGCACCGGGATCGGCTGACGCCGAAGGTCGACACCGGCGAAGACCTTCGCGTTTTCCGTGATCCCGGGTAGGCGCTCGGCCAGCACCTTCGGGTCGAGGTGATCGAGGTGCAGGAAAATGTGATCCTTGTCCGGGCCGACGCCGCGGCCTTCGCGGATCTCGATCGTCATGGAGCGTGAGACCACGTCGCGTGACGCGAGGTCCTTCACGTGCGGTGCATAGCGCTCCATGAAGCGCTCGCCGTTGCCATTGGTCAGGTAGCCGCCTTCGCCGCGCGCGCCTTCGGTGATGAGCACGCCCGCTCCATACACGCCCGTGGGATGGAACTGCACGAACTCCATGTCCTGCAACGGCAAGCCAGCGCGCAGCACCATGGCGTTACCGTCGCCGGTACAGGTGTGCGCCGAGGTGCAGGAGAAGTAGGTGCGGCCATAGCCGCCGGTGGCGAGAATGGTTTTCTTGGCACGGAAGCGGTGCACCGAGCCGTCATCCAGGTTGAGGGCGACGACGCCGCGACAGGCACCATCGCTGTCCATGATGAGGTCGATGGCGAAGTACTCGATGAAGAACTCGGCCGAGTGGCGCAGCGACTGACCGTACAGCGTGTGCAGCATGGCATGACCGGTGCGATCAGCGGCCGCGCAGGTGCGCTGAGCAGGCGGGCCTTCGCCGAACTCGGTGGTCATGCCACCGAACGGCCGCTGGTAGATGCGGCCATCGTCCGTACGCGAGAACGGCACGCCATAGTGCTCGAGCTCATACACCGCGTCCGGCGCGTTACGGCACAGGTACTCGATGGCATCCTGGTCGCCGAGCCAGTCGGAGCCCTTCACCGTGTCGTACATGTGCCAGCGCCAGTCGTCCCGGCCCATGTTGCCGAGCGCGGCGGCGACGCCGCCCTGTGCTGCCACCGTGTGCGAGCGGGTCGGGAAGACCTTGGTGATGCACGCGGTCTTGAGACCGGCCTCGGCGCAGCCGAGCGTGGCCCGAAGACCCGCGCCGCCGGCGCCGACGACAACCACATCGTAGGTATGGTCGGTCGTCGGGTAGGCCTTGCCGTTGAGGCCTGGCCTGGCGACGCCGTTACCTTTGTCGCGAACGTTCTCGTCGGCCATGCATCAGGCTCCGAAGCTCAGCTTCAGCACCGCAAAGGCACAGGCTGCGCCCACCAGAATCGTAAAGAAGGTGTTCAGCATCAGAAAGACAAGCTTGCTGCCCTCGCTGTGCACGTAGTCCTCGATGATGACCTGCATGCCGAGCCGCATGTGCTGAAGGCCGGCCAGGAGCATCAACAGGAACGGCACGGCGACGAGCGGATGTCCGAGCGTGCGCCGAACAGTGGCGTAGTCCGTGCCGATCAGGCTCAGGATCACGGCCAGCAGGATGGGTGTCAGCAGCAGGGCTGCGATGGCGGTGACACGGACCTGCCAGAAGTGCTCGGTGCCCTCGCGCGCGGCGCCCAGGCCGCGCACTTTCGCCAACGGCGTGCGGATGCGGGCAACGAGCGGTGAGCTGTTCGACGCGGTCATCTCACAGCACTCCCATGGGCCGCAGGGCCGCGAACCAGATGGCGCAGGTCAAAGCGATGGACCCGAATAGCGTCAACCAGCAAAGAGCGTTGACGGCCGGCAGGCTGAACCCCGTGCCGGTGTCCCATATGAAGTGACGAATGCCGCCGAGCAGATGGTGCATGAAAGCCCAGGTGTAGCCGAAGAGCACGAGGAGGCCGATGGGGCTGGAGAGGACGTTGCTGACAAGCGCAAAAGCGTCCGGTCCGGTCGCTGCCGCGATCAGCCACCATGCCAGCAGCAGCGTACCGAAATACAGCGCCATGCCGGTGATCCGGTGCACGATCGACATCACCATGTTGATGAGCGGGCTGTAGATCTGCAGGTGCGGGGAGAGCGGGCGGTTGGGCCCGATCTTCGACAGCGGCTTGGCTTGCGCCATAAGTTTAGGATCTCCGGCGGGCAGGCGATCACTCAGCGAACAGTGCCTTTTAGCGCGCTGCCGCAGCAGGGGCAATTATCGGTAGGGCTTAGTCCGCAGGGTACGCGGCTCATGCACACCTGTATTGCGCTAGAGCGCGATCGCCTCACATGGAAGCACTGCCGCTTCCATGTGAGGCGTGAATTGCCCTCTCAAACTTAAAGTAGAGTAGGATTCACGCTTCGGCCGAGGCGCCTCAGATGAGGTAAGGTGATTCAATCCGAAGCGATCCTACTCTAATGTGATGATAGAGAAGTCCGCTACATCGCGCTGGACCGGGTTCGTCAGCGGACTTTACTAGATCTAAAAGGCACTAGCGGGGGATCGCCAGCCACCAATCCAGATCTAGGATGACACCCTCGACATAGTCACCCGACGCTGACTTCGAAGGATACGCGGCACACGGCAGGTTTTTGGTCGCGATCATGCGCACGCGCAACGCGCCGATATCAGAGCGGTTAGCGATCTCGGCTTTGTCCAGGATCTCCGTCCAAGCATAGACCGTGTCGCCGGCGAATGCTGGTGCAACATGGCGACCGCCGTTGATGGCCGCGACATGGAAGGCATTGCCCAGGCCGTTGAAGGACAGCGCGCGTGCAAGCGAGATAATGACGCCGCCATAGACGAGGCGGCGACCGAAGCGGCCCTGCCCCTCCGTGTGTTGGTTGAAATGTATCCGCGCCGTGTTCTGGTAGAGGCGGGTGGCCATCTGATGCTCGGCCTCTTCGAGCGTCATCCCATCGATATGATCGATCCGGTCGCCGATCTGATAGTCGCCCCACAGATACGGCGAGCCTGCGAGCTCCCGATCATAGGTTGCGCGCGTGAGCGGCGGGACGGCTGCGCCAAGGGCGCCGGGCGCGACTTGCTCGGGCAGCTTAGGGACCACCGGCTGAGGCGCAGGCGCGCTCTTGTCGCGTTTGCGCACCATCACCCAGCGGGCGTAGTCGATGACGGTCGTGCCGTGCTGGTTGCGGCCTAAAGAGCGTACGTAGACGACACCCGACTCGGCGTTGGAATTCTCCCGCAAGCCGATGATCTCCGATGTCGCACTTAGAGTATCGCCGGGATAGACCGGGGCCAGGAACCGGCAATCGGCGTAGCCGAGATTGGCGATGGCGTTGAGGGAGAGGTCGGGCACCGTCTTGCCGAAGACGATATGAAAGACCAGCAGGTCGTCGATCGGCGCTTTCGGATAGCCGATGGATCGAGCAAAAATGTCCGAGGACTGGATGGCAAAGCGCGGACCGTACAGCGCCTGATAGAGAGCGACATCGCCCGTCGTGACGGTGCGCGGCGTGGCGTGGACGATCGTCTGGCCGACCCGAAAATCCTCGAAGTAGTTGCCGGCGCTCGGCTTCACTGCGTTCATCGATGTCGTCCTGTCGCAGGTCCGCCCTCAACTCAAGAGCCTGACGAGCCAGAGCGCAAGGGCAGGAAATGCAGCAACCAGCACAAGTCTCAGGATGTCGGCGCCGATGAACGGGAGGACGCCACGGTAGGTTTTGGCGATTGGCACATCCCTGGCGATCGCCGAGACCACGAAAACATTGAGCCCGATGGGCGGCGCGGTCAGTCCGATGCCGACGACAATCAGCACGAGGATGCCGAACCAGATGGCTACCTCCTCCGGCGGCAATCCGAGATCGAGCCCCTGGACGATGGGAAAGAACACCGGAAGGGTGAGCAGGATCATCGCCAGCTCGTCCATCACGGCGCCGAGCAGGATGTAGAAGATCATCAGGATCGCGATGATGGCATAAGGGGACAAGCCCAGGCCGCCGACCAGGGCCGCCGCGTCGGCGGGTAGTCGGGACAGGGCGAGAAAGGCGTCGAACACCTCCGAGCCCAGCAGGATGATGAAGATCATGGCCGAGGTCTCGGCCGTCTGCAGGATGCTGTCGCGAAACTCGGCCCATCCCAGGCGCCGTCGCACCAGTGCCAGCATCAGCATGGCCACGGCACCGACGGCGGCGGCCTCGGTCGGGGTGAAGATTCCGCCGTAGATGCCGCCGACGACGATGACCGCGATGAGCATGGTCGGCCACACGGCGGCGATGGCGGCGCGGCGCTCGGCTGGCGCGAGCGGCTCGGCCGGTGGCGCCAGGGCCGGCTTGGCGCGCACCACGAGGGCGATCACGATACAGTAGAAGGTCGCTGCCAGAAGGCCCGGTATCAGCGCCGCCATGAACAGCTTGGCGATGTTCTGCTCGGTCGTGATCGCATAGACGACCAGGATGATGGACGGCGGAATGAGGATGCCGAGGGTGCCGCCGACCGCGATGGTGCCGGTGGCGAAGCCCGGCTCGTATCCGATGCGGCGAAACTCCGGCAGCGCGGAGCGGGCGAAGGTCGCCGTGGTGGCGACGGAAGAGCCGCAGATTGCGCCGAACGCTGTGCACGCACCAATGAGCGCCATGGCCAGCCCACCGCGAAGTCTGCCGAGTGCGACACCGGCAGCACGAAACAGGTCGGTCGAGAGACCCGAGCGCTCGGCCACCGCGCCCATCAAAATGAAAAGAGGGATGACGGAGAGCGTGTAGTTGGCGAACTGGTGATAGGGGTTCGCTTTCATGTACGCGAAAAAGGCCGGCCAGCTCGACAGGTAGACATAGCCAAGGGCGCCGGTGACGAGCATCGACAGGCCGACTGGCATGCGGATGGCGATGAGCAACAGCATCGCCGCGAACCCGATGGCAGCGGCGGCAAGTCCGCTCACGGCCGGCCCCGAATGAGCCGCACCGCGCCAACGAGCGTCACGATCGCGAGCACGGCGCACAGCAGGGCGCAGATGGCGATGGCCGGCCAGATCGGCAGCCCGAGCACCATCGTGGTGGTGCCGTTCCTAGATGCCTCCAAAGCGCCCTTGCAGAGACCGAAGGAGAGCAGCCCTGCAAACGCCGCATAAAGCAGGTCCCAAGCCGCATCGAGACGATTGCGCGCACGCGGCGACAAGCGGCTGGTAAAAGTGTCGACGACGATGTTGCCGCGGTGAGCCTGGCACAGCGGCAGAAACGTGAACACGGCAACGGCCGTCGCCATCTGCACGAATTCGAAGTCACCAGGAATGGGCTGGGCAAAAAACCAGCGGCGCAACACGCTGGCCGTGACGAGAACGGCGACACCAAGTGCAAGCAGACCGCCGGCGAGCGCTATCACGCGCGTCAGGCGATCGGGGCGGTCGCCCGTGGGCGATGCGGGGGCAGGCGCATCGGCATCCGCCATGAGCGCCAATCCTCACGCTTTTTCATGCTTGGCGAGCAATACCGCGGGGAGGAAACAATGCAGCCTCAGCGTCACGACGCCTTGTGCGCGGGCCCTGGTTGCGATTGCTGGAGAGGCAACCGTGACGCCGACGGCCGTCGGGAACTTGCGGCGAGACAAGGTCATCACTATGCTCCTCCCAACGGCTGGCTTTATCTGGAGCCGAAGCTTTTCCGGACCGTTGCAGCTCTTCTATCCGAACGCGTGGGGCTATTCAAACCGCTCCGGGTGATCGAGCCTGGGGGTTGGCGTGAGCGAGCCCGGTGTGTAATGCTTTTGACCCGCCAGACGACTTCAACTCAGCCAAGATACGCAAGAGGCAATCACGCATGCGATACGAGGCGCCCGATACCATAGAGGCCGCGGCAAAGTTGTTGGCCGCGGAAAGCGGAGATGCCAGGGTTTTAGCGGGCGGCACCGATCTGCTCGTGCAGATGCGCTCGGAGATCCTGACGCCTGCCTTGGTGGTGGACATCAAGAAGATCGCAGAGATGCGACAGGTGAAGGAGGAGGCGGGAGGCGTCCGCGTCGGCGCCGCCGTCACGGGCGCCGAGCTCAAGGAGCACCCGAGGCTCTCCAAGGTATGGCCGGGCGTAGTGGAGGCCGCCAACCTGATCGGCTCGACGCAGATCCAGGGCCGCGCCACCATGGGTGGTAATCTATGTAACGGGTCGCCGGCGGCCGATAGCGTCCCCGCGCTGATCGCCGTAGGTGCCGTGGCTGCGATCGTCGGGCCCAATGGCCGGCGCGAGCTCAAGGTCGAGGACATCATGCTGGCGCCGCGCAAGCTTGCCCTGACCAAGGGTGAGATCGTCGCGTCGTTCCTGTTGCCGGCCCGTCCGCCGAAGTCGAGCGACGCTTACCTGCGATTTATCCCGCGCACCGAGATGGACATCGCTGTCGTCGGTTGCGGCGTGAGCCTGTCGCTGGATGGCAGCGGGACCTGCACCGCGGCCAGGGTCGGTCTGGGTGCCGTCGCGGCGCGTCCGCTGTTGGTCGATGCCGCCGCCAAGGCGCTGATCGGCACCAAGGTGGACGAAGCAGCGCTGGCCAAGCTCGAGGCTGCGGCGCGCGCTGCGTGCAAGCCCATCGACGACAAGCGCGGCACCATCGAATTTCGCATCGACGTGGCGGGCGTGCTGGCCCGCCGGACAGCGCTGATCGCGCTCGAACGTGCAAGGAAAGCGTAAATGGCAAAACATCACGTCGCTACGACCGTGAACGGAGATGCGGTCGAATTTCTCTGCGAGACGGAGCAGACGCTGCTCGACTGCCTGAGAGAAGAGCTGGACCTGACGGGCGCCAAGGAAGGCTGCTCGTCCGGCGATTGCGGCGCTTGCAGCGTCATGATCGACAACCGTCTCGTCTGCTCCTGCCTCGTGCTCGGCGTGGAAGCCAACGGCAAATCGATCGAGACGATCGAGGGCATGGCCGACGGCGAGGAGTTGCATCCCTTGCAGCGTAAGTTTCTGGAGCACGCGGCACTGCAGTGTGGAATCTGCACGCCGGGCTTCCTCGTGGCCTCCAAGGCGTTGCTGGCGAAGAACCCCAACCCGAGCGAGACGGAAGTGCGCTATTGGCTCGCCGGCAACCTGTGCCGGTGCACGGGCTACGACAAGATCGTCAGGGCCGTCATGGACGCGGCCTCTGAGATGAGAGGAGCCTGACCCATGCAAGAACGCGTGAAGAAGGAGCCCGAGCGCGAGTTCCGCGTGATCGGAACCAGACCGCTTCGTCCCGATGGTGCCGACAAGGTGACCGGCCGCGCCAAGTTCGGCGCCGATTTCAAGATGGCTGGGCAACTCGTCGGCAAGGTCCTGCGCTCGCCGCATGCGCATGCGCGCATCAAGAGCATCGACGTGTCCAAGGCGGCGGCGCTGCCGGGCGTCAAGGCTATTGTTACGCGTGACGACTTCAAGGACCAGGGCTCGGAGTTCGTGCCGGCCGGTGAAATGCTAGTCAACTATCGTGATGTGGTCCGCACGGTGATGGCGCGCGAGAAGGCGCTGTTCGAGGGGCACCCCGTCGCTGCTGTGGCTGCTACGAGCGAGAGCGTCGCCCGCGAGGCCCTCAAGCTCATCAAGGTCGACTACGAGGTCCTCCCGCACGTTATGGACCCGGTCGACGCCATGCGGCCCGACGCGCCGCTGCTGCACGACGACATGATTACGGCCGGCGTGACACCGGCGCCGACGAAGCCCTCGAACGTGGCCAAGCGCGTGGAGTTTGCGCTGGGTGACGTGGAGAAGGGTTTCAAGGACGCCGACGTCATCATCGAGCGCGAGTTCAACACCAAGCCGGTGCACCAGGGCTACATCGAGCCGCACGCCTGCGTGGCGAGCGTGTCCGAGGACGGCTCTGCGGAGGTATGGGTCACCACGCAGGGCCATTGGATCGTACGCGCCCACTGCGCGCGGCTGCTCGGCTGGGACATCTCCAAGATCCGTGTCACGGCCTCGGAGATCGGCGGCGGCTTCGGCGGCAAGACGGTCGTCTACCTCGAGCCGCTGGCGCTGGCGCTGTCCAAGAAGTCGCGCAAGGCCGTGAAGATGGTGATGAGCCGCGAAGAGGTGTTCCGTGCCTCAGGCCCGACCTCTGGCGCCAACGTGTGGGTCAAGATCGGCGCCAAGAAGAACGGCAAGATCGTCGCCGGCGAGGCGATCCTGAAGTATCAGGCTGGCGCGTTCCAGGGCTCGCCGGTGCAGCCGGGCTGCATGTCCGCGTTCGCGCCCTACGACCTCGAGCATGTGAAGGTCGTGGGCTACGACGTGGTGACCAACCGTCCGAAGGTGGCGGCCTATCGCGCACCGGGCGCCCCGATCTCGGAGTATGCCGTCGAGAGCGTGGTGGACGAGCTGTCCGAGCGCCTCGGCATCGACCCGATCGAGCTGCGCCTCAAGAACGCGGCCAAGGAAGGCACCAAGGCCGCCTACGGGCCGAAGTTCGGTCCCATCGGCCTCATCGAGGGCCTGAAGGCCGCGCAGGACAGCCCACACTGGAAGGCGCCGCTGGGCAAGAACCAGGGACGCGGCATCGCCGCGGGCTTCTGGTTCAACATCGGCGGCGAGACCACGGTGTCGCTGCAGCTCAACGAGGACGGCACGCTGAGCTTGATGGCGGGCACGCCCGACATCGGCGGCTTGCGCGCCTCTTTGTGCATGATGGCGGCGGAGGAGCTGGGCGTCGACCTGGGCAAGATCAGGCCGATCATCGCTGACACCAGCTCGCTCGGCTACAACTTCCTGACCGGCGGCAGCCGTTCGACCTTCTCCAGCGGCATGGCGACGGTGGAAGCGGCGCGCGCCATCATCAAGGAAGCTTGCGTACGGGCCTCCAAGTTGTGGGAGATCCCGATCGACGCGGTGACGTGGGAGGACGGCAAGGTGAAGCCGGCCGGCGACAACGCCGGCAAGCATCAGCCCATGGATCTGGGCGACATTGCCAAGATCGCGGGCAAGACCGGAGGGCCGATCATCGGCTACTCGGCCATCACCGCGCATGGTGCTGCGCCGAGCTTCGGCGTGCACATTGCCGATGCCGAGATCGACCCGGAGACGGGCAAGGCCACCATCACGCGCTACACCGTCATCCAGGATGCCGGCCGGGCCATCCACCCGTCCTACGTGGAAGGCCAGTACCAGGGCGGCGCAGCGCAGGGCATCGGCTGGGCGTTGA
Organism: uncultured Alphaproteobacteria bacterium; assembly: GCA_963840425.1. Classification (GTDB taxonomy): domain Bacteria; phylum Pseudomonadota; class Alphaproteobacteria; order Rhizobiales; family Hyphomicrobiaceae; genus CADEFX01. Next base: position 461,445 of record CAWIYZ010000033.1, on the reverse strand, counting down.
ACGAGGAGTACATCTACGGCGACGACGGCAAGCTGCAGAACCCCGGCTTCCTCGATTACCGCATCCCGGTGGCCTCCGACCTGCCGATGATCGACACCATCATCGTCGAGGTGCCGAACCCGCGTCACCCCTATGGCGTGCGCGGCATCGGCGAGACGCCGATCGTGCCGCCCATGGCCGCCGTCGCCGCGGCCGTGAAGCGAGCGACTGGCGTGCGCTTCTTCGAGCTGCCCATGTCGCCGCCCAAGGTGCTGAAGGGCATCAAGGACGCCAAGGCGAACGGCGGCGCGAAGGCGACGGCCTAAGACTGATAACGGCCCGCATGGCGAGCACCATGCGGGCCGTTGCTATTTCGCGAAGTGTTGGAGACTGGGGTGGCGCACGTCGTTCTCATCGGCAATCTGCGCCAGTACACGGGCGGAGTGACGGAACTCGACATAAACGCCGCCTCCGTGCGCCAGCTCTTTGCGCGCCTGTCCGAGCAGTTTCCCGAGCTGAAGCCGCATTTGGAGGAAGGGCTGGCCGTGGCCATCGACGGGCAGATCTACCAGGACGCACTGCTCCAGCCGATCAGCGAGGGGAGCGAGGTGCACGTGCTGCCGCAGATTGCGGGGGGGTGACGGGTCAAATTTTAGTGCCCGAAGAGCGGTCGTAAGATCAGCCAGAAGATCGGCCAGATTTGGCTCAGAAAGACGTGTAGTTCGCCTGTTCTTCTCTCAAGCCGCCTGCTGCTGGCGCATGGTCTCGCCGCGGTAGCTCAGCGCCTCGGCCACGTGCATGCGCCCGACCGTGTCCGCATGATCGAGATCGGCGATGGTGCGCGCGACCTTGAGCGTGCGATGGAAGCCGCGCGCCGAGAGGCCGAGCGTGTCAGACGCCTGCCGTAGAAGAGCGAGACCCGCCTCGTCCGGCATGGCGATCTCCTCCAGCACCTTGCCGGCGCAGTCGGCGTTGGTGCGCATGCGCTGAGCGGCAGGGCCGAGCGCGGCCAAGCGCGCACGCTGGCGTGCGCGGGCGGCGGTGACGCGAGCGCACACCTCGGCGCTGCCCTCGGTGGGAGCCGGCAGCACCAGGTCCGCGGCGGAAACCGGCCCAACCTCGATCTGCAGGTCGATGCGATCGAGAAACGGGCCCGAGAGTCGGGCCTGATATTCGATGGCGCAGCGCGGCCCGCGCTTGCAGCTCTGCCCCGGATTGCCGCCGCCGCATTTGCACGGGTTCATGGCGGCGACGAGCTGGAAGCGCGATGGATAGGCGATGCGGTGATTAGCGCGCGCGATCACGGTCTCGCCGCTCTCCAGCGGCTGGCGCAGCGCATCCAGCACGTTGGGCTGGAACTCCGGCAACTCGTCGAGGAACAGCACGCCCAGATGCGCGAGAGACACCTCACCCGGGCGCGGACGCGAGCCGCCGCCGACCAGCGCCGCCATGCTGGCCGAGTGGTGCGGCGCACGGAACGGCCGATGCGCGGCGATGCGCCCGCCGGCAAGTTCTCCGGCCAGGCTCATGACCATGCTGACCTCCAGCATCTCCTGCGGCTCGAGCGGCGGCAGGATGGAGGGCATGCGCGCAGCCAGCATGGATTTGCCGGAGCCTGGCGGACCGACCAGCAATAGATTGTGGCCACCAGCAGCAGCGATCTCGAGCGCGCGCTTGGCGGTTTCCTGGCCCTTCACGTCCTTGAGATCGGGCAGCATCGCGGGCGCGCGGCTGAGGTGAGTGGGATCGGGCCGCGGGCACGGCGCCCAACGTTGAGAACAATCCACGAGGCGAAACCACGACGCGGCTGCGCCGCGCCGTGCCAGGATTGGCCTACGACAACGGCCGAGTCGTGGTGACGCCTTCCGATCAGCCGTCACTCACTCACGTATCCCCCACACTCTCCGGTTGGCACGCAACGGCTATGTCTTCGATGATGTTTCGCGCCAACCTGCTGCCCTTTGTGATGCCTGCCGACAGCGAGGCATTCAGGATCTGCGCGGACTATCCAATGTACTCTATCGCGCATCTGATAAGTGGCACGATCATAATTGATGCGAGCTTGTCTCTTTACCGGCTGCACGGCCGAAACGGCTACAGCAACTTGCCGTGGATGGGCGGGCAAGTATCCAGGTTGGCTGATCATGGCGCGATGATCCGGCGACTTGCGCCCCACATGCTCGAGCATATCAACACGATCCGCTCCGACCTTGAGCGTCTCTGCAGGCCTCAGCACGTCAAGAAGATGATAGAGAGGTTTGATATTGGGCGCGATGAGCAGGGTCGGTTGAAACTGTTAAGCAAGATAAGGCGCGAAACGCGGCGGTTGTTACATCAAACAGCGGGCTATACCTGATACAATTTCACGCTTACGGATGCGCTGAGCCGACGCCGTGGCAGTCTCGACCGCACAAACAAATATTTTGTGGGGGATGAATCGTCTCCTGCGGATAAATGAATGTTGCCAGCCGGTCGAAGGCACCGACTGCTGAACCGCGCCCGAAGGCGCGATGCAGTACGAGATGCAGACGCTCGCGTGAAGCCCTCAGTCTGTCACATCGGCGCCCCCGCTGCCTGCCGAACCATCCTAGGACGTCCCGCTTGCGGGTAAGAAAACTCATACCGGGTGCAATTAGAAGAAGCCTGAGGCACATGCTCGGCATTGCGCCGCACGATTGGCGTGGTGGCAAGTCTGCGTCGCAGCCGCTCGCGCCGGGGCTCCCGCCAGGAATGCCGGACCGTCCGATTGACTTCGGTCCGGTACGGCTGCTGTCTGCGGCACCGCCGATCTTCCTTTCAGGCATTCCCTACAACGGGTATCTGGGTATCGCCGACGCGTTTGCCGAGCGCTACGGAAACATCAGAGCTGGATTTGTGATCTTTCCAACGTGGTCCATAGAAAGCCCCGGGTTTCCACAAGCGATAAGGCGGAAATTTCTTCGCCACCTCAAACGTTACCCGCACCACACAATTCGCTTCATCTGCAACACCCGCAAGGAGGCGGAACTTCTGGAAGAAGTCGGCCTGCCTGCCGTATTCCTCAACAAGAACTTCATGGTCTCTGACCGAATTTTCCGACCACTCCAGCATGCAAACGTGGAATTCGATGGCGTTTACAACGCACGCTTCGTGCCGGAGAAGCGCCATGAACTCGCAGCGACCGTCCCGCGTGTCTCCTATATCGCCTATATGGAGAGGACGTTCGATGGCCGACACGAGCGCGAGCGACAGGAGCAATTCCGCAGACTGTGCGCGGTGACGCTGGCGCGAAGCCCTGGCCATGCACTGCTGAACAGGGTCGACATCGACGGCTTGCCAACTGTCATGTCGCACGAACAGGTGAATGCTGGGCTTGACCGCGCCGCCGTCGAACTCATCCTCTCCGAGGAGGAAGGCTCCAGCTACGCGTCCATAGAGTATCTGCTGGCGGGTCTTCCGGTGGTCAGCACACCGTCTAAGGGTGGGCGCGACGTCTTCTTCGACCCCGAATATTGCATCGTCTGCGAGCCCAACCCTGCGGCAGTGCGCGACGCCGTCGCCGCTCTTCGCGCCCGGAACATTCCCAAGGAGGTCGTCCGGGCACGAACGCTCGCCAACATTCGGCCGGAGCGTGAGCGCTTTCTGGCCATCGTCGATGACTTGATCGAAGAGCGCGGGGGCAAGGGCCGCTACAGCACCGGCGCCTGGCCCTTCGGCGATACGAGTGGCGTCACGTGGCGCCGCTTCGAAGAGCATCTCGCCGAATTCGCGGAAAATCAACCCGGGGGGAGGGTGATCAAAAAGCGAGCATCAATCTCATGGACTTGAGGCAGCTTCGCCGCCAAGCAGTCTTGATGCACCAAGCGCCGAGGTGCTCAGCTCGGTCAAAACGCACCGGGGATCCCTGTCGCGCCCCGGCTGTACGAGGCAGGGCCGTGTGCCTCATCCATGGCGCGCGCGCCGGCGCTCCCAGCGGCCAGCGCAACGGCACGTACCGTCATGGCGGCAGGACCAAGCAGGCGCAGGCGGAGCGGCGTCCCAACAGGCGGCCAACCTACGCTGCTGTGAAAGCAATGATGTCCGGTGAGCAAAGCCCGCTCGACTTCTTGCTGGATGTCATGCGCGACCTGCAGCTCGACATCCAGCTGCGATTGATGGCGGCGAAGGCCGCTGCTCCGTACATGCATCGCGCCCTCAAGAACGTGGAGCAGAGTGGTGCCGACGGCGGACCGCAGCGGATCATTGTGAGCTGGCAAGAGCCGGGGGCCTAGGTCCCTCGCTCCGAGTTTCTTCCTGCGCAGGGCTGCGCGAGACGCCGACCTGCCGCCGCCTCTCACCTCTGGAACAGCCAGATATTGCGGGCCCAACTAGCGTGGAGTTTATCCAAGGTTCCACCGTAACGTGACATTAAATGACATTGTCGGGCCGTGGAGGGGAGCATGGCTTTGGCTAGTACCGATTTGGGTCTGCCGATCCTATTGCGCGGGTGGCAATCTCAAGAACAATAAGGGAACATGAAACTGGTTTGTGGATTATCGCAGGAACCTGGCCGACATAGAGCCCCTCAGTAGCCCTCGTCCAGCAGCGGAAAGGCACTGTGCATGCCGGTACGCGGCAACGGCGGAGCCGACGCGACGTAGCTGGCGTCGAGCTCTGCATAGGAGGTGACCCCGAGCAGGCCCAGACAGCGGCGCACTTCGTCCTCGAGCAGCTCGAGCATGCGCACGGCGCCGGCCTCGCCGCCGGCCGCCAGTGCGAGGCCTTGCAGCTTACCGATGCCGACTGCACTGGCGCCGAGCGCCATCGCCTTGACGATGTCGGCGCCGCGGAAGAAGCCGCCGTCGACGATGACCTGGGCGCGCCCGCGCACCGTGTCCACGACCTCCGGCAGCACGTCGAGGCCGCCCTTTCCGTGGTCGAGTTGGCGCCCGCCGTGGTTGGAGATGTAGATCACCTCGACGCCGTGCTCGACCGCGATCTTCGCGTCCTCCGCCGTGGCGATGCCCTTCAGGATCAGCGGAACCTTGACGTTCTTGCGGATACGCTTGATGTCCGCCCACGAGAAGCGCGACTGGTGCGGATCAGCCGAGGCGGACTGCTCGCGTCGCGCCGTCGGCTTGTAGCGCTTGGCGATGTCGCGCTCCCTGCGGCCGTAGTAGTCGAGATCGACGGTCAGGCAGACGGCTGCGTACTTGTGCTCGATGGCTCGCGCGATCATGCCGTCGACCCAGGCTGCGTCACCGCGCACATAGAGCTGGAACAGCTTCGGATAGGCATTGGCGGCCGCTACCTCCTCGAGCCCGGGCTTGCACACCGAGCTCAGCATGTGCAGCGCGCCGAACTCGGCTGCCGCGCGGGTCGGAGCTAGGCCACCGCTGGCGACGATGTCCTGCAGCGAGCCGATGGGAGCCAGAATCACCGGTAGGCGCACGTCATGGCCCAGGAACGTCGCGCGCGTGCTCACGTTCGCGACGTCGCGCAGCACGCGCGGGCGAAACACGATTCTGTCGATGGCCATGCGATTGCGTAGCAATGTCGTTTCGGTTTCGGCGCCGCCCATCAGGTAGTCCCAGGTCTCGTTGCTGATGTTGCGCTTGGCCGGCGCGTAGAACTCGTGCAGGACCTCGAAGGTGTCCTTTGTCATTTCTTTCCACCTTGCTTTTCTGTTGAGAGATTGAAATCCGTGATGCGTCAGCGCCGCGCCGCCGCGACTTTGCGCTCGATAGCGTCCCAGATGAGGGCGGCGATGTCGGGACCGCCGAAGTTTTTGACCTGTCGGATGCCGGTCGGCGAGGTGACGTTGATCTCGGTCAGGTAGGGTCCGATAACATCGATGCCGGTGAAGAGAAGCCCGCGCCGTTTCAATTCGGGGCCCAGGCGCGCGCAGATCTCGCGGTCGCGCGGCGTGAGATCGGTCGGCCGCGCCTGGCCGCCCACGTGCATGTTGGAGCGCGTCTCGTCGGCGGCAGGAACACGGTTGATGGCGCCGACCACCTCGCCGTCCACCAGGATGATGCGCTTGTCGCCGGCGCGCACCTCGGGACGATACTGCTGCACCATGAACGGCTCGCGGAACACGGTCTGGAACAGCTCGACCAGCGAGTTGAGGTTGGTGTCGTCGGGTCCGAGGCGAAAGACGCTGGCGCCGCCGTTGCCGTAGAGGGGCTTGATGATGATGTCCTTGTGCTCGGCACGAAAGGCTTTCACGTCCTCCGGATTGCGGGTAACGAGCGTCGGCGGCATCAGGTCCTGGAAGTCGAGCACGAAAACCTTCTCGGGCGCGTTGCGCACGTGCGCTGGATCGTTGACGACCAGGGTCTTGGGATGGATGCGCTCCAGCAGGTGTGTGGAGGTGATGTAGGACATGTCGAAAGGCGGGTCCTGCCGCAGCAGCACCACATCCCAGGCAGACAGATCTTCGACCCGTGGATTACTGGTCTTGTAGTGATCGCCAACCTTGTCTTCGACAGTGAGCGAGCTGCCACGCGCGATCAGCCGCGAACCGAGCAGGGCCATATGCTGCGGCAAGTAGTAAAAGATCTCATGCCCGCGCCGCTGCGCCTCGATGAGCAGCGCAAAGGTGGAGTCGCCGCGGATATCGATCCGGTCGATGGGGTCCATCTGGCAGGCGATCTTCAGCGGCATAGGCGATGAGCTCCGCGGGCAGTCTTCGGACTATGCAAACGGCCCGAAATGCGTTTCGTCAATGTGTTTTGGCGCAATCAGGCCACGTCCATCGCGTTCCTCAGATGGCGTGGCAAACGGCCGGGCACGACCAGGATGGCGTCGAGGCCGATTTCATGGTCGCGAAACCGCGGATGGCGCGCGATCCAGTGGTCTGCAGCTAAGGCAATACGCCCGGCCTGATACGGCGTGAGCGCGGCCTCTGCCTCGGCGAGGGCCACGCGCCGCTTGACCTCCACGAAGGCGATGCGGCCCCAGCGGGTGGCGATGAGGTCGATCTCGCCATGAGGCGTGCGGTGCCGACGGGCGATCACGCGGTAGCCTTTGCAGGTCAGCAGGCAGGCAGCGGCAAGCTCGGCGAAGGAGCCGCGCCGCAGGCGGCCCAATCGCTCGGTTTTCGAGCCAGCCGCTCTCCCTTCATGCATCATCGTTCGCCGCCCTTCAGCTTGAGTCCAATATCGTAGACCCTGGATTTCGCAACTCCGAGGTCGCCGGCGACAGCGCGCGCCGCGTCACGCAAGCTCATATCAGCCAACAGCGGCTCGAGACGTGTGGAGATGTCGCTATCGGTGATCTGGGGAGCCGGCGGGGGCGGCCCGATAAGAATGACGATCTCGCCTTTGATGTCGTCGGCAGCAGCGGCCCACGCCCGGAGCTCCTCGGCCGTGCCGCGTTTGATTTCTTCGTAGTGCTTGGTCAACTCCCGCGCCACGGCCACATCGCGTCCCGCGAATACCTCGGCAATGGCGGTGAGCGAGGACGCCAAACGCGAGGGTCCCTCGAAGAAGATCAGCGTGGCCGGTGTGTCGGCCAGCTCGGCGAGGCGTGCCCGACGTGCATTTTCTTTTGGGGGCAGAAAGCCGGCGAATAAGAAGCTGTCCGTTGGTAAGCCGGCGACAGCAAGTCCGGTCAGCACCGCCGAGGCGCCGGGAATCGCCACCACGGGGAATCCGTTTTCGAGCGCCGCGCGCACGAGCTTGAAGCCGGGATCGGAGATCAGTGGTGTGCCGGCATCCGAGATGAGAGCAATCATCTGTCCCGCAGCGAGCGCGCCGAGGATACGCGGGCGCTCAGCCTCCGCGTTATGCTCATGATAGGCCCGCAGGGGGCGACGGATGCCGTAGTGGTCGAGCAGGATGCGGCTGTGTCTTGTGTCCTCGCAGCAGATGAGATCGGCGCGTGACAGTGTCGCAAGCGCTCGCAACGAGATGTCGCCGAGGTTACCGATCGGCGTGGCGACGAGATAGAGGCCGGGCTCCAGGCGCTGGGCGGATTGTCTCGCAAGCTCGGCGGCCGCATGCTCGGCCAATGGGGAGGCCGGCCGGTCCGGATCAGGCACTGGCATGGTGGGTCGCCGATGTAGCTAAGATGAGGATATGGCCGCAAATTCGGCGCAGTGTGGCGCAAATGTTCTGTTCTGGGAACGGGGGCAGGGCTATCGATGCCGCATGCGAACCCTTTCTTCGATACGGAACCGAGACGGCATGACGGTACAGCCAAGACGGCACGCCGGATGAAGCTGAGCCCGGGCGACACATTAGCTGGCGGCTCTCTCCACGTGTTGCGGCTTTGTTTGGCGGTGCTGGCCTGCGCGCTGTGGCTGGCCGCGTGCACGAACGGATCTTCCAACGTTACTGTCGGCTCACTCGCGCCCGAGGCCAACAAGGATCCGGCCGAGCGCGCGCTCGACGCCAAGAGTCCCGTCAAGATTGCCATGCTGCTCCCGCTCTCGGGCAGTCCGCAGACGGCGGCCATTGCCAAGGGCATGAAGCAGGCGGCGGAGCTTGCGCTGTTCGAGTTGGAGGCGCCGAGCCTGCAACTGCTCGTGAAGGATGACAAGGGTACGGAGGAAGGTGCCCGCGCCGCGGCCGAGGAGGCGATCAAAGGTGGGGCAGAGCTCATCATTGGCCCGCTGTTCGCCAAGTCGGTGTCGGCCGCTGCACCCATCGCGCGTCAAGGTAACGTGCCTGTCATCGCCTTTTCGAACGATGCCCGCGTCGCTGCGACCGGCGTGTATCTGCTGAGCTTTCTGCCGGCCCAGGAGGTTCCGCGCGTCGTGGCGTTCACGGCCGGCCAGGGACGCCAGCGGTTCGCCGCGCTGCTTCCGGACGATACGTCTGGCAAACTGTTGGAGCCGATGTTCAAGGCTGCCGTCGAGCGCAACGGCGGCACGATCGTGGCGATCGAGCGGTTCCCTGTCGAGGTCAACGGTATGATCGACCCGGTTCGGCGCATGCGCGACGCCATCCGCACAGCGGAGGAGACGGGACAGCCGGTGGATGCGCTGTTCCTTCCGGGTGGCCAGGACACTCTGCCGCTCATCGGACCCATGTTGCCGAAGTCCGAGATCGATCCGCAACGCATCAAGATCATAGGCGCGGGCGGCTGGGATTACCCCAATGCGGGACGCGAGCGCATTCTGGAGGGAGGCTGGTTTGCAGCGCCCGATCCCCGCGGCTGGCGCGATTTCTCCGAGCGGTTCGCCAAGACCTACAAGAACATGCCGCCGCGGCTCGCCAGCCTCGCCTACGACGCCATTGGCGTCGGCGCCGCGTTTGCGACCGCGGCAAAAGGCGCGCGCTATACGTCCACCAATCTGACGCGTGCCTCTGGTTTCACCGGCATCGACGGCCCCTTCCGGTTCCAGCCCAATGGCCTCTCGGAGCGCGGCCTCGCCATTCTCGAGATGCAGAAGTTCGGCCCCACCGTGCTGGAGCCGGCGCCGGGAAGCCCGACCGCATCTCAAGCGCTCGCCGAGGCACCGGGCCGCCAACTGAACTAGTGCCGATCTTGGATGCACCGATCGTTGACACACACAGACCGGCCAACCAGAGTGCGTGGCCGCAACGCCAGAGCGTGATCGCCCTCTCGTCTCGATTGCAGTTCAAAGTGATTTGAGCCGAAGCGATCCTGCTCTGGAGCACTTATAGGCGCGCCTGATGGTCCAGCTCACGCTTCCACGCAATTCGAAGGTCAAGACCGGCAAGACTTGGAACAATCCGGGCAAGGGCGATTGGAAGGAGTTTCGCGTCTATCGCTGGAACCCCGACGACGGCGCCAATCCGCACATTGATACCTATTGGGTGGAGCGCAAAACCTGCGGGCCGATGGTCCTGGACGGGCTGATCAAGATCAAGAACGAGATCGACCCCACGCTGACCTTCCGGCGCTCCTGCCGCGAGGGCATTTGCGGATCGTGCTCGATGAATATCGACGGCACCAACACATTGGCCTGCCTGAAAGGCATCGACGACGTGAGGGGCGCGGTACGCATCTATCCGCTGCCGCACATGCAGGTCGTCAAGGACCTCGTGCCGGATCTCACCAACTTCTATGCCCAGCATCAGTCCATCGAGCCGTGGCTCAAGACGGACACCCCGACGCCGCCCGACGAGCGCAAGCAGGCGAGGGAGGATCGCGCGAAGCTGGACGGCCTTTATGAGTGCATTCTCTGCGCCTGCTGCTCGGCCTCGTGTCCGAGCTATTGGTGGAATCAGGACCGTTTTCTCGGTCCGGCAATCCTGCTGCAAGCCTACCGCTGGGTCATCGACTCCAGGGACGAGGCGACGGGTGAGAGGCTCGATAATCTGGAGGATCCGTTCCGGCTGTATCGGTGTCATACCATCCTGAATTGCGCCAAGGCATGCCCCAAGGGCCTCAATCCCGGGAAAGCCATCGCCGAGCTCAAGAAGCTGATGGTCGAGCGTCGCGTTTGACACCACTATCCGTCGTTTGCAGCTCTGAAAAAGAATTCGGCCGGCAACCCGTGATGGGTAGACCGGCCGATCGCGTCAGGAGACTTCACGCCCAGCGTTGCGCCGGGCGCTTCCCGCCTGCTACCTGCGGGCGGTGCGGCGCTTAGCCGTCGTGCGACGCTTGGGGGCCGCTTTGCGACGTGCGCTGCCGGACCGCTTGGCGACAACCTTCGACTTCGCCTTGCTCTTGCTCACGGTCTTAGGGGCTTTCTTCTTCAGTGCCTTAGCCATAGTTCTCTCCTCTTTCTCTCTCTTTTCCCAGTTCGCAAGCCTGCTCGTCTGCCCGGACGAATCAGAAATACTTGCGAGAAGCATGCTGGTGAGGGAGCGGTTAATGGCACGTTAATGTGATCAGCGCGCGGAAGGGTTTAGCGTGGAGAATTGCAGTCAGATGTGACTTCAGATCAGCATCTGATTGAGATGGCGAAATAAAGAAGAGAATTATCGTCGGCAGTGTGTTTCTAATCGTGCGTGCGAGAGGAAGATCGTCGCCAGCAGAAAGAGGACGGCGATCGCTGCGCGCGAGCACACTGTATTCGTCAGCGATCAAACTGTAGCAAGGGCCGCGTACGTCCCGCGATGGGCGCGCGATTGCGTTTGCGGCGCCAGACGTTCGAGACGGCCATCATCGAGCGCTACCGGCGCCGGGAAGCTTCCGTTGAGGAGGCGCTGATTGAGATGTACCTGGCGGGCGTTTCGGTGCGACGGGTTGAGGACATCACCGAGGCGCTGTGGGGCACGCGCGTGTCGCCATCGACGGTCTCCGACCTCAACAAGAAGATCTACGAGACGATCGAGACGTGGCGCAACCGCCCGATCGAAGGCGAGCACCCCTACGTGTATCTCGACGGCATCGTGATGAAGCGCAGCTGGGCCGGCGAGGTTCGCAATGTGTCACTGTTGGTGGCGATCGCGGTGAACGCCGAGGGCTACCGGGAGATATTGGGCATCTGCGAGGGTGCCAAGGAGGACAAGGCCGGCTGGTCGGGCTTCCTGAAGCATTTGAAGGAGCGCGGGCTGACGGGCGTGCGCCTGATCATCTCGGACGCCTGCCTGGGGTTGGCGGAGAGTGCTGCCGAGTTCTTCCCTGATGCATGCTGGCAAAGGTGCGTGGTTCACTTCTACCGCAACGTCTTCAGCCATGTGCCGCGACCGAAGATGCGCGAGGTTGCGGCGATGCTGAAGGCGATCCACGCCAGCGAGGACGTTGCGGCTGCCCGGGAAAAGGCTTTGCCAGTGGTCGCCAAGCTGCGCGCGTTGCGCCTCACCAAGGCCGCTGAGCTCGTGGAGACGGGCGTTGCCGAGACGCTGGCCTACTACGCCGTTCCCGGAGGCGCACTGGCGGCGCGTCCGCACCAACAACCCGCTCGAGCGCATCCTGCGCGAGATCCGGCGACGTTCGCGTGTGGTCGGCGCCTTTCCTGACGGACAATCGGCGTTGAACCTGGCCGCGGCCCGGCTGCGCTACATCGCCGGCAGCGAATGGTCGACGAAGAGGTATCTGAACATGGAGCTGCTAGCGCCGCCGGCATTCTTGGGATCCGACGAGCTTCGCCGTCGGCACACGCGCCGAGCAGACCCGAGATACAGTTTTTTTGATGCGACGCCGACGCCGCGCAAGGAAAGGCGTCACGCTTTCGGATGGGGCACTTCAAAAAGACAGACCGGAGGCCAGCGATCGCTGCAACCTCCGGTCTCGAATGCCAAGCGGCTTGGCTAAACAGATAATCGGAAGGCGGGGGGCGCTCCAGTGCCCAACCGGAGGCGCCTAGCCTCCCGAAACTGCTAGCGCTTCTTCTTCGCCGCCTTCTTGGTCTTCTTCGCTGCCTTCTTCGCTTTCTTGGCCTTAGCCATGGGTCTCTTCCCTCTCAAGAACGTCCGAATCAGTTCGGACTAAAAAACAATGAGCAAAACCAGACGGAATGTTGACTGTTAAATCCAAATCTGTCTTGGAAATGTCGTGCGTAAGACTGAAAGTGTTGCAATCAAGCCGCAGTTTTCGCATTCACTATCGCATTCTCTCTCGTGCAATGCAATGGCGCGCTGTCGGATTATCCGCTCAGGCATCATCGCTGACTCGCAGTGAGCTCTCACAACGCAGTCGATGCGACAAGCTCTGCGTGCTGCCGCGATGCTCGATGAGAGATCGATCGAACGATCGTTGTCAGCGTCGCTCAGCTAACCACCACCTCGAGGTCGCCAACGCCGTCCACGTGACCATGCAGACGGTCTCCTGCTTTGGTCGAACCGACACCCGCCGGCGTGCCCGTGAAGATGAGATCGCCGGCGGCCAGCTCGAACAGACCAGATAGGAACGCGATCTGATGTGGAATGTCCCAGAGCATCTGTGCCAGATCGCCGGTCTGACGGCGCTCGCCGTTGACGTCGATCCAGATGGCACCTTTGCTCGGATGTCCGATGGCGGTTGCCGGAACAATCGGCGTGCAGGGAGCGGAGCGTTCGAAGGCCTTGCCCACTTCCCACGGACGTCCGGTATTCTTGGCGGCGTTCTGTAGATCGCGGCGTGTCATGTCCAGACCCACCGCGTAGCCGTAAACGTGGCCGAGCGCATCGGCGGGCTTGATGTTTGCGCCGCCCGACTTCAAGGCCACGACGAGCTCGATCTCGAAATGCAGGTCTTTGGTCTGCGATGGATAGGGCAGCTTGCCTGACGTCAGAACGTTGTCGGCGTTCTTCTGGAAGAAGAACGGCGGCTCGCGGTCCGGATCCGAGCCCATCTCGCGCGCGTGCTCGGCGTAGTTGCGGCCGACACAGTAGATGCGGTGTACGGGAAAGAGTTGATCCGAGCCCTTGACCGGAAGGGTCGGCTGGTGCGGCGGCGTGATGACATAGGCCATGCGTGCGTCCCAAGTAGAATGAACGGCGGCGGTGCGTGCGGCTGCACGCATAGCATTGACGCCCGCTGCGATCCAGCCGCCAGCTTCAAACGAAGGTGGGCGTGCGACCCTCAGCCTGGGACATCTCTCTTGATGGTCATGGCGTAGGAGAAGCGGTCCGCAGGGTGCAGGCTCGTCGACAGCTCGATCAGCCGGCGGCCGGTGACGAAGTAGCGTCGCGTGATACGCAGCGCTGCGGCACCTTCCTCCGCGTCGAGGTGTTGCGCCTCCTCGTTGGAAAGGACGGCGCCTTCGATCTGCTGCTCGACCTCGACGATAGCTTCGCCGAAGCGGCGCTCGATCACCGCACAGATGGCGGTGCGCGTCCGGCCGATTTCGCCGGCAATCGCCTTGTAGGCAGCGTCGATGAAAATCTCCGACAGGCAGATCGGTTTGCCGCCGCGCGCCGGGTAGCGCACGCCGGTGACGTGCAACCAGCGCTTGCCGGGGCGGCAGCCGAGTAGCTCGGCTTCGCCCGCCCGTACGCTGCGGATGTCCTGGTGCTGGACCCGAAGCTGCGTCTCGCTGGCGTATTGCAGCAGTTCGGCCAAGGAATGGAACGCGTGCGTGTAAGTGGACTTGCGCTGCTGCGCCTCCACGCGCGTGCCCACACCCTTGCGCGCCGATACGAGCCCTTGATGGCGCAGATGCTGGATCGCCTGACGCACCGTGTAGCGTGAGACGCCGAAGGTCTGACCGAGCTTGGCCTCGGTCGGCAGCAGGGTACCGACTGAATAGCGCCCGCTGGCGATGCCGTCGCCCAGCGACTGGGCCAGGCGCACGTACAGCGGCTGGCCCTTGTCCTCGGCGGATCGTTTTTGCATCAGGCTCGACATGGCTTCGGCCGGCTTGGAACGCGAAGGTGCTGGCGCGCGATCACCTGGCTGCGGCCGGCGAGAACGCTTGCAACGCCTCGGCTGCATTCGCCGCAACTTCCAGGCCCAGCATTGCCTCCTGCATGCGATCCACCACCTCGTCGTTGAAGGCCAGGGCGACATTATCCCGGAACTTGGCAACGATCTCCGCATTGGACAGCGGCCGATCGGCGGCGCCGCGATTGATGTGCTCGCGGTGCGAGATCTTCCGGCCATCGTCGAGCGTGACGGTCAGCGCGCCGGAGTAGGCTTTCGGGAACGGGCTGTCCTGATAGGCGCCGAACTTGACCTTCTGCGTGAGCGCCAGCACGTCGGGGTCATTGATCTCGCCGGGCTCGAGCTCTGCCAGACCGAGCTTGCCCTTGATGAAGGCGCAGGCCGTCAGCCACTGCAGCGAGAACTGCGCATCATAGCTGTTGGCCGGCTTGAGCTTGTTCGACTCCGGCACGCAGATGACCTGGAACGTGCCTTCGGGCACCAGCGCTTCGATGAACTTGATTCGCTCGGGCGTGACGCCTTGCTTCTTGAGGATGATCGCTGCGTCGATGCACGCGTGCGTCAGGTGGCAGGCGGGATAGGGTTTGATGGCGACCTGCAGCAGCTCCCAGGTCTCGCCGAGCCCAGAGGTTGCCAAGGATAGGTCCGCCTGCTCCCGGTGCGTGCCCATATAGGAATTGTAGAGGCCGAAGCGCCCCTCGTAGGGGTTGGTGGCGCCGAAGAACCCTTCGCGGGCGAGGGCCGCCGCGGTAATGCCGGCTTGCGCCGCCCAGCCCGGATGCAGCCGCTTGTTCCACGCTCCATCCTCGACAAATTCGAGCGACCCCGATGCCATCGATAGAGCGATGCCCTGCGCCATCGCCAGCTCTTTCTCGTTGAGGCCGAGCAGACGGCCGGCGGCGAGTGCACAGCCGAAGACGCCCACCATCCCTGTGGGATGAAAGCCCACTTGATGGAAGCCGCTACGGGCCACCGACGCGATGCGCGCGGCGGCTTCGACGCCCAGCACGAATGCGGTGACCATGGCCTTGCCCGACGCGCCGACGTGCGCGGCGGCAGAAAGTACGGCAGGGAGAATACTTGCCGTGGGATGAATGATGCCGGCCACATGCGTGTCGTCGTAGTCGAGGCCATGGCAGAGATAGCCGTTGACCATCGCCGCATCGCGCATGGCGAGCCGCGCCGGGAAGCCGAACACCGGTACGCTGCCGGCGCCACCCAATCCGCGCACGGCAGTGAGCACGCGATGCGCGTGATCGTAGCGCGTGGCCGCGACGGCGATGCCCGCGGCATCCAGCATATGGTGGAGCGCGCGCGTGCGAATATCGGCCGGAATTTCCTCATGCCGTGTGCGGGTGACGAAGGCAGCCAGAGTTTGGGAGATCGAAGCTTGTGCCGTGAGACTTTCGATCGTCTTCGGGTCGGCTTTGTCTGCGGAGCGCTTCAATGCGGGATTGGGCCTGGCGTTCATGAGCGTGCCTCCGTGTTTATCGTCCCGGGTCTGCGGCGCCCGCAACGGCGCCGTCCCCATGTTCATTGCGACGCAACATCAGTTGCGGTAGCCTTCGCAAAAGCCGCTATGTCCGGACATTACACCAGCCACGCTTCCGGCGACACCCAACCTCGGGCGAAATATGCGCGAGCGCTCTGACGCAAGCACGCAGTTGGGGCGCGCCGAGGCGGGCGCCATGCCGGATGAGCTGCCGCCGCTTGGGCTCGCGGGGCTAGTGGCGCTGGTGGCGAGCGTGCAGGGGCTGGCGACGTTTGCTGCGCTCGCATTGTCCACGCTGGCGCCCAAGGCCGCACCGAGCTTCGGCGTCGGCGCGGAGATGGTCGGCTACCAAGTCAGCCTCGTGTACGTAGCCGCGGCGGCGCTATCCACCTTTGCTGGGTTGTTCGTGCGCCGCCATGGCGCCGGGACCATCAGTCTGACGGCCGTCCTGATTGGCGCAGCCGGATTGGTGGGCCTAGCGTCCGGGAACCTGCTGATTGCAACCGCGGCCACTCTTCTCATCGGGCTTGGATATGGACTGACCAATCCGGCTGCATCGCATCTTCTCTGGCGCTTCGGGCCGAGCCGGCATCGCAATCTCATCTTTGCGCTGAAGCAGACCGGGGTCCCGTTCGGCGGCATTCTGGCTGCGCTGCTCCTCCCGAGCGCCAGCGAAATCGTCGGCTGGCAAGGCGCGATCCTGACCGGCATGCTGCTCTATCTGGTGCTGGCGCTTCTGATCGCGAGAATGCGCCGGCGCTGGGACGATGATCGTGACCCTGGCGCGCGCATTCAAGGCGCGTTGCTCGACGGCATGCGGCTTGCCATGCGCGATCCGACCCTGCGCGGCATCTCGATCATGGGGCTTGGATACGCCTCGGCGCAGCTCTGCCTGCTCACCTTCATCGTCACCATGCTCGTGCAGGAGCTTGGTTGGTCGCTGGTGGCGGCAGGCGGCATGGCGACGCTGATGCAGATCGGCGGCATTGCCGGACGCGTCGGCTGGAGCGTGTTGGCGCAGAAAATCGATCGCGGGATCGAGGTGCTCATTTTTCTCGGGGTGGCGTCAGCGGCTTGTGCGTTGCTGATGGCAGCCGCGACGCCGGATTGGCCCAGGCCGGCTCTAGCCTTGTTGCTGTTCGTATTCGGGCTTTGTGTCGTCGGCTGGAACGGCCTCTACATGGCGGAAGTGGCGCGGGCCAGTGGGCCGAAGAACATCAGCGTGGCAACGGGTGCGGTGCTGGTATTCAGCTTCGTCGGCATCATGGTGGGCCCCGCCATGTTCGCGACCATTTACAAGCTGGTGGGAAGCTACGGCACGACGTTCGGGATCATCTCGCTGCTGCCATTGAGCGGGGCTGCGGCGCTGGTGCCTGTGTTGCGGCAAGGGCGACGCGGGCCGTCAGCGCCCACATAAAGAAAGGCCCGGAGCCGCTCTTCCGGCTCCGGGCCAAAGCGCAAGCGGAGCGCCCCGCGCGCCCCACATGCCGCCCTCTTAAAGCTGAACTCAGGCGCCCTTCTTCATCTGGTCGAAGGACTTTGCCGCCACCTCGTTGACGGTCTGGAATGCCTGTTGGGCAACCCGGGCCGACAGCTCGAACAGCTCCTTGGTCTGCTCGCCGGCGACGGCAAGCTGCTTCTGGAAGAACTCAGTCTGCAGACGCGCAGCCTCGGGCAGGCTCTTGGCCTTGGCGATGGCCTGCGCAGCGTTGAACACGGCTTCGGTGTTGGCGGTGGCGTTGTCGAGCACCCGGGCGCCGATGGCCTTGGCGCCAGCCTGAGTTCGCGAGCAGAAACTCCTCGGTGGCCTTGGCCTGGTCCTTGGCGACGGTGCTGAGCTTGTCGTAGGCCTCGCGCGTCTTGGCGACGCTCTCCTGGGCAAACGCCTGGAGGTTCTCGGGCATCTGCGCCACTTTGGCGGCGTTCATGAATTCCTCGGTCTGGCGCTTGAAGTACTCGTTCATGGGTCTCTCTCTCGGCTTGTGCTGTTGGGCGAACTGACTTGCCGCAAATATAGGCAATTATTTGTGCATTGCAACAATTATTTTGCGACGCGATAATTCTCGGCCAAACGGCTCAAAAAATCGCATTTCATTGGGTTATTATCAATGTTGCAATGCAATATAGACAGTCATCAGCCAAGTGACGGAAATAGCTCGCGATATCCCATTGCCGCCCGATCGAACAGAATGTCTTGAGGGCGGAGCGGGCGGGCGAGGGCCAAGCCCATGAGGGAGCGGCAGCGGGACAGGGCAACATAGGCCTGACCGTGCGCGAAGGTGCCGCGCCCGAGGTCGAGGTAGACCTTGTCCAGGGTGAGCCCCTGGCTCTTGTGGATGGTGAGGGCCCAGGCCAGCCGTAGTGGATACTGACGGAAGGTGCCTGCGACGGTCTCGACGATCTTCTGCTCGGCCTGGTCGTAGGCATAGCGCCGGGCCTCCCACGAGGCCGGCTCGATCTCGTGCTCCTCGCCGTCGATCTCCACCCAGACGCGGTCCTGTTCCAGCCGGGCGATGCGCGCGATGGTGCCGTTTACCCAGCGGCGGTCGCTATCGTTGCGCAATAGCATGACCTTGGCGCCGGGTTTGAGCACCAGGGTCTGGTCGGTGGGCTGCGCACTCTGGTTGTAGTCGCCCGTGACCTTGGCCGCGTATTCACGAGCGCCGCTGGGCAGCGCTTCGAGGAACGCCATGTTGATGCGGTTGGCCGCCGCGTTGGTGGGCGTCAGGATGACGTAAGGTTCTCCCTCCGAGAGTGTGCGGATAGGCGCGACACGCTCGTTGAGGACAGTAAGATCGTCGGCGTCAGCCTCTCCGTCGCGCACGCGGTTGAGCACGGTGAGGAGGGCCTCGTCGCGCTGGCGAAAGACGTGCGTGAGCTCGAGCAGCGAGGTGCCGGCGCCCTCGCGCAAGGCAGGTACACTGAAGAAGAACGGCCCGCCGTGGCTCGACTCCAGATGTTCGGCCACCTCGGCCTCTTGCACGACAGGCGGAAGCTGGTGCAGGTCGCCGAACAGCAGCAGGCGCACGCCGCCGAACGGCTCGCGTGGGCGCCCACGATTGATGCGCAGCGACTGGTCGATGGCCCACATCAGGTCCGAGCGCACCATCGACACCTCGTCGATGACCAGCACCTTGAGCATGCGCATGACGCGGCCATTGCGGCTGCGGCGGATGTCGTCCGGCCGGATCAGGCGTGGCGGAAAGCCGAAGAAGGAGTGAATGGTCTGCCCGCCGACGTTGACAGCGGCGAGGCCAGTAGGAGCCAGGACCACCATCTCGTCGGGAAGCAGGGAGCCGAGCGCACGCAGCAAGGTCGACTTGCCGGTGCCAGCGCGGCCCGTGACGAACAGGTGGCCGCTGTCCTCGCGCAGGAACTGCAGTGCGGCGGCGTATTCCGGCGTCGGCTCGACACCGGCCGGCCAGACGTCGCGCGCCGCGGCGACAGTGCCGGACGCGCCGTCCGGCCGCGGCGCGGTTTGCGGGCCAAGGGCTGCTTTTGCGACCATGCGCTCTCCCAGAGCAGGATCGTTTCAGATGGAATTGCATTCGCGATCCATCTGGAGCGTGAATCCTGCTCTACACTTTAAGTTTAGAGTGCGATTCACGTCTCACATGGAAGCGGTAGTGCTTCCATGTGAGGCGATCGCGCTCTCGTCGGCTGCCGACCTAATCTGCGTCGGCGGCCCCTGTCAAAGGCGGGTGCCTTGCCACGCGCATTCCGCGGCCGGCTCTGCTTGCGCGTGCGGGACGGACGGGTTAGCAATTTCGCTCTCTCCTGATAACAGCTCCCGCACCACGGAAAAACACGGCAATGGCCACACACAATCTGCTGCTTCTTCCCGGCGACGGCATCGGTCCAGAAGTCATGGCCGAGGTCGATCGCGTGCTTGCCTTCTTCAACAAGAAGAGCAAGGCGGAGTTCAGGACCGAGACCGACATCGTCGGCGGCGCAGCCATCGACAAGCACGGCGTACCCTTGGCGGACGAGACGCTCAGCCGGGCGAGGAAGGCCGACGCCATCGTGTTCGGCTCGGTCGGCGGGCCCAAGTGGGACAAGGTGAAATACGAGAACCGGCCCGAGGCGGGCCTGCTAAAGCTCAGGAAGGAGCTGGACCTGTTCGCCAACTTGCGTCCAGCCATCTGCTACCCGGCGCTGGCGGAGGCATCCTCCCTTCGGCGTGAGCACGTGGAGGGCCTCGATATCCTGATCCTGCGCGAGCTGACCGGCGGCACCTACTTCGGCGAGCCCAAGGAGATCGTGACCCTCGAGAACGGGCAGAAGCGCGCCGTCGATACGACGGTCTACACCACAGACGAGATCGCCCGCATCGCCCGCGTCGCCTTCGACCTGGCGCGCAAGCGCCGCAACAGGGTGCACTCGGCCGAGAAGCGCAACGTCATGAAGACGGGCGTCCTGTGGAACGAGGTGGTGACGGCCGTGCACGCCAAGGAAGCCAAGGATGTCGAGCTGCAGCACATCCTGGCCGACGCCTGCGCCATGCAACTTGTCCGTAACCCGAAGCAGTTCGACGTCATCGTGTGCGACAACCTGTTCGGCGACATGCTGTCGGACGAGGCGGCGATGCTGACGGGCTCCATCGGCATGCTGCCGTCGGCCTCGCTCGGCGCACCCGACGCCAGCACTGGCAAGCGCAAGGCGCTGTACGAGCCCGTGCACGGCTCCGCGCCCGACATCGCCGGCCAGGGTGTCGCCAACCCGATTGCGCAGATCGCCTCGCTCGGCATGGCGCTGCGCTACTCCTGCGACATGGCCAAGGAAGCCGATCTCATCGACAAGGCTATCGCCGGCGCTCTGGCGCGTGGGCTGCGTACGGGCGACATCATGCAGCCGAACATGCGCAAGGTCGGCACGTCCGAGATGGGCCGCGCCATCGTCGAGGAAATCGAGAAGCTCGCCGTCTGACGAAGGGCTGTCGCGCGGCCAAATCGGTTCCCGAGGAGAACTCACATGCCTGCGTTCGATCCCAAGGCTGCGGCGCGTTTCATCGCCGACGCGCATCGCCAGCGCACCGTGTACCAGAACCTGCCGCCGGAGATAGCGCCGAGCACGGTGGACGAGGCCTACGCGGCACAAGAGGCGCTGCGCGAGTTGTGGAGGCCGCTCTACGGCGAGCTGGCTGGCCTCAAGATCGCGACCACCACGAAGGTCATGCAGCAGCTCATGGGTATCGATCACCCGTGTGGCGGCATGATCTACGAGCGGCGCGTGCATGGCTCCCCTGCCTCGATCCGGCTGGGCGACTACATGCATGTCGTGATCGAGTGCGAGCTGGCCGTGCGCATGGCGCGCGCGCTGCCGAAAAAGGCAGCGCCGTACACACGCGAGGACGTGCGCGCGGCAGTGTCGGTGGTGATGCCGGCGTTCGAGCTGATCGAGGACCGCAAGGCCGTCTACAGGGAGAGCAAGGCCCTGTCGCTGATCGCCGACAATGCCTGGAATGCCGGTATCGTTCTCGGTGCGCCGGTGACGGTCGCAGCGGACAAATCGCTCGACGGCATCAAGGGCAAGCTCGCCATCAACGGCAAGGACGCGCGCGAGGGGCTGACGGACGATCCGATGGGCGCCCTGGCGTGGCTCGCCAATCTGGCGGCCGACCGCAACCGGCCGTTGCAAGCCGGCATGGTGGTCATCACCGGCAGCTTGATCCCGACCTTGCCGATTGCAGCGGGCGAAAGGTTCGTGTTCGAGATCGAAGGCATCGGCAAGGCCGAGCTGTCGGCGTCGGCTTGAAGGAGACGAGTTCGAGATGGCTGCGAGCAATGGCGTGACATGGCCCGCTGACGTGTTCCGCGAGATGCAGGCGCGGGAGATCAAGACCGTCTGCACGGTCCCCGACGGCGGACTGACGCAGCTTCTGAAGATGGTCGACGCCGACAAGGGTATGCGCCTCGTCACTCTTTCGACCGAGGAAGAAGGCATCGGCATCGCCACCGGCCAATGGCTCGGCGGCACGCGCGCGATGATCGCCATGCAATCGTCTGGCGTCGGCAACTGCATCAACGCGCTGGGGCTGCCCACGACGTTCCGCGCGCCATGCCTGATGCTGGTGACCATGCGCGGCCAGTGGGGCGAGTTCAATCCGTGGCAGGTGCCGATGGGCCAGGCCGTCAGGCCGGCTTTGGAGGCCGTGGGCGTGAAGTGCTTCCCGGTCGACAAGGCCGAGGAGGTGGGAGAGGTGTTCGCTGCGGCGGCGGATATCGCCTTTCACGGATTGCTGTCGGCAGCGGTTCTGATCAGCCAGCGCGTGATCGGCGCCAAGGGGTTCGGACAGAAATGAGCACGCCAACTCCAAACAAGATCCAGCGCCGGCCGTTTGTAGCCGAGTTGTTGAAGCATCGCGGCGATGCGCTGGTCGTGCCCGGTCTCGGTAGTCCAACCTGGGACATCTTCGCGGCAGGTGACTCACCGGAATATCTCTACTCGTGGGGCGGCATGGGCCTGGCGGTGCCGACCGCGCTCGGCATCGCGCTGGCTCAACCCAAGCGCCGCGTGCTGGCGCTCACCGGCGACGGCGAGATGATGATGGGGATCGGCTCTCTCGCCGTGGTTGCCGACCAGGCGCCGCCGAACTTGACCATTCTCGTGCTCGATAACGAGAGCTTCTCCGAGACCGGTCGCCAGCGCGGCCTGAGCAGTGGCCGCACCGACCTCTGCCGCGTAGCAGAAGGCTTCGGCATTGCGCGCACCATGCTCGTGACGGATCAGGAGCGCATGCCGGAGCTGGTGAAGTTTATTTTTACGGCGCCGGGGCCGAGCTTCGCAGTGGCCAAGATCGCGATCACGGACGATCCCTGGCGCTTGCCCGAGAAAGATGGCGCGACGATTGCGCGCAGGTTCAGAGGCGCGCTGGGGCTCTGAGCCTCGCATTTGCCGCTGCTTTATTGTCATTGAGTGCCCGCACGCTCGAGCGTGTTGCTGCATTGCATCTTCATGAGCTGCCGAGCTTTGTGGCATCATCGAACAGCATGGCCGGCAGAACGTGTGGGACTGCCGGAGGACGGCAAAGTCGGGGTTTGCGTAGCCGTGTGCACTCGCCTTCACGCTATCGGATTCGGCTGCGAGATGGATCGCGCCACGGCCGATGCGATTGCGCGTATCGCGCGGTCGAAAGGGCGGCGCATCGTTTGTGCGGATGGCGAGTACCGCACATGGCTGTCGCCCGGCGGCGCCGAGATCTGGCTGCACTACCCACGTCGCGCCGGAGATGCAAGCGCAGGCCGGCCGCTAGAGCCGATCGATGACCTGAAGGGCATGACCGTCTTCCAGCGTGGCGCCAGCGCTATCCGCATGCGCGTGCACCGCAGGCTCAGCTGGAAACCAGAGAACGCGCTTGATGGCGTATGCATCGCCAGCCTGCCGGCACTGCGGCGCAAGGGCCGTGCGATGCCGTTCGTGTTCGAGCAGCTCGGCTATGCGGTCGAGCCCATGCCCACGCCATTCGAGGCGCGGGTGCAGGTCGCCGGGCTGGCGCATCGCGTATGGGCCTACGCCACGGAGGCGGAGTTCCTGCGCGCCATCCCATCGCAGCGGCTGGTCGCACGCGGCTCGATCGCGGCCATGGAGCCGGACGAGGTGGCCGACGCGCGGCTCATCTACCGCACCAAGCCCGGTGCGCTGTGGCTCGTGACGGGCGTCATCCAAAAGTCGATCCAGCTTCGCAATCCGTTGGCGGACGCCCCATACTACTGGCTGCTGGTCGAGACCGACCGGGGCCAGATCGACATCGTCACCAACCCGGATGTGATCGAGGGCGACATCTCTGTCGGGCATACGATCCAAACTGTGGTGTCGATGGCCGGACGCATCATCGAACGAGTCGACGGGGCGTAGAGCCTTCCGATTTAAGTTGAACCAAATCTCTACCTCTCGTCCTGCGTTCCCGGAAAGGCGCGCTCGGTGCGGCTTATCCGGGACCATTCGCGATACCGTATTGTTCCTCGCGCGGCGCCCAAAGCATCAGCGTGAAAGACCCCGGCTCATTCGCGCGTCGCGGCGGAGCCGCGCTACGCGCGGACGCGCGATGGCCGAGGACGCAAAAATGGGGTTTTCCGCGCAGGGGTTTCAGCCAACAGCGGAAAGACGCCAAGCACACTTCAAACGCTTGGTTTCTCCTCGCAGGTGGTAGGCGCCTCGGTGCGCCACATGCGGCCGTTCCAGGCGCCCTTCTGCCGCGGCGGCGCGTCGCGGCGGCCGAACTCCGAGCTGAACTCGTAGATCTCGTAGCAGTTGGCGCTCATCTTCACGACGCGGAAGCAGCCGCCCACGCCTGGTGGCAAATAGCTGAAGCAGAACTCGAGCGCCGTCAGCCACCACTGGCCAGGGCGGCGAATTCTGATTTTCGCGATAGTCGGTGGTACCGTCGGTGGCGATGTCCTCGCTCCAGGAAACACCGGAGGGATAGATGCCGGCGAGCGACTTGCCGGAGAACTCGGCGCGAATGGCGTCGGCCGCCATCCAATGCCGCACTAACTCGTCCTCGGCATGGGACGCTGACACGATAAGGCACAAGGCCAGCGCACAGCTGAGCCTTCGCTGCAATGTCATCGTCCTTCCTCAGATAGCTCAGCTTTGCCGACGAGCATTTAACCCGACGCCGTGGCGCGGGTGAAGTTCTCCACGTAGTCCATCAGGGCATCGCACGCCTTTCCGGCTTTGTCTGGGCCGCCGTCGGCGATGGCGCGGGCCTGGGCCGCATGCAGACGCGCACAAAGCGGCAGATCGGCAGCCTCCTTGTAATGCAGATACCAGAAGCGGCGGAACAGGCCCTGCAGCGAGCGCATGGCGCGCGCGGCGTACTCGTTGTGCGCGGCCTCGACGATGAGCTGATTGAGATCGCGATCGAGGCGCATGAACGCCATGTCGTCGTTGTTGCGGCTGGCGTGGTCCATGCCGGTGGCAATCTCGCGCAGACGCGTGCGTTGCTCCAGCGTGGCGCGGACTGCAGCGGCACGACACATCAGGCGCTCGAGCTCGCGCCGCACCTCCAGCACCAGAAGCTGCTTCCTCGCGTCGGTCTCGGTGACGAGAATGCCCTTGCGCGGCAGGATGACGACGAGCCCTTCGCCAGCCAGCCGCTGCAACGCCTCACGAATGGGCGTGCGGCCGAGCCCCAGTTGCTCGGCCAGCGCATATTCGGACAGCACCTCGCCCGGCGCGATCCTGAGTGTCACGATCTGCTCTTCGAGCAGGCGATAGGCTTGTCCTGTCAGCGGCTCCGGCGATGAGGATCGGCGCAACGCGCGTCGTTCGGAAAGTATGCCTCTGGCATGACTCCGTTTCGCCCGTACCGTGCTCAAGACTGCCGACCTCCACCTCGATCAGATCTGGCGGCGCTTGCGCACCATGGCGGCGAACTTCTCATATTCCTCCTCCTTGACGGAGTAGGAATGATCATCGTCGGGGAAGGAGCCTTCTTTCACCTCTTTGATGTACTGCCTGATGCCGGAAACGGCCACCTCGGTGAGCTTGGCGTAGCGCTTGGTGAACTTCGGCTTGAAGTCGGTGAAGACGCCGAGCAGATCGTGGCAGAGCAGGATCTGCCCGTCGGTGCCGACTCCGGCGCCGATCCCGATGGTCGGGATGGTGAGTTGCTCGGAGATGAGCCGAGCGATCTTGGCCGGCACCGCTTCGAACTCCAGCATGAAGCAGCCGGCGTCCTCTATGGCGAGTGCGTCCTCCAGGATCTTCATGGCTGTGTCGGCCGTCCGGCCCTGGATCTTGAAGCCGCCGAACATGGCGATGGTGTGCGGGGTCAGGCCGATATGCGAGGCGGTCGGGATGCCGGCATCGACCAGCGCTTTGAGAATGTGCGCCTGCGATTTGCCGCCCTGCGGTTTCACCGCGTCACAGAGGGCTTCCTGCATGAAGCGTGTGGCGTTGCCGAGCGCGCGCTCCACCGTGTGATAGCTCTGGTAGGGCATGCAGCCGAGCACGAAGGTATTGGGCGCACCGCGGCGGATCGCCTGCGCGTGCATGACCATCATGTCCATGGTCGCCGGCACGGTGCTCTTGTGGCCGTGCGCGATCATGGCCAGGCTGTCGCCGACCACGGCCACATCGACACCCGCCATCTCGGCCCATTGCGCCGCCGTGTAGTCCGGTACCGACATGTAAACCATCTTCTCGCCGGTCTTCTTGCTGTCGCGGATTTCGGTGATGGTCCGCTTCTCGCGCTTCTTCTCCTCCGGCTTGGCGGCTTCCTTCGACATTGATGGACCTCCCACGAGCTGCAGCAAATAGGCTGACTGATATATCTGAGCATGTTAGGAAGCGCGCTTCCGCCGGGTCAAGCGAAGAGCTTTTGAGCAGCATTTCATGCCGGACGTGAACTGGCTCTCTCTGGTGATGTTCATGGCGTTGGTGCTGAGCGTGAGCCTCTACGGGCTCACCGTCAGCGGCCATTTCCCGAGCGAGCACCGGTCCGAGCGGTTGCGAACGGGCGCGGGTGCCGCAATCCTCTGGCTGTCGATGGCAGCTTCGGCTGCGGCTTCAGTGTGTGCGGTCGCTTATGCAGCCCGGACCTTACCGTGGTATGCAGCCGTCATTGGCGGCGGTTTGGCGCTGCTTATGGCGCCGCTACTGCTGCAGCCATTACCCGACTCCTTCGTCGATGGCCGCCACGGTCTCCTTGTTTTCGCGGCGGCCTCGGTCGTGCTGGCAGCGATCGCGTGGCGGCTAATCACCTGACGCCCGCCCGGCCGATCACTCCGCGGCTTTTGCCATCGGCACGTACTTCTGCGCCGGCGGCCAGGTTGGCAGCGTGGCGCGCTGATATTGCGCCGGGGCGGTTGGATTGGCGCCGAGCCGGTAAGCCGCGCGCCAGGCCCAATGCGGATCATCGAGGAAGGCGCGGGCCAGCGCCACCATGTCGGCCTGGCCTTCCGCGACAATAACTTCAGCCTGCTCCGGCTCGGTGATGAGGCCGACGGCCATGGTGGGCATGCCGGTGGCCTTGCGGATCTGGGCGGCGAACGGCACCTGGTAGCCCGGTCCAAGCGTGATCTTCTGATTCGGATCGTTGCCGCCGGAGGAGGCATCGACGTAGTCGCAACCGAGCTTTTGCAACTCGCGCGTCAGTGCGATTGAGTCTTCGATCGTCCAGCCGCCCTCGACCCAGTCCACAGCCGAGATGCGCACGCCGAGCGGCTTGTTCTCAGGCCATGCTTCGCGCATGGCCTTGAAGATCTCGAGCGGCAGCCGCATCCGGTTCTCGAGGCTGCCGCCGTAGGCGTCGGTGCGCTTGTTCGTGAGAGGCGACAGGAACTGATGCAGCAGGTAGCCGTGCGCTGCATGCAGCTCGATCATATCGAAGCCGAGCCGCTCGCAGCGCTGTGTGGCAGTGACGAACTTGGCCTTGAGCGCGGCGATGTCTTCCAGCGACACGGCTTTCGGCGTGGGCCAGCCGTCCATGAAGGCGCGGTCGGACGCCGATTTGGTCTGCCAGCCGTCTGCCACCGGCTCGTTCATGACCTTGGCGGTCCACGGCACTTTCGATGATGCCTTGCGGCCGGCGTGCGCGAGCTGCATGCCGAGCTTGGCTTGGCCATAGCGGCGGCAGGCATCGACCACGCGCTTCAGCGCGGCCTCGTTGGCATCCGAGTAGAGACCAAGGCAAGCGTGCGTTATGCGGCCTTCCGGCTCCACGCCCGACGCCTCGAAGATCAGCAGCCCGGCGCCCGACTGCGAGAGCGTACCCAGATGCATCATATGCCAGTCGGTGGCCGACCCGTGTTCCGCCGAATACTGGCACATCGGCGAGACGACGATACGGTTGGGCAGCTCCAGGCCGCGCATACGGAATGGCAAGAACAGGGGGCTTGGCTTCGGCATCATGGTCATCGCTGAGGCATCCGGTTGTTGGTTGTGCACACGATGAGCCGCCGCTGAGGGCAGCGGCGGCTGAGCAGGACACAGGCTGTTTACCTGAGCCCATTGAACAGGCTCGGACCCCTGCCGATCAAGATCCTGATTTTGGAGGGGGCCGCGTTGCTAGCTGACCTTGCGCCCGGCGTTCGCTGCAACGGCGCGCAGCCACTGCAGAATATCGGCGTTGTCGGCAGCTCGATATTGCGCCGCGGTCCGTCCGCGCCCGATCTTGATCGCCACACCACCGAGCTCCTGGGCGACCTTGAATGCGGCCTCGTCGGACACGTCGTCGCCGATATAGACCGGGCGGCGGCCAAAGAACGGCGGCTCGTCGAGAAATGTAAGGACTGCGCGCCCCTTATCGGCTTCGGCGGGCGCGATCTCGACCACCATCTTGCCGTCGATGAGCTTCAGGCCCTGCTCACCGTCGAGCGCCGCCCTTGCAGCCGCGCGGCACGCGTGGCCCATCTCCGGCCTCGCCCGATAATGCAAGGCGATGGTCTGCCCCTTGAGCTCGAGAAGTAGGCCCGGATGCTGCTCGACGAATTTCTTCAGCACCGCTGAGGCATGAGCGACCCGCGTACCCGGTGGGCGCAAGTCGGAGATCGCGCCGTCGCTCGACCTGTGCACGAGGCCGTAAAGCGCCGACACCGGCAACTTTAGCGGCGCCAGATGGTGATCGATCTCACTGACCTGACGTCCTGTAACGATCGCCAGCGCGCCGGAGAAGCACTGCTCCAGAGTTTCAAGGACAGCTCGGGCCTCAGGCGTAAAAGCCACCAGATTGGGCGCGGGCGCAATCTCGGCCAGCGTGCCGTCGAAATCCAGGAACAGGGCGTCGCGTTTGCAATCGATCGAGGCGGGTGCGGGTAGGCTGGACGCGGTCGTTGGGGACGCTGGCGCTGAGGCAGTTTCTGGCGTTTGCGCCGCGCTTTGCTCCCCGCCGCAAAGCGCGTTTCCAGGTCGAAGTCCCATAGTCAAAAATTCCTCCTACGCTCCCGCCGTTCGTGCGCGGCTATCCGGTCTGCCGCAGAGCCGCAGGCTACCGTTGCGCTTAGTCTCCACCCATTGTTGATGCGCAGCTGGTCGATAGCCCATGGCAACTCTCATCATATCGTGCCGGACGATGTGGTTGCGTATGGCGCAACGCCACACCGGGATGCCGTCTACGACATCGAAAGGCCAAGTTCTGCCGTAAAATGTCCGCGCCGTTGCCACAATCAATCGGACCTCGGGAGCGGTCGCGCTTGCCGCGCCGGGGCGGGATCGGAGATGCCTTCGGTCCCGAATTCTCCAGCGAGCTTGGATGACGGCCGGCGCGCACCGCGGCGCGCCAGCTGGCGAAGTGTCTCGCGTATTTCCGGCGGCGGAGGGCCACCCGAGGCGGAGGCTTCAATACTGCGCACCTCGGCCAGCGCGTTGAGAAATGTTCGCGACCAGGCAAAGGTGTCCCGCCTGCAAATGGTATCGAGCATGGCCGCATGGCGTCGGATGCGCTCGCCTCGTTCCATCTGCAGTGCAGTCTGAATGGCGTCCGCCATCTCGTCGATGTTGTAGGGATTGACGATGAGCGCGTCGGTGAGCTGCTCGGCGGCCCCGGCGAAGCGCGACAGAATGAGCACGCCCGGATCGGTTGGATCCTGCGCTGCCACGTATTCCTTGGCGACCAGGTTCATGCCGTCGCGCATGGGCGTCACGAGGCCGATGCGGGCGGAGCGATAGATGTCGCCCAAGAGCTTGCGCGCGATGGGGCGGTGAATGTAGTGGATCGGCACCCAGTCGAGCTCGCCGAAGCGACCGTTAATCGAGCCTGACAGCGTCTCGAGCTCGGTGCGGATATCGGTATAGGCCTCGACGCTTTCGCGCGTCGGCGGTGCGATCTGGGTCAGAACCACCTGTCCGCAGTTCTCCGGATATTTCTCGAGGAAGCGGCTGAAGGCCTGAAACTTCTGCGGCAGCCCCTTCGTGTAGTCGAGCCGGTCGACGCCGATGATCCGACGCACGGCGGGGCCGCCCTGGGCCAGCCCCTGTCGCGGCTTGGCGGACTGGAATTCCGTGGGATCGATGCTGACGGGGAAGCTGCCGATGGACAGCATGTGATCGAACACTCTGATCCTGCCGTCCTGGAGGATGCGTCCGCGCACGCCGTGTTTCAGGTAATCGAGGAGATTGGCGACATCGGCCTGCGTCTGCAGGCCGATGAGATCGTAGGCCGACAGCATGCGCGCGAGCTGCTTGTGCTCAGGCACGGCGAGAAACGTCTGCGCCGGCGGAAAAGGAATGTGCAGGAAGTAACCGATGGGATTGTTGACATTAAGCGCGCGCAGCTCCCAGGCCAGCGGCAGCAGGTGATAGTCGTGCACCCAGACTGTGTCGTCCGCCCGCAGCAGCGGCTTCAGGCTGGCCGCCATTCTACGGTTGACCGAGGCGTAGACATCGAAGAAGCCCGCCTCGAACTGCGCCAGATCGAGGCGGTTGTGAAAGACCGGCCAAAGCACCGAGTTCGCATAGCCTTGGTAATAGCCCCGATGCTCATGGGGCATGAGCGGGATCGTCGCGACCGCCAGGTGCTCGCTCGCATTGGTAGTCTCGACGGCGCCGGTCACCTCGGGCTCGATGGTGCCGCTCCATCCGAACCACAGACCGCCGTGGGACTGAAGGACCTCGGACAATGCAACGGCAACGCCGCCTGCCTGCGCGGCCTGCGCCGGGTCCATAACGCGATTTGAAACAACGACAACGCGGCCCATTCGTCGTGCTCCCTTTCGAGCGGGCCACGCCAGATCACGTGAAATTGGCAAGGATTTGGGACGGCACGCCCGGGCTGCTCGAATAGAAACGCTCCAGCAAGATGTGAGTTCCATTCTTGTATTTCAAGGTCTTAGGGGTCGTTCCAGGCCTCATCCCAGCGGCGCGAGAGGTTCATGCCCGTGTTGATGATGCCGGCCATTGAGTAGGTTTGCGGCAGATTACCCCAGAGCGCACCGGTCGCCGGCGAGATGTCCTCTGACAGGATGCCGAAGGCATTGCGGTGCGTGAGCACGTGATTGAAGAGCTCGCGCGCTTCGTCCTTTCGGCCGATTTTCGTGAGGGCATCGATGTACCAGAACTGGCAGACGAGAAAAGCAGTCTCAGGCTCGCCGAAGTCGTCCGCAGCCGTATAGCGCATGATGAAGCCGCCGCGATTGAGCTCCTTGCCGATGAGCTCGACTGTGTGGATGAAGCGTGGGTCGGACGCCGAAATGAGTCCGAGCTCGGGCAGCAGCAGGACACTGGCGTCGAGATCTTCATCATCAAAGGAGCCGACGATGGCCTTGCGACGCTCGCTCCAGACGCGCGAAAGGATCATCTCTCTCAGGCGGTCGGCGTGCTGGCGCCAGTAGGTTGCTCGATCGACAATTCCGAGCAGCCCGGCGATGCGCGCCAGTCGATCGCAGGCGGCCCAGCACATGGTCGCCGAATGGGTGTGGACGCGCTTGCGCCCGCGGTATTCCCACAAGCCGGCATCCGGTTCGGAAACGAAGCGTGCCGCCTGCTTGCCGAGAGGCTCCAGCCGGCGGAACAGGCCTTCGTCACCCATGCGCGGCAGGCGCTCGTCGATGAACATCTGTGACGCGCCGAGGATGATGCTGCCGTAGGCATCGTGCTGGAGCTGCTCGGATGCCTGATTGCCGATGCGCACCGGGCCTATGCCCTTGAAACCGGCGAGATCCGTGGCGATGTGCTCGGTCAATGGATCATCGTGGACGATGCCGTAGACGGGTTTCAGGGGCTTGTCCGCGTCGATCGCGATCGACGTGATGTAGTTGATGTAGGACTCCATCGTCTGCGTGGCTCCGAGCCGATTGAGTGCCTTGATGACGAAGTAGGCGTCACGCAACCAGCAGAAGCGATAATCCCACGTGCGGTTGGAGCCCGGCGCCTCCGGAATGGAGGTCGTGTGAGCCGCTATGATGGCGCCAGTCTCGTCGAAATTGCACAGTTTGAGCGAGATCGCCGCCCGGATGAGCTCGCTCTGCCATTCCAGCCGGACGGCGAGGCCGCGGGCCCACGTGAGCCAGTAGTCGCGCGTGCGCTCGAGAAACTCCCGCGAGCGCGTGTCGATGGCGCTTTCAAAGGGCTCGTCGGAGCCGAGGATCAGGGTTACCGGCTGCGTCAGTGCAAACGCCGACTCGCTGCTGATGTAGGAGAGCGGCGCGTCTGTCGTCAGCCGCAACGCCTCGATGCCGCCGGTATAGCGAATGTGGTTGGATCCCATGGCCCGGCCGGTGCATGGGCCGCCGTAGTTGAATGCCGGACGCACGCGAATGGTGATGCGCGGCACACCGTTCAAGGGCTCGATGCGACGGAAAATTTGTGCCGGATGGAACACGCGCTCGAAGCGCACGAAGCGCGGCGCGAAATCGGTAATGCGCACGACGTTGCCAGTGCTGTCCTCCAGCGTCGTTTGCACGATCGCGGTGTTGCGCAGGTACTGGGTCTGGACGTGCTTGCAGCCGTGCACAACCACATCGCAGAACCCTTTCTCCTCTTCGCCGGAGAGCAGACGGCAGAACACCGGGTCGGAGTCGAAACGAGGGAAGCACCACCACACGATGCGTCCAGAGGTATTGACGAGCGCCGCTGTTCGCCCGTTCCCGATGGGCGCAAGGTCCAAGGCTGCGTCACGCGACATGCGAGCTCCCTCTTTGGGCGTCATGGAAGTTGCGCCCATCGCCGCCTCCGCACGAGCCCATTCTTCGGTTCGGGTGCTCGCCAATTTGTAACGCGCGGTCCGGGCTAGGGTTCAGCGTTGCGGCACAAGGCCTGAAGTAGGTCCAGCTGTCAGCAGGAGACACTTAGAGCGTCCAGCTGCGCACAGGCAAGGTCCGTGACGCATCTGCAAGTCGTTCAGCCAAGTGATCTCTGTGCAGCAGGCCCGTTTGCGTGTCTATATGGGTGACGACGGAGGCGGCATTGAGTGTTGCGGCTTGTAACGCCTCGGCCGGCGGATGGCCGAGCGCCATGAAGCTGCTGAACGTGGCCGCGAAGGCGTCGCCTGCGCCCGCGGTGCCGGCAACCTGTGCCCGCGCGATCGGGCAATGCAGGATCTCGCCCTTGGTGCCGAGCATGGTGCCGGCCGCTCCGTCCGTGATGAGGACGTAACGCGCCCCCACCTCGTGCAAGGCTCGGAAGAAAGCGGTGAGCCGCATGGTGAAGCCGCCGCTGGCAAGACCGCGGGCGGCGAGCCGAGGCAACGGCTCGCCCGCCGTGGCCGGCAGCGACGGACCATCGTCTCCGATGCGGGCGACGAGACTTGGCACGAGCACGTCCGCCTCTGAGCGATTGATGGCGAGAATATCGATCGCGGCCAGGGACTCGAGCAGGGTGCCCCCGCGCGCTGAGAGCTGGCGCACTCCCGGATTGGCGGCCACCAATGCGCCCTGCGCCTTTGCCTTCTGTACGAGAACAGGAAAGCATTCGGCCGACTTGTTGCTCAAATTGGAAATGAAGCAAAGATCGACGGCGAAGGCCTCATCGCGCAGATCCCGCGGCTCCAGTAGTGTGTTGGCACCGCGGAACGTGAAGATGCCGGCATTGCGCTCGTGCGAGGAGATGAGGACCGACGCGCCGGTCGGAGCACGCTCGTCGCGCAGCGCCCAGCGTGTGGAGACTTTCTCCTCCATCAGCCGCGACAGGATCACCTCGGCGCGCGCGTCGCGCCCGAGTTTCACCAGCGTTGCAACATCGAGGCCCAGCCTCGACATGGCCACCGCGGTGTTGATAGCGCCGCCACCGCAGTGGGTGGAAACCTCCAGTGCGTCAGTCTTGCGCCCCTCCTCCAGCAGGAGGAAGGAGCTGTCTGCGTTGCGCATCGACATGCGCTCGATACTGTCGCTGGCGATGATCGCAATGGTGTCGATCATGGCGCTGCCGACGGTCAGGGCTTTCATGCTGGAGCCTCAGAGGTTCCGGTCTACGCATTTACTTGGCCGCGGGGTCGCCCCGTGACAAGCCAAGCGATACTCAACGCTCGGCGGCCTGGAATTGAAGCGGTGCTTTGCAAGAAACCATCAGCGCCGAGTGCCGCAACGGCGGGCCAAATCAAATATTTCTGAAAACTTATCCCCGCACTCCGCCATGCGCGCATGATGGGGACACTCCTTGCCGCGATGGGCTGTGATCGATCCGGTACGCGCAGGGCAAGGGGCTGCGGCGCCCGGAAGGATGGCTGTCACCGGCAGCTCAGAGATCCGGGAGGCGTTTAACCCGTCAGGCCGCGGCCGGCGCCGTCCCCCAGCAATGGGACCAGGCGGCGCGGGCTCGCACCGGAATGTATGACAAGGCGCAAGGCCCCGGATTTGCAGTCCGGGCAAACCCCTTGGCGGCCCTCGCCCAAAGTCGCCGCACGCGGGTGCCGCAAGGCAACCCTTGGACCGTGAGGTCCGGAGGACGCAAGTCCTCGGGGAGACCCGCGCGGGTCTCCTGGGGCGCTGACACGCCCCGCGGTTGCCGAACGGCACCCGCGTCCCGTCGCTTCTCATGCCTTCGGGTCCCCTGGACCGCGGGGAGGATGGTGCTCGCCCCCGTGTGAAACACGCTATCCGCGATAGTGGGAATATTGGCCCTTCGGCCGGAACTGTTCGAGGTAGCCCGGCACGATGCTGTCGACGGCGTGTGGATGCTCGATGCCCAGACCTTGCAGCGTGCGTCCTTCCTTGACCGCCGCGTCGCTGACGACATTGTCGCGACGGAGCATGCGAACCTGGTCGAGTGTCAGCGGACGCAAGCCCGCCGGTAGCGGTGCAGTCAACATCGCCGCGAGGCTCGCCAGCCAGAACGGCATCGGCAGATAGCCGCGATCACGGCCCGCCCACTCTTGCGTGCGGTCGAGCAGCTTGCGGAACGTCAGCACCTCGGGGCCGCCCAGCTCGTAGACGCGGCCACGCTGAGCCTTACCCTCGCACGCTGCCGCGATGGCGGAGGCGACATCGCCCACGTAGATCGGCTGGAACCTGGTACGCCCGCGGCCGATCAGCGGCAGCAGCGGAGCAGAGCGCGCCATGGCAGCGAACCGGTTGAAGAACTCGTCTTCAGGACCGAACACGATGGACGGGCGAACAATGATTACCTGGGGAAACGCTTCGAGCACGGCGGCTTCGCCTTCCGCCTTGGTGCGGCCGTAGGCGCCAGGCGACTTTCGGTCCGCGCCGATGGCCGACATGTGAACAAGATGTGCAGCGCCCGCTTCGCGCGCGGCGCGTGCCACCGCACGTGCACCCGCCACGTGCACGGCGCGGAACGTCTGCCGTCCCGACGGAGCCAGAATGCCGACCAGATTGACGACGGCATCGGCTCCATCCACCGCACGGCGCACGCTGTCGGGGTAGCGTACATTGGCTTGCACGGCATGGATCTGGCCGACACGGCCCATCGGCTGCAGATGTCCGGCGAGATCGGGGCGGCGGCAGGCAACGCGCACACGATAGCCGTGTCGCGCCAATGCACGGACAGCGTGACGGCCGACGAACCCCGATCCGCCGAAAACGGTAACGAGGCCTTTGAGCGCCAGTTCTACGGCCATTTGCCGACAGTCCCTGATGATGGTGAAGATCGAGCAATTCACCGCAGGAATACATGGGGTGGAGCGCGGTCTCAAGCGCGCCGGCGTGCAATTGACAAGGGCGTGCGGCATCTCTACTGGAGGAGCCCCAAAGCCCAGATGGCGGAATTGGTAGACGCACCAGTTTCAGGTACTGGCGGTCGAAAGATCGTGGAGGTTCGAGTTCCTCTTCTGGGCACCAAAAATGGTGTGTTTGGGCACCGCAGAAGTCGTTGTTATTGACTATTTTTTTATTTTACGTCGCGGCCGTCCTAGAGACTATTTCCCCGCATGTTCCCCCTCACTGTAGAGAGCCATGACCGAGCACCTTAATGGTCTCCCAGCCCACGGGCCGTGCAAATCGTGGTGCACACACGCTTTATCCAGCGACGCCAACCGCAAGATCGCAATGACCGGCGGGTAGAGATGCCGGTTGATGTAGGGTGCTTGGCATTGGCCGGCAGGATAACCTTGCGCGCCTCGATCATGGCTGTGTTGTCGATCTCCGAGCACAACGTAGTGCCGAAGTGCAGCGCCAATTTCTTGACGAACTTGGGCTCCGGCCGGCCGAGCTCCAGATAGTTGTCGAGAGCTTAGGCGAAGGTGAGCGCGCGCCTGGAGCTTAAGCGCCGCTCTTCGAACATCCGGTTCAGGTCGTCACAGAATTTCTGGCATTGGGCTTTCGTCGTGCAAGCTTTGCCAGCACTGCGTTCAATTCGTCTTCGGGCGACCTGGCCTCCATGCCGGATCGGGACGTAGCCACGGGCGTACGAGCCACCTTTCCGCCAAGTCGACCGTGCGTAATAGCTGATCTTGGAGGCCGTGCACAACGCGAGAACGCCAAGTCTGCCGCGCACGTGATCAAGACGTTCTATTTGCCGCACGGTGGCAAGATGTCCATCTCGCGGGTGCTCGCCGGCGAGTTCGCGGACAGCGTCACGGTCATGGGTGCAGAGTCCGAGGCACCTGTTCGCGGCTGCCGTAGCCGCGCATCACGGCTCGAGCGAGGCGCGGGGCGTTCTGTCTTGCATAGGCCGTTCTCCTTTACATACGACACGAACTGCTCGATCTGGGCAGCGATCGTATAGCGCCGACGCCGATACACTGGGTCAAGCCAAGCGCTACCATGCGTTCGCACACGATGACGCGCAACGCCGATGGAAAGAAAGGCCGATACTGGATCGGTCGCCGGAAAGACGGGCAATGATTCCGATTGCGAGGCTGGGCAGGCGCAGTCAAGCTCGCAGCATACGGCGTCGGGGCTCATCACATTGGGAATGAGCGATGGCTGCACGGTTCAGGGCTCAGGGCTGGGGTGGTGGCCGTATCGGCTACGAAAATCCCTCCTTTGCGCTGCTTCTCAACACACCGTGCCTGATCGCCATCGTCGTCCTGGTCGGGTATCCGATCGCGCATTCGGCCTGGACCAGCCTGCACAAGTACAACCTCAAGCGGCCGCGCGTCTTCGAGTTCGTAGGGCTGGGCAACTACCTTGCGATCCTCGAGTCGGAGGAATTCTGGTCGGCGCTCTGGATCACCATGCTGTTCACGGCTCTGGTGGTCGCCCTGGTGGTCACGCTCGGCATGCTGATCGCGCTGCTGCTCAACCAGTCGTTTCCTGGCCGTGGCCTGGTGCGCACGTTGATCCTGCTGCCCTGGGCCATCCCGCCCGTGGTCAACGGGCTGATGTGGCAGTGGATCTACGACTCCAAGGTCGGCGCTCTCAACGGCCTGCTGGTGAGCCTCGGCGTGCTGAAGGAGTATCGCGGCTGGCTTTCGGACCCGACCTCGGCGCTGCTGGCGCTGGTCTGGGCTGACGTGTGGAACCTGGTGCCGCTGGCGGTCATCCTGTTGCTGGCGGCACTGCAGCGCATACCTTCCGACCTTTACGATGCCGCACGCGTCGACGGCGGCAGCCTGCTGCAGCACTTTCGGTACATCACCATGCCGTGGCTCGCACAACCGCTGCTAATCGTTCTCATCCTGCAGACGATGTCAGCCATTCGCGCCTTCGACGTTATTTACGTGCTGACCGCGGGGGGGCCTGGAACAGCCACTACGACTCTCTCCTGGAAGACCTTTCTCATCACTTTTGACAATCTGGATTTCGGTATGGGCAATGCCTATGCCTACTCCATCAGCCTGATCACGTTCGTACTGGCGCTGATCTACTTCCGTGTCCTCTACCGCGTGGGGGACTTCGAGGCATGACGTTGGCAGCACCAGTCTCGGGTGGGCAGATGTGGCGCGAGCGCCGGCGCACCGCACTCCTGACGCTCGGCGGCATGCTCGTGGCACTCTATGTGCTGGCACCCTTCGCGTGGCTCGTCCTCACGAGCCTGATGCATGAGCGCGACGCCCTGACAGTGCCGCCGCAATGGTTGCCGAACGCACCGACCCTCGACAACTATCTGTCCTTCTTCAATCCGTCCGGCACGCGGGCCGTCGTCGGCAGCCGCGCCGCCGAGCAGACCCTGCCCAGCATGGCAAACTCCATGATAGCGGCCGCGGGCACAGCACTTCTCAACGTGGTGCTGGGGACGCTCGCAGGCTACGGGCTCGCACGTGTCAGGTTCCCGGGCAAGGCGCACCTGCTGATGCTCTATGTCGGCTCACGCATGGTGCCGGGCATCGCCCTGATTGTGCCGCTGTATCTCACCATCAAGACCTACGGCCTGCTCGACAACCTCGGAGCGCTCATCATCACATACCTGACGTTCACACTGCCGTTCACGATCTGGCTCCTCAAAAGCTACTTCGAGAGCATCCCGCGCGAGCTGGAGGAGGCAGCGCTGGTAGACGGCTGCACGTGGGGCTGGATGGTGTTGAAGGTGCTGTTGCCGGTGGCCGCTCCGGGACTGGCGGCGGCCGCCATGTTCGCGTTCATGACGGCGTGGAACGACTACCTGTTCGCCGTTATCCTGACGAGCTCGATCAACTCGAAGACCTTGCCCGTCGTCGTCGCCGGCTTCGCCACCGACGTGACGACCGAGCGCACGCTGATGGCGGCCAGCGGCGTGCTCGCGGTGCTGCCGCCATTGCTCTTGGCTTTCCTGTTCCAGAAGCTGATTGTCCAGGGATTGACCAGTGGTGCCGTGAAGGGATGAGCGGACGCACGGTCCGCGTGAGGCAAGCAGAGTGACAGGGAGAATGGCTATGCAATCGCGTTCAAGTTCACTGCAAGTGACCCGCCGTCGACTGCTGCAGTCCGCGGCGTCTGCAAGCCTTGCCGTCAGCGTTGCCGGCCCGGCGATCCTGGGCCGCGCGCAAGCGCAGCAGAAGACGGTGAGCTTCGCCGGCTGGGCGTTCGAGCCGCAGGTCGTCGAGGCCAACGTCAAGCGCTTCATGGAGCAGAACAAGGATCTCGCGGTTAAATACATGCCGCTGGACCTACAGCTCTACAACGAGAAGATGGTGGCGCTCATCAATGCCAACAACGATCCGGACTGCTTCTACGTCCGCGATACGAATCTCGGCGCCTGGGTCGAGGCCGGCTGGGTGCAGCCGATCGACGGCATGCCCAATCTCGACGAGCTGAATAAGGACATCTTCGCCTTCAACCTCGATGCCATGTCCTACAAGGGCAAGCAGTACGGCACACCTTACTACGGCGACATCTACGTCTACATGTACGACCAGAAGGCGCTGCAAAAGGCCAACGTGAGCGAAGGCGCCGGTGACCCTCGACGAATTGAAGGCTGCAGCGCTCGAGGTAAAGAAGGCGGGCATCGCCAAATATCCGATCCTCAAGGGTTTCAAGACCAACGTCGACGGACTATCGGAATTCTGGTCGATGGTGCTGGCGTCCGGCGGCAAGATGTTCAATGAGGCGCTGGATCCTGTCTATCCCAACGAGGACAAGACGGCGCTCGGGGTGCTCGAGTGGATGGTCGAGGCCATGCACGGCTCGGAGATACTGGATCCCACCGGCCTCGAGCTCGACGAAACGCAAGCGCGTGACGTATTTCTGAGCGGCCAGGGCGTGTTCACCTCCAACGTCGGCAACGTCATGCCGCGCGCCAACAACCCGCAGCACAGCAAGCGGGCAGGCGACATTAAGATGACCAAATTCCCGGGCCTCGCCGATGTCGGCAAGGGGCCGATGGGCTGGTCGCGCCTCTACTGCATCAGCTCCAAGACCAAGATGAAGAATGAGGCCTGGCGCGTGATCTACTACATGGGCGGCAAGGACGCGGAAGGCAAATATTACACGGCCAAGGATTGGTATCTGAAGTACGGCGTTGGCTATGCCTTCAAGTCCATGGACACCGATCCCGACATCATCGCTGCCCAGAAAGCCGCCGGCTACGATCCCGACATCCGCGGCCATCAGTACGCCACCGCCAAGGCGCGCGATAACATCAAGGCGCCCTGGTACAACGAGTGGGACCGCTTCACCCAGCAGCAGATCCAGAACACGCTGCTGCGCAAGGTGAAGCCGCTCGAGGCCCTGCAGGCGTCCGCCAAGAAGGCGCAGGAGCTCAAGAAGGCAGGCTGAGGCGAAGGCAACCGCGCGGGAGACTGGCGATGCACATCATCGAGCGCCCCGGCCAAGGGCCGGCGGTCGTCTGTATTCACGGCTATTGCCAGTCTTCGGCCTACTGGACGCCCACTCTCGATCGCGTGGCAGAGCGCGGTGTGCACGCACTGGCCATGGACCTGCCAGGGTTCGGGCAATCGGCGTCAGAGCCTGGCCCTTACGACATGGAGTCCCTGGCCGATACCGTCGATGCGCTGTGCGAGCGCATGGGCCTCGGCCGCATTGCGCTTGTGGGCGGCTCCATGGGTGGCGTGGTGGCGCAGCATCTGGTGCTGCGCCATCCGCAGCGTGCATCGCGACTCCTGCTGGTGTCGACCGGTGCCTTTACGGCCGATCCGGCGACTGCGCTGGCCCGCGCCGACGCCATCGCCGCGGGCGAATGGAATGACGCCGCCGTCGAGCCGATGATCAAAGGATTCTTTCGCGATCCACCGCCGCCCGAGGAGGTCGCCCGCTACCAGCGGATTGCGCGCTCTGCCGCCAAGGCGGCCGCCGTCGCAGCGGCGCGCTCGAATGCCACGCTGAGAACCCTGGAGCGGCTCAGCGAGATTCCCATCCCCACGCTCATCGTCCAGGGGCGGTACGACCGCGCACGTACCCCAGAGCATGGGGCGTTAATGTGCGAACGCATGCCCAACGCGCGGTTGCTGGTGCTGGAAAACTCGGGTCACACGCCCCAACTCGAGGAACCTGAGGCCTTCCATGCCGCAGCCGTGCCTTTCCTTCTTGATGGAGCAACAGGCGACGTACCAGGCTAGACCTGCAACCGCAGGCCAACGTGTGCATCGTATACAGATCCGTTAGCCACGGGAGGCGGACTTAGTTCGACTGCTGCTCCAGGTCCGACGGGGAAGCAGGTGTCACGCGCTCTGCACCGTGATGTCTGATTCATCCTAGGACGCGCAGGCTATCCTCGTTCTGCAGCTCGTCTGTCCAGAGGTAGATGCGGTGACAACCACGTCGCGCTGCCTCGTCGGTGATGGCCACCGTTTTCCCTGCCTTGCAGTGCGACGGGCGTGGGTTAGCTGCCCCAAACTTCCTTCAATACGCGCAGCCAGTTTTCACCCATGACGCGTCGTATCTTGCGCTCGGACCAACCCGCCTTCTCCATAGCGGCAGGGAGATTGCCGAAGTCACCGATCTTCCGCATGCCTGCGGGGTTTACGACTTCTTGGAAATCCACGAGCTTGCGTGCGTATCCCTTGTCGTGCGTCAGCCAATCGAAAAAAGCCTGGTCTTGGTCTTGCGTGAAGTCAGTACCTACGCCCACCGCCTCCTCACCGGCGATGTTGATGACATAGTCGATCGTCTCGACGTAATCGTCGATCGTGGAGTTGTTACCCTTGGCTAGGAAGGGCGGAAACATGGTGACGCCGACGAAGCCGCCGCGATCGACGATGAACTTTATTTCCTCGTCCGACTTGTTGCGCGGATGCGTTTTGAGCGCGCTCGGGCAGATGTGCGAATAGCAAACCGGCTTCTTCGACGCGAGAATGACGTCGTTCGACGACTTGGAGCCGACGTGAGAGAGATCGCACATGATACCGACGCGGTTCATCTCCGCCACGATCTCGTGGCCGAAGTCCGACAGCCCGCGATCGACACTCTCGTAGCAACCCGTCGCGCACATGTTCTGTGTGTTGTAAGCCATCTGGGCAATACCGACGCCGCAATCCTTGAACAGCTTAACGTAGCCGATCTGGTCCTCGAAAGCCGTGATGTTCTGGAAGCCGAGAACAATCCCGGTCTTCTTGGCTTCCTTGGCGACCAGCACGTCCGCGGTCGTGCGCACCGGCATTATCAGGTCAGGGTTATCGATGAAGAACTTGTTCCATCGTGCGATATTTCGCATGGTGCCCTCAAAGTTCTCCCATACGCAGCAGGTGCAATTCGCGGCGCTCAGGCCGCCCTTGCGCATGTCTTCGAATACGCTCCGGGAGAAGTTCGAGATGATCAGCCCGTCGACGATGACAAGATCCTGGATACTCATCTAGCTAGTCTCCGGCTTCGGGTTGTTTGCATGAGCCAATATCATTTAAAGCTGAGGGCGCTGTCCAACGATGAGCATGCGGTGTTGCATTGCCGTCGTAAGTACCATTAATCTCCGAAGTAAGAAAAACACGACCCTCAAGGAGTGTCCGGGTCGCTCCGTCGTCTGACTTGTTACCTAGGTGTGTACGATCGCGGAAGGCCAAGTTGAGCATCGCATCAGGAGTCAGGAATATGCGCACCTCGCGGGTCGTTATGGCGGCAGTGCTCGCCATGATAGGACCTTGCCGGCGATCGCCCAAGATCGCACCGGTGTAACCGACACCACGATCAAGATCGGCATTCCCGGCGCCGCTGACCGGACCGGCGGCAGCTTCGGGGCTGCCGCTTACGGGATACGAGGCCTACTACACCCACGTTAACGAGAAGGGCGGCATCCACGGCCGCAAGATCGAAATCATCATGGGCGATCACGCCTGCAACGAAGCCAAAGGCGTCGCGGTTGCCAAGAAGCTGATCAGTCAGGACCAGGTGTTCCTGCTGAACGGCGGCATCTGTAGCGGTGTCGCGCTGGCGATGCGCCCGGTGATCGAGGAGGCTGGGCGTACCTTGGGTTGTCTCGACTGCCGTCAACCAGAAGATCTCGTCTCCGATCGCCAAGAACATCTTTCACGCCAGCCAAACCAGCGAGGTCGCGGGCCAGTCGTTTGCCAAGTTCATGCTGAGCAAGGAGGGCGCGAAGAAGATCGGCATCATTGCGCACACCAACGAGTGGTCGAAAGGCTATCGCGACCCCATGGTCGAATTCCTCAAGACCAAAGGGATCGCTCCTGACCGTCGAGGTGACGCTGGAGCGCGGACAGTCGGATGCGACTGCCCAGGTGCTGCGCCTCAAAGAGGCCGGTGTCGATTTCGTCGTCGCCATTCTGTACGAGCCTGAGATTGTCGTGTTCCTGCGCGACGCGCAAAAGCTCGGTCTCAACACTCTGAAGTATCGGCGCGCTCGGTGCCGACTTCATCAATACCGAGAAGCGGTTGGGCGATCGGGAGCCCGATGAAGGGCTTCTATCAGGCCTTTCAGTACAAGGACTTGATTGACGGCCCGGGCATGAAGAAGGCGCGCGAGATGATCGAGCCGCGTCTTCCGCCCGGCGAGAAGCTGACGGATTTCAGCTTCTACGGCCCAGGCAGCTCGGTTGCGATCGTGCATGTGCTCGAAGAAGATCGGGCGCGACCTGACGCGTGAGAAGTTCATCGCGGAGATGGACAAGCTCAAGAACTTCGACACCGGCGTCATGGCCGGCACGCTGACCTTCTCGCCGACCCAGCGCCAGGGCGCGACGCAGCTCTACACCGTCGGTTATGACGATGCGGGCAAGCTGTCGGTGTTCGAGAGTCGTGGGGCAAGAAGGTCTCCTTCTGAGGCCGCGCGGTGAGCTGATCCGAGCCGCAGCGTAGGCCGGAAGCGCCGGGATGTTGTGCCCAACTGCTCGTCAGCGGCGTCGCGCAGGGTGCGCTCTATGCTCTGGTCGCGCTGGCCATGACAGTGGTCTACCGGGCGACGACCGTGATAAACTTCGGCCACGGCGATCTCGTCATGGCCGGAGCCTTCGTCGTTTATCTGCTGGTCGTCCTTGCCGGTGCGCCTTTCTTGCTTTCCGCGCTCGCTTGGCAGTGGTCCTGCTGTTCGCCCTCGGCGTTGCCGTCTACAACGGCCTCATCCGGCCGATCATGGCGGGCCCGCATCTCGCGCTGGCGATGATGGCCGTGGCCGTCGGCTACGCGCTGCGCGGACTGGCGCGCCTCGTCTGGGGTCGCGAGGTCTTGCCTTTTCCCAAGGTGCTGCCGCAAGGCACGTTCATGGTCGGGCCGGTAATCCTCGCGCCCAGCGATCTCATCGTGACCGGAGCCGTAATCGCGACTGTCGCCATTCTGGCGGTCGTCTTCTACGCGACGCCGCTCGGCAAGACGGCACAGGCTGTATTCCAATCCGAGCGCGGCGCAGCACTGGTCGGTATCAATGTTTCTGCCTTCCAGAGCACGATGTGGGGCATCGGCGCGGCCATGGCCGCGCTCGGTGGCATCCTGATCGCACCCGTCACGCTTCTCTATCCCGATCTCGCCGCCGCCACGCTCATCCGCGCCTTTGCTGCCATGACGCTCGGCGGCTTCGGATCGTTCCTGGGCGCGGCCGTCGGCGGCATTCTGCTTGGCTCGAGCGAACTGCTTGTCGGGGCCTATATCTCGTCCAAGCTCATCGACATCACCGCCTATCTCATCATCATCGGCGTTCTGCTAATCCGCCCATCCGGACTGTTCGGCCGGCAGACGATCGTGCGCGTCTAGGATTCGGCACGCATGCAACAGTCGGCATTCAAGACCAGCCGATGTGAACGCCGCCCCATGGCGCGCGGACCTAGCCGTCGCATCTTCTGGACCATTCCTCTGGCCCTGCTCGGGCTTCCGTTCTTCCTCAACGACTACACCCAGTACATCGTTAACCTTGCGCTGGTCTACGTCCTGGTCGGCGTCGGCTTCAACATCGTGCATCGGCAACCTGGGCCAGCTCGCGTTCGCCAATGCCGCCTTCTATGGTATCGGCGCCTACGCCACCGCCATTCTGCTGCATCACTACAAGGCACCACTGCTGCTCGCCATCGGCGCCGGCGCGCATTGCCGGCGGCCTTGCGGGCGCGCTCGTCTGCCTCCCCGTCCTGCGCGGCATCCGCTCGTTCTATCTCGCCATCATCACGCTGGCCTTCGGCGAGCTGATGCGCTGGGTCTACATCAATGCCGAAAGCTGGACGCTGGGCTCGATGGGGCTGCACGTGCCGCGCCCCGTGCTGTTCGGCTGGGTGCTGGCGACCGAAAAGCAGAAGTTCTATCTCTGTTCCTGACCATCGTCACCCTGCTGGTCGCGGCCACCGCCAACCTGCTGCGCTCGCGCGTTGGCCGTGCGTTCATGGCCATCCGCGACAACGAGCTTGCTGCCGCCTCCATGGGTATCCCAACCGCGCTCTACATGGTGCTTGCCTTCGCCTGGAGCGGTATCGTCGTCGGCACCGGCCGGCGCGCTCTACGCCGTTCTCGTGCGCCAGGTCTCGCCGGAGGCCTTCAATCTGCTCGAGCTCATCGTGCATTTCGGCATCGTCATCGTCGGCGGTCTTGCGCAGCCTCACCGGCTCGATCCTCGGCGCCATCGCGCTAACCATGGCGCCCGGAGCTGCTGCGCGACCTGCCGGGCTACGAGGAGATTACTGATCGCGGCTGATGATGATCCTCATCCTGCTGTTCCTGCCGGGCGGCCTC
This sequence comes from uncultured Alphaproteobacteria bacterium, assembly GCA_963840425.1. Classification (GTDB taxonomy): domain Bacteria; phylum Pseudomonadota; class Alphaproteobacteria; order Rhizobiales; family Hyphomicrobiaceae; genus CADEFX01. The sequence continues at coordinate 416,478 of CAWIYZ010000033.1, read as the reverse complement.
GTAACGCTGGTCGAGCGGGCCTGCCCCTCTTTCGCCAAACGGTACTACCGTGACTGACATACGCCCAACCCTCCCGGACGTCGCCGATCAACTCGCGAGTTGCACGATGTCTCGGTCGGGTTCGGCGGGCTCAAGGCCCTGTCCGGCGTCAGCCTCGAACGTCGCGCCTGGGGAGGTGGTGGCGGTGATCGGTCCGAACGGCGCCGGCAAGACAACGCTGTTCAACGCGATCACCGGCTTCGTGCCCTCTGACGGGCGGGCGCATCGACCTCGGCGAAGTGCGCATCGACGGCCTCTATCCGCACGAGATATCGGCCAAGGGTGTGCGCCGCACCTTCCAGAACGGCGGCCTGTGCGGCCACTGACCGTGCTAGAGAACGTGCTGACCGGCCTGCATGCCGAAGTTCGCGCGAGCCTCCTCGGCATCGTGCTCGGTCTGCCCGCCGCCCGCCGAGCCGAGCGTGAGGTCGTGCGCGGGCCGCGAGCTGCTCGTCGCTGCTCGAGCATCGCCACCTCGAGCAGCAGCCGGCCGCCACACTCTCTGGCGGTCAGCAGCGCATGGTCGAGATCGTTCGCGCCATCGCGACCAACCCGCCGCTGCTGCTGCTCGACGAGCCGGCGGTCGGTCTCGCGCCGCCGGTGCGCGTCCGAGCTCGCCGCCATCATCCGCCGCCTCGCCAAGCGCAGAAGGCATCGGCGTCCTGCTGATCGAGCACGCCATCGAGCTCGTGATGGACGTTTCCGATCGTATCGTCGTGCTGAACAACGGCGAGAAGATCGCCGACGATGTCCACCCGCGGCCATCCGCTCCGACAAGGCGGTGCTGGAGGCCTACCTCGGCCATGGCTGAAACGACACTGCTTGATCGCCGAGAAGATCGAAGCCGGCTACCCCGGACAAGACAGATCCTGTTCGGCGTGGACTTCACGGTCCGCGCGGCGAGGTCGTCGTCCTGCTCGGCGCCAACGGTAGCGGCAAGTCCACCGCGCTCAACACCGTAGCGGGCTTCATCAGACCCGTCCGGCGGGCGCATGCTGTCCTCGAATGGAGCCGAACATCGCCGGTCATGCCATCGCATCAGATTTTTCGCCTGCGGCATCGCGCAGGTGAGCCAGGCGCGCGATCTGTTTCCGGACATGTCCGTCGAGGACAATCTGAAGCTCGGCGCGTCGCGCCGCGGTGCGGGCGACATTGCCTCGAGCCTATGCGCGCATCTATCGCGACTTTCCCGCGCCTGCACGAGCGGCGCAACTCAGATCGTGCGCAGCATGTCCGGCGGCGAGCAGCAGATGGTCGCCATCGCCCGCGCGCTGATGTCGCGCCCGCAGCTGCTGCTGCTCGACGAACCGTCCGGGGGGCTGGCGCCGAAGTTCGTCGACGAGATCGCTGAGATCATGGCGCGCCTTAAGCGCGGCGGCATCACCACGCTGATGGTGGAGCAGAACATCAAGCTCGCCCTTGATATTGCTGACCGCTTCCTCGTGCTCAAGGACGGCATCGGTGGTGGAACGCGGCGATGTTGCGCCAAGGCATCTCCCAGGAAGAAATCGTCCGTACGATCTACCTGTAGCTCGCGCGGCGCTTGCCGCGGCATCCGCCACAAAGGACTTGCAAGCCATGGAACGCACCCCCGCCCTCCGTTGTTTCAGCAACGCCAACATCATCGACGGCACCACACCGGACGCTCGCGAAGGCTATAACGTGCTAGTCGAGGGCGGCCTCATCAAGGAAGTCTCCGACAAGCCGCTCAAGTCGGCCGTCCGCCCGCATCATCGATCTCAGCGGCAAGATCGCTCATGCCGGGCCTGATAGACTGCCACGTGCATGTCGTGGCCGGCATCGCCAGCCTCGGCGGAAGCGCCGCCTTTGCCCAACTCGCTGGTGGCGGCGCGCGCCGCCAATTCATGCGGGGCATGCTCATGCGCGGCTTCACCACCGTGCGCGACGTCGGCGGTGCCGATCACGGCCTCGTCATTGCCGTCGAGGAGGGCTCGATTATTGGGCCCGCGCCTCGTCATCTCGGGCAAGGCCCTGTCGCAGACCGGAGGCCACGCCGACTTCCGCGGCCGCTTCGACGATCGAACGCCGACGCACTACCGTCACACGCCTCGGCGCAGTCGGGCGCGTCGTCGACGGCGTGCCGGAGATTCGGCGTGCCGCCCGCGAGGAGATCAAGGCCGGTGCACAGTTCATCAAGATCATGGCCAACGGCGGCGTCGCCTCGCCCACCGATCCGATCGCTTCCTCGGCTTCTCTCGAGAGGAGTTGGAGGCCGTGGTCGAGGAGGCGCGCATGGCTCAGACCTATGTTGCTGGGCATCTCTACACCGACGAGGCCATACGCCGCTTCATCGATGCAGGCGGCCACTCGGTCGAGCACGGCAGCCTCATCCAGCCGGCCACTGCACGCCTCATGGCTGAGAAAGGTGCCTTTGTTGTACCCACGCTCGTCACGCTCGAGGCCCTGGCGGAGGAGGGCGCAGTCGCTCGGCTTCCCGGCCGAGTCCATGGCCAAGATCGACGGCGTGCGCAGCGCCGGCCTGCGCTCGCTGGAAGTCTATCGCGATGCCGGCGTCAAGATGGCCTACGGCACGGACCTGCTCGGCCCCATGCACCGACATCAGTCCCGCGAATTTTCCATCCGCGCCCGCGCGCTCACCCCGTTCGAAGTCCTGCAGAGCGCTACAGTGCATGCGGCCGAGCTAACTGGCCTCGCCGGTCGTGCCGGTGTTGTTGCGACCGGCGCCTTCGCCGATCTTATTGTCGTCGACGGCAATCCACTGCAGGACATCGATGTGCTGGGCGGCCAGGGCGACAAGCTCGGGCTCATCATGAAGGGCGGCGTCATCGTCAAGGACGAGCTGACGACCGCTGCCCTCGGCTCTTCGGCGTCAATTTGACCCTACTCGCGAATGCGTTTGCCTTGGTCTGCTGCCCGCTGACCTTCGAACCGCCCTAGGTGTTTGCGAGCGCGGTGGCCGAGCCGGTGCCACCCCAGCGTGTTGCGTTCACTTCAAATTTCGGGGGCAAGGTGCCGGTGGACCGCGAGACGCGCGAGATCTGTGCCGCTGCCGTGCGGCGCTTCGAAGATTTCGGCGCCGTCGTCGAATAGGCTAGCCCAAACCTCGGCAATATCTCAGTAGGCTTTCCTCACGCTGCGCTCGCAGCACTATGTGGTCGATCGCGAGCTGATGCTTCAATCCACAAAATGGACCGGAGACAACGGCGTTCGGATTGCCGAGAACCGGAAAACGTCCGGGCGGGAATAGTGACCGCAGACGTCGAGCGAGCGTCGGGCGCGCCGCGCCACCTCCACATCGATATCGGCGTAGAGGATGCTCTTCTGTCGGTTGAGCGGCCCAGCGGCTATGGCGCCCATCGGCTTCACCACGACAGCGTCGCCATCGTTGATCCATTCCTCCGGCTCGAAGAGTGTGTCGCGCTCGGGAAAATCGTCCGGCACATCGCTACCCTGGATCGCTGTGGCCGTGCCGATCACCCAGCAGCCGGCCTCCTTGGCGATATGGCGCATCGAAGCTATCCAGCTCTCGCCGGTGTCCCATGTGGGAGCGACATATATTTCTATTCCCTGCGCGTAGAGAGCGTAGCGCGCCAGCGGCATGTAGCTTTCCCAGCAAATCAAGCATCCGAGCCGACCAACGGGCGTGTCAACGACGCGCAGGCCCGAGGCGTCACCCATGCCCCACACCATGCGCTCCGGATTGGTGGGCATCAGTTTGCGGTGACGGTTGAGAAGCGTTCCGTCAGGGCCGATGACGACCACCGTGTTGAACAACGTGGTCCCGCTGAATGCACTATCGAGCTCATTGATACCGAGCACGACGACTACATTACACTTGGCAGCAGCGTCCTGCACCGCTTGCAAGTGTCCCTGGGCCAGATCGACAGCATTAGCGCGCAGGCGAGCATGGATCTCGCCCGACAGGGCCATGTCCCCGCCGGGCCTCAGCCGCCAGATCCAAGTTGGATAGCCCGGCACATAGGCTTCCGGAAACACGATGAGCGAGGCACCTGCGGCAGATGCCTCTTCAATGGATGCCAGAACGCGCGCAACGGTGAGATCGCGATGCAGGAGCACGGGTGGTGTTTGCACAACAGCGACTTTGGTCGGCATGATGAACTTCCTTCAGCGCACGATGTGGTTCGGCTGACTTATCGGCCGAACCTCCGTCTCGGAAAGACTATTCATCCCACGCCTGGACGACAGTTTGGCGCGTAATCTTGCCATCGCACAATTCAAGCATCGCCTGGCAGAATACCTTGGCACCGTCGGGATAGACGCAGGACTGGGTGAACGCGAGCCGGCTATCGTCGGCGATGCTATCTTCCACCTTGTGGGTGATGGCCCGGCTGCAGATGTCGTCCCAGAAGACAGAGATGGCATCCTTGCCCTTGATCTCGCGCGGCCTGCTCGGCGGGTTATTGCGATCGACGATCAGCACTGTCGCATGATCGGCGTAAAAGCTCGCCAGCATCCGGCCATCGCGACCTTCGATGGCTTGCTTGATGGCGGCGCCAGTCACTCCAGCTGTCCGTTTCGACATATCTAATCCTCCTCAACGCGTTTGCTCGCGGGAGCAAAATTGCGGATCAATGCCCCGCCGCAGAAATCGAGGCAGGGCGTTAGCTCCGTGGCCCGCTACTTGGTCTTGACGGCCGTCTTGGCCTTCTCGCCGGCCAGACGCAAAACGGTGTCGGTCTCCTGCCTGAAGCCATTCAGATCAACCTGCATGCCATTGAGCACAGTGCTCCAGTGGCGCACGATCGCCGCCATGGCCACCGCCTCGCGGATTTCCTGGTCGGTCGCGCCATTGGCTTTGGCTGCAGCCGTGTGAAAGTAGACGCAGTAGGTGCAGGGTATCTGCGCGGCGATGGCGAGCCCCATCAGCTCCTTGGTCTTGCCGTCAAGCTTGGTCTTGGGATTGAGTTGAACTGCCTTGAACTCCGCCCAGGCTCCAGCGATCCCCGTTTCAGGGAAGAGCTTGAAGAACCCGGGGACCATCCCAAGCGTCTGCTCGATGTCCTTATAGGTTGCTTCATCGGCCGATGCCGTCGGGATGAAGCCCACGAACACGGTGAGCCCAATGGCTGTGGTCAGCGCTGCCAGCACTTTGGCGATCTGGTGCATGTCGATCCTCCTTGAGCGTTTCGGCACAGGGCGGTCTGCCCGTGCTATGCCTGCACGCTAGGAATCGCCGCGTTCACTCGCTTCCCCCAAACGGGCCATGCCGTGCATGGCCCGTTCGGACCACGCCATCAGCGCGAACGTTGGCGGCCCATGAGCGCGGCGGCGGCGGCGCGTGTAGGCAAATCCAGCTTCAAGAGGATATTGGCCACATGCCGCTTCACCGTATGCTCGCTCAGATGCAACTGCTCGGCGATGACGGCGTTGCTTAGTCCCTGAGAAATCAGCTTCAGGACCTCATGCTCGCGTGCACTCAGCGCGTCGAGGTTGGCCGGGGTTGGTGCTCTCGCTATCGGCTGCAGATGCTGCTCGGTAACGACAGCCAACAGCTGCAATAGTTTGTCCAGTCCGTCGACGGCCTCAGTCCGGCGCTCGGCAAAATGCAGTCCTGAGCCCGCGACCAGATCCCTGACGAGGGAGGAGACGAGAACTTCGCCCACGTTCGCACGCACCGCGATGCGTTCGGCGATGTGAATAGCGAAGCCGGATGCCGCGTTATCGTGCAGCTCAACCTCGCCGACGTGAACACCCATTGCCAGCTCCAGCTCGAGTGCTCTCGCTGCTTCGCGCAGGGCCAGGGCACAGCGCACGGCACGGGCCGATCCGTCAAACCTGGCGGCGATTGTGTTCACCCCACCGCCGAAACACCGTCCGCCATGTCGTGCACAAGCGTCGCTGGTGGCGGCCTGCCAAGTCTGCATACGTTCCCTCCAGCGCAGGTCGCCCAAGCGAACGGCTAGACGCTCGGGCGCCACCAGTCGCGCAATCACGATGGTGGCCAGTACGCGATTGTGGGCAGGTGCCGCCTTGGCGCCGGTCAGGAATTCCTCGATCTCGTCGACGACGGGGTCGATGTCCCCGGTCCAGATCGGATGGTCCCGTCCGGCGAGCGCGACGAATCGCGCACCCGCAATCTTCTCGGCAAGATAGCGGCCGGCGGCGAACCTGACGCGCGCATCGTCTTTGCGATGCAGCACCAGAGTGGGAACGCGAATCCTCGGGAGCACGTGTCGCACGTCGATGCCGGCGTTCATGCGTGCCAGGGTTAGCGCGGCTGTCGGACTGACCGACAAACGCTCGAACCTGGCCCACCAGGTCCGGAAACGCTCGTCCTTGCCGCGATCAGGTGCAAAATTGGTGACTGTCGTTCCGCTGCCCCACGACGTTTCGGCATGTTGGACGAACCTGGCGAGCGCCTCCTCGCCCATCACCCAGGTGTGGAAATGCGCATAGCCGCCGTAGAGCACCAGCGCACGCGTTCGCTCAGGGTATGTCGCGGCGAACAGCATCGCCATCGGAGCGCCCTCCGATGCGCCGAGCAAGGCCGCGCGCCCACTGCCGGCCGCATCCATGACGGCGCGCACGTCGTCCATGCGCGTCTCCAGGTTGGGCAAGTCCTCGGCATCGACGCGATCGCTGAGTCCGGTGCCGCGCTTGTCTAGCAGGATGAGCCGGGTAAAGGTCGCGAGCCGGTGCAGCAGATGGCAGAAGCCCTCATCCTCCCAATGCACCTCCAGATTGGACAAGAAGCCCGGCACAAACACGAGATCGAGCGGGCCCTGTCCCACCACCTGGTAAGCAATGCGGACAGCGCCGCTCTTGGCGTATCGAGTTCTGGGGCGTTTGCATGGGTTCGTCCCAGGAATGAGCTCATCAAGCATAGCACGGGCAAGGTGAACTGGGGTCTGGCAGTCACCTGCCAGTTAATGCCTCACTGGCTGAAGGTCGCCGGCGGCGCCATCTTCAAAAGCTAAGCCTCGAACACTAATGCAGCGTGGATCAACCTCGTCGACGCTAGGCTTGGCGGACCAAACGTGTGCGCCGTCTACAGGTCCATCTAGCCACGGCAACTGGACGTCGCGCGACTGCTTCTTCGAGTCCGAAAGTGCCAAAACCGGCCGTGAGCATGCAACAAGATACGCGAACCGACATACGGTCGACCTTTCCTTTGGGGACCCGTTATTCCCTTTTGACAACGCACTTGACCCGACCAACACCTGCTGAGCTGATCAGAGCCGGGAGGGTAAGGAGATGGAGATCACCTTTCTTGGCACGGGCGCGCCATTGCACGTCTCGCGAGCGACGACAGGTATGCTTGTCACAGCTGGCGGGTGTGGATGGTTAGCCGTCGAGTTCATCCGGGTTGAGCATCGCGTACCAACGACAGCGGTCAGAATAACTCACTACGGGCAAACGATTGCTTTCAGTGCGGATAGCCTGCCATGTGAGGGGCTTAGAGCAGCAGCGCGGAATGCCGACCTGTTCTTTTGCGATGCTATGTGCGCGGAGCGGGACGGCGATAGCGCGTGTTCCCGCGCACGCAATCTCATGTATCCGACGGCGAGGGAGGCTGCAGAGATTTCCAATCAGGCGGGAGCACATCGCCTGGCGTGTGTTCACGTCGCTCGGTTTGGTTCGCCGCAGAATATCCTGGAGGAAGCCAAGACGATTTTCCGGGGACGGGTAGAGGTGCCCAATGATGGTGACCGCTATTTGATTTGATGCGTTACTGGTTGGAGCCGCTCTCAACGCTGATACTTCGTATGGTATTGCCGCACCGTAGCGGCGCCCTGCGAAGCCCCCGGGCGATTTTGGGTCAGCGGGCGTCACGCACTACTCGCTGTGAGGTCTGCTTCAGCCTCGAAAGCGGACATTACAACGCCAAGCTATGCGCGGCAGCTAAGTGCGCAAAATGCGTTCACACGTTCGATCGTCGCGTCGACCTGCCATTGCTCCTGGCCCCAGTGGCGGGACGGCTTGTCAAGGCGTCGGCGACGTCATTTCACGCTGGGCCACGCGCCGGAGCAAGTCTTCACAGCCCTCAGGCAAGCGGATCGAAAAATCGCTCTCCAGGAGCTGCCGAAGTTCGAGGGATTCTCGAATGATGGAGCGCTCAATCCTTCCGTCGAGATGGTGAACACTGAGCCTGTTGTTCAGAAGTGCGTACCGCCGATCTCCGACAGGACGTGCCGCCATCAGATTGTTGGTGAAGGTAGATTCGGGATGCGTTGAAGTGAACCAGTTAGCTACTTCCCAATCGGAGGCCACCTGCTCTTGTAGAGAAATCTGGTACAGGGGGTTCCATTGTTCGACCAGTCTGGCTTGAAGTTGAAATTCGTCACCAACGCGAACCATGCGGTGCAAGCCATGCGGGGTTGACTGCTCGATGTCGGGTTCGAGAAGCAACGGAGCGGTCAAGGTCAGGAGGCCGAAGCCCACATCAACGATGTAGTGACCGTCGGGCAACCAAACACGTAGGACCATGTGCGTGCGCGAACGCACGACGTCTCTCGGCGCATTCCACTGCACCCGTGCGGCAAGCCCGCTCACTGAGTACCCGAGCGCCCGAAGGACATGCTCAAACAAGGTGTTTTGTTCATAGCAGTACCCGCCTCGCCCTCTATTCACGATCTTGTCGATGAGGCTTGCCGGATCGAGCCGAACCGGCCGCTTCAGCAGGGGGTCGAAATTCTCAAATGTGATTCTTGACGGGTGCAATCGGTGGAGAACCTGCAAAGTCTCCAAAGTCGGAGCCGTGTGACCTTCGTAGCCAATTCGCAAAAAGTACGACTCGAGATGGACATCACTCATTGTGGCAACTTCGATGAATGTGTCGCTGCGCTGACAAGAAGAACCATGAAGTCGCGTCGCCTCATGGACGGCCTCACTCACCTTAGCTGACTGTAAGACGCCGCGACATGCGTTTGGTGCGTTGCCACGAGCGCACCATGGGTCTATCGGTTGACAGTCCAGAGGAGCCTTTTGTCTTCAAAGGCTGCGGCTCTCCCATCTCCGTTGGCAGCACCAGAGACGCGAGTCTACGGTGATGGTGTCGATTTTTTGCTTTTTTGGACCGTGTAGTGCTGTCCCGCCTTGGTAGCCGAGCCATCCAGTGCCATGCCACTTCCACGTCGTCGCTTGTTTGCCGCTTTGCTCGTCGTCTGTCTCGGCACGCTGACAGCGCCCCTCGATAGCGCAGTCAACATCGCCTTTCCTAGCATCACCTCTGCCTTCGGGCTCGAGCAGGCCGGCATACGTTGGGTCATCATCTCCTACGTGCTTACCTACGCCAGCCTGTCGCTCGTCTTTGGCAAGCTCGGCGATCTGTTGGGCTATCGGCGTGTGTTTGTGACGGGGCTCGTCTTCTCGACACTGGGCTTCGCGGCCTGCGCAGTGGCCCCGAATTTCGCCGCGCTACTTATCGGCCGCATTCTCCAAGGTGTCGGGGCCGCACTGTCTTGGAGCTGCGCGCCAGCGCTCGCGACCTCTCTCTATGGGGAGAGTGAGCGGACACGTGTCCTCGGATTATATTCGGCAGCAATTGCGATCGGGACGGCGCTTGGGCCGCTCGCCGGTGGCGTGCTCGTGCAGAGCTACGGTTGGCGCGTCGTGTTCTGGGGGCGGCTACCACTTGTCTTGGCCGGACTGTCGCTGGCATGGCTCATTCCAGCAACGCTACAAGTCACCACCCGGCGGCGCTATGACTGGACGGGAGCGTTGCTGCTCATCACTTGGCTCGGCGCGTTTCTGCTGGCTACGGCGCGACCTGAGATGGAGTACGCCGCCGTCGCGACGGGCGCACTTCTGCTTGGCGGGCTCGCCTGCTTTGCAGCGTTTCTCGTCCACGAATCTCGGCACGATGACCCGATCATCAGGCCATCTCTTTTTCAGGATCCAGGCTTCCTCGTGCTAAACCTCGCCAGCATCGCGGTGAATCTGGCCGGCTTCAGCGTGATGCTGCTGGTGCCGTTCCACTTGGCGGGGTCGGTGGGGCTCGCACCAGCCTTGGGTGGTTTGGTCCTCGGCTGCAACGCGACGGGGATCATTGTCGGCTCGTTGGCGGCCGCAAAACTCGCAACGCGCTTCGGGCAGGCGCCCGTTGCCTACCTCGGCACTGCGATCTCCGTCGTGGGACTGTCACTCGTCGCGACCTGGACGGCACACACGCGACCTGTGCACATGGCCGTGTGCCTCGGCTTGCAAGGCTTCGGGCTCGGATTGTTTCAAGTCGCGTATGCGGACAGAGTTCTCGCGACTCTGCCGCAGTCCGATCGCGGTGTTGCGGGCAGCCTGACGCTGGTCACGCGAACGCTCGGCGTTGTCGGTGCGGCGTCGGGACTAACTGCGCTGAACCATGCCCTTGCAGCGTCGGCGGCGAGCGTTGGGCGAACGGACGCTGTACTCATCGGCTTCCAGCAGACATTCGCGTTGGTGGCGTCTGGGCTCGGGCTCGGAATGTGCCTTATCGCCACCATGGCGGCGATCAAACAACGGCGCAAGTCGGCCTAACCCTTGCGTGTCCGTGGCCGCGCAATTGTCAAAACGCGAGCATCAATTGCTCACCGACTGTATGGGCTGCGCGTTTTGCGTCCTAACCAAGCGGAGCGCTCGTGCTGCTGCGCGAGAGTTAGTCGCGACGCGATGCGCTGATCGGTGCCGAACAGCTGGCGGACGAGGTTGGGACAGCTACACTCCTTGACATGGGACGACCTGTCGCCCCAGTTCTAGAAACACCAATTGCGCACGCTTTGCGCATCCGCGAGCAGCCTCTGATCGAGGGTTCAATGATCGACGCTGAGCAACCGACCGCATCCGACCTGATTGGGGCCTGGCGGCTTGAGAGCTGGGCGCTCGTCTACGAGGACGGGCGCGCACCCGAGTATCCTCTCGGCAGCGACGCTAAGGGCTTCATCCTGTACACCACCGACGGTCACGTGAGCGCGACGCTCGCCCGCGCCCGCCGCCAGCCTTTCGCCACAGGCAATTTCGCAGAGAAAGCACAAGCCTACGACGACAGTTTCGCCTATGCCGGACGCTACGCGGTGCGCGACGGCGCCGTGTTCCATTCGATCGAAGTTTCAACTAATCCGGCGCTCGCTGGTCTCACGTCGACACGGCACATCATGCTAGACGGCAATCGCCTAACGCTCTCGGGACCGGATTTCTTGCCTAATGTCCCGCGCTTCCAGCGAATAAGTTGGCGGCGTGCGAGCCCCTAGTCGTGGGGGCGTGGCAGCCCCAGCTGGTTGATCGGCTTGTACAAGCCAACGAGCGGCCGCACTGTCTCGTGGAGAGCGCCTCGGCCATCGAGAAGAGAAGGGGCAATTGATGATGATTTGCGGGCTCACGCGGGAAGAAGGGAAATCGGACGATCGATCTGTAATCGCGGGTCGGCACGTCGCGCAAACCCAGCGCAGAAAGGGCATGTAGTCGTGACAGCCGATGCCCTTGTAACGCCCCCCGTCCTGAATCAGGATCCGTATTCGGAAGTCAATCTGCTTAACCCGTACCCTTGGCAGGAGGAAATGCGTGAACTGGCGCCCGTCGTGCGCCTGGAGAAGTATGATGCCTACGCCATCGGTCGATACGCCGAGATCAAATCGGTGCTCCGTGATCCCATCACATACGATAACGCGGCAGGTATCGGTCTAGCTAATATCAGCAAGCCAGGGTCATGGGGGCGTAAGGCGAGTGTTTTCAGCGAAAAGGTCGGTGAGGAGCACGCTCGCAACCGAAGGGTGCTCACACGCATCATGTCTCCAGTGGTTGTCCGCCAGTGGAAAAGCGACTTCGAGCGACAAGCCATCGAGACGATCGACGAATTTGGCGACAAGAAAGAGATCGATGGTGTGCGGGATATAGCCGAAGCCTTTATCTTGAAAGCGCTTCCTGGTGCTGTGGGCCTAACCATTACCCGTGAGCAGATGCACATCGCCGCGGACCTCAACTTCAATCAGCTCGGGCCCAATAACGATTTGTTTGCCGCGGCTCTCAAGCGGGCCGAGCCGCACATGGAATGGTACAATCGACAGATGACTCGCGATGGCCTGGTGCCGGGCGGAGTCGGTTCCCAAATCTATGAGGCGGCTGATCAAGGTCTCATTCCGGCAGAAGTGGCGCCGGAGATGATACGCGCGTTTCTCCGCGCCGGAATGGAACTCGACGATTGGCAGCATTTCAGGTGCTCTCCGATACCTTGCCATGGATCCCAAGCAGTGGGATGCGCTGCGGGCTGATCCCGGCAAGGCGCGGGCCGCATTCGACGAAGCAACGCGGTTGGAATCTCCCGTCTCGATATCGTATCGCACAACCTCCCGCGATGCGGATTTGTCAGGTTATGCGGTGCCGGCCGGCAGCAAGGTGGGTGTATGGTTCGGTTCAGCAAATCGCGATCCACGCAGATGGGAGAAGCCCGATGTGTTCGACCTCGATCGCAACACGATGGGTCACCTGGGATTCGGTGATGGGTTGCATGTGTGCATTGGTCTGAATATTGCCCGGATGGAAGGCGAGGTCATCCTCGCAACGTTGGCGAAACGCTATAAGAGAATCGGGCTCAATGGCGAGCCGACGTACAAGACGGCCAATGCGCTGCATGCCCTCGGGAGTCTTCCATTGAGACTTCATTGGAGCTTGAGTATTGGCCCGAGAACAGGTCCCAGAGCCTGCAACACCCTGGTGCGCCGACGCCACGCGGCTTTTGGGTCTGACTTTGCCGAGTGAGTGTGGGCCGATAACCATGTCACGGAAATGCTGCTCGAGAACTGCTGTTGGAGAGGGGGACCCAGCCGGTTTCAACCACCAGCTGATGGGCCCATGCCAAGAAGATTGCCGCAAGAGACGTAGGCCGCTCTAGATGCACTATTGATGTGGGTCAGCGACGGAGAGTGCTAGTCTGCCGCTGGTCACCAGACCAGGTAGCGTTTCAAGGAGTGCCAAGCTATGACCGAAAAATACTCCGGAGGGTGCTCGCATGTGCACGTCACCTCTTCCGCCGAGCCCATCGATAACCACGAATGCCATTGCAACGTCTGCAAAACCGTGACCAAGCAACACACCACGCACGTGGCCTTCTTCAACTACGGCGACCTGAAGGTCGATCACCCTGAGAAGATCAAGCGCGTACCGTTCAACGCCAATAATCCAGGCGGTCCACTGGAGATCTGCCTTTGCACCGAATGCAATTCGGTGCTGATGCTGGACGACAAACTGCATCGCATCCGCGTTGCCGTGCCGAACATCATGGGGTACGACACTGGTAAGTTTCCAAAGGCGGCGTACCATGCCTTTTGGGACGAGTCGAAAGGATACCCCAAGCCGTCCGACGGTCGGCCGGTGTATGCAGGGTTGCGGCCAGACTTCTCGTGGCCCGCCGGCTCGTGAAGCAGCGTGTTGTGTTGCGGCGGGTGGCGAACCTACTTCGCTCACTACCCGTCGCCACTACGGCATGAGCCTGTCGCAAGACAGACCTGCTGTAATGAACTCGACCGAACCTGCGACGCCATGGCAGGCAAGCCGCAAGCTGGCTGTGCCTCCGCGTCCGACTTGTGTCACAGCGGAAGTCAACCATCTGTTGAGCCGCGCCCGGTTTGCCTCCGGAAACTGACGAAGATGAGCAGAGGCGAGTTCGGCAGTTCGGTGCGAGTAGCGGACGCCCTGCATTGAAACTTCGAATTCGGACCGACTCGACACTGTGCTTTCCAAAGAAAGCCAACGCGCGATCCGCGTTAGCGCCTGCTCCAGGTCCTTGCGAGGTGGCGCACGATCGCTCGCGGCCATCCGGCGTTGGTTGAGCGCGGCAGGCAACACCCGTTCACAAAATTGTTGGTGCAGCCTATCACGCTCGTTGCCTCCCCAAGCTGGGAATTGGTTGCAAACGCGCTAAATTAAGGTGCATCGCACCTGATACCGCTCTATCGGCCGAACGACTGCACGCTCCCTAGGAGGAACTTACATGACTAGCGCCGTGCTCAACCGCCGTAAACTCCTCGCCGCTGGCGGCTGCGTTGTAGCAACCGGGGTTTCCGTACTCCTGTCGCCTGCTCGCGCGCAAGGTCTCGCACCTACCGGTTCGATGCCAGGCGGGTCTAACAACTACCTCCGCGGCGCCCCGATCGTGCAGCGGATCGGTGGCGGCGGCTTCTGGATGTCGGGCACCGTGCGCCGCGCAAGCGACGGAGCGCCTCTTGCGGGGCAGCGCATCCAGATCTGGGCACACACGACCGAAGGCCATGAGAGAGACGCGCATAGTCACGGGGCCACGCTGACTGATTCGAACGGGTTGTTCCGTCTCGAGATGCCGCAGATCGTTCCCGCCTTTGGCCAACCGCATGGTCACCTCGCCTATGACAGTGGTGACTTCCAAACCGTATTCCTTCGTCCCTTGATGCGGAGCGCAAAAGACACCAGCCTCGAGGCGCACTTCGTACTTCAGCCGGCATAGCCGAGTTGGGGACGAAGGGGATGCGATTGACCAGGGCGACCCTGATCTGGGCCGCCCTTGCAGCTGCCGTTTGCGTGCCGATCGCCGTTGCAGCAGCGAGCCCGCTGCTTGCATGGCGCGATCCGGTCTACATAGCGGCCGGATTTGCAGGGGTTATCGCACTGGGGCTCTTGCTCGTTCAGCCAATGCTGATTGGCGGATATTTACCGGGACTGTCGGCTCATCGCGCGCGGCGCGCACATCGCTGGATCGGAGGCGTGCTGGTCGTGGCGGTGGTGATCCACGTTGGAGGCCTTTGGATCACCAGTCCGCCAGACGTGATTGACGCCCTTCTCTTCGCATCGCCGACGCCTTTCTCAGCCTGGGGCGTGATCGCCATGTGGGCAATCTTCGCCGTCGCGCTTTTGGCTGCACTCCGCCGGCGATTGGGACCGAGAGCGTGGCGCATCGCTCATATGCTCCTCGCGGTCGTAGTCGTCGTAGGGAGTGTGGCCCATGGCATACTGATCGAAGGGACGATGGGGACGGTGTCGAAGGCGGCCCTTTGCGCCCTGGTCCTCGCGGCGACCATAAAAGTCATGGCTGACCTACGGGTGTGGAGAAAGCGAGCGAGCTCGCGCTGAGAGAGCCTAGCGCAGTGAACTAAGCGGAATAGATAGCGATACGGATGATTTTAGGAACGCGCCGTGTTCCGAGCTGGGTCAGAAGCGGGCGTCACGCACTACGCGCTGTGAGGCTGCTTCCGCCTTGATGTGCGGCAGCGACGAGCAGCGCGCCGGACCGAAGCATTGTCTGAGTCATTCCGCCGCGCGTAACGGGCTTGGCTGCGGACGCACTGAGGTAGCCAGTTGTCTCGTGTAGATCTTCCGCCATGGGCTCTTGTCATCGCTTACGAAGTATCCGCTGCGTGCCCCGCGGTACACATCTGCATCCTCGACCCCGGGCGGCAACACGCCGTTGTCGCGCAACGCTCGTGCGGCCATCAACAGGCGTCGGCGCGTGCGCGTGATCATTTGGTCCGACGGCGCCAGGTGCTCGAATGTGTGATCCACGATCGGCCCCATGCTCTCGGTGATGGCCTGATCCTGCAAGTGGATGCCGTCGATGCCTGTGTAGATTGTATTGCTCTGCTGAGCGACACGGTCGATCCCCCAGTCGTTGCTGGCCTTTGCCGCCATCCGCCAGCGTCCCAGCCAGTCGGTGGTATTGGGCAACATCTTGTTGCCGCGCCCGGTGCCGCCGATCGGCGTGCCGTCCTTGAAGGCCGGTTGCGGCAGCGACATCGCCGACACCGCCTGCTTCCACCAGATGAAGATGAACATGGTGTGCTCGTCGTCGAGCGGCACCCAGGCGCGCGCATGCATGTGACTGCCGAACTCACCGTTGGGCACCTGGGTCCAGAACGGAAACAGGAAATTGCCGAAGCGCCAGTAGGTCTGGCCGGGCGCGGCTTCGCGGTAGCCGGCGTACTGCGTGCCCCATGGCGCGTCGGTCAGATGATACTCGGGCGCCCGGTTGATGACAGTGCTCCGCACGGGCTCGTCCTCCGGCAGGTCGTCCGGATCGACGTGGCCGGCGTGCAGGAAGCCGAAATGCGAGGTGTCGATCTCGCCCTCGAGTGCTTGCAGATAATTGCAGTCGCGCTGGATGAAGCTGACCTTGATCTCATCTTGCGGCATGTCGAGGATCTCGAAGCTCGGCAGCGGCGGCGCATCGGCACGCGAGCCCATGTACACCCACACGACGCCGGCGCGCTCCACCACCTTGTAGGCTTTCGCCTTCACCTTCTGCTTGAAGCCCGGTGGCGGCAGGCTCGGCATATCCAGGCAGTTGCCGGCGACGTCGAACTTCCAGCCGTGGTAGACGCAGCGAATCCCGCCTTCCTCGTTGCGGCCTAGGAACAGCGACGCGCAGCGATGCGGGCAGCGATGGTCCATTACGCCGACACGGCCGGCGCTGTCGCGAAACGCGATCAGCTTCTCGCCCAGCAGCATCAGACGGATGGGCGCGCCGTCGCGCACGAGCTCGGAGGACATGGCCGCGGGGATCCAATAGCACCGCATCAACTCGCCCATTGGGGTCCCTGAGCCGACGCGCGTAAGCTCCATGCCTTCGTTCGCCGTCGTCATCTGATCCTCCCGACACGGCTTGGACTGCTGTAAGATCCGCGAGACTGCATGAGCACACGCTTTCACCCCGTGGCCCGGTCGCACGTGCCACGTTTGGCCGAAACGCGGATGAACCGCGTAGTTAGTTGTTCCAATAGTGCTTGGCGGCAAAGTTGTAGTCGGGATAGGTCGAGATCCGCATAGGCACAACCTTCGAGGCGTACGCGCGCTAGACTCTCGTAGACCTTCTTGAAGAAGGGACTCTTGGCCTCCTCCTCCTTGGCAATCTGGTCCCAAGTCTCCAGGATCTTCTTCAGAATGTCGTCCGGTGTCCGGTGCGTCTGCACGCCGTGCTTGGTCCGCAATTCCTCGAGAGCCTCAACGTTCAGCTTGTTGAACAGCAGGCGTTGCATGACGGTTGCCTCCCATGCCGCGGTCTTGAGGATCTGCTGCAGGTCTGGCGTGAGCTTCTTCCACACATCAGCGTTGATCAGCACCTCGAGTATGGGCGCCGGCTCGTGCACCGACGGCATGTAGTAGTGCTTCCATACGCTGTGGAAGCCGATCTTCATGTCATCCGCTGGGCTCGACCACTCGGCGCACTCGATGACACCGCGCTCGGCGGCCGGCACGATCTCGCCGCCTGGCATGTTGACCACCCCCATGCCGGCCTTCGCGAATACCTCGGCATTGATGCCAGTCTGGCGGCATTTGCGACCCTTCAGATCCTCCCAGTTCTTGACCGGTTTGGCAAACCAGCCGAAGACCTGATTGCCGACGAACGTCATAGGGATTACGACGACGTTACGTTTCAGCTCCTTCTCGTAGAGCTCCTGATAGAGCGCAAGTCCGCCGCCGGTATAAAGCCAGCCGAGAAAATCAATCTCGTCCATGCCCCATGGGCCGCCTGGCGCCGGACCGAAGAGTGCAGCGGCACGATGTTTGCCGACCCAATAGGCGGCCGCCGAATAGCCGCCCTCCACCACTTGCTTGTGCACGGCATCGAGCACCTCAAAAGCCGGCACTACCGTGCCGGCGGCAAGTCCTTCGATCTCTAGGCGCCCGCCCGACATCACGTTCACGCGGTCGGACCACAACTTAAAATTCTCCATAACCACGCTGCTGGGCGGAAAGCTCGCCTGCACGCGGAGCTTCTGTGTCTGCGCCAGTGCAGAGCTTGTGATGGAGATGAGCAGAGCCGACACACAAACGGTCAGCCAACGCGCCGTTGCCATGTAACCCTCCCTGATGCCTTTTCGCCGTCGTGCGCGGCGTTGCGCGGACGGTACCACCGAGGAATGGCGGGTGTCAAAATGACGCACGCTCGCACTGCTCGATGTTCTGCTCCGGTCAAGCGTCGGCACTAGGGGATGAGTGTGACCACTGTCTCGGGCGGGTTTTGAATTGGGTCATGAGCACGCACCGATTTCGCTCAGACAGGAAGTCCGATCTGCCCAGGAAGCTAACGATACCGGCCAGCAGGCAGAACGGCGCATGTGTGCCAACAACGGTCGTTCGCTGCGGCTATTGCGGCCGCGCTGCGAGCCGCACGCCAACTAGAATGAGGCTAAGTCCCTAAACATGGTAAGCAGCTAGGTCCTCAACCAAGGAACACCATTGCTAGAATTGCTCCGAAGAACTAGGACGATTCGCGCGGCAGCAAGCAAAGCGGATCGTTTGCGCGCTATGATGCCAAGGGAGTCGAGGCCCCTAACGAACCTTGAAAGGGGTATCGCGCTGTCGCAACGGCAGGCGTGCCGACGGGCTATCGCTTGGTCGCCTGGTGCCCCTCGAAAGTACTGGCTGACTGCAAAGCCTCCTTCGTCGCATCCATGACGATGCGGCGGCCGCCGGCTCTGGACTCGAGCTGGAGCGCCGAGAACGGCACGGCCACATCCTTGTCGCCGATGCCGAGGTAGCGGCCCACACTGATGATGGCCGCAGCCATCTTCCCATCCGGCCCGATCAGGATGTCCTTGATGGTGCCAATCCTCTCGTCCACCTTGTTGTAGAGGTCGTGGCTAACGTAGTCGTTGGGGGCGCTGCCAATCGAGACCCAGTTGTCGGGAGCCCTCGCCAGATAGAGGCGCGATGGCTCGGAAGTGGATTGGGAGGTCTTTACCGGATCGACGGCTTGGTGGGCGCTCGGCAGCAGAGACCAGAGCAGGCCTCCCAGCAGAAGCGCACCCAGCGCCCAGTACGGCCAGCTCGCACTGCGAGTATCGTCCACCATCCGCCGCATACTGGGTTGACCTTGGGTCACACGAGGCCTGTCGTCGGTCGAGCCGATGCCGTCCTTGTTGAGTGCTTGGGACAGCCCGGCCGGCATCGCGTCGGCGATCTGGTCTTTCTGTCCAGTCAGCAGGCGGGCAAGGCTGTTGGCGTCCAGATTGGCGGCGCGCTGCTGACCACCCACCACACCCATGATCACCGGCGCGAGCAGTCCCATCACGGTCTGCATCGGTCCTTCTCCGATGCCGAGAAATTTGGACACCGTCGCGGCCAGCACGCTGGACGTGCTGCCACCGAGCAAAGACGACAGCAGGCTGCTGCCTTGGGACGCCATCTGCGCCGATCCGGTGAGCTTGCTGGCAAGGCTCGTAAGCAGGTCAGCGGGTTGTTCTGCGACAGCGTCAGCTAGCTTGCGTGCGCCGCCGGGCTTGTCGACGACGCTGGTCAGTGCGCTGAGGATGGCGGGCACCGCCGCATTCACTGCGCCCTGTGCGACCGAACCGTTGAGACCAGACGCTGTCGCGATCTTGCCTACGACCTCGGGGGTCAGGTAACGCGCGACGGCCGAGACGATGTTGAACGCCATTGTGAGACCTTTCGTCAGATTGAAGGCCGGGCGGTGAGTTGGCCGGGTGGTGAATTGGAGGCCGAGTGTTGAGATGCCGACCCGCCGCGAGCAAGGTGCTTCCGCCGTCGGAGATGCGGGGCCAGTAAAGGTCGGATGGCGGGGCG
The DNA here is from genome assembly GCA_963840425.1 of uncultured Alphaproteobacteria bacterium. Taxonomy (GTDB): domain Bacteria; phylum Pseudomonadota; class Alphaproteobacteria; order Rhizobiales; family Hyphomicrobiaceae; genus CADEFX01. The sequence continues at coordinate 396,978 of CAWIYZ010000033.1, read as the reverse complement.
AGGAGCGATATCGGGGACGTTGCTGAATTTTCAGCGCTAGAAGCCTGCATGGAAATGAGGGTAAGCCGTCAACCCGCAGGTACTCAGTTGTCCTATCGTCGACTTCGGGCAATTCCAAAACCGCTGACGCAGTGAGATTGAACAGACCGGATGATCTCCCTTGGCTCGGTTAGGCGTTCAATCCAGCAAGTTCAGGTCATCAACCGATAGGCATCAGGCCCATATGAATTGAAGGTCGTTTGGCTGGGTCACACTCGAGCCTTCAGCCAGCTCGTCTGCACGTCCTTCCCCAAGGCCACGTGTATGGTGTGGCCCTGCTTCCCCTTGCTGGGCGTCCGTGACTGCGCCACGGACGCTGTTGAACACGGTAAGCAGCGGCGAGCCTGGCCTCACCACGTCCGGCGCGGGCCGACATCAACATGAAACAAGCCGCCGCCGTAGTGCTTCAGACCACCGACTGAACGGTGAGCGCTGAGGTAGGCATGGACTGCCCTCGCGTTGCTATGAATGCGGAAGTCGGCCGCGCTGCCGCTCAGGTGGTATGAGTGCCGCGCTCCGCCTACGGCGGCGTTTCGCGTGACGCTGCGGCAGGTGGAATTGACCGTGACCGGCCCGAAGGACGCCGCGACCTCGCCAATGACACGACGCAGGGTTAAATCGAGACAGCCTGACGAGGCAACCCATCGCACCGCTTGGCCGGTCAGGGACGGAGCAGCACTAGGTAGCGGCTGTCCATCGTCTTCGAGGCTTGCCAACTGAACGCCAGACCGCCTGCGGCGTGGCGGTACAGCAGAGTCGGGCTCCTGAGTGGTCCGTGCGGCAACGGTGCTGATCTGCGGAGACACTGCCGCCATCGCTTTGGAGCCGGGCATATTGACCATGAGGATGCACATGAGGCTGAGACCCATGAGGAGCAGGGCCACTAGGGAAATGCGCCAAACCCTTTCACCGATGGTCTCAATTCCACCTTGCGCTTTGCAGGTTCTGTCCACTGTCACGAACTCCTAACAAATAAGCCGCGTCGGAGATGCGGCAGCTATCGACCTGGGGTGATGCGTGAAGCAGCAAGCAGGACAGCCTGCATCAGCCGCTCATGCGAGGCTGCCAATGCCCGGAACCTCAAAGTGCAGCCCGGCATTGCGGGCATGCGAGTGGCAGCACTCGGCGCTACATGGCGCGTCCATGCACCGGAGCCATCCTCAGTCTGGGGGAGACTTGGCTTTGGGCTGCGAACCGGAGAGCAAGGGGATCGCGGATATCTCGGTGTCGTGCGATGGCTTATTCGATGTCGGCTCGGCTGGCGTTCGCCCGGGGGCTTTCATCCACGCTGTAGCTCGAGCGTTGGCGACGCTGGCTCCAAGCAGCTGGCCAACCGCGTCGGAAATCGTGCGCCTCGCCTCCAGGGTTTTCCCCGAGTGTCCCGTTGCCGCAGCGGTGTCATTTCTAATTTGGGGCCGGATTGAAGGAGGTGCTCGTTGTGCGCAAACAGACGCTAGTTGGTTTGGCGCTCGTTGGGGTGATCTATACCAACATGTTGGCGACGACACCGGCCTCGGCCGGATGGTGCGATTGCGGCTACCGAGGCTACGATTACTTCGCTCCGCGCGTGTACAGCCGTATGTACAGCTACGCCTACACCCCGCTTCTCTATCGCGATTTTCGGCCGGCCGTACTTCTACGGCGCATCCTTCTATCGTCCGCGCGTATGGGGATGGCGCTCGTGGGGTGGACGGCATTGGGGCTGGAGCGGACGACGACATTGGGGATGGCGCGACGGCTGGAGCGGACGACATTGGGGGCGGCGTTGGTAGAGTGCCGCTGTCCTGCTTACCGGAGGCCTGACCGCTCTGGGGTGTGTGTTGGCACGGCCAAGCCCCGTTTCACGCTGCGGTTAGCATCTCTTGACGCATGGCCGCAAACAGCTCGTCGGCGCTGAACGGCTTTTGCAGGAACGCAACGTCCTTGCTGACCGACATGGGCAGTATGGCCAAGCCGCTCATGACGATGACGCGCAGATTGCGCTGACGCAGCCACTCGATCAGACCGACTGCCAGCTCATCTCCCAGATTGAGGTCCACCAGCGCAAGGTCTGGGCTTTGGGTCATCGTCAACTGTTCGGCTTCGTGTGAAGTAGCCGCTGGTCCGGTTACAGCCATGCCGGTATCGGTCAGCACGGACGCCAACGCCCCGGCCACTTGACCATTGTCCTCGACCACGAGCACACGGATGCCCTGCAACGACCCGTCGTCTAAATCACTGGAGCACGAAAAGGGCATGAGAAGCTCCGGTCGCCCGCAACTGATGGCACGGGCCACAGCAACGGCGTGAACACGCGGACCTCCCTGGCTGCATCTATCGGGATCGCATGTGAAAGTCCGATGACACAGCAAGCGTGTACTGACGGCCATTCCACTGTAGGTCAACTAACCCGGCCGATCTGTCGCCCGACCAATTGGTCGGGTGCGCACAGGCTTGATCTGCCGCCGAACCTAAACTCGCGCGCGCAGCAGGGTCATCGGCGAGCGCACAACTTAGAAGGTGCACGATGGGCTGATCGCAGACCCGCATATCGCGGCAGTCTGTCGCACGTAGCCGTTGGAGTGCCCTAGCTGGTGCCGCTGAGGCATTGGTCTGAGGGCATCACCCGCAACGGGGCGAGCCTCCTGATCGGAATGTGATGCCGTACGCCGTGCGGCTCATTTGTGTAGAAGTGAAGGTCCGCACGGAAGGCGGCTTGGCAGAGGTGCACAAAGCTGGTACACAAGGACCACGCTGGAGAGCGGAAAACCTTTTATTTTCAACGCCCAAGGACGGTGTGTAACTGTTCTCTTCTGGGCATCGGACGCCGGACGCGCGGCGCAAGCGTTTGAGGGACAAAGCGCCTGATGCCGAGCTCGCAGATCAAGCTGCACAGGGGCGACTTGCCGGCGGGGCTGAACCTGGGTCCGGTCGTCGCCATCGATACCGAGACGCTGGGCCTCAAACCGAGCCGCGACCGCCTGTGCCTCGTGCAACTGTACGGCGGCATGGGCGATGTGCATCTGGTTCAGTTCGACGGCCACGACTGGTCGGCGCCGCGCCTCAAGACGCTGCTGGCAGATGCCGGAATCACCAAGATTTTCCATTTCGCCCGCTTCGATTTGGCCGTGCTGGAGAAATACTTAGGGGTGATGACCAGCCCCGTCTGGTGCACCAAGATCGCCTCCAAGCTGGCGCGCACGTATACCGATCGGCACGGGCTCAAGGATCTGTGCGGGGAGCTGCTGGGCATCGACCTCTCAAAGCAGCAGCAGAGCTCTGATTGGGCCGCCTTCAACCTGTCGCAGCAGCAACAGGCCTATGCCGCCTCGGACGTGCTGCATCTGCATGAGCTCAAGAAACGGCTCGAGGCCATGCTGACCAGGGATGGTCGCAAGGCCGCTGCCGAGGCCTGCTTCCGTTTTCTGCCGGATCGTGTCCGCCTCGACCTGACGGGCTTCGAGGAGGTGGATATTTTCGCCCATTGAGGGCCCAGGCGCTCCGTCGCTGCCTTGTGCGGACCCAAATTACCCGGCAGTTACAGACACTCGGGGCGAATCCCGGGAAACGTGCGGCAGTGCGGTCATCGGGCGGATGGTCACGTCGGCAGACATCAGAGGCTATCGCAGTGAGCGCTCCGCTGCCGGGCTGGCGACGGCGCAGGAGCGCCTTGCGGCCTTCAATCGGGCTCGACGGCACACCCGGTCTGTTCGTGTGTTGCGTCTGGCGCTGCCTTCCGCCGCCATCATTGCGCTCATGCTGTACGGGGTGACGCTGTTCATTGTGGTCGGCCTCAAGCCGAAGAATTTCGATCCCGGCGCCGTGCGGATCAACTCCGAGCACCTGACCATGGAGAACCCGAAGTACGACGGCTTCGGCAAGGACGGCACTCGCTATCAGTTGCGGGCTAGGCAAGCCGTGACCGACATCAAGATGTCGGGGCCGATCCGTCTCGTCGAGATCGACGGCGATCTGGTGCAGCAGACCGGCGCTCTCACTCGCATCAAGGCCAATTGGGGCACTTACGACCAGAAGAAGAGCGAGCTGGAGCTCTATGAGAGGATCGACATAGACGGATCGGCTGGTACGACAGCGCGCCTGACGCGCGCCACCGTCTATGCCAAGGAAAGCCGTGTGGTGTCGCTGGAGCCTGTCGTCGCGGAGCTGCCGTCCGCCTCCGTGCGTGCGCGGACGATGACGCTCAATTCGAAATCACGGCAGATCTCGTTCAAGGAGGCGGTCGAGGTGCAGTTGCGGCCCAATCCGCCCACGCAGACTGATCGGGAGCAACCCGGGAAGGCCAAGCGCGCCGTCCGCGCTGCCAGGATTGAGCTTGAACTCCAACGCACCCGTCGATGTGCGCTCCGATCTTCTCGATATCGACGATACGGCGCGCACGGCTGTGTTCCGCCAGAACGTGACCGCAAGGCAAGCCGAGGCGACGATGACGGCGCCGGAGCTCGAAGTGGCCTACGAGGGGCGTGCGGCGTTGCCGGGCGGCAGCACGCAAGAAGGACAGCAAACAGCCACCCGGCTCAAGGCGCTCAGGGCCCGAGGCGGCGTTGTCATGATCCAGAAAGAGGATCGCGCCACGAGCGATAGCCTTGACTATGAGGCCCAAAGCGAGCGCGCGACGCTGAGGGGCAATGTCGTTTTGTCCTCGGGCAGCGAGCGGCGTGTTACGAGCGCGGTCGCCGAGTTCGACCGCCTTGCGGATACGGCGTTGCTGACCGGCGGCGTAGTGGTGAACCAAGGCCAGAACATTCTCAGAGGGCAGCGGCTTTCCGTCGATCGCAAAGTGGCCAAGAGCAGGCTCGACAGCCCGGCGGCGGATGGGCAGCCGGCGGGGCGCATCAGCGCTACGCTCTATCGGACGGATCAGCGATCCACGGAAGGAGCGACACCCGCCAGGGATGCTGGTCGGACCGAGGCGCCAAGGGGTCTAGGCGACGGCGTGCCGATGCTCGGAGCAACTTTCAAGACGGATCCAAAGGCGCCCGTCGATGTCGAGGCCGATACGCTCGATATTCTCGACCAGAGCAGGATGGCGGTCTTCAAAGGCAACGTTGTCACCAAGCAGGGCGCCTTCGTCGTGCGCGCCGCTGAGCTGACCGCGCGTTACGCCGGACAGACAGGGCTCGGGCTGGCACAGGCTCAGACTTCGGCACCGGGTACCCCCAAGCAGAGCGCGCAGCTCACCAAGATCGAGGCGCGTCAGAAGGTCGTGATCACATCGAGCGACGGCCGCACGGCGTCGGGCGATTGGGCCGACTTCGACGTACGGGGGAATACCGCTGTCGTTGGTGGCAAGGTCATTGTCAGTCAGGGACAAAGCATAGTCGAAGGCACGAAGCTGCTTATCGATATGACGACGGGACAGAGCCGCTTCGAGATGGAGGAAGGGCAGGCCGGCAATGCGGCCGCGGCGCAGGCATCACCCGCCTGCCCGGAAGGACAGGTCTGCTCCAAGAGCCGGATTCGCGCAGTGTTCTATCCCAAGGAGGTCGAGGCCGCGAAAAAGAAGAAGGGGGACGAGCAAGGCGCTGGCGCAAGCCCCCTGAATGGAGCGAAGCAGCCGTCGAGTTCGTCTTGGGACTCGACCACAACCTCACGGGAGGCAAAGTAGCGTGAAGCTGACTTCGCTGCTCTCGAGATCCAGCACACGCGCACAGAGCCGCGCGAGCCGAGGCAATGGCCATGATCACGACTACGCCGAGCAGGATCAGGAGAGTTGGGCTGCGGGCGAGGGCTGGCTGACCTGCGAGGGCGTGCGCAAGACCTATCGCAAGCGCACCGTCGTGCGGGACGTCAGCCTGGCCGTGGGGCGCGGTGAGGCCGTCGGCCTGCTCGGGCCCAATGGTGCCGGCAAGACCACGGTCTTCTACATGATCACGGGGCTGGTGCCCGCCGATGCCGGGCGCATCACGATCGACGGGCGCGACGTGACCGCACTGCCCATGTACCGGCGCGCACGGCTAGGTATCGGCTACCTGCCGCAGGAGGCGTCCATCTTCCGTGGCCTGACAGTCGAGCAGAACATCATGGCGGTGCTCGAGCTGGTGGAGCCCAACCGCCGCCGCCGCCAGGAGCAGCTCGACAGCCTGCTCGACGAGTTCAAGATCGCCCGCTTGCGCAAAAGCCCTTCAATAGCCCTGTCGGGTGGTGAGCGGCGGCGCTGTGAGATCGCCCGCGCCCTGGCGTCGCGCCCATCATTCATGCTGCTGGATGAACCTTTTGCAGGCATTGATCCGCTGGCGGTCAGCGATATACAGGACCTGGTGCGCCATCTGACCGCGCGCGGGATCGGCGTTCTTGTCACTGATCATAACGTTCGCGAAACGTTAAACCTCGTGGATCGCGGCTACGTCATTGCGGATGGTCAAGTTCTGACGCACGGTAACCCCGAGGAAATCAAAGCCAACGAAGATGTCCGGCGTGTGTACCTGGGAGACATGTTCGGTTAAAGGCCAGCGCGTAATTGTCGACGTCGCACGGCTCCGGGTAGCAGGTGAGGACCATTAGTATGGCGCTTTCGGCGAAGCTTGAGCTCAGACAGAGCCAGCAGCTCGTCATGACGCCGCAACTGCAGCAGGCGATCAAGCTGCTGCAGCTCTCCAACCTCGAGCTGAACGCTTTCGTGGATTCCGAGCTCGAGCGCAATCCCCTGCTCGAGCGCGATGACGAATCAGCCGCAGACCTCCCGCGCGCCAGCAACGGAGAGACCCTGGCTCAATCGGATGAGCGTATCGACAACTCGGAGGAGCCAGGGCTCGATCTATCGCGGGAAGCGGCAAAGGCAACCAGCGACCTCGACGCGGACTATGAAAATGTTTTTCCCGAGACGGCACCCTCCGATCTCGGGCCCGACCTTGCCGGTGGCAGCTGGGCGTCCCTGCGCCAGCGCACGCACAATTTCGACAGTGAGCCAAATCTCGAAGCCGTCGTCGCCGGCGATGTCTCGCTCAAGGACCATCTGAACGGGCAGCTGCAACTCGCTATCACAGACCCGACCGAGCGGCTTATCGGCGCTTATCTCATCGATCATGTCGACGAGGCCGGATACCTGACCGAGGATCTGGCCGTGCTGTCGGAGAAGCTCGGCGCCGCACGGTCGCTGGTGGACCGGGTTCTCACCAAGCTGCAGACATTCGATCCCGTGGGCGTCTTCGCCCGCGATCTCAAGGAATGTCTGGCGCTGCAACTCAAGGAAGGCGGACGCTACGATCCGCTGATCGCCAAGTTCCTCGACCATTTGGACCTGCTGGCTGCCCACAATCTGCCGGCGTTGCGGCGCGCCGCCGGCGTCGATCTCGACGACCTGGCGGATATGATCGCCGAAATAAAGCGGCTGAACCCGAAGCCCGGTCTGCAGTTCGGTTCAGTCGATGTGCAGGCGGTGGTGCCGGATGTCCTGGTACGTGCCGCCTCGGACGGGAGCTGGATCGTCGAGCTAAACAGCGACACGCTTCCCCGTGTGCTCGTTAACCGCAGCTATTACACACGGGTGTCGAAAACGACTCGCACCGAGAAGGACAAGGGCTTTCTTCTCGATTGCCTGCAAAACGCCAACTGGCTGGTGAAGAGCCTCGATCAGCGGGTCCGTACCATCCTGAAGGTGGCCGAGGAGATCGTGCGCCAGCAGGATGCTTTCCTGACACACGGGGTTCAGTATTTGCGCCCGCTGAACCTGAAGACGGTTGCCGATGCGATCAAGATGCACGAGTCGACGGTGAGCCGTGTCACCTCCAACAAGTACATGGCGACCAGCCGCGGCATCTTCGAGTTGAAGTACTTCTTCACATCGTCTATCGCGGCAGCTGGCGAGGGGGCCGCTCATTCCTCCGAGGCGGTGCGCCATCGCATCAAGATTCTGATCGATGCCGAAAGCCCCGGCGCCATTCTGTCGGACGACAGGATTGTCGATATCCTGCAGAAGGACGGCATCGATATCGCCCGGCGCACCGTTGCCAAGTACCGTGAGGCGATGCGTATCTCTTCCTCTGTGCGGCGCCGGCGTGAGAAGCGCGTTTCAATCCACAATGGCAGAGCCGTCTGAAACCACAAATATTTGTAACCGCTTGCAAAAATGCCATCTCTTTGGTGTGGCGGCGGTCGGGTCGCGTGGCATTGACAGACGCGAATGTCGCGACTAGGTTGCGCCGCAATCAAGAACATGGGGACGGCTGCGGAGCCGCGTTTTCTATTACCAGTTCTTAGGTGCGATGGGCTGGCTGCCGGGCCAGGAACCGGTTGCAAGTTTCCCCGTTTGGAGCGGTGTCGACTATGGCACGCATTGCCATAGGCATTGCTTATTTCGAGGCTAGTTCAACGAGCTGAGCCCGCGGCTGCGCCGGTGGATGAGCCTTGAGCCGATGGCACGTTAGCTGCATCCAGATTGAGTGACGCGACAGGAAGCGCATCTACGATGGACCTTGGGGATCTGATAACACCTGAAGGGGTCATTGCCTCCCTGAAGGCGAAGAACAAGAAGCACGCCCTTCAGGAAATGGCCGAAAAAGCCGCTGCACTGACAGGCGGCGACGCTCGCCAGATCTTCGAGACGCTGTTGCAACGCGAACGGCTCGGGTCCACCGGGGTTGGGCGCGGCATTGCCATTCCGCATGGGCGGCTCGAGGGCCTCCAGCGCATCGTGAGCGTGTTTGCCCGGCTCGAGGAGCCGATTCCGTTCGACTCGCTCGATGACGAGCCGGTCGAGCTTATATTTCTGCTCCTGGCGCCAGAGCACGCCGGCGCCGATCACCTGAAGGCGCTGGCCCGCATCTCGCGTCTGTTGCGCGACCCGGCCACGATCGAGAATTTGAAGGCCTCGCGGGATCCCGCCGCTCTCTACGCGGTGCTCACCGAGCCAGTCACCTCGCACGCGGCTTAGTTACCCGAGCCAGGGTAGGCCCAGCGAGGCCGACGCAGTTCCCACGCCAATGCGCCACCAGGCGAAGGGCGCAAAGCCATGCTTGGACACGAAATCCAGCAGGAACCGCACCACGATCACCCCGGCGACAAACGCGGTGGCAAATCCCAGCGCGATGCCTTTGACGGTCGCAACGTCGATGGCGCCTAGGTTCTTGTAGAGATCGTAGGCGAAGGCGCCTGCCATCGTTGGCATGGCCAGGAAGAAAGAGAACTCGGCCGCCGTCCGTTTATCCGCGCCCATCAGCATTGCACCTATGATGGTCGCGCCTGATCGCGAAACGCCAGGAACCATGGCCAGACATTGGAACAAGCCGATCTTCAGGGCCTGTGCCGGCGGCAGCTGGGTAACCTCGTGATAGCGCGGCTCGAGCCGCAGACGGTCGACGAGCAGGAGCACTATGCCGCCGAGGATCAGCATCCAGCACACGAGTGCCGGCGATTCGAAGAAGACGCCCTTGATTATGCTGTGCAGGAGCACGCCGATGACGGCAGCCGGCAAAAACGCCAGCAGAATGCTCAAGACGAACCTTCGCGTTTGCTCATCATGCGGGAACGCGAGCAGCATCTGCCACAGTTTGCCGGCATAGACGGACAGGATCGCCAGAATGGCGCCGAGCTGGATCAGCACCTCGAAGACTTTCTTGGGCGATTCGAACCCGAGAAAATGTCCAGCGAGAAGCAGATGCCCAGTCGAGGAGACTGGAATAAACTCGGTCAACCCTTCCAGAAGGCCGAGCAGGATCACTTGCCACGCCGGCATGCCAATGCTCCATGTGCGGCCAGGAACGGAAACTGTGGGATAACTTCATGAATGGTTGAACCCTACTCAATTCAAGCCGATTGCTGCCTTAGAGTGCAACTGCAATGAGGGTATGACCGTGCATATGCAGTGACACACTGGCTGCCTGCAGCAATGCTACCTCTGACCTGACTTATGACCCTACTGACGCATTTTCCGCTTTGCCCGCACTCACGCTCGATCCGGCTCGCCCTGAGCGAGCTTGGTGTCAAATGCGAGATGGCCGAGGAGCGTCCGTGGGACTGGCGGCCAGAGTTTCTGGCGCTCAATCCGTCCGGCGATCTGCCGGTGCTGGAGCTGGACGGAAGTGCTGTCCTTGCCGGCGCCTACGCCATTTCCGAGTACCTGGACGAGGCGCGACCGGGCTCCGAGGAAGGGCGCCGGATGGTGTTGTTTCCCGGCGATGCCCAAAGCCGGGCGGAGGTGCGGCGTCTCGTCGATTGGTTTCACAAGAAACTGGACGGCGAGGTTACACGCGAGCTGCTGCGCGAGAAGCTCCACCCCCGGCTTCGGCCCGAGCTCGCCTCGCAAACGCCGGATACCGACCTGATGCGCGCCATCGGCGCCAACTTGCGCTATCATATGAGCTATATGAACCACTTAGTCGATCAGCGGTCGTGGCTTGCCGGAGACGATATGAGCTTTGCCGACCTTGCGGCTGCAGCCCATCTGTCGTGCCTCGACTATTGCGACGAGGTGCCTTGGGACGAGCATTCGGCGGCAAGGAGTTGGTATGCGCGGGTGAAATCGCGCCCATCGTTCCGCCCGCTGCTCGCCGATCGCTTGGCGGGTGCACCGCCGCCGAAGCATTACGCCGATCTTGATTTCTGAAGGTCGCAGCCGGTGTCAGACGTCGCGTATCCGGCAGAGCACGTGACCGAGGCGGATCTCGGGGAGCTGGTCCGCCGGGAAAGTCGTGCGGCAGGCTTCGACGTGGTGCGTATCGCGCGCCTCGTCGATCTCGGGCGCGAGCCGGGCGCCCGCCTCGATCAATTCCTGGCAGGCGGTCTGCACGGCGACATGGCATGGCTGGAAGCAACGGCTGACAGGCGCCGGCATCCGTTGGCGCTGTGGCCCGAGGCGCGTTCGGCGATCCTGCTCGGCCTGTCCTACGCGCCCGCATCCGATCCGCTAGCCGTGCTGGAAGAAAGGGAGCGCGGAGCGATCTCGGTCTATGCGCAAGGCGCCGATTATCACGACGTCCTCAAGCCGAAGCTCAAGCAGGTCGCCGGCGCGCTGCATCGGGCCGCTGGCGTGGACGTCAAGGTGTTCGTCGACACGGCGCCCGTTATGGAGAAGCCGCTGGCCGCCTTGGCGGGTCTCGGCTGGCAGGGCAAGCACACGAACCTAGTCTCACGCCAGCACGGCTCGTGGCTGTTTCTCGGCGCCATACTGACGACAGCCGAGCTTGCATCCGATGCTGCCGAGAGCAACCACTGCGGCAACTGCCAGCGTTGCCTCGACGTCTGTCCGACCGACGCATTCCCGGCGCCCTACCAGCTCGATGCCCGCCGCTGTATTTCGTACCTGACGATCGAGCACAAGGGGCCGATCGATCGCGCACTGCGACCGCTGATCGGCAATCGCATCTTCGGTTGCGACGATTGCCTGGCGGTGTGCCCCTGGAACAAGTTCGCGCAAGCCGCGCACGAGACGAAGCTCGGCAGACGCGCCGAGACCGACAATCCACCTATCGCCGATCTGCTCGGTCTCGATGATGCGAGCTTTCGGCAACGCTTCGCCAAGACGCCGATCAAGCGTACGGGTCGCGTGCGCTTCATCCGCAACGTGCTGATCGCCGCAGGGAATTCAGGCCGGGCCGACCTCGCGCCGAGGATCGAGCGGCTGCTTGCCGACACCTCGCCCCTGGTGCGCGGCGCTGCGGTGTGGGCGCTGGGGCGGCTGATTGGTCGCAACCGTCTGGCCGAGCTTGCTGCCACGCACCGCACGCAGGAAGGCGATGCGACCGTGGCGGCGGAATGGGACGCCGAGCTCGTGTGATGATCGAGAAATTCGCCTTTGCTATCGGCCTGATCCGCGAGCGAATTTCTCGATCTGAATCATACGAGTATCATAAGGTCGCTGGTGTCCTTTTCGATCGCGAAGTTCGTTGAGAGCTTGCGGCAAATGCTGGCGAACTTCGCGATCGGGACACTAGCCCCATGAGCCATCTCTTCTGTTTCGGGTTGGGCTACAGCGCGGAGGTCCTGGCGCGGCGATTGGCGGGCGCCGGCTGGCAGGTGAGCGGGACGGCCGCCACGGCCGACAGCGTGGAGCGCATCGGCCGGCTCGGCTATGCCGCCCTGCCGTTCGATGGCTCGGCTGCGATGCCATCGATTTCGCGGGCGCTCATGGATGCGACGCATGTGCTCGTCTCGGTACCGCCCGGCGAGAACGGAGATCCGGTGCTGCGCTGGCATGCCGCCGACTTGGCCGGGGCGCGGCATCTGCAATGGATCGGCTATTCGTCGACCGTCGGCGTCTATGGCGACCACGGTGGTGGCTGGGTGGATGAGGAGACGCCGACTGCTGCGCTCACCGAGCGAAGCCGGTGGCGCGTTGCCGCCGAAAGCGAGTGGCTGATGTTGGGCGCCGCCAGCGGCAAGCGCGTCGAGATTTTTCGGCTGGCCGGCATCTACGGGCCGGGCCGGAGCGTGATCGATGATCTGAGACGAGGCACGGCGCGCCGCATCGTCAAGCCGGGGCAGGTGTTCAATCGCATTCATGTCGATGACATTGCGACGACACTGCAGTCCGCAATGAACCTCGCAGGGCAGCATCGGATCTACAATCTAGCCGACGACGAGCCGTCGGCCTCGGAAGCCGTGCTTCTCCATGCGGCGCGGTTGTTGCGGGTTGTGCCGCCCGACTCATTGCCCTTTGATCTTGCGGATTTAACGCCGATGGCGCGCAGCTTCTATGCGGAATGCAAGCGCGTCTCCAACCGGCGCATCAAGACTGACCTCGGCGTGACGCTGGCCTACCCGACATTCCGGGAAGGCCTGGATGCAATCGTCCGCGCGACGGATTGAGAAGCTTCATCCGTCATTCATCAGACGTCCGCCTTCCGGACGAAATCGTGACGCACCATGGCCATGGGCGCGAGTGTGGCGGGGTGCGTGGGTGTGCCTGCAACAGCTCGCGTGCGCATTCCACCCCCGGGAGTGCAAGTATGTGGGACAAGATTTCTACGATGCGCCGCGCCGGCATAGCGACGGGCGCGGTCATGTTCATCCTGGCTGCAGGCTGCCTGGTCGAAGCGGGCAGCGACACGACCGCTCACGACTTCGCCGACAGATTCGCCAAAGAGGCGGTCAAGGGCGATGCCCAGGGCAGCCGTCGCCCCGATGAGAAACCCAAGGTGGACGCGCATGCCCGCAAGGCCAGGCACGACTGGCAGAATGTCGATGAAGCGGAGATGCTTGCGCGTGCCCGCGCCGAGGCCGAGCAGCGCCGCATCGAGATGATGCGTACCCGCGCGCAAGCAGAGCGTACCGACCGGCAGCACACGGTCGACGAAGAGGCGAAGCAGGCGGAGGCCCCTCGCAAGGTCGCAGAGGAACGGCGCCTTGCGGAGGCACGTCGCCAGGCCGAAGAGGAGGCCAGGGCCGTTGAGGCGGCCCAGCAGGCGGAGGCCGCTCGCAAAGCCGAGGAGGGCCGCCGTCTCGCGGAAGCCCGCAAAGCTGAAGAAGAGGCACGTGCGGCTGAGGCGCTGCACCAGGCAGTAGCATTGCAAAAAGCGGAGGAGGCGCGCCGTATCACGGAGGTTCACGCCGCAGAAGAGGCACGCCGTCAGGCTGAGGCTCAGCGCAGGGCGGAGGAAGATCGGATCGCCGAGGTCCGCTGGGCAGAAGAAGTAGCCGGAGCTGCCGAAGCACGCAGGGTCGCCGAGGCGGAGCAGCGGCGCGCACGGCTGGAGGCCGAGCGCGAGGCCGAGGCTCAACGCCTGACCGAGCGGCTTCGCAGCGCGCGTGAGGAACATGTGGCGCGCACCGCGGGCGCCAACACCACAGCGGGGCGTGAATCTGATCGGGTTCAGCCAGATTCAGGTGTGCCTGTCCGCTCTGCCGCGCACCAATTGAGCTCAGGCGTCACGTTGCCGGACATCGATCGCGTGGAGCAAAGGGAACGCGAGGTGACGGTGCTTCTGCTCATGCAGCCAGGTAATCGTGGCATTCGCCACAACAACAAGTCTGCCGATCCGGTCCTTTGCGGGTACTACGACTGCTACGTGAGCAACGGCCCCGACAGCGCGGCCAGTCTGCTGCCAGCACGTAAGGCACTCGGTTTCTTCCGTACCTGGGGCCAGCGCGCGGGCGCCTGCAACAACTCGCTCGGTTGTGTGTTTCGCGGCGTCGATCTGGAGATCCTCGACGGCGTGCTGATGCCGGTGGACATGCGCGTGGTACGACATGACAGGCGCGAGCCGCAGGATGTCGTGACCGCGTCCGAGTGCCGGCTGGAGCGAGGCTATCTGGCATGCCGCAAGGGCATTCGCTCCGACGATTACGATATGTGGGTGGTGCCCGAGAGCTTGGCTGCCAGAGCAGGACCGGCGGCTCTGATGCAGGCGCTCCAGGAGGGATTGCCGGCCTCCGAGCGCACGGCGAGCGCACCGCCGTGGCCGGCGCGCTGATTATACATTACGGTGAGGCGTCACGAGCCTGTCGAGGGTCGACAGGAGCAGCGCGAGATCCTCTGGCCGCGATAGGCGGTGATCGCCATCAGAGACGGCGTGGACACGCGTCCAATCTCCGCTGAGGTGTGCCACTAGGTCCAGCGTGTGCTCCCACGGAACGTCCGGGTCCTGCAGGCCATGCAGGATGTGCACGGGCCGGCCGGGATTGAACGCCTCGGCGCCGATCAAGTGTTGTCGCCCCTCCTCGATGAGCCCGCGTGTGATGGGATAGGGACCATCGCCGTAACGGGACGGGCGCAGATGGACACCGGTCTCGGTGATCTCTTTTCTTATGCTCTCGGGGAAACGCGCCCACATGAGCCGTTCGGTCATGTCCCAGGCCGGTGCAATGAGGACCAACGCATGGACGCGGCCTGCATCCTCCGGCCTTTGGCGCATCAGCCCGCGCAGCAGAAGCAGGGCGATGTAGCCGCCCATGCTCGAGCCGACGAGAACTTGCGGGCCCGCAGTCAAAGCCAGGAAGACAGCTTCCGCTTCCTCCAGCCAGCGGCCGATCTTGCAGTCTTCCAACTTGCCGCCCGACTGGCCATGTCCGGAGTAGTCGAAGCGCGTGCAGCCGACGCCCAGTTGCCGCGCCCACTCGGCGAGAGCCGACGCCTTGGTGCTCGTCATCTCCGACTTGAAGCCAGGCAGCCACATGACTCCAGGACATCTGTCGCCCTCGACCGCGTCGACGAGGCAGGCGATGCGGCGCTCGGCCACGCCGCTACCGACGGTCAGGAATTGCGGTGCGGTGGTCGTCATTCTAAGAACCAGCAAGGACTTCGGGAGCGATCCGTTGGCAATCGCACGGCCGACCATACTGCAGATCATTCCGCGGCTCGACACCGGAGGGGCCGAGCTCTCCACGCTCGAGATCACCGAGGCCATCGTGCGTGCCGGCGGCCGGGCTCTGGTTGCTACCCACGGTGGGCGCATGGTGGGTGGCGTGACGCACGCCGGTGGCGAGATCGTGCGCATGGCCGTCGGCACCAAAAATCCGCTCGGCATGCTGGTGAACGCGCGTGCGCTGCAGCGCCTCGTCAAGTCCGAGCGTATCGATTTGCTGCATGCCAGAAGCCGCGCACCAGCCTGGAGCGCGCTGCTGGCTGCGCGGCGTATGGGCACGCCGTTTGTCACGACTTATCATGGCGCCTATGCGGAACGGAGCCAGCTCAAGCGCCTGTACAACAGCGTTATGGCCCGAAGCGACGTCGTGATCGCCAACTCGGCCTACACTGCCGATCTCATCCGCACCCGCTACGCCATGAGCTCCGAGCGCATACGCGTCATTCATCGCGGCATCGATCCAGTGCAGTTCGATCCGGCAGCCGTCGATGGCGGGCGCGTGGCCGCGATCCGCAAGCAGTGGGGCATCGCAACAGACGCGCGCGTGATCTTGCATCCGGCGCGCCTCACCGGCTGGAAGGGTCAGATGACAGTCATCGAGGCGGCCGGCCTCTTGCGCGCACGCGAACTGTTGGGGAACGAGATTGTGATCCTCGCCGGCGACGCACAGGGGCGTGACGACTATCTGCGGACGCTGCGCGAGCGCATTGCGGCGCTGGACCTCAATGACCATGTGCGCCTCGTGGGGCATGTCGAGGACATGCCGGCTGCGTTGCGCCTCGCGCATGTCACCGTCGTGGCCTCCACGGAGCCGGAGGCCTTCGGGCGTGTC
Organism: uncultured Alphaproteobacteria bacterium; assembly: GCA_963840425.1. GTDB lineage: Bacteria > Pseudomonadota > Alphaproteobacteria > Rhizobiales > Hyphomicrobiaceae > CADEFX01. The sequence goes on along the minus strand of CAWIYZ010000033.1, from coordinate 380,871 downwards.
ACCATCGAGGCTCAGTCCATGTGCTCGCCAGTCATTGCCACCAGGATCGGCGCACCCCCCGAAACTGTGCTGGCCGAGCCTTCCTTGCCGGCGGACCAGATCACCGGATGGCTGGTCCCTCCTGGCGACGCAACCATGCTGGCGGAGCAAATTGCGGTTGCATTGTCCGTGCCGGCGCAGGAACGTGCGGACCTCGGCAAGCGCGCCAGGTTGCATGTGCTGGACCACTTTACGCTGGATGCGATGAAAAGGGCGACGCTGGAGGTCTATGATCGGCTTCTAGGCTCCGATCTGGCACGGCGGTTTGCCAACGGGGAACCCACCGGAAAGCCTGCGGCCACGGCCCGAGGATCGGCTTGACTTGCATGGCCTAGTTGCGGATTCATAGCATCAGTGGGCAGCACGTTTGTGCGAGTTGCCGGCCCTTGGCGCGGTGGCTTTGCCCGTTGAGCACTTTGTCAGAGGCTATTGAGGGAGACGCAACATCCGTCGTCCAATGCGCGCCGCGCCGGAGCGCGAGCAATCCGGCCCAAGGATGAACGAGGCCATACGGGCCAGGGAGGTCCGCCTTATCGACGAGAATGGCCAGAATGTTGGTGTCGTCAGCAAGCAGGACGCCCAGGATCGGGCCACTGCTGCGGGGCTCGACCTCGTCGAGATTTCGCCGGACGCCGATCCGCCGGTGGCCAAGATCCTGGATTACGGCAAGTTCAAGTACCAGGAGCAGAAGAAGGCCGCCGAGGCCCGCAAGCGGCAGAAGATCGTCGAGATCAAAGAGATCAAGATGCGCCCGAGCATCGACGATCATGACTACGATGTGAAGATGCGGTCGATGCGTCGCTTCTTCGACGAGGGCGATAAGGTCAAAATCACGTTGCGCTTTCGGGGCCGCGAGCTCGCCCATCAGGAGCTTGGCTACCAGCTCCTGCAGCGTGTGAAGACCGACATCGAGGGCACGGCCAAAGTCGAGGCCGAGCCGCGCCTCGAAGGCCGTCAGATGGTCATGGTGTTGGCGCCGAGGTGAGCGGCTGGCACGCCGCCGGTCCGCTATGAGCGGATCGGCGCTTCCACCCTCTCAAGAGAAGATGCGGTCGCCCTGCTGGTCGATGATCTGCTGGGCCTTCAGGATCGTGAAGGTGATCGCGTCGTCCCGGCTGGCATAGGTGTCGGCGCGGATGAATTTGTGCTCCTTGAGCCCCTCCGGCGTATCCCTTTCGATGCTTCCGGCAGTCTGGTATTGCCGGTTGCTCAGGTACGGGGCCGGGCGGATGCGATAGCCCTTGTAGTCGACGGCCGGGATCGGTGGGCCATCTGTGCTTGCACCTGATCCACTGGTTAGTCGGCTCCATGCTGCTTTCAGTGCAGAGAGCATTGGGGCGCATCCTGTCTGCATTTGTCGAGAGGCAAATATACCCGACTTTCCGGGCGCCTGCTCGCGCCAAGCGCGACAGTCCAGGAAAGTCGTTGCGTGATCAGCCCGTTCGCACTAATAACCCGTCCGGAGCCGCCCGGCGGGGCATGCCGTGGCGGCTTTCATGCTTACAACCCAGCAGTCCAGCCGGCTCGTTCCGAGCCGCCTATCGGACCGCCATCAGGAGAGCAAAATGCCCAAGATGAAGACCAAGAGCGGCGCCAAGAAGCGCTTCAAGATGACGGGTACGGGCAAAGTCAAGGCCCTGGCCCAGGGCAAGCGGCACGGCATGATCAAGCGCACGGCCAAGTTCGTGCGCTCGGCGCGCGGCACTATGGTGCTGAACGACAGCGATGCCAGCATCGTCAAGAAGTACATGCCCTACAACCGCTAGGCCACCGGCCGGCAGTTATCAGTTCATCTGAAGCGGACAGCGACGGAGCACTTCCATGGCACGCGTCAAGCGCGGCGTTACCGCCCACGCCAAGCATAAGAAAGTCCTCAAGCAGGCCAAGGGCTACTACGGCCGGCGCAAGAATACGATCAGGATCGCCAAGCAGGCGGTCGAGAAGGCGATGCAGTACGCCTATCGCGATCGCAAGCGCAAGAAGCGCACCTTCCGCGCACTCTGGATTCAGCGCATCAACGCGGCAGTGCGCGAGCACGGCATGACCTACGGCCGATTTATTCACGGCCTGTCGCAGGCCGGGATCGAGATCGACCGCAAGGTGCTGGCGGACATCGCCGTGAAGGACGCGGCGGCGTTCAAGGCGCTGGTCGACCAGGCGGCGGCGCAGAAGGCCGCGGCCTGAAGCTGCGGGTAGGTCTGCGCGGGCGGTCTCACAAGCCGAGAGTCGCGAACCGAATCTTCCGCGAGGCGTAATGCCGGAACATGCCGATATTGCTGCGCTCGAACAGGCGCTGATCACGCAGATTACCGTTGCAGGTGACCTGACGGCGCTCGAGCAGGTGCGTATCGCAGCGCTCGGCCGCAAGGGCCAGGTCTCGGAGTTGATGGCCGAGCTGGGCAAGCTGCCGCCTGACCAGCGCAAGGCCTTCGGGCAGGCCGTCAACGCCGTCAAGACGCGCGTGGGCGACGCGCTCGACGCGCGCAAGGCCGATCTGGAGAAGGCCGCGCTCGGACAGAGGCTCGCCACCGAGCAAGTGGATATCACCCTGCCGGTGCGGCTCGGTCCGCAGGCAGATGGGCGTGTCCATCCCGTGTCGCAGGTCTACGACGAGATCGTCGAGATCTTTGGTGATATGGGCTTCGCCGTCGCCGAGGGCCCCGACATCGAGACGGACGACTACAACTTCACCAAGCTCAACATCCCGCCGGAGCACCCGGCGCGGCAGGAGCACGACACGTTCTACCTGCAGCCAAGGGCCGACGGGTCGCGGCTGGTCTTGCGCACGCATACGAGCCCGGTGCAGGTGCGCACCATGCTGTCTCAGAAGCCGCCGATCCGCATCATCGTGCCGGGCCGCGTATATCGCAGCGACAGCGACCAGACGCACACGCCCATGTTCCATCAGATCGAGGGCTTGGTGATCGACGAGGAAACGCACCTCGGGCACCTCAAGTGGTGCCTGGAAGAGTTCTGCAAGGCGTTCTTCGAGGTTGATGATGTAAAGATGCGTTTCCGTGCTTCGCATTTCCCATTCACAGAGCCGTCGATGGAGGTGGACATCGATGCCGCCGCCATCGGCAAGCCGGGCCGGTGGCTGGAGATCCTGGGCTCCGGCATGGTGCACCCGAACGTGATCGCCAATTGCGGGCTCGATCCGGAGCGCTACCAGGGCTTCGCCTTCGGCATGGGGCTCGATCGCATCGCCATGCTGAAATACGGCATTCCGGATCTGCGCGACATGTTCGCGGCTGACCTGCGCTGGCTGAGGCACTACGGCTTCCTGCCGTTCGATGTACCGACGCTGGCGGGCGGCACGTCCTCATGAAATTCACGCTCTCCTGGCTGAAGGATCATCTCGACGCCGAGGCTTCGGTGGATGAGCTGACGCGCAAGCTCTCGACCATCGGGCTCGAGGTCGAAGGCGTAGAGGACCCCGCCAAGGCGCTGGGCGCATTCGTCGTGGCGCGCGTGCTCGAGGCTCGCAAGCATCCCAATGCCGATAAGCTGCAGGTATGCCAGGTCGATACCGGTAGCGGCGTAGTCGAGGTCGTGTGCGGGGCGCCCAACGCGCGCACCGGCATGATCGGTGTGTACGCGCCTGTCGGCAGCTACATACCGGGTACCAAGATCACCCTCGACAAGCGGCCCGTGCGCGGCGTGGTGTCGGACGGCATGCTGGTGTCGGAGCGCGAGCTGGAGCTGTCGGACGACCACGAAGGCATCATCGATCTGGACCCTGCGCACGCCTCGGCGTTGGGTAAGCGCTTCATCGATGTGATGGGCCTCGACGATCCCGTCATCGAGGTGAAGCTGACGCCCAATCGTCCCGACTGCACGGGCGTACGTGGGATCGCCCGAGATCTGGCTGCGTGCGGCCTCGGCAAGCTGAAACCCGAGCCGAAGCTAACCGGCGTCGAGGGTAAGTACGACTGTCCGATCGACATCAAGCTCGAGTTTCCGAAGGGTGCGGAGGACGCCTGCCCGTGCTTCGCTGGGCGATATATCCGCGGCATCAAGAACGGATCATCTCCGGCATGGATGCAGCGGCGACTGAAGGCTGTCGGCTTGCGGCCCATCAATGCGGTCGTCGATGTGACCAACTACATCAGCCTCGATCGCGGCCGGCCGCTGCACGTCTACGACGCCGACAAGCTGCAAGGCGCCATTCGCGCGCGGCTGGGCAAGAAAGGTGAGAAGTTCGTTGGCCTCGACGGCAAGACGTATGAAGCCGACGAGACCATGTGCGTCATTGCTGACGAGCGTGCGGTGCTGGGCTTCGGCGGCATCATGGGCGGCGAGGAGACGGGCTGTACGCACGAGACGCGCAATGTGCTGATCGAATGCGCCTACTTCGATCCGCTGCGAACGGCTGCGACGGGACGCAAGGTGGGGCTGCAGACCGACGCCCGCTATCGCTTCGAGCGCGGGGTCGATCCGGCCTTCATCGAACCGGGTCTCGATCTGGCGACGCGCATGATGCTGGAGGGCGCAGGCGGAGAGCCGTCCAAACGCAGGATCGCTGGTGAGCCTCCGATCAAGCGCACAGTCATTCCCTTCAGCTTCGCGCGCATCGAGAAGCTTGCGGGTCTGAAGCTGCCCGAGACGCAGGTGCGCAAGACGCTGGAGACGCTCGGCTTTGCTGTCGATGGCAAAGGCGCGACCATGACCGTGACGGCGCCGAGTTGGCGGCCCGATGTGCACGGACCGGCTGATCTCGTTGAGGAGGTAGCCCGCATCGCGGGGCTTGATACGGTGCCGTCCGCGCCGATGCCGCGGCCGTTTGGCGTGGCCCGTGCCGTACTGACCGATAAGCAGCGGCGCGTGCGCCGGGCCCGGCGCCTGGTCGCGGGGAGAGGCTTTGTGGAGGCGGTGACCTGGTCGTTCATTACGCGCAGGCAGGCGCAGGTGTTCGGCGGCGGGCAGGATGCGCTTGAGCTGGCCAACCCGATCTCCAGCGAGATGAGCTCCATGCGGCCTAGCCTGCTTCCGGGGTTGCTGACGGCCGTGCAGCGCAATCGCAATCGCGGCTTTGCGGATGTCGCTCTGTTCGAGATCGGACAGGCATATCGCGGCGACCGGCCAGAGGATCAGATCATGATCGCCGGCGGCGTCAGGGCCGGGAATACATTGCTAAGGGGCGCGGGCAGGCTCTGGGGTCAGGATGCCCACGATGCCGGCTTCTTCGATGTCAAGGCGGACGTATTCGCCCTACTGTCCGGACTGGGCTTGGACCCCACGCGGGCGCAGATCACGCGGGACGTGCCCGCATGGTTTCATCCGGGACGCAGTGCCAGCTTGCGCCTCGGACCCAAGACAGTGCTTGCGCACTTCGGCGAGGTGCATCCTGAGACGCTGAAGGAGCTCGATGTCTTGGCTCCAGCCGCAGCATTCGAGGTGTTTCTCGATGCGATCCCGGCGGAAAAGCGCAAGAGTTCGCGCCCGGCAATCACTCGATGCGGGCGACCTGCTGCCGCTGACACGCGACTTTGCCTTCGTGCTCGATCGTAAAGTGGCAGCCGGCGACGTGGTGCGCGCGGCGCAGGGTGCCGACAAGGCCCTAATCGCCGGCGTCAATGTGTTCGACGTGTTCGAGGGCGGCAGTCTCGGCCAGGACAAGAAGTCGATTGCTGTCGAGGTTACGTTGGCGCCCAAGGACAAGACGCTGACCGATCAGGAGATCGAGGCAGTATCGAAGAAGATTATCGCCGAGGTTAGGCGTGCCACCGGCGGCGAGATCAGAGGCTGAGCGCTAACCTCTTTCCCAGCCGGCGGCGATGGCTTCCTGCTCGCTGCAGAACCAGCGGCCCCCGCGCGACTTGCTCACGCGTACGCGACCGTAGTCCGGCGACCACGGCAGCACGTAGACACGCGCCCCGCCGGCGACCTGCCCTTTGATCGGGCAGCCGTCTGGGGCTGACCGCTTCGCCTCTTCCCAGGTGCGCGCACGATAGCTCGCCGGGCGTTCCGCCTCGCCGCTCCAGAGACCGATCTTGGCTGCCTGAGCCTGCGATTCCTGGCGCGCATAGCGTGCGAGAAAGCCCTGCTCGGCAAAGGCATGCCCACCCTTGACGAGCGCCGCGCCGATATCGGTCGCGCCGTCAAAGCATATGCCGCTGGCGCGTCCCGCCGCGTCGGTGCCTTTGATGTCGCATCTGATCGCGCGACCGCGCGTGAGTTCGGCCAGTCCATCTTGGGCGGCTTCCGCGCATCGCCAGCGCCGATTGCCGGGACGCAGGCAGCGCTGCTCTCGCTCCGGGACCTCGACGCCAGCAAGCTTCACGACGGTCGGCCCAATGCGCAGAAGGTCGCCGGCCAGTGCCGCTGCGCGCCCCTCGACGGTGCGCCCACCGATCAGCGGCAGGCTGCCGGTGATGTGCGCAGCGCCGGGAAGCGTCATTTGGCTGGGCGCCAGACTCCATGCCACAATCCCCAGCAGAACCGCGACGCAGCCATACGATACGCGCGTCCGGATTGCAGGATCGATTCTCGACAGCCACTGCGGCATAGGTGGAGCCGTGCCGAGAAGGCTGCGCGGACCGTATGCGGCCAGCAGGCAGATGAGACCGAACAGCAGGGCAACGCCCGTTTCCGTGTCCAGCCCAAACCCAAGTATCGGGCGCACCAGACCGGCGAGCAGGGCAATTGCACCGGCGAGCGCCAGCGGCGTGGAGACGCCCGGTCGCCCCAAAATGTCGAGTAGAGGGCGCATGGCCTCGGACCGGAGCATGGTCATCAATGCCCGTTTGATAACGGAATTCGTAACGCGGACAAACTTGGCGGTTGCCCGCGCGCCGATCAGCGCGGCGTGTGCCAAATTCAGGCTCAACGATCGCACCGTGACGGCAAGCCATACGGCACTGGTGATGGCCATGGAGCCTGCGGTGGTGCCCGCGACCTTGGCGCCCCATGCGAAGTGCCGGGCGCCTTCCTTGGCCATGACGCCGGCAGCGCCACCAGCAAAGCGCGCGCCTGCCGCAAACTGCTGGGCACCCTCTTTCGCCATCGAGCCCGCTACATCACCCGCAGCCTTGGCGCCCTCGGCGGCCGATCGCCTGAACCGGTCCACTTTCTCGCGCCGCGCCTCGCGCCTGAGCTTGATGGTCGTGCGCACATATTTGTGCCACTCGAAACCCTCGGCTTTCTTCCGCCGGCCGAACATCGTGAGTTCCCGCTCTCGCCACGAAGTCTGTTGTGTTGACCGTCGCCCCGCCCGGCGCCGAATTGCACTCAGTCTAGCATCGGAGCCGATCTTGGCAGGCCTACGGCCCAGCTGTTGAAAACACCTAACGAAAAGGTGTTGCCTCTGGGTTCCGTTGCCTACTTGCCCCACCTGAGGGCAATCGGATTGGTTTCGCGTGCTAGTTCCAAAAGGCCTTCCCGTGCCGAGGGATGCAGCGGCTCCAGCGGGTGGCGCACGAAATCGCTCTTGATGACGCCGCCGGCAAGCATCACAGCCTTGGTCGCCCTGAGGCCACACTGCCGGTTCTCATAGTTGATGAGTGGGAGAATGCGAGCGTACTGAGCGGCCGCATCCTTGCGGCGTCCCGCATGATAGTGCCCGAGGACCGGTTTGATGAGATCTGGTGCCAGTGCACTCGGCATGGTGCCCGTGGCGCCAGCATCGAGATCGGCCATCAGCGTGATGGACTCTTCGCCGTCAAAGGGACCGGCAATGGCCGCACCGCCAGCCTCGATCAGTGCGCGCAGCTTGGCGGCTGTACCGGGAACCTCGATCTTGAAGTAGCGCACAAACGGCACCTCACGCGCCAGCCGCACGAGAAACGGGACAGTGAGAGTGACGCCGCTCAACGGCGCATCCTGCACCATGACTGGAACCCCGGCGGCTTCAGCCACTTGCTGGAAGTGCTCGAGATTACCGGTATCCGTCGCACGTAACGCGGCGCCGTGATAGGGCGGCATCAGCATGAGCATCTTGGCGCCGGCTTTGGCCGCGCGCTTGGCCCGCTCGACGGCGATTTGCGTGCTGAAATGGCTGCACGTGACGATCACGGGGACGCGTCCAGCCACGTGGGCGAGGCACAGTTCGAGCAGCGTGTTGCGCTCCTCGTCAGACAGCAGGAACTGCTCCGAATAATTGGCGAGGATGCAGATGCCATCGACGCCTTGATCGATCATGCAGTCGAGCACGCGCCGTTGCCCCGGCAGGTCAACCTCGCCTCTGTCGGTGAATGGCGTAGGGGCAATCGGAAAGACGCCGCGATAGGGCTCGGCCATGGTCTACTCCCGTGGTGGGACCGGCGGGGTTATGATCCAGGCTTGATGGCGCCCACCTCCCATAGTCGCACGATACCGTCGCTGCCGGCCGATGCAAGGCGGCGGCCGTCCGGTGCAAAACTCAGGCTGCGCACTTCGCCTGTGTGACCGTGCAGGTTGCGTGCGGAGCGGCCGCGCCGGAACTCCCACAGCTTGACTGCGCCATCATCGCCCGCCGAGACCAGTAGTTGACCGTCCGGCGAGAATGTCAGAGCCGTGATGCGGCCGCGATGGCCGCGCAGGATGCGGTGCGTTCGGTTGGACGTGGTCGACCAGAGGCGGATCGCGCCATCGAGACTGGCCGAAGCCAGGACGCGGCCATCGGGCGTTACGCTTACGGCTGTCACGGCATCGTTGTGACCCCGATAGGTGCGGATGAGCCGATGCACGGCGGGGTCCCACAGTTTGACGGTCCGGTCGGCGGCGCCTGACGCCAGAAGATGGCTCGCCGGGGAGTAGGCGAGGGCCTGCACTGCGCTGTCATGCCCTTCAAGCACCTGCACCGGGGCTGACCGTGCGCGCGCATCGAAAAGCATGACGGTCCAATCGTGGCTCGATGCTGCAAAGCGCTCCGGGTCGCCGGTGAAGGCGACCGACCATATGCTCGCATCGGATCGTTTGTACGACGCAAGCTTGTCGCCAGTCTCCAGATCCCAGAGCACCACCGACCCATCTCTGTGTCCAGTGACCGCGCGCCGTCCTTCTGTCGCGATGGCCGTAGCCGGTCCAGCGTCAAGCTCGAGCGTGCGCACCAGCGCGCGCGAAGCTGTACCCCACACCTTGATTGTGCCGTCGGCGCCAGCGGAGACGATCCACTTGCCATCGCCAGCAAAAGCGATTCCCGTGATCGTCCCGCTATGCCCTTTGAGCTGGATCACGGGCGCAAGCTCTGCCGGCTGGCTTAACACCGTGCTGCCGCCACGCCGCTCCTCGGCAGGAAATTTGTCCTGCATTGCTACCGCTGCCGACGCGACCCCGAGGCCGATCAGGAGCTTGACGGCCAGTGGGCGCCATGAGCGGCGTCCGTACGAGCGTACGGGGCGTGGCGCGTAGCGGCGGGCCGGCCTAGCCTTCACAAGGGCCTTGGCCTTTACCACGACTTCGGGCTTGGCCCGTGCCAGCGCCTGGACAAGGGAAGCGCCAGGCTTCGCCCGTGGCGTAGGTGTGGTCCAGGCCGAAAGCAGGCTGCGCAGCCGCGGCATGAGTGTCCCGGCGGGATCAGAAACAGCAGCTTTGGCCCGAGGCGGCACTGTTGCAGGACTGGCTGCAGCGGGAGCTGAATTGCGTGTGGAGGGCTCAGGCGTTGCCGCCGCCTGGGCTTGCGCGTTGAGCAGATCGGCGCGCCAGACAGCGACGGATTTTGGACGGCTGGTGATCTCCAGCACCAGCGCCTTGTCGATGGCCGTGAGAAATGCTGGCCGATACGAGCTGAGCGCGGCGTCACGCACCGGGATCAGCTCATCCGCCACCATGCGCGAGGGCGCATCGGGTGGACGCTTGCCTGTGATGGCCTGATACAGTGTGGCGCCCAGCGAGTAGATATCCGACCACGGCCCCTGCTGGCGGCTGCTGGTCCCGTACTGCTCATACGGGCTGTAGCCCGGCTTGATCAGCGCGCTGACGGTCATCGAATGCTGCGCGATCTCGCCCCGCGCGGAGCCGAAATCGATCAGGACGGGCGAGCCGTCCTTTCGAATGATGATGTTGTCAGGCGCTATGTCGCGATGCAGGAAGTCGGCACCATGGATGAGCTCGAGCGCATCGAGCAGTGGTGCGATGACCCGGTCGAGCTCGTGCTGGCGTGGCGCCCGCCCGAGTGACTTGAGCCACCCTTTGAAGCTCTGGCCCTCCTCGAAATGCAGGACCATGTAGCCCGTGCTGTTGGCGCGGAAGTAGCGGTAGACGCGCACGATATTGGGATGGTCGAACTTGGCCAGCGTCTGCGCTTCCTCCAGGAAGCGGTCGAGGCCCCAGCGATAATCCTCGGCGCAATCGCGCGAGCGCGGGCAGGCATCGACCCCACCGTCGCGCGCAGCGTAGTCGGCCGGAAAATACTCTTTGATCGTGACGAGGCGCGCGAGGGGAGTTTCCTCGGCGAGATAGGTGATGCCGAAGCCGCCTGCACCGAGCACACGCTCGATCCGATAGTCACTGGCGAGCACCGTGCCCGCGGGCAGAGCGAGGAGGTTCGTCATGTCTCTCGTCTGGACGACTGCACCGGGCATACGAAAGACGAGCGGCGCTAATTGAGGTCAGAGAGGCTTGCGCAAGCGTGTACTGCCATTCTCCGTCGACAGCCACCGATTCCCTCGATCCCAGGCGGATATGTGGCGAGCAATGTGGCGGAACGACGTTCGCACAGCGCATCAAGATGTGACATCAGGGGAACAGACGTAGGGCGTGGCCATGTTCCCGCCGCCATGCGCCGCCAGAATGCCCGAATCGAGGAATCAAGAATGCGGGGCTCCAAGCTCGCTGTTACGCTATTGCTTCTGCTGGCTGGTGCCGTAGGGGTCAGTCTGGCGTTAGTGCGTACCGGGGCCTCGGGCGGCGCTCAGACGACGCACGCCGTGGCGATCGCTCAGCAGGTGGCAACGGCGGTGTATCAGTCCACAGCTGTCATTGTAGAAACTATCAGATTGGGTCAGGAACGGGCGCCGGCCGTGGTGGCAGGCCTCGGTGCTCTGATACTTGTGCCGCTTATCGCACTTTCGATGCTCTTCGCGCGTAGGCTTGGCAACACGTGGGCCGCGGATCAGTCCAATGCCCTGCGCGCGCGCAGGGCTGCGGATGCAGCCTCCTTGCCCCGCCTTGCCAACGCGTGGATCGACGTGGACGGTCCCGGACGGCGCCGTTTGCGCATCGCCGGTGAGCTGGTGCGTATCGGCCGAGATGAGGAAAACGATTTGAGGCTCGAGGACCCCAACGTGCATCGCCATCATGCACTCATACAGAGAACGGCTGATGCGGAGTTCGTGATCCTCGATGTGAGCGGCATGCGGGGCAATGGTTTGGCGGTCAATGGTCGACGCCTCGCGCGTGCCAGTCTGAGAGACGGAGATCTGATCGAGCTTGGGACCACGCGCGTCAGGTTCCGCTGCGAGCCGATCTCGCATGCCATGACCGCGTGATGTGACCTTGTCGGGTTGGCGGACTACTTCGGAGGAGGAGAATTTATGGCCAACGATCAGCCGTACGGTGACCGGCCCGGAACGGCCGTTCCCGTTACGCGGACGAGACTCTTGGGATCTCTGCGAGATGCACTAGCAGCGGCGGGCCGCGAGAATACTGTACCGTCTGCAGCCATTGCACTGCCTGCTCTCATTGAAGCGAGTGAGGGAAACATGAGTTCGAGTAGCAAAGAGCCAATCGTCGCAAGGCCGTCGGGCCAGAGCCCGAGCGCCGCCGAGGCGGCACGCGAGGCGCGCGGCGCAGTCTATGAGCGGCGCGAGGATGCCCACATCGAAATCGATGCTCCCACGACCCGCGTCGTACGCGGGACAGTTGCCAAGGCGCCCGCGGACGAGGAGACAGCCGCTCGAACACGGCTTATCCGCGGACGCCAGAGCGTCAAGCGCACGGAGTTCTTTCAAGACCCGGTGGTCGGCTGGCTGGTAGTGATCGGCGGACCGGGCCTCGGGGCCTGCCGTCCCATATTCGAAGGTAACAACACGGTCGGCCGCGACAAGAAACAGCGCATCCCCATCGATTTCGGCGACGACGCGATTTCGAGCGAGGAGCAGGCGTTCATCCGCTACAACTTCGTTGATCGCAAATTCCTATTGGTTCCGAACTTGGCCAAGACCAACATCGTCGCCGTGAACGAGCGCAAGCCGACTGGCGCCGTCGAGCTTGCTGCGATGGATCTCATCACCATGGGGCGAACCCAGCTCGTTTTCGTGCCCTTCTGTGGGCCCGAGTTCGATTGGGCGGAGTTGACCGAGCTCAAAGGCTGATGCTGCGTTTTCATCACGCGACACTCGCCAGCCAAGGCGCGCGCAGATATCAGGAGGATGCTGCGGCCGTATGGTCGGGCGGAGAAAAGCGAGCCGATTCCACCGTCGACGATGGCCTAGCGCTGATCGCAGTTTTGGCGGACGGCATGGGCGGACACACCGGCGGGGCTTTGGCCAGCCGGACGATATGCACGACCTTCCTCAACGTCATTGCGCTGGGGGACGGCCTCGTGCCGGCGCGTCTCGAGGCTGCACTGTCAGCCGCAAACGGCGCGGTGGCGGAACGGGTAGCTGAGAACGCTGAGCTCGCGGGCATGGGCGCGACGCTGGTCGGTGTGGCGTTCAGCGCGAACGGAGTCGAGTGGGTCAGTGTCGGCGACAGCCCGCTTTATCTGATCCGGCGTGGCGAAATTGCGCGGCTCAACGAGGATCACTCGCTGGCGCCCATGCTCGACCGCATGGTGGCCGAGGGCAGTTTGTCGGCCGAGCAGGCCAAGAACGACCCGCGGCGGCACTATTTGCGCGCCGCGGTATCGGGTGAGGAGCTCGATCTGATCGACATTTCCCGGCGTCCGCTGGTGCTCGAGGCCGACGACACCATTCTCGTTGCGAGCGATGGCATCCACACCCTGGACGATGAGGCGATTGCTCGCCTCGTGACTGAGCATCTCCCGGAGGGTCCGGACGCGACCGCCGCGGCTCTCATCCGATCCGTCGATCGCACCGGCGATGATTTTCAGGACAACACGACCGTGGTCGTCGATCGCGGTCGAGGACGTGCGCAGCGTCTGAGCTTGCCTCAGCCTTTCTTGGCGGCCCGTTCGGCCAGCACTTTGCGTGCTATCCGGAAGCATTCCACGCCGGCCGGGACTCCCGCGTAAATCGCGATCTGGTGCAGGATGGCTTTCAGCTCGTCCTGGGTGACGCCATTGTTGATCGCGCCGTTGAAATGCAGCTCCCATTCAGTCATGCGTCCCAGTGCGGCCAGCATGGCGAGGTTGAGCATGGAACGGGTCTTTGGCGGCAGCCGATCGTCGCCCCAGACGAAGCCCCAGCAGTACTCGTTGAGGAGGTCCTGGAACTCCTTGTTGAAGTCGTTCACGGTCGACATGCTCTTCTCGACGTATTCAGCGCCGAGCGTAGCCTTGCGCTTCGCCAGGCCCGTTTCCCAAAGCTTGCGATCCATAATGTGCTCCCGATTGATGTTGGCCGCCGTGCGCCGATGCGCTTCGGGGCCCATTGCAATGAATGGCAGCGTTTCGGACAGCGCTCAAGCAGTCTGGTAAGGGCCCATCTGCACGCAAAGCTGCCATGCGCAAAAATCTTTGCTATCAAGAGCCCGTTGTAGCAAAGACGTTCTCAACAAAAGCCAAGTACCGAGGAAACGCTTCTTCGCATGCCCGCCACTGCTTCTGAGCCTTTCCAGCGCGTCTATCGCAACGTCTCGGTTTTGGCCGTTGCGCAGGGGCTGTTCATGTCCGTTCAGGGGATGGGCATCGCGACTTCGCCGCTGGCCGGCTACGCGCTGCTAGGCTCGGACAAGTCTCTGGCTACGCTGCCTATCTTTCTCAATCACGCCGGCATCATGCTGACCACTATTCCGGCGTCACTGCTGATGGCACGGATCGGCCGGCGGGCAGGTTTCTCGGTCGGGGCGGTGCTCGGAGTGCTTTTTGGCGCGCTCGGTGCCTACGCCGTGTGGCGGCAGGATTTCTGGCTGCTGTGCGCTGCCGCGCTCCTGCAGGGCGCCTCGGCGGCTTTTGCTTGGTATTATCGCTTCGCAGCCGCCGATGCCTCTCCGCCGCAGTTCAAACCGAAGGCGATCTCGCTGGTGATGGCCGGCGGCGTGATTGCGGGCTTCGTGGGGCCGGAGCTTGCCAAGTGGACTGTGCATTGGTTCGACCCCATTACGTTCATGGGCGTCTATGCAGCGATTGCGCTTGTCAGCCTCGCTAGCCTCCTCGTCGTGCAGGGCGTTCGCATCCCGCCGCTCACGGTGGAGGAGCGAGCCGTTGGTGGCCGCTCTCTGGCCGAAATTGCGCGGCAGCCGACTTTCCCTGTCGCCATCATTTCCTCGATGTTCGGCTACTCGGTGATGACATTGGTGATGAGCGCCACGCCGCTGGCTATGCTGGCGTGTGGCTATGGCTTCACCGACAGCGCCACGGTGATCCAAGTCCATATCGTGGCGATGTTCTTGCCCTCGTTCTTCACGGGGTCGCTGATCGCCAGATTCGGCGTGCTGCCCATCATTGCCACTGGCGCCGTGATCGAAGTCTTCTGCGCGCTCGTCAATCTTGCCGGCATCGACTTCATGAACTTTCTTATCGCCAACGCTCTTGTCGGGTTGGGTTGGAATTTCACCTATGTCGGTGGCTCGACATTGCTCACCCGCACCTACGTCCCGGCCGAGCGGGCGAAGGTGCAAGCGACGCACGATTTTATTGTCTACGCGACCACAGCCACGGCTGCGGCCTCGGCCGGCTTTCTGCAGCAGAAAGCTGGCTGGGCGGCCATCAACCTTGCGGCCCTGCCGGTGCTGCTCCTGATCATCGCGGCGACGCTCTGGCTTGCGCGACGGCAAAGGCAAGATGCCGTATTGAAGCCTGCCGAATAGTCGCGTCGGAATCAGACGGCCATCGCCATGCCGTCGCGTCCAGGATCGGCGCCGCCGTCGAGCCGGCCGTCGACGATGCGGATGGCATGCACGCCCGAGAAATGGAAAGTCATCGGCCAGCGCCGCACTGGATAGCCGCGGTTTCGCAGGTCGCGCTCGGTCGAGCGCAGGATGCGGTTGGTGATGTCGATGGTGTCGGAGGTGGTGCAGAAGCGCGGCGCGGACACGGCCTCCAGCGCGTTCATGCCGAACTCGACGACATTGAGGATGACCTGCAGAAGCCCCATGGAAATGAACGTGCCGCCAGGCGCGCCGAGCACCAGCAGAGGCTTGTCGTCCTTGAACACGATCGACGGAGCCATGGCGGAGAAGCGTGACTTGCCTGGCGCCAGCGAGCCGGGCCGGCCTGGGCGCGGATCGAATGCGCTCATGGCGCCGTTGTACATGAAGCCCAGCCCTTCGGTGACGACACCGGAAGGCATGCCCAGAGTGTGCGTGAGCGAGACGCATGTTCCGTGCTCGTCCACCGCTGTGACGTGCGTGGTGTCGGCGCTCTCCTTGCCGCTCTTGAGACGCGGCACGTGCGTCTTCTCGCCGGACTTGATGCGCTCGGCAAGTTTGGCCGCGTAGTTCTTGGACATGAGCTCGGCGAGCGGCACGTCGACGAAGCGCGGGTCACCGACCTTGGCGTCTTTGTCGACGGTGGCGATCTTCATCGCCTCGGACACGGTGGCGATGTAGGCCGGCGAGTTGTGACCCATGGCCTTCAGGTCGAAATGCTCCAGGATATTGAGCATCTCGATCAGCATGACGCCACCTCCGGGCGGGCGGATGGTCGCGAGACGATGCCCACGATACGTGCCCCAGATCGGCTCGCTGAGTTCTGGCGTGGCGCCCTTCAGATCATGTGGCGTGATGAGGCCGCCGTGTGCGGCCATGTCATCGGTAATGGCGCGCGCAATCTGGCCCGAGTAGAAATCTTCGACGCCCTCAGCAGCAATGCGCCGATACGTCCGGCCCATGTCAGGGTTCTTGAGAGCCTCGCCGGCGGTGCGCAGCTTGCCGTCTGGCTTTGCGTAGATCTTCCGCGTTGCCGGCAGCGCGGTCAGGAACTCGGAGTGGGGAGCGCGGCCCTCGGTCGGCACCTGGCCCCAGAACGCGACAACGTGCGGCCGCACCATGAAGCCTTCTTCGCAGTATGCGATGGCGGGCGCGATGAGGTCCGCGAGCTTCATCGTCCCAAAGCGCTTCAAGGCTTCGTCCAAAGCACGCAGTGTCATAGGCGTGGTGATGGCGCCGTAGCCGATCTCATTGACGCGGCCTTCCAGAAGAAAGCCGAAGCCATCCTCCGCCTCGCCAATGAGCAGATTCTCCCACATGTCGGGCGTAACCCCGAGCGGTGCGCGGCCGTGAAAATCCAGGCAGGCGTGAATGTGCTTGGCTGGATTGTAGACATGCAATGAGCCGAAACCGGCGATGCCACACATCTGCGGGTCGACAGCCGTTTGCACCAGTGCTGTCGCGACGGCCGCATCGACCGCATTACCCCCGGCCTTGAAAGCCTCGAGGCCAGCCTCGACGGCTTCGGGTTGCGCTGCAGAGATCATGCCGTGTGTCATGCCGTGCTCCTGCTCTCTCCGGAACACCGACCTTAGCCGAGTCAAAGCATCGCTCGCGAGCAAGATCAACGCTTGACCATTGTGCGGGTCGCGCATCTAGACTGCCCGTCCTGTATACGAAGGAGACGGCCATGCGTTTTGTTACGCTTGCCAGTGGCGAGAAAATCCCGGCCCTGGGCCTCGGGACATGGCATATGGGTGAGCGGCGGTCTGACCGCGTGACAGAGGCCAAGGCACTGCAGGCCGGCCTCGATTTTGGCCTCAATCTAATCGACACGGCGGAGATGTACGGGGAGGGCGGTGCGGAGGAGGTGGTGGCTGAGGCGATGGTCGGCCGGCGCGACACGATTTTCCTGGTCAGCAAGGTCTATCCGCACAATGCGTCGCGTTCAGGTGCAATCGCGGCGTGCGAGCGCAGCCTGAAGCGTCTGAAGACGGATCGGCTTGATCTCTATCTCCTGCATTGGCGCGGCTCGCATCCGCTGGCCGAGACGGTGGCGGCGTTCGAGAAATTGAAATCCGATGGCAAGCTGCGCCATTGGGGCGTGTCGAACCTCGATACCGACGACATGGCGGAGCTTCGAGGTATCACCAACGGCGGCAACTGCATCTCCAACCAGGTTCTCTATCACCTTGGCAGTCGCGGCATCGAATGGGATCTGCTGGCTGATTGCGCCAAGCATAAGGTCATGGTCATGGCCTATTCACCGCTCGGGCAGGGCGCGATCCTGCGCAACACGGCCTTGGCATCGGTGGCCAGGAAGCACAACGTCACGCCTGCGGTGATCGCTCTCGCATGGACCATGCGGCACCAGCACGTCGTGGCGATTCCCAAGGCCTCGAACGTGGAGCACGTGAAAGCCAACGCCGCGGCGGCTGATTTGAAGCTCGATGCCGACGACTTGAAGGCGCTTGACGCCGCGTTCCCACCGCCGAAACGCGCGACACCCTTGGGGATGCTGTAACCCTCAGCTCCCAGGCAGGACGAGGACTTGCGGCCGCTTGGGCAGGGTCTGCCGCGACACGACCAGCACAGGCAGCTCTTGCCGGCGTATCTCGAACTCCGCCACCTGCGCCCGGTCGAGGAAACGTTGCAGCGTGAAGCTCGAAAAATAATGCATCGGGATCATCAGCGGCGCCTTGAGGGCTTTGAGCACCTCCATCATGCCTTCGAGGTCGAGCGTGTAGCTGCCATCGACGGGAACGAGCACGACATCGAGCTGACCGATCTGTGCCAGCTGCTGCAGCGTCAATGTATGATGCAGGTGGCCGAGATGGCCGATGCACAGGTTGCCCATCTCGAACACGAAGATGGAATTGCCGTAGACCGTCGTCCCGCCCGACCAGTCGCGAATATTGGTCGGAACGTTGCGCACGCGCACATCGTCCAGCGTGACATCGTGCTGGGCAGCGCCCCCATCGGGGTTCCAGCCGGGCAGAACGTGGCGGATGCCCGGATCGGGAGCCACCGAGTAGTGCGTGCTGTGCGCGCGGTTCATGGTGGCGATGTCCGGCACGATCGGCGGTCGCACATAATCGTTGTAGTCGGTGGCGATCTTCACATTTTGCTTGCTCTCGATCAGGAAGGTGGAGTGACCGATGTAGTTGATGCGCACCTCGCCGAACTGCAGCTCGGCGAGACGGACACTGGCCGGCTGGATCAGCCGTGGAGCGGGGCGCTGCGCGACGGCCAGACAGCGATCGTCGGCGCCGAAGGCTGATGCAGAGTCGAGCGACGCGACTGCAACGATGAGCGCTCCGAGGTTTCGCAGCGAGAACCAACGCATTTGACCAAGTCTCCTGGCGCAGATGGTGGAAGTCAGGCGGCGGCTCCGCTTGCTTTCAATGCTGCGATCTCGGCATCGGAAAAGCCTGCTTCCCGCAACACGTCGCTGGTGTGCTGGCCGAGGTCAGGACCTGGCCCGGCCTTTCGTGCTGCCACGCCGGCGATCTGGAAGGGCGCCGCGATGGTGCGCGGCATCTCCGGATTGTCGGCCTCGACAATGGCGCCTGCTGCGACGGCCTGTTCGTCATTGGGAAGATCCTCGGCTCTAGCGATCGGGGCGTGCGGCAGATTGAAGGCCATCAGGATCCGATGCCAGTCGGCCCAGTCGCGCGTCTTGAATACGCCGTCGAGGATCTCGGTCAGCGCCGCGGCGTTGCTGCGGCGGGCTGGCGTCTCGGCGAAGCGGGAATCGCTTTCCAGCTCCGGACGCTCGATCGCGCGGCAGAGTGCACTCCACATCTTTTCCTCGCGCACGATGGAGAGCTGCATCCAGCGTCCGTCGCGTGTCTCATACAGGTTGGCAATGCCGCTGCGGGGACGTGTGCGCGGCGGTCGCGGCGGCAGGAAGCCGCCGACAAGCGCTGCCTGGGCATGCACCCCGTTGGCCCACAGTCCGTTGGCAAGAAGCGAACTGGACACCTGCGTGCCGCGGCCAGTGCATTCACGGTCGAGAAGCGCGATCAGGATGCCCGACAGCAATCCCATGGCCGATGGCCGGTCGCCGGCGGCAGGCAGCGAGAACGCCGGCGGCTGACCTTCATAGCGCGCACTGTCGAGAATACCCGTGCGGGCAAAAAATCCGTTCGAGTCGAACCCGATCTGGTCCTTGTCTGGGCCGCTCTCGCCATATCCGGAGAAGGAGGCGTAGATCAGGCGCGGGTTGAGGCCCTTTACGTCCTCGTACATGAGCTTGAGGCGGGTACGAACGGGAAAGGGGAAGTTGGTAATCAACACATCGGCGCGTGTAATCAGGCGGTCGAGCGCGGCTCGACCGTCCACCGATTTGAGATCGAGTGCGAGAGAGCGCTTATTGCGCGAGTCGAGATGCCAGGGGTAGTTGACCGATGCCTTGGGGAAGCTGACCAAGCCCATGTTGCTACGGTGGGGATCGCCCTCGCCGGGTTGCTCTACCTTGATTACGTCAGCTCCGTAATCTCCGAGCACCACGGCAGCAGCAGGCGCCGCGATGAACGAGCTCACGTCCAGGACTTTCAGGCCTTCAAGCGGCAGCCGGCTCAATGTTCCCTCCTGGCCTTGCTTGCACGGGTCAGCGTAGCCCGGGCGATCTGGTCAGGAAAGGCTGAGAACGTGCCCGAGGGAGGCGATGACATCCAGCATCGCGCATTCGACCAAGGATACGGTTGCCCGCGTCTGCCCGGTGTTCATAATGGCCGCAAACGCGATCACCTCGGGAGGATGGCGCCATGTCGGACAAGGTCTACAACGTCCCTGCGGAGTGGGCCGCGCGCGCTTGGGTCGACAACCAGAAATATTTGGCGATGTACAAGCACTCGGTCGAGGACCCGAGCGGGTTCTGGAGCGAGGCCGCCAAGCGCATCAACTGGATCAAGCCCTTCACCAAGGTCAAGAACGCCTCCTACGCGCCCGAGAACGTATCGATCAAATGGTACGAGGACGGCACGCTGAACGTATGCGCCAACTGCGTCGACCGGCATTTGGCCAAGCGCGGCGACCAGATCGCGATCATCTGGGAAGGCGACGATCCGACCCACGACGAGAAGATCACGTATCGGCAGCTGCACGAGCGCGTCTGCAAGTTCGCCAATGTGCTCAAGGCCAACGGCGTCAAGAAGGGCGATCGGGTCACCATCTATCTGCCAATGATCCCCGAGGCGGCCTACGCTATGCTGGCGTGCGCGCGTATCGGCGCTGTTCACTCGGTAGTGTTCGGCGGTTTTTCTCCGGACAGCCTCGGGGGACGCATCGACGATGCAGATTCCAAATTTGTCATTACGGCGGATGAGGGGGTGCGTGGCGGGCGCCCGATCCCGCTCAAGAAGAATACCGACGAAGCGCTGAAAAAGTGCAAGGGCGGCGAGAAGGTTCTGGTCGTACGCCGCACCGGTGGCGATGTGCCCTGGACCAAGGGACGTGATCTGTGGCTGCACGAGGAGCTGGTCAAGGTCGATGCCGACTGCCCACCGCTGGAGATGAGCGCTGAGGACCCGCTGTTCATCCTCTATACGTCGGGCTCGACGGGCAAACCTAAGGGCGTCTTGCACACCTCCGGCGGCTACCTCGTCTACACGTCGATGACGCATCAGTACGTGTTCGACTACCACGAGGGCGAGATCTACTGGTGCACCGCGGACGTCGGCTGGGTCACCGGACACAGCTACATCCTCTATGGCCCGCTCTCCAACGGCGCCACGACGCTGATGTTCGAGGGCGTGCCCAACTATCCGACCGCCTCGCGCTTCTGGCACGTGATCGACAAGTGGGACGTAAACACGTTCTACACGGCGCCGACGGCGATCCGAGCGCTCATGGGCGCGGGCGACGACTTCGTTAAGCGCACCGACCGAACGTCGTTACGGCTGCTGGGAAGCGTAGGCGAGCCGATCAATCCGGAAGCATGGGAATGGTACCACCGCGTGGTTGGCGACGGCCGTTGCCCGATCGTCGACACTTGGTGGCAGACGGAAACTGGCGGCATTCTCATCACGCCGCTGCCGGGCGCCACCAAGCTGAAGCCGGGCTCCGCCACGCGGCCGTTCTTCGGCATCAAGCCTGCCCTCGTTGATGAAAAAGGCACGGTGCTGAATGGGGCCGCAAGCGGCAATCTGGTCATCCTCGACAGCTGGCCCGGCCAGATGCGCACTGTCTACGGTGACCACGAGCGTTTCGTTCAGACCTATTTTTCGACTTACAAGGGCATGTACTTCACCGGGGATGGCTGTCGCCGCGACGAGGACGGTTTCTATTGGATCACGGGACGAGTGGACGACGTGCTGAACGTATCCGGCCACCGTCTCGGAACGGCCGAGGTCGAAAGCGCGCTCGTCTCCCATCCCAAGGTCGCGGAAGCCGCCGTGGTCGGCTATCCCCATGAAATCAAGGGACAGGGCATCTACTGCTATGTCACCTTGATGGCCGGCGAGAAGGGCAGCGATGACCTCAAGAAGGAGCTGGTCGCCACCGTGCGCAAGGTCATCGGGGCGACGGCATCGCCGGACCTGATCCAGTTCGCACCTGGGCTGCCGAAGACGCGCTCGGGCAAGATCATGCGCCGCATCCTGAGAAAGATCGCCGAGGACGACTTCTCCAATCTCGGCGATACCTCCACCCTGGCCGAGCCAGCTGTGGTGGACGATCTCGTCAACAACAGGCAGAACAAGAATAAGGCTGGATAGCCTACCGGCAGGCGGTGAACGGACCGCGGTCGTAGTGGAAATGACCGCGGTGCGCCTCGTTGTAGTCGGGGCCGATGGCGACCCGGAAGTAGTCGCAGGCACGCGCATGCACGGTTCGCAGGAAGCGCGCCTCGGCGCTATCGTTCACCCAATGTCGAGCCACGCTGACTTGCCTGCCGCCAGCGAGGGTGAAGCCGGTGATGTCGAGGGCGTTGGCCCTGGCGTGTTCGCTGCGAACGCCGGCCCATTGCGGGCTCCCTTTGACGTTGCGGCAAGAATAGCCGCCAAGATGCTGGACTGAGACGACCTTGCTGCCAAGCGCCGCTTCGGCGGCCGGCTGTACGACATGGGTGAGCCACATCGCCAGAGCGGCCGCCAGCTCGCATGTCGCGCGATCGACGTGCAGGCGAGCGCCGCCCGCAGCCGTCAGGCGCACGCCGTTGCTCCAGCCACAGCCGTCCTTGAGCGGCTCGTCCGACACCGACGTCCCTTCGACCCACGGCGCGCGAAGCGTCCGGCCGCACAGCGCGGCATCGGATTTGAGCCGTGCGAGGCGCCAATCGACGAGCCATGCGTTGGGCTCGGCCAGATCGAGTGCAGGCAAAAGGTGCCAGTCGGCGGGCAGCATGTTCTGCCGCAACGCCACGGCGACGGTTGCGACCAGCACAGAAGGAAGCAAGAAGACAAATATCAGGCGGCGAATCCGCATGCGTGCTGACTGGCGGAGCCGGTGAAACTAACTGGAGGACGTACCTGGCGCCGATGATTTTGCGGACGGGGCAGGTTCCCTTGTCTCTGTGCCGGTTCGATGGTCATGAACCTTCAGTTTCTTCACGCGCCGCGGATCGGCATCCAGAACCTCGAACTCGATGCCGGCAGGATGGCGCACGAGCTCTCCGCGCGCTGGCACCCGGCCCACGAGAGCGAACACCAGGCCGCCGAGTGTGTCGATGTCCGCCTCCGCTCCGGGCTTGAGAAGGCTTACTCCCAGGCGCTCCTCCAGTTCGCGCACCGGCGTGCGCGCTTGTGCGATAAGCCCGACTTTCGAGTTTGCGGTGATATTGGCGGCTTCCGCAACGTCGTGCTCGTCCTCGATGTCGCCGACCACCTGCTCGACGAGATCTTCGATTGTGACGAGACCGTCCGTGCCGCCGTATTCGTCGACGACCAGCGCCATGTGGATGCGCGTGGACTGCATTCGGATCAGCAGATTGAGGGCCGGCATTGAAGGCGGCACGAAGAGCACCGGGCGGCGGATACGCGCTCCTGAGATCGGACGCGTCAGATCGGCCCGGCCAAGGTCGATGTCGGCATAGGCCGCTGATACTGCTCCCGCTGGCGCGGCAGCCACCGAGGCGGCTGCGCTTGAGGGTGCGCTTCCCGGTACGGCGGCATCGCCCATTAGAAATTGAACGAGGTCCTTGATGTGAACCATGCCGCTGGGATCATCGAGTGTTTCACGATAAACAGGAATCCGGGAAACACCTGCATCCTTGAAGACATGTAGCAGGTCGGCAAGAGGTGCGGCCTCTTCAAGGGCGATGATGTCGGCTCGCGGCACCATGACGTCGTCGACGCGCAGAGCGCCGAAGCGCAGGAGCCGGAAAAACATGTCGCGCTCGGCGTCCGAAAAGGCGGTGCCGTTGCGATCCGCCTCCTTCAGGGCTTCCTCGAGCGTGTCGCGCAGTGTCTGAGGGCCAGCGAGACCGAGGCGCGCACGCAAGCTTGCAAGCCAGCCTGTACCGGCGGCGCGCTGGGCCTCAGTGTCTTGCTGCTTCGAACCGGGACTCTCGCTGCTCATGGTGTGTGAGGGGTCCTCCTGCAAATGAAAATAGTCGCGGGCCTCAAGCCCGATTGCGGCAGTACGGGTCGGCAACACCGATCTGGCCGAGAACCTCGACTTCGAGGCGCTCCATCTCGGCAGCCTCATCGTCGGTTTCGTGCACGTAGCCCAAAAGGTGCAGCAAACCGTGTGCGAGCAGGTGCTGGAGGTGGTGCAATGGCCGAATGCCGGCTTCGCCGGCTTCGGCCAGAACGACCTCGGCCGCCAGGACGACATCGCCGAGTTGCTGACTGTCCATTGTCCCCGCTTGGGTTGCGGGAAACGACAGAACGTTAGTTGGCTTGTCTTGGCCTCGAAACTCACGGTTCAGCCGTCGCACGACATCCGCGGAGCTCAGTGCCACGCAGGCGCGAGACGGTATCAGGTGTATGGCAGGGTGACGATCGAGAGCCGCCGCTACCTTTTGCAGGGCCATGTCGACCTCCGGGAACGCGCTCCAGTCCCCGGCATCATGAACGACATCCAGATGCAGTCGTAGCGGAGGCTCTATGTCCGGCTCCGACTCAGCAAGCACCGCCAGCCGCGTCACCAATGGCAGGCATGCGATGTCACCTGATCTTATCCCGGCTCCTCGGCTCGGTTTTGTCCGGAGCATTATCGTAGGCCTCGACAATGCGCGCAACCAGATCGCGGCGCACAATATCCGAGCTGGTGAAATGGATGGCCTCGATGCCCTTGACGCCGTCGAGCAGGCGCACAGCCTCGGTCAGCCCTGAGGTCTGGCCGGACGGCAGATCGATCTGGCTTGGATCTCCGGTTACCGCCATTTTGGAGCCTTCGCCGAGGCGCGTCAGAAACATCTTCATCTGCATGCTGGTGGTATTCTGAGCTTCGTCGAGAATGACGAAAGCATTGGCGAGGGTACGTCCGCGCATGAAAGCGAGTGGCGCGATCTCGATGACGCCGCTCTCCAGGTCGCGCTCGACCTTTTCCGGCGGCAACACGTCGTAAAGCGCATCGTAGAGTGGGCGCAGGTAAGGATCGACCTTCTCGCGCATGTCCCCCGGCAGGAAACCGAGACGCTCGCCCGCTTCCACGGCCGGACGCGACAACACAATGCGGTCGACCAGACTACGCTCGAGGCAGGAGGCGGCGAAGGCAACAGCGAGATACGTCTTGCCTGTGCCCGCGGGACCGACACCGAAAACGAGGTCATGTTGCTCGAGGGCTCGCATATAGGCGCTCTGCATCGGCGACCGGGACGTGACGATGCGCCGTCGTGTGCGGATCTGCGCCATGCCATCCTGGCGCACTGGCGTCTCCGACCGCGCGTGGCGAATGACGCCATCGACATCGCCGGCACCGATATGCTCGCCTTTGACGACCCGATCGTAAAGCGTGAGCAGAACCTCGCGTGCCGTCTCGCATGCGGCGGGAGGCCCCGCGATAGTGACGAGGTTGCCGTGCGCGCGTGCATCGACACCGAGGCGCTTCTCGATCAAGGCCAGATGCGCGTCGTACTCGCCGAGCAGGTGGGTTAGCAGTCGGTTATCTTCGAAGGGAACAACCAGGCGTCCACTTGCCCCGTCCGGCTTGGGCGACTTGGCCGTGTTCGGCACGGCCGATCCGCGAGCACCTGTCAAATTTTGCTCTCCCGCACGCGATCGCGGCGCATTGTCCCGAATTGAACCTTACCATGATACGCGGCCCCGCCGCAGGCTGCTCATGCAACAGAGCTAGCTGCAACTCACGCCGCCTTTATGACACCGGAAAGACTATTGGGGCCGGCGGCGGCAATTTCAACGGGCAAGACGCGCCCGAGCAGTTCCGGTGTGGCCTCGGCGTGTACCGCCTGGAGGTACGGCGAACGGCCAACAAGCTGCCCTGCCTTGCGCCCGAGCTTCTCGAACAGCACCGGCAGAACTCGGCCAATGCAGCCAGTATTGAACGTCGTTTGCTGATGCTCCAGCAGACGCTGCAGACGAGCAAGTCGGTCGACTTTCACGGCGTCCGGCAATTGCTCCATGTTGGCTGCCGGGGTGCCGGGTCTGGGGCTGTACTTGAACGAGTAGGCTTGGGCGAAGCCAACTTCGCGCACGACGTCGAGAGTTGCGTCGAAGTCGGCGTCGGTCTCGCCCGGGAAGCCGACAATGATGTCGGTGGAAAGGGCGATATCGGGTTTCGCCTGTCGAATGCGCCTGATCAGGGCAAGATATTGGGCGCGCGTGTGCTTGCGGTTCATGGCCGCGAGGATGCGGTCCGCTCCTGCCTGGAAGGGCAGATGCAGGTACGGCATCAGCTTCGGTTCATGGCGATGGGCCGCGATCAGGTCGTCGCTCATGTCATGGGGATGGCTGGTGGTGTAGCGCAACCGATCCAGGGCGTCGATGCGGGCGATGGCGGAGATGAGCCGCGCGAGCGGCCACGGCCGTCCCTCCGGACCATCCCCATGGTAGGCGTTGACGTTCTGGCCCAAGAGCGTGATCTCGCGCACGCCGTGCTCGACAAGGCGACGTGCCTCCGCCTCGATGGCGGCCACCGGGCGCGAGAATTCGGCGCCGCGTGTGTAGGGCACGACGCAGAACGTGCAGAACTTGTCGCATCCTTCCTGCACCGTCAGAAATGCGGTGGCATCCCGCCGCTTCGCGCGCGGCGGCAGGTGGGCGAATTTGTCCTCGTCTGGGAACGCGGTCTCCACGAGCGGTGATTGGTCATTTGCCCGTGAGACCAACTCCGGCAGTCGATGATAGCTCTGTGGGCCGACGACCAAGTCAACCACCGGCGCACGGCGCACAATCTCGACGCCCTCGGCTTGCGCTACGCAGCCCGTGACGGCAACGAGCGTTTCCTTGCCCGCTGCGCGACGCTCTAGTTTCAAGTCGCGTACGCGCCCCAACTCTGAATAGAGCTTTTCTGCAGCCTTCTCGCGAATGTGGCAGGTGTTGAGAATGACGAGATCTGCATCTGCAGCATCGGATGTCGCCGAATAGCCTTGGCGATCGAGCGCCTCGCCCATGCGCTCGGAATCGTACACGTTCATCTGGCAGCCGAAAGTCTTGATAAAGACCTTCTTTGTCGCCGCCGCTGCCGGTTGCAGCGGTTTGGCATCCGAGTCGTCGGAAAGACCGTTCATACAGTTAACAATCCATCACGCGTGAACGAACAGGACCGCAATGCTGCCAGAGGCATGCCAACACATGCTGCACTGCAACAGCCGCCTCGTCAAACACGGCAAACAAAGTATGACAGGGGCCCCGCAGCATCCGCCATTAGGCTGAGGTCTAGCTGCGTCCACGACGCAGCGGCACCCCGAAGAGCTGCAGCCGATGGCCCACCAGCCTGAAGCCCAACTCCCGTGCCACCCGCTCCTGCAGGCGCTCGATCTCCTCGTTGCTGAACTCGATCACCTGGCCGCTCTCCATGTCGATCAGGTGATCGTGGTGCACACGCGGGGCTTCCTCGTAGCGCATGCGCCCCGCTCCGAAGTCGTGCCGTGTCAGGATGCCCTTGCGCTCGAGTAGGCGAACCGTGCGGTAGACGGTCGAGAGCGAGATGCGGTCGTCCACTGCGTTGGCGCGGCGGTAGACCTCCTCGACGTCGGGATGGTCGGCAGCCTCGGAGAGAATGCGTGCAATGATGCGCCGTTGTCCCGTCATGCGCAGGCCAAGCTCGGCGCAAAAGCGCTCGATCCGGCTTACGGACGCATCGGGCTTGCCCGGCATCAAATCAGCTCGAACCTCCCCGTTTAACAGGGCCGCTTATAGGGGGCTGTATCCGGCCCGTCCACCACCGGCAAGGCATTTTCAACCGCGGGTCAGGCCCTTGGCCTGCAGCTCCTTCAGGTATTCCGCCCACCGCTTGTCCTTCTCTGCGCCCAGCAGCCGCAGATACGACCACGTATACAGGCCCGTGTCGTGGCCGTCGTCAAACACGAGCCTGACCGCATAGTTTCCGACCGGGCGCAACTCGTTGATCTTGACGTTGCGTTTGCGGCCGACAGTGACTCGTTGCTCCGCCGAATGCCCTTGCACCTCGGCCGATGGACTCATGACGCGCAGCATCTCGGCGGTCAGCTCAATCGGAGGGCTACCTTCGAAGACGACCCGAAGCGCATCCTTGGCGACACTGAGGGTCAGCTCGGGCGGCTTCGAGCGTGTACCTTGAGCCACCTCGAGCTCGGTCCAGGCCTTGGCGGCAATCTCTCGGAAGATCTGCGCATGCAGGCTGTCGGGCATGGAGGCAACGATGGGCTGGCCGGTATCGGATCTGGCGCGGATATCCATGTGTAACGGGATTTCGCCCAGGAATGGGATGCCGAGCTTGTCGGCCTCAGCATGCGCACCGCCGTAGCCGAAGATTTCCGACCGCTCGTTGCATTTCGGGCAGAGGAAGTAGCTCATGTTCTCGATGATGCCGAGCACCGGAATATCCACCTTGCGGAACATGCCGAGGCCCTTTCGGGCATCGATCAGCGCCAGATCCTGCGGCGTCGACACGATGATCGCACCGGACAGCGGCACCTGCTGCGCCATGGTGAGCTGCACGTCTCCGGTCCCTGGTGGCATGTCGATGACGAGCACGTCGAGCTCGCCCCACGCGACATCCCGCAGCATTTGGGTCAGCGCCGAGACGACCATGGGACCACGCCAGATGACGGGTGTTCCCTCGTCGATCATGAAGCCCATGGACATGGCCTTGAGGCCGTAGCCTTCCATGGGGCGCAGCGTATTTCCTTGTAGAACCTCGGGACGACCGGAAAGGCCCAGTAGGCGGGGCTGCGACGGGCCATAAATGTCTGCATCCAGGATACCGGCTTTGAGTCCGATCGCCTGGAAGCCGAGCGCGAGATTGACCGCCGTGGTCGACTTGCCGACGCCGCCCTTGCCGGAGGCGACGGCAATCATGTGCTTGATGCCCGGCACACCGGTGAGCTGACGTCCGCCCCCGGCATGAGGCCGGGTCTTCACGTTGTCCCCATCGCCGGCCCCACCTTGGGCACGCGCCTGGCGCACGCGTTCGCTTTCAGGCGCCTGCCCACCCTGCCGTGGCGACGCACTGCCGTTGGGGCCGCCCTTGGCCTTCTCCGCCGTAAGAACCGCGGTTACACCTTTCACGCCTTCCATGGCGCTCACAACCTTTTCAGCGGCCTGCCGCAAAGGCTCCAGGTCGCTCGCACGCTCAGCGGGGACAGTGATCGAGAAATAGACCCGACCGTCCTTGACGAGGACCTCGGAGACCAGGCCGAGTTCTACGATATTGCCCGTGAGGTCCGGACCCTTGACCCGCCGCAACTGGTCGAGGACTTGGGCCTGGGTGAGCGGCATTGCGGGACTCCAGGAGGCGGGTTGCGAGGACGCCTCACACTCGATAGGTGGTGGCGTTGACACTATCGCAGAAGGGCCGAAACGCTGCCGGCCACTTTTCACTTCGCGGTATATGGCAGAAAGAGGTGGGTGTCACGGGCAGTCAGAAGCACCCGGAGCACCCGCGGCAGCAAGGCTGGTGGGCCTCTGCCGCTCTAAACATGGCTCGGTGATAGAGGCCGCCGATCGATGGCACAAGGCAACCTTGCGACCGGTGTCGTTCTTGCCGGCGGGCTGTCGCGCCGCATGGGCGGTGGCGACAAGGGGCTGCTCGACATCGGTGGCGAAACCATGCTCGGCCGCGTTGTCGGTCGGTTGCGGCCGCAGGTCGACCGGCTGGTCCTCAATGCCAACGGTGATGCGAGGCGTTTCGCGTCGTTGGGCCTGCCGGTGGTAGAGGACACCATAGTCGGCTACGCGGGGCCGCTGGCCGGCGTCCTCGCCGGCATGCGCTGGTCGCTGCTGCATGCGCCGGATGTTCGCCACATCGTCACCGTTTCCAGTGATGTCCCTTTCTTACCGACCGATCTGGCCATCCGGCTCGCGGGAGCCATCGTGGATTGTCCTGCCACTATCGCGCTCGCTCAGTCGCAAGGCGAACAGCACCAGGTTATTGGTCTTTGGCCTGTTGTGCTGGCGGACGACCTCGAGCGGCAACTTAACGCCGGTGTGCGCAAAGTCCTGCAATGGACCGATCTACATGACACAGTGTCTGTCGTGTTCGAGCCTGTGAATATCGGTGGTCGGATGATTGATCCCTTTTTCAATGCCAACACACCCGAGGATGTCGAAATCGTGCGCGCGGTGCTGGGCGCAACCTCGCCGTGAGGTGCTGCATCGCGGCGCTACTTGTCTGCGCGTGCACAGCGGCTCAGGCGCACACGCCGGCCTCGAAACCCAAGGTGCCGCCTGGCACCGACCCGGGCGGGATCGCCATCGCCATTGTCGGCTACGGACTGGACTACACTGATCCCGAGATCGCGCGGCGGCTGGCGCGCGACGGTGAGGGAGAGATCATCGGCTGGGACTTGGTGGACGGCGACAACCGGCCATATGCCCGAACAGACATTGCCGCACCTCCCGATGGCAGCGACGGCACCCGCCTCGCCAAGTTGCTGCTTTCCACCTATTCCCACGCGCGGTTGGTGCCGGTGCGCATAGTCTCGTTCGATCCGCCCGCCCTCTCGCAAGCCATGAGCTTCGTGGTGCGCACTCCGGCGCGTATCGTCGCGTTTCCTGTGTCGAGCGCGGCGGCGCAGGACTGGCTGCGACAACGAGCCGGGTTGGTCAGCCAGATGTTGTTCGTTGTCTCCGTTGTGGACGATAGGACCGGGCCGGCGGGCGAGCGCCCTGTGGAAGCGGCTCCGGGCAATCTGCTCGCTGTCGCCGCGGATACAACTTTGGCTGCACAAAAAGGCACAGCCGAAGTTTGGATCGAGCCACGGCTCGGAGTGCCCGCTACTGTGGCGGAGGCCGTCATAATGGCCGCGGCGCTCGCGGGCTGCACGCAACATGGCCGGGAGCCACCTGCAGGCTTCGAGCTGAAAGCTGATCTGTTGGCCCTCGCACAGCCTGAAGCGAATCCCTCGGGACGTCGACTCATCGAACCCAAGTGTCCTTTCAACAGAAGCGATAGGTCGAAGTAGCGTTGCCTAATTATTGGGCTGATCGCCCGGAGATTGGCCTCGCCCCAACCATGGTTCCCGTGGTCGAATCCGAATTGGCGCACCAGCGAGGCTCTGATGGGAGATAGGCTCGAGCGAAGCAGATTGCTGCCGCCTCGGCTGCGGCTTGAGCTCACTCTTCGGCCCCCGCATGAGATGCTGACGTGGGGCCTGCCAGCGCCCATCGGTCATAACAACGGCCCTCCGCTGGACGATGAGCCCAATGACGCGTTCGTCTCTTGGCGCTGGCGCAAGGCACACCGCGAGGCCTGGAAGAACCCCTCCATGTCCGTGCTCAAGTTCCGCGTTGCCAGGGCCGAGGCAGCAGGCGTCAGCTATCGCGAATACATGTTGGAGCTACTGGATTCCGGGCGGCACCTGCAAGCTGGCGACAGGCAAGGACGGCAGGAGCCCGATCCCGCGTAACGGTTGGCACCCTGCGAGCGGGCCCCAAGGCGTCCAGATCGCGAGCTGTTCACGCTTTTTCGCTGCTCCATCAACCATCGTCACGCATGTGTGAGACGGCCTTTCGGCACTGCAGCAATGGCCCATATGGCACGTCAGAGCCAACCCGGCTCAGCCAACAATGGTAGGAGCACACCATGAAGACCCTGATTTCTGCATCGATCGTCGCGCTTGGCCTGTTCACTGCGTCGGCCCAGGCGGCCCCGAAGGACATCTGGACCGAGATCAACGAGACGGCCCCGCGCTCTGTGTTCGATGATTTGAACCAGACGGCGCCCAAGAGCACCTTCGAGCAGCTCAACGACACGGCTCCGCGTTCGGACGGCGTCTACGGTGAGCTGGAGAAGAACGCGCCCTGAATTGGGCACATTTCCAGTAAGATCCAAGCCCGGGAGGCCCAGCCTCCCGGGTTTGCTTTTTCGGTATCCGGTTTGAAGGAGGAGGACGGTGTTCCGAGCCTGGACATGCATGGAAACCCGGCAATTGTCGCAGCCTTGCATTGAAAGCGCATCGCCATCGCTCTAAGTTAGCAAGGCCTGTGCGCCAGAGCCTAATCTCAAGGATCAAATGCTCGATACGGTTGCAAAGACACTTCTGACGGCGCCGATGGTCGATCCATTCGGCCGCCACGTCACCTACCTGCGAGTGTCGGTCACCGACCGCTGCGACTTTCGCTGCGTCTATTGCATGTCCGAGCACATGAGCTTCTTGCCCAAGCGCGACCTGCTGACGCTGGAGGAGCTGGACCGGCTGTGTTCCGCCTTTGTGTCGCGCGGTGTACGCAAGCTCC
Organism: uncultured Alphaproteobacteria bacterium; assembly: GCA_963840425.1. Taxonomy (GTDB): domain Bacteria; phylum Pseudomonadota; class Alphaproteobacteria; order Rhizobiales; family Hyphomicrobiaceae; genus CADEFX01. Next base: position 349,138 of record CAWIYZ010000033.1, on the reverse strand, counting down.
GGATTACCGGCGGCGAGCCGCTCGTGCGCAAGAACATCCTCTGGCTCTTCCGTGCTCTCTCCCGCCATCTCGCTGGCGGTGCGTTGGACGAGCTGACGCTGACGACCAACGGAAGTCAGCTTCCCAAGTATGCGGCCGAGCTCAGGAGCCTGGGCGTCGAGCGGGTCAACATCTCGCTGGACACGCTGAAACCCGACCGCTTCAAGGCGATCACCCGCTGGGGTGACTTCGGTGATGTCATGGCTGGCCTGGAGGCGGCGGAAAAGGCTGGTCTCGAGGTGAAGATCAATGCCGTGGCCTTGAAAGGCATCAACGAGGACGAGATCGAGGACTTGCTCCGCTTCGCCCACGGGCGGGGCCACGACCTCACCCTGATCGAGACCATGCCGCTGGGCGACATCGACGGCGACCGCACGGATCAGTATCTGCCGCTGTCGATCGTGCGTGCGCGCCTGCTCGATCGCTTTACGCTCGAGGACATTCCTTATCGCACGGGCGGACCGGCGCGTTACGTGCAGGTCAAGGAAACAGGCGGGCGGTTGGGCTTCATCACGCCGATGACGCACAATTTCTGCGAGAGCTGCAATCGCGTGCGGCTGACGTGCACCGGCACGCTTTACATGTGCCTCGGACAGGACGATGCGGCCGATTTGCGCGCGCCGCTTCGCGCCAGCGCCGATGACGCGCTTCTGCACGCGGCAATCGGCGAAGCGATCTCGCGCAAGCCCAAAGGGCACGACTTCATCATCGATCGACGAACCAAGCGGCCGGCTGTACAACGGCATATGAGCGTGACGGGCGGCTGAACCATACCAGCGGGCTGCGGTCGGCCGGCGGGGAGACTCAGGGTGGATGAGCGCGCAAGCGAGGACATGCGCGCTGGTGGCCAGTCAGAGGCTGCCCGAATCGCCGCCGCCAATCTCAAGGGCATCGTTGCTATGAGTGCGGCCATGGGATCGTTCGCCTGTGGCGATACGATCATGAAGCTCGCCTCGACGACGCTACCCACGAGCGAGCTGCTTTTTATCCGGGGTCTGTGTGTAACCACCGCATCCATCGCTGCGGCTTTGGCCATGGGCGCTTTCACCGAATTGCGTGCGGCCATGTCGGGCGCCATGGCGTTGAGGGCTGGTGGTGACGTCGCCGGTGGCTGGCTCTTTCAGAGCGGCCTGGCGCGCATGGCCTATCCCGATCTGATGGCAATCACGCAGCTCAATCCTCTGACCATGACGGCGGCTTCTGCGCTTTTTCTGGGCGAGAAAGTCGGTTGGCGGCGGTGGTCTGCGGCCTTCGTCGGGCTGATCGGTGTGCTCATTATCATTCGACCGGGTTCGAGTACCTTCACTTGGTGGGCCCTTGCTGGCATCGCTTCGGTTCTGGCCGCCACCGTTCGTGACCTGGCGACACGTCGCGTCGACAGGCGTGTTCCCCCGTTCCTCATCATGACTTTGTCGGCCGGGGCCGTGACGCTTGCGAGCCTGTTGGTTGCTCCTTTCGCTGCGTGGGAGTGGCCGGCGGGTTCGACGTTCGCAATGTTGGTGGCCGCTTCCATGTTCTCGCTCACCGGACAGCTGTGCGTCATCATCGCCATGCGTACGGGCGAGGTTTCTGCGGTCGCGCCGTTCCGCTACACAATCATCGTATTCGCCATCCTCTCGGGCATTGTGGTCTTCGATCACTTGCCCGATGGCCCCACGCTGGTCGGTATCGTTATCGTCGCCGCGGCAGGGTTGTACACCTTCTTCCGGGAGCAGCAGCTGAGGCGCCTGGCCATGGCCAAGCCGTCGAGCGAGCTGGAGTGAAAATGGTTCTCGGGAATATCGAGAAAGCCGTTTCGACGAGCGTAGGCACAGGTCGATCCAGCAACAATCTTCTCGGCATCGCAGCAGTGATCGGCGCTGGGATGGCGATGATGTCGAGCGACGCGTGCCTGCGCGTGGCTATTCCGGAGGCGGGCTTTGGCCAATCCATTGCCGGGCGGGGAGTGCTCGCCTGCCTTCTCCTGACGATCGCGGCGCTCTCACAGCGCGCACTCTGGTCCCATCCCGGCATGAAGTCGGTGGCGATGAAGGTGCGCATCGCCGGTGAGATCGGAGCTGCCTTGTTGTTCAACGCGGCCCTGCAATGGATACCGATCGCCAACGCCAGCGCGGTTCTTCAGTTCATCCCTCTCGTGACCACGATGGTGGCAGCGTGGATGTTCGCCGAACGTGTCGGCTGGCAGCGCTGGCTTGCCGCCTTGGCTGGTTTCGTTGGGGTTCTCCTCATCCTGAAGCCGGGTACGGAAGGGTTTACGTGGTGGTCCATGTTGGCTGTTGCGGCGATGCTGTGCATGTCGATTTGCGATCTCGCCACGAGCCGCATCGACAGCACCGTTCCGACACTGCCCATTGGCGCCGTGACGGCCGGGTTCGCCAGCCTGTCCGGCCTTGCGTTGATGGCATTCAGTCCTGGTGCAGTCCCCACCGCCAAAGCCCTCGCCATGATCGGCGCGGCGGGCGTACTCATGGCGGCAGGCTTTATCTGCCTCGTACTCGCCATGCGCAGCGCCGAGATGTCGGCTCTGGCACCGTTCCGCTATGCCACGATCCTTTGGGCAATCGTTATCGGCATGGTTGGCTGGGGAGAGATTCCCGATGCCCTCGCCGTCTTGGGCATCGCCATTGTTATTGTGGCAGGTCTGGCCACCTTCATGCGCGAAAGGCGCCTGGTGCGGTCCAGGCGAACGGCCGGCACTGCATGAGGGACAATCTGCGCGGCATCGCAGCCATGCTCGCCTCTGCCACGGGGTTCGTCATCAACGACGCGATGATGAAACTTGCGACCGACGAGCTTCCCACTGGAGAGCTCATTGTCATTCGCGGCTTGATGGCTACGGCCTTGATCGGGATTGCAGCTTGGTGGTATCGCGCCATGCGGCCCTTGTCGGTGCTGCTGCAACGACCAATGCTGATTCGTATTTGTGCCGCTGCGTTGGCAACGCTCTTCATAGTCGGAGCCTTGCGACACCTGCCGCTCGCTACCGTCACAGCGGTACTCCAGGTCACGCCGCTGGCCGTGACGGCAGGGTCTGCGCTGCTGCTTGGCGCATCCGTTGGTTGGCCCCGATGGGTAGCCTCGCTCGTCGGTCTTACGGGCGTCCTGCTCATCATCAAGCCCGGCGCTGCGGACTTCATCACCCACGCCTGGATCGCGCTCGTCGCGTTGCTCTTTGCAACTGCGCGGGATCTGACCACTCGCTACATCGATCACTCCGTCCCATCGCTGTATGTTGCATTCGCGTCCTCGGCCATGATCACGGTGGCCGGATTTGGTTTGGTGCCATTTGAGGGATGGGTGGCCCCTTCCGGCCGCGCGCTGATGTTGCTGAGTGGCGCGTCTGTTGCCGTGTTCTTGGCCTACTATCTTGGCATTGTCGCCATGCGCACAGGTGAGATACCGGTCGTGGCGCCGTTCCGGTACGCGACAATTCTCTTGGCCCTCGCACTCGGTTATCTGATTTGGGGCCATATGCCGGATTCGGTCTCGCTCGTGGGCATCGCCATGGTTTGCGGCACTGGCCTCTATCTGCTCTTGCGCGAGCGCATGGCGACCGTTGCGCGCAAGGCCAATCCGGCAACCACGGGAGGATCCGTTTCGTGACGCCGAACCGCATGAAGGAGAAGATTGCCCGCGGCGAGCCGGCATTGGGCGTCTCGGTCATGTTCCCGTCGCCGCAGCTGGTGGAGATGCTGGGCTATGCCGGCTTCGACTGGGTCCTGCTCGACTGCGAGCACGGCTCGATCGGGCTGGCTGACCTAGAGCATATGGCGATGGCTGCGGCGTCTGCGGGCATCACGCCGATCGCGCGCCCGCGCAGCAACACGGCCCCCGACATTCAACTGGTGATGGACCGCGGCGTCATGGGTGTGCAGATACCGCATGTGAACTCTGCCGAGGATGCACGCCGTGCCGTGGCCGCCGTCAAATTCGGTCCGGGTGCTCAGCGCGGATTGGCGGCCGGTACTCGGCCAGACCGCTGGGGACTGGGGGTTAAAATGGCGGACTTCACGACCGCAGCAAACGCCCAGTCTCTTGTCTGCGTGCAGATCGAGCACGAGGCGGCCGTTCGCAACATCGATGCCATCCTGAAGGTAGATGACATCGATGTCTTCTTCATTGGCCCTTCCGATCTTTCCCAATCGATGGGTTATCCCGGCAATGCGAAGGCGCCGCCGGTCTCGAGCGCCATCCAGGGCACACTTTCTGCCATACGCGCGGCAGACAAAGTCTCCGGCATGCCCGCCACATCAGAGAATGTGGCTGAGGTCATCGCCGGTGGCTGCCGATACATTTATACGCACGTGCCACGACTCATCGGCGCGGGCGCAGGAGAGTTCCTCGGCGCTGCGCGAGGCTGAGGAGATTGTCAGGTCCCCAGCACGGCGCGCACCTCGGCGCGGATTTTCTCGATCGGGAATGGCTTCGCGAGCAATCGCGCCCCGCGTGCCTCGAGGTCACGTGCCTGGTCGAGGACATCGGCAAAGCCCGACATGAGTACGAGGCGGGTCGCGGGTGCGATCTCTACCGCTTTCTGTGCGAGCGTGATGCCGTCGAGGCCAGGCATATGCACGTCGGTGACGAGAACGTCGAAGCTGCCGGCTGACTTGAGTTTCTCCAGGGCTTCGTTGCCGTCTTGCGTAGCGACCACCGAATGGCCATCCATCTCCAGCGCCCTGCAAACGAAATCCAGGGAGCCGCGGTCATCGTCAGCGAGCAGGATACGTGCCATCGAGCCCTCTTTGCCCTTGTCCGTTCGAGTTGCGGCCGGCAAACGTCACGCAACGATCTTGCCTACAAACGGAAGCTCACGATAGCGATGTCCCATATCCATACCATATCCGATGACGAATACTGGTGGACATTCGAACGCGACGAAGTCCGCTTCGATCTCGACCGTCCGCGCGATGCGTTTGTCGAGCAGGACGCACGTTGCAACGCTCCGGGCGCCGCGCGCGCCAATCAAATCCTTGGCGAAGGCGAGCGTCCGGCCGGTATCGAGAATATCGTCCACCAGCAGGATGTTGCGCCCGGCCAAAGGCACCTCCACATCGCGCAGAATGGCTATCTTGCCGCTCGACGTCGTGCCTTCCCGATAGCTCGACAAGGCTAGGAAATCGACCTCCACATCGAGCCCCGCCCGGTGCAGGCCGCGCAAGAGATCGGCCGCAAAGATAAAGCTGCCCGTAAGTATTGAGACGATCAGTAGGCGCTCGATACCGGCAGCAGCGATCTCGCTCGCCAGGCTTTCGATGCGGGCAGCAATAGTCTCCGACGAAAAGACGACCTCGATCTTTTCATCGTGCCGTTCTGCGTCAGTCATGCGGCCAAGTCTGCCAGTACTGTGGATACGCGTATCTCCATATCAGATCGACGGTGCCGACGCGAAGCCCGCTCATAGGCGCATCTTCCCACGAGCCCGCCACAATTCATCGGCAATTGATCCCTTCCCATTCCTCTCGCATAAAGGCAAAACGGGTCCAGCCGAGACGCTCGACCCTCCAAAGGGGTTTCCGTGATCAGACTGCAAAACGTTGGGCTCAGATATGGCCGCGGGCAGGAAGTGCTCCGCGAGGTGAGCTTCCATTTGCGTCCGGGATCATTTCACTTTCTCACTGGTCCCTCGGGTGCGGGAAAATCATCGCTGTTGAGGCTGATCTTCATGTCTCAGCAGCCAACGCGCGGCCAAGTGCAACTGTTCAGCCAGGAAGTGAGCCGAATCAGTCCGCCACGCCGCGCTCAGCTCAGGCGCCGCATCGGCATCGTGTTCCAGGATTTCCGGCTCCTCGATCACCTGACCACATGGCAGAACGTGGCGCTGCCCCTGCGCGTGGTTGGCAAGCGCATAGCCGACTACAAGGAGGATGTGACGGACCTGCTGCAGTGGGTGGGGTTGGGTGAGCGCATCAATCATTTTCCGTCGGTCTTGTCGGGCGGTGAGAAGCAACGCGCGGCGATTGCTAGGGCCGTCATCGGCAAGCCGGAATTGCTGTTGGCAGATGAGCCGACGGGAAATGTCGATCCGCAGATGGCGCGGCGGCTGCTGCGTCTCTTCATCGAGCTCAACCGCCTTGGCACATCGGTGGTCATTGCCACCCACGATCACCAACTGATGCGGCAGTTCAAAGCGCCGAGACTCGAGCTTCACGACGGCCATGTCCGGATCATTTGACAGACCGACAGGCCAGGGCGTGCATGCGCTCCCTTTGCCAACGGAGCGAGGGGCGCGTGATCCCGTGGACGACTACCTTGATCCGCCGCCGACACGGTCGCAGGCGTCGCAACATTCAGCGCACGAGAGCCAAGATGGGCAGGAGCTCCACGCAGAGCGACGGTCCGAGGCGACACAGAAAGCTCTGGCCTACACGCCGATTGTTCCAGCCGGCTCGGTGACGGGCCGTTCGCTGACGCTGGTCATAACGATCATGTGCTTCCTGGCCTGCCTGACGGCAGGGGCGGTTTACATGATCAACCAGTCTGCGGCCGCTTGGCTCAAGGACATCGCCAGCGAGGTCACGGTGCAGATCGAGCCGCGCGAGCGCGCCGACACCGATCGCGTAGTCAAGGACGTGACGGCGTTGCTGGTCTCGCAGCCGGGGATTCGCAGCGTCAAGCCGATGAGCGCAGAGGAATCGGTCGCGTTGATGGAGCCATGGCTCGGTCAATCTGATGCGTTGAAGTCCTTGCCGATCCCGCGCTTGATCGCCGTTGAGCTCGACCGTGTAGTTGCGCCGGATTTTACGGCTCTGCGTCAACGGCTCGCCGCCGAGTTCAAGGGCGTTGCGCTCGATGACCACCGGCAGTGGCAGCAGCAAATTCGTACCGTCACGCGCTCCTTCGCGCTGGGCGGCTTGGCGATCCTGCTGTTGGTTGGAGCCGCAACGACAGCGATCATCATCTCGGCGACCCGCAGCGCCATGGCTTCCAACCGCGAGATCGTCGAGGTTTTGCATTTCGTGGGGGCCACCGATCGGTTCATCTCGCGGGAGTTCGAAAAGCATTTCCTGAGCCTGGGCGTAAGGGCAGGGTTGGTCGGGGCAGGCTCGGCCATGCTGGTGTTCCTTCTCATGCCCAGCGTGATGGAGTTGTTGGGTGGGGGAACCGTGACCATAGCGGAGCTTCGCCGGTTGATCGGATCGGGAACACTCGATGGACCCGGCTACATCCTACTTGCGACCGTAGTCGTGGTTGTCGCGGCGCTCTGCATGTTGACGTCTCGTTTCGGGGTCTACCGGATTCTGCACAGCCGGCATTAACCTCGGCTAGAAGGTGGATTTCCACCGGTTCGGGTTGGGACCCCTGGGGCAAATCGGGTAGGATGGGACGTATCCGCGGTGTCGGCACATTTGGCGGGTTGACTGGTTTTGCCAGGAAGCTGAATGGATGGCGAGTTGGGCTCGGCGTCTGGGCGTATGCACGGTAATCGGCGGCCTTGGGCTGCTGGTGGGCTTTGCAATGTTTGCCAGTACGGCGAAGCAGAAGGCGCCTCTGGGCCTGCCCAACGCGGATGCAATAGTGGTGTTGACGGGTGGTGAGGACAGGATAGAGACCGGCATCAGGTTGCTGTCGCAGGGTAAGGGGCACCGATTGCTGATCTCGGGCGTCAATCCGTCCACCCGGGCTGCCGAGATAGGACGCCTCGCCGGTCAGGATAGTCGGCTGTTCCGCTGTTGCATCGATTTTGGCTACGTAGCGGTTGACACGAGCGGTAACGCTGCCGAGGCGCGCGCCTGGGCAGAGAGCTGGGGCTACTCGAAGCTCATTGTCGTTACGTCGAGCTACCACATGCCGCGCAGTCTGGTCGAGTTCGCCCGCGTGCTCCCGGCTGCCGAACTGCTGTCCTATCCAGTGGGAAGCCGGCACTATCATCTCGACGCATGGTGGCAGCACCCGCCGACCGCGCGTCTGCTTGCCGCAGAGTACGCCAAGTTTCTCACCGCGGCCGCCCGGCTCGGATTTACAAGACTGTTTGTCGGAGACCAACGCAATGTGGCCGGGTCGCCCGACACCCCATCGGGTCGGATCTGACTGTGACCTTGGGCGCCACGCTGCGTTCGCTGCTTTTCACCGTGGGTTTTTACATTTCCACTGCAGTGTTTCTGGTTGGCGGCAGCTGGCTTTTCTTGGCTCCGCGTTCGTGGGCCATGCAGGGACTTCGGCTGCACGGGCTCTTTTGCACGTGGCTCCTCAAAATTATTTGCGGCACGCGCATGGAGGTACGCGGCGCCGAAAAGCTGCCCAAAGGCGCTTGCCTGGTCGTCTCGAAGCATCAGTCCGCTTGGGATACTTTTGCTCTCATCCCGATTTTCCGGGATCCGGCCATCGTCTTGAAGGAGGAGCTCAAATGGATCCCCCTCTATGGTTGGTTCTGCCTCAAGTTCGAGCACATCCTGGTCAGGCGTGAGCGCGCTGCGGTAGCGCTCAAGCAAATGCTGGCCGACGCCAAGGATCGCGCCGCGCAGGGGCGCGAGGTGTTTATTTTTCCCGAAGGCACACGTCGGCCGCCTGGGGCCGAGCCGGACTACAAGCCCGGATATGTGGCGCTATACGAAGGTTTGGGTCTGCACTGCTATCCCGTTGCGCTCAACTCTGGCCTTTACTGGCCGCGCCGTACCCTGCAACGCTATCCAGGCACGATCATCGTGGAGATACTGGACCCCATTCCGCCAGGCCTGCCGCGCGCCGAGTTTCGCCGTCGGCTCGAGAACAGCATCGAAGCGGCAGCGGATCGCCTGCTGTTGGAGGCGTCAGAAAGTCTGACGCCCCCACCGTTTCCGCAGAAACGGCGCTCAAACTACGTTAGACCAAATTAGGAACATAAGCGGAACATTTGTTGACTTTATTAGACGGCCCGCCTATATTTTGGGGAAGAGCAACGCGCATATATCTGGCCCACGATGGCTCGTGATCCGATCATTTTACCGCCGATCTCAGAGCAGATCTGGGACACCAAATATCGCCTCAAGGACGTGGCCGGAGCACCTATCGATCGCGCGCTCGATGACACCTGGGCGCGGGTGGCACGCGCCATTGCCGCGCCCGAGGCAGAGCATGATCGGGCCAAGTGGGAGGGCCGCTTTCACGCCGCGTTAGCCGATTTTGCGTTCATCCCTGCCGGCCGCATCCTCGCGGGTGCCGGCTCTGGCCGTAATGTGACGCTGTTCAACTGCTTCGTCATGGGCCGCATCGAGGATGATCTCACCTCGATCTTCGACAACGTCAAGGAAGCCGCCCTGACCATGCAGCGGGGCGGCGGCATCGGTCACGACTTCTCTACTTTACGGCCGGCCGGCGCTCTGGTCCGCAGCGTCGGTGCTGGCGCCTCGGGCCCCGTCAGCTTCATGGACGTGTGGGACGCGATGTGCCGCACGATCATGTCCGCCGGCCAGCGGCGCGGCGCCATGATGGCCACGTTGCGCTGCGACCATCCGGACATCGAGACGTTCATCGACGCCAAGGCGGAGCCGAACCGGCTGCGCAATTTCAATCTTTCCGTGCTCGTGACCGATGCGTTCATCCGGGCGGTTCGCAACGATGAGCCCTGGCATCTGACGTTCGGCAGCACCGTGTTTCGAACGTTGCCCGCACGTGCTCTGTGGGACCGCATCATGCGGGCCACGTACGACTATGCCGAACCGGGCGTCATCTTCATCGACCGCATCAACGCTATGAACAACCTCGCCTATTGCGAGGAGATCAGGGCCACTAATCCCTGTGGCGAGCAGCCGCTGCCGCCGCATGGTGCGTGTCTGCTGGGGTCGATCAACCTCGCCCGGCTGGTGCGGCACCCATTCCAAGTCGAAGCAGCACTTGACGAAGAGCGGCTCGAGGAGCTGGTGCCGCTGGCGGTTCGCTTTCTCGACAATGCCATCGACGTGTCGAGCTACCCCCTGCCGCAGCAGCGACAGGAAGCCAAGGCCAAGCGGAGGATAGGGCTTGGGGTAACCGGGCTTGCCGACGCACTCATCATGTGCGGCGTGCCATATGGAAGCACGGAAGCGGTTACACTGGCCGAGCGCTGGATGGAAGCTATCGAGCGTGCGGCGTATCGGGCGAGCGCGCGGCTTGCGGCGGAGAAAGGGGCCTTTCCTCTGTTTGAGCGGGAGCCTTTTCTGGCGTCGCCGAATGTCGCGCGTCTCTCTGACGACGTGCGCAACGCAATCGCTCAGCATGGGGTTCGCAACGGCTGCCTGACATCCATCGCGCCCACCGGCACCATTTCGCTGCTGGCGGCGAATGTTTCGAGCGGCGTCGAGCCGGTTTTCGATTTCCGCTACAAGCGTCGCGTGCGTGGCGCCAACGATGTGCGCGAGGAAGTTGTCGAGGACTACGCGCACGCTCTTTACCGGCGCCTGTTTGGGCCGGATCGCCCGCTCGGCAACGCCTTCGTAACGACGGCTGATCTGTCGCCACGTGCGCACCTTGCCATGCAAGCGGCGCTGCAGCGGCACACCGACAGCTCGATCTCGAAGACGATCAACTGCCCCGAGACCATCTCCTTCGAGGCTTTCGAGGGCGTCTATCTCGAGGCGTACGATCTCGGGCTCAAAGGTTGCACCACCTTCCGTCCCAATGTCGTCACGGGGTCCGTTCTGGAAGCCGCACCGCCAGCGGTCGTGCCGGTTGAAAGCCGGTCAGAGCCAGTGCGCTTCGAGGTAGCGGAGGCGACTGACAGGAGTGATGCCAACGCAATGTCGCTGTCTGGTCCTGCAGCCCAGCCGTCCGCGTCCAGGCGCCAGGGCGATGTCGTGTACATGGCCGAGCCTTTGGAGCGTGATGGCGTGCTGGCCGGCTACACCTACAAGCTTCGATGGGCCGGCAGCGACCATGCCATCTACGTCACCATCAACGATATCGAGCGTGAAGGACGCCGCCGGCCGTTCGAAGTCTTCATCAACACGAAGAATTCGAGCATTACGCCTGGACCGTGGCCCTTACGCGCATGATCAGCGCGGTGTTTCGGCGTGGCGGCGACGTGTCGTTCGTGGTCGACGAGCTGAAGGCCATTTTCGATCCTCAAGGCGGGCAATGGATGAACGGGCGATACGTGCCGAGCCTGCTCGCTGCCATCGGCGAGGTGATCGAGAGCCACATGCTGCGCATCGGCTTCCTGCAGCCGGCAAATTCCCTTGCAGCGGGGCAGGCGATTGCAATGGCACATGATCACGGGAGCTCGGCGCCGGCGGAGCACAGTAGGACGACTGAAAATTCCGGTGCACGCGCCGCGCGTCGTTGCCCGCGCTGCCATGCGGGCGCATTTCTGTTTCGTTCAGGGTGCTGGATTTGCCATGACTGCGGCTATTCCAAGTGCGGTTGACAATTGGGATGCGACAGTCCGGCGCGGGCGATCACGGGAACTTGTGGCGTGGTCTGACTGTTTGCCTTCAAATCTCTGCGAGCGAGCCATATTTCCGCTTGAAACACTGTGTAACAAATGAATGTACAGGGGCGGTTACCTAAATCACCGTGGCCATGTGCGGGAAGAGTTGAAGATGAGCACAAGTTCGCAAGCAACCGCGCAGATCAGCAATCGGCTGGAAATGCGCCCTGCGCTCTGGAGCGAGCCGGCGCGTCTTGCCGATTGGGCTGGCGCGTCGGGCAAGCAGTACCAACATCTCGTCTATGGATTGATCGAGTGCCCGCTGGCGCCAAAGGCGAACTACGTGCTCACGCGCCGTGACGCTGACGGCCGGACGACAATTCTGAAGGTAGGCCGGACTTCACACGACGCGCCAACGCTCAATCGCGCGCAAATGCGGCATGAGGCGGCGTTGCTGGGCGCCAATGAGGTGCACCTTCACGTTCTGGCCAAGACCGAGGCTGAGCGTATTTTGATCGAGTTCGACATTGCCGCTACTCCGCTTGCGAGCGGGAACGTTGCGACCATAGCTACCCGCCATTGACGGCTTCTTCCTCCAGCCCCCCAAACGTCGGATAAGTCTGGCTCGAGAGCCGCGTGCGGTAGAGAAATCGCCGCCGCTCTGCGGGCCGCATGCGTGGCGCGATGACTGGCCGGGCGCGACAAGCCCGCAACAGCGCAGCTACTCGCGGGCTTTCCAAGGGCGCGCCAGGCGCACGGGCGACATGCGGTCCCGTTACCACCAGCAGCCGCTCCAGCGAGCGCTCGCGGATATCCAGCTCACTCAGGTGTCGCATAGTGTTGGCGAGATAGTCGAGATTGGCGCCGGAAATGCCCTTGGCGCCGCGAATGAGCCGTGCCTGCTCGGCCAGCGATAACCTTGCGACATAGCTTGGATGGGCGCGCTCGACGATGTAGGTGAGCGCCATGACTTCCTGCCCGACCTTGCCAATGAGCGTCACCGGTAGGAAAGCTTCTCTGTAGACGCCGCTGACAAGCTCGCGCTTGCGTAGGTAGTCGATCGTCGGTCCAGCCAAATCGCTGGAAATCCGGTAGGCGATGCCGGTGCAAACCTTGCCGCGATCGAGCCCAAGCACTAGGCCGGGCCGCTCCGCACTACCGCGATGGTGGGTGGAATAGATACAGAAACTGCGGTGGTAGCCGGTCAGGCGCGCATGCACGGCTTCCGCGAAAGCAAAGCCCGGGCGCCACATGAGCGAGCCATAAGCGAAGATCCAGCGATCTGTGCTGTCTTGCCCGCGCGTTATCACCTGAGCATCGGCCATTGTGGGTGCCGTGATCAGCCCTGTCCCTTGGCCGCCACGGGAGATGGCGCCGGCGCCTGTGCGGAGCCATGCAGGCGTCCGAAATCGGCGACCTCTGTGTCCTGACCGGCTTGGATGACCCCACGGCGGACCTGACGCGCCTCGCCGAACAGTCGAAACAGCGTCTCGCCATCGTCGAAACGGATCGCGCGCTGGAGCGCCGTCAGGTCCTCCGTGAAGCGGCCGAGCATTTCGATCACGGCGGCCTTGTTGTTGAGAAAGACGTCGCGCCACATGGTGGGGTCGGATGCGGCAATACGGGTGAAATCGCGGAAGCCGCCGGCCGAGAACTTGATCACTTCCGAAGCGGTCACGCGCTCGAGGTGGGCTGCGGTATTGACGATGTTGAATGCGATCAGGTGCGGAACGTGGCTGGTGATGGCCAGCACCATGTCGTGATGCTCCGGCGTCATGACCTCGACGTGCGAGCCGAGCCCCTGCCAGAACGCCTTGAGGCGATCGACCGCCTTCCCGTCCGTGCCGTCCGGTGGCGTCAAAACGCACCAACGTCCATCGAACAACTCGGCGAAACCGGATCTCGGTCCCGAATGCTCCGTGCCCGCGATCGGATGGCCGGGAATGAAGTGGACGCCCGGCGGCACATGCGGAGCCACATCGCGCACGATCGCGCCCTTTACGGAGCCGACGTCTGTGAGAATGGCGCCCGCCCGGAGCTGGCCTGTGATGCTCGCAGCGATCAGCCCGCAGGCTCCGACCGGCACGCAAAGTACGACGAGATCGGCTTCCGCTGCTGCCTCCGCGGCCATATCGAACGCGGCGTCGACGAGGCCTAGCTCAAGCGCCGTCTGCCGTGTGGCCGCGCTTTGCGCATGGCCGACAATCCGGCGCGCCAGTCCACCGCGCCTGATGCCGCGGCTGATGGACGATCCGATCAGGCCGATGCCGATGAGGGCGACAGTATCGAACAGCGGTTTGCTCATGCGCGATGCGTCCGGGCGAATTCGGCGAGTGCCGCCGCGGTGGCGCGGTTCTCCTCAGCGGTCCCGATCGTCATGCGCAGGCAGTTCGGAAGGCCGTACCCTCCGACCCGGCGCATGATGATGCCCTTCGATTTGAGAAACTCGTCGGCTGCAGCCGCGCCTCGGCCATCGGTACCCGGAAAATGGATCAGAATGAAATTGCCCACGCTTGGGGTCACCTTGAAACCGAGCTTCTCGGCCTCGGCCGTCATCCAGGGCAGCCATTGCTCGTTGTGGGTTACTGACTTTTCGGCATGGGCCTTGTCCTCGATGGCGGCCACGCCCGCCGCGATGGCAGGCGCGGTGACATTGAACGGCCCGCGGATACGATTGAGCACCTCCGCAATGGCGGCGGGACAATAAGCCCAGCCGAGGCGAAGCGCGGCGAGGCCATGGATCTTAGAAAATGTCCGCGTCATCACCGTGTTCTCTGTGGTCGCCACCAGCTCGATACCTGCCTCGTAGTCGTTGCGGCGTACGTACTCGCTGTAGGCCGCATCGATCACCAGCAGAACATTGGCCGGCAGGCCTTGGCGCAAGCGGCGCACCTCGTCGAAGGGCAGATACGTGCCCGTGGGATTATTGGGATTGGCAAGAAACACGACTTTGGTACGCGGGCTGACGCGCGCCAGAATTGCATCGACGTCGGCGGTGAGGTTCTTCTCCGGAGCAACTACGGGAGTCGCACCATTGCCGAGGGTGACGATGCGATAGACCAGGAAGCCGTGCTCCGTGAAAATGGCCTCGTCGCCCTGCCCGAGATAGGCATTTGCGAGCAGGTTGAGCAACTCGTCGGAGCCGCAGCCGCAGACGATGCGGTCGGGATCCAGACCGTAGACGCGGCCGATGGCCTTGCGCAGCTCGGTCGATGCGCCATCGGGATAGCGCTCGAGACTTTCGGCAACTCTTCGGTAGGCGGCAACGGCGTTGGCGCTCGGGCCTAGCGGCGTCTCGTTGGATGACAGCTTGATGGGCTTGAGACCGCCCGGCACGCTGCTCTCACCCGGCACGTAGGCCTGGATGTCCATGATCCCCGGCTTGGGAACGGGCGCGCGATTCGACATGGCGGCTCTCAGCAGCGGTCGGCGGGTGATGAAGCGGTCAGATTGATAGGCATCTCGATTGGCGAAAGCAAAGAAAAGATTGACTTTCACGAGCGACGGCCTAGCTAACCGTCCTGGTTGCGAGGCCGAGGACGCTTATGGTTTCCGCGGCCGCGCTGCCGGCCAGAGGATCCGGCACGAGGGCCGTCGGAGTAAGCGCAATGAGCATGCTCGTTCAGGCGGGCTTCGACCCTGGCAGCGATGCGCGCGTTGGCGAGGCCAATCGGCCGAGCAGCGAGTACATCGACTTTCCGGCGAGCGAGCCACTCGAGCTCGATTGTGAGCAAAAGCTCGCGCCCTTCAGGGTCGCCTACCAGACCTATGGCACCCTCAACGCGGAAAAGTCGAATGCTGTCCTCGTTTGCCATGCGCTGACAGGCGATCAGTATGTTGCCAGCACCCATCCCGTAACCGGCAAGCCGGGCTGGTGGGAAACCATGGTGGGGCCCGGCAAACCGATCGACACTGATCGCTACTTTGTCATCTGCCCCAACATCCTCGGCGGTTGCATGGGTTCCACGGGGCCGGCCTCGATCAATCCAGCGACGGGCAAGGCCTATGGCCTGAGTTTCCCTGTCATCACCATTGGTGACATGGTCGATGCCCAAGTCCGACTGGTCGATCATCTCGGCATCGATCGTTTGTTCTGCGTCACCGGCGGCTCCATGGGCGGCATGCAGGTGCTGGAGTGGGCAGCCCGGCACAAGGAGCGGGTTTTCTGCGCCATGCCCATCGCCACCGCGGCTTGGCATTCCTCGCAGAATATCGCCTTCCATGAGGTCGGCAGGCAGGCGGTGATGGCAGATCCCGATTGGTGCGGCGGTCGCTATCTGGAAGAGGGACGGGTTCCGAGCCGTGGCCTTGCCGTCGCCCGCATGGCCGCGCACATAACCTACCTTTCGGAGGAGGCGCTGCAGCGCAAATTCGGGCGCAACCTGCAGGACCGCGCCACCAAGACCTTTTCCTTCAACGCCGATTTCCAGGTCGAGAGTTATCTCCGCTACCAGGGGTCGTCGTTCGTCGACCGCTTCGATGCCAACAGCTATCTCTACATTACGCGGGCTATGGACTATTTCGACCTTGCCGCTGAGCACGGCGATGTCCTAGCCAACGCCTTCCGCGGCACGAGCACGCGTTTCTGCGTGGTGTCTTTCACCAGCGACTGGCTGTACCCGACGCGGGAGAGCCGAGAGATCGTGCATGCGCTGAATGCAGTGGCGGCCGATGTGAGCTTCGTGGAGATCGAGAGCGACAAAGGCCATGACGCCTTCCTGCTCGACGAGCCGGAGCTGTTTGCAACCGTGCGTGGCTTCCTCGGCGCGGCCGCGCGCAAGGCGGGCTTGAAGATCGGCGCGGAGATATCGTGATGCTGGCGCGCGGCGACTTGGAACGACCCAAAGCGCGCGTCGACCATCTCCTTATCGCGGAGATGGTCGCGCCGTTTTCGCGTGTCTTGGACGTAGGCTGTGGCGATGGAGCGCTGTTGCAGCTGCTGGCCGATACCAAGAACGTCGACGGCCGTGGTGTCGAGGTCAGCCGCGAGCGAGTCAACGCTTGTGTGGCGCGCGGTCTCTCGGTGATCCAGGGCGACGCCGATCGCGATCTCGCCGACTATCCGGATCAGGCATTCGATTATGCTGTGCTTTCTCTGACCATTCAGGCCACGCGATATCCAAAGGCGGTACTGGAAAACCTCCTGCGCATAGGCAGGCACGCGATCGTATCGTTCCCGAACTTCGGACACTGGGGCATTCGCTTGCAGCTCTTGTTCACAGGCCGCATGCCGACGACCGAGAATCTGCCCGAGCCTTGGTACATGAGCCCTGACGCCCATCTGTGTACGATCAAGGATTTCACGGATCTCTGCGGAATTGTCGGCGCCAGGGTCGAGCGAGCCGCGGCCTTCAACAGCTCCGGCCAACGGCTCGGCACTTGGATACCGCTGACCGTCCACAATCTGTTGGGCGAGAAGGCCGTGTTTTTGATGACGCGGCGGCCGGCGCTCTGATCAGAATGCGCTCTGCAACTGCTTGACTGGCTCTGTCGGGCGCGGAGGAAAGAACAGACGTGCCGCGCGCTGGAACCAAATCCTTGAGCAGTCGCGACCGCGCGGCCTTGCCGATGGGTGCGGTCAGCTCTTTCTTCGCTTCCACTAGGATGACACCGCCGAACCCCGGCCATGCGCGTGTACCGAGCCTCTCCATTGCCATCGCCGAGCGCAGCACCAGCTGCCGATCGATCGGCGGGAGATAGAGGGCCGCGCCCCAATCCACAGGCGTGAACAGGGCGTCGGATAGAAGGCGCTCGAGCTGACTTCGGCTATAGGGCTGGCCGTGGCCGAAGGGCGTCGTGTCCAGGCGTGCCCACACCCCGCGGCGATTGGGCACCACGATCAGCAGCCGTCCTTCGGGTTTGAGCACGCGCCACATCTCGCGCAACAGCGTGCGCACATGCTCGCTCGCCTCCAGACAATGCACGGCGAGGAGATTGTCGACGCAGGCGTCGGGAATCGGAAGGCTCTCCTCCTCGACAACGACCGTATGTAGACGGCCTGTGGCTGGCCACATGAGAGCGCCCTGGCTCGCCGGCATCAGTGCTGCCAGACATTTGACCTCGCCGCGAAAGGCGCTGAGATAGGGCGTCGGATAGCCCAATCCCATGAAGGTAGCTCCCGAGACCCGGCGCCACCGGGCGCGAATGCGATGTGCCAGGAGCCGTCGGACCATCCCCCCGAGAGGCCGGGCATAGAAGTCGCGCAGCTCTACGACGTCTGGGTGCATGTAGTCCCGGCTTCCGGACTCATAAGTTCGCAGCCTGATAATGCACAAATCTGGCGATTAGGGCAGGCGGTTGAAATTGCCCTTTTGAGTGCTAGTTTCGATTGGTGAGACTTTATGCAAGGAGCGCGTAGCATGCCGAAGCTTGAGATTCACCAGTTCCCATGCTTGAGCGACAACTACGGCGTTCTGGTTCACGATCAAGCCACCGACCTCACCGCTGCAATTGACGCGCCCGAGGCAGAGGCGGTGCGCCGTGCCCTCAAGGACAAGGGCTGGAAGCTCACGCACATCCTTGTCACACATCACCATTCCGACCACACGGCCGGCGTGGAGCCGCTCAAGGCCGAGACCCGATGCACAGTTGTCGGGCCAAAAGGTGAGGCCAATCGGATCAAAGGCCTCGATACGACCGTCGGCGAGGGAGACGTGTTTTCGTTCGCCGGTGTCGAGATTCGCGTGTTCGACACCCCCGGGCATACGGCGGGGCACATTACTTACTGGCTTCCGTCTGAGAACGTGGCTTTTGCCGGGGATACCCTGTTTGCAATCGGCTGCGGGCGCGTGATCGAAGGTAATGCGGAGATGATGTGGCGCTCGCTGCAGAAGATCGCCCGCCTGCCACCCGCAACTCAGGTCTACTGCGGACACGAATACACGCTGTCGAACGCCAAATTCGCTCTGACGATCGAGCCCGAGAATGTAGCTCTGCAGAAGCGCGCGGCAGAAGTGGAGAAGCTGAGGGCTGCGGGCAAGCCGACGCTGCCGACCCAGATCGATATAGAGTTGGAGACCAATCCATTTCTGAGACCGCATGTTGCTGCCATCCGCAAACGCCTGGGTATGGAGAAGGCCGAGGATTGGCAGGTGTTTGGTGAAATCCGCGAGAGAAAGAACAGAGGCTAGGCGGGCATGGCTGGCCCAACCGCCGACGATATCGTTCGCCTCCTCGACCTGAAGCCGCATCCCGAGGGCGGGTTCTTTCGCGAAACCTTTCGCGACCTTCAGAGCATATGCAGCGAGCGGGCGGCCTCGACTGCCATCTACTTCCTGCTTGCTGAAGGACAGCAGTCGCGCTGGCATCGCATCGACGCGTCCGAGGTTTGGCATTGGTACGCCGGCGCGGCGCTCGAGCTGGACATCAGCGATGGCGCGGCGGTTCACTCCAAGCTTGTTCTGGGAAACGATTTTCAGCGAGGCGAGCGACCCCAAGCTGTAGTGCCGGCGCGGCACTGGCAGCAGGCCCGCAGCGTCGGCGCTTGGACGCTGGTGGGCTGCACCGTCGCGCCGGGCTTCGAGTTTTCCACATTCGAGCTTGCGGACGCCGCATTCGATCCCATCCGTTGAGCTATTGCCAATTCGCAGGCTTGCGTCTGGAGGATGTCTCTCGACGTACGTTATCCACGCCCAATTTGAGAGCCCGGCCCAGGGGGAAGTGTTTGTAAATAGGCAATTTTCGAACTTTGGCTCGGATTTGCGTCCCTGCAGTCCTTGCCCCCGACTCGCGACTCATAAACAGTGCGAAATCAAGTGGGAATGGGGCAAGCGGGGTCAGTTCACAATGAAACAGGAGTCGGCGGGGGCATTCCTGAGCGCGGTGTTTGTCGACTACGACAACATCTATTTGTCATTGAAGAGAAAAAGTGAGGAGGCGGCGAAGCGCTTCGCCAAGGACTCTGCGCTTTGGCTGAAAGGCATCGAGACCAGTCTGCTGATTACGCCCACGAACAGTCCCACGACGACGGGTGTGCGCCGCATCGTCATGAATCGATGCTATGGCAATCCCGTCCCACGTCGCAATGCCACGGACAATTCGACGGACATGAACTCGTTCCCGTTCGTGCGCCACCATTTCCTGCGCTCGGGTTTCGAGATCGTGGATTGCCCACCACTGACTGCCCAGCTCAAGAATTCCTCCGACATCCGCATGGTCATGGACGTGCGGGATTATCTTACGCACGATACCTACTTTGATGAGTTCGTCATCTTGTCGGGCGATGCGGATTTCACGCCTGTGCTGCATCGTCTGCGCGCGCACGCCCGCCGCACGGTGATCTTCGCCAATGACTACACCGCCGCACCGTACACGGCTATCAGCGATGGTGAGGTTCGCGAGAGCAATCTCATAACGCTGCTGCTTGACGGTCGCGTAGGCGATCGGGCGGTCCCTGCCGGGTCTTCGTTGGAGACGCAGGATGAGTCTCTACGCCGCAAAATCATCGCCGAGGTGGTGACTGCCGTGCAGGCCGCTGCTGGTCCGGTGCCCTTGGAGGTCCTGGCCGATCGGGCCGTGCGTACCATCGGGCACGACAGGACAATTGGCACGGGTTGGGCCGGGGCAGGTGGGTTCCGTGAGCTGTTGATGCAGGCTTTGCCCGAGGGGCTGAGGCTGACTGAGCAAGCTCCCTATCTTGTCATTGATACGAAGCGTCACCTGATCGCGCAAAGTCCGATCCTGCCGGAGCCGAGGGAGACCAGAAGCGAGCGCACCGTCTCCGGGGCTGGGGCGGGCATCGGCGCGTATGGTCAGGGGACGTCAGTCGGTAGGCTGGGCAACACGAGCGCCTCGTCGTATTCGCTGCCGATTGGCGGGCCGGCCACCACACAGCCTGCAGCATATTCCCAGCCTGCAGCATCGCCGTTTCTTGGATCGCAGCTTATCAATAGTGGGCAGGCGCGCGGTAGCCCGCTCGACAGTTCATTGCCTTCGAAATCTATCGCACAGCCTCCGCTCTCCAATCGAGCAAACGAAATGCCCGCGTCCGTGCAGCAGGCGATCATGCGTATCCACGAGGCGTGCCAGGCACCAACGCTTTCGCCGCCCGAATATCGCATCCTCTTCGAGGCAATGGCCCAAGAGATCGGGGAGAACAATCTGAGCGGCGTGCAGACGATCCTGAATATCGTGCAACGCGGCCGCGAGCGGGGACTGGACCTTCGCCGAGATGATGTCCGGTTTGTGCTTGAGGTAGTAAGCGAGACCGACCCATGGTTCGAGCAGGGAGCGTCGGCGAACCTCTTTGCGGGGCGATTCCGTAACTTCGTCGTCGCCCGTTGTCGCAGCCAGGGGCTCAATCTGTCGGCCGATGAGCTCGACCTGATCGATGCATGGTTCGCAGGCAACACGCCACTGCCTCACGTTTCAGGCCAACCGCTCCGCAATCAGCAGCCGCTGCAAGGTCAGCCGGTCGTGACCCGCCCATCGCAGGGGACGGGCCTGGAAGCGCGCGGCGAGCGGCATCGACTATTGGAGGACATGCCGCAGCAGATTGAGCCGAATCCCATGACGCGAGCACAGATACCAACTCAGCCGCAGGTTGGACTTGCTTTGGGGGCGGCGGAGTTGACACCTCACGCCGAATTCGGCAGCGATGAGTTTCCACGCATCGTGCGCACGCGCCTCAGAGGGTGAGGTGCAGGGACAGGCGTGGCCAAGCCGCTTTCAACGCTCAATCTGCGGACTGACCACGCAGTAGGGAATCCCGGCTCGCCAGCAAGGCACCTGCTGAGATGAAGAGGGCGGCGACCCAGATTGTCCGCGTCGCCTCTCCGAGGCCGAGGGCGGCCAGGAGAAGGGTCGACAGCAGCGGTGTAGAGTAGGATGCGACGCCAAGCAGGCGGATATCGCCGCGCTTCATGCCCTCGTCCCAAAGGTAGAATGCAAGTCCCACAGGCCCGATGCCGAGCGCGATGATCGCCAGCCACGCGCCGATCGTTGTGGGAAGAACGGTAGTCTCCAGTCCGAAGTGGAGCAGCGCGGCGCCGATCGCCGTGGCGGCGCAGCTACCAATGACGGCGGTGCTTGAAACGGAGGCGAGCAGGCGCGACAGGACGGAGTAGCTGGACCAGATTAACGCGGCTGCAACGGCCGCTACATAGCCGGAGGCTGCTCCGCCGAGCTCAATGCGGCCTGTGCCCCCAAGAAGAATCAAAATCGTTCCCGTCAAGCCGAGCAGCGCACCCGCGACGTGCCACCATTTGAGACTCCGGCCTCCCGCGCGTGCAGGCAAGAGCGCCGCAAACAGGACGATGAGCAAAGGCCAAAGATAAATGATGAGACTGGCCTCGAGCGGAGGTGCAGCCTGCAGCGCGTAGAAATAGCAAACGTGGAAGGCCAGCAGTCCGTAGACGCCGAGGCACCAGGATGCCAGCGGCACACGCGTGAGGACACCCAATGACTCGCCCTTCAGACGAATCCAGCCCAAGCCAACGAGCGTGCCTATCGCGAAGGTCATTGCCGCCAATTGAAAAGGCGGCACGGCGCCGACTGCCGCCGTCAACGCGGCAAGCCCTGCCCACAGCAGAACGGCGAGCAGGCCCAATACCGTTGCCTTGCGCGCATCCGGTGGTGTCATTTGTCGTCAGGTGGCCATGTACTGGCCGCCGTTGGCGTCGAGACAAGCGCCTGTAATGAAGCCGGCATCATCAGCCGCCAGGAATACAACGCAACGCGCGACCTCGGCCGCCGTGCCGAGGCGTCCGACCGGAATCATGGGCAGGATCTTGGCCTCCAGTACGTCCTTGGGGACGGCAGCCACCATCTCGGTGTTGATGTAGCCTGGTGCGATCACGTTGCACGTGATGCCCCTGGCCGCGCCTTCGAGCGCCACGGCTTTGGAGAAACCGACAAGCCCCGCTTTGGCCGCTGAATAGTTGGCTTGGCCGAACTGACCTTTACGGCCATTGATCGACGAAATGGAAATGATGCGTCCGAAATTCCGCGATCGCATGCCGTCAATAACGAGCCGGGTCATGTTGAAGGCAGAATCGAGGTTGGTGCGAATGACCTCCATCCATTGTGCGGGGGCCATCCGATGCAACGCGGCGTCGCGTGTGATGCCAGCGTTGTTGACAAGAATGTCGACGCCACCCAGGTCGCGCGAGATTTGCGTCACCCCCTTCTCGCAGGACGCATAGTCACCGACGTCGAACTTGTAGATCGGTATGCCGGTTTCAGCCTGGAACTTTTGCGCAGCCGTATCGTTGCCGGCGTAGGTGGCAGCCACCCGGTAGCCCTTCGCTTTCAATGCCTTGGAAATGGCCTCGCCGATGCCGCGGGTTCCGCCCGTGACAACTGCCACTCGTGCCATGCACGTTTCTCCCCTGGGATGAGCTTCATTATTATTTGTCGAGAATAGTAAGCCCCGGACAAGAGTTTTGTTGTCCGGGGCTTGCGTCTTGATTAACCGCGTTGCTCAGTCGCGCTCGACGCACATGGCAACTCCCATGCCGCCCCCGATGCACAGCGTAGCGAGTCCCTTCTTGGCGTTGCGCCGCTTCATTTCAAACAGCAGCGTGGTCAGGACACGGGCGCCGGAGGCACCGATCGGGTGGCCGATGGCGATGGCGCCGCCGTTGACATTGACCTTCTCGGTATCCCAGCCGAGGCCCTTGTTCACGGCGCAGGCCTGGGCAGCGAAAGCTTCGTTGGCCTCGATCAGATCGAGGTCCTTGACGGTCCAGCCGGCCTTTTCCAAGGCCTTCTTGGACGCCGGGATCGGCCCTGTGCCCATGATCGATGGGTCCACGCCCGCATGCGCCCAGGAGACGATTCGGGCAAGTGGCGTGATCCCGCGCTTCTTCGCCTCGGCCAGCGACATGAGGGCAACTGCGGCCGCGCCGTCATTGATGCCGCTGGCGTTGCCCGCTGTTACTGTGCCCTCTTTCTCGAAGGCAGGGCGCAGTTTCGCGACGGAATCGAACGTCACGCCTTCTTTGATGTATTCGTCATCGGTGACAACGGTCTCGCCTTTCCGGGTCTTTATGACGACGGAAGCGATTTCGTCCCTGAATTTGCCTGCCTTCTTGGCCGCTTCGGCCTTGTTCTGCGAAGCAACGGCAAAGCGATCCTGCTCCTCGCGCGTGATCTGCCACTGGCGCGCGACGTTCTCGGCCGTCGTTCCCATGTGGTAGCCGTTGAAGGCATCCCACAGGCCATCCTTGATCATGGTGTCGATGAACTTGGCATCGCCCATCTTCGTGCCCTCACGTAGATGCAGGCAATGTGGCGCTTGGCTCATGCTCTCCTGTCCGCCGGCAATGACGATTTGCGACGACCCGGATTGAATCTGCTGCGCGCCCAGCGCAACCGCTCTAAGGCCGGAGCCGCAAAGCTGGTTCAGGCCCCACGCCGGCGCGTCCACCGGAACACCGGCAGCGATAGACGCCTGGCGGGCCGGATTCTGTCCGGCGCCTGCAGCCAGGATCTGACCCAGAATGACCTCGGACACGTCCCCGGGTTCCAGGCCCGCGCGCTCGAGCGCGGCCTGAATTGCCACCTTCCCCAGCTCATGCGCCGGCAGGCCGGCTAGAGCTCCGTTGAAGGAACCGACTGGGGTGCGCGCAGCGCTGGCGATCACGATGGTAGCTTCGGTCGAGCTCATGCTTGATCCTCGTTTCGAGTGGCTGGCGGCCATGCCTGGCGCCGCGCTTATGCCCCCATGGGGAGCCCAATGGCACGTCTAGTTGTATCAACGATACCAGGGCAGCCGCTTTTCCGGCAATCAAGAGGCCTAGGCCCCCGGGTCTTGCAGGCAAAGTCAAAGATATACGCATATTTCCCGTTAGCCCATGGCATGATACTGTTCCAAATGGCAAGTAGCGAAAGAACGGCCCGAGCCATGCTCAACAAGGCGGACGCGCCAACGGACAAGAAAGATCCGGTCGTCATCAAGAAGTACGCGAACCGAAGACTTTACAACACTGAGACAAGCACCTACGTCACTTTGGACGATCTCGCGCAGATGGTCCGGTCCGAGCGCGATTTCGTTGTTTTCGATGCCAAATCCGGCGACGACCTGACTCATTCGGTTCTCACACAGATCATTGTGGAGCAGGAGAGCCGTTCCGGCGGGCAAACGCTGCTTCCAATTCCGTTCCTGCGGCAGCTCATCCGTTTTTACGGCGATGCCATGGAACGCATGGTCCCGAGCTATCTGCAGGTGAGCCTCGAGACGCTAGCCAAGGAGCAGGACCGCTTTCGCAAGCAGTTCGCCAACGCCTTCACGCCGCAGGGGGCCTTCGAGGCTTACCAGGATCAGGCGCGCAAGAACCTAGCCATGTTCGAGCAAGCGATGTCGATGTTCACGCCGTTTGCGCCGGCGAAAGGCGAAAAGAAGAAAGACGATCCGGCCACAGGCAAGAAGGACGAACCGCCTGCTGCCGCGTCCGCCGCTCCCAACGAGCTCGACGAATTGAAAACACAGCTCGCTTCGATGCAAGCGAAGATCGAAAAGCTTTCACGCGATCGAAGCTGACGCAGCCCCTGCGTTGAACGCCCGATAATCTCTGAGGTCTTGGCGCTTAGTGCTCTGCGCCAATATTGAGGTCGCGCCGTGCCGTGCGAATTCCGATCATGGCGCCTGCGACAACGTCGACAAGCGTTGCCGTCATAATGAAGAAGAACACCGAGGTGGCGGCTTGTGGAACGATGAGAAATTCCACGAGGCAAGCAATGAACACGAGCATGGAGAGACCATGATCGATCAGCGAGGATGATGCGGTGTAGGTCGATTTGATCAACTCGATGAACAGCATGGCCATCGTCAGAAGGATTAGCAGGTCGCTCCAGGAAAACGTCCATTGCGCTCCGCTGAGCATCGGGAGGCTGAAAAGCGGCTTGCGGAAAATGTCATCGGCCGGCACTCCGCCACCAAGCATGGCAATGACGTTGTAGAGGATAAAGGGGATGATGATGACCGGGATTGCCCTGAGCGACATCTCAATCTCCACGCGGGCCGCCGGCTGCGGCTCCAGTTGGGCGCCAATCAACTATGCTTGTGCAGTGTCCTGTTGCCAAGCACCTCGATAAGGTCTGGCTCAGTCGAAAGTTGGGCGACCGTCAGGCTTCCGTTTCTGTTTCGAGGATCTGACGCCCACGATATTTGCCGGATTTGAGATCGATGTGATGCGGACGGCGCAGGTTGCCGCTATCTTTGTCCTCGACATAGGTCGGCGACTTCAGCGCATCGGCTGACCGGCGGAAGCCGCGCTTCATACGCGAAACCTTTGTTCTCGGCACAGCCATGGTCGTGCTCTCCTGACTAGATGTGGGAGCCGCGTTGCGCGTGCTACCCTACCGGCTTGCTGCCAGCTCCGGCCGATGTCCATAACGTGTGCACAAAGCACTCTCGACCGCGGTACGAGCTGCAGTGTCTTTTCATTTGGAGGCGCCTTATAGCCACATTTGTCGAGCCTGACCAGAGCGTATGCGTGGAGCGGCGGCAGCCCGGTTCACTCCTGTGCAGGGCACATCACAAGGGAAGTCATGACGTTCCCTGAGCAACTAGAGGAGACAGCCACCCGTGTCGAAGTGCGGCTGGCGGAGCTCCTGGACGACCACGCGCTCCGCGCGGCGCCGCCACGCCTTGCGGAGGCGATGCGACATGCTGTCCTCGGTGGAGGTAAACGCTTCCGGCCATTCCTGCTTGTCGAGAGCGCACGCCTTTTCGGCGTTGATTCCGCAAATGCCCTCAATGCGGCGGCGGCAGTCGAGTTCCTGCACTGCTATTCCCTGGTGCACGATGATCTCCCGGCGATGGACAATGACGAACTCCGCCGGGGACGCCCCACCGTATGGAAGGCCTTTGATGAGGCAACCGCCATTCTGGCCGGAGATGCGCTTCTTTCTCTGGCCTTCGAGGTGCTGGCTCGCCCTGAAACCCACGCAGACCCGGAGGTGCGGTCAGAGCTTGTTCTCGGGCTTGCGCAGGCGTCCGGGGCAGTCGGCATGGCGGGCGGGCAGCAGCTCGATATCGAAGCAGAGAAGCCAAACTTTGGCCACCTGCATGCGGCGGGTGCCGTGCAGATGATCCAGGAAATGAAAACAGGTGCGTTGATTCGCTTTGCCGTGGATGCCGGCGCGATACTGGCTCGCGCGCCTGCGCCAGCCCGTCAGGCGCTCGGAGCTTTCGGTGCGGCGCTGGGAATCGCGTTCCAGCTTGCGGATGATCTTCTTGATGCTGAGGGGGACACGGCAAGCACCGGCAAAGGCGTGCGCAAGGATGTCAAGGCCGGCAAGGCGACCTGGGTATCTGTTCTTGGCGTTGCGGGGGCACGCTTGCGTTTAGCGGAGCTCGAGCGAGAGGCGATTGCAGCACTGGTCCCCTTCGCGGTAGCTGGCGAAACCCTTGCTGCCGCTGCCGCCTTTGTGACACATCGGCGACGATAGAATCTGCAAGGGCATCCAATCGGCACATTCGTGCGTTTATATGGAAGCTAAGGGGGTATCGCAAACTAACCCACCCGTGGGGGCTAACCCTACGCAGGGTGGCGGTAGCTGAGATTGAGAAAAGTAGAATAAGGGGGCTCTGTTCGTGTCGCGGGTGTTGTTCGTTGCTGCAAAGCGCCATTGTCTGCATCATCTATCGACATTTGTACTCTCGAGCGCTTTGATCGCCAGTCCACTGGGAGTGTCGGCATCTGCCCAGTCATGGTTTTCACCTTGGGGTAATTCTTGGGAGCGCGGCAGGGGTTGGGATGGTGACCGCCTGCGCCGCGGATATCGGGACGGCGCAAGGCAGCGCCGGGCAATGCAGGGGTGGCGCAATTCACCAGATGGGCAATCGAATGCCGCCAACGGGGCACCTGTTGGTCCAATCGTTGCCGTCGTTTCTCTGGCTGATCAGCGCATCCACGTCTACGGCGGGGACAGCCTGCTCGCACAGTCGAGAGTTCTCGACCGGCACGCGCGACTATCGCACGCCGACCGGCGTTTTCAGTGTGATTCAAAAGCGCCGATATCACGAGTCGAACATCTACAGCGGCGCGCCGATGCCCTGGATGCAGCGCATTACCTGGTCCGGGATCGCGCTGCATGGAGGAGTGGTGCCGGGATATCCCGCGTCGCACGGGTGCATTCGACTGACCTATGATTTCGCGCCACGAATGTGGGACATGACGAAGGTGGGAGCACGTGTCATCGTGTCTCCCCACAGCGTTGAGCCCGTCCCGATTGCACACCCGCGCCTGCCTGTACCGTCAACGACGTCCGGGGCGGCAAATGTGGCTGGCGACCGGGAGAACATGACACCGGTCGCGATCGAGGTCGCTGCAGGCGGGCAGAAACAAGGGCAGACGGATACGTCTGCCGGAAGGCCGGACATCACTGGTATCATGATTGCACCAGCGCAAGGGCTGGAGACGCCACTGCGTCGTGCACGGGCGAAGAGAGCACAAGCGGCGGCAGACGTCCGGGCAGCAGAAACGGCCATGAAATCCGCTGTCGCCGTCGCGCGCAAAGCGTCAGCACAGGCGCAAGACGCGCGGGGGAGCTTGCGCAAAGCGCAGAAGCAGGTTGCGCTGGATGAGAGACGCTTGGCGGCGGCGTCGCGGGTAGCGAGCAAGGCCGCTGCAAATCCGGATGCGATCGAGCGCGCGGCCAAGGACGAGGAAGTGGCCCGCGAAACCCTGGAGGTCGCCCAAAAAGATCTAGCTGATGTGGCTATAGCGGAGGCGATCCAGGCGCAAGCGGCGCGCGATGCTGCGACAGTGGCGAAGGAAGCGATCGCTGCACGCGATCGAGCGTCCGACAGCCTCAAGGCCTTGGGGCGAGCGCTCGACCCCATCTCGGTTTTCGTAAGCCGCAAGGAAGGCCGCGTTTTTATGCGGCAGGGAATGGCTCCACTTATTGATGGGGCTGTCACGATCCGCGATCCTGAACGCTCGCTAGGCACTCACGTCTTCACGGCCTTGGCCGAAGAGGAGGGGGGTGCCCGGTTGCGTTGGGCGGTGGTCACAGTTTCCGATAGCGGATCAGGTCAGAGCGCCGCCGAGGCGCTCGACCGCATCGAGATCTCTTCCGATTTCGGCAAGGAGATCGCCAATCGTCTATGGACTGGCGCATCGCTCATCATTTCTGACCAGGGGACTAGCAGCGAGACTGGCCTCGGCACCGATTTTGTGGTGCTCACGAAACCGTAGCGGTTCATAAGATTCGATGTGCAGGCCATAGTCCTCGCGCTCGTCCCGGAACCAAGACAATGCAAATTTCCTACGCTCAGAGGCTCGAGGATTATCACCTCGATCTGGTGTTTGCCGATCGCAAGGAAGGCTTCTACGTCGACGTCGGTGGGGGGCACCCCGTTGCCGACAACGTCAGCTTTTGGTTCTACCTCAAGGGCTGGAGCGGATTGGTCGTCGAGCCGCAACGCGTGCTTGCCGACATGTACGCGTCCGTGCGGCCGCGCGACATCACTGTTTGCAGCCTCGTCGGCAGCCGGCAAGGCGAGGTGAACTTTCACGTCGTCGATCGGCTGCACGGATTCTCCACGACGGTCGAAGGTCATGCCAAGGCGGCGTCCGGCTTTGGCGCCACCTATGAGACGCGGCGCATGCCCATGCTGACGCTCGCGTCATTGGTTGCTCAACACCGTGTGAGCGAGGTCGATTTCCTGAAGGTCGATGTCGAAGGTGCTGAGGCTGACGTGCTGGCCGGAGTAGATTGGAAAAATGTGCGGCCGCGTGTGGTGGTCGTGGAGGCGGTTGCGCCGGGCAGCATGGCGGAAACCTGGCAGGGCTGGGAGCCCCTACTGCTCGCACAGGGATATACCTTCGCGTTCTTCGACGGCCTCAACCGGTTCTACGTCGCGAGCGAGGCGAGTGAGCTTCTCGGCCGCTTTCCTTCAGAGCCGGCGCCGTGGGACAAGGTACAACATCTTTGGGATTTCGGCCGGGCGGCGGAAAAGCCCAGCCACCCAGATCATGCGCTTGCTGCACAGCTCGTTGCCGGCTTCCTTGCCGCCTTGCCGTCGCTGGATTATCGGCTGTTTGCCGAATTGCTATGCAGGGGTGTGTCACCAGGAAAGGCGCTGGACGCAAACCTGCTGTTCGGGACTGCGGAATTTCCTGGCGAAGCACCTTCGATAGATGCCGGTGCCGATCCAGAACAGGCTTTGGCGACGCTGATGAACAGCGACCGCTTCCGCGCGGCGCTGGGGCGGATCGCCAGCGCCTACGACGGCGGCCACCTCATGGAGGACTAGAGCGTGATCGTCTAACATGGAAGCATTGCTGCTTCCATGTGTCCGCGCGTAGCGCGGCTCCGCCGCGACACGTGAATCGCCCTCTGAAGCTAAAAGCGCAGAGCAGGATTCACGCTTCGGCCGCGACGTCTCGATTGTGGGAAAGTGCTTCAATCCGAAGCGATCCTGCTCTAAGCGTCGACTCGCTCCTTGCGGCGCGCGACACCGTATCGCCTGTCGATATAGTCCTCG
This sequence comes from uncultured Alphaproteobacteria bacterium, assembly GCA_963840425.1. Taxonomy (GTDB): domain Bacteria; phylum Pseudomonadota; class Alphaproteobacteria; order Rhizobiales; family Hyphomicrobiaceae; genus CADEFX01. Next base: position 319,343 of record CAWIYZ010000033.1, on the reverse strand, counting down.
ACGATTTGTTGGAATTCGGCCGCGATATTCGGGCCGCGCAGTGTCATCGCTTTCTTGCCGTCGATGAAAACAGGTGCGGTGGGCTGCTCGCCCGTGCCGGGGAGCGAGATGCCGATATCGGCATGCTTGCTCTCGCCAGGACCATTGACGATGCAGCCCATGACGGCAAGGTTCAAGCTTTCCACACCCGGGTACTTCGTACGCCATTCGGGCATGCGCTCGCGGATCATGCTCTGGACGTCACGAGCGAGCTCCTGAAACACTGTCGACGTGGTGCGCCCGCAGCCTGGGCACGCGGCGACCGTCGGCACGAAAGCGCGCAGGCCCATGGTCTGCAGCAGCTCTTGCGCCGCACGTACTTCCAGCGTGCGGTCGCCGCCGGGCTCCGGCGTCAGCGAGTAGCGGATGGTGTCGCCGATGCCCATTTGCAGAAGAACACCCATGGCGGCAGACGAAGCGACGATGCCCTTGGATCCCATGCCGGCCTCGGTCAGGCCCAGGTGGAGGACGTACCGACAACGCCCGGCGAGCATGCCGTAGACCGCGATCAGGTCCTGCACGGCGGAAACCTTGGCCGAGATGATGATGCGGTCGGCCCCAAGACCGAGCTCTTCCGCGCGCACGGCCGACAAAATCCCGGATTGTACGATCGCCTCGTGCATGACGACTCGAGCGTCCTTCGGGTTCTCCGCTCTTGCGTTCTCGTCCATGAGGTGAGTGAGAAGCTCTTGATCGAGCGAGCCCCAGTTGACCCCGATGCGCACTGGCTTCTCGTGCACGAGCGCCATCTCGATGATGGCCGAGAATTGGCGATCCTTCTTGTCCTTGAAGCCGACATTGCCGGGATTGATACGGTATTTGTCGAGCGCCTCGGCACACGCTGGATTGTCCGACAGAAGCTTGTGACCGATGTAGTGGAAATCACCGACCAGAGGTACGCGCACGCCCATCCTGGCAAGGCCATCGCGGATGTGGGGGACAGCCTTGGCCGCCTCATCGCGATCTACCGTAATGCGGACGAGCTCGGAGCCAGCCCGCGCCAGCGCAGCCACTTGAGCCGTGGTGGCAGCAATATCGGCCGTGTCGGTATTGGTCATCGATTGCACGACAATCGGTGCCGAGCCGCCGATTGTGACACCGCCGACATCAACGGGAACCGCATGTCTGCGAGGGGCCGTTGTGCTCGTCATGCGCGATCTCCTGGAGCCTCCTTAGTTCCGCACCACGAGTTTGGCGTCAAGGGTGCATATCGCCACCTTCGAGCTGCATTAGCGGTTGGCGGTGACGATCGATCGTGTCAGCGAGAAGCCAGCGATGGCGGAGAGCACCAGCACGATGCTCGGCCCTCCCGCGATGTCCCACTGGGTCGAAAGAAACAAGCCGCCGCACGCGCCCGCGATACCGATCAGCGCCGCGAAGGCGACCATTGTCTCAGGTGTGGAAGCAAAGGGCCGTGCCGCAGCGGCCGGCATGATTAGAAAAGCAATGATGAGCAGCACGCCAACAATTTTCATGGCGACGGCAATGGTAAACGCGAGGATGAGGATGAGAGCTGCTTCCGCGCGGCGGGTGTTGAGACCTTCCGCAGCGGCCAACTCTTCATGCACGGCGACCGCAATGAGTGTGCGCCACAGCCAGGCGACGGCCACCAAGACCGCAGCGCCGCCTATATAGATCCACAAGAGGTCACTGTTGGTGACGGCAAAGATGTCACCGAACAGGTAACCCATCAGATCGAGCCGCTGGCCCGATAGCTTGGCTGCCGCCACCAGACCCGCGGCCAGCGCCGCGTGCGAGAGGATTCCAAGCAGGCTGTCGACGGGCAGCATGCGCTGGCGCTCCAGTGCCACGAGCAGTGCGCCAACCCCCAGCGACACGAGGATGACACCGAGCGTCAGGTCGAGATTGAGAAACAGTCCGAGCGCGACACCTAAGAGGCCCGCGTGTGCCACTGTCGAGCCGAAATACGACATGCGCCGCCACACGACCAGACAGCCCAGCGGCGCGGCGAGGATGCCCAGCCCCAGACCGGCGAGAAGGGCGCGAACGAGGAATGGCTCCAGCATCGCGTTGTGTTGTCCTAGTCGCTCGCCTTTGGCTGCGGCTCGCCAGTCAGATCATGGCTATGGTCGTGCGAATGCTGGTAAACGGCAAAAGCGCGTGCTGTCTGGGCTCCGAACAGCCGTACGTACTCGGGATGCTGAGCAACAGTTTCAGGCACGCCGGAGCAGCACACGTGCCGGTTCAGACATACGACTCGATCGCTCTGCGCCATTACCACGTGCAAGTCATGGCTGACGAGCAGCACGCCGAGGCCGCGCGATGTCCGGATGCGGCCGATGAGGCCATAGAGCTCCGCCTCTCCGGCGTAGTCGACGCCGCGTACAGGCTCATCGAGAATGAGCAGCGACGGGTTGCGCAGGAGCGCGCGCGCCAGCACCACACGTTGAAGCTCCCCCCCGGAAAGCGCCGAGAGCTGCTGGCGAGCGACACGCCGCGCGCCGACCTCATCGAGAACGGCTCCCATGTTTGCGCTAGGACCGGGCAACCCGAGAGCGAGGAAGCGTTCGACGGTTACGGGAATGGCCGGATCGCGATCGAAGCGCTGCGGCGCATAACCGATCCTGAGATCTGCTTTCCGGCGGATGCTGCCTTGGTCCACGGTTTCCAAACCGAGCAGCGCGCGCACTAGCGTCGTTTTTCCGGCACCGTTCGGACCGATCAAGGTCACGATCTCACCGGCACCCACATCGATGTCGACATTTTCGAGGATGGGCCGCCGCGATCGCGCGATGAAGACCCCGCGCGCCGAAAGCAACGCATCGGCATGATGCAGCCGATGTTCATGCGCACCCCTATGGTCTCTATGATCATGTCCGCAGTCGTGGCCATGACTGTGCCCGCCGGTACTTTCGGTGGGAGAGGCAACTCCTGGTGACCCAGGCGCTCGAGGGGCTGCGCTCTGCATGGCGACTGATCTCATGCGCGCGCGGGCGCGGAGGAGCATTGGCCGCATGAGCCCGCAACTTCGACCATGGATCGCGACGGCACGAAGCCGGCGGTGCGGGCCGCCCCGGCGATGCCCTGGAATACTGCCTCCCCGGGAACTTCGGCCACCATGCCGCAGCGCTCGCACGCGAGCACGATCTGATGGCGGTCGCCAGCGTGCGGGACAAGGCAGGCGAAATAGGCGTTGCGGCTTTCGAGTCGATGCACCACACCCGCCTCCAGAAGGGCATCCAGGGCGCGATAAACCGAGATGGGCGCCAGCCGCGCGCTGCCCTTGCGGGCCAGGCGGTCCAGGATCTCGTAGGCGCCGACGGCGTGATGCGAGCTTGCGATCTCCTCCAGGACACGCACGCGCAGGGGAGTAAGGCGCAGGCCGCTGCTTTCAAAGGACCGGGCTGCCCGCTCCATTGTGACTTGAAGGCAGGAGCCGTGGTCGTGTTCCGGACCAGGAAAAGCTTTGACGGGCCATGCACCAACCATGCTGCACCTTCCAAAGGCACGGGCAGGCCGCAAACCCGCCCCTCTGATCAGCTATATCATTACATTGCACGATTTGCAGCGGGGTAGGGGAGGCGCGGCTCGCGCTGTTGCTCTTGCGGCGCGAACTCGAAAGTCACGGCAATACCCTCGTTCCCCTTGAGCAAGGGCGGGATTCCGCCAATTTCATGTGGTGCAAGGATGAATTCTTGGAAGTGGCCACTCACTCCCGGCGGGTTCGGAATTTCCCATGATTAGGCAAATGGCGTTGCGTCCTGCCTATATTGTTGCAGCGCGGCGAACGGCGCTTGGTCGCGTCGGAGGCCTACACAGGAACCGCCGCGTCGAAGACCTGGCGGCTCCCATTGTGCTTGCGGTCCTGAAGGATGCCGGATTGGCCGCAGAGCGGGTCGATGAGGTTATCGTCGGCAATTGCGCGGCGGGCGGCAACCCCGCGCGATTGATTGCACTGTCGGCCGGGCTCCCGGAGGCAACTCCTGCCACGACCATCGATCAGCAGTGCGGCTCGGGGCTCGAGGCGATACTTGCCGCCATACGGCAAATCGGAACAGGTGAAGCAGAGATCGTCGTGGCGGGTGGGGCGGAATCCCTGTCCACTGCGCCCTGGCGCATTGCTAAGCCGAAGAGCCTCTACCAAACGCCGCATTTCATTGGCATGGAACTGGCCGGGGCAAGCGAGGTCGATGAGCAGCGGCCGTTCGAGGCTTCCGAGGCCCTAGCGCGCCAACGGGGAATCTCCCGCCAGCAGCAGGACGCGTTCGCGCTCAAGTCACATCTGAGGGCCGGTAGCGCCCGCGAGGCGCGACGTTTCGTCGGCGAGATCGTGCCATTGCGCGCCGAAAGCGACGAGGCGCGAGACCAAAGCGCCGTGGAGCCGGATCTGCGCGACCTCGAGCGCTTGAGTCCATTTCAACCGCCGAAAGGTACCCTCACACCGGGCAATACCAGCGCCATGCACGATGGCGCGGCGATGGTGATGGTTGTGTCCGAGATCGCGTGGGGGGAGATGGGCAAGCCTCCAGCATTGCGGCTTGTCGGCAATGCTGCACAGGGTGTCGGCCCGTCCGATGAGGCGCTGGCGCCCTTGGCTGCGATGCAGAAGCTCTATGGCCGTCTCAATGGCTTCGATCGAAGTGTGGTCGGTGTCGTTGAGATGAGCGAGGCCTCGGCTGCCCAGGTTATTGCTCTGGCGGGCACCATGGGGTTTGCCGAAGACATCATCAACCCCGATGGCGGAGCTATCGTGCGTGGACATCCGTTGGGCGCGGCAGGTGCCGTGCTGATTGTGCGGCTGTTCTCGCGCATGGTCCGGGGCAAGGGGGACGACAGGCCAAAGTTCGGGGCAGCAACACTCGGTGCGATCGGCGGTCTCGGGTTGGCAGCGCTTTTTGAGCGGGTCGAAGCAGCCGGGTCGGCTTGAAAAGGGATCGGGCGCCCACAGGGCGCCTGATCCGCTTGTATTCAAGCTGGTCTGCTCAGTGCGACAGGCTGAGCTTGGCAATCTGCAGTGCAATCGCCTGGAAGGCCATTTTCAGCGTGACGCCATCTTCTGCGTTGAAGAACTTGTCGGGGCTGGAAGCACACTGCTGCAGTGTGTCGATTGCATTCTGCGTATCGAGCTGGAAACCGACCGTGTACACGGTGATTCCCTTGGCCTTCATGTTCGTGCACAGCGTGCGCGCCTGAGTGTAGGCTTGCCCGTTGGTGGCGTCGCAGTTGATGTCCCCACTGTTCGAGTTCCTGGCCTGCGCACCGTTGCAGTACATGGTGTTGTACTCGCCGTCGGTCATGAGGATCGCGTATTTCACCAGCTTGTCGGTGTTGTAGGCCTTGGGCTGGTTGGCAGCCGGCCACAGGTAGGACCAGTTCGGCGACAACATGTACCAGGCCCAGGCCGTGCCGAGCTGGCCGGCGGTGCCGCCACCATGGGCCATTTTGCTGATCCGGCGCTTGAGCAAGGTCTTGTCGCTGGTCAGCGGTTGGATCGAGTTCACCTCGGGATCACCGGTGCTCACCACCATGGACCCACAGTTGCCGGCCGAATTGCTGTTGCTGAGATAGGCCGAACCCACTTTACGCGCCTGCGTATCCGGGGCGTCGTCGGTGTAGGCGCTAGGCCCGGTGCGTTCAGTCACGCAGCGATCAGAGACCTTGAAGGTATTTGTGCCGCTACCGCTGGCCTTGGTAAAGCGAAACCAGGTCGCTGGCTTGCCCCAAACCCACCGGGTGCTGCTTTCTGTGGTGCCGAAGCTGGTGCAGGGCGAGGATGAATTGACGCAGTTACCCGTCTTCAGCGTGCCGCGCACGCTGTTGGCAAGTGCGGTCGTTCCGACATTCACCACCTCAGAGAACGGAATGAGCGCAATCCTCGAGGTGTACTCGCTCTGGTCGTCCCAGATGACGATATCGATCAGACCCTTGTCCCCGGGCACGTTGGGATCGCCCGCGACTGCGTTCTTGAGGGCCTTGAGCTTGCTGCACGTCGGCGCGTCCTCACACATCGAGCCCGTGACGTCGAGCATCAGAGAGATCTCGACGCTGTGGCCCGCGTTCTCGCCCACGTCCAATCGGGCCGTAGCGTCAGCCCCGACCGTGTAGGTATGAATGCCGATGGGGCTCAGAAATGGCGTCGGCACGAGACCCGTCGCCGACATGGAAATGGTGTTGTTGATGAAGTCGGGTGTGAACGACGCGACTTCGCTCGAGAACATCTTCGGCTTGTTGTTGTTGTAGTGGATGGTGCCCTTGTCCTGGGCCAGCACGATGTCGGCCTCCATCTGCCACACCCGCGCTGCCGCAAGCACTGCAGAGTCCACCGCTTCTTGCATCTGGTAACGCGCATGCACCGCGCGGCCGTAGTCGATGGCGCCGCCGACCATGGCCAGAACCACGACCGCGGTGAGCGAAAATAGGATGGCGACAGTACCCAACTCGTTGGAGGAGAACCGGGCAGCGCGGGAAGGCTGCGCCGGCCGCGCGACCAGATTGGACATGACAACGCCTCCTGGAGAATTTTTGTATTGTTGCGAATAATGCAGTTCGAGTTGTTTAGAAGTAGTAAAAATGCTGACTATCGACGTATTTTATTTTCCGCATGTAATATTCAAATTTTATTATAATAAGATTCAAATCTTACATATTGGATTAATTTCTCAGAAAGCATTTTTATTTGCCGGCGGTCCAATTCTGGCTCATGCCTCAGCAGTTCGGTAATTCCCGGTAAGCCTGGGCTGGAGCGCGTTCGGCTCATCTTGGTCCTTGCTTGTGTTGCCATGCCCTGGTTTCATTGCCCCCGGGGGGAAGGGGATCTTATGCAACTGCCTTGGGTGTGGCGTCGCGTTCTGCGTCCGTCTTTCGTCCTCCTGGAGCAGAGTAAGAGCCCGAGCGCCTTCGCGGCGTACCTTGCCCGCACATGGATGGCGTCCAAGGACCCCATGTGCGTGCGCTTTGGTCGGCGCCGACTGAGCATACGGCCGTGCACGCCGGACCTCTCCGTTGCGGTGAGGTGCTTTACCGGAGAGTTCGCAGCGCCTATTGCGGCGGCCAAGCCGCTTCGCCATAAACTGATCATAGATGCCGGCGGATACATCGGTACCGCAGCCATAGCTTTCGCCGAGGCCTTCCCGGAGGCGCGGATCGTTACGCTCGAACCGTCGCTGGACAATTTTACGATCCTCGAAAGGAACGTTCGCCCCTATCCCAACATCGTGCCATTGAACAAAGCCTTGGGCGTGACGGAGTGTGTTGTACCTCTGCGTAACCGCGGTACGGGTGAGTGGGGCTTCTCCACAGTTCAACAGCCTGCTGATTGTCCAACTGCGGCGATATTGCACACCGTGCCCGTCACCACCATTCCGGCGCTCATCCAGGAGTTCGGCGCCAGCGGCATTGATCTCCTCAAGCTGGATATTGAGGGGGCCGAGTTCGAAATCCTCAATACCCCGCACGCATGGCTTGCCGCTACACGCGTGCTGTTTGCTGAATTGCACGACCGTATTGTCCCAGGATGCGGTGACGCCTTCGCTCGGACGTCCGTTGGGAGGTCAGTTGTCGTGTCGGGCCGCGAAAAGGTCATGTCGCTAGCCTAGCCCGTTCGCCGCCGCTTCAGCGCGTGTGGAAACCCGTGTCCCGAGGGTCGAATAGATGGGACATAAGGATTTCTTTATATGTGATTGCCGGCTCGCCAGGTTGGCGCTATAGAGGCGCACGCAGCCGCCGGCTGGTGCGCGGAAATGGGGTATCCGTGCCGCCTTATGTGACGCCAGCAGCCGGCCTCGGGTCGTCCAGCTAGTGAGGAAAACTTATGACGCGCACCGGCGATTACGTGGTGAAGGACATCGGCCTGGCCGAATGGGGGCGCAAGGAGATTGCCATCGCCGAGACCGAGATGCCCGGGCTCATGGCGACGCGCCAGGAATACGGCCAGCGGCAGCCGCTGAAGGGCGCGCGCGTCGCCGGGTCGCTGCATATGACAATCCAGACCGCGGTCCTGATTGAGACGCTCGCTGCTCTTGGCGCCGATGTTCGCTGGGCCTCCTGCAACATCTATTCGACCCAGGACCACGCCGCCGCGGCAATCGCAGCAGGTGGCATCCCGGTGTTCGCTTACAAGGGCGAGAGCCTGAATGAATATTGGGACTTCACGCGCAGGATCCTCGAGTGGGGCGATGGCGGGACGCCCAACATGATCCTCGATGACGGCGGCGATGCGACCTTGCTTGTGCATCTCGGTCTGCGTGCCGAGCAGGGAGATACGAAATTCCTCGAGAAGCCCGGCTCCGAGGAGGAGCAGATCCTGTTCGCACTGATCTCCAAGACACTGAAAGAGAAGAAAGGTTGGTTCGCCGAGCTTGCCAAAAACATCAAGGGCGTATCGGAGGAGACAACGACCGGAGTGCAGCGCCTCTATCAGATGCAGAGGGACGGCAAGCTTCTTTTTCCTGCCATCAATGTCAACGACTCGGTGACCAAGTCCAAGTTCGACAATCTCTACGGATGCCGGGAAAGCTTGGTCGATGGTATCCGGCGCGGCACGGATGTCATGATGGCCGGCAAGGTGGCCATGGTGGCTGGCTTCGGCGATGTCGGAAAGGGGTCCGCCGCGTCGCTGCGTCAAGCCGGCTGCCGCGTCATGGTGTCGGAAATTGACCCGATCTGCGCCCTGCAGGCGGCGATGGAAGGATACGAGGTGACGACGATGGAGGATGCGGTATCTCGCGCCGACATCTTTGTCACGGCCACCGGGAACAAAGACGTCATCACGGTCGACCACATGCGCGCCATGAAGCATCGCGCGATCGTGGCCAACATCGGCCACTTTGACAACGAGATCCAAGTGGCGGGTCTCAAGAATTTCAAGTGGCACAACGTGAAGCCGCAAGTGGACGAGATCGAATTCTCGGACGGCAAGCGGATCATCCTGCTTTCGGAGGGGCGCCTCGTAAACCTCGGCAATGCCATGGGACATCCCTCGTTCGTCATGTCTGCATCCTTCACGAATCAGACGCTGGCGCAGATCGAGCTTTGGACCAACCCCGACAAATACGAGAGGAAGGTCTACACGCTGCCCAAGCATCTCGATGAAAAGGTCGCTTCGCTGCACCTGCAGAAGATCGGCGTCAAGCTGACCAAGCTGTCACAGGCGCAGGCCGACTACATTGGCGTTCCCACGCAGGGTCCATTCAAGGCGGATCGCTATCGCTACTAGAGCGCGATCGCCTATGTGGAGGCAAAGCCGCTTCCATATCAAATGTGTATCGGACGTAGGCGCGAGCTCCCGTGGAGCACGCGCGGCCGAGCGCGGGCTCGGGTATGGTCAGGCCCAGCGAACGTCTTCATAATGCTGAGTGATTCGTTTCTGATTCATTCGAAGGGCAGATCTTAGCGCGGTTGTCGGCAGCAAGTCCGGCGTAGGCCAGAACGCGTGTGGAGGTCCTCGGAGGGCTCCCTCGGCTCTATGCGGATTGCTGGCAGCTTAGTCAGGGATACTGGCGCGCGCGTGGAGCTGATTTTGCTCCTCGCTGCAAGTCTCTCCTGTGCCATCGTCCTTACCGTCGCGGCCGTTGGGACGCGATCGGGCGCGACGGGGTCGTTCCGCCTGGCTTATATTCTGGCCATCGCGGTTTCGGTTGGCTTGCTGGTGGCAGCGGTAGTCAGGATGTGGCGCTCGACCAGCTTGGCGCGGCGCATTGGACGTCGCAAGCAGGACGAGATCGCCGAGTTGCGCCGCAATCTGGCCGCAGCCGAGTCGATGCTGAGGGCCGAGCCCCAAGCTCTTGTCTATTGGGAGCACGGTCAAAGCGTCCGGGTCGTATGTCACACCCTTGCGACGGTGCCGGGGTTGCCGGACGATACCCAGCAGCTCCTGCGCTTTGGGCAGTGGCTCGAGCAATCGGGCGCCTATGAGTTGAAGGACGGCCTGGATACGCTGTTCTCCGCGGGCAAGCCCTTCAGCATGTTGCTTCGAACGACTGCGGGTGGGCATGTCGAGGCGGAGGGCCGGGTATCGGGCGGGCGCGCAATTCTGCGTCTGCGCGACGTGGCGGGCTATCGGCGCGATCTTGCGCGCATTATCGACCAGCATCGTCAGCTCGCGCGCGACATCAGCTTGAGCCGGGCGTTGTTCAATGCGCTGCCCCTGCCGGTCTGGATACGCGGGTCTGATGGCCGCATAGAATGGGTCAACCGTGCCTACGTGGCGGCTGTGGAGGCCACCGGAGAGGACGAGGTGCGCGAGCGTCAGCTGGAGCTGCTCGAATTGCGCGAGCGTCAGGAGCTGCGTCGCGCACTGGCCCGCGGCGAAGTCTTCCGTAAGCGGGCGCATCTGATCATCGGAGGCGCGCGAAAGGCCCATGACGTCGTTGCCCAGATTGTCGGCGACGCAAGCGCTGCTGCTGCCATCGACGCCACCGCCATCGAGAACGTGCAGGGCGAGCTTGATCGCCTGGTGGCGGCATTTGAACGTACCCTCGACCGGGTGATGACCGGCGTGGCGATCTTCAATCGTGATCGCAAGCTCACCTTCTTCAACGATGCCTTCCGCCGTCTGTGGCAGCTCGACCCCGACTGGCTCGCCTCGCATCCCGCACACGGAGAAATTCTCGATCGCCTGCGTGAGCTTTCGCGTTTGCCGCCTGTCGTCAACTACCGCGAGTGGAAAAGTAAGGTGTTGGCCGGATACAAGACCGGGACCGAGCCGGAGGAGTGGTGGCACTTGCCGGATGGGCGGTCCCTGCACGTTATGGCCGAGGAGCGTCCTGACGGCGGTATTGTATGCCTCTACGACGATGCCACGGAGCGTTTGGCTCTAGAGAGCCGTTACAATGCACTCATTGATGTGCAGCGCGAGACGCTCGACCACCTGACCGAAGGTGTAGCCGTCTTCGGCACCGATGGGCGCCTGAAGCTGTTCAATTCCGCCTTCGAGCGGATTTGGAAGCTGTCGCGGCGCACGCTTCACGAAGGGCCGCACGTCGATGAAATCGTCAATCAGTGTTGTGTTCTGCATGACGATCCGAATGACTGGGAGAGCATTGCACGCGCGGCCACCGCGATTTCCGACCAGCGCCAGTCGGTCGAGGGACAAATGGTGCGTGCCGACCAGAGCGTCATCAATTTCTCGGCGCTGCCGCTGCCGGATGGCGGCACCCTGGTGGCGTTTGCGGACGTGACGGACGCCAAGCGCTATGAGCGCGCTCTGATCGAACGCAACGAGGCGCTCGTCGCCGCCGACAAGCTGAAGAGCCAGTTCATCAGCCACGTATCCTACGAGCTACGCACGCCGCTCACGAACATCATCGGCTTCAGTGAGCTACTCGACAGTCCCCGCACCGGGCCGTTGAACGTCAAGCAGCGCGAGTATCTCAATGACGTTTCGGCATCGTCCAAGACGCTGCTGGCGATTATCGACGATATCCTCGATCTGGCCAACATCGATGCAGGAGCGCTCGAGCTCAAGTTGTCACCGGTCAAGGTGCAGCCGATTATCGATGCCGCGGTCCTCGGCGTGCGAGATCGCGCCAGCCGTGCTCGCATAGCGCTCGATATCTCCGTCGCTGCCGACGCGTTGGAATTCATCGCCGATGAAGCCCGCGTGCGCCAGGTCCTCTACAATCTGCTCTCGAACGCTATTGGCTTTTCCATGCCGGGCGGGAAGGTGCAGCTGGCCTGCCGGCGCGATGGCGATCGAATCTCCTTCACCGTGGTCGACGAGGGTGTGGGGATCCCGAAAGACCAGCAGCGCAGCGTGCTCGAGCGGTTCGTCTCGCGCAGCCAGGGTTCCAAGCACCGCGGAGCCGGCCTCGGATTGTCGATCGTCAAGAGCCTGGTAGAGCTGCACGGGGGCGATATGCAGATCGACAGCGAGCCTGGGAAGGGTACATCCGTCACCATTCGATTTCCTGAGAGTGGCAGGCGTGCCGTGGAGTCGGAGACCGCGCTGGCAAAGCGCGCTTGACGGCGGGCGGGCGCAGATGTTCGCTCTCGGACATGACATCGAGGCTGGTTTTTTCTCAAGTCGACGAGCCCGAGCTTTGCCGCATCGCTGAGCTTGTCGCACTGTTCGTGCGGCCAGGGGAAATGATAGCCCTCAGTGGGGAGCTGGGCGCAGGCAAGACGGCGTTCGCGCGTGCGTTTGTGCGCGCCATACTCGACGATGCTGACGTCGAGGTGCCCAGTCCGACATTCACCTTGCTGCAACTCTACGAATTGCCGCGGTTTCCAATTGCCCACCTCGATCTCTACCGGCTTTCCAATCCGAGCGAGGTCGGCGAGGTGATCGCAGATGACGCGCTCGCCGGCAGCGTTGCGGTCGTGGAGTGGCCGGAGCGCGTAGCGTCCCTGTTGCCTCCTTCCCGCCTCGATGTCCGAATTTCAGAAGTGGGAGCAGCTGCTTCGCGAACACTCGAGTTGACTGGACACGCTGCGTGGGTTTCGCGGCTTGGCCGCCTCGACGAAGTCCGTCGGTTTCTCGTGGATGAACTCGGGCGAGATGGATGGAGCCGAGCTCGCTTCAGATATTTGCAAGGCGACGCCTCCCCACGCGCTTACGCACGTATTTTTGTGGATGACACGACCTACGTTCTCATGAACGCGCCGCGCATGCCGGACGGGCCGCCGATCCGGAACGGTATGCCCTATAGCCGTATTGCCCATCTGGCCGAGGATATTCGGCCGTTCGTTGCGGTTGGACGTGCGCTCGAGGAGATCGGAATAGCCGCACCCCATGTTCGTGCGCAGGACATGCATCGTGGCCTGCTGCTTCTCGAGGACCTGGGCGATCTCACGCTGGGACGAGCGATCGACAATGGATTTTCCCAACGCGACCTTTGGAGCGCAGCCGTAAACGCCCTGGTTTCCGTGCGCCGCGCCGGGTTACCGAGGACCTTGCCGCTCTCGCCTGCGGAGATGCACATCCTTCCAGCGTATGACCGTGATGCCCTTGGAATCGAGACGGAGCTGCTGGTCGACTGGTATTGGCCGATGCTCAAGGGTGGATCACCATCCGCCGAAGCTCGAAACGAATTCGTCAACTTGTGGGGTGCGCAATTCGATCGACTTCTGACATCCCCGATGGGCTGGGTGTTGCGCGACTACCACTCGCCCAACCTGATGTGGCGGCCGGAGCGCGAAGGTCTGGCGCGCATCGGCGTCCTCGATTTCCAGGATGCACTGCAGGGACCCTGGGCTTACGATTTGGTGTCCCTGCTGCAGGATGCGAGAGTCGATGTTCCACCGACTCTCGAAGCCGAGTTGTTCGCCCGATATTGCGACCGCGTTGCCGCAATAGAGCCCGATTTCGACCGCACCAGCTTCGCCGATGCCTATGCCGCACTTGGCGCACAGCGCAACACGAAGATCCTCGGAATCTTTGCCCGTCTGGCGCGGCGGGACGGCAAGACTATCTACCTGCGTCATATTCCGCGCATTTGGTCTTATCTCGAGCGAAATCTGGCGCAGCCTTCGCTGGAGCCGCTGCGCATCTGGTACGACTGCCATTTTCCACAGCGTGTTCGCACAGCTGTGCCTTCAGCGTGATAACCTGCCGGCTGACTGGGGGATCGACGCACGATGAACCGGCGACCCGAAACGGCCATGGTGCTCGCTGCCGGGCTCGGACAGCGCATGCGCCCGCTCAACAACGGGTTGCCGAAGCCGCTCGTGCGCCTGAAGGGGAGGCCGTTGATTGACCACGTGCTCGATCGCCTCGGTGAGGCGGGCGTGACGCGCGCGATCGTCAATGTCCACTACTGCGCCGAGCAGATCATCGCTCACGTTGCTCCGCGGCTACGTCCCGTCATCGTGGTTTCCGACGAAAGCGGCCAGCTCCTCGACACGGGTGGGGGCGTCAGGAAGGCGTTGCCAGCTCTCGGGGAGGGGCCGTTTATCATCCACAACTCGGATTCGGTTTGGATCGATCAGGCCAATTCGAGTTTGCATCGTCTGTTCGCTGCATGGGACGGCGCTCGGATGGATAGCCTGATGTTGGTGGCGCCCGTCACGACCAGCATCGGCTATTCGGGCGCCGGCGATTTCTCGCTCGACGCCGACGGGCGGACTATGCGACGCCCGAAAGAAGGGCGCGTCCCGTTTGTTTTCACCGGTGTCTCAGTCGCACATCCGCGTCTTTTCGAGGATAGTCCCGACGGGCCGTTCTCACTCAACTTGTTATGGGATCGGGCCATTGCTGCCGGTCGCTTGTTTGGCGTGACGCTCGACGGCACCTGGATGCATGTCGGGGATCCAGCGGCCCTCGATGAGGCAGAGAGGCTGCTCGAGCGTGCAACATATGCCTGACGGCCGCATGGCCACGAACGGTGCCGTGCATCGCGCCCACATCTTCACGGTCCCGCCGGGACAGCCATTTCTCGTCGCGTTGGCGCGCGCAATTCTGGCTGGCGATCTGCCAGTGCCTGGCGGGGCGGCGCCAGACCCGATGAGCCTGCCGAGCTACATACTGCTTCTGCCAACGCGGCGCGCGGCGCGCGCCCTGCACGACGCATTCCTGAAAGTCGGCGGCGGGCGCGCGTTGCTTCTGCCGCGCATCAGGCCGGTCGCGGAAGGTCAGGAAGACCTCGGCCTGCTGGAAAGTGCTGCAGAACAAGTATTCCTGGCGGATCACGTGGACGATCTTCCGCCCGCGATCACCGAGCTGGAGCGCCGGCTGGCGCTCACGCGCCTAGTCATGGCGTGGGCCGAGGCACAGCGGCGCGCTCATACCGGAGAAGGCCGATTGCAACCATTCGCGGGTGCCGGCGCCCGCACGCCGGCGCAGGCCGCCAGGCTCAGTACCGATCTAGCCCGGTTGATGGACACAGTGGAGACCGAGAACGCAAGCCTGGCGGGACTCGAGGACCTGGTGCCCGAGACCCTGTCAGAGCACTGGCAGACGGCGCTCGAGTTCTTGAAGATCGTGACTGAGGCTTGGCCTGCGTATCTCAAGGAGCGAGGGCTGAGCTCGCCCATGGAGCGGCGCAACCGCCTCGTGCTAGCGGAAGCGGCCAGGCTCGCCGCACGGCCACCGGCGGGACCTGTCATCGTCGCTGGCGTAACAGGGTCAGTGCCGGCAACAGCGGAGCTGATGCGTGCCGTAAGTCGGCTCCCACAAGGGGCTATCATTCTGCCGGCGCTCGACCAGTCGCTCGATACAGAAACGTGGGCATCTCTGACCGATGGCGATCCAGGCCATCCTCAGCTTGGTTTGCACACGCTTCTCCATCGACTTGGACACAGCCGCGAGCACGTGACGGTGCTGCCAGGCTGCAATTTGCCGCCGCGACGTGCGCTGCGCAATCACGTTGTAGCCCAAGCCATGCGCCCGGCCGCGACCACAGTGCAGTGGCGCACATTCGCAAGCACAGTGGACAGGGCGACAGTATCTGAAGCGCTAGGAGGCATAAGCCTGATCGAGGCGTCGCGCGAGCAGGACGAGGCGGAGGCGATTGCGCTCATCCTCCGCGAGGCCCTCGAGACGCCGGGGCGAACGGCGGCGCTGGTATCGCCGGACCGGCTTCTTGCGCGGCGCGTTGCCACGCGGCTCCAAAGCTGGGGTGTGCGCGTGGACGATTCTGCGGGCCGCCCATTTGCCAAGACGGTGCCCGGCACTTTTCTCGATCTCGTGGCCGAAGCTATCGGTTCGGATTTTTCTCCTGCTGACCTGATGGCGCTGCTCAAGCATCCCCTTACCCGGCTCGGACTGCCGGTAGGCCAAATGCGACGTGCGGCGCGCGCGCTGGAGATCGCTGCTTTTCGCACCATGTACCTCGGACGGGGACTGGCCGGCGTCGAAGCTGCGCTGGAGCGGGCTGCGCGTGAGTTGCACGACGGGGTTCGCCGCGACCGCTCAGTCCGGCGTTTGTGGGATGCCGACTGGACGGCAATGCGTGATCTCGTGCGTCGCCTCCAGGCTGCGACGGCTCCGTTGACGGCGCACTTCTCCAGGCGCGACCCCGTGCCGTTGGCCGCTCTGGCCGCTGCGCACATCGAGGTTGCCGAGGCTTTGGCTCGCCCGGCTGACGAGGGGCAGCCATCTCTGCTGTGGCAGGGAGAGGCTGGCGAGGCAGCGGCGAAATTGTTTGCTGGGCTGATGGATGAGGCGATGCCGGCTCCACTCCTGTCGGCAACAGATTATTCCGAGTTCTATCGCTGCCTGATTGCAGGCGAGAATGTGCGCCCGCGCGTTCCCGTGCATCCTCGGCTCTCTATCTGGGGACCGTTCGAGGCTCGCTTGCAGCAGGCCGACGTCATGGTGCTGGGTTCGCTCAATGAGGGCACTTGGCCGGCCGCCGCCGACCCGGGCGCCTGGCTCAACCGGCCCATGCGCAAGGCTCTGGGCTTGCCGGCGCCCGAAGAGGAGATTGGCCGCGCAGCGCATGACTTCACGACCTTTCTCGGTGCAGACAGGGTCTTTCTGACCCGCGCTACGAAGGTTGATGGAGCGCCGACCGTTCCCTCGCGTTGGCTGATGCGCCTGAGAGCATTGCTCGATGGGCTTGGACTGGGCGATGTGCTGGGTGCACGCGAGCCCTGGCTGGCTTGGGCGCGTGCGCGCAATCACGTCCAGCAGCGCCGCCCGGTGTCGGCTCCCGAGCCACGGCCGCCGCTGGCGGCGCGTCCGCGCCGTGCCAGCGTCTCTGACGTGGAGCAATGGATCAAAAATCCGTACGCGATTTTTGCGCGCCAAGTGCTCGTGTTGGAGGAACTGTCGCAACTTGGCGCCGAGCCGGGCCCCCGGGAGAAGGGGCAGATCGTACACGAGGCCCTGTCGCGTTTCGCGGCTCGCTACCCCGACCATCTCCCGAGCAATGTAGCAGGCGAGCTGCTGCGTGCTGCGCAAGAGGTGCTTCAGGAGTTGGTGGGACATCCGCGCGTGGCTGCCTTCTGGCTGCCCAGGCTCGCCCGTTTCGCCGATTGGTTTGCGGAGACCGAGGCGGCGCGAAGACTGCGCGTGGACCGGCTTGTCGCCGAGGTCGGCGGGGAGCTTGTCCTCGAAGCGCCTGCGGGGCCGTTTACCCTGCGGGCGCGAGCGGATCGTATCGATGCGACAGGCAAGGGCCTGATCATCACCGACTATAAGACGGGTGCACTGCCCAACGACAAGGCCGTCCTGATTGGATTGGCGCCGCAATTGCCGTTGGAGGCGGCGATAGTCACGGCCGGCGGTTTTGAGCGCGTCCCGGCAGGGCCCGTGATGGCATTGCGCTACATCCGCGCTACTGGGGCGGAGCCCGCGGGAGAAGAACGCGTCGTTAATGCGGGTGATGTCGGGGTCCTCGCTGCCGATGCTCTCCAGGGTCTTGCACGCCTGGTTGCGCGTTTCGACGATGCCGCGACGCCCTATCGGGCCGTCCGGCGGGCGCGCTTCAAGTACGACTACGACAGCTATGCGCACCTTGCGCGCGTAGCCGAGTGGGCGGGCGCACGCGGCGAGGAGGACGAGTGATGGTCGCCGCTACGGACGTGAAGGCCCTCGAGGTCGAGCGCAAACGTACCTTCCGCCTGCAGCGCGAGGCCGCCGACCCCGCCGTTTCGGCGTGGGTTTCTGCCAATGCGGGCACCGGCAAGACGCATGTGCTAACGACGCGTGTGTTGCACCTGCTGCTGGCCGACACGCCGCCGGATCACATCCTGTGCCTCACCTACACCAAGGCTGCCGCCGCCGAGATGTCAAAACGCGTGTTCGACTGGTTGGGGACTTGGGTGACGCTAGGCGATGAAGCGCTGAGCATAGAGCTGGAAAGGTTACTTGGCCGCGAGCCGAATGGGCAGGAGCTGCAGCGCGCACGGCAATTGTTCGCCATCGCCATCGAGACCCCCGGTGGGCTCAAGGTGCAAACCATTCACGCCTTCTGCGAGCGCCTGCTGCAACGCTTCCCGCTCGAAGCGGGTGTGCCGCCGCACTTCGCCATTCTCGATGAGGAGACTTGTCGCGCTCTGCAGCGTCAGGCCATCGACGAGGTTCTCGTCGAGGCGACCGGGCAGAAGGGAGCACAGATCGGGCAGGCTCTGGAGCGCGCCGTGCGGTTTGCCGTCGACGACCGCTTCGACGAGCTGCTGCGTGATGCCTTGGGCAAGCGCGATTGGCTCGAATCAGCAGGCCGGCTCGAGTTCGGGGCGCGGGGTGTGTATGCCGCGGCCGAAGCGCTCTACCGCGAGGCGTTCACCGTCCGCCCAAAAGTTTCTCTGGATGAACTCGATGCGGACATTTCCGCGCTCCTGTCCGACACGCAGCTGGCTCGTGCACGTGACGTGCTCGCAGCGGGCTCCAAAAGAGATGCGGAAGCGAGCAGCAGGTTGGCTGCGGCGCTGATCGCCAAAACCTCCGCACAGAAAACTGAGGCCCTTGCCGACCTGTTCCTGACTGACAAGGCTCAGCCGCGCGCGGCGCTCATGACCAATGGCGTCGCCAGCGAGAATCCGGATGTGAGCAGGTGCCTATCGGCCGCACAGGCACGCTTTGTAGCGCTCTACACCGAGCGCAGTCATCTTGCGGTGATCGAGGCCACGATGGCGCTGATACAGCTCGCCGATGCGGTGATGCAGCGCTACGCCATGCTGAAGGATCGCCGCGCGGCTCTCGACTTCGACGACCTCATAAGAAAGTCCGCCGGCCTGCTGGGTGAGCACGCCAGCGCGGAGTGGGTGCTCTACAAGCTCGACGGCGGGCTCGATCACATCCTGGTCGACGAGGCACAGGACACCAGCCCGGCGCAATGGAACGTCATCGAGGCGCTGGCCGCTGAGTTTTTTTCTGGTGCCGGCGCGCGTGAAGCCGTCGCGCGCACGCTGTTTGCGGTCGGCGACGAAAAACAGTCGATCTACGGCTTCCAGGGTGCACGCCCCGAGATGTTCGCCAGCGTCGGCCGGCAATTTGCGCAGGCCGCAGAGAATGTCGGACGCGTCTGGCGCGACGTTCCGCTGACGCTCTCGTTTCGCTCTGTTTCGCCTGTCCTCGCGGCAGTCGACGCAGTGTTCGCCGATCGCTCGCGCACCGCCGGTTTGTCGGCGCAGCCAGAACCCGTGCGCCACGTCGCCAACCGCCAGGGTCACGCCGGCCTGGTCGAGATCTGGGAGACAGAAAAAAGTGAAGACGTCGACCAGGCCGATGTCTGGGCGCCACTCGATGAAGCCCAGCCGTCATCTCCCGTGGCGCGCCTGGCGGCGCGCATCGCCGATACGATCAAGGATTGGCTGAAGAATGGCGAGTTGCTGACATCGGAAGGCCGGAAGATTCGACCTGGCGATATCCTGATCCTGGTCAGGAAGCGGCAGCCGTTTGCGGAAGCGATGGTGACAGCATTGAAGTCCCGCAATATTCCGGTGGCGGGCGCCGATCGCATCAGGCTTGCGGACCAGATCGCGGTGCAGGATCTGATGGCTGTGGGCGATTTCATTCTGCTGCCCGAGGACGATCTGGTTCTCGCAACACTCCTCAAGAGCCCATTCTTCGGGCTGGACGACGATGATCTGATCGCCGTGGCGCCGGGCCGCAAAGGCTCGCTCTGGTCGGCTCTGTTGGCGGCGACCGAGTCAGCACCGCGTCTCAAACCGGCAGCAGAAACGCTCAAGCGGTGGCGGGCCCGCGCAGACTATGCGCCTCCGTTCGAGTTCTTCGCTGCACTTCTCGATGCGGATGGAGAGCGTCGGCGGCTGCTCGAGCGGCTGGGACCGGAGGCGGCGGACGCCATCGATGAATTCCTGGATCTGGCGCTGAAGTATGACGAGGCTTCGCCGCCATCGCTGCAGGGATTTCTCGACTGGCTGCGCCGCAGCGACATTGTCGTCAAGCGCGACATGGAGCAGGGGCGCGGCGAGGTGCGCGTCATGACGGTGCACGGCGCCAAGGGGCTGGAGGCGCCGATCGTGTTTCTCCCCGATACGTGCACGACGAGATCGGGCGAGCGGCCCGGCGGCCTCCTCGCACTGCCACATGCCGTCCGGCCGCCAGGTGTTGCAGAACCCTTCTGCTGGCCAGTGAAAGGCACGAGCCAGGCAGCGGGCGTGCAGAGGGCTCGCGCCGCCGCCCAGGCGCGCGAATCCGCTGAGCGCAATCGCCTGCTCTATGTGGCACTCACGCGGGCCCGCGACCGGCTCTACATCGCAGGCTATGAAGGCATCCGCGGCCGGGAACGCGAGTGCTGGTACGATCTCGTTGGCGATGCGCTGGCGGACTCTCTTGTCGAGGCCAGCGATGCGAGCGGACGACGCGTCCGCCGTTTGGCGTCGAAGCAAGTGGCTGCGCCGCAGACCGCAAGGATAGATCCGGCGTCCGGCCCCGATGCACTCGCCCCACCGGACTGGGCGCGGCGGCCCGCTCCGCGTGAACCGGGTCTCGCCATTCCCCTAGCACCGTCGCGGCTTGCACCCCTGGAGATAGATACTGAGGGTGAGCCCGTGGAGTTGCCGCGGGAGAAACTTCGCCTTGCCGAGCCATCTACTGTAGCGCCCGCGGCTCTGCGCGATGGTCAGCGGTTCCTGCGCGGCACGCTCACCCATGCGCTGTTGCAGCACTTGCCTGACTTGGACAGCGCGACTTGGGAAGGGGCGGCCAATCGCTTCGTGCGCTGGCGCGGAGCCGCGCTGTCGCAACGCGTACGCGACAGCATCGTGGCGGAGACGCTGGCCCTCCTGCGTCGCTCCGATTTTGCGCCACTCTTTGGACCGTCGAGCCAGGCCGAAGTGCCAATCGTGGCGGAGATCGAGGTGCCCGGCGGCAAGGGCCGCAAGCTACGGCTGACAGGCCAGATCGACCGTATCGTGCGCCTGAATCACGAAGTCTGGATTGTCGACTACAAGACGAACCGGCCCCCGCCGCGCCGCGCCGCGGACGTTGCTGAAGCCTACACGCTACAGCTTGCGGCCTATCGGCTGGCTGTGCGCCAGATCTTCCAGGAGGTGCGAGTGCGGGCCGCCCTGCTTTGGACAGATGGCCCTGACATCATGGAGATTCCGGCTGATCTGCTCGATGCTCAGCAGACGCGGTTGTTCGCGCTGGAGGCCCTCAACCTTGACGCTTGAGGGAGCGCTCCCTACCTTCCGCCTCACGAATTGATCCGGCCCCTGACGGGCCTTTCCAGGAGACCACTGCAAATGACTGCGTTCGTAACAGACGCGACGTTCGACAGCGAGGTGATCAAATCGGCCGAGCCGGTGGTCGTGGACTTCTTCGCCGAGTGGTGCGGCCCTTGCAAGGCCATGGCCCCGGCGCTGGATCAAGTGGCCCAGGAAATGGCCGGCAAGGTCAAGGTGGTGAAGATCGACGTCGATCAGAACCCCGAGATCACGCAACGCTTCCGCATTCAGGCGATGCCGACGCTGATGCTCTTCAAGGACGGCAAGGTGGCGGCCCAGCAGGTCGGCGCGCTGGTCCAGAAGAAGAAGCTCGAGGATTGGATAAAGTCGTCGATTTGAGACGATGCGCAGCGCTTGCGAGGGCCTCGGCGCGATACGCCCGGGGCCCTCAGTTCATCTGCGGCGTAACGCCGTCCTGCAGCGCCAGAACATGCCCTGCAAGATAGAGCGAGCCGCAGATCATGATCCGCACCGGACCTGCCGTTGCCGCCACGATGTACCGCAACGCTGCGGGCACGTCATCTGAGGCCTCGGCGTCCAGTCCGCATTGCCGCGCGATCGTGGCCAATGCTTCCGGCGCGAATGGTGCCTCGTGTGCGCCTGGTATGGGCACCGTGAGCACCTTGCGTGCGAGGCCTCGAAAAGGCTCCAGAAACTGTGCGGCCTGCTTCTGGCCCATCATGCCGGCGACCAGATACAGCGGCCGCGGAGAGCGCTCCTCGAGATCTGCCAGCGCCTGCGCAATGGCAAGTCCACCAGCCTGATTGTGACCGCCGTCGAGCCACAGCTCGCAGTCCTTGCGTAGAATGTCGCTCAGGAGACCGGGGCCGAGGCGCTGCATTCGCGCCGGCCAGCGCACGTCGGTCAACCCGTTTGCGACCGCCCGATCATCGAGCCCCAAGTGCTTGAGCGCCAGCCCTGCGGCGATGGCGGTTCCCGCGTTGACGATCTGATGCGGCCCGATCAGTGCCGGCAACGGCAGATCGAGTAGCCGGTCATGCTGTTGGAACACCAGCCGGCCGCGCTGCTCGAAGGCATCGAAATCCTCACCCCATGCAATGATGGGCGCGCCAACACGCCGCGCTTGCTCCCGCAGCACGTCCGAAACGGGCGCTTGCTGCCGGGAGACAACACAAGGACAGCCGCGCTTCATGATGCCGGCTTTCTCAAAGGCGATCTTCTCGACCGTGTCGCCGAGCTTTTCCGCGTGGTCCATCGAGATCGGCGTAATGACAGTCAGGGCCGGTGGGTCGATGACATTGGTCGCGTCGAAGCGGCCGCCCAGTCCGACTTCGAGCAGAACCGCATCGGCCGGTATCTCCGAGAACGCCAGCAGGGCGGCAGCCGTGGTGATTTCGAAGAATGTAATCGGCTCGCCGGCGTTGACGCGGGCAACCCGCTGCAGCAGTTCAACGAGCGTTGGCTCCGCGATGGGTCTGGCGCGGCCATCCAGGCCCGGAACGGCAATGCGCTCGTTGAAACGAATGAGATGGGGCGAAGTATAGACGTGCACGCGCCGGCCAGCTGCCTCCAGCATCGCCTTGAGAAAAGCCGTAACCGAGCCTTTGCCATTCGTGCCGGCGATATGGACGACGGGAGGAAGCTTCTTCTCGGGGTGCCCGAGTTTGACGAGTAGTCGTTCTATGCGGCCGAGGGACAGGTCGATCAGCCGCGGGTGAAGCGTCTTCAACTCGGCCAGAATCTCGTCGCTGTTGCGCATCGACCCTTAGTCCTTGAGCGTGGCTAGTGTGAGGGCCCTGCAGGCGAGAGCGGACTCCAGCGCCTCAGCGCTGTGTCTCGCCTCGTCGACTAGGAGCGCGCGCCGTCCTTGGGCAAGGCACGTGCATTCGTGCCGTCGCCATCGCGTTGCGCTTTGGGCCGTGTATCGACGCGGTTCGGCTCGAAGTGCTCAGACGTATCCACAGGCTCGGCGTCTACGCCATCTCCGGAGCGCGCCAAGTTTTCGAGAAGCTTGCCATCGACCGGAGTGCCGTTGAGATAGCCGTGCGGTCTCGCCGTCTTCTCACGGTCAGACCTGGCGCTCTTGGCTGCACCCGCGCCCGACGTCAATAACCGGACAATGGTCACCAAAGTCTCGGTCAACTGATGTCGGTGCACGACCATGTCGATCATGCCGTGAGCGAGCAGGTACTCGGCGCGTTGAAAGCCCTCCGGCAATTGCTCACGAATGGTCTGCTGTATCACACGCGGGCCGGCAAAGCAGATGAGCGCGCCGGGCTCGGCAATGTGAATATCCCCCAGCATGGCATATGAGGCCGTAACGCCGCCGGTGGTGGGATCGGTCAGCACGACGATATATGGCAGGCGCGCATCGCGCAGACGCTGCACTGCAATGGTTGTGCGCGGCATCTGCATCAGGGAGAGGATGCCCTCCTGCATGCGCGCCCCGCCGGATGCGGCAAACAGGATGAACGGCGCTTTCCGCTCCACCGCCCGCAGCATGCCCATGATAACCGCCTCACCAGCGGCCATGCCGAGCGAGCCAGCCATGAACTCGAAGTCCTGGGCGGCAGCCACGACAAGCTGGCCGTTGAGCCGGCCTTCGCCCACCAGGACGGCGTCTTCCAGATTGGTTTTGGCTTTGGCGTCCTTCAGGCGCTCGGTGTAGCGGCGGCCATCGCGAAAGCGCAGCGGATCCTGAATGACGGCCGGTGCAGGTACACGTGTGTACTCACCCTGGTCGAACAGGCTCCCCAGGCGTTGCTCGGCACTCATGCGCGAGTGGAAGCCGCAGCATGGAAAGACGAAGCGGTTCTCCTCGAGTGCCTTGCGGTCGGACATCTGACCGCAGCCCGGACACTTCAGCCAAAAGTTGTCGGGCGGCTCGCGACGTGTCGTGAGCAGGCTCCGAATCTTCGGACGGACGACGTTGTTGATCCAATTCACGCTGGCGGGCTCCGCGACCCCCTGTTGCTGTTCCCACACGGGACCAGATTGTGGCAGCCCGAAGGCGCCATTGTGCGCTGGCTCATGGACTGCGCAAGGCTTGGCTTAGGCCTTTTACCAGATCTAGGACTGCCGGCATCGTCTTGCCACAGGTTTGGCCCTTGTCATCCAAGGAATCTTTGATCGCAGTAACCAACGCAGAACCCACCACCACCCCGTCGGCGCCTGCGGCGATGGCACGGGCCTGAGCGGGCGTTTTGACGCCAAAACCGACTACAACTGGAAGATGTGTCGACTTCTTGATCCCTGCAACGTTGAGGTGAACGCTGGTCACGTCTGGTGCCGCTGCACCGGTTATCCCGGTAATCGAGACATAGTAGAGGAAGCCTGACGTATTGCCGAGCACGGCAGGCAGGCGCCGGGCGTCAGTGGTGGGCGTTGCCAGCCGGATGAAGTTCAAGCCTTTTTCTCTGGCGGGGAGGCACAGCTCCGCGTCCGCCTCGGGCGGCACATCGACAATGATGAGCCCGTCGACGCCGGCGGCTACCGCATCATCCAGGAAACGCTCGCGCGGATAGATGTAGATGGGATTGTAGTAGCCCATCAGCACGATCGGCGTGTCCTGGTCCTGCGCGCGGAACGCCTGCACCAGCTCGAGCGTGCGTTGCATGGTGTGGCCCCCCACGAGCGCGCGCAGCGAGGAGGCCTGGATAGCGGGCCCATCAGCCATCGGGTCGGAGAACGGCATGCCGAGCTCGATGACGTCGGCACCAGCAGCCGGCAGGCCGAGCAGGATCTTCTCGCTCGTCGCATAGTCCGGGTCCCCGGCCGTAACGAACGTCACGAGCGCCTTGCGACCCTCTTCCTTCAGCGCCGCAAACCGCCGGTCGATGCGTGTCTCCCTTTGCATACTAATGATCCTCGCCCGGCCCTGCTTACATCTTCATGCCCAGATATCCGGCCACCGCGAACACGTCCTTGTCACCGCGTCCGCACATGTTCATGACCAGCAGATCGTCCTTCGGCAAGGTGGGTGCGAGCTTTGTTACCCAAGCCAGCGCGTGCGCCGGCTCCAAAGCGGGTATGATGCCCTCGAGCC
Source organism: uncultured Alphaproteobacteria bacterium (assembly GCA_963840425.1). GTDB lineage: Bacteria > Pseudomonadota > Alphaproteobacteria > Rhizobiales > Hyphomicrobiaceae > CADEFX01. The sequence goes on along the minus strand of CAWIYZ010000033.1, from coordinate 294,262 downwards.
GCGTGCAAAGTTGGAAAGCCTCGAGGGCTTCTTTGTCCGTAGCGGACGCGTAGGTGACGCGACCGGTGTCCTTGAGCCACGAATGCTCCGGCCCGACGCCTGGGTAGTCGAGACCGGCCGATATGGAATGGCCCTCCAGGATCTGCCCGTCGTTGTTCTGCAAGAGATAAGTACGGTTGCCGTGCAGAACTCCAGGCTTGCCGCCGTTCATGGAAGCGGCATGTCCATTGGGCACCTCGAGACCGTGTCCGGCAGCCTCGACGCCGTAAATCTTGACACCCTTGTCGTCGAGGAATGGATGGAACAGGCCGATGGCATTGGAGCCACCGCCAATGCAAGCGACCAGCGTATCGGGCAGCCGGCCTTCCGCCACCATCATCTGCTCGCGCACCTCTTTGCCGATGATCGATTGGAAGTCGCGCACCATGGCGGGATATGGGTGCGGACCGGCGGCCGTGCCGATGAGATAGTAGGTGTCGCGCACATTGCTGACCCAGTCGCGCAGCGCCTCGTTCATGGCGTCCTTCAGCGTCCCGGCGCCCGAGGTTACAGGGTTCACTTTGGCACCGAGCAAGCCCATGCGAAAAACATTGGGTTTCTGCCGCTCGACGTCGGTCGCGCCCATGTAGATTTCACACGGCAGCCCGAAGCGGGCGCACACGGTGGCCACCGCCACGCCGTGCTGGCCGGCGCCGGTCTCGGCGATGATACGGGTCTTACCCATGCGGCGAGCGAGCAGGATCTGGCCGAGGCAGTTGTTGATCTTGTGGCTGCCGGTGTGGTTGAGCTCGTCGCGCTTGAAGTAGATCTTGGCGCCGCCCCCGCCGCCGGAGGCGGCAGACACCTCACGAAGGTGATCGGTCAGACGCTCCGCGAAGTAGAGCGGGCTGGGCCGTCCGGCGTAGTGCGTGCTCAGGTGAGCCAGCTCGGCTTGGAAGCTCGCGTCCCCCTTTGCATCGGAGTAGGCCTGCTCCAGCTCGAGAATGAGGGGCATCAAGGTCTCGGCGACGAAACGGCCGCCAAACAGCCCGAAAAAGCCCTGATCGTCAGGACCGGCGCGATAGCTGTTGGGTGTGCCAGCGGCGGGAGCGTGGCGTGACGATGCGGTGACCATGGCGATCTCGCAACTCGTATTAGGCCGATACTGAGGCGGACTTCGCTGCAGTTAGAAACTGCCGGATCAGCTCCGGTGATTTCTCGCCCGGCGCCATCTCCACCCCGGAGGAGACATCGACCGCGAAGGGGCGGGTGAGACGGATGGCCTCGCACACGTTTGCCGGCGTGAGGCCGCCGGAAAGCATGAAGTCGAGCTTGCCGGACATGCCACCGAGCAGGTGCCAATCGAAAGCGAGGCCGTTGCCGCCGGGGAGCGCGCCGCGCAGCGAGGCCGGTGCCTTGGCGTCGAACAGAATGAGCTCGGCGATATCTCTGTACGCGAGTGCGGCGTCGACCTCAGCGATGGTCTGCACGGCTACGGCTTTGATAATCGGACGGGCCGAGCGGGTCACGATCTCCGATACTCTTTCTGCGGACTCGTGACCGTGGAGTTGGATGAGATCCGGATCGACGTCCGTTACGATCTGATCGAGCAGGGCATCATCAGGATCAACCAGCAGCGCAACGCTGCGGGCGCGGCCGCGTGCGGCTTGGACGAGATCGCGCGCGATCGCTGGCGCAACATTGCGTGGGCTCGGTGGATAGAACACGAAACCGACGAAATCAGCGCCGCCGGCGAGCGCTGCATCGAGCGCCGGGCGGGTCTTGAGGCCGCAGATTTTGATCTTTGTCGTCATACCAGCCTGTGCATCGGCAGGCACGGGTCTCAAGTCAAGGCATTTCCACTGGTAAGTGTCCGATCCCAGCTGAAAACGTCTGTGCCGGCCGCTCGGTTAGCGATTTGCGACCGCCAGCACCTTGGGCCCGGCGGTGCGCTCCTGCTCGCGCGTCAGGCGATCAGCCTCGGCCCGCCATCGCATTGCCTCCAACGCACGAGAGCGAGCCGTCCGGCGCCACTTGCTCTGCGTTGCCCATGTCGCAATGCCGCCCAGAATGACGCCAGCCATCAGGGCGATGAAGAGATAGCCGTAGAACGGCAGCTCCAGCGAAAGGACCGGTGTCTCGGGGCGGAATGGATCCAGCACGAGACGCACCGAATGCCGGTTCGCCACGGCCAGAGTGACGAGCACGGCCGCAATCGGAAACGCCACGAACAACCAGAGCACGCGCCTCAACACCTTACTGCCTCGTCAGCGTTTAACGGCGCAACCACTACCCAAGCGTGATGATCGAGAAATTCGCTGAGAGCTTGTGGCAAATGCGACGAACTTCGCGATCGTGAAACTAGTGCTGCGACTTGGATTTGATATTGAGCCGCTCACGCAGCTCCTTGCCGGTCTTGAAGAAGGGCACGAACTTCTCGTCCACAGAAACGGAAGCGCCGGTCCTCGGGTTGCGACCTTGGCGCGGGGGCCGGTGCTTCACGGTAAAGGCACCAAACCCCCTGAGCTCCACACGATCGCCACGGGCCAAGGCCTCCACGATCTCGTCGAAGATGACATTGACGATGCGCTCGATGTCCCGGTGATAGAGATGCGGGTTTGCCGCAGCAATCTTCTGTATCAGCTCCGACTTGATCACGGGACTACCCTCCAAATCCGCAATGTGCTTGTAATTGCTCAATTTTCAGAAGGCTGCCAAACCGAAACGAGTCCGTCAAGTCGCAACAAGGCTAAGCGGGGGTCGTCTGCGGCCAGCTCGAGGAGCCTGGCCGCGGGAATGCCGGCCAGCTTAGCCGCTGACTTGGTGAAGAGGTCGATCAGGCTCCAATCGTCATCGCGCTTCGGCTTCCAGTCGACGATCTTCAAGCCTTTGGTGATGCCGCGCTTCTCCTCGAGCCAAGCTTGCGCCTCGCGCTCGCCGCCGATCTGGTCGATCAGCTTGTACTCGAGGGCTTCGCGCCCGGAGTACACCCGCCCCTGTTCGAGGCCGGGCACGTCCGCGGTGTTGATGCTGCGGCGGGAGGCAACGAGGCCTACGAACCAACGCATGGACTCTGCGACCATCTGCTGGGCGGTCTGACGGCCGGCTTCGTCGGTCGGCTGGAACGGTGACGGATTGGCCTTGAGTGGACCACTCTTGATCTCGTTCATCTTGACGCCGAGCTTGCTGAGCAGCTCTGTAACCTCCGCCCACTGGAAGATCACCCCGACCGAGCCGGTAATCGTATTGCCGCGGGCAACGATACGATCTGTGGCGAGACCGGCGATGTAGGCGGCCGAGGTTGCGACGGTTCCGAACTGCGCCACGACAGGCTTCTTGGCCGCGAGGCCGCGTATCGCTTCGAACAAGGCCTCCCCGCCCGTTGTGGTCCCACCCGGGCTGTTGATGAAGAGAAGTACCGCTTCGACGCTCTTGTCCTTGGCAATTTCCCGGAGCAGTTTCAGCTGATCTCGGTTCTCGGTGATGATGCCTTCGAGGTTGACGCGGGCGATCTGCCGCTCGCTGAATGCACGACCGCCAGCGCCTTTGAAGATCAGTGCGCCCAACGCCAGAACACCGGCAATCACGGCAGCAACGCGCCACAGCGAAAGATGCCGTCTTAAGCGTCTGCGGTCGAGAATGGCTTCGGTCTCGAGGCTCATGACATGACCCGCGATTGGACTGCAACGACTGATTGGCAGTACGGCACGAGACAGAGGGTGTGCCGAAGCCTTTCCCTGTGCCTCTGTGGCACAGGGAAAGGAGTGGCGGCTACTCTTTGCCGGCCTCGTCGCTGCCCTCACGCTTCTTGAGCGCAGCCTTGAAGATATCGCCCAGCGACGCGCCCGAGTCCGACGAGCCGTACTGCGCGACCGCCTGCTTCTCTTCGGTGATCTCCAAAGACTTGATCGACACGGTGACGCGGCGACTGCCCTTGTCGATGCCGATAATGGCAGCGTCCACCTTGTCGCCGACGTTGAAACGCTCTGGCCGTTGCTCGGATCGGTCGCGCGAGAGATCGGAACGCCGGATGTAAGTGGTGATATCGCTGTCGGCGAGCTTCACCTGGATGCCATTCGCCTCCACTGCAATGACCTCGCAGGTAACCGCGTCCCCCTTCTTGAACTTGCCGATGGTCTCCAGAGGATCGCCGGCAACCTGCTTGACGCCGAGAGAGATGCGCTCCTTCTGGCTGTCGACATCGAGCACGACAGCTTTGACGTTGTCGCCCTTCTTGTAATCCTTGATGGCCTCGTCGCCCGACCGGTTCCAGTCGAGGTCGGAGAGATGCACCATGCCGTCGACACCGCCGTCGAGACCGATGAAGAGGCCAAACTCGGTGATATTCCGCACCGGACCCTCCACCACCGCCCCTTTGGGATGGGCGGCCAGGAACGCATCCCAGGGATTGTCCTGCGTCTGCTTCAGACCCAAGGAGATGCGACGCTTCTGCGGATCGACCTCGAGGATCTGCACCTCTACCTGCTGGCTGGTGGAGACGATCTTGCCGGGATGGACGTTCTTCTTGGTCCAGCTCATCTCCGAGACGTGGATCAGCCCTTCGACGCCAGGCTCCAACTCGACGAATGCGCCATAGTCGGCGATGTTCGTCACCGTGCCGCTGAAGCGCGCTCCTACCGGATACTTGGCCTCGATGCCGGCCCACGGGTCAGCCTGGAGCTGCTTCATGCCGAGGCTGATACGCTGCGTCTCGGGATTGATGCGGATGATCTGCACCTTGACGGTGTCGCCCACATTGACCACGTCGCTCGGGTGGTTCACGCGGCGCCAGGCCATGTCGGTGACGTGCAGCAGTCCGTCGATGCCGCCGAGGTCGATGAAGGCGCCATAGTCGGTGATATTCTTCACCACGCCGTCGATAATCTGTCCCTCTGCGAGCTTGGCCACGATCTCGGAGCGCTGCTCGGCCCGGGTCTCCTCGAGCACTGAGCGACGCGATACGACGATGTTGCCGCGCCGGCGATCCATCTTGAGGATCTGGAACATCTGTGGCTGATTCATCAGCGGACCGATGTCGCGCACCGGGCGAATGTCGACCTGCGAGCCCGGCAAAAAGGCCACCGCGCCGTCGAGATCGACGGTGAAGCCGCCTTTCACCTTGTTGAAGATGATGCCTTCGACCTTCTCGTTGGCGTTGAATCTGTGCTCGAGCTTGGTCCAGCTTTCCTCGCGCCGCGCCTTGTCGCGGCTCAGCACCGCCTCGCCCAGCGCATTCTCCATGCGCTCCAGATAGACCTCCACCTCGTCGCCGATTTTCAGGTCGGCCGGCTTCCCGCCGAGGCCGAACTCCCGCAGCGGCACGCGGCCCTCCATCTTGAGGCCGACGTCGATGACGGCGAGATCCTTCTCTATCGCCGTGATCTTGCCTTTGATGACGCTACCCTCGAACGGGCTGTCACCCCCAAAGCTCTCGTTGAGGAGGGCCGCGAAGTCATCGCGTGTGGGGTTCATCTCCTTGGATTGGCCAGCGGTGATGGTCATCTATGCTCCTTCATACGTGTCTCTCTGTGCGAAAGCGGACGTCGGCTCCACTTCGCATGCGATGATCAGCATAAGCAGTGTGACCGCCCGCGCCAGCCCACCGGCTGGAGCCAAGCGGGGCATTCTGCTCACGCTCGGTTCAAGGTGTTTCTTGTCAACGCCAACCGCCGGCCGGCACTAGCCCACCAAAGAGAGATTGGGCACGCCTTTGCAGGTGCCCTATTGGTGGATCTTCCTCTTGATCAGTCCGATGGCAACGTCGAATGCGGCTTCTATATCCAAATTGCTGGTATCGAGCAAGGTTGCGTCGGGGGCAGGGCGCATTGGCGCTTCCGCGCGCTCCGCATCTCTGGCGTCCCGGCGCTTGATCACATCGAGTACGGCCGCCTCGCTGACGGCCTCGCCGCGCTGCCGAAGCTCCTCGAAGCGCCGGCGGGCCCGTACGGTCACATCTGCTGTAACGAAAATCTTAACATCGGCATCAGGACACACGACGGTACCGATGTCGCGACCGTCGAGCACCGCACCGGGCTTCTGGCGTGCGAAATCACGTTGGAAATCGAGGAGCGCGGCCCGTACTGCCGGGATGCGGGCAACCACCGATGCGGCGTCACCGACCCCCGGCTGGCGCAAACCTGGGTCGGAGAGCGTGCCTGGATCGAGCGTTCGTGCGACGGCTGTGGCTGCCGCTTCGTCCTCCAGTGACGCACCACGCGCCAGCACTCCACTCGCGACGGCGCGGTAGAGAAGACCCGTGTCGAGGCAAGCAAAGCCGAGATGGGCGGCGATGCGCTTGGCAAGCGTGCCCTTGCCGGAGGCGGCCGGTCCATCGATGGCAATGATCATCGCGATCCGGCTTCCGCTGCCTGGAGCTCGGCTCCAAGTCGCTGCATGAGACCAGAGAACTCGGGAAAACTCGTCGACACGTAGGTGACGTCATCCACCGTCACGGGCCGATCTGCGTCAAGGCCCATGACCAGGAACGCCATGGCGATGCGGTGATCCATATGGGTCGCGACGGTGCCACCGCCTTCCACGCTGCCTCCTGCAACGATGAGCGTATCGCCGTCGACCTTTGCCGCAACGCCATTGGCGATCAGCCCGGCCGCGGTAGCAGCCAGCCGATCGCTCTCCTTCACCTTGAGCTCCGCTAGGCCTTCCATGTGGGTCTCTCCCTCCGCATGGGCAGCCAGCACCGACAGTACCGGATACTCGTCGATCATGCTCGGCGCACGCTGCGGAGGCACGCGCACGCCTTTCAATTTTGAATGGCGCACGCGGATATCGGCAATGGGCTCGCCGCCTGCTTCTCGGCGATTGAGGAAGGCGATATCGGCGCCCATTTCACCTAGCGTCAGGTAGAAGCCGGTGCGGGTTTCGTTGATCAGGACGCCTTCGATGACCACCTCTGACTCCGGCACGATGAGCGCCGCTGCGGTCAGAAAGGCGGCAGAGCTCGGGTCGCCTGGCACCGTTACCTCGCGGCCGGAAAGTTCGGCATCGCCCTTGACGGTAATCGCGCTGCGACCTCCGCGCTGAGCTGTCCGCACGTCGGCGCCAAAATAGCGCAGCATCCGCTCGGTATGGTCGCGGGTCGTCACTGCCTCGATCACAGTCGTCTCGCCGGCCGCACTGAGGCCAGCCAGAAGAACAGCGGACTTCACCTGTGCGCTTGGCACAGGCGAGGTGTATTCGACGGGCACCAGATCGGCCGATCCGCGAAGCGTGAGCGGTAGCGTCTCCTTGTCCTCGTCGACCCGCAGACCCATTTGCCGCAGTGGTGTGAGCACCCGGCGCATCGGCCGGCGCGACAGCGACGCGTCGCCGGTCAAGCAAACCCGGATGTCGTTGCCGGCGATCACGCCCATTATCAGGCGAGAGCCAGTTCCTGAATTCCCGAAATCGAGGTCTCCTGCAGGCTGCGCGAGGCCACCCACGCCACGGCCAAGGACCTCCCAGTGATCCCCGACCTTGTGCGCAGGGCAGCCGAGCGCGGTCACGGCCTTGGCAGTGTTGATAACGTCTTCGGCCTCCAGCAGGCCTGCGATCCGCGTGCGTCCGCTCGCTAGCGCGCCGAGCATCAGGGCGCGATGCGAAATCGACTTGTCGCCCGGGACACGTACGGTCCCACGCAGCGGCCTGCCTCTCGCGGACCGCATCGGAACGGGCGCTAATGTGCTTTGGGACAAGGAGAAAGTGCCTCTCTGCTAACGGGATTGGTTACTCGCGCCATTGTTCGGCGGACGACCTATCCGATCACTCCAGAAATGCTTTTGACAGGTCGTCGCGCTCCATGGCAAGAGCAGCGCAAACTACTCCGAAATTCGAGGACTATCCGATGGCGAAGAAAGCCGACCGCGGAACCAAGAGAACTTGCCAGAACGCCTCGTGCGGCGCCCGCTTTTATGATCTGGCTCGCGATCCGATTACGTGCCCGATCTGCGGCTCGGTGTACGAGCTTGCACTATCGGCCCAGGCCGTCGGTGCGGTTGCCGGTGACGACAAGCCTGGGCGGAGGCCGGCAAAGAAGCCCGAGTTGGTCGTACCTCAAGCGGCGAGCGACCTTCCCGAAGCTACCACCGAGGATGCGCTGGCCGAGGCAGTGGAAGGCGATGAGGCGATCGCGACCGACGACGATGAGACCTTCCTTGAGGAGGAGGAGGAGGACGGCGGTGACGTCTCCGGCATCATCGGCGGGCCGGTGAGTGAGGAGGGCGAGGAGCCCTAGAAGATTTCCTTGCGCAATCGGCGTTGCCGAACTAGGTAAGCGGCGCCGGGAGCCCTTGCTCTCTCGCAGACTTCCCAACAGGTCGGGGCCGTAGCTCAGTTGGGAGAGCGCTTGAATGGCATTCAAGAGGTCAGGGGTTCGATTCCCCTCGGCTCCACCATTGCCCGGCATGCATGCCTAGCGGGGCATCGGCTCTTGCTGCGCCGCACGCGGACCGCGACGCATGTGTTCGAAGCTGTCCCCCGCGGGAGTGCCCATGCTAGAACGACAACGGTCGTCGGGCGGACACACGCCAGATGCTGGACCGACCCCGCTCCCTGCGTTTCCCGAGTTCGTTGCCCTGATGGCCCTGTTGATGGCGCTGACCGCGCTGTCGATAGACATCATGCTGCCGTCACTGCCACAGATCGGCGCGGCCTTCGCTGTGCCGGATCGCAATGACGTCCAGCACGTTGTGACGGGATACATGTTGGGTCTAGCGTTTGGTCAGCTCGTTTGGGGGCCGATTTCCGATCGTTGGGGCCGCAAGGGCCCGTTGTTGCTCGGTTTGCTGGTGTTTGGCGTTGGTTCGCTCGTGAGCATTGCTGCGACCAGCTTCAGTATCCTGCTTTGGGCCCGCGTGCTCCAGGGCCTCGGCGGAGCCGCAGCGCGCGTCATTTCAGTGGCGATCATCCGCGATCTCTACGCTGGACGCCAAATGGCGCGCGTCATGTCGATAGTCATGATGGTGTTCATCACGGTGCCGGTCATCGCGCCGAGCATTGGCCAGGCGCTGGCGCACATCGGCTCGTGGCGGTGGGCGTTCTATGTCCTGCTTGCCGCCGCTGCCATCGGCATCGTCTGGGCGGGCTTGCGCTTGCCCGAGACCGCATCGTCAGGCATGGCCGTAGGGCGCCGCCTGACAACCACCGCCTTGGCGGTGGTTCGCACCAAGACGACGGTCTGGTACAGCGTCGCCAGCGGTTTCATGTTCGGTTGCCTGGTAAGCTACATCGTCAGCGCCCAACAGGTGTTCGTGGATGTGTTTGCACTGGGCGCCGGGTTTCCGGTGGCGTTCGGCGCCATTGCCTGCAGCATTGCCCTTGCGTCCTTCACCAATGCCCAACTCGTCCAACGACTTGGCATGCGCCGGCTCTCGCATCTGGCGTTGGCCGGGTTCACCGTGGTTAGCTTTTTGTTGGCCGGCCTTTCCCTGGTCGGTCAGCCGCCGTTCTTGTTGTTCGCTCTGCTGCTGGCGGCTAGCTTTTTCGGGTTCGGCCTCATCGTGCCGAACTTCAACGCCATCGCGATGCAGCCCATGGGTGAGATGGCCGGTATCGCGTCATCGCTGATCGGCTTCTTCACGAGCGGAGCCGGCGTGGCGACCGGCTGGGTCGTCGGCCGCCTGTTCGACGGCACCGTGCGACCTCTCTCGATGGGATTCGCCTTGCTCGGTCTGCTGGCGTTGATCAGTGTGCTTGCGGTCGAGGGGCCGAAAGGTATGTTTCGGGGCGAGTGAGCCGAAGCGCCTGGACTAGTCGGCGGCATCGGCAAGGCAGGGAGGTGCAGCAGACCATGGCCAAGGCATCGGCCGCGATTTCACCGTTTGCGCCAAAAACACCGGCCGTGATGCCGGTTGTCGAAGGCGTGCGCTTTGCCGCCTGTGAGGCCGGGATCCGATACAAGGGGCGCAAGGACCTCATGGTTGCAGTGATGGATGCGGGCACGGTCGCAGCCGGTGTGCTCACGCAGTCCAAGACCTGCTCGGCTCCCGTCCTATGGTGTCGGGACAATCTGAAGCTGGGCAAAGCACGCGGCCTGGTGGTGAACTCGGGTAACGCCAATGCCTTCACCGGGCGCAAGGGCCACGAGGCCGTTGCTTTGACCGCCGATTTTGCAGCTAAAGCCATGAGCTGCGGCGCCGACGAGATCTATTTGGCTTCGACCGGCGTGATCGGCGAGCCGCTCGAGGCGGGCAAGTTCGCGCACCTGCTCGACGGGCTCGCCAACGGCGCCAATGCTCATGCAGGGACCGAGGCCGCACAGGCCATCATGACCACTGACACGTTTCCCAAGGTCGCCTCGCGCAGCGCCAGAATTGGCGGCGTCGACGTGACGCTCGCTGGCTTCTGCAAGGGTGCCGGCATGATCGCGCCCGACATGGCCACCATGCTGTGCTTCGTATTCACCGATGCCGCCATCGCCAAAGCCCCGCTGCAGAAGCTCATTGCCGAAGCAGCCGCGGCCACCTTCAATTGCATGACGGTGGATGGCGACACGTCGACCAGCGACACGTGCCTGCTGTTTGCTACGGGCGCGGCGAAGCGGCGCGGACAAGCACTCATTACCGAGGCGGCCGATTCCGCGCTGGGCGATTTCAAGGCCAGGCTCGACGACATGATGCGCGAGCTCGCCATTATGGTGGCAAAGGATGGCGAGGGCGTTTCCAAGTTCGTGACGATCGACGTGACGGGCGCAGAAAGCGATGCCGCCGCGCGCCGGATTGGCCTGTCCATCGCCAACTCACCTTTGGTTAAAACTGCCATAGCCGGCGAGGATCCGAACTGGGGTCGCATCGTTATGGCCGTCGGCAAGGCCGGCGAGGCGGCCGACCGCGATCGGCTCTCGATCTGGTTCGGTGAACGCATCGTTGCGCGCGACGGTGAGCGTGCGGCGGACTACGACGAGCCGACGATGGCGGCGTACATGAAAAGCCCCGAGATCGCGATCCGAGTGGATGTCGGGATCGCGAGCGGCCGCGCACGCATCTGGACCTGCGATCTGACGCACGGGTACATCTCCGTCAACGCGGATTACCGAAGCTGATGCCAGCGCGAGCGCTCGGCGCGACCCGGCCCCTAGTGTTGGTAGCAGCAGCGGCGCTCGTTGACCGCGACAACAGGGTGCTCATTGCGCAGCGGCCGGCCGGCAAGTCCATGGCGGGCTTGTGGGAGTTTCCCGGCGGCAAGGTTGATGACGGCGAGACCCCGGAAGCGGCGCTGGTGCGTGAGCTGAAGGAGGAGCTGCGGATTGAGGTCTGCGAGCCGTGTCTGGCGCCGTTTACCTTCGCCAGCCATCGCTACGAGACGTTCAACCTGCTGATGCCGCTCTATCTCTGCCGCACCTGGGAGGGCCAGGTCACGCCCGCGGAAGGGCAGGCGATCAAGTGGGTGCGGGCGAGCCGGCTTGGCGACTATCCAATGCCGCCTGCCGACCTGCCGCTGATCCCTATGTTGAGGGACCTGCTCGGCTGAGGCTGCAACTGCGGATATGGGGCGGGACAGAGGCTTCCCGTACTGCCAGTCTCTCGGCGACGGGTCGATGGTCGCACTTACGTTCAGTCGTTGACGAATTTGTGTTAGCTTGGTTGCAGACCGTTCATGCGTTAATCGCATGTTAACTGCCCGTTAGCTGGCAAAAGAAGCGGGGCGAGCCCTCGGGCTGGACCCGGCCGGGCCGGCTAAGCGCGTCTTGCGCGTCGTTTCGGGTGGCGGGATGGGGATAGGGTACAGGGTCTGTTGGCGATGAGTGGAAGGTGGTTCTTGTTTCTCTGCGGCATCGCCGCAGTCGCGGGCGCGTACGCCGCGCGCGATCAGCTTCGTCCGCTCGCCGACATGATGGTTTTCGCTAAACCTGCACCAGATAGCAGCCAGGAGCGTCCCGCAGCGAAGAAGAGCGACGGCACCAAGCAGCAAGGTCGGTCGGGCCCGCCTGCTCCGCCGGTGACGGCGGCATTCGCCGTCGAGGCAGACATGCCCATCATCTTGGCCGCGCCAGGCACCGTGGAGCCGCTCGCGACCGTCGCCATCAAGCCGCGCGTCGACGGCCAGATTATCGAGGTCGGATTCCAAGAAGGCGACCTGGTGAGCGAGAACCAGGTCCTGTTTCGGCTCGACGACCGGCTGATGAAGGCGCAGATCCAGCAGGCCGAGGCTAATATCGCCAAGGACGAGGCGAACCTGCGCGATGCGCAGGGCACCCTGCAGCGGCGCGAGGCGCTGGTCGACAAGAAGTACGTGACCGAGGCCGCCACGGAGACCGCGCGCTATACCGTCGAGGCGTTGAAGGCCGGCATCGCCGCCGGCCGTGCACAACTCGAGATGCAGAAGACGCTGCTCGACTATCTCATCATTCGCGCGCCCATCAGCGGACGCACCGGCAGCATTGGCGCCAAACTCGGCTCCACGATACGGGCACAGGACTCCGTGGCTCTCGTTACCATCAATCAGACGCGACCCATCACCGTCAGCTTCTCGGTGCCGCAGACCGAGCTTGGCGCGTTGAAGCGGGCCCTCGCCTCAAAATCCACGGCCGAGGTGACCGTTACCGGCTCGCGGCCGGCCAAGCTCACAGGACGCATCGGTATGGTCGACAACCAAGTCGACAGGACAACCGGCACTGTGCAGGCGAAGGTCACGGTAGAGAACGCCGACGAGACGCTTTGGCCGGGACAGGCCGTCGAATTGGCACTTACCGTAGAGACCAAGCCCAAGGTCGTTTCCGTTCCGGCGAGCGCCGTATTGCCGGCCCAGCAGGGCATGCTGGTCTGGGTGATAGGCTCGGACAACAAGGTCAGCCCGCGTTCCGTTACAATCGACCGTATTGTTGGCCAGACCGCCTTCCTGCAGGATGGGCTCAAGGCTGGCGAGCGTGTGGTTACGGATGGACAGCTCCGGCTGGCACCCGGTTTTCCGGTCAACGTGCAGGAGCCGCGCCCGCCCGCCGTGCCGCCCGCCAGCAGCGAGCGCGAGCGGCCGGGGAGCGGGCGGACCTGAGCCCTAAGCGGAGAAACACGTGAAGATTTCCGAGCTTTGCGTGCGCCGCCCGGTCATGACGATCCTGCTCATGGCTTCGCTGGCGCTCGCCGGCTTCTTTGGCTACCGACAGCTTCCGATCGCGGCGATCCCGCGCATCGATGTGCCCACCATCACGGTCACTGCTGAGCTGCCCGGCGCCAGCCCGGACACCATGGCGGTCTCTGTCGCCGCGCCGCTCGAACGGCAGTTCGCCACCATCGCTGGCGTAACAGCAATCACCTCGTCTAGCACGCAGGGTATCACTTCGATCACGCTCGAGTTCGATCTCAACCGCAACATCGACGCCGCAGCTCTCGACGTGCAATCGGCGATTTCGGTAGCCAACGCGCGGCTGCCTGAAGATCTGCTCGCGCCTCCGAGCTACCGCAAAGTCAATCCCGCGGATACGCCAGTGATCTTCCTGGCGCTGACTTCCGATACCGCGCGCTCGCAGGAGATCAACGAGTTCGCCGACAAGGTGATGAGCCCCAGGCTCTCCATGTTGCCGGGTGTTGCCCAGGTCAATATCAACGGCGCACAGAAGCGAGCTGTGCGTATTCGCTATGATCTCGACGCCTTGGCGGCGCGCGGAGTCTCGGTCGAGGACGTCAGAAACGCAGTGACGACGCTCGCCGCCGTCAGTCCGCTGGGTAGCATTCGCACGCAGCGTCAGGTCTATATTCTCGAAACGAAGGGCGCGGAGCCCACCGCCGCCTACTTCAAGCCGGTCGTGATCGCCTGGCGCAACGGTGCGCCAGTGCGGCTCCAGGATGTGGCCAGAGTAGAGGACTCTGTCGAGAACGAGGAAGCGCGAGCGGAATTCAATGGCCAGCGCTCGATCATTGTATCGGTCCAGCGCCAGCCTGATGCGAATACCGTCGAGGTCACGGATGCGGTCAAAGGTCTTCTCCCCCGTTTCCAGCAGGAGCTGCCGCCGACCATCAAGCTGCAGGTGTTGAGCGACCGGTCGCAGTCGATCCGCGACTCGGTCCATGACGTACAGATCACTCTGCTTTTGACGTCGTTTCTAGTCGTGCTCGTCATCCTGGCGTTTCTCAGGACATGGCGGGCAACGCTGATTCCTGCGCTCGCACTGCCGCTGTCCATCGTTGGCACCTGTGCCGGCATGGCGATGTTCGGCTTCTCGCTCGACAACGTGAGCCTGCTCGCTCTGACGTTGGCGCTCGGATTCGTCGTCGATGATGCCATCGTCGTGCTCGAGAACATCGTGCGCTACGTCGAGCAGGGCATGCGGCCGTTCGATGCCGCCATCAGGGGCGCGCGCGAGATCGGATTCACTGTGCTGTCCATCACGCTGTCGCTGGTCGCTGTATTTATCCCGATCCTGTTCATGGGTGGGATCGTGGGCCGATTCTTTTTTGAGTTCGCGGTGACGATCAGCATCGCCATCCTGCTGTCGGGCTTCATTTCTCTCACGCTGACGCCCATGCTTTGCGCGCGCATGCTCAAGCACGAGGCACACAAAGCGCGTCCGGGGTTGCTGTCGCGCACGTTCGAGCGGGGCTATGATCTGATGGCGCGGGGCTACCGGGTAACACTCGATGCCTCTCTCCGTGTGCCGTGGCTGATGATGCTGCTGACGCTCGCGACGATGGTCGCGACCGTGTGGGCGTTCGGCGCGGTAAAGAAAGGCTTCCTGCCGACCGAGGACACGAGCATCATCATCGTGCGTACGGAGGCGGCCCCGGACATCTCATTCCAGGCCATGCTGGAGCGCCAGAGGCTCGTTGCCGAGTCCATCCGCACCGATCCGGACGTGCTCTATGTCAATTCCAACGTCGCCTCGGGCGGCTTCAATCCGACGCTGAACCGCGGCTCGGTCTTCGTCCAGTTGAAGACACGCAGCGAACGACAGGGCAGGGCGACGATCTCGGATGTGCAGGATAGATTGCGGCGCAAGCTCTCTGGCATCACCGGCATTCGTGCTTTTCCGGTGGCCTTGCAGAACATGCGCATCGGCAGCCGAGCCGGTGCGGCCTCCTATCAGTACACGCTAACGAGCGTGGATCAGGCCGAGCTGTACACGCAGGCACAGCGCTTGATCGAGCGCGTCAAGGAGACGCGCGGGTTTGCCGACGTGACCAGCGACCTGACGCTCGGCGCGCGCCAGATTCTGCTAACCGTCGATCGCGATGCCATGGCCCGGTTCGGCGTGACCATGGATGCCATCCGCACGACGCTCTACTCGGCATTCGGCACACGCAAGATCGCCACCGTGTTCACGCCGTCGAACGACTACGCTGTGATCCTCGAGGCTGACAAGGTCCGCACACTCGACCCGACGATCTTGTCCAAGGTGAATGTACGGAGCACCTCCGGCCAGCAGATCCGCTTCGAACTCGCTGGCGACCGTGACACTGGGCCCGGGCCCGGTTTCGGTGGCCCGCCAGAGCCAGCTTCCTGCCGTCACTGTCACCTTCAACCTTGCCCCGGGCTACACGCTCGGTGAGGCCGTTGTTGCCATGCGCGAGGCTGAGCAGGCGCTCAATATGCCGGCCTCGATCACGGGGCAGTTCGCCGGCACCGCACAGGTATTCGAGAGTTCGTTCCGCGATCAGCCTATCCTGATCGCCGCCGCCATTCTCGTCATCTACATCGTGCTCGGCATTCTCTATGAGAGCTTCATCCATCCGATCACGATTTTGTCCGGGCTTCCCTCGGCCAGTCTTGGTGCATTGCTAGTCCTGTGGCTGTTCGACGTCGAGCTCACCATCATCGCCGTGATCGGCATCATCATGCTGGTCGGCATCGTCAAGAAGAACGCTATCATGATGGTGGACTTCGCCATCGAACGGCGAGCGCAGGGCGCTGGTCCTGTCGAGGCAATCCGCGAGGCGTGCCTGCTCCGATTCCGGCCCATCATGATGACGACGATGGCGGCGCTGTTCGGCACCATGCCGATTGCCATCGGCTGGGGCTCCGGCGCGGAGCTGCGTCAACCGTTGGGCCTCGCCGTCGTCGGTGGGCTCGCCGTGTCGCAGCTTCTGACCCTGTACATTACGCCGGCGATTTACGTCGTATTCGAGCGCCTGGGCGAGAGGCTCGGCGCCGGGCGACGTGAGCACATTCCGGAGGTCTCTGCCGGGGAAGTCCGCGCGCCGGCGGAGTGATCTTGCTCTACACCTAAAGTTGGAGAGTGAGAGGGTGCCGTCGGCGACGGAGCGTCCTCAACTGTCTTTGCTGCTCGGTGTTTTACTCCACGAAACCAGGGGCTTGGCGCGTGTCCTCATTGTCAGATGCGGGCGTGTCTGCCTACACGGGCTACGCGGGATGCGGCGGAACGCACGCGGCTATCCGGAGTTACTGGGGCTCAATCATGCAGAGCCGCTCGGGTCTGCCGCGCGCGGCACCAAGAAAAGTGGAGACGATCATGTTCAGTGAGGCGATGCACGTCGTTGACGGAAGTTGCGACTGGTGCGGGATTCAACTCGGCAATCGCACGTTTCACTTCGAGGCCAAGCGCTACTGCTGCCGCGCGTGCCTGGACGCCGGCGTGGCTTCGGAGATCAGCCGACCCTTGTTCGAGACCAAGCCGTTTCCGCCCGAGCTGCGGCGCCTGCGCGCGCACATTCCCTTCTATTGAACGCGACGCAAGGTGCTACCCAGCCGGCTCGAGCCGCAGGATGGCCAGCGCCAGCGCCTGCGCACGGGGGACCATCGAGTCCACTTCCAGGTATTCCTCCGGCGTGTGCGCCTTCGCGCCCACGGGTCCGGTTGCGCAGATGGTCGGACAACCGACGGCCGCGGTGAAACCGGAGTCGGCGCAGCCGCCGGTGAACTCGCCCTTGACCTGCAGGCCCAGTTCTCCGGACGCGGCCTGATAGCCGGCGAAACAGCCGCTCGGAGGCAGGCGTCGGGTTGAGGGGCAGGAACTCCCCCATGATCGTGAGCTTGGCCTTGGTGCCCGGCACAGTGCTCGACGCCACGATCTCCTCGATAGCTCCGATGGCCGCTGCACGGTCTCGCGGCGTGACATAGCGCAGGTCGATCTGTCCCTTCCGCCGACGGCGCTGTCGTGTTCACAGACTGGCCGCCCTTGACGATGCCGACGTTGACCGTGATGCCACGCTTCAGATCCGTGAGCGCATGCAGCTTGACGATCTTGTGCGCTAGCTCGCCAATGGCGCTGATCCCATATTCGAAGTTGCCGCCGGAGTGCGCGGCCCGACCCTCGATCTCGACGCGCATGAATACGCCGCCCTTGCGGCCCGTCACGACATTGCCGGACGGGCCGGCCGGGCTCGGCGTTGAAAATGCAGCGCGCCTCGCGCGCCACCCGTTCGATGACCGGTCGCGATGACGGCGAGGCGATCTCCTCGTCCGACGTGATGAGACCTGCAAGCGGTGCCGGCGCTCCGCCGAAACGCTTGAAGGCATCGAGCACGAACGCGTTCATGACGAGACCGGACTTCATGTCCGAGACGCCGGGGCCGTAGGCGCGCCCGCCCTCGATCTTGAAGGGTCGGCGCGCGACCTCGCCTTTCGGGAAGACCGTGTCGCGGTGACCCATCAGCACGATCGGCTTCTCGTTCGAGCGGCTATCGTCGAGGCGGACGTGAATGGCGTTGCCGAACGTCTCGTGTGATTCGGTGCTCGTGGGCAGTCCCCGCTCCGTGAAGAAGCCGATGAACTGTGCGCCTACCGCATCGACGCCGGCCTTGTCGTAGCTGCCGCTGTCAATGTTCACGACAGTCTCGAGCAGCTCGAGCATCGCCTGCTTCTGCCCGCCGAGCCAGTCGAGAATCGCCGCCTCATGCGGCTTGATGCCATTCGCTGCCATGCTGTTTTCCCAATCCTGCCAATGCGGGATCAGAAAGGTAGCACGCCGCCGGCGACCCTCAAGGCTGTGATGTGGCTGCCGCGCTGCCGCCGAAGATCTGCGTGATGCGCCGCTCGCGCTGCGTATCGACCTTGACGGTTGCCGTCATGCCCGCGCGCAGCGGCAGCTCGTTCGGTCGCGGTAGCAGGCGCAGACGCACCGGCAGACGCTGGACCACCTTCACCCAGTTGCCTGACGCGTTCTGTGGCGGTAGCAGCGCGAACTCTGCCCCGGTCGCGGGGCTGATGCTCTCTACCTCCGCATCCCAGGTCACGTCCGGATAGATATCGAGCACGATCGTAGCTCGCTGGCCGGCCCTCACGTGGGTGAGCTCCGTCTCCTTGAAGTTCGCCTCGACCCAGGGCCGCGAATCGCTGACGATGGCGAACAGCGGCGTGGCGGCCTTGACCTGCTCGCCCGGCAACAGCTTGACGTTGACGGCGACGCCGCTGACCGGTGCCGCCACGGTGGCGCGGTCGAGATCGAGCTTGGCGCGGTCGCGCATGGCCATTTTTTCGCGCACCAGCGAATGTTGCTCGGTCGGCAGATCCGGATTGCCGGACAGCATGGCCAGAATGCGCTCCATCTTCTGCTGCAATACACCGACGCGGTCACGCGCCGCCGCCGCGTTGCTGTCGGCCTCCTCGAATCGGAACGCGAAGCCGACCCCACGCTGCTTCAGCTGGTTCTGCCGTGCGTATTGCGCGTCGAAGAAATTGATCTTGCTCTCCGCTTCTTTCAGCTCGGCGCGCGCCTCGGCATATTGTGCGCGCAAGCCGGCCACCTGCGTGCGCGTCTGCTCCAGTTCCGCTTCGGCTTTCTCCAGTGCGATGCTGAAAGACTCGGGGTCGATCTTCAGCAGCGGCTCTCCCGCCTTCAATACGGCGTGCTCCTTGACGAACACCTCTGTTATTCGTCCCGCCACCTCGGTCGACACCTGCACGATGTCGGCCTTGACGTAGGCGTTCTCGGTGGACACGTAGCGGCCGCCCCACAGCCACCACATCGCTGCGCCGAGCACGGCAATCAACGGTATCCCCGCCAGGAGAAATGGTCTCAACAATCGCATCTGGCTCGCATTCACTGCACGCGCGCCTCTTCCTGATCTTCTCTTTCGATATCTTCGACGCTCAGGTTATCGGCGCCGGCGCCGACTTCGGCCAGCGCGCCGAGCTTGAGCTTGACCTGCGCCAGGAGCTGCGTGAGGCGCTTGCGGTCGGCTCTCGAGAGCCCCGACAGCGCATCGTTCACCGTGGCTTCCGCGATCGGCGTGATCGCGGCGTGGATACGCTCGCCGAGCGCGGTCAGATAAATCCGATTCACCCGCCTGTCTGCCGGGTCCGGGCGCCGCTTGATCCAGTTCTTTTCCTCGAGCCGATCGATGATGCGCCCTGCCGGCGCCCGCTCGATCTCCATCATGTCGGCGAGTTCGGACTGACTGGCGCCCGGTCGTCGGTACAGCCGCACCAGTGCCAGCCACTGGGTGCGCGTCAGCCCGAGGCTCCGCACCCGCCGGTCGAACACCGTGCGCATCAGGCGTGACACGTCGGCCGTGATCCAGCCGAAATAGCGAACGTCGTCGTGAGCCAAGGCAGCCTCGCAAGATCGTAATTCAGGTTACTATCATCATGTATACGATCGTCAAGTCCTGCAAACGCATACCAATCCACCTGCCGATGGATTTACGAACCGGAGTCGACACTAGGCCGGTGGCGACAAGCCCTTGTCCTGGGTGGAGAATCCGAGGTCGCGGCCCATGTGGATCAGGATGCGCTCGGCCAGTGCGGTAATTGATAGCAGCGGGTTGACGCCGAGCGAGCGCGGAACAATCGAGCCGTCCGCCACATAGAGTCCGTGGTGCACTGCGGTGCTGCCCGCTCCCGCGCTGCCGTTGAAGACGCACCCCCTGTGATCGACGACCCCCACACTGCAATCGCTGCCCGTGCCGCAGCCGCCCAGCGGATGCGCCGTCGCCGGCTGATGCCCCATCACCGTTCCCGCTAACGGATTCTTCACATAGCGGCCGCCGGCATGCGTCACGATAGCTCCGAGCGCGGCGTCGAGACGCCGGTAAACGGGCTCGCTCGCCACGCCAGGCCAAGCGAGGACGAGCCGGTCGTCCTCGAGCGAGAAGCGCCCCGAGGCGCTGTCGTGCGAGACGGCAAAGAACGTCTGCAGATGTGCGAACGGCCCCTTGTAGACGCCGCTGACCAAACTTTGCAGCGCGCCGAGCAGGCGTCCGTTCGGCAGGAACATCACGGGCAGGACCGGCGCCAGAGCCGACGGCAAGACCCCCTCCTGGATGCGGATCTCGGTGCTGAGATCGTCCGCATCGTCGATCTCGATCTGTCCGCTGACCGCGGCACCGACCTCCATGCCGCCGATCCTGGCCGGATGCCCGACACCGATGGCGTTCACGGGCAGGCTCGCGCCATAGCCGAAGGCGATAATGTCGCCGTTGGCCGAGAACCGCTGCCCGAGCCGGTCCGACAGCGCCAGCCCCTTCTCGCGCGAGCGCAACAGGATTTCCGTCGAGCCCAGCGTCCCGGCGGCGAGCACGATGATGTCGGCCGTTACTGCAAGCTCGTGCCTATTCGCTCTGCTCACCTCACCAACGCGCTCAATATGCACGGTCCAGTCGCCGTCCTTGCCTTTGGATACGTGTCGGACTCTCGTGTGTGTGAAGATCTCCGCGCCATGCCGCGCGGCCGCTGGCAGGTAGGTGAGCGCGACCGTGTTCTTGGCGCCGACGTTGCAGCCCGCACAGCAGTCGCCGCACAACGTGCAGGCCGGTTGTGCGATCCCCGCGGCATTGACGGTCGGCTCGAAGCTCACCACAACCTCGGGCACGATAGGTGCAATGCCGAGCGCCATGCTCGACGATTGCAGCGCGCGAAACTTGGTCAGCTCTTCAGCGCGCGCGAAACGTGCTGGACGCAGCCACGCACGCGCCCGAGCGAATCCTTCCTCTAGAAGTCCGTCTTGTGCAATCTGGCCCGGCCAGGCAGCGTCGGCGAACACGCGGTCGTCGGGCCTGAGCGCGACGCCGGCATTGATGAGCGATCCGCCGCCGAGCCCACATCCCACGAGCACATGCATGTCCTCGCCCACGCGAACGTCGAACAGCGCTGTGTCCGGGCCGGTGCCGTAGCGCTTGCCCCTGACCTGCATCTCCTGGCGCATGTCGGAGAACTTGGCGGGAAACTCACCCGTCGCGAACTCGCGGCCGCGTTCCAGTACGGCAACGTGCTTGCCGGCCCGAGCCAGGCGCAAGGCAGCCACGCCGCCCCCGTAGCCGGATCCAACCACCACCGCGTCGTAGTGCGGCTTCAGACTGTCGAGTGAGCGTGCAAGCCGCGTCATGGCCCTTCCACGTAGAAACAGCCTCAGTCAAGGTTATCGGAGAATGCCTGGTCTGCTCCTGTCCCCTGCTGAATAACCTTAGTGGAATCTATAGGGCAGTGCGTAGGTTCGGTGCAGCGGGCTCATGCCGGAGGGCGGGGTAGGGAAGCTTGCCTTGCCGGACGGCCGCGATCGCCACCTCCGCCAGCGCCAGCTTACCCAGATCGTCGTGACAAAGCGCGGCACGTAATGGGTCGCGAATGAGCGGCGACGGGAACTATTCACTGCTTGCTGCCGACGACGAGTTGCGCCGAGACCCCGCCGCGCAACAAACGTCTCGGCATTCCCTGCGAAGGCAACCAGGCTTGGAATGGCAGGCGGTGCGTTACAGCACAGAGCACCGGCGCTAACCAACCCTGACTACGGCACCAGCTTGTAGCCGCCCATCTCCGTCACCAGCAGCTCGGCGTTCGACGGGTCCTTCTCGATCTTCTGCCTGAGGCGGTAGATGTGCGTCTCCAGCGTGTGCGTGGTGACGCCGGCGTTGTAGCCCCATACCTCGTGCAGCAGCACCTCGCGTGTCACCACCTTCTCGCCCGCGCGGTAAAGATACTTGAGGATCGAGGTCTCCTTCTCCGTCAAGCGGACCTTCGATCCCTTCTCGTCGATCAGCATCTTCGACGCCGGTTTGAAGGTATATTGGCCGATGGCGAACACGGCGTCCTCGCTCTGCTCGTGCTGGCGCAGTTGCGCCCGGATGCGGGCGAGCAGAACGGCAAACTTGAACGGCTTGGTGATATAGTCGTTGGCGCCGGCATCGAGGCCGAGGATCACGTCGGCATCCGCAGCGTTGCCTGTCAGCATGACGATCGGACTCTTGAACCCGTTCTTGCGCATGACTTTGCAGGCTTCACGGCCGTCCATGTCCGGCAGCCCCACGTCCAGCAGAACGAGGTCCAAATGGTCACCCTTGGCAATGTCGATGCCGGACGAGGCGGTCCCCGCCGTCATGATCTCGAACTCGTCATGGAGTGCAAGCTGGTCCTTCAGCGACTCGCGAAGGTCCTCGTCATCGTCAACGAGAAGGATCCGTCGTGCGCTGCTCATGCGGGATGCTCCCTTAGGCCTTGTTGACCGAAACTCTACCATTGTCCGGTCCCCAGAAACAGCGTTGGACGGTAGCGAAAGAGGCAATCGTGCGTAAACCTAAAGCAGGTTCCCGACCGGAGAGCGCAACGGCCTGCCGCGTCTTGACGATCGCTGCCCGCGCCCCGTTCGCGACACGTGGCATCGTCCGCGTCGACGGTCTCGTTCTGCCCTGCGCACTAGGTAGAACGGGCCGCCGGTTCCGGAAACGCGAAGGAGATGGCGCGACGCCGATCGGCAGATTTTCGATCTGCGAGGTTTTTTACCGTTCCGACCGCGTGCGTAGGCCGCGGACCGCCTTGCCCTGCCGCCCCCTGCGTCCTTGGGACGGCTGGTGCGATACCATGGAGGACCGCAACTACAATAGATTGGTAAAACATCCCTACCCGGCCAGCGCTGAGGTCATGTGGCGCGAGGACAGCCTCTATGACGTCGTGCTCGTGCTGGGCTACAACCGGCAGCCGCGCGTGCGCGGACGCGGCAGCGCCATCTTCATGCATCTGGCCCGGCCCGGATACGCTCCGACCGCCGGATGCGTCGCCCTCTCGGCGCGCAACATGCGTATCGTGCTCGAGCGTCTGGCGCCTGGGGCAATGGTACGTGTGGTTGCTTGATATCGGCGTCTTGGACAGGAGTAGTGCGTGGCCCGCATCGCATTTTTCGGCCTCGGCCGTATGGGCTCCGGCATGGCAGGTCGCCTGCTCGACGCCGGCCATGAGGTGACGCTCTGGAATCGGACGCGAGGGAAAGCGTCCGGTCTGCTGACGCGAGGTGCCGGTTGGGCAGACACGCCGATTGAGGCGGCCACAGGTGCCGACGCGGCCTTTGCCATGCTGGCGGACGATCCCGCCTCCCTCGAGGTGTGGCTCGGCTCGAACGGTGCCATGGAGGGCCTGACGCGCGGTGCGTTTGTCATCGAATGCTCGACGCTGTCGCATCCGCATGTGCTCGAGCTTGCCGCTGCCGCCAGGACGAAAGGACTGCGCTACATCGATTGCCCGGTTACGGGATGGCCACACATGGCGGCCGCGGGCGAATTGACGCTGCTCATCGGTGCCGATCGCGCCGATCTCGAGGCGGCGCAGCCGGTTCTGGCGCCGCTCTGCAAATCCATTCGCGTCTTTGGCGGTGTCGGTGCCGGCACCGGCTACAAGCTCATGATCAATCTCATGGGCTCGGTGCAGATCGCCGCGCTGGCCGAGGGACTGGCCTTGTCGCAGCGTCTCGGCCTCGATCGCGAGGCCGTCGCAGCCGCCATCGAGGCTGGCGCCGCTGCGAGCCCGCAGGTGGTCCGCCATTGCCGGCCGATGGCGGAGGGACGTTACGCGGCGGACCCGGTCTTCTCCACGGCGCTGCGCCATAAGGATGCCAGCTACGGACTGGCCCTTGCGGAGTCTCAGGGAGTGGCATCGCCTCTCGGAGCAGCAGCAACCGAGTGGTGGAGCAAAGCCAGCACGCTCGATCCAGGCGGAGACGAGGCGCGCCTGATCGAGGTCGTAACGCAGCACTCGACAAAAATGCCCGGAGGCAAGCCTCCGGGCTAGTCATGAGCGTGTCATAGGAGACAGCCGCTCGGGATTTGTTGGAGCGAAAGCTGTTGAAACCTTCGCTCCGGCCCGCCGAGGAGGAGCCACGGCGGGCCTGAGTGCTTCAGCTGTAGGCGCGCTCGCCGTGCTCGGTGACGTCGAGACCCTCGCGCTCCTGCTGTTCTGCCGGCCGCAGGCCGATGACGATGTCGACGATCTTGTAGAGGATCGCCGAGCCGATACCGGACCACAGTAGTGTCAGACCTACGGCCTTGAGCTGCGCGATCACCTGGGTTGCGAGGGCATACTCGCCAGCGGCAAGCTCGCCGGGTTTGGAGACATAGTCGGCAATGCCGGTGCCGCCGAGGAACGGTGCCACCAGAATGCCCGTGGCGATTGCGCCGACAATGCCGCCGACACAGTGGATGCCGAAGACATCCAGGCTGTCGTCATAGCCGAGCCCGTTCTTCACTGCCGTGCAGAACGTGAAGCAGATGACGCCGGAAACGAGGCCGAGGATGATCGAGCCCATCGGGCTCGAGAAGCCGCAGGCCGGCGTGATTGCAACCAGACCGGCAACGGCCCCCGAAACGATACCCAGCAGCGACGGCTTGCCCTTGGACGACCATTCCGAGAGCATCCATGCCAGCGCCGCCGCCGCCGTGGCGACGAACGTGTTGATCATCACCAGCGCCGCCGTGCCGTTGGCTTCCAGGTTCGAGCCGCAGTTGAAGCCGAACCAGCCGACCCACAGCAGCGACGCGCCGATCATGGTGAACGTCAGGTTGTGCGGGGCCATCTGCTCGCGGCCGAAACCGACGCGCTTGCCGAGGATCAACGCGCCCATCAGGCCGGCAATGCCGGAGTTGATGTGCACGACGGTGCCGCCCGCAAAGTCGAGGGCGCCCCAGCTGAAGGCGAGGCCCGCATCGCCGGTCACGGCGTCGAGTGCCGCTTGCGCCGCGGGCTTGGCGTCCGCTGCCGCCTCGGCCAGCTTCTTGGCGGCATCGCCGATCGCATCAGGGCCGGCCCAGTACCAGACCATGTGCGCGATCGGGAAGTAGATGAACGTCACCCACAGAGCAATGAAGACCATGAGTGCGGGAAACTTCATCCGCTCGGCGAAAGACCCCACGATCAGCGCCGGCGTGATGCAGGCGAACGTCATCTGAAAGCAGATGTAGAGATATTCGGGAATGACGACGCCATTGGAGAATGTCGCCGCCACCGACTCGACCGACACGCCCTTCAGGAACGCTTTGTCGAAGCCGCCGACATATGCGTTCCACGCCCCGCCACTGGTGAAAGCGAGGCTGTAGCCGTAGAGAACCCAGATGATAGCCACCATGCAGACGATGGCGAACACCTGCATGAGGACGGACAGCATGTTCTTCGAGCGAACGAGACCTCCATAAAACAGGGCGAGACCCGGGATCGTCATCAGGAGCACGATGACGGTGGATACGAACATGAACGCCGTATCGCCCTTGTTCGGTGTCGGGGTTTGAGCAAAAGCTGAGCTAGCCAGCAGGGCGGCCATCGTGATCGTGGCCATCGCGCAGCAGGCCAGACGCGTGAGCAGTCTTGGCTTCATCGGGTGCTTATCCTCGCGTGTGGAAGGCTGTTTTGGAGTTGAGAACCGCGCGTCAGAGCGCGTTGTCGTCGGTTTCGCCGGTGCGGATGCGCACCGAGTGCTCGATGGATGAGACGAAGATCTTGCCGTCGCCGATCTGCCCGGTCTTGGCGGCTGTAGAGATCGCCTCAACCGCTTTGTCGGCCTGCGCCGAGGCAACCACGACTTCGATCTTGAGTTTGGGCAAGAAGTTCACGGCGTATTCCGCGCCGCGATAGATTTCCGTGTGACCCTTCTGGCGACCGTACCCTTTGACCTCGGTAACGGTCATGCCCTGCAGCCCGAGGTCGGTCAGTGCGGCACGCACTTCCTCGAGCTTGAAGGGCTTTATGATGGCCGTAATCAATTTCATGCCAGCACCCCCTAGAGACACGGCTGCGCACAGCACGAAGGCGTTCGCGCAAGCCTGATGAAGCCCGCCTGGCGGCGGGTTGCTCACCTATGAGTCAAAAGGTGTGCCAAAGCGCCGATCGCCTCGTAGGCGTATGATTTTTATGCAGGAAATCCGAGTCTGCCCCGACCTTCTGAAGAGCTGGAGGTCGGGTCGTTGATTAAAAAACAGGCAAATAGGCAGAATTGCTCGTTAACTAACCACATACGAAGTGCTGCGCTGCCGCATCAGGCCTTCCTGCGCCACCGTCGCCACCAAGGCCCCGTCCCGCGTGTAGATGCTGCCGCGGCACAGCGCTCGCGCGCCATGGGCGGACGGACTGTCCTGGGAGTACAAGAGCCATTGATCGGCCCGGAGCGGGCGATGGAACCAGAGCGCGTGATCGAGGCTGGCGAGCTGAATGTCGCGATCGAACCAGAGCTTACCGTGCGCGATCAGCGCCGTATCGAGCAGAGTGAAGTCCGAGGCATAGGCCAGCACGCACTGGTGCACGGGCAGGGCGTCGGGCAGTCTGCCGTTGGCGCGCATCCAGATGTGCTGCACGGGCGCGCTCTTCTCTCGCTCGAAATAGCGTGAGACGTCCACCGGGCGCAGCTCGATTGGCCGCTCGCGCTCCCAGTAGCTGCGCATGTAGTCCGGCAGGTGCTCGAGCAGGCGTGCGCGCAGTTCGTTCTCGCTCGAGAGGTCCTCAGGTGGAGGAACGTTCGGCATCGTGCTCTGGTGCTCGAAGCTTTCCTCGGCCTTGTGAAAGGACACGCTCGTGAAGAACATGACCCGGCCGTGCTGGATCGCTTTCACCCGCCGCGTGGTGAAGCTGCCGCCGTCTCGAACACGCTCCACGTCGTAGATGATCGGCTGGGTGGGGTCGCCTGGCAGCAGGAAGTAGCCGTGCATAGAATGCGCGACACGGTCCTCGGGGACCGTACGCACGGCCGCGACCAGGGCCTGCCCCAGCACTTGCCCGCCATACACTCTCTGCCAACCTTCTTTCGGACCCCGGCCTCGGAACAGGTTCTGTTCGAGCGGCTCCAGGTCCAGTATCGAGAGCAGATGATCTATGGCCTTGGGCTCTTTGGGCTTCCTGGTGGGCATGGTGGCGCGCAGGCTCCCGAATTTGGAAGGCACGTCGGCCCACGACCGGCCCAGCGTGCTGCTGTCAAGATTGCAGCCTGCCGCACGGCTGCGATGGAGCTGAGTGTATGATCGGAAAATCCGACATTGTCATCGTCGGTGGCAGCTTCGCCGGACTTGCCCTGGCGCGCGCGCTGGCCCTTGCGCTCGCCCATCAGGCGCAAATCATCCTTGTCGAGCGTCAGCCTGCGGGCGCGACCCTCGTGGACCCGCGCGCTTATGCCCTTTCCGCCGGCTCCAAGCGTATGCTGGAAACGCTCGGTGTGTGGGCAGATCTTGCGCCGCACGCGGAGCCCGTCCGCGCCATCGACATTACCGACTCGGCGCTGGAGCACGCCATCCGCCCTGTGCTGATCAGCTATGACAACAGCATCGCCGGCAACGAGCCGGCCACATGGATCGTCGAAGGCGCAAGGCTGCGATCGGCGCTCCTTGCCGCCGTCGGCCAGACATCGGGTGTATCGCAGTTTCAAACCGAGGTGCAATCCTTCGCCGCCGATGGCGCCGGCGTTTCGATTGCGCTTGCCGGGGATAGGGAGCTGCGCACGCGCCTGCTCGTTGCCGCCGATGGGCGGCACTCGCCGCTGCGCGACGCGGCGGGCATCAAGACCGTACGGTGGAGCCATCCCCAGATCGGCATCGTCACCACGGTGGCGCACGAGCGCCCGCATGAGGGGCGTGCCGTCCAGCATTTCCTTCCCGGCGGTCCGTTCGCCATCCTGCCGCTCGGCGGCAACCGCAGCTGCATCACGTGGAGCGAGGAGAGGAACCGCGCGCTGGCGATCCTGCAGCTCGACGATGCCGGCTTCCTGGCCGAGATCGAGCAGCGCTTTGGTTATCGGCTCGGCGCTCTCGCGTTGGCAGGGCCGCGCGCACACTGGCCGCTTGAGTTCCTCATGGCGCGCGCCTTGACGGCGCCTCGCTTTGCGCTTGCAGGCGATGCCGCGCGCAGCGTGCACCCCATCGCCGGTCAGGGCCTCAACCTCGGCTTGCGCGATGTGGCGGCACTCACAGAGTGCGTGGCGGACGCCATGCGTCTCGGCCTTGATCCAGGTGACGACGCCGCGCTCGAGCGCTACGCGCGCTGGCGTCGATTTCGACTCCATCACATCTGCTGCGGCTTTCGAAGCGCTGAACACACTCTTCTCCAATGACTCGGCATTGTTGCGCGCGGCGCGCGATGCCGGCCTCGGTGTGGTCGAGCGTCTGCCAGGCCTCAAGCGCATGCTCGTCAGTGAAGCGGCCGGACAGACCGGAGAGGTTCCACGCCTGCTCAGGGGCGAGATGGCGTGAGCACTTGCGGCTCTTCCGGTCTCATAGGGGGATTTGGCCCTCTTGCTGCCGCTCGATGGCCCACCAGATACCAGGTTTGCTCCGCGCCGAGCCCCCTGATCTCGATCTGGCCGCGGCTTTCCAGGTGGTAGCGCTCCTCCAGCAGCGCCTTGGTGCGCGCCGACACGTGTACGCGGCCGGGTTCGCCAGTGCTTTCCAGGCGCGCGGCCAGGTTCACGGTGTCGCCCCACACATCATAGGTCAGGCGTTTGGCGCCGATGACGCCACCCATCATCGGCCCCGATGCGATGCCGATGCGTGCGGCCAGCGGCTGGCGCGGTTCGGCAGCTGCGCGCTCGATCGCAGCAAGCATATCCAACGCCATGCCGGCCAGCCGTTCGGCATGGTCGGGTATCGCTTGCGGTACGCCCGCCGCCACCATGTAGGCATCGCCGATAGTCTTGATCTTCTCGACGCCGTGCTTCACCGCCAGCGCATCGAGCTCCGTCATCAGCCGGTTGAGAAATTCTACCGTTCGCGCCGGCCCCAGCACCTTGGCGAACGACACGAATCCCTTGAGGTCCGCGAACAGCACGGACGCATCCTCGAAGCTGTCGGCGATTGTTGCGCCTGGTGCCGCCTTCAGACGCTCGACGATCGGCTCCGGCAGGATGTTGCGCAGCAGCGTATCCGTCTCCGCTTCGGCACGCTCTGCCAGATGGAAGGCATAATACACCGTGGCCGCGATCAGGCCGAACGTCGTCACGGCAGCCGTGAGGTACATGGAGTCGAGCTGGGACCTGGCCGCCTGCAACAGGGCGTGCTCACTCGGGAACATGAACCATGCCGCGACGTGCAGCACAAAACCGATCACAACCAGCACCAATACGAGCTTCAGCCGCCCGAGCCCGAGAATGACGAACGGCGCCGCCGCATAGGCGATGTATTGCACGTGGATGCCCGAGTCGCGGCCGAGATGCGCGGTGAGCGCGAACAGCGCCACGAATTCCGCGATGGCGATCGTCAACCCGCCCGCGACATCATTGAAGCGATGCAGGAAGGGAACGATGAGGGCGACGAAAGCCAGCGACGCATTGATGACGATGATCGGCGCCCACAACTTCGCATCCACGAACAGATGCTGGGCGGCATAGGCGAAGGTGAAGAAGGCGATCAGGTAGGCGACTACGTTCAGGATCTTGAGACGCCGCTGCACGGGCAGCGGATAACCCTCGGTGCCGTAGGCGGCCAGCCGCGCCAGCCATGCCTGCGCGCGGACGGCCAAGCTGGTTGCTGCGCCGGGATCTGGCCAGCGCAGGCGCCACGGTCTTGGCGTGAAGCGCATCTGCATCGCATTGCCCGCGACTGTGACGTCCGTCTATTGTTCCCCAGCCTCACTGTCGCCGGGCCCGTCCGACTGGTCCGGGGGGGCCGGCATCCGCACGACGACGCGACCATCGTTGATGCTGACCTCCGGCACGAAGGCCTGCGTGAAAGGCACGAGCTCGGTCTCGCGCCGGCCCGATAGCGCGATCTCCAGCAGGTCTCCGGCCCCGTAGTTGCGCACGGCGACGACGGTTCCGATAGTCGCGCCACCGGCGTCCGCTGCCGCCAGGCCTACAAGGTCGGCGTGATAGAACTCACCATCTGCCGGTGGCGGCAGCCGCTCGCGTGCCACATGGAGCTGCACGCCCTTGAGCCCTTCTGCCGTTGTCCGGTCGGTCACGCCCGCGATGCCGGCGACCACGCCGTTCTGTGTCACGTGTCGCACTTTGACGACAAAGCTTCGCTGCCCGGCTTCGTCCGAAAGCGCTCCATAAGCGCCGATGTCGCCCGGCGCGCCGGTGTAAGTCTTGATCAGCACGTCGCCTTTGATGCCGTGCGCACCCGCGATATGCCCGAGCAGGATTTTGGTTCGCAACATGTTGGCGCTGTTGATCGGTCGTGCCATGTCGGCGGGACCATAGGTGCACGAGCCGGTCGCGGCAACTGCCGGTGCCGCTAGTGCGCGTTGCGATAATGCTTCTGCAACATGTCCTGACCGAACACACCCTGCGGATCTATCCACACTGAATGCACGTGATTGGCACCGTCCTGCGTGTTGTCGTACTCGATCAGCGCCGTCGGCCCGTGGATGCGGAAATAGTGCGGTCGACCCGGCTCCAGGCTTCCGGCCCAGGCGAAATGCAACGTGTCCAGGCCGCCCTCGCGGAGCCGTGTCATGGCAGCGGAGGCGATCTCCTCGCGCATGGTGCCGGCATAGAGCTGCAGTACCTGCATGACGCCGGACTGCTGGAGCCCGCTCAGCCCTGACACGGCAATACCTTCAAAGCGCCCCAACGACAGCTCGCGGCCCGGCCCCGACACGATATCACCGAGCGCCCGGTCGCCGATGACGGCCCGCGCGCGCACAGGGCCCTCCAGGGAGCGGATGAGCCCGAACGCCGCGTCCTCCTCGGCGCCGACCAGCCTGAAGCCGGCGTGCGCATGTCCTCGTGGCACCCGCGCCGGATTGGCGCCGAAGAACACCGGCGTGATGCCCACGCCATACTCCGGCCCGACCACTACACTCAGCGACAGATGATGTCCCTCGAAGCGCCAGGCCCACGGTGCCGTCCCGCGCAGATCGCCGAAGATCGCCAGCGCATAGTTGCCGGGGTCTCGAAAGCGCAGGCTGCCACTCATCTCCCCCAATACTTGTTCGATCTGCAACTGGCCGCGCACTTGATCCAGCCCGCGCGCACTGAGCAGCGTGCCGAGCAGGTCCCATGCCGCGGCGCTCTGCGCCGGTGTCATGTCACGCAGGGCCACGCCCGGTCGGCTGCGTGGAATGTAGTGCCAGTCGCGCCGCGCGCGGCCGTCCCATGCAAGCTGTGCCGCACGCTGCTGGCTTTCGCTCAAGAGGCCGAGCCAAGCGGCCCCGGCCCTGGCCATCTCGGTCGCGACAGCGGGTGTCGACGCCCAACTCATGCCGGGCAGCGTCATAGCTACACCGAACGCCGCGGCGCCGCCGACGATCTCGCGCCGTGTCGGACGCTGGTGATGATGGTGCTCGTGGTCATTCACGGTTCATGCCTTCCGCCCGGCTGCTCCACGATCCCGCCGAAATATCCGTGCTCATTTGTTCAGCCCTGCACGTTGGAAACGGATGAGGACAATCGGATGAGAGTCTGCGCGTTCTGGCGTCTGTCTCTTTTCGTGTTTGTTGTCCTGTTTTTAGCAAGCCTCGGGTTGCTTAGCTTTCACAATGCGCTGATCGATGCCAGGCGCGCGAGCCTGGTGGTCCAAGGCGACGCGATTGCAGCTCTGCTTGCGGCCGACGCCTCGTTCGAGCCCGAGCGCATGGCGCCGCTGCTGCGGCGTCTAGCGCCTGGGCCGCGAATACGGGCCCGCGTGTTCGCCCGCGATGGCGTGTTGCTGGTCGATACCGTCCATCGCGTCGGCCGCGTTTCACCATCCAGGGGCATTTGGAGCATGGCGCACGACTGGTGGATGCGCGGCCAGATTCTGGCCGACAGGCTGGCGGGTACGAGCAATAGCCTTGACCTCGACGAGGCGCTCAGGGGACATGCGATCCCCGTGCGGCTGACGGTGGAGGACGGCGAGCCCATCGTCTCGGTCGCCGTACCGATTCGGCGCAGCGGCGTTGCGCTCGCCGTCCTGCTCCTGTCAACGCCCGCCGGCGCCTGACCTCACGCCTTCGGATGGGTGCCGATGATGCCCTCCGCGCCGAGCGCTGCGATCGCGGCGTCGTCGAGACCGAGCAGATCACGCAGGATCTCGGCGTTGTGCTCGCCGAGCCCCGGCGCTCGCCGCCTTACGCTCAGCGGAGCACCCGCCGCAGCCCACGGTATGCCTTTGACGTCGGAGCCGTCCGGAGCGCTCGCAAATGCAAGCTGGCTTTCTCCGCGCTTCGCGGCTTCGAGCAAGTCGTTGGCGTTGCGCACGGCAACCGCCTGCACATCGAGTTCGTCCGAGTGCAGCCGCAAGCGCTGAGGCATCCAGTGCCGAACGCCCGTTTGGTGCTAGCTCGCGCAGAGCCCGTGCCAGTATCGCGCTAGAGGGGCCGTGGCATAGCAGCCAACGCCCGTCACTACCGGCAACGAGCGCCGTGGCCGGTGGCTCAGCTGCCTCCGGCGGCGCGGCGATGGCGCCAGCCGAAGCTGCCAGAATGTGCTCGCCGATCAGGAAGCTCGCCAGCTCCCGC
The DNA here is from genome assembly GCA_963840425.1 of uncultured Alphaproteobacteria bacterium. GTDB lineage: Bacteria > Pseudomonadota > Alphaproteobacteria > Rhizobiales > Hyphomicrobiaceae > CADEFX01. Next base: position 261,790 of record CAWIYZ010000033.1, on the reverse strand, counting down.
TGCGAGATGTCGAGTCGCGCGCCGCGCCCCGTCCGCCGCTGTTCCATCACCGCCAGCGTGGTCACGCCCGCCGCGTATATGGAAACGATCTGGTCGGGATAGTTGAGCAGAATGCCGCTGATGAGCGGCGTGCCGTCCTCGTCGCGCGTGAGGTCCGCGAGGCCCGAGGTCGCTTCGAGTGTCGATCCGAAGGAAGCGGCGGTGGCATCGGGTCCAGTTTCGCCTTGGCTTGTCACCGAGACCAGGATGAGTTTCGGATTACGCGCCGACAGCGTAGCGTAGTCGAGCTTCAGCCGCTCCAGCACGCCGCGCCGGAAATTCTCCACGACCACATCTGCGCCTTCGACCAGATCGAGGAACAGTTCTCGGCCCCGTGGACTTCTTGAGATCCAACGCCAAATCGCGCTTGTTGCGATTGGTGAAAGCGAAAAACCGCGACTGGTTCCACCAGTCCGGCGCCCCAAGCCCACGATCCCAGGCGCGGAATGGATCGATGTAGGCGCTGGACTCCACCTTGATGACGTCGGCGCCGAGATCGGCGAGCAGCGCTGAGGTGCTGGCACCAGCGGTGATGATGCCCAGATCGAGCACGCGGCAGCCGGCAAGCGGATATTGGCTCATATCGCAGCCCCCGGCGCATCGCCGTCTTGCGTCGCAACCGGCGCAAAGCGCCGGCCATTCCACACCGTCGGCACGGTCGGTACTTGCCAAAGTTCGCCGCAGTTGCTGCTCGAGGGCCGTGCGAAAAATCTCTGCGCCGCGTACTGCGCATCGGCGAGCAGCTCGTGCACGCCGATCACGGGCGCGATCGGCAGTCCAGCCGCCTTGGCGAGTGCGAAGACCTCCTTGCGCGAGCGCACCGCGAACCACGGCTGCACGATTTTGCTGATTTCCGCCATGTTGGCGCGCCGCCCCTCTCGTGTCTGCAAGTCTGGCCGGGCGAGCCGTTCGTCACCGATCAGCCGCACGACGAGGGGCCAGTCGCGGTCGAGGTAGACCAGCACCGCGTGTCCATCCGTGCAGGGGAACGCCTGCCACTCCGCCAGGCGACCCTCGCGTGTCGGGCCGCGGCCTAGATAGAGCTTCTCGGCGAAGCTCTTCCAGTTGGCCCATAGGCACGCCTCTGTGGCCGAGACTGTGATCGTCTCGCTGTCCGCTCCGAGATCGCGCCCCGCGAGCGCCGCTGCCAATCCGGAGAATGCCGCCAAACCCGCCACATAGCTCGCCTGGTGCCCGCCGAGCGCAACGGGTGCCGCATCCGGCCGTCCGACGAGATCTAGGATGCCGCTCGCCGCCAGCACCGTCGTGTCCGAGACGCGTGCGTCCGGCATCGCAGCAGGCGCGCCGTGCTCGACCATCACCCTCACCGGTATGGATCCGAGCACGCCGCCCAAAGCCTCGCGGTCGTCTGTCAGCACGGCGGACATCTGCCCGCTCAACGCAGTCAGCAGCGACCGGCCTTGAGAGCCTTCCGGCAGGCGTAAGGATCGCTTCCCGCCGTTGAGGAACACGAACGTCGCACTCTCGGGCCTTCCATCGGCTCCCGCAATGAACGGCCCCGTTCGGCGCAGCGCGTCGCCATCTGCCGGCTCGGCCTTGATCACCGTCGCGCCGAAATCGGCGGCGATGCGGCCGGCCAACGCCACCGCGCGCGCCGTCACCTCGCTGCCGCCCGGGCGTGCCAGCTCAAGGATTGTCTGGCCGGAAAGGGGTCTGCGTTCGTCCATCCTGCTCAGCTCGCGCATGGTGTCATGGAGATGTCGCATGGCGATGTGGCATGCGTCTGTGGACATCGGACTTGCGCACCTTGGTGCATATGTCAATCATGATGCTGATGTGCCGCACGTCCGACGCCTTCAGGTGAGATCGGCCAAGCAGTACGCCCCCGGAGCGGGATCGGCTCGCACGCGGTGGGATTGAGGAGGGAGAAACGTCAATGGCCGTCTCGTACCGTATCATCGCCGCACTCGCGGCCTTGGCCGCTTGTGCCACGTTGGCCCAGCAGTCTGCTGCATCCGAGCAGCCGCGCAAAGGCGGCACCCTGGTCTATGCCGTTCAGGGCGATCCGCCCACCATCGACTGCCACGGCACGTCCACCTTTGCGACCATGCACTACGTGTCGCCGCACTACTCCCTGCTGGTCAAGCTCGACCCCTCCAACACGTCGCGTGTGCTGCCCGACCTCGCCACCTCGTGGACGGAGTTGGATGACAAGCTGACTTACACTTTCAAGATGCGCTCCGGCGTCAATTTCCACGACGGCACTCCGCTCACCTCGGCCGACGTCAAGGCCAGCTTCGATCGCATCCGGCAGCCGCCTCAAGGTGTGACCTCGGTCCGCTCGTCGGTCTACGCACGCATCGCCGAGATCGAGGCGCCCGATGCGCTGACGGTTGTGTTTCGCTTAAAGACGGCTTCGCCTGCCTTCCTCAACAGCCTCGCCGTCCCGTTCAACTGCATCTACAGCGCCGCCCGCTTGGCCCAGGACCCCACATATCCCACCAAGGAGGTGATGGGCAGCGGTCCGTTCGCATTCGTCGAGCGGGTGCGTGGCTCGCACTGGATCGCCAAGCGTTTCGATGGCTATTTCGATCAGCCTCGCCCCTATCTCGACGGCTTCCGCGCGGTCAACACGTCGGGCGCGGCACTGGCAAGCGCATTGCAGAGCGGACAGGTGATGGCCGAGTTCCGCACGCTGGCGCCGGCTACGCGTGACCAGCTCCGCACCGCGCTCGGCGATGGCATCCAGTTCCACACCACGGCCTACGCCTTCCTGGTCGTCGTCGCCTTCAACACCGAGAAGCCGCCCTTCAATGACGCACGCGTGCGCCGCGCTCTATCGTTGGCCATCGATCGCTGGGGTGGCGCGCAGAATCTCTCTCGTGTGTCTTCGCTTGCGCTGGTCGGAGCGACGCAGCGACCCGGCTCGCCGTGGGGAGCAACCAACGCCGAGCTTGAGACATATCCCGGGTTCTCGCGCGACATCGCGGCCTCGCGTGCGGAAGCCAGGCGCTTGCTGAAGGAGGCAGGGCAGGAGAACCTCTCGTTGCGGCTTATCAACCGTAACATCGCCGACCCGTACACATCTGCCGGCGTCTATCTTGTCGATCAATGGCGTCAGATCGGCGTGACGGCCGAGCATAGCCAAGTGGACGTCAATGCTCTGGTCAACGCCATGCGCAGCGGCGCCTTCGAGGCCATTATCGACTTCTCCGGCGAGGTCATGGACGACCCATCTGTCGAGCTGGCCCGCAATGTCTCGGCCGATATTTCATCCTACAACCCGAGCCGCTTCATCGATCGCACGATCGACCAGCTCTACGCGAAGATCGATTCCACGTTCGACGTGGCCGAGCGCAAGAGAACAGTGCGCGAGTTCGAGAGGCGCTTGCTGACTGAGGCCTATCAGGTGCCGTTCCTCTGGCTCAACCGCACCGTTGGCATGTCGAGCAAAGTGCGCGGTTTCCAGATGTCACCCTCCCACTTCATCAATCAGGATCTGGGTGGCCTCTGGTTGGCCGAGTAGATCAGACAAGCCGTTCGGCCTGCGCGGCGAGCTCGTTGCGATAGTCCGGGTGCGCGATTGCGATCAACGCTGCTGCGCGCTCGGACACTGTGCGCCCGCGCAGCTCGGCCACGCCGTATTCAGTGACCACCATGTCAGCATCGCTGCGCGAGGTCGTGACAATGCCGCTCGATAGCTTCGGTACGATGCGCGATACCGTTCCGCTGCGCGCGGTCGATTGCAGGGCAACGATGCCTCGCCCGCCGGGCGAGCGGAGGCAACCGCGCATGAAATCGGCATGCCCGCCGATAAGTCCAATGTGGCGCGATCCTGCGACCTCGGTATTCATCTGCCCTGTCAGATCGATCTCGAGCGTGGCGTTGACGCCGATGAGATTGGGGATCTGGCTGAGCACCAGGTAGTCGTGCGTATAGCGCGGCGAGCGCAGGCGCAGCAGCGGGTTCTTGTGCGCCCATTGATACAATCGTCGCGTACCCAGTAGTCCTGCGGTGACGGTGAGGCCCGTGTCCAGGGGCTTGTACCGATTGGTGATGACACCCGCCTCGACGAGGTTTGCGACGCCGTCGCCGATGGTGCCGCTGTGCAGCCCCAGCTCTTTCTTGGCGGCGAGGCGCTCCAGAACGGCGTCGGGCAGGGCGCCGAGCCCGACCTGGATCGTCGCGCGATCGGGTATCAGCCGCGCGACATGCTCGCCGATGGTACGCTCGACCGGTCCGGGCGCAGACGGCTTCAACTCCGGCAAGGGGTAGGAGACGGGGATCGCGTGATCGATGTCGCCGCGCCCGATCGACGTATCGCCTTGCATGCAAGGTGCCTGATCGTTGATCTCGGCGATAACGACACGGGCGCGTGGAATGGCGTCGGCCACGTAGTCGATCATCGGCGTTAGCAGATACAAACCCCCGTCCGTCGCGAGCTGGGCCAGCACCACGTCCACTTTCACCACACCCTGCGCCACCAGATCGGGAATGGCCGAGTAGTGGGCCGGCAGTACGTCGAGGCCCACGTCCTGGAAGCGGCGGCTCGTTCCGGCACCTCCGAGCGCACGTATGCGCATGCGCCCGGCCACGCGCGCCGCATCGAGCGTCTCGGTCATCCCCAGGCCGATCAGCGCCGAGCACGGTGGCATGCGGTCGAGCTGTGCATTGAGCAGCCCGACCAGATGGTTGGGCTCGGCCGCCGCCCCACTCCACGCAATAGTGTCGCCCTCACGTATGAGGTGCGCAAAGTCGATGGCCTCAGACATAATTGGGCTTTCGCTTCTCGCGAAACGCCGCCACGCCTTCGGCGAAGTCGGAGCTGGCGCGGACTTTGTCGCCCAGTTGCTGCTCGAGCGCTTCGCGGCTGATCGAGTAGTCGGCAATGCTGGCGCTGATCTGCGTCTTGACTGCCTGCACGGCGGCCGGGCTGTTCGCGGCAATGGCCTGCGCCTTTTCCATCGCCCAGTCCATGAGGCTACCGGCAGGCACCGCTTGATTGATGAGTCCGATCTTCTCCGCAAAATCGGTATCGACCAGCCGGCCCGTGAGTAGCAGGTCCATGGCGTGCACATAGCCGATCTGCTGCACCAGCTTCACCGTCGCGCCGCCGAAGGGATAGATCGCATAGCGCACCTCCGGCAGCCCGAAGCGGGCATGTTGAGCAGCCCCCCGGATGTCGGTCGCCAGCAGCAGCTCGACACCGCCGCCGGCACAATCGCCGTTCACGGCGGCAATGATCGGCTTGGAGAAGGTCGAGGTTTTGAGCAAAGCCCGGTTGATGGTGCGCGCCGCCGTCTCGTCCGCGCTCAGGTCGCCGCCGATGTCGGCGCCGGCGCAGAAGCCCTTCTCTCCAGCCCCGGTCACGACGACGCACCTGACGCCGGACGTGTCGAGCCGGTCCCACAGTGCTGCCAGCTCGGCTAGCATGGCCCTGGACATGGCGTTGCGCTTGGACTGGTTGTCGATGGTGATCAGCGTGATGTGGCCGCCCACATCACGCACCTCGAGCGGCATTGCATATCTCCTTCGCGTATTCCGGCACAGCAGGAGGTGGACACGGGCTCCGCGCCGTCGCTATCGTCGCACTGCGCAGTGATAGCCACCAGCCCTGGATGTCCGCCAGCCTATGCAGCCGCCCTTCAGTCGTACAGCCTTCGAGCTGCTGAGCGAGCAGGCCGCCCGCTGGCCGGACGCACTCGCTGTCATCTCAGGGGCCAGTCAAGTCACCTATGCGGCGCTGGCCGAGCAGGCTTCCCGCGTGGCCGCTCGTCTGCACGCGGATGGCGTCAAACGCGGCGAACGTGTCGGGCTGCTCTGCAGCAACCGTATCGAATGGCTTCAGGTATTCTTTGGCGCCAGTGCGCTGGGCGCCACCGTCGTGCCATTCAGCACGTGGTCGACGCCGAGCGAGCTGGAGTATGTCCTGCGCGACTCGGGCGCGCGCTGCCTGTTTACGCTGAGAAGCTACGGTAATCAGGATTTCGCCGGCGCCCTGGCAGCCATCGAGGATACGGGCCGGTGCCCCGGACTCGAACGCATCATCGTCATCGACGAGGCTCCGCGGGCCGGATGGCACAGCTATATCGGCTATCTCGATGGTTCGCTCCTCTCCACTCTCCCGCCCGGCTCCGCGGCGAGCGCCGCCGACCCGCTCGTCGTTCTCTATACTTCGGGCTCCAGCAGCCGCCCCAAGGCTGTGCCGCTCGACCATTTCGGCGTCATCGAGAACGGCTTCAACATCGGCGAGCGGCAAGGCCTGCGTCCGGGCGATCAGGTGCTCGTCTCTATCCCACTGTTCTGGTCCTATGGCGCGGCGAACGCATTGCCGGCTTCCCTCACGCACGGCGCGACGCTCGTGCTCCAAGGCCGTTTCGAACCGGGCGATGCGTTGGACCTCATCGAGCGGCATCGATGCACCGCGATCTATACGTTGCCCGCAATGACCAGCGCACTGCTGGCGCATCCTCAATTCGAGCGCCGGCGCACCGCTTCACTGCGTACGGGCGTCACGATCGGCAGTCCGCAGGATGTCATCAAGGCAGCCACGGAATTGGGCGCATCCGAGATCTGCAACATCTACGGCAGCACGGAGACTTACGGAAACTGCTGCGTCACGCCGCATCATTGGCCGTTGGAGAAGCGGGCCGTCTGCCAAGGTCCGCCCTTGCCTGGTGTTGTGTTGCGCATCCGCGACTCCAGCACGGGCGAAGAGTGCATGCCGAGTAAACCCGGTATGGTCGAGGTGCGCGGCTATCTCACGCGCGGCTATGCGGGCGACAGTGCACGTCACAACGCCGAGGTCTTCACGGCCGACGGTTATTTCAAGACCGGGGATCTCGGCTCCCTCGCCGGCGATGGCACCTTCGTCTATGCCGGTCGCGACTCCGAGATGATCAAGCGTTCCGGCATCAACGTCTCGCCGGCGGAGGTGGAGGAGATTCTCCAGCAGCATCCGCATGTGGGTCTTGCTGGCGTTACAGGTGTGGCACACCCGGTCAAGGGCGAGATCATTGTCGCCTTCATCGTCCCGAAGCCCGGTGCAGACGTGCAGATCGACACGACTGCTCGGCCATTGCCGCACGAAGCTGTCGAGCTACAAGATTCCCGATCAGGTGCGGTTGTGCGAGAGCCTGCCGCTGACCCCGACAGGTAAGCTGATGCGGCGCGATCTGAAAATGCTGGCCGCGCAACTCGGCAAGGATGGGTGAAAAATATGCGTGCTGCTTTGTGCCGATCTCTCGGCGACATATCGGCCCTCAGAGTGGAGGAGGTGCCTGCGCCACCCATGGGTGCAGGCCAGGTCCGCATTGCCGTGAAAGCGGCTGGCGTGAACTTTCCCGACATCTTGATGGTCGAAGGCAAGTACCAGGTGAAGCCCGAGCTGCCCTTCATCCCCGGTCTCGGAGGTGGCGGGCACCGTGATGGAACGCGGTGAGGGCATCACGCATGTGGCGCCAGGACAGCGCGTGCTGGCAATGGCGCGACGCGGCGGAGGATACGCCAGCGAGATCGTGCTGCCCGGCGCCATCGTCACGCCTATTCCCGACTTTTTGGATTTCGTTAAGGCTGCCGCGTTTCCCATCGTCTACGGCACCGCGCACTTTGCCCTTGAATACCGCGGCAAGCTGAAACGCGGCGAGACACTGCTCGTGCTCGGTGCTGCCGGCGGTGTCGGTTTGGCCGCCGTCGAGATCGGCAAGCTCGTGGGTGCGCGTGTCATTGCCGCGGCCGGCGGACCCGACAAGCTCGCGATCGCGCGCGAGCATGGCGCCGACGAGACCATTGATTACCGCACCGAGAACCTGCGCGATCGGGTACTCGAGCTGACCGGCAAGAAGGGTGTCGACGTCGTCTTCGATCCAGTCGGCGGGAGCTATTTCGAGCAGTGCGTCCGCTGCATCGGCTGGGAAGGGCGCATCCTGGTGGTCGGTTTTGCCTCGGGCGACATTCCACGCGTGGCCACCAACCTCATCCTGGTCAAGAATTTCTCCGTGGTCGGCGTCGTCTTCGGCGAGCACAGCGCTCGCTATCCGGATGACTCGCGCGCGCGGCTTGCGGAACTGCTCCGGCATCAATCCGAGGGGCGCCTCAAGCCCCTGGTCTGGCGCACGATGCCTATAGAACAGGCATCCGCGGCGCTGGCCGACGTGGCGGCGCGCCGTGTGACAGGCAAAATCGTTCTCACCGTCTGACGAGCCATGCGAGAAGCACTGGTCTCCCTTCACATCAATGCATAGCGGTCTTTGACAGCGCAGGGACCGCGTGCCAGCGTTGTCCCAATAATGAGCGAGCACGTGCGCTGCGTGGTCTGAGCTAGGACAAGTTCGGCAGCCGCATAAGAAAACAGCTCCTGGGGGAGGTCTGGCTGCGTCTTGCGCATCAATTCTTCCCTCGACTGACGTTCAGAAGTTCCCAACGGGAGGAATTTATGCGCCTTAAGACAATACTGGCCGCTGCAGCTTGCGCCGGCATCCTTGCGACGCCTGCGGTCGCCCAAGACAAAAAGGTACGCTTGCAGATCGGAGGGGCGTTCCCATCCTCGACCACGATCCTCGGTCCCGCGCAGCAGCGCACGATCGAGATGCTGAGAACGCTGTCGAACGGCTCGATCGACGCCAAGCTGTTTGAGCCGGGCGCCTTGGTTCCCGCCAACCAGTATTTCGATGCCGTTGCCAGCGGCTCGCTCGACGCAGCGTGGACCGGATCGGCGTTCTTCACCGGCAAGGATATCGCCTTCGCCGTGTACTCGACCCTGCCGTTCGGTCCCGAGGCCGGCGAGTTTCTCGCCTGGATGAAGTATGGCGGCGGCCAACAGCTGATGGAGGAGCACTTCAAGCGCTACAAGATCGTGGTCTTCAACTGCGGGATGATCTCCCCCGAGGCGTCCGGCTGGTTCCGCAAGGAGATCAAGACCGCCGAGGATCTGAAGGGCCTGAAGATGCGCTTCCTGGGCCTCGGTGCCAACGTCATGCAGAAACTCGGTGTCGCCACGCAACTCCTTCAGGCGGGTGAAATCTTCCAGGCGCTGCAGCTCGGCACCATCGATGCCACCGAGTTCTCGATGCCTGCCATGGACTACGCGTTGGGCTTCCACCAGATCGCCAAGTTCTACTACTTCCCCGGCTGGCACCAGATGTCGACGCTGACACATCTGTTCGTCTCCGAGGCGAAATGGGCCGAGATGTCGGAAACCCAGAAGGCCATCGTCAAGACGACCTGCGACGCACAGATGTTGAATGAGTTCGCCGACAGCGAGGCCAGCCAGTTCAAGGTGCTCAACGAGCTCAAAGCGAAGGGTGTCCAGATCAAGTTCTGGGACAAGCCGATGCTCGACCTGTTCTATGAAAAGTGGCTCGAGGTCGCCAAGGAGCAGGCCGAGAAAAGCCCGGACTTCAAGAAAGCGTACGACTCCCTCCAGGCGTTCCGTGCCGACTACAAGATCTGGAAGGATCACGGCTACTTGAAATAGTGGTTGGGCGGGGAGTTCATAGCGCCCGCCCGCATCTATTCGAAGAGGCTTGGACGGGCGGTCGGTGAAGCCGCCCGTTGCTTCGCCGGCCAAAGAAAAGCTGGGCCGGCGAGCGCTGGATCAAGCCCACGATGACTTTGGAGGAAGCTCTTGCAGGCGCTGCTTCGGTTGAGCGATGCGATCGACGCGTTTCTGCGCTTGGTCGCACACACATTCGGTTGGCTGTTCTTTGCTCTAGTCACAGTGATCTGTTTCGACGTGCTGACGCGCAAGGCCGGCTTCCAGCTTATGGTTCTCGGAGTCGACCTCGGATCGACACGGCTGCAGGAGTTGGAATGGCATCTGCATGGCATGCTGTTCTTGACTTGGCTTGGATACGCCTACGTGCGCAATGCGCACGTTCGCATTGACGTCCTGACCGCGAGCATGTCGGCGCGGCGGCAGGCTTGGCTCGAGCTCATTGGCTGCGCAGTGTTCGCCCTGCCTTACGTTCTGACGGCGCTGCCGTATGCGCACGAGTTCTTCTGGACCTCGTTTCAACAGGGGGAGGGCTCGCCAGCGCCGAACGGACTTGGCATGCGCTGGGTCATCAAGCTGTTTCTCTATTTCGGCTTCTGGTCCGTGCTGCTGTCGGTGATCTCGGTGGCCGCGCGCCGGATTGTCTTCCTCATGGGGCCGCCGGACCTCGCGGATAGAGCCATGCCGTCCACCCCACTGGCTGCCGAATAGAGGGAATCCAGGACCCATGGATTGGATTGCGGACCACCTCTCGGTGATCATGTTTCTCGTGCTCACCTTCATCATGTTCTGTGGCTATCCGGTCGCGTTCGTGCTCGGCGCCATCGGCATTTTCTTCGGTTTTCTCGGCGTCATGTTCGGCGTCTTCAACATGGTGCAGTTCGCGAACCTGCTGCCGCGCATCTACGGACAGGGCGTGGAAAACCAGGTTCTCGTGGCCGTGCCCATGTTCATCTTCATGGGCACTCTCCTGGAAAAAAGTGGAGTTGCCGAGGAGTTGCTACGCTGCTTGCAGGTGATCTTCCGCCGTGTCCCGGGGGGCCTCGCCATCGCCGTGGTGTTGCTCGGGACGATTATGGCGGCGACGACCGGCATCGTCGGTGCGTCGGTCGTCATGCTGACGCTGATTGCTTTGCCAGTGATGATCGACCGTGGCTACCAGAAGGAGCTGTCGCTCGGCGCCATCGCATCGGCCGGGACGCTGGGGATCCTCATCCCGCCCTCGATCATGCTCGTCATCATGGGCGATCTGATGCAGATACCGGTCGGCACGCTGTTCGCGGCGGCCATCATTCCGGGCCTGATCATGTCGGGCGTCTACATGGTGTACATCGTGGCGCTCTGTTTTGCGCGACCCTCTCTGGCGCCGCCGCTCGGGGCCCACGAGGGCCCCCAGACACAGCGCGAGCTGTGGGCGATGATCATCAAGACGTTCTCGCCGCCTGCCTTTCTCATCTGCCTTGTGCTCGGCTCCATCTTTGGCGGCTGGGCCACGCCGACGGAGGCTGCCGGCGTCGGCTGCTTCGGTGCCATTCTTCTGGCCATCCGTGCGCGGCGCTTCTCGCTGCCCATGATCCGGCAGGTGATCAAGTCCTCGGCGCTGACCAATGCGCTCGTCTTCTTTATCCTGTTCGGCGCGACGCTCTTCTCCTACGTGTTCCGCGCGCTCGGCGGTGACGACGTCGTCGTCGAGATCTTGAAGCACGCCGGCATCGACACAGGGTGGGAGGTGCTGGCCTTCGTTATGGTTCTCGTGTTCATCATGGGCTTCTTCTTCGACTGGGTGGAAATCTGCCTCGTCGTGTTGCCGGTGTTCTCGCCCATCATGGCCAAGATGACATTCCCGGGTTTCATCGAGGGTCCCAAGATCATCCTGCTGTGGTTCGCCATCTTGCTGGCCGTCAACCTGCAATCGGCATTCCTGACGCCGCCATTCGGCTTCGCGCTGTTCTACATGAAGGGCGTGGTGCCACGGTCGGTGACCATGATGCACATCTATCGCGGCATCGTTCCGTTCGTGATCCTGCAGCTCATCTCGCTCTTGATCTGCATCTACTGGCCGGAGACGGTGCTCTATCTTCCGAGGCGATGGGGCTTCATCGATTGACCACGTCTCAGTCAGATGAGGTCAATCGCTTAGGACCAAGTGCATGAACCGGCTCTTGGCCCTCTCCAACTTCATTAAGCGGATGCTTGAGGTCGTCGCATTCGCGTCCGGGTGGCTGCTCATCGTCCTCATGTGCGTGACGTGCATCGACGTCTTCGGACGCAAGTTTGGCATCCCAATTCCGCTCACCAAGTTTCAGGAGCTGGAGTGGCACCTCCACACCACCGTGTTCTCCATGTGGATGGGCTACAACTACACGATCAACGCCCACCCTCGCGTCGACAGCTACACTGAGACCCTGAAATACCGCACCAAGGCCTGGATCGAGTTCTGGGGCCTGCTGCTGTTCGCACTGCCGTTCATGGCCGTGATGGTCTACCACGGCTGGGAGTTCACCTGGACCTCGTACGTCCAGGGCGAGGGCTCGGAGAACGTCCTCGGTCTCGATCACCGCTGGATCATCAAAGGCATCTTCTATGTCGGCCTTTGGCTGGTCCTTCTCGGTGTCGTCAGCGTTTTGATCCGGCTTGTCGCCTTCCTGTTTGGAGGGCGAACGCAGCAGGAGACCGGCCTGCAGATCGGTCACGCCGAGCTCGAGGTCTGAGGCGGGCGGTCATGCTGGATTGGATCACCGACTACCTCGCCCTCATCATGTTCTTCCTGATGTTCTTCATCATCTTCTGCGGCTATCCGGTCGCATTTGTGATGGGCGGCATGGGACTGGCGTTCGGCTTCATCGGCTGGCTGCTCGGCGTGTTCCCGATCAACAACCTTTCCAACGTGCTGCTGCGCATGTGGGGCGGTGTGGCTACAGACCCCGTCCTCGTCTCGGTGCCGATGTTCATCTTCATGGGCTCGATCCTGGAGCGATCGGGATCGGCCAAGGACATGCTGCTGGCGACCGAGATCCTGCTCAAGCGAGTTCCCGGCGGTCTCGCCGTTTCCGTCATGGTCATGGGCACCATTTTGGCGGCGCCGATCGGTGTGGTGGGCGCCGCCGTTGTCCTGCTGTCGCTCATTGCGCTGCCGCCGATGCTGCAGGCCGGCTACGACAAGCGCCTGGCCATCGGCACCATCGCTTCTGCGGGAACGCTCGGCATTCTCATCCCTCCGGCGATCATGCTCGTGGTCATGGCCGAGATGCTGAACTCCTCAGCCGGCGCCCTGTTCGCGGCCGCCACCATGCCGGGCCTTCTGCTGTCCGGGCTCTATCTTCTCTACATCCTGGGCGTTGCCGTTGTGAAACCCAGCAAAGCGCCCAAGATGGCGGCTGACTTCGGTCCGCAGACACGGCGCGAGTTCTGGCGGACCATGTGGACCGGCCTGTTTCCGATGACGATGCTCATGGTGATCGTCATGGGCTCGATTTTCGCTGGTTGGGCGACGGCCACGGAAAGTGCCGGCGTCGGTGTGCTCGGCTCGTTCCTGATTGCCGCCCTGAACGGCCGCCTCACGTTATCTATGGCGAACGATGCGATCCGCTCGGCCTGTCGCGCCAACGCCATGGTGTTTCTGATCTTCCTCGGCGCGACCTGCTTCTCCTATGTCTTCCGCACGCTCGGCGGAGACGATCTCATGCTCTCCACGCTCGGCTATTTCGGCATCGACACGAAGTGGGAGATGCTGGCGTTCGTGATGGTGTTGATCTTCCTGCTGGGCTTTCCGTTCGAGTGGATCGAGATCTGCCTCATCGTGCTGCCGATCTTCGCGCCGATCCTCATGAAGTTCGACTTCACCGATCATATTGGCGACAAGGCCTACCTGATGGTGTGGTTCGGCACGTTGGTGGCCGTCAACCTGCAGACTTCGTTCATGACGCCACCCTTCGGCGCGACGCTCTTTTACATGAAGGGCACCGTTCCGCAGGGTGTGACCATGAGCGATGTCTACAAGGGCATGTATCCGTTCGTAGCCTTGCAGATCATCGGGCTGCTCTTGTGCGTCTGGTTCCCCAACATCGTGCTTTGGCTGCCGCGTGTGACCGGACTGCTCGACTGAGGCACCTCTTATTCAAGCTTGATGTTCGCTTCCGCGATCAGGCGCGTGAGAACCTCGCGTTGCTCGTCGAGGAACTTGGCGAACGACTCCGTCGAGTCGGCGACAATATTGGTGCCGAGCGGGGCCAGGCGCGCGATTACGGCGGGATCTTGCGATGCCTGAGCCACGGCTTTCTGCATCTGCTGGATGATGGGCGCCGGGACGCCGGTAACGGCGAACAGGCCGACCCAGTCATCCATGTCGAAGCCGGGCAACATGCGCTCGGCGAGTGTGGGTACATCCGGCAGAATCGGGGTTCGTTTGGCGCTCGTGATGGCCAGCACGCGGGCTGTACTGCTCTGTAGCGCGGGCTGGATGGTGGAGGTTGTGAGGATGACCGAGTCCAGATGTCCGCCCGACACATCGCGAACCGCCTCGGTCGCGAGCCGGTAGGGCGCGTGCACGAGACGAGTGCCGGTGCGGTTCTGAATGAGCGCCCCGGCCATGTGCGCCATGCCGGCGGCCGGCGGTGTGCCGAAGGTCACCTTGCCAGGATTGGCTTTCGCGTGCGCCAGGTATTCTTCGATTGTAGCGGCGGGAAAGTCCTTGCGTACGGCCACCACCTGCGGAAACGCCGCCAGGCGGGTCACGGGGCCGAAGGAGGCGCGGAAATCGAACGGAAGGTCCTTCATCAGCACGGGATTGATCAGGTACTGTGCGGCATTGACGAGGAACGTGTAGCCGTCCTTCGGCGCCTGCAGCGCCGCACTGGACGCCACGACCGTGTTACCTCCAGTGCGGTTCTCGATCACGATCGATTGCTTTAGCTGCTCGGAGGCTTTCGCAAACACCACGCGGCAGACCGTGTCGGCGGCGCCGCCGGCGCCGAACGGCAGCATGATGTGCACCGGCCGATTGGGCCACGTCTCCTGACTGTGCGCCCCTCCCGCTTGGAGCACGAACGGTGCGGCCAGCGCGCCCTTCAGCACATCTCGGCGTGATTTGCGATGCATTTGTATCCTCCCAAGTATGGTCGAGTTTCTAGGCGGCGCAGCATCTGCCCAGCCGCGACGATCGGTGTTTTTTAGCCAGTTGGAGCGATCAGGTTCCCTTCGGAAAGTCTCCGGGCCAGCGTCGCTCATAGCGGGTGTAGTGATTGACTATGTCGAGGTGCCGCACTGCGCTGCCGAACGCAGCGACGGCACCCTGGGCGAGCGGCAACGGCGCATGTAGCTCTGCGATGCCGATATAGTCGGTGCTCCCCGAGAGCTTGGCCTCGAACACGCGCACCTGCGCCACCTCCGGCCGGTCCTCGTAGATTTTGCGAAAGCCCTCGACGATGGCAGCGCGCGCCGATTGCGGCGCGCTGCGGAAGCGCCAGAGCACCAGGCGCGAGAAGGCGCCGGCATCTCCCAGCAGTGCGTTTCCTGGATAAATCTGGACGCCCTCGGCGCGGTATTGCCCCCACACACGGGAAATGACGCGGCCGGTCCAGCGCGAGTAATTCTCCCCCGCAATCTTCGCATAACCGGGACCGCGCAGCACATCGACCGAGGACAGATCGTAGAGCGCCAGATAGCGCGGCCAGCCGTCGAGGCATATGAGCCGCGTTGCAGTCAGAAAGCCCTCGGTGTCCCTACGCTCGGGAAAATGCTCGCTGTCGTACCACTGCTGAAACTCTTCCTCGAGCGACGAAGGCGGCTCCATCGTTGCCAGCAGCAGTCCCTTGCCCTGTGTCTCGGCCATCGATTGTTTCACTCCTCGCAAGCATGCGGCATGCCTGCCGTCTCGGTTGTTTGCGACTATCCGGTGTCGTGCGCACCGGCGTCAATACCGGGTGTGCTGACCATCCTTGGGGTGGGCTTCATTGAGATCGTCGGCGCATACTCGTCGACAATCCAGCCAAGCCTCAGTCTGACCCGTGAAGGATGGGAACTGCGAAAGAGCCGTTCTTGAGACGGGCCGCATAAGCTTCCGGATTGTAGACATGCGCCGGGCGTCGGCCTGCGAGCTCGTCGAGGATCGCATCGGCCGCCGCCAGCCCCACTTTGACGACCGCTTCTGCCGTCTGCCCAGCCACGTGCGGCGACAGGACCACGTTGGGCATCGCGCGCAGCGGCGACTCGGCCGACAGCGGCTCCTCGGCGAACGTGTCGAGTGCGGCTCCCGCCAGGCCGCCGTTGCGCAGCGCTGCCGTCAAGGCCGCTTCATCGACCAGCTCGCCGCGCGCCGTGTTCACTAGCAACGCATTGGGCCGCATGGCCGCCAGCGTCGCGGCATCGATGAGCTTGGCCGTACCTGGCGTGAACCGTGTGTGCAGCGTGACGATATCGGCGCTGGCCAGCAGCTCAACGAGGCTGACCATGCGGATTCCGGCATCCGGCGGCGTCGGCACATTTGGATCATGCGCAATCACACGCATGCCGAAGCCGAGTGCCTGCCGCGCCACCCGCTGCCCGATGGCCCCCAGGCCGACGATGCCGAGGGTCTTGCCGTCGAGCTCCATGCCGACGAGAGGATCGCGCGACCACGCGCCCCGACGCATGCCTGCATCAGCCGGCACGACCTTGCGAGCCAGCGCCAGCAGCAGGGCAAACGTATACTCGGCGACTGCCGCCGCATTGATCGCGCCCGTCGTCGTCACGACGATGCCGCGCGCCGTGGCTGCCTCCAGGTCCACCGCATCGACACCCACGCCGTGGCGCGCAATGACGCGCAACCGGGGCGCCGCCTCGATTACGCGCCGCGTCACCGTTCCCAGCCGCGCCAGGATGGCATCGGCGTTGGCGCACGCCGCGATCAGCATGTCCTCGGCAGGGTAGGCGCCCGGCAGCACGTGCACTTCGCACCTTTCTCCAAGATGCGCCGCGGCCTCGGGCCTGATGCTTGCGTCGGTGAGGACCACCAGCGGCCGTGTCATGTCGGAAGTTGTCCCGCGTTCGGTCTTGTCCGGCAACCGCGCATCGAGAGAAAATTGACTTGATCGAGTCAATATCAAAGCATTGCTGTGCAATGATGCCTACCGACACCTTGGGAGTGAACGCCATGACCGTTTCCGTGGAGGACCGCCTCGCGATCGGCGACCTGTTCGCGCGCTACATGTGGGCGATCGACACGGGCGACGTCGAAGGGCTGGTGGCGTGCTTCACCGAGGACGGAGCCTTGGAGAGTCCCGCCGTTGGCCGCTACGCCGGCCGTGACGAAGTGCGTGCTTTTGCGGCGCGCTTCGCTCGCTTCCACGCAACCGGGACTCAGCTTCGCCACGTCATCTCAAATCTTATCATTGAGGCCGAGGGGAACCGCGGTTTCGCCAAGTGCTATCTCGTGACCTTCCTGACGAAGGATGGCCAAAGCCGCCTCCTGGGTCCGGGCCGCTACGAATGCCGGCTCAGGAAGGAGAATGGCGCATGGCGTTTCGAGAACCGCCTCGTCGTCATGGATCACGACTACGTGCTGGAGGGTATTTGATCCGGTTGCTGACGAAACGACGGCTGGCGGCGTTCCTGCGCCGCAGGACCAACATCTGCTGACAGTAAAGCCGTGGCAGCGCGCGCCGCAGCCACGGCTTCTTGATGTCGTGCAGTTACCCCGTCTTCACTCCTTCACTTCGATACCGCCCGCCTTCTTCACCACGTCCTGCCAGCGCGCGACATCTGTCTTGATGGTTTGGAGCATGTAATCGGCGCCACGCCGATCCGCCTTGGGAACGCTGCCGCCAAGACCCAGGAATTTCTCCTGCACCACAGGATCGTCCAGCGCCTTGAGCTGAGCGTCGCGCAGCTTGGCGAGGATCTCGGGCGGCAAACCCTTGGGGACGTAGAGGCCGAGCCAGCTCTCGACCTTGAAAGCCGGCAGTCCGCCTTCCGTCGACGTCGGCACCTCCGGCAGCACCGGTGAGCGCTCGTCGGCGGCAACGCCGAACCCTTTCACGGAGCCGCCCTTCACGTGTCCGGTGACGGAGGCCACCAGCTCGCACGTGCCGTCGATAGCGCCCGAGAGGATGTCGTTGATGGTCTGACCGAAGCCACGGAAAGTGACATACGTCGGCTGTACATCGATGAGCTGGAAGAAAACGGTGCAGGTGAGATGGGCCAGCGAGCCTGCCCCATTGTGCCCCATCTTCAGATCCTTGCCCTTCTGCTTGGCGTAGGCGATGAACTCCTGCAGCGAGTTGACCGGCAGGTCCTTGCGCACGATCATGATGTTCGGGGTCACGAGGTGAATGCCGAGATAGTCGAAGTCGGTGCGCGGGTCGTACGGCAGCTTGGGATTGACCGCGACCGAGGCGGAATGCGTCCCCATATGCCCGAACCCGATCGTGTAGCCGTCGGGGCGCGCGGTCTTGCCGCGCACCGTGCCCGTTACGCCGCCGGCGCCGGCCACGTTCTCGATCACGACCGTCTGCCCGAGAAGTCTTCGACATCAACTCGGCCATGATGCGCGAGGAGACGTCGGAAGCGCCGCCGGCAGCGAAGGGAACGATGAGAGTGATATTGCGCTCGGGATAGGTCTGTGCCGAGGCGACGCCGCTGCCAAGGGCAACTGCCAGCAACCCGGTCGAGAGCTGGCAGGTAAGGCGCGATGCGCGAAAGGCAACCGCGAGTGCACCGCGAAACATATTCGACATTAGCTTTCCTCCGAAGATCCCATGCGGCCCTTTTTTGTGCCGTCGTTCGTCGCAATCATGCACGAGATAGCAGGTCGTTCCACTGTTTTCGTCAGGTGTGAGTTGAGAGCACCCAGTGCGTGAGCTGAGTGCACACGAGCCTTGCCCGCAGTGGCGCTACATGCCCGCGGAAGGGGCAGCGCTTCCATGTGAGCCAATCACGCTCTAGGATTGAACGTCAACCCAATTGGGAGCCCAAAGAGATGCCTATGACGATCCGCCAGATCGGCCCCTGCTTCGCAGGTGAGGTCGACGGCGTCGACATATCCAAGCCGCTGTCCAAGGCCGATGCCGACGCCATCCACGCCGGCATGGACAAGTACGCGGTGCTGGTCTTTCACGACCAGCACATCAATGACGAGCAGCAGCTCGCCTTCACGCAGAGTCTCGGCGATATCGAGCACGCGATCGGCACCAGCCTGCGCGCGGCCGAGGACCATCGCCTGCCCACGACCTTCGCGGACGTGTCCAATCTCGATAAGAACAACAAGCCGTTTGCACGCGATGACCGGCGGCGGCTATTCGCCATCGGCAATCGACTCTGGCATTCCGACAGCTCGTTCAAGGTTATCCCGGCCAAGTATTCCCTCTTGCACGCGCGCAGCATTCCCTCCAAGGGCGGCAACACGGAGTTCGCCGACATGCGCGCGGCCTACGACGCGCTCGACGAGGAGACGAGGGCCCAGGTCGAGGATCTCGTGTGCGAGCACTCGCAGTTGTACTCGCGCGCGCAGCTCGGGTTCAACGATTTCACGGAAGAGGAGCGGATTCGCTTCAAGCCGGTGCTGCAGCGGCTCGTGCGCGTGCATCCGGTGACGAAGCGCAAGTCGCTGTATTTGTCTTCGCACGCCGGCGGCATCATCGGCTGGCCGGGGCCCGAGGCCAAGGCGTTCCTCCGCGATCTCAACGAGGCGGCGACACAGCGCGAGTTCGTCTACAGCCACAAATGGCGTGTCGGCGATCTCGTCATGTGGGACAATCGCCAGACCATGCACCGCGCCCGTCCGTTTCCGGCGGAGGAGCCGCGCGACGTGCGCCGCACGACGCTTATGGGTGATGCGCCGACGGTGGCACAGCAGGCCGCCTGAGTCGGCACGGCAGTCATCAAGAAGGGCCGCGGATCTCTCGGGCTCCGCGGCTTTTTCCATTGCCAGACTTCAGTCGGCGAATGCCTTTTCGCGGCCCCTGCGTATCGAGGGGAGAAAGACGATGACCGCCAGCACCAATGTCAGCACCAGCAGGACGGCCGCCATCGGATGCTGCACGAAGGTCTCGAAGCTTCCCCTCGAGATGGCGAGCGACTGGCGCAGCTTTTCCTCCATCAGCCGCCCGAGCACAAATCCGAGCAGCAGCGGCGCCGGCTCGAAGTCGAACTTGATCAGTACGTAGCCGAGCAGTCCGAATGCGGCCGTCAGATACACATCCAAAGGATTGTTGTTCACCGAGTAGATGCCGATGCAGCAGAACAGCAGGATGGCCGGGAACAACAGCCGATAGGGCACTTTCAGCAGACGTACCCATACCCCGATCAGCGGCAGATTGATGATGAGCAGCATCAGGTTGCCGAGCCACATGGAGGCAATCATTCCCCAAAACAGCCTAGGCTGCTTGGTGAGGACCTCCGGTCCCGGCACGATATTCTGGATGGTCATGGCGCCGATCATGAGCGCCATGACTGCGTTGGGCGGGATGCCGAGAGTCAGCATTGGTATGAAGGAGGTTTGGGCGCCGGCGTTGTTGGCGGCCTCGGGTCCAGCCACGCCTTCGATGGCGCCTTTGCCAAAGCGCGACGGATCGGCGGCAATCTTCTTCTCGAGAGCATAGCTGGCGAAGGGCGCAAGCACGGCACCGTTGCCAGGCAACAGCCCCAATATCGCGCCGAGACCGGTGCCACGCAGAATAGGATTGAAGGACTGGCGCAGGTCGGCCAGTGAGGGCCGCACACGTCCGATGTTGTTCTGCACGACGCTGCGCGCCTCGGGTGCTTCCAGGTTGCGCAGCACCTCGGCGAAGCCGAACAGGCCCATGCCGATGACGGCGACTTCGATGCCGTCGGCAATATCCATCCAGCCGAAAGTAAGACGCTCTTCGCCCGTTTCGAGATCGAGCCCGACTGTGGAAAGCAGCACGCCGACCAGGATCATGGCGATGGCTTTTGGCACCGACCCGCGCGCCAGCACCACCGCCACCATCAAGCCGAAGACCATGAGGGCGAAGTAGTCGGCCGGCCGGAACAGGAGCGCGAACTTGGTCAGCGGCACGGCGAGTGCGGCGACGATGATGGTGCCCACAGTGCCGGCGAAGAACGAGCCGATGGCAGCCACGCCGAGGGCAATGCCAGCCCGTCCCTGACGGGCCATCTGATGCCCGTCGAGCGTGGTCACGACCGACGTTGCCTCGCCGGGAATGTTGACGAGAATGGCCGTGGTGGAGCCACCGTACTGAGCCCCGTAGTAGATGCCGGCGAGCATGATCAGGGCGCCGATCGGATCGAGGCTGAACGTGATCGGCAGCAGCATGGCGATGGTGGCGACCGGCCCCACGCCCGGCAGGACGCCGACGAGCGTACCGATAAGGCAGCCCATGAAGCAAAGGCCCAGCGTCTTCAGGCTGAGGGCAACGCTGAAGCCGAGCGCAATGTTGTCGAGGAGTTCCATCATGGGCGTTGCAGCTCAATATCCAAGGACGAAAGGCAGCAGCGGGATCGGCAGGCGCAGCGCGTACTTGAACAAGCCTACGCACAGGACTGTCATCAGCAGCGCGAACAGCACGGTCTCCACCCATCGGCTTTCCGGATCGGCCATCGCCGCGATAACCCAGGTGAGCGGACCGGCCACTGCAAGACCGAGTGTGCGAATGCTTGCGGCAAAGACAACCGCTGCCCCAAGTACGAAGAGCGGGCCGCGCAGGGTCAGGCTCTGCAGGCGATCAGCCGAGGGCGCCAAGCCCAGGATCATGATCAGGACGCCCATCACAGCGATCAGACCCGCAACGAGCTTAGGCATCAGTCCGGGGCCGACGCCCGACCAGACTGACGGGAGATCGAGGGTTCCTGCATAGGCCAACGCGGCGATCACAAGCAGGAATAGGCCGGCTCCCACATCGCGCGAAAACCGCGTCGTGCGTACGCGCTGTGGTGGTGCTGTCGAGGACATTGCGTGTGTTTTCCTCTTTGCAATCTCTTGCGCGCTTTCACGGATGGCGCCGCTGAACCTTATTGTCGGTGGCTGCACCGCCGGATCACGAACCGCGCGAGCGGCTTCGCAGCATGGCAGTCCGACCCGTCGCTTGATCACCGCCGGCCCATGACGTGCAGCTTGCTCAGGTAAGCGCGACGTTCGCTGGCGAGCGCCGAGCTACTCGATCTTGATATTGGCGGCCTTGATCACCTCCAGGTTGGCCTTCGTATCCTCCAGGAGGTGCTTGGCCATTTCCTCGGGCGTCTGCAGCGGTACGACGGCGTTGACGTCCCACAGCCTCGCCTTCATCTCATCCGTCTTGGCAATCTCGATCATCTTGGCGTTCATCTTGGCGATGATGTCCTTGGGTGTGCCGGCCGGCGCAAAGATGGAGAACCAGATCGGCACATCGGCGCCCGTGATCCCGAGCTCGGCGAGGGTGGGAACATCCGGGAAATCCGGTCGCCGCGCAGGGCCGTTGATGTTGAGCAGAATGAGCTTGCCAGCCTTCACGTGCTGCAGCGTGATGGGCTCATTCATCATGTGCACGTTACCTGGTAATAGATCGTTCAGCGAGTCCGCACCGCCGCGATAGGGAACATGCAGAATATCGATGCCGGCCTTGAATTTCAGCGCTTCGAGCCGCAGGTGCGTTGATGTGGCCTGTCCCGAAGATGCGTATGTGAGCTTGCCGGGATTCTTCTTCGCGTAGTCAACCATTTCCTGAAATGTTTTGACACCGACACTCGGGTGGATGACGAAGCCATTGATTACATCGCCAGCACGACCGACCGGTTCGAAGCTCGTGATCGGGTCGTAGGGTGTCTTACGGAGGCTCGGAAGCACGGAGAGCGGCGCGTTCGGCGTGAACAAGATGGTGTAGCCGTCCGGTGGCGATTTGGCTGCTGCCTCCGCTCCGATCATGCCGCTGGCGCCGCCGCGGTTCTCGACGACGAACTGTTGTCCGAACGCTTGACCGAGCTTGTCGGCCCAGGGGCGGGCGAGCTGATCGGTGGCACCGCCGGGGGCATACGGCACGAGAACCTTTACGGGGCGTGTCGGCCAGCTCTGCGACTGGGCTGCTGCTCCAGCCGTAAATCCGACTGTCAAGGCAGCAGAAACGAAGCAGAGAAAGTGCCGGCGATGCATGAGGTCCTCCCAAAGTCACTGTTTGGGACTTTGAGTCGGCCTTGCATTGGCCGACAGCCCACTTGTTGTTCTTTGCGATATTACGACGGAAAGGCCTGTGCGCAACCCGCTTCGCACGTGGGCCGGCGGGCGGAGCGATGGTCGCGAACTCCTTACCTCTTGTTCTTGAGCGCCATATCGCCGGCGATGTCGTGCACCAACTGCTTGCGGCGGAAGAACCAGTTTCCGTCCAGCTTGACGAAGATGTCTTTGTAAGTACCACCCATCACCGGCAGAAGGCCATGCTCCGATTCACGGACGACCAGATAGTCCGACACGGCGCGCGCCGTGTCGGCCTCAAGCGCAATGATGATGTTGGTGATGTAGTGCTTGCGCTGCGGCCCCTCGCCCTTGACGGGCACCACGCTGCGCAACAACGCCTCGATCTCGGTCCGTCCGCGCGCGGTGCCGTAGTCGGTGGTCCACTCGCCGTCCGGTGCGAAGAGAGCGGCCACATCGGCGAAGCGGCACTGATCGAGGGCGTGGCAATAGCGCGCCATCACCTCGCGGATTGCATCCTTGTCTTCGAGAGCAGAGGACATCCGCGATCATTCCTTCACCCGCGACTGCGCATGCCGGTCATGACAGTGAAGGAATGAGCGGCTGTCAAGGCACCGCGCACGCGCGTGGTGCCTCGGGTCCTATTCGATCTTAATATTGGCGAGCTTGATGAGCTCCGCCATCGCTTTGGAATCTTCCTCGCGAAACTTCACGATTTCGTCGATCGTCTGGATGACCGGCGCGGCGCCCGCGAGGCGCAGCTTCTCCTTCATCTCGTCAGTGGCCGCCAGCTCCCTGACCTTCGCATTGATTTGTTCCCTGATCTCCTTCGGCACGCCGGCCGGTGCCCAGACCGTGAACCAGATTGGGACGTCGGCGCCGGAATGGCCGAGTTCCGTGAGCGTCGGAATGTCTGGGAAGTCCGGGCTCCTCGTGGTGTGATTGATATTGAGGAGGTGGAGCTTGCCGGCCTTGACGTGCGGCAGCGTCACAGGCTCGTTCATCATCTGCACGCTGTTGGCGAGCAGGTCGATCAACGAATCCGCACCGCCGCGATATGGCACATGCAGGATGTCGATGCCCGCCTTGTACTTCAGCATCTCGAGCCGCAGGTGCGGCGCCGTGCCCGGCCCTGAAGAGCCGAAGGCAATCTTGCCCGGGTTCTTCTTGGCGTAATCGATCATGTCGGGGAATGTCTTCACACCAACCGACGTGTGCAGCACGAAGCCCGTCACCACGTCACCCACTCGGGCGATCGGCTCCAGACTTGCAGGATCGTAGGGTACCTTGCGCAGGAGCGGTAGATTGACCGTCGTCGTGTTGGAGGAGATGAGGAGCGTGTATCCGTCGGGAGCGGATCTGACGGCCGCCTCGGTACCGATCAGGCCGCTCGCCCCGCCTCTGTTCTCAATCACGAACTGCTGGCCGAACACCTGGCTAAGTTTATCAGCCCATGGTCGCGCCACGGCATCCGTTCCACCGCCGGCGGCGAACGGAACAATGCACTTCACGGGTCTATCCGGCCAGGCTTTAGCCGAGGCGCGAGTGGAGAATCCGGCGACCAACGTCCCGGCGGCAGCGGTAAGGAAATCACGACGGCGCATCTTACACCTATGCAAACGGCTCAATCAGGCGACGCAGGATCGATCACGACGGCGACGCGGCTCTGGAATCTGAGATGGTGGGGAGATTGCTTCGCTTGCGTATGGTGCAAAGACCGCAATTGACGCGGTGCATGGTGTCCTCCCTGAAAACGAGCCGTTGCAACGGCCTTGTGACGGCGCCCAGTGTGCTGCCCCCGCTTAAGTTGCGTTTTTTTCTGGGCCGCACCACTTGTGTTCGCGCACGGCAGAGCCTTCGCGCGAAGCCATATGATATGGGGTCGCTCTGAAGGAGTTGAGATAGCAGAGGCAGACGCGATCCGTCAGCGATCGCTTTCTCGACGCCGGCCTGCTCGCTGATACGCTGCGGCTTGGATCAATCGCTTTGCCGCTTCGGCCGCCGCCGCTGCGTAGTCGCGATCGCCGTGAATCAGGATCAACGAGATTGCACCCTCCGACAGCAGCCAGACCTCTCGCGCACGTTGCCGAGGGGAAGGAACTTTGTGCTTGGCAAGGAGATCGCCAAGGTGCCCTTCGAGCAGGGCTTTGTGCCGGCGTGCAATGAGACGCGCCGGATGTCCGCGCAAATCGGCAAGCTCGATGACAAGGCGCGTAAAGCCCGAGCCGGCCCAGCGCGGTGTATCCGACCAGGCGGCAAGGTCCTTGAACAGCGCGTCGATGATCGCTGCCGGCGATCCGGACAGGTTGTCGCCAAAGGTCTTGAACGCAGCCAACGCCAGGTGATGCTGCGCCTCCAGCATCGCCTCCAGCAGCGAATCCTTGCTCCTGAAATGATAGTACAGCGTGCGCTTTGTGACTCTTGTTGCCCCCGCGATCTCGTCCATGCTCACGCGCGTATAGCCCTTGCGGCGGATGAGGATGTAGGCCGCATCGAGAATGTGTTGGCGCGTGCGCGCCGCCGAGCGTGGCATGGAGCCTTCCAGCGAATGTATACTGCATAGTGAATTTACACGGGATGGTGCACCAGTCTGAAATGCTTCTTCACTGCAGCGCGTGCAGGGATCTCCGCAATGGAGCACAGCCTACGGTTATGTGAAGTCGTCGGCTCGCCCACTGACCATCGCATAGTCGTCGAAAGCAGACCTTTCCTGTACTGCAATCCGTGCCTCGGCATCCCGCCGCTGCTGGTGCCGTCGCCGCGATGCTTCTTTGCGGTGCAGCTGGCAGTCGGAGTAATCGCGCTACTCGTGCTGGTGCTGTTCGGATGCAGACCGGTAGCCGCGCTCGTCGGAGACCTTCCGTGACGTTCCAAAAGCTTACATTGAGGTCGGTGCGCGTGCGGCCGGTTCTCGTGCCGCTGCGCCGCAAGGTCGTTTCCAAGGTCGGTTTCTTCGATCAGTGGCCGATGATCCTGATCGACCTGGAGACCGAAGAAGGAATTGTCGGCCGCAGCTATCTGGAGCCCTATCTCAAGCAGACGGCAGGCTACATCGTTCCGGCCATCCGCGATCTCGCCGCGACGCGCATCGGCCAGCCGATCCGTCCCATCGAGAATTTCCAGCAAGGACACAAGTCCCTCAACCTGGTTGGCTATGAGGGCATCTCCATGATCGCGGTATCGGGTCTCGATATGGCCGCGTGGGATGCATTGGCCAAGGCAGCGGACATGCCGCTCGCCGTTTTTCTCGGTGGCTCACTTGGACCAGTGCCTGCCTACAACAGCAACGGACTTTGGCTCACTGACGTGGGCACGCTCGCAGAGGAAGCCGGCTCGCTGGTTGCCGAGGGCGGTTTCAAGGGCCTCAAGCTGCGCCTCGGCCGCGACCGGCTGAGCGATGATCTGGCCGCTATCGATGCGGTTCGCTCGATCGTCGGGGAAGACGTCAAGCTCATGGTCGACTTCAATCAGGGCCTGAGCCTCGGCGATGCGCTGCATCGGTGCCATGCGTTGGATGGGCAGGGGTTGTATTGGTTCGAGGAGCCGATCGCCTACAACAATCTCCCCGGCTATGCCCAGCTCGCACGAGAGCTGAAAACGCCTGTCCAGCTCGGTGAAAACTTCTACGGACCCCGCGCGCTGTTCCAGGCCCTGGCCATGGGCGCCGGCGACTACGTCATGCCCGATCTCATGCGTATCGGCGGCGTCACAGGCTGGTTACGCGCCGCCGCAATTGCCGGAGCTGCCGGCGTCGAGATGTCCACGCATCTGTATCCGGAGTTTTCCGCGCATCTGATGCGTGTCACGGAAACCGCGCACTGGCTCGAGTGGCAGGACTGGGCCAATCCTGTCGTCGCCGAGCCATTCGCCGTGACCGACGGTCACGTGACGATCCCGAACCGATCCGGTGCGGGTCTCCTGTGGAACGAGGATGCGGTGAAGCACTACGGCTATGAGCCGTGACGCCATGCCGTTCGATGGCAGCCTAGTGTCCTTCGATCGCGAAGTTCGTTGCAACACGTGCCGCGAGATTCGACGAACTTCGCGATCGGGACGCTAGTGCGCCGGCACGCGGCCGTTGAGCTGGAACTCGAGCTCATCCTGGATGTTGTTGGCCGCCTGCCGCCAGTCGCCGCGCCCGACGATCGGCTCCTCGGTGTAAGAATTCGCGAACGACGAAATGTTGCGCGGCGCTTCTTCCAGGGCCGCGATCGGCTCGCGCTGCTCTGGAAAAGCGCCGATGCAGAGCGCGAGCGTCTGCAGCTCCTTCAGGATCATGCCGCGTCGCCTCTCGTGCTCGACCGTGACATTGCGTACGTCGTGAAGAAGCTTGTGGTCCGCACGCGTCAGCGCGTCACCTAGCGCGTTCAGGAGCTTCTGCTCGCCGCTGGCGAGCTCGTTCACCTGGATGCGCATTTCCTCGATCTGCTGCAGCAGCGTTGTCATCGCGAGCCTCTGCTTTGTTCTGGTTACTCGCCCGAATCACAAACTGCTGGAATCCCAACACTTCTTTCTGCCCTAAATGCGTCAGCGAGGCGGCCTGCATGCGGCGTCGGTTGTCGCTGCATGTGGTCGCCGACCGCTCACACGCATTGAGCGCGAATGCCCCAGGTTGGAGCTGTTGCAACTCGGCGCACAGCTCATCGCTTCAATGTGCAGGCGTTCAGCGCTGCGCGCCGAGCCAGGACAGCATGATGCGGTTGAAGGTGTCGGCCTGCTCGACATTGGGGAAATGCCGCGCATTGGCGATGCCCTCGTAGCGGCCGCCTGGCACCAGCTCGGCGATCTGCTTGTTGCCGGCCGGTGGCGTGCCCTGATCCTCGTCACCGCACACAACGAGCGTCGGCACCTTCAGGGACGGCAGCCTCGGCACGAAGTCAAAGTTGAGGATTGCCGCCGCGCAGCCGAGGTAGCCTGCGGGCGTGGTGCCGCCAATGGTGGCGTGAATCTCTTTCCATCGCAGCGGTGCGCGCGGCTTGAAGGCGTCCGTAAACCAGCGCTCCATCGTGGCGTCGCCGAGCGGAGCAACGGAATTGGCGTCCCTTACGGCCTTGATGCGCGGTGCCCATCCTTCCTGCGCGCCGGGTGGAGTGCGCGGCGCGGTATCGCACAGCATTGCCGAGGCGACGCGCTGTGGGTATGCGAGGGCAAAGGCTTGACCGAGCATGCCGCCGATCGAAAGCCCGATGAAGTGCACGCGCGAGATGCCGAGGAAGTCCAGCGACACAGCAACATCGTCGCCAAGCTGCGCCATGGTGTAGTCGCCCGCCACCGGATCGCTGCCGCCGTGGCCGCGCATGTCGAGGCGTAGCACACGGTAGCCGGCAGTCAGCAGCGGCGGTACCTGCTCGGCCCACATGCCACTGTCGGAAGCCAGCGAGTGAGCAAAGCACACGACTTGGCCCTTCTCCGGCCCGGCGAGGTCGTAATAGATGCGGCGTCCGGCGAGATTGATCAACATGGAGCGTTTCCTTCAGGCATTTGGCTGCGGGCATCGGCTCGGTGCAGCGAGAAGCAGCGAGAAGGAGAGGCTATCCGACATTGGAGCCTGATTGAAGCCGTTGCTGCATTGCGGCGCTAAGGACGCATAGTAAGGTGGGTCGGGCTATTGCTGCGGATGCTGCCATGTCTGCTATCGCCTTCTCCACGCCGCTCGGCTCTGTGGCCGGAGTTGCCTTCGATACAGAGACGACGGGGCTCGACGCACGCACTGCCCGCCTGCTGCAGATCGGCGCCGTCAAGCTCAGCGGATCGGTCATCGAGCTCGATGCCCGTTTCGAGCGGCTGATAGATCCTGGTGTGCCGATCCCGAAAGCATCCAGCGCTATCCACGGCATCACGGCTGCTGATGTCGTCGGCGCGCCCGCCTTCAAGGACGTGATTGCCGACCTTGAGGGCTTCATCGGACCGGCAATTCTCATCGGCCACACGCTGTCCTACGACATGGCCATCTTGCAACGGGAGTATGCTCTTGCGGGCGCTGTGTGGCGCCCGCCGCGTCTGCTCGACATCCGCCTGCTGGCGGAAATTGCCGCACCAACTCTGTCGCAGTTCGATCTCGATCGAATCTGCGCATGGCTCGGCATCACGATAGAAGCGCGGCACACGGCCACGGGCGACGCGCTGGCTGCAGCCCAGGCCTTTGTAGCCCTCATTCCGCACCTGCGCGAGCGCGGGGTTCGCACGCTGGCGGAAGCCGAAGCTGCCTCGCGCCGGCGAGCCGAGGGGCAAGCACGCGCGGCCGGCGCGCTGCCTCCGCCGGAGGCCGCTGTTCCAGATAGTGCGGCGGCAGTGTTGGCACGTGTCGAAAGTTACCCGTATCGCCATCGCGTTCATGAAGTGATGAGCGCACCACCGATCGTTGCCGACGCCAATGCCACGGTCCACGACGGTCTACGGCTCATGCTCGAGCAACGCGTCAGCTCCCTCTACATCAGGGACCAAGCAGGGATCTGGGGCATCGTGACCGAGCGCGATGTGCTGCGGGCGTTGAACGAGGCGGGCAGCGCAGGTCTGTCCGCCACGCTCGGCAGTACAATGAGCAAGCCGTTGCAGACCGTTGACGAGCAGGAGTTCGTCTATCGCGCCATCGGCCGCATGCAGCGGTTGGGGGTGCGCCACCTGGGCGTCTGCAACGCCCAGGGCGAGGTCGTGGGTGCCCTGACCTCCCGCAATCTCCTTCAGAACCGCGCCAGCACTGCCATTGTCCTCGGTGATGCCATCGAAGCGGCGCCAGACACCGTAACGCTCGGGCGCGCCTGGGCCGGACTGCCTCTGTTGGCCCGGGACCTCATCGCAGAGGACGTCGATCCGCGTACCATCGCGGCCATCATCAGCTCCGAGATTCGCGCCCTCACCAGGCGGGCCACTCAATTGGCCGAGCAGCGCATGTTGGAGACCGGAAAAGGGCCTCCACCAGAGCGGTATGCCGTGCTCGTGCTGGGCTCGGCCGGCCGCGGGGAGAGTCTCCTGGCCGCCGATCAGGACAACGCGATCGTGTACGAGCAGGGCGAGCCCGATGGTGAGGTAGATCGCTGGTTTGCGGAGCTGGGCGAGCACATGGCGGCCACTCTCGACACCGTCGGCGTTGCCTACTGCAAAGGCGGCGTCATGGCGAAGAATGCGCAGTGGCGCATGAGCCTAGAGCGTTGGCGCCAGACCATCGACGGCTGGGTGCGTCGCCAGCGGCCGGAAGATTTGCTCAACGTCGATATCTTTTTCGATGGCACTACGGCGTACGGCGATGTGGTACTGGGCGAGGCCGTCTGGAAGCACGCGTGGGATGCCGGGCATCGCGCGCCGGATTTCATCAAGCTGCTGAGCGAGGTAGCGCGGCAGTGGCGCTCTCCCATCACCATCTTCGGCCGCATCCGCAGCGATGAGGCCGGCAGGGCCGATCTGAAGAAGGCCGGCTTGATGCCGATCTTCACCGCCGCCAGGGCCCTGGCCATCCGCCATGCGGCTCCTGCGCACTCTACTCCCGAACGACTGAGAGGTGTGTTGGCGAAAACGGGGGAATCGGAATCGGATTTCGAGGCCGTGATCGACGCCCATCGCGTCATTCTCGGCGCCATGCTGGCCCAGCAGCTCATCGACACTGAAGCAGGCACCCCGCCGTCGTCGCGCGTCGAATTGCGCCGCCTCTCGCCGATGCAGCTGGCAGAATTGAAGAAAGCTCTCGGGCGGGTCGAGACTGCTATCGGCATCCTGAGCGAAGGGCGTCTGTAATGTCGTGCACTCACTCCTTCTTCGCCCGGTCGTACGCTGCAACAACGGCGGTTGCACGCTTGCCGACCTCGTCGACCGTGTATCCGGGCTTGTAGAGATAGCTGCCGATGCCGAAGCCAGTACAGCCGGCGGCGAGAAACTCGTCGAAGTTTTCCGGGTTCGCCCCGCCCACCGCATAGAGCGGAATTGCGGCTGGAAGCACAGCCTTGATGGCCTTGATGCCAGCCGGGCCCAATACTTCGGCAGGGAAGAATTTGAGGGCGTGCGCACCCGCCCCAATGGCGCGAAACGCCTCCGTCGGCGAGAAGATGCCGGGATAAGAGCGCATGCCGCGCGCCAGCGTGCGCGCAATCACAGCTTCGTTGCAGTCGGGTGAAACCACGAACGTGCCGCCGACGTCAGCGACTGCATCCGCATCCTTGGCTGTGAGCACCGTGCCTGCTCCGATGGCCGCGCGCCCTTGCAATGCCCGGCTGGCAGCACCGATCGATAGCATCGGCTCGGGAGAGTTGAGCGGCACCTCGATCATGGTGATGCCGGCGCTCAAGAGGGCTTCGCTGACGGCGATGGTTTCCTCGGGCGTAATGCCGCGCAGTATGGCGATGAGATGTCGTTGCCCGGACATTCGTCCTCCGCACGTTCGCAACCTAAAGCCTAGCTCGCGCCGCCTTGAGACCCGCGAGCGTCGCTGCGGTGCCGTCGACGATCCGCGACTTGGCCCCGAGCATTGCCAGGCCGCGAGCGTAAAGACCCGCAAGCTTCGCATCGCCAAGGATGGGTATCTCGCCTGCCTCGATCCAGTCGCGCTGGGCGCCGATCTCCGCCCCGATCAGCACGCCGGAGAGAAAGCCCGCAGACCAGTCCGGCGCCAGGCCGGAGAGCAGCGATCCTGCGCGCACCTTGAACAGCATTGCGGATAGCTTCTGCGGTGCCTCGATCGTGGCTGCAAGTCCCGCCTCGAAACCAACGTCCCGGCCGGGCCCGTCACGATCGCCGCCGAGCGAGTGGCGCAGGACCGAATGCGTCCCCAGAACTTCGAACAGCTCACCCGTCATGGCGGTCGCGAACCGCTCCACGTGGCGGCCGCTCATCTCCACCCATTTCGAATGCGTGCCGGGCATGCACACGACGCCTGCAAAACCCGGCAGCAGCGTCGACAGGCCGAGGAGCTGCGTTTCCTCGCCCCGCATCACGTCCTCGCTGCCTGCCAATCGCTGGCAGATGCCGGGGAGAATGCGCGGCAAGTAGCGCGAGCCCGGCATGAGAGGCAGCACAGCTTTATCCGCCAGCGAGCCGAGGTCAGCCGGCGCATCGAGGTAGGGTGCCTCCATCCAACCTTGTCTCGCGCCGGCCATACCGCAGATCAGCACGTCCAATGCCGCGCCACTCGCGGCGACAGCGTCGGAAAGAAGCTGAGACAGTGCGCCAGCATAGGCGTCCGGCGTCAGCTTGCTCATACCTTGCGCGGAGGAGCGCGTGAAAGCCACCGCGCCATCGGCGCCAATTCCCCACGCTCGCAGGTTGGATGTGCCCCAATCGACAGCGATCCACTTGGCTTGATTTGTCACTCTGACCTCTGGCGGCAGAAACGGCAGTACATCCAGATTACTAACTGAGAACAAGACGTGCCATCTCGCCGCCGCAAAATTACCATTTCCGCCAAGCGATAATCAGTGACGGGGTGACTCGCAACCACCGCCGGGGGAAACCATGCGGCGCATTACAACGCTTACCGGTGCTGGCAAGCTTCGGACGGTCGATCGCGATCTAGGCGACGTGGACTACGAGATCGTCGTCTGGCGTGAGCCACGTGGCTGGAAGTTGGCCGATGGATCGCTGGTCGCTGACGGTCCTGCAATCGTCAGCGCGTTTCACTCCAACGCACAAGTATTGCTTGATCTGGAGACGGGCGAGCATCTCATGATCGAGGTGACGCAGGCGTCCATGGCCAAAGGCCAGTTCGTGGTTAGTGGGCCCATGCCGCGAAGCAGACAGCCGGCCAAGATCAAAGCCACATCTATGACCGCGGCAAAGGTTAAAGCCGTCCGCCAAGTCGCCGGCCAAGGTAATTCCGGCCCGGTAGAGCGCCTTTAGGGCGCCGTCCCGGTTTCCGTGGCATGGCTCCTGCAAGAATTCACGGGCGCGGCCCTGGGAAATTGCGACCCAGACACACCCCCGCTGCGCATGATTAGGGCGCGACCGCAGATTTTGTTGCGGTCGCGCCCATTGGTTTGCGCTGGGCTGCCATTCGACCAAGCCGCTTGTTGATCCTACGCCCAGCTTGCCATAGTCCGCTCGCCGCCTAGGCCGAGGCCGCGGGACAGTCGGGGCGATCGGGTGGATGCAAAGTCGGAGCACGCGGACCGAGGCTCGCTGACGCTGCCGTTCCTTGCTTGGGCAACGGCCGCCCTGTTCTTCTTCTACGCCTGGGTTCTGCGCGTTACCCCGAGCGTCATGATCGAAGAGCTGATGCGCGACTTCGCAGTCGGCGCGGCGGCGGTCGGCAACCTCTCCGCGTTTTACTTTTACGGCTATGCCGGGATGCAGGTGCCGATCGGCATGATGATCGATCGGTTCGGCCCGCGACGCCTGATTTCCGCGTCCGCCGCCGTCTGCGCGCTGGGTTGCGTTTTGTTCGCCGTGAGTACGGCGTTCTAGGGCGTTGCCGCCGGGCGCTTTCTGATCGGCGCCTCTGCGGCGTTCAGCCTGGTGGGAGCGATGGCCGTGGCGGGCCAGTGGTTTCCGGCCAACAAGTTCGCGCTCCTCAGCGGCTTGGCGATGATGATGGGCATGGCCGGTGGTGTGTTCGGTCAGGCGCCCATGCGCCTGCTCGTCGAGATGCTGGATTGGCGCCGCGCCGTTCTGCTGATGGCTGCAATGGGTCTGATGATCGCGCTCGCCGCCTGGCTCACAGTACGCGACCGGCAGCGCGGCTCGGGGGGACTGGGCAACGTGATCGCTGGCCTTGGCAGGGTGTTGCGCAATCGGCAAACCTGGCTCATTGCCATCGCCGGCCTCGGCACCACTGGACCGCTCTTGGGGTTCGCCGGCCTTTGGGGCGTTCCATACTTGACGGCGACGGCCGGCGTTGATCAGGCGACGGCGGCGAGCATCACGTCCAGCTTGTTTATCGGGTGGGGCATTGGTGCACCGTTGTTCGGTTGGCTTTCCGACCGCATTGGTCTACGGCGGCCGCCCTTTGTTGCCGGTCTGCTTCTGGTCGCCGCTACCATGGCGGCACTGGTCTATGTACCCGGAATGCCCATCGCCGCTATCGCGGGTCTGTGCTTCCTTTGTGGGTTCGGCGGCTCATCGCAGATCATCGGCTTCGCGGCAGTGCGCGAGCAAAACGCCGTTGCACTCAGCGGTACGGCGATCGGCCTCGTCAATGCTGCAGTGACAGGCGCCGGCGCTCTCTATCAGCCTTTGCTCGGCTGGCTCTTGGACCTGGCGTGGGACGGCCACATGGCATCCGGCGCCAGGATTTATGATGCCGGAGCCTATCGTTTCGCGTTCAGTGTTCTGGTGGCTGGTGCTTTTGCAGGTCTGCTCTGCACTTTGGCGATGCGCGAGACCTATTGCCGCCAACAGGGATGAGGTCCGTCACAACGCATTGTCAGGCGACACGGCAGTGATGCGAACGCATTCCAGATGTAGCCAATGACGGCCATCCGCACAGCCCGGCGGAGGCTTGTTAAGCCGTCGGTCGCAGCAGCCGTACGTTGCCCCGTCATGATCGTTTCCTATCGTGCTCGTACTTAGCTGATGACCGGCTGCATACGCCAGATTGGCGGCAGGCGCGAATTAAGAGTTCAAATAAATGTCATAGCGTTCGCTAATACGTGGCTGTCACCTAACCGCATAAACCAAGTTTGGAATGTGTCGAAATTTATTTGATGCGTCGTGTCTGAATTTTCGCCAAGTCGCATTTGCCGAGCACCGCATATCGCATTGTCGCATAACGGCGGTAGTTGGTTGTTGCGCAGGTACGCCTGTGCGTTTTTCGTGCCGCGCGCCCTTATTCCAGGCTTGAATCTTGGTGCTGCCTTGCACAACTGATCTGCTATAGTCACGCAAAACACAAAGAGTGATCAGGAGCATCGAGATGTCGGTCGTTTGGAACACGAAGTATGGCCGAAGACGAGTCAAGCACGAGCCGCCTACTTTGGAAGAGGCTTTGGAAGCAGCGCGCGGTTTGACGGTCGACCGTCAGGAGCAGATCGAGATCGCGGCGGCCTTGATGAACGTGCCGGTGGATGAGGTGAAGGCGAAGGCTCGCACGCTGGCGCCTCCGCGCCTCTCGGTCGGTGTTCGCGTCGCGCCCCGCACTGGCCGGCAGGTCGTTGTCGAGCGCAAGACGGCGCGGCGCGTCACGGTGCGCGAGCCAGCGCAATCCCGCTGCTCGTGAGTTGGTAGATCAGCTGACCGCCAGCTTCATCAACTACGCACTTCCGCGTCGATAGCATCGAGGAGCGCCTCGACCCACCGTTGCGGAATGTGGCGCGTTATGAACACGAGCCGGCTGGTGCGGTCTTGGCTAGGCCATTGCCCGAGCCAAACGGGCGGGTGGAACACATGCTGTACACCGTGAATGACAGCCGGGCGTTCTTGGTCCTCGGCGATGTTCACGATGCCTTTCATGCGCAGAATATCTGCACCGCAGTGGTCGGCCAGGGCCTCGAGAAACAGGCTGAGCGTTGCCGCGGCTATCGGCTTGTCTCGCAAAACAGCAAAGCAGACGATGTCCGTGGCGTGCCCGTCGGGTTGGTGTGCGTGGGCATGCGGAGCCTCGCCCAACCAGTGGCGCACGTCGGAGGGCTTACCGGCCAGATCGTAGAGGCCGCCGTCGAACAGCAAGGTCGGATCAATTTCGCCGTGGGCTGCCGTCAGAATTGACGCCATCGGATTGAGGGCCGCGAGGCGACCAGCGAGGGCGTCCGCGGCGCCATCGGTGAGATCGGTCTTGGTGAGCACGAGGCGATCAGCGACAGCGACCTGTTTCACCGATTCGCGATGCGCATCGAGCGTGGCGACACCGTTGACCGAAGTCCACGGTGGCGACCACGCCGGATAGAACGAGGTCAGAGGCGACAGATGCGTCTGTCATGAGGGCTTGCAGGATTGGGGCGGGGTCGGCCAATCCGCTCGTCTCGATCACGACGCGCTCGAAGGGTGCTGATCGCGCCTGTACGGCGGCGGTCGAGAATATCCAGTAGCGTCTGCGTGAGGTCGCCGCGGATGGTACAACACAGGCAGCCTGTCTGAAGCTGCACGAAGCTCTCATCGCTGGTCTCGATGAGGTCGTGATCGAGTCCGATCTCGCCGAACTCGTTGATGATCACCGCCGTGCGCGAGAACTCGGGCCTGCGCAGCAGTTTTCCCGAGCAGCGTGGTCTTGCCGCTGCCCAGAAAGCCCGTCAGCACTGAGACCGGGATCATGCCGGCACGACCGGACTCGGCGCAACGCGCAAACGAACAGGTGCATAGCTCGGATCGATCACGGTACGTACCGCGCGTAGTACGCCCACGACGGATGCGGCACCGCGCGTGCGCTCGGTGCTCGTGACCATCCACCGGAACGGGGTGCCCATCGGCGCAGCCGTGATGCGGAGCGACTGATCGCCAGCAGTGACGACAATTCCGCCTCCCGCCTCGCGCTGTACATCTCCCGCA
Organism: uncultured Alphaproteobacteria bacterium; assembly: GCA_963840425.1. Classification (GTDB taxonomy): domain Bacteria; phylum Pseudomonadota; class Alphaproteobacteria; order Rhizobiales; family Hyphomicrobiaceae; genus CADEFX01. The sequence goes on along the minus strand of CAWIYZ010000033.1, from coordinate 225,779 downwards.
ATCCGCCACGCCGGCAAGCTAGCGGCAAGAAGCTCGTACAAGCGATCTGCGGTCGTCGATGTCACAAGGCCGGTCCATCCAGGATCATCGCGGGAATCTTGCGCTTGAGGTACTTGCCGTCCGATGGCGCACCGAAGTAGTTCCCGCCCTCCACCATCACTTTGCCGCGCAGGATCGTCACCACCGGCCAAGCGTAAATGTCGTGACCTTCCCACGGCGTGTAGTCGGTCTCGTGCAGGTCTTCCGCACGCACCTTGCCGCGCCGGGTCGGATCGAGAATGGTGACGTCGGCGTCGCTGCCGGCGGCAAGGGCTCCTTTGCGCGGGTACAGTCCCATGATCTTGGCCGCATTGCTGGAAACCAGATCGACATAGCGAGACAGCGAGTAGCCGCGCCGCGTCACCATTTCCGTGTACATGACGCCTAGTCGCGGCTCCACGCCGGAGTTGCCGCCGGTAGTGTCGTCGATGCGGTTGCCGACAGTCTTGTCGCGCAGCGTGCAGCACAGCTCATCGGTGGCGACGCAGTGAATGTTGCCCGCAAGCGTGCCGTCCCACAGGGCTTTCTGGTCCTCCTTGGATTTCAGCGAAGGATAGGTGTGATACATTTGGCCGTTCGGGCGTTTGTAGTCCTCGGCCGTGTAGAGCATGTACTGGTGTAGCGTCTCGCCGTAGATTGGCAGCCGCTTGGCGCGCGCCTCGGCGATTGCTGCCACGCCGGTCGCGGCCGACACGTGCATCATGTAGAGCGCGGTGCCGGGCACACTTTCTGCCAGGCGAATGATGCGACGGAAGCTCAAATCCTCAGACAGCGTGTTGTGAGCCTCGGCCAGATGCTCGAAGCCGACGCGGCCTTCGCGGATCAGTCTGGCGTACATGTGCATGACGATGTCGTTGTCTTCGGCGTGGATGACGCCGAGGCCGCCGCCCTTGGCCAGCGCTTGGAACGCTTCCCAGATGTCGCCGAAGTCGATCATGCGGCCCGTGCGCTTGGGCAGGATGTTGGTGGTGAAGATCTTGAGCGTGGGAAAGCCGGCCTGGATGGCTTCGACGAGCTGGCCGGAGAAGGCCGGCGGCGGCTCGCTGTGCAGCATGATGTGATAGGCCCAGTCGCAGGGACTCTTGCCGACGAAGTCCTTGTCGCGCGCTTCGATGGCCTGCAGGGCCGTCGCGTTCTCGCGCCAATAGGCGAAGTCGATGAAGGTCGTGGTGCCGCCGAACAGGGCCGCGCGGCCCACCTGCTCGGGACCGGCCGTCGTGAGTGTCGTGCCGTCCGGCTTGATCCAGGGATGATGCAGGTGGACATGCGGATCTATGCCGCCCGGCATCACGATCTTGCCGGACGCATCGATCGTGCGATTTGCTAAGTCGGCCGCGAGCGCATCAGGCGCGGTGACCGCGGCTATCGTCTCGCCCTGGATGGCGACATCGCCCTTCTGGACGCCGTGCGGCGTCACAACGTCGCCGCCGCGAATGATGAGGTCGAGCACGTTTCCCACCTTTCTCCTTCTGTTTTCGTGCAGTTTAGACACTTTGCCGGTGGCCTGCCCAGCACTCATAGGCGCATTTTCGACCTTGTTGGCGATGGAGGTGCCCGGCGGTTTGGGCTAGCTTCCGGCAACCTCATGCGGTCTCAGCCCGATGTCCGAAATACCCCGATACGTCGATCCGGCAACTGGAGATACCTACCCGCTGGCGGAGCCGCGCTGGCGCAGCGAGCGTGGCGGTCCGCTGATGATCAGTCCGCTACCGGGCATTGAAAAGGACGCGATCGACCGAGGCGAGCGGTCGCTGTGGCGCTACCGCCGCGCGCTGCCATTAGCAGTGAAGGAGCCGGTGAGCCTGGGCGAGGGCTGCACGCCGCTGGTGACGCGCCGCTGGCGCGGCGTGGATGCACGCTTCAAGCTGGAGTGGTTCGCGCCTACCGGTTCCTTCAAGGATCGCGGCGCCAGCGTCATGCTTTCGGTGCTGCGGCAGCAGGGCATCAATCATCTGCTGGAGGACAGCTCGGGCAATGGTGGCGCCGCAATTGCCGCCTACGCGGCGGCAGCCGGCATTCGCGCCAAGATCCTGGTTCCCGCATCGACCCAATCCGGCAAGACAGTCCAGATGCGCACCTACGGCGCCGAGGTTGAGCTTGTGCCCGGCACACGCCAGAACACGGCCGAGGAGGCCGAGCGGCAGTCGGAACGCATCTTCTACGCGAGCCACAACTGGCAGCCGTTCTTTCTTCAGGGAACCAAGACGCTGGCCTATGAGCTGTGGGAGGATCTGGGCTTCCGCGCGCCGGACAATGTCATCATACCTACGGGCGCGGGCAGTAACGTGCTTGGGTGTGACATTGGGTTTGCCGAGTTGATGCGCTGCGGGGCGATCTCGCGCCTGCCACGCCTCTTTGCTGTGCAGCCGGAGAACTGCGCGCCCATTCACGCGAGCTTCAGCGCCAGCGCCGACGCGCTGCTGCCGTTCGAGCCGAAGCCCACCATTGCGGAAGGGACGGCCATTGCTAAGCCGGTGCGGCTCAAGGAGGTGTTGAGTGCCATCCGCCGCTCCAACGGGGCAACAGTTGCAGTGAGCGAGGAGGAGATCATCGCGGCGCTGCACGAGTTGGCGGCGACTGGGCTCTACGCGGAGCCGACGAGCGCTGGCGCAGCGGCAGGCTTGTCGAAGCTTCTTGCCGCGGGAACCATAGGCGCCGGAGAGACCACGATCGTCGTGCTGACCGGAACGGGGCTCAAAGCGACGCAGCGCATCGGCGAGCTGTACGCCCAGTAAGAGATGATGCCGGAACTCTCGTGTTGACGCGTCATGGCTGATGAGATCGAGCGAAAATTCCTGGTGCGCAGCGATGGCTGGAAGGCGAGCGCCCGGCGGTCGCGGCAGATCGTGCAAGGCTATCTCGCGTTCGTTGGCCCGGCCTCCCTGCGCGTCCGCATCATAGATGGTGCCCGCGCGATGCTGACGATCAAGTCCCGGAAAGCCGAGGTGCGCCGGAGTGAATTCGAGTACGAGATACCGCTTGCAGATGCCGGAGCCCTGCTCGAGATGCGCACGGGCGCGATCATCGAGAAGGTGCGCTACGAGCTTGAATGCGGGCCGTTGAATTGGGAGATCGATGTCTTTTCCGGCGAGAACGAAGGCCTCGTCATCGCCGAGATCGAGCTCACGCACGAGGATCAGGCGTTCGAGCGGCCACCTTGGGTGGGTGAAGAGATCACGTCGGACGACCGCTATTACAACGCAAGCCTCGCCAAGCACCCGTTCGGCCGTCTGACATCGACTTAGAGCCAACCCACCTCCGCCTTCTGGCGGGCCTCGAACTCTGCGATTTGCGGCGCGTAGGTCAGCGTCAGCTCGACATCATCCTGGCCCTTGAGCAGGCATTCCTTGCGGAACGAGTCGATGTCGAAGCGATCCGTCTTTCCATCAGGGCCGATCACAGTCTGCTGCTCGAGATCGACAGCGAGCTCTGCGCCCGGTAGCTCGAGCAGGAAGCGCAGCAGCTCGTCGACGCGCGCCTCGGGCAAGGCAACCGGCACGCACCCGTTCTGGTAGCAGTTGTTTCGGAAGATATCGCCGAAGCTGGGCGCGATGAACGCACGAAAACCGTTGTCATACATCACCGTGACAGCATGTTCGCGGCTCGATCCGCAGGCGAAATTGCGCCCAGCCACGACGATCCGGGCTCCCTGGTAGCCGGCCTGGTTGAGCGGAAAATCAGGCTTGGGCCGGCCATCCTCGTTGTAGCGCTGGTCGCGGAACATGCCCTCGACCTGTTGGGGGCGCGTCAACCCAAGATAGCGTGCCGGAATGATCTGATCGGTATCGATATTGGCCATCGGCAGCGGGATTGCCGGAGCTTTGAGTGTCGTGAATGGTTGCATCGCGATGCCTCTAGCTCTGCAGCAATTTGCGCACGTCTGTGAACGTGCCGGTAATGGCGGTCGCCGCTGCCATGGCCGGGCTGACGAGGTGCGTGCGCACGCCGCGGCCCTGGCGACCGACGAAGTTGCGGTTCGAGGTGGATGCAATACGTTCGCCGGGCTTGCCCGTCTCGCCGTTGACGCCGAGGCACATGGAGCAGCCCGCGTGCCGCCACTCGATGCCGGCGTCGCTGAAGATGCGATCCAGTCCCTCTGCCTCAGCCTGCTCCTTGATGAGACCCGAGCCCGGCACGACCCAGCTGGGTATTGTCGCCTTGCGCCCTTTGACAACCTTGGCGGCCAACCGCAGATCCTCGATGCGGCTGTTGGTGCACGAGCCGATGAAGACGCGATCCACCTTGATGCTCTCGATCGGCGTCCCGGGAGTTAGACCTTGATACTCGAGCGCGCGCTTGATGCCCTCGCGTTTGACGACGTCCTCGGCCGAAGAGGGCTCAGGGACTACGCCCGTGACCGGCGCGGCGTCCTCCGGGCTCGTCCCCCAGGTAACCATGGGCGCGATATCCTTGCCCTCCAGTGTCAGCTCGCGGTCGAATTTGGCTTCTGCATCGCTCGGCAGGGCCTGCCAGGTTTTCAAGGCGGCGTCCCAGGCTGCACCCTTGGGCGCGTACGGTCGCCCGCTGATGTACTCGTAGGTCTGGTCGTCGGGTGCGATCATGCCGGCCTTGGCGCCGCCCTCGATCGACATGTTGCAGACCGTGAGTCGCCCCTCGATGGACAGCGCACGGATGACGCTGCCCGCATATTCGATGACGTGCCCGGTAGCGCCCGCCGCGCTCATTTTGGCGATGATGGCCAGGATCACGTCCTTGGCGGTCACGCCGAAGCCGAGCTGGCCCTCCACCGCGATACGCATGGCCTTGGGCTTCTTCTGCCAGAGCGTTTGCGTGGCGAGAACGTGCGTGACCTCCGAGGAGCCGATGCCGAACGCCAGGGCGCCGAGGGCTCCGTGGGTGGAGGTGTGGCTGTCACCGCAGACCATGGTCAGGCCCGGCAGCGTGATGCCCTGCTCCGGCCCGATGACGTGGACGATGCCCTGCCGCTTGTCGCCAATGTCGAACACAGTAATGCCGGTGGCGGCGCCGTTCTCGCGCATCGATGTGACCAGCAGCCGCTGCCGCGCGTCAGCGATATCTGCCACGTTGCGCGTATTGGTCGGCATGTAGTGATCGGGTGTTCCGAAGCTCCGTTCCGGCCGGCGCACCTTCATGTTCTTCTCGCGCAGGTACTCGAAGGCCGGCAGCGATCCATCGTGCAGGATGTGCCGGTCGACATAGAGCAGGGTGTATCCGTCAGGCCGGTCGACCACCACGTGTCGGCGCCAGATCTTCTCGAGCATGGTCTGGGGCTGTGGCATGGGCGGCAAACTTTCTGTTGGCTGGCAATTCGGCGGGCTTTGCGGTCATTGCGCGTATTATTGGCGACTGTAGGACTGGCCATATGCCGTCGCAAGGGCTACGGTCGGCCCGCGCAAGCCCATGGAGACCTTTGCAAATATGAGTGATCGCTATCTGCGTACTGGAATTTTTCTCGCCCCGTTCCACGCGTTGCGTGAGAATCCCACGCTCGCAATCGAGCGCGACATGGATCTTGTCGTGCATCTCGATAAGCTCAATTACCACGAGGCCTGGATCGGCGAGCATCATTCGGGCGGCTTCGAGATCATTGCCTGTCCGGAGATGTTCATCGCGGCGGCCGCCGAGCGCACGAAGCACATCCGCCTCGGCACTGGCGTGGTGTCGCTGCCCTATCACAACCCCTTCACGGTCGCGAGCCGCATGATGTTGCTCGACCACATGACGCGCGGGCGCGCCATGTTCGGCGTCGGGCCGGGCTCGCTCGTGTACGACGCGGTCAAGATGGGGCTCAATCCGGCCGATCAGCGCCGCAAGCTCGACCAGTCGCTGGATGTCATCGTCGAACTGATGCAGGGCCGCACGGTCACGCGCAAGACCGACTGGTTCGATCTGCAGGAAGCGCACCTGCAGCTGTCGAGCTACACGCAGCCGATGATGGAGATGGCGGTCGCGAGCAACCGCTCACCCGTCGGTGCCACGGCGGCGGGCAAGCATGGCATCGGCATGCTCTCCATTGGCGGCACGTCGGACGACGCGCTGGTGGCCCATGCGGCCAACTGGGGCGTTCTGGAGGAGAGCGCACGCGCTCACGGCAAAACGGTGGATCGCTCCAAGTGGCGCATCGTCACGTTCGCTCACGTCGCCACATCGCGCGAGCAGGCGCGCAAGGACGTCGAGTTCGGCCTGGCTGATTTCTCCCGTTACTTCTCGGAGGTGGCGACGTTCCCCATCATCCCGCCGGACATCCCCGATCCGTGCGAACATCTGATCAGCTCGGGTCTCGCCTGCATCGGCACGCCGGACGATTGCATCCGCCATTTCGAGCGGCTGTGGCAGGGCTCGAACGGCGGCTTCGGGGCCGTGCTGCTGCTCGCCCACAATTGGGCCGACTGGGCCGCCACGCAGCGCAGCTACGAGTTGATGGCGCGCTTCGTACACCCGCACTTCCAGCGCGGCTCCAATCGCATGCGCACGCACAGCTACGACGACGCTAAGACCAAGCACGAGACGGCGGGGAAGCAGTCGCAAGCCGCCGTTCAGGCCGAGATCGACCGCTACCAGGCCAAGAAGCAGAGCTAACGTTGCGCTCTCGAAAAGGGGAAGGTTCTCAACTGCCGACCGCAGCACATACGGCGGCTGATCCGAAGGGGAGGTCGTGATGACGGGAAGCGAAACAAGAAAGACGACGCGCCGGCAAGTTCTGCAAGGCGCCGCTGCGTTGACAACCGCGTCGGCCGTGCCGAGCGGCTGGGCCATCGCCCAGGCCAAACCGCTCAAGGTCGGGCTGATGCTGCCCTACTCGGGCACGTTCGCGAAGCTCGGCGAGAACATCACTTTCGCCATCGAGCTGCTGTTGGCTGAGAAGGGCGGCAAGCTCGGCGGACGCGAGATCCAGTTCATCAAGCTGGATGACAAGTCCAAGCCCGATACCGCCCCGCAGAACGCGGATAGGCTAGTCAAGCGCGATCAGGTCGACGTGCTCATCGGCACCGTCCACTCGGGCGTGCAGATGGGCATTCACAAGGTGGTGCAGGAGAGCGGCACGCTCACGATCGTGCCGAATGCCGGCAACGTGGCCGTCACGCGCAACCTGTGCGCCAAGAATGTCTTCCGCTCGTCTTTCACCAATTGGCAGCCGGCCTATGGCATGGGCGTGGCCGCGGCCAAGAAGGGGTACAAGAAGAGCGTGTGGGTGACCTGGGACTATGCAGCTGGCGCGGAGAGCGGCGCTGGATACAAGGAGGCGTTCGAGAAGGGCGGCGGACAGGTGCTGCCGAGCCTCACGCTGCCGTTCCCGCAGACCAATTTCCAGCCGCTGCTGGCGCAGCTCCCCGGCCTCGGCGTCGATGTGGTCGGCTCGTTCTTTGCCGGCGGCGCCGCGGTGCAGTTCGTCAAGGAATACGCCGCCGCTGGCATCAAGATCCCGCTGTGCGGCTCTGGATTTCTGACTGAAGGCACGCTCGAAGCGCAGGGTGCAGCAGCGGATGGCATTGAGACCGCGCTGCACTATGGCGATGGTCTCGACAACGCCAAGAACGCGGCGTTCCGCAAAGCCTTCAAGGACAAGGCCGGGCGCGACGCCGACGTCTATGCCGTGCAAGGCTACGATGCGGCGCAGCTTCTTGCCGTGGGCCTGGAAGCGGTGAAGGGCAACATCGAGGACGAGGCCAACCTGTACAAGGCGTTGCGCACAGCGAAGATCGAGAGCCCGCGCGGGCCGATCAGCATGTCGCCGTCGCAGAACGTCACGCAGAACATCTACCTGCGCAAGGTGGAGGGCGGACAGAACAAAGTGGTCGGTGTGGCCGTCGAGAACCTGGCTGATCCGGGCACCGGCTGCAGCCTGACCTGATCGCGAGACCTGAGCCGGCCCGCTACAAGCGGGCCGGTTCTCTATTCCGAGCACGGAAATAGTCAGTCATGAACCTGTCAGGGCTGCTTGTGCAGCTCCTCAATGGAGTTCAGTACGGCCTCCTGCTGTTCCTCATCGCCAGCGGGTTGACGCTCATCTTTGGCGTCATGGGCATCATCAATCTGGCGCACGGCTCGCTGTTCATGCTTGGGGCCTATGCCGCATTCCTCGTAGCGCGCGGCACCGGCACGTTCTGGCTGGCGCTGCCCGTCGGTCTCGCCGGCGGCGCGCTGTTCGGGCTCCTGCTCGAGCGAGGCCTGTTCCGTCACTTCTATAAGCGTGAGCATCTGGATCAGGTGCTGCTGACGTTTGCGCTCATTCTTCTGTTCGAGGAGATGCGCTCGATCTTGGTCGGCAATGATTTCTACTCGGTGCCGGTGCCGCCGATACTGGATTTCTCGGTCCCGATCACAGCGGGTTTCTCCTACTCGGCCTACCGCTTCGCAGTGATTGCCGTCTGCCTGGCGCTCGCCGCCGCACTGTTCTACTGGATCGAGCGCACGACCATGGGCGCTGTCATTCGCGCGGTGGCTGAGAAGCCCGAGATGGTGGATGTGCTCGGCATCAACTCGCGCCGCGTCAACGCGACTGTGTTTGCGATCGGCACTGCGCTGGCGGCCATGGCAGGCGTCCTCGCCGCACCGCTCTACTCGGTGTATCCGGGCATGGGCGACGGTTTTCTCATCATTTCGTTCGTCGTGGTCGTCATCGGCGGGCTCGGCTCGATCTTCGGAGCCTTCTGGTCGGCGCTAATAATCGGCCTAGTCGACACGTTGGGCAAAGCCTATGCGCCGAAGGTGGCGGGCCTGGCGGTCTACATGCTGATGGCCGTCGTGCTCTTGTGGCGGCCGTCGGGCCTGTTCGGCCAGCGCACATGAGCCAGAACAGCGCCATGTTGCCGCGCACGCGCCTTGGCAAGCAGGGGTTGGCGGCAGGGGCCGCCCTGCTGGCCTGTCTCCCTATGGTTGCGCCGCCGTACTACGTCGAGCTCGGCACCACTGCGGTCATCGCCGCCATGTTGGCGCTCAGCCTTCAATTGCTCGTCGGCTGCACCGGGCTCGTCAGCCTGGGCCATGGCGCATTTTATGGGCTCGCTGCTTACGCCGTGTATCTCATCACACCGGCGAATACCTCACTCGGCATCTGGCTGACATTGCCGGCCGCCGTGCTCGCTGCTGGTTTCGCGGCGCTCGTGGTGGGCGCACTGTCGCTCAGGACCAAGGGTTTCTTCTTCCTCATGGTGACGCTGGCCTTCGGCCAGATGATTTTCTTCATCTTCCACGACACCAAGATTGGTGGCGGCACCGACGGAGCCTATCTCGCCAAGCCTGTGCTTTCCGCCTTCGGCTACGAGCTGTCGCTGCCACGACGTCAGCGGCCGCTCGCTGCGTATTACGTGGCATTGACCCTGCTCGTCGCCATGTATGCCGGACTTGCCTATCTACTGCGCACGTTGTTCGGGCGCGTGCTCGAAGGCATACGCGTTAACGAGCATCGCATGCAGGCGCTGGGCTTCAACACCTACCGCTACAAGCTTGCTGCCTTCGTGCTGGCCGGCATGCTGGCGGGTGTTGCCGGGCATATGTGGGCGATGCACCGCGGCTTTGTTAACCCGGAGCTCGTCGGCTGGCATCGCTCGGCCGAAGCGCTGCTCATGATCTTGCTCGGCGGGCTCACGACCCTGCATGGACCGATCATCGGCGCTCTCTGCTACGTTGGATTGTTGCGCGAGTTCGCATCGCTGCTCGTGCCGGAACGCACACTTCTGGTCGAGGGCCTCGTCATTCTCGCGATTGTTCTCGCCCTGCCGCAAGGGTTGACGGGAGCGCAATTCGGGGTGCTTCGGCTGCGCGGTTTTTGGCGCCCCGCAACGGGCGACGCCACATCACGTGAGCGGAGCGCGACAGGCGATGGCTGAGCGGCGCGCAGATACGCCGCCGGTGCTCGAGACCGTAGGGCTCTCGCGCAGCTTCGGCGGGTTGGCGGCCGTCCGCGAGGTGTCCATTGCGTTGCACGAGGGCGAGTTGCAGGCCGTTATCGGGCCCAACGGCGCCGGCAAGTCCACGCTTGTCAATTTGCTGTCGGGGGAGTTGAAGCCGAGCGCCGGCCGCATTCGGCTGATGGGACGTGACATCGCTGGCGAGCCGGCTTGGCGCATGACTCATCTCGGCATCGGACGATCGTTCCAGCGCACCAATATCCTGGCGCCGCTGGCCGTCATTGAGAACGTGCGTCTCGCCGTGCAGGCGATGCGTGCATCGGTGCGTCAATTGCTCGAGCCGGCGGATGCCAAGCGTGCGTTGATCGAGCAGGCCGAGGCCGTTCTCGCCAGGGTCGGTCTTGCCGGCGTCGGCAGTCACATCGCGGGCACGCTCTCACATGGGCATCAGCGACAACTCGAGATCGCCATGGCGCTAGCGGGTGAGCCAAAGGTGTTGCTCCTGGATGAGCCGATGGCGGGCATGGGGCCGGAGGAATCCGAGCGCATGACGCAGTTGTTGAAAGATCTCGCGCGAGACCACGCGGTCTTGCTCATCGAGCACGACATGGACTTCGTATTCGCCGTGGCGGATTGGATGACGGTGATGGTCGATGGCGCGGTGCTGGCCGAGGGCACGCCGCCATCGATCCGCGCCAACGCCGCGGTGCAGAAGGCCTATCTCGGGGGCGCGGCGTGAGCCTGAACAGGTCGACACATGAGCCGTTCGTGCGGGTGGAGGATCTGCACACGTATTACGGCCGCAGCCACATCCTGCGCGGCGTGTCGCTTCGCCTCGGGGCCGCCGAGAGCCTCGGCCTTATGGGGCGTAACGGCATGGGCAAGACCACGCTGCTGCGCTCGCTTATGGGTCTCGTGCCGGCCGCCAGCGGCCACCTCTGGATCGACGGCGTGGAGGTGACGTCACAGCCCGCGTTTCAGCGGGCGCAGCGAGGTCTCGCTTATGTACCGGAAGGGCGCGGTATCTTCGCGACCTTGAGCGTTGCTGAGCACCTGGCAATCGCCGAGCGGCCCGGTCCGCAAGGACAAACCGACTGGACGAGATCGCGCGTGCTCGAGCTGTTTCCGAGGCTAGCTGAGCGCCTTGGGCATTCCGGCAATCAGCTTTCGGGTGGCGAGCAGCAGATGCTCGCCATCGCGCGCGCCCTGCTCACCAATCCTCGGCTCCTCATTCTGGATGAGGCGACAGAGGGTCTGGCGCCACTCATTCGTGAGGAGATCTGGCGGACTATCCGCCTTGTTCGCACGGCTGGCGTCGCCACACTCATCGTCGACAAGAGCGTTTCAGAGATGGCCGCCGCCGCAGATCGTGTCGTCGTGCTCGTCAAAGGTCAGATCGCATTCGCAGGCAGCCCCGCAGAATTGCAGGCGAGTCCCGACCTCATGCACCGGCACTTGGGCGTGTAATCGAGCTTTTCTTGCGCTTGATCGCGTCGCCTTGTGCATTGCGCGTCCGCTGATGCTTGAGCTGCTGCAGTGCAATCCAGCGCTGGCAGCTCGTCAACAACTGGCTGCACCTGATCTTGATCCCGGCTACGGCGGCGCTGTTGGGCGTGGCCGAAACAGCAGGCGTACCCGGACGCGGGCGGGCGGAGGGGCGCAGACGCGCTTCGGGTCGAGGCAGGACGTCGGTTTCGCCGCGGGCCGCAACTGCAGGCACCTCGGCGCCAATGTCCCGGGCTGCCCTGGCGACCAACCCGGTCACAGTCAATCCGTTCATGAACGGATTGGCCTGGAGCACACTCGCCCCGAGGACCTGCGACAGCGGAGTGTCGGGCGCCGCCTGCAGGACGCGGCTGGCCCCCACCGGCCCGAGCAGAAACGCCAATCGAAGATGCGGCCAGCTCGGCTCGTGCCCCTCGCCCTTGAGGTGGGCTGCATTCTCGAGCGTATAGGCTGCTGCGGCGGCGCGGGCGAAATGTCGGGTGGTCCTGAGCGCCAGCACCTGCTCATCGCTCAGGTCGGCGTAATACTGCGGAAAGTGCCTCCGGGCGATGTCCAGGAAGGTGGACTTGATGAACTGAAACGGCCCGAGCGCAGTCGAGAGCGGGTTGGCTGCCGTGTCGCGACCGCTCGATTCCGCCAGCATGAGGCGATCAAGGAAGGTGGCGAGGTCGGGGATCTCCCCGCTCGTCCCTTCCAGGCGCGTGACCTGCTGGCGCGCAGCCTCTTTGCTCGCCCGCTTCCTCTTGGCAACCTCTTGGGGCGAGATCTCCTTGATCACAACCTCGTTCGGCGCGACTTCGCGGGTCACGATCTCTTTCGGTGCAACCTCGTAGGTTACGATCTCTGCGCTGGTTTCGGGCACACCCCCGCTGTTAGCGGACGTTTCCCCCACCATGAGAACGGCCAACAACATGGCTGCCGCCATGCGCGATACTGCGACATTTATCAGGTGCAATGGAGCGCTGTCCCTGTGTCAGCTTCCCTGCGGCGCGATCCAATCGCCGACCTCAAGTTGCAGCTACCTGCAACATTATCGGGGGCCGGTCAACCATCGCACGGCCAATGTGGCCGAGGTAAGGTTAAACCCTCTTGGCGATCCCCTCCCGATCGCTGGACCAGGCCCCTGCTTCATGCCCTTCGCCACGATCGACGGCCGCAATATCGAATATCGTATCCTGCTCGGCGACGCGATGACGCAGCCGACGCTCGTCTTTCTGCACGAGGGGCTCGGATGCGTGTCCCTGTGGCGCGATTTCCCCGACAAGGTCGCGCGCCGTCTCGGCGCGCGGGCTCTCGTCTATTCCCGCCCTGGCTATGGGCAATCCGACGGCCTGACGGTCAAGCGCACGCCGCACTTCATGCATGAGGAGGCGCTCGAGGTGCTTCCTGAGCTGCTCGATCGCATGCGGATAGTGAGGCCGCTGCTCATTGGCCATTCCGACGGTGCCTCCATTGCCCTCATTCACGCCGCAGCGGCGGGCCGGCCAGTGTCGGGCCTGGTAGTCATGTCGCCCCACGTCTTTGTCGAGGATGTGTGCCTGGAAAGCATTGCGCGCGTGCGGGGGGCGTATGCGGACGGGGACCTGCGGACACGCCTCGCCAAGCATCATGCGCGCGTGGATGACGCGTTTCTAGGTTGGGCAGACACCTGGCTGCTGCCGGAGTTCCGTGCCTGGACCATCGAGAGCCTAGTGGGCCAGATCGCCACTCCCATGCTGGCTATTCAGGGCGAGGACGACGAGTACGGCACCCTGACCCAGCTTGATCGGATCGAGTCCCGAGCCAAAGGGCCGGTGCGACGCTTGGTTCTGCCCAACTGCGGCCATTCTCCCCACCGCGACCAGGAGACGGCCGTCAGCGACGCCATCGTGGGATTTGCGGCAGGCCTGCCGAGTTTGAAATAGTTGAGCAGCGGTTCCGTTCAGTCCTTCGCGAACGCTATGGTGGAACGCACCGCGCGCCGCCACCCAGAGTACCGGTCATGACGCTCGCCGGCAGCCATCTGAGGTTTGAAGCGATTGCTGAGGCGCCATAGCTTGGAGAACCCGTCGGCACCGGGCAACACGCCGGCGCTCTGGCCCGCGAGCCACGCCGCGCCGAGTGCCGTCGTCTCCAGCACGGTCGGGCGATCGACCGGCGCATCGAGAATGTCTGCCAGGTACTGCATGGTCCAGTCGCTCGCCACCATGCCGCCGTCCACGCGCAGCACCATATCGGCGTTGGCGGTCCAGTCCCGGCGCATGGCTTCGATCAGGTCGCGGGTCTGGTAGCAGACGGACTCCAGCGCGGCCCGGGCGAGCTCCGCGGGCGTCGTGGCTCGCGTCAGGCCGAAGAGAGCGCCGCGGGCGTGCGGCTCCCAGTAGGGCGCCCCAAGTCCCACAAATGCAGGGACCAGGTAGACATGCTGGGCCGGGTCCGACTGGGCTGCGAGATCGCCGCTCTGCGAGGCAGAGGTAATGACGCTCAGGCCGTCGCGCAGCCATTGCACGGCGGCACCGGCGATGAAAATCGCGCCCTCGAGCGCATAGGTACGCCGGCCATCGAGCTGATAGGCGACCGTGGTGAGCAGCCTGTTGCTGGAGGCGATCGGCTGGTTCCCGGTGTTGAGCAGAGCAAAGCAGCCGGTGCCGTACGTGGCTTTCATCATACCGGGAGAAAAACAGGCCTGGCCGATGGTGGCGGCCTGCTGATCGCCAGCAACGCCGCGGATCGGCAGGGCTGCGCCTAGAATCGTCGGAAGGGCCGTGCCGAAGTCTGCCGCGCAGTCGCGCACCTCCGGCAGCACGCTGTCGGGCACACGAAACAGCCGCAGCAGATCCTCGTTCCAAGCGCCCTTGCGGATGTCGTAGAGCAGCGTGCGCGAGGCGTTGGTGGCATCGGTTGCGTGCACCTTGCCACCGGTCAGACGCCAGATGAGATAGCTGTCCACCGTGCCGAAGGCCAGATGGCCCTGTTCGGCCGCCGTGCGCGCGCCGCTCACGTTGTCCAGCAGCCAGGCGATCTTGGTGGCGGAAAAGTAAGGGTCGAGCAGGAGGCCGGTCTTGGCCGTCACCTCCGGCTCGGCCCCTTCATCCTTGAGCCGTTGACAGACGTCGGCCGTGCGCCGGTCCTGCCAGACGATGGCTCGATGAATGGGCCGGCCTGTGCGCCGGTCCCATAGGATGCAGGTCTCGCGTTGGTTGGAGATGCCGACCGCGGCGATGTCGGCGGCGATCGTGCGGGCGTTGACGATCGCCTCGCGCGCCGTGGCGACAGTCGTGGACCAGATGTGATCCGGATCGTGCTCGACCCAGCCCGGTGCGGGGAAATGTTGCGGCAGCTCTTTCTGTCCAAAGCCGATCGGGTTGAGCTCGGCATCGAACACGATGGCCCGGCTCGAGGTTGTGCCCTGGTCGAGGGCGAGGACTTTGGCGGCCATGGGCACGGCTTTCCGGCGTTGCTCAGATCACGGTAGAGGAGGCATGGCGTCCCGGGCAAGCTGAGAGCAACCGGCGCCGACCCAATGCGACTGTCTTTGACTTTCCTTTTGTGACAAAGTCCGGCGCCTAGGCCGCCATGGCTTACCGGTGATGTCGCAAACCCGTCATCGGATGCCGATAGAGAGCGGCTTCTACAGGCTCGGGATCGGGAGGAGTGCTTCCATGTCATTGAGGCAACAGCGGAATGGCGCTGCGACGGGGGCGCTGGCGGCAGCGCTTGCGGCTCTGCTGTCCGGCACGGCGACGGCGCAAACCGAGATCAATTGGTGGCACGCGATGACGGGTGCCAACAACGAGGTGATCGTTCGCATCGCCAATGAGTTCAACGAAGCGCAAAAGGACTACAAAGTCGTTCCGACCTACAAGGGCGGGTACGCCGACACCATGAACGCGGGCATCGCCGCGTTCCGCGCCGGCAATGCACCCCATATCATGCAGGTGTTCGAGGTCGGTACGGCGACGATGATGTCGGCCGGCGGCGCCATCAAGCCGGTGCACGTTCTGATGAAGGAGGCCGGCGAAGCCTTCGACACGAAGACCTATCTGCCGACCATCACCGGCTACTATTCGACCACCAAGGGCGAGATGCTGTCCATGCCCTTCAATTCGTCGAGCACGGTGATGTGGTACAATAAGGATAGCTTCAAGAAGGCGGGGCTCGATCCGGACAAACCGCCTAAGACGTGGCCCGAGGTGTTCGAGGCTGCCAAGAAGCTGAAAGCGGCCGGCCATCCCAATTGTGGCTTCTCGAATGCCTGGATCACCTGGGTCAATCTCGAGCAGCTCTCGGCCTGGCACAACGTGCCGCTGGCGACCAAGGCCAACGGCATGGATGGTTTCGACACGGAGCTGAAGTTCAACAGCCCGTTGCATCTCAAGCATCTCGAGACGCTCGTTGAGCTGCAGAAGGACAAGACCTACGACTACTCCGGGCGCACCAACACCGGCGAAGGCCGCTTCACCTCGGGCGAGTGCCCGATCTTTCTGACCTCGTCGGCATTCTTCGGCAATGTGCGCGCCAATGCCAAGTTCGACTTCGGCAATGCGCCGATGCCGTACTACCCCGATGTTGCCGGCGCTCCGCAGAACTCGATCATCGGCGGTGCCTCGCTGTGGGTCATGGGTGGCAAGAAGCCGGAAGAGTACAAGGGCGTGGCGAAATTCTTCACCTTCCTGTCCGACACCGATCGCCAGGTCGATCTGCACAAGAAGTCGGGTTACCTGCCGATCACCAGGGCAGCCTACGCAAAGACCAAGGACTCCGGCTACTACAAGGAGTTCCCGTATCTCGAGACGCCGCTGCTCGAGCTGACCAACAAGGAGCCGACCGAAAACTCGCGCGGGCTGAGGCTCGGCAACATGGTGCAGTTGCGCGACGTGTGGGCGGAGGAGTTCGAGGCGGCTTTGGCCGGCAAGAAGCCCGCCAAGCAGGCGCTCGATGATGCCGTCTCGCGCGGCAACACGATGCTGCGCCAGTTCGAGCGAACGGCGACGCGTTAGGGCTGTTGCTCCCCTCTCCCCACGAAGAACGGGGGGAGGGGATTTGGACGAGCAGGTGGCTCGGCCATTTTCCTCCTCGGGGCCGTGCTGTGCAGGTCGCGTCGATGCAGCTCAAGCGACTGGTTCCTATGCTGAGCGTTGCCGATCTCGCGCGGACGATCGGCTTCTATTGCAACGAGTTGGGATTTCGCTGCACGGGACAATTCGGCGATCCCGACCCGGTGTGGTGTTTTCTGGAGCGGGATGGGGTCGCGCTGATGTTCAACCAGCCGCCGGCTGAGGAGATGACCGGGTTGCCGCAACGGGCCAAGGATTTTCAAATCTACTATTGCTATCCCGACGATGTCGTTGCCCTGCATCAAGCATGGCAGCAGAGGGGGCTATCGGTCACCGACTTACGCGTGACAGAGTACGGCATGAGGGAGTTCGAGCTGCGCGACCCGGATGGCTACTGGCTCTGGTTCGGCCAGAATGCCAGCGATCCGCCGACCGTGCAGGAGTGAGAGCGCAGAACGGGCCACATGGAAAAGCGCGCGATCTTCGGCAGCCTGCTGTTTCCCTTTCTCCTGCTCGCGCCGCAGCTCGCGGTGACGATCATCTTTTTCTATTGGCCGGCCTCGCAGGCGGTCTGGCAGTCGTTCCTGCTTCAGGATGCGTTCGGCCTCAAGACAGACTTCGTTTGGTTCGAGAACTATCGCGAGTTGCTCAACAACCCCGACTACTATCGCGCCATGGCGAACACGGTGGTGTTTGCCGTAGCCGTGACGGGGCTGTCACTGTCGATATCGCTGTTTCTCGCCACGCAGGCCGACAAGCACATCAAGGGTGCGGGCGTATACAAGACGCTCCTGATCTGGCCTTACGCGGTAGCGCCGGCCATTGCCGGCGTGCTCTGGCTTTTCATGTTCCAGCCGTCGCTAGGCATCGTCGCGCGCGGTCTGCGATCCTTGGGTTTGGATTGGAATCCGCTGCTCAACGGTACGCATGCCATGATCCTCGTGATCATGGCGGCGACTTGGAAGCAGATCAGCTACAACTTCCTCTTCTTCCTGGCGGGCCTGCAGTCCATTCCCAAAGCGGTGCTCGAGGCGGCAGCCATCGACGGCGCCAAGCCGTTGCGCCGCTTCTGGACGGTGACGTTTCCGCTGCTGTCACCGACGGCGTTCTTCCTGCTCGTCGTCAATATCGTCTATGTGTTCTTCGACACCTTCGGCATCATCGACGCCGTGACCGGCGGTGGCCCGGCGCAGGCCACACAGACGCTGGTGTACAAGGTCTATCAGGACGGCCGGCTCGGCGGTGATCTCGGCGGCTCGGCTGCGCAGTCGGTGATCCTGATGATCATCGTCATCGGCCTCACCGCGATCCAGTTCCGCTACATTGACCGCAAGGTGAACTACTGATGCCGCAGTCCGTCATGTGGAAGGAGCTGACCGCTGCCGAGCTGCGCGACAAGGCTCAGGCCGGCGCTGTCGTGCTGCTGCCGGTCGCCTCCATGGAGCAGCACGGGCCGCATCTGCCGGTCGGCGTCGACACCATCCTGTGCGAGGCGGTGTGTAAGGCGGCGGCTGAAGCCATCGCGAACGAAATGCAGGTTGTTGTGGCGCCGACCCTGTGGTGCGGCATGGCCGAGCATCACATGGCCTACGGCGGCACCTTCACGTTCGATCTGCCGACCTATCAAGCGGTGCTGCTGTCATTTCTCAAGAGCATCGCCCGGCACGGCTTCAAGCGCGTGCTGATCGTCAACGGGCATGGCGGCAATATCAGCGCGCTGGCAGCCTTCCTGCCCGATCTCGTGCAGGCGACGGGCCTCAAGCTATGTGCGACGACCTACTTCGAGCTGGCCCAGCCCGAGATCGCCAAGATCCTGGAGGACCAGGACCGCGTACGCCACGCCTGCGAGGGTGAGACCTCGCTGATGTTGGTCGTGGCCGCCGATCTCGTGCGCCGCGATAAGCTGGGCGAGGCGCACGGTCCCGCACACTCTACCGCGCGACCGCTCGGTGTTGGCCGCTATCGCTCCTTCCGGGATTTTTCTGCTTCGGGCGTAGTTGGCGACGCCCGCCGCGCCAACCCTGATAAGGGCGAGAAGATGCTGGCCGCTTGCCGCGATGCGATCATCACGGTTCTTCGTGACAAGGAGGCCTGGGCGTGACCAGTCCAGTAACATGTCTCCGCCTCTCCATCTGCGTTCCCGGAAGCCGCGCTTGGAAAAAGCGCGGCTATCCGGGATCTTTCGCAGTTCCGCAAAGCACAGTGCGTGCCATTCGCGGGAAAGACCCCGGCTCATTCGCGCCGTCGCGGCGGAGCCGCGCTTCGCGCGGACGGCGCGATGGCCCCGGGGACGCAGAAGGAGAGGTTGTGTGGCCACGTAGCCTGAATTGCGTTGGCGCCCCTTGAGGTTCTGAGCAACAGATGGTCGAGCATCGCCCTTTCCGGAATTTTCTCGCGCACGTGGCGCTGTGCATCGGCGTGTTCATCCTGGCGTTTCCGGTCTACCTGACGTTCGTCGGTTCGACGCACCCCCAGAGCATCATTGCCAACGGCCAGATGCCGATCACGCCGGGTCCACTGTTCCTGGAGACCTACTGGAAGACGATTTTCGTGGGCACCAGCGGCACGACGCGCGAGCCGGTCGGCACCATGCTGCTGAACAGCTTTGTCATGGCCTCGATTATCGCCATCGGCAAGATCGCCATCTCGATCATCTCGGCGTTCGCCGTGGTCTACTTCAAGTTCCCGTTCCGCATGGCGGCTTTCTGGGCCATCTTCATGACGCTGATGCTGCCCGTCGAGGTGCGCATCTATCCGACCTACAAGATTGCGTCGGACCTGAGCCTGCTCGACAGCTATGCAGGCCTGACCATTCCGCTGATCGCCTCGGCGACGGCCACGCTGTTCTTTCGGCAGTTCTTTCTGACGATACCCGACGAGCTGGTGGAAGCCTCGAAGCTCGACGGTGCCGGCCCTCTCAAGTTCTTCTGGGATACGGTGCTGCCGCTGTCGCGCACCAACATCGCCGCGCTGTTCGTGATCCTGTTCATCTACGGCTGGAATCAATATCTGTGGCCGCTGCTGATCACGACGCGGGACGACATGCAGACCATCGTTATCGGCATCAAGAAAATGATCGTCACCGCCGATGCGCTGACCGAATGGAATGTTGTCATGGCCACCGCCATGCTGGCCATGCTGCCGCCAGTGGCGGTGGTGATCCTGATGCAGCGCTGGTTCGTGAAGGGCTTGGTGGAGACGGAGAAGTGACGGAAATTCAGGCTTATTTCCCTCCCCCTGGTGGGGAGGGGTTAGGGGTGGGGGGACGCCCTGGCGCTGTTGTTTTACCTCTGCGTTCCTCCACTGCTCTGCGATCCCCCCTCCCTGTCCCTCCCCCACCAGGGGGGAGGGAATACTCACTCAGTGGAGCGCGCCATGGCGTCGGTGACGCTCGAAAATGTCGGCAAGGTCTATCCGGGCGGCGTGGAGGCCGTGAAGGGCGTGTCGCTCGCCATCCCGGATGGCGCGTTCACGGTGCTGCTCGGACCGTCGGGCTGCGGCAAGTCCACGTTGCTGCGCATGATCGCGGGGCTCGAGACCATCACCGGCGGCACCATTTCCATTGGCGGCAAGGTGGTCAATCAAGTCGAGCCCGCCGACCGCGATATCGCCATGGTGTTCCAGAACTATGCGCTCTATCCGCATATGAGCGTGTACAACAACATGGCTTACGGCCTGCGCAACCGTGGCACGGAGAAGGGCGAGATCGACCGGCGCGTGCGCGATGCCGCGCAACTGCTTGCCATCGGCGATTTCCTGGACCGCAAGCCGCGCGCTCTCTCGGGTGGCCAGCGTCAGCGTGTTGCCATGGGCCGCGCCATCGTGCGTGAGCCGCAGGCATTCCTGTTCGACGAGCCGTTGTCCAATCTCGACGCCAAGCTGCGCGTGCAGATGCGCATCGAGATCCGCCGCCTGCACAACCGCCTCAAGGCGACGTCGATCTTCGTTACCCACGATCAGGTCGAAGCCATGACGTTGGCGGATCAGGTGGTGGTCATGAACAAAGGTACTATCGAGCAGGTAGGCGCGCCGACTGAGGTCTATCGCCGCCCGGCGACACGGTTCGTGGCCACCTTCATCGGCTCGCCGGCCATGAACCTGGTCAAGGGCCGGATCGCATCGCCCGGACGCATCGAGATTCCCGGTGCAGGCGCGCTCGACTACGACACCAAGACCTTTGAAGCGGCCGAGGGACGCGAGGTCGAGGTCGGCATGCGGCCCGAGGATGTCGCACTGGCCAACGGCGCCAATGGAGCTGGCGTTACGTTTGCGTCCGAATTCGCGGAGGAGTTGGGGCCGAATCGGCTGCTGCATGGAGCGCTGGGCGGTACGCCATTTGTCGTTTCAATTCCCTCATCCGACAGTTCTCAGTCCGAAGGCGAAGTGAAACTGTCCGCACCGCCGGACAAGGTACATCTGTTCGACATGGAAAGCGGCCGAAGCCTCCGATGCGTCTCCTGATCGCGGGATGGCAGGGACAGGTTGCACGTGCCCTGGTTGAGCTGGCGCCGTCGGCGCCGGAGGTCGAAGTCGTTCGCGGTTGGCCGTCCGGGCCTGGATCTGTGCAACGCGGCGACTATCACGCGCGCCATGACAGATTTCCGGCCGGACGTCATCATCAACTCGGCGGCCTATACGGCAGTCGACAAGGCCGAGAGCGAACCCAATGCGGCGTTCGCGCTCAACCGTGATGGCGCCAGGATGCTGGCGGAAGCCGCCGCCAAGCGCGGCGCCGCCATCATTCATATCTCGACCGACTACGTGTTCGATGGATCGAAGCCTGCGCCCTACGTCGAGGATGACCCGACCGGGCCAATCAATGTCTATGGGCGGTCCAAGCTCGAAGGCGAGCAGGCTGTGGTTGGCGCAAATGCACGGCACGTGATCGCGCGCACGTCCTGGGTGTACAGCCCGACCGGTGCGAACTTTGTCAAGACCATGCTGCGTCTCGCCGGTGAGCGTAAGGAATTGCGCATTGTCGACGATCAGATAGGTAACCCGACTTACGCGCCGCACTTGGCCAGGGCGCTTCTTGAAATTGCGCGCTCCGTTCTCGAGGATACGCCCGGGCAACGCTGGGGCACTTACCATCTGGCTGGCTCCGGCACCGTGAGCTGGTGCGGTTTCGCGCGCGAAATTTTCCGTGTATCGGCCACGCTGGGCGGTCCCTCTGCCGACGTTGCGCCGATCGCAACCGCGGACTATCCGACGCCCGCAAGGCGTCCGGCAAACTCGCGGCTGGACTGCAGCAAGGCCGAACAGGTGTTCGGTGTGGCGCTGCCCGACTGGCGTGCAGGCGTGCACGACTGTGTCGTGCGGTTGCTCGGCAAGTCCTGACGTGCTGTCCTGACGGTGACCGGGCCACAGGCCCACGGGAGTTTGGACATCATGCGCAACGTGCGCGTCGCGGCCGCCCAGCTCGGCCCCATCCAGAAGGCGGACAGCCGTCAAGCGGTCGTACGCCGCATGCTCGATCTCATGGACACGGCCGCCGTGCAGGGCTGTAATCTGATCGTCTATCCCGAGCTGGCGCTGACGACATTCTTTCCGCGCTGGTATCACGAGGACATCCGCGACGCCGACATCTGGTTCGAAAAGGAAATGCCGAGCGCGGCGACTGAGCCGCTATTCGAGCGTGCGCGCCGGCACGACATGGCCATGAGCTTCGGCTTCGCGGAGCTGACGCCCGACGGACACCGGTTCAACACGTCCATTCTCGTCGACAAATCGGGCGAGGACCGTGGGCAAGTACCGCAAGGTGCATCTGCCGGGACATGTTGAGATGGACCACCAGCGCGCCTTCCAGCACCTGGAGAAGCGCTACTTCGAGCCGGGCGATCTGGGCTTTCCGGTGTTCCGCATGGATGGCGGCATCTACGGCATGTGCATCTGTAACGATCGGCGCTGGCCGGAGACGTGGCGCGTGCTCGGCCTGCAGGGCGTCGAGATGGTGACGCTGGGCTTCAACACTCCGTCCGTGAACTCACAGAAGAGCACGGAAGGACCCGAGATGCGCATCTTCCACCACAAGCTGTCGCTGCAGGCGGGCGCCTATCAGAACTCGACCTGGGTCGCGGCTGTGGCCAAGGCCGGCGTCGAGGACGGGCATCCGCTGTTTGGTGCGAGCTGCATTGTCGATCCCGACGGGCGTATCGTGGCGGAAAGCCGGACGGAAGCCGACGAGCTCATCGTGCACGACTGCGACCTTGACGCGACGCGCTTCGGCAAGGAGACGATCTTCGACTTCAAGCGACATCGCCGTATCGAGCACTACGGCCCAATCACCGGGCAGGTGGGTGTGGTGCCGCCCCCCGAGTAATGGCGCGAGGCTTGCGTCAGCCGACCTTGTAGAAGTCGCGATACCACTCGACGAAGCGGCGGACGCCCTCTTCGATCGGCGTTGCCGGCTTGAAGCCTACGTCGCTAACGAGGGCTCCGACATCGGCGCTGGTTCGCAGCATGTCCTCGGATCGTCGGGGCAGAAAGTTCTTCTTGGCTTCTGTCCCGAGTGCGCGTTCGATGCACCCGATCAGGTCCATGAGCTCGATCGGCTGGCTGTTGCCGATGTTGTAGATCCGGTACGGCGCCGATGAGCTGGCAGGGTCGGGATCGCTGCTCTGCCACGACGGATTTGATGTCGCCACCCGGTCGAGTGTCCGCACGACTCCTTCGACGACGTCATCGATATAGGTGAAGTCGCGCGCGTGATCGCCTTGATTGAGGACGTCTATGGGCTCGCCCGCGAGAATGCGGCGCGTGAACGTGAAGATGGCCATGTCGGGCCTTCCCCAGGGGCCGTAGACCGTGAAGAACCGCAGCCCTGTAGCCGGCAGCCGGAAGAGATGCGCGTAGCCGTGCGCCATCAGTTCGTTGGCCTTCTTTGTCGCGCCATAGAGGTTGAGCGGATGGTCGACATTCTGATCGACCGCATACGGCATCGCTGAGTTGGCGCCATACACCGAGCTGGATGAGGCATAGACCAGGTGCGCGATGCGGTGATGGCGGCACCCCTCCAGGATATTGAGAAACCCGACGATGTTGGAATCGATGTAGCTGTAGGGGTGATCGATCGAGTAGCGCACGCCGGCTTGCGCTCCCAGATGCACGACTCGGGCCGGTCGCTCGCTCGCGAACAGGCGCGAGATGGCATCCCGGTTCGCCAGATCGCCGCGCACGAGCCGGAAGTTGCTTGAGCGTTCGAGACGAGCGGCGCGCGCCTCTTTCAAGGCGACATCGTAGTAGTCGTTGAAGTTGTCGAGGCCGATCACGGCATCGCCGCGCGCCAGCAGCGCCTCGGCCACATGATAGCCGATGAAGCCGGCAGCCCCGGTCACCAGAACCTTCACGTTCCTTGCTCCTCGGCCAGTGCCCGCTTGCGCAATGGGGTGCTCCTTAGAGCGCGATCGTCTCATATAGAAGCCCTGACGCTTCCATGTGAGGCGTAAATCGCCCTCTAAACTACAAGTGTAGAGCAGGACTTCACGCTTCGGCCGAGACGTCTCGATTGCGGTAAAGTCACTCAACCCGAAGCGATCCTGCTCTAGCCCTGTTCAACGAGCGTGAAAAGGGGAGCGCCCCTAGTGTGATGATCGAGAAATTCGCCTTTTCCTCGCGGCACTCATCTGAGCGAATTTCTCGATCTAAATCACACTAGAATCATAAGCTTGCTATGTCCTTTCGATCGCGAAGTTCGTTAACGTATGCCGGAAGATCTGACGAACTTCGCGATCGGGACACTAGCGTATGCTTGCCAACGCCCTATAGGTCTTCTCGAGGGCGGCTTCGACGTGCGCGATTGTATATCCCTCCAGCACTCTGGTCCGGGCTGCGTTGCCCAGCTTCTGCCGGAGCGCGGGATCGCGTATGAGCTTTTCCAGCGCGTCAGCCAGTGCCGGTGCATCACCGGGCGGGACGATCAATCCCTCGACCCCATCGCGCACAAAGTAGCGGCAACCAGGTACATCGGTGACCACAAGGGGGCGCGCACACGAAGCAGCCTCCAGCATCGCCCGTGGCATGCCCTCGCGGCTGCGCGCAGGCAGCACGAAGATGCCGGCGCGGCGCCAGACTCCGGCGATGTCCGACGTGTGGCCCATCCAACGTGTGCGCCCGCCATCACTCCAGTCCTCCAGCACGCACGACGGAATGGCTTCCGGATTGCCATCATCAGAGTGCCCGTATAGCTCGATCGCATGTGGCACGTTACGGGCTTTCAGGAGATCCGCGGCAGCCATCAGCACATCCACGCCCTTGGGCCGGATCATGCGACCAACGAAAGCGGCGACCGGCGGGACGAGCTGCGGCGTGTTCAAGGCGGGAAATGCGTCAGGGTCGATGCCGGCGCCGCCCAGAACGGTCACACCGCCACCAGGCCCGACGCCGCCGCCTTGGACAAAATCCAGATCTTCCGGGTTCTCGACGATCAGCCAACTCCTGCTGCGCACCATGACCCGTCGCATCACGGTCAATGCCACAGAGCGGGCTAGACGCGCGCGCCGGGTGGGTGAGATGGCCAGGAAACCAAGCCCCGTAAGATGAAGGACCGTGCATGGGGTGCGGGCGAAGCCGGCGGCGATGCCGCCGAGGACAATGGGCTTCATCGCGATCAGATGCGCGACGTCTGGCTTCTCCGCGCGCAGGATGCGAGCAAGGCGAACGATGCGGACACTCTCGCGCAACGGGTGCATCGACGACCGGCTGTAGTCGAACGCTATGGTGCGTACGCCGAGCGCCTCGATCTCAGCCATCCGGCCCGATGAGTTGGTGACAACAACCACTTCCGTAGCCAGTTGGCGAAGTTTGGCGATGAGCGGCCGGAAGTGCGAGAGCGCGAACCAGTCCTCGGTGATGGCGATGAGGATCTTGGCAAAGAGTGGATGCTTATCGGGCAAACCGGTGCTCCATCGGGTCCGGCGAGCCTAGTCGGCCAGGCGAGCGATGTGCAGTGCGAAAAGGACGCGGCCGGTCGCGGCGCACGGCCTGTTGACGCCGCATCGGGTCTGTCAGACGCTCTGGCGCCTGACAGCGAGGTGGGCGGCTACGATGACACAGATCCTGTTGAAGAATTTCGAGTTGCTCGATCCCGAGCAGGACGACGTGCGCGGCGGCTATGAGCTGTTGGTCGAAGGCGACAAGATCAAGGAGGTCTCGGCCCGGCCGATCAGGGCGGACAATGCTACGGTCATCGATTGCGGCAAGCGCACCCTGATGCCCGGCCTGATCGACGCACACGTGCACGTCTGTCTGACCGAGGTCTACATCCGGCAGCTCGAGAATATCCCGCTGACGTTGATGACGGCGCGGGCCGTTGACCTTATGCGGGCCTCGCTCAATCGTGGGTTTACGTCCGTGCGGGACACGGGCGGCGCCGACTGGGGACTGAAGGCAGCGGTTGAGCAGGGGATCGTGCCCGGCCCACGGCTGTTCATTGCCGGCCGCGCCATCGGCCCGACCGGCGGGCACAGCGACAGTCGCCGGCGCACGGACAGCGGCGGTGGCTGCTATTGCTGCAATGCCATGGTTTTCACCATGCAGATATCGGATGGCGCCGACCAGGTGCGCAAGGCGGCGCGCGAGCAGATGCGGCAGGGCTGCGATCACGTCAAGATCATGATGTCGGGTGGTGTCGCCTCGCCCTACGATCCGCTCGACAGTCTCCAGTTCTCGCCAGGAGAGGTAGCCGCGGCCGTCGAGGAAGCACACGCCTTCGGGCGCTACGTCTGTGCCCACGCCTATTCGCCCGAGGCCATCACCCGTGCCGCCGAGGGTGGCGTGCGTACCATCGAGCACGGCAACCTGATCGACGAGAAATCGGCCGGGCTGATGGCCAAGAACGGCATGTTCCTGGTCGCCAACCTGGTCGCCTACTACGCCATGCGCGAGCGCGCCAAAGAGTTCGGCATGACGCCGGAAATGCTGGAGAAGAACGATCTGGTCATCGACGGCGGCCTGAAATCGCTGGAGATCTGCAAGCGTGCCGGCGTGCCTGTCGCTTATGGTAGCGATCTTCTGGGCCAGCTTCAGGTGGACCAGTCGCGCGAGTTCCTGCTGCGCTCGGAGGTCGTCAAGCCGATCGATATCGTCCGCTCGGCAACGACAGTCGCAGCCAAGGTCATCCGCCAGGAGGGCAAGCTCGGGTGTGTCAAGCCGGGCGCATTTGCCGACCTGATCGTTGTCGATGGCAATCCGCTGAAGAAGCTCGAGCTGTTCCAGGACCAGGGCCGCCATATCCCGCTCATCATGCAGAGCGGCAAACTCTATAAGAACTTGCTGAATTGAGGATCGGAGCCGGACCGCGTGGGCCAGTACCTGTTCAAGAACTTTCAGATGCTGGAGCCCGAGTATGGCGAGCTGCGCGGCGGCTATCAGCTCCTCGTCGAAGGCGACGTGATCCGGGAGGTCACGGACAAGCCGATTAAGTCGGACAACGCTACGGTTATCGACTGCGGCGGGCGCACCTTGATGCCGGGCCTCATCGACTTGCACGTGCACGCCATGCACAGCGAGGTCAACGTCCGCTTCCTGGAGGCGATGCCGCTGACGCTGCTGACGGCCCGTGCCGGCTCGCGCCTGCGCGCGATGTTGGATCGCGGCTTTACCACCGTGCGCGATACGGGCGGCGCGGACTGGGGCGTCAAGACCGCGCTGGAAACGGGCCATTTCACCGGTCCGCGCCTGTTCATCGCCGGCAAATCGATCGGACCCACCGGCGGGCACGCCGACAGCCGCCGTCGCACCGACATGGGCGGCTCGTGCATCTGCTGCGATGGGCTGCAGTTCAAGTCGGCTATTGCGGACGGTGCGGACGAGGTGAGGAAGGCCGCGCGCGAGCAGATGCGCCAGGGTGCCGACCACGTCAAGATCATGATGTCGGGTGGTGTCGCCTCGCCTTATGACCCGCTCGACAGCCTGCAGTTCTCCATTCCAGAAGTGCAAGCGGCAGTCGAGGAAGCGCACGCGTTCGGCCGCTATGTTTGCGCACATGCCTATTCAGCCGAGGCCATCACACGCGCCGCGCACAATGGCGTGCGCACAATCGAGCACGGCAACCTGATCGACGATGCAGCGGCCAGGCTGATGGCGGAAAAGGGTATGTTCCTCGTCGCCAACCTGGTCGCCTACTACGCCATGAAAGACCGGGCGGCCAAGTTCGGCATGACCGCGGAAAGCTTGGCTAAGAACGAGCTCGTCATCGATGGCGGGCTAAAGTCGCTCGAAATCTGCAAGAGGGCGGGCGTGCCGGTAGCCTATGGCAGCGATCTGCTGGGCGATCTGGCCGCCGATCAGTCGCGCGAGTTTGTGTTGCGGCAGGAGGTCGTCTCGCCTATCGAGATCATTCGCTCGGCCACCACCATCGGTGCGCAGGTGCTGCGCCAGGTCGGCAGGCTCGGGACGCTTGCGCCAGGAGCCTTCGCCGATATCATCGTCATCGACGGCGATCCGTTAAAGAACCTCACCCTCTTCGAGGGACAGGGGCAGCACCTTTCAGTCATCATGAAGGGTGGCAAGTTTCACAAGAACCGTCTTAACTGAGCTGCGGCGGAGGGCCGCGATTTTATGGTGCAGTCGACATCAGCGGCCGACGTAGGGCCTAGGTCTCGGCCCGTGGCGTGGTCGCGCGTGTTCAACACGCGCCGGCTCGGGCGTCTCGCTCTGAATGGCGTGGCGGGGCTGGCGCTCGCCTATATCCTGACGCCGCTGTTCTTTGTGACCTGGCTCGCCTTTTTTCGTCAGGAGATCCCGTCGTTTCCACCCGAGGGGTACTCGCTACGATGGTTCGTCGCCATCGCCGGCAACGACCGGTTCATCAGTGGGTTCCTGCTGAGCCTTCAGGTTGGCGTGATCGCAACGCTGATCGGACTGGCGGTGGGTGTGCCGGCTGCCCTTTGCCTCACACGCTTCCGCTTCAGTGGCCGAGAGGCATTGAACAGCCTGTTGCTTCTGCCGCTGGTGGTGCCCGGCGTGGTGTTGGGCACCGCCTTGTACGTGTTTCACGTGGAGACTGAGATCCACACCGGCATCCCGATTCTGGGCTCTCTCGGTGGCCTCATTGCCGGGCACGTGCTGGTTGTCATCCCCTGGGCGGTGCGTCTGATCACGGCGAGCCTTGCCGGTTTCGACCGCACCATCGAGGAGGCGGCGCAGAGCCTGGGCGCGGATCGCTGGACTACGTTCCGCCGGGTCACGCTGCCAGCAATCCTGCCGGGCATCGTGGCGGCGTCCCTGTTCGGCTTCGTCAGCTCCTTCGGCAACCTCGAGATGAGCCTGTTTCTGGTCGGACCCGGCCGCACAACGCTGCCTATCGCCATCCTGCAATATCTGGAGTGGAAGATCGATCCGACCATCGCCGCCGTATCGGTGCTGCAGATCCTGCTGATTGCGGCGGCGATGCTGGTGACTGACCGTTTCGTCAAGATCAGCCGCGTGGTTTGAGGACGCACATGGCCCGCCTCGAGCTCGACACGGTTACCAAGCGCTACGGCGACTTCCATGCCGTGCGGGACGTGTCGCTCGAAGTGCCGGACGGTGAGTTCTTGGTCCTGCTCGGGCCTTCCGGCTGCGGCAAGACGACGACCTTGCGCATCATCGCCGGCTTCGTGGAGGCCACATCGGGTATGGTCCGACTCGGCGGCCAAGATGTCACGGCGCTGCCCCCGTGGAAGCGCAATGCCGGTCTGGTGTTTCAGAACTATGCACTGTTTCCACATCTGACGGTGGCCGAGAACGTCGCCTTCGGTCTCGAGATGCGGAAGGTTGCGAAGGCTGATATCGCTCCGCGCGTGGCCGAGGCTCTGCGTCTGGTCCGGCTCGGGCATCTCGGCGAGCGCCTGCCGCGACAGCTCTCCGGCGGACAGCAGCAGCGTGTCGCGCTGGCGCGTGCACTCGTATTCAAGCCCGACGTGCTGCTCCTCGACGAGCCCTTGTCCAATCTCGATGCCAAACTGCGCCAGGAGGTCCGTATCGAGATCCGCGAGCTGCAGCGTCAGCTCGGGCTGACCACCATCATGGTGACGCACGATCAGGAAGAAGCGCTGACGATGGCGGACCGCTTGGTTGTCATGAGCGACGGCGCGGTGCGCCAGCTCGGCACGCAGCGCGATCTCTACGAGCGGCCGACGAGCCGGTTCGTGGCAGGGTTTGTGGGACGCTCGACATTTTTGGAGGGGCGCGTCGTTTCCCCGGGTGCCTTCCTCACCGAAGGTGGACTTGAGATCAAGTGTGCCGACTGCACGGCGGGACCCGCCTCGCTGGCGTTGCGGCCCGAGCGAATTCTGTTGGCTGCGGAAAGCCTGTCAGGCTTGGACAATGCCCTGCCGGGCGAGGTGGAGTTCGTCTCCTACCTCGGCGCCAACATCGACGTGCACGTGCGCCTGTCGCCGAAGGAGCGGGTGATCGTGCAAATTCCCAACAGGGAGAGCAGTGTTGCACCGAAGGCCGGAGATCGTGTGCACGTCGGCTGGAGCACGTCCAGCGGTGCCTTGTTTCCGGGTGGACGTGAGGAAGCCGGCTCGCATTGAGCCGTCGTGGATCGGTTTGCCAGGAAGGGAGAGTGCGATGTCTAAGCGTGAAGCAGGTATCAGAGCCTCGCGGCGGCAGGTGCTGCGAGGTACGGCTGCGGTAGCGGGTGCGGCTGTCTTCGGCGTGCCGAAATACGCGCGTGCGCAAAGCAAAGGCAAGATCGTGATCGGCACCTGGGGCGGGGACTATGCCCGGCTGCTCACCAAGAACATCGAGCAGCCGCTCTTGATCTCGAAGGGCTGGGAGGTCGTCCAGGACCAGGCGGGAGATCCGCAGCGGCGCAGCAAGATGCTGGCCGAGAAGCGCCTGCCGCGCGGCACGACCGACCTGCAGGGCTTGTCGGCGCTGAACATGTACCAGATGCACGATGCCGGCGTGATCGATCCGATCGACTACGCCAAGATCCCGAATGCCAAGAACCTGATGCCGTCGATGAAATACCCCTACGGCGTCGGCCACATCTATTCCGGCAAGGTCGCCGTCTTCAACGAGAAGGTCTTGGGCGGCGCGCCCAAGAGCTACAAGGACGTGTTCGATCCCAAGCACGGCAACAAGCTCGGCATCATCGACATTCAGTACCAGTACACGCTGGTTGCGGCTGCGTTGGCCGCCGGCGGGTCGACGAAGAACCTCGCGCCTGGCCAGAAGTTGCTGCTCGAGTGCAAGAAGGCCGGCGCGCGCATCTATCCGACGAACGAGGCCTTTGCTCAGGGCCTCAAGGCCGAAGAGTTTGGTGTCGGCATCATGTGGAAGGCGCGTGTGGTGCAGTGGCAGAACGCCGGCATTCCTGTGGAATCGATCGCGCCCACGGAGGGAACGCTCGCCTACGTCTCCGGCCTCGTCGTGCCGAAGAATGCGCCGAACAAAGAGGGCTCGTGGGCCTACATCGACGCCATGCTCGAGCCGTCGGCACAGGAGCTGTTCGCTATCGACATGGGCTACAACCCCACGGTCACGAATGCCAAGGTGGCGCCGGATCTGAACAAGCGCATCGGCTTCACGCCGGCCGAAATCGAAAGCCTCGTCGATCTCGACTACGCGTACATGACCGAGAACGACGTGGCGCTCAAGGAGTGGTGGGACAAGGAGCTCAAGGGCTGAGGAACTCGCCTACCTCACCCGTGCTCGCGGGGAGAGGTAGGCATCCTCCAAACTTTCATCGCAATGGCTCAGACGACTACCGCACACCCCGGCGTGATTGAGGAAGGCCGCGGCGGCTCGCTGCTGTCGGCGGGCACGCTGATCGGCCCCGCCACGGTCATCGTGGCGGTGGGACTTCTATTGCCGATTGCGATCCTGTTTCGATACAGCCTCAACCAGTTCAAGCCACGCGTGATGATGGTCGAGGCCTTCACGCTCGCGAACTACATCAAGTTCTTCACCGATCCCTTCTACACGAACATATTCTTCACGACGCTGAGGGTGGCGGCGCTGTGCACGGTGATCTGCCTGGTGCTGGGCTTCCCCCTGGCCTACGTGCTGGCGCGCACGCAGACACGCTACAAGAACATGCTCATCATGTTGGTCGTGTTGCCGCTGTTCGTCGGCAATGCCGTGCGCGCGGCCGGCTGGATGACGCTGTTCGGATCGAAGGGCTTTCTCAACGTCACGCTGATGCAGGTCGGGATCATCTCCGAGCCCTTGCAGATCATGTTCACCGAGGGCGCCGTAATCGCCGGCATCATCGCTGTGAACTTGCCCTATATGGTGCTGACGCTCCAAAGCGTGATCGAGGGCATCGATCGCAATGTCGAGGAGGCGGCGTTCAGCCTCGGCGCCGGGCCTGTGGCGATGTTCCGGCGCGTGCTATGGCCGCTGGCGCTGCCGGGCATCATCGCCGGGACAATTCTCACGTTCATTCTCGGCATGAATGCCTATGCGACGCCGGTTCTGCTCGGCGGGCCGAAGTTCAAGATGATGGGACCGCTGGTGTTCGGCCAGTTCCAGCTCAACAACTGGCCGTTCGGCGCGGCCATCTCGTTCGTGCTGATGACGGCGACGCTGGTGCTCACCGCCACCGCGAACATTCTGATCCAGCGCCGGTATCGGCGCTGATATGCACGCCGGTCAAACGGCAGCGAACGCCGGCAAAGGCACGAGAGCTCGGCGGGAGGCCGCCTAGGACTTGCAGACCTTCATGCACCGCTTGCACCAGCCGATGGACTGCTTCTTGGTCCATGGCCCAACTTCCATGTTGCACTCAACGCACGCATTCAAACTTGACTTGATGGCGCAAAGACCACAACGGCAACCCTGTTTGTCCTGAGCCTGAGCGACGAGCGGGGTGAGTAGAACGGCCGCCAGGGCCGCAATGGCGAAGCAACGCATGGTTCCCTCCCTCTTGCCGGGACCGTAGCGATGCCCGGGCCGTCAGACAAGCTGATCAGAATGCGGCAGCAACGGTACCACCCGTTCTAAGCCGCCTGGGCCGCTCGGATTTGCTCGCGCAGGACGGCGAGGTTGCCGCCACCCTTCACGGAGCCCGGCAAGGGATGGCCGACGATGTCCTCGGCCAGGATAGCGGACTCGATGAGCTTCCTGAGATCGACGCCGGTGTCGATGCCCATCTCCTCGCACATGAACACGAGATCCTCGGTGCACACGTTGCCGGCCGCGCTTTTGTGCGCGGCGAACGGACAGCCGCCGAGGCCGGCCACCGCGGCGTCGTAGATCGCTACGCCCATCTCGAGACCGGCGTAGGCGTTGGCGATGCCCATACCGCGCGTGTCATGCAGATGCAGCGCCAGCTCGAGGTCCGGGTGCCTGTTGCGCACGGCGCCGACGATGCGTTTGATGGTGGCGGGCGTCGCCCAGGCCATGGTGTCGGCCAGCGACAGCAGCGTGATCTTCAGGTCGTGCTCGGCCGCGAGCTGGAACACCTGATCCACCATCTCCAGGATGCGCGGTGTCGGCATGTCGCCTTCGAAATTGCAGCCGAACGCGGCCATCATGGAGGCACGATCGACCTTGATCCCGTTCTCGCGAAACAGGCGGATCATGCCGGCTTGTGCCGCGTAGTTCTCCTTCAGCGTGCGGTTCTGGTTGCGCTTGAGGAATTTTTCGGACGCGGTCAGCGAGATGGAGCCGCGGATGTCGTAGCGGCCGACGGCGATAGCGCGCATCAGGCCTTTGTCGTTGAGCCACAGGCAGGTGTAGCTGACGCCCGGATGTTTCTTGAAGCCGCGGCTGACGTCCTCGGCGTCAGCCCATCCGGGTACGTTCTTCGGATTGACGAACGAGACGCATTGGATCTGCTTGAGACCGGTCAACGACAGGCTGTCGATCAACTCGATCTTGCGAGCAGTCGAGATCGGACCCTTCTCGATCTGGAAACCTTCGCGCGGACCTTCCTCGTTGATACGGACCGACTTCGGCAGATCGGACATGACGTTCCTCCTTGCGGGGCTTGTCAGGACGCAGTGCTGCGCTCCGCGGCGCGCCCACTTGGCGCACGCGTCGCCAGCCATATGCCCGCCAGCATGGCGGCGATGAAGATCAACAGCTCCGGCAATTCGCCAATTGCGGCCGGGATGGCCGCGAGCGCCGGGCCAGGGCAAAGGCCGGCGAGACCCCAACCGGCGCCGAAGATGGCCGCACCGCCGATCAGGCGGCCATCAAGGTCCGTGCGAGCCGGCACCTGGAAAGCCGTATCGTACAATGGTGCAGCCATCCCTCGTTGCAGGACATAGGCCGCGAACATCGGCGCGAGCGCCGCCGCGAACACGACGCCGAGCGTCGGGTCCCAGGTGCCTTTGCCGATCCCAGCGATGTCGAGGAATGCCAAGACCTTCTGCGGATTGATCATGCCGGACACGGCGAGGCCTGCGCCGAACAGGGTGCCGGAGATCAAGGCAAGCAACGCGATCACCAGAGCCTCCCGACTCAGATCACATGACGTCTGACGAACACGACGATAGCGGCGACGGCCATGAAAACACACGTGGCGACAATCGATCGTGCCGACAGCCGCGGGATGCCGCACACGCCGTGACCCGAGGTGCAGCCGCCGCCAAGCCGTGCGCCATAGCCGATGAGCAGCCCGCCGGCGACAAGGAGAGACCATGAGCGCGGCAGCTCCGGGATTTCGGTGATGCCTGGAGCCAACAACAATACCAGCAGCGTGCCGATCGGCAGGCCGGCGAGGTAGGCGAGGCGCCATCCACCGGCAGCACCCGGCGCCTTCAACGCACCCTCGAGTATTCCTGAGATGCCGGATATGCGACCGCTCGCCAGCAGAAAGAACGCCGCTGATAGGCCGATCATAAGGCCGCCGATCAGGCCGGACAGGGGAGTGAAATTCTGCACACCGACCACCTTTGCGCCGTCAGCCGCCCAATGCACCCTGTGCATGCACGTAGAGCGCATACACCGACTGGCTCGCCGCCATGAACAAACGGTTGCGCTTGCGGCCGCCGAAGCACACGTTGGCGCAGCGCTCAGGCAGTGCGATGCGGCCGATCGGTGTGGCGTCCGGTGCAAACACCATGACGCCGTCCAGTTCCGGCTTGCCCATGCCCCAGCCGCACCACAGGTTGCCGTCCATATCGCAGCGCATGCCGTCCGGCGTGCCGGGACCGGCGTCCAGGAACACGCGGCCGTTGCTGAGCGCGGTCCCCCCCTTCGTGACATCGAGCACCTTGAGCAGGCGGTTGGGCGTCGCGCGCGACTCGACAACGTAGAGCTTGCTTTCGTCCGCCGAGAAGCAGAGCCCGTTCGGGCCGCGGATGTCATCGGCCACGATCTCGGCGCGGCCGCTCTCGGGGTCGAGCCGGTAGACGTTCTGACCAAGCTCCTGCTCCGCCACGTTGCCTTCATAGTAGCCGCCGAGACCAAACGGCGGATCTGTGAACCACACCGTGCCATCCGATTTCACGACGATGTCGTTGGGTGAGTTGAGGCGCTTGCCCTCGTAGCGATCCATCAACACGGTGACGGTGCCATCGTGCTCGGTCCGCGTGATGCGGCGCCCCCCGTGCTCGCAGGTGACGAGCCGGCCCTGCCGGTCGCGCGTGTTGCCATTGGCATAGTCGGACGGCTGCCGGTAAGCGGTGACGGCACCCGTCAGCTCGTCCCATCGCAGGATGCGGTTGTTCGGAATGTCGCTCCACAAGAGATAGCGGCCATCGCCAAACCACACCGGGCCTTCTGCCCAACGACAGCCGGTGGCCAGCCGCTCGATGACGGCGAGCTTGACCCAGTACTTCTCGAAGCGGGGGTCGAGAGCGGTGATGGCGGGATCCGGATAGCGGGTCGATTGTTTCCAGCCGTCGGGAAAAAGGTCCTTCGGAGCAGTTGTCATGAGGGCTCTCGCGTTTGGCAAGGCGATCACTGCGCGCGGCTATGCACGGGCAGCTCGCGACAGCATAGAGCATCCGGACCGGAATGGCCTAGAGTGCGATCGGCTCACATGGGAAGCACTGCCGCTTCCATGTCGGGCGTGAATCGCACTCTCAGCTTTAGGTGTAGAGCAGGATTCACGCGTCGGATGGATCGAGGATGCGCTTCCATCTGGAAACGATCCTGCGCTAGTCAGGGGGCGTTGTCTGATCTGTCACGCCAATAGCGCGTTGGCGGACCGCTCGGCTTGGCGGCCGGCGCCGGGGAGCCGGCGCCGAGCGACATGCGATCGTTTCTGCGCGGAGCGTGCTCTGCGGAATCGTCAATCTTCGCCGGCGTGCCAGACGCTTGGGCTGGACCCTCACTGAGGGTCGCAGCCTGCTTCTGGGTCGCTGCGGTTGCACGCGTGGCCGCTTCGGCTTGCCGGTGCGCCGATTCTCTGGCGGCGTTGAGCGCGTCGAGCTCCTTTGCCGCGGTCTTGTCGCCCCTGCGCTTGGCAGCCTCGAGCGCATACGCGCGGTGGCGGTCGGTTGCCTCCTGCTCCCAAGGGTCGCTCTTGCACTTGCAGCTCTCGTTGTATTCCGTGCGATAGAGGAACGCTGTCTTGAGCCGGCTGTATGGCCGTCCGCTCAAGTCCTCCATATCCGCGATCTCACCGCCGGGGTTCCTGTACAGGTAAAGACGCACGGGCGAGCCGCAGCTCGACTCGCATTTGCGGCGGTCGCGGTCGAAATGCTCTGGTGTCGTTGCGTAGCTGATCGGCCAGTAGAAACCGTCGCACAACCGTACGCACAGTGTGCGGTAAGTCCCGCGGCTTTCTGGTGTAGTGGGCTCATCTTGGTCATTCTCGTTCCAGCTCCAGAAGCCGAAATCACGCGATCGCTCGCGCCATGAGGACCGGTCACGCGAATAAGAGTCGGAACCTCGTTGTCTCCACCAGCCTTGTGCCAGCGTCACCGCTCCCTCGGAGCGAGTTTGTGGCACATTCATAGCGGCCTTGCTGATGAGCGGAGCCGGGGAAGGCGCCCTGGGCATTGGTTTGGGCT
Organism: uncultured Alphaproteobacteria bacterium; assembly: GCA_963840425.1. Lineage (GTDB taxonomy): Bacteria > Pseudomonadota > Alphaproteobacteria > Rhizobiales > Hyphomicrobiaceae > CADEFX01. The sequence goes on along the minus strand of CAWIYZ010000033.1, from coordinate 189,464 downwards.
GGCCAGCCGCACTCATTGGTGGTGCTAGCTTGAAAGCTGCCGCGGCAACATACCCGACGCCGTGCGCCGCCAGAACAAACAAGGCGTACATGGCTCCGAGATATAGGCTGAATACGAAAATGCGGCCAACAGAAGGGGACCGCCAGAAAGGCGCGAAACGCAACACGACTCAACGACCACTATTGTAGGCTGAAGATACTGGCTGACGCTCAGGTGGCAGACACCTCGCTGCCGCAACAAAACACCCGAGGATGAATTATGTTCCAGCCGGTTGTCAGTACACAAGACATCAGCGCGACGCAAGCCGAACCGCGCCGTCGAGGCGGATGCACTCGCCGTTGAGCATGACATTCTCGCAAATGTGACATGCCAGTGCTGCATACTCGGAGGCATTGCCGAGCCGCGAGGGAAACGGCACCGAGGCCGCCAGCGCGCGGCGAGCATCATCGGGCAAGCCGTCGAACATTGGCGTGTGGAACAGGCCGGGAAGGATGGTGCACACTCGGATGCCGTCCCGCGCAAGGTCGCGCGCCACCGGCAACGTCATGGATGCCACGCCGCCCTTGGAGGCAGCGTAGGCGACTTGCCCCATTTGCCCGTCCTGGGCCGCCACCGAGGACGTGTTGATGATCACACCGCGCTCACCATCAGCGTTGGCTGGTTGGAGCGAGAGCATGCCGGCCGAGGACTTGGAAATCATCAGAAAGGTGCCGATCAAGTTGATCTGAATGACCTTGGCAAAGCTGGCGAGATCATGCGGCTCAGCCGCGTTTGTCTCCTTCACGCGCCGAACGACGCGCTTGCCGATGGCAATGCCGGCGCAATTGACCAGAATGCGCTCTTGCCCGTGCGCGGCCCGTGCCTTGGCGAGTGCTGCATCCACGCTGGGTTCGCTCGTCACGTCGCACTGGGCATAGAGACCGCCGATTTCTTTCGCCACCGCTTCGCCAGCGTTGGTATTGAGATCGAGGATCGCGACCTTGGCGCCCTTGGCCGCCAGCGCGCGGGCCGTGGCTGCACCGAGCCCCGAGGCCCCGCCCGTGACAACGGCAGAAACATCGGCACCGAGCTGCATGGATGATCCTTTCGCGATTGTGAGGGGCTGCCTGCGTCAGGACAAACAGGACCGGCTAGTCATAAGAGGGCCTGCCGCTGCCGTAAAGGCGCTCCGTCTCTTGTTTTCGCTGACGCAACGCGCTTCTATGCCGGCTAGTGTCCCGATCGCGAAGCTCGTCGGAACTCGCAGCAACCGCTGAACGAGCTTCGCGATCGAAAGGACACTAGCAAGTTTATGATTTTAGTGTGATTCAGATCGAGAAATTCGCTGCCGAGACATGCCGCGAACACCGGCGAATTTCTCGATCATCACACTGGCGCCGGCGCCAACAAGTTCAAGGAGGCCCACTTGTCCCGCAACACGATCATCGACCTCTACAGCGACACCCAGACCAAGCCCTCTCCCGGGATGCGCAAGGCGATGGCGGAAGCGGAGGTTGGCGACGAGCAGCGCGGCGAGGATCCGTCCACCAATGCTCTGCAGGACCGCATCGCGGCGCATCTGGGAAAGGAAGCGGCCGTGTTTCTGCCGTCTGGCACCATGTGCAATCAGATCGCCGTGCTGGTGCACTGCCGGCCGGGCGACGAGATCATCGGCGCCGACGTGACGCACGTTTTCACGTCCGAGGCAGGCGGAGCCTCGGCGCTGGCCGGAGCGCAGACTTGGCCGATCCGGTGCGAGCGGGGCATCTTCAACGGCAGCGACGTGGCGGCGGCCATCCGCGATCCCGTTGGGCGCCACAACCCTCGCTCCCGGCTGCTCGTCATCGAGCAGAGCGTCAATCGCGGCGGCGGCGCCGTCTGGAAGACTGCGCAGATCGAGGAAGTGGCGGGTGTTGCGCACAAGCACGGGCTGTCCGTGCATATGGATGGCGCACGGCTGCTCAACGCGGAGGTGTCGGCAGGCGTGCCGGCCAAGGCCATGACGGCGCCGTGCGACACGGTATGGGTCGACCTTTCGAAGGGGCTCGGCTGCCCGGTCGGCGGCGTGCTCGCGGGACCCAAGGATTTCATCAACGAGGCTTGGCGCTGGAAGCATCGGCTCGGCGGCGCGCTGCGCCAATCGGGCGTGCTTGCTGCGGCCGGTCTTTACGCAATGGACAACAACGTCGAGCGGTTGGCCGAGGACCACGCCAATGCACGCCGGCTGGGGGAGCATATAACGGCTGTCCCTGGGCTCAAGCTGCTGACACCCTCCATCGAGACGAACATCGTGTTCTTCGATGTCGGCGGCGCGGGCTTCACATCGCGTCAGGTCTACGATGAGCTGATCAAGCGCGGCGTGCGCATGGGTATGTCGTACGGCGGCATGATCCGCGCCGTGACGCACCTCGACGTGTCGCGCGACGAGATCGATGCCGCCGGCAAGGCCCTGCGCGAAGCTGTGGCAGCGCTGCAGGGCGCGAGCCGATCCGCCAGCCGGGCGACCGCCCCTGCGTGAAGGGTCGGGTTGGCCGATCTCAGATTGTCAGGATCACCTTGCCCGCCACCGTCCGGGTCTCGAGCGATTTGATCGCCTCGGCCGTGCGCGCCAGCGGATAGGTGGTGTGCACGTGGGGCTTGAGCTTGCCTTCCGCCACCCAGGTGAGCACCTGGCCCATGTTGGCGCGGTGGGTCTCGGGGTGGCGCGTAGCCATCTCGCCCCAGAACACGCCGACGATGGAACAGTTCTTGAGTAGCGGCAGATTGAGTGGGATTTTCGGGATCTGGCCGGCGGCGAAGCCGATGACCAGGAAGCGGCCGCCCCAGGCGATGGAGCGCAGGGCTGCCTCCGCGTAGTCGCCACCGACGCAGTCGTAGATCACATCGACGCCGCGCCCATCGGTCAGGTCACGCAGGCCCTGCTTGAGGTCCGTCTCGGCATAGTTGAGCAGATCGTCGGCACCGTGCCGCTTGCAGACGGCGAGCTTCTCTGCCGTCGAGGCCACGGCGATGACGCGCGCGCCCATTAGCTTGGCAAGCTCGACGGCGGCAAGGCCGGCGCCGCCGGATGCGCCGAGCACGGCAACAGTTTCTCCAGGCTTGAGCTGTCCGCGGTCTTTCAGCCCGTGCATTGCGGTGCCGTAGGTTACACTGACACCGGCTGCCGCCTCGTCGCTCACGTCCTCGGGAACCAACACCAGCACCTGTGTCTTGACCAGCACCTTCTCGCGCGCGCCGCCCCAGCCCAGATAGGCGCAGACCCTCTGGCCGGGCGCGAGCCCAAACACGCCGGCCCCGACCTTCTCGATGACGCCGGCAATTTCTCCCGCCGGCGAGAACGGAAACTCCGGTTTGTACTGGTACTTGCCGCGCGTAATCAGCGTGTCGAAGAAGTTCAAGGCTGCCGCTCTGACGCGCACCACCACCTCGCCCGGACCGGGCTGCGGGTCAGGTAGCGTCTCGATCGCCATAGCGTCGGGGCCATCGAACGTCTTGCAAAGGGCCGCCTTCATGTGACACCTCCTGGGGCACGGCCCTGCTAGCGAAAACCACGATGCACCGCCAGTGTGATGATCGAGAAATTCGCCGTCGCTCGCGGCAGGTCCTTGAGCGAATTTCTCGATCTGAATCACACTGGGATCATAAGGTTGCTAGTGTCCTTTCGATCGCGAAGTTCGTTCAGCAGTTGCCGCAAAGTATGACGAACGTCACGATCGGGACACTAGCGCGTACAATCCGATCACGTCGATGGGGGGTGTCATGAACTCTCGTGCCCCGCAGCCGGCCACACGCGGCTATTTCGCCATCGGTGCCGAGCGAAGCTCGAAAAGCCTGAACCTCGGCAATCTGATGCGGTCCGCGCATGGCTTTGGCGCCAGTTTCACGTTCACGGTCGGCGCCACCTACACGGCGCTCGAAGCTGCCGCTGACACGTCGCGTGGCGGCAAGCACCTACCGCACTACAATTGGCGCAGCGTCGAAGAGATGATGCTGCCGCGCGGCTGCAAGCTGATCGGTGTCGAGCTGATCGATGACGCCATCGAGCTGCCAAGCTTCGGGCATCCGCTGCGCGCAGCTTATGTGCTGGGGCCCGAGCGCGGTGCGCTGTCCGAGACGTTGCTCGCCCGCTGCGATTACGTCGTGAAGATCCCCACCGGCTTCTGCGTCAACGTGGCCATGGCGGGCGCGATCGTCATGTACGATCGCGTGCGCAGCCTCGGACGCTTTGCGCCGCGGCCCATTGGCGAGGGCCCACCGCTGGAGGCAGCCGAGCCGCATGTCTACGGCGGCAAGCCCGCACCACACACAGACAAATCCCGAAAGGGCTGACCGGCGGTCGCCAAGCAACTATATTCCCCGCCCATGACCACCACATCCGCCAAGAAAGCAAAGCCAGCCGCCGCCTGCTCGGTGCCGGAGGGCGAGCCCGTTCCCGTTATCAAGGGCAGCCACGTCTATCTGATCGATGGGTCCGGCTACATCTTCCGGGCTTTTCACGCGCTGCCGCCGCTGACGCGCCCGTCGGATGGTTTGCCCGTCGGTGCCGTGCACGGCTTCAGCGCCATGCTGTGGAAGCTGCTCGGCGACTCCAAGCTGTCGGACCGGCCGACGCATCTGGCAGTGATTTTCGACGCGTCGGAGAAGAGCTTCCGCAACGACATTCATGCTGACTACAAGGCCCATCGTCCGCCGGCGCCGGAGGAGCTGCTGCCGCAGTTCCCATTGATCCGCGATGCGGTGAAGGCCTTCAACGTCGCCTGCATCGAGCAGATGGGCTACGAGGCCGACGATCTGATCGCCACCTATGCGGTCCAGGCGGCGAAGGCAGGCGCGGATGTCACCATCATCTCGTCCGATAAGGACCTGATGCAGCTCGTGCAGCCCGGCATCGCCATGTTCGACACCATGAAGAACCGCCGCATCGGCCGCGACGAGGTGATCGAGAAGTTCGGCGTGCCGCCGGACAAGGTGATCGACGTGCAGGCGCTGGCCGGCGACTCGGTGGACAATGTGCCGGGTGTGCCGGGCATCGGCATTAAGACCGCCGCCGAGCTGATCAAGGAATACGGTGACCTCGATGCGCTGCTGGCGCGGGCGGGCGAGATCAAGCAACCCAAGCGGCGCGAGAAGCTGATCGAGTTCGCCGACCAGGCGCGCGTGTCGCGCGATCTCGTGACCTTGAAGCTCGATGTGCCCATTGAGGTCATGCTGGAGCAGATGGGCGTGCACGATCCGAAGGCGCCGGACCTGCTCGGCTTTCTGCGCGAGATGCAGTTCTCGACGCTCACCAAGCGCATCGCCGATGCGTTGGGGCAGCCGGTGCCGGCGTTGCAGGACCGCCCAGCGGCGCAGTCGGCCGCCGCCGGCGAGGCCGCAAAGCCTGGACCTGCCGGCGCGAAGGCCGAGGCGAACGGCGCTGGCACACCGGCAGCGGTGCTTCCGTTGATCGCCAAGACAGCGGCTGCCCCGGTCGATCGCAGCAAGTACGAGTCCATCACCGCCCTTGAACGGCTGCAGTTTTGGATTGCAGTGGCGCAGGATGCCGGACGCGTCGCCATCGACACCGAGACCACCAGCCTCGATCCCATGCAGGCGGAGCTGGTCGGCATCTCGCTCGGCGTGGCGCCGAATCTCGCCTGCTACGTCCCGCTCGGTCACCGTACGGCGACAGGTGCGCTCGATTTCGGCGAGTACGCCGGCGTCACGCAACTGCGGGTTGCGCGAGGTTCTGGACGCGCTCAAACCGCTGCTGGAGGACGCGTCAGTCCTGAAGATCGGGCAGAACATCAAGTACGACGTCACCGTGTTCGCGCAGCACGGCATCGCCATGGCGCCCGTCGACGACACCATGCTGATGTCATACTCGCTCGACGGCGGGCGTTGGTCGCACGGCATGGACGACCTGTCGGAGCGCCACCTGCAGCACACCTGCATGCCGTTCGATCAGGTGATCCAGTACGCGCCCGGCGCCAAGAAGTCGGATAAGACTTTCGGCCAGGTGCCGTTCGACAAGGCGACGCAGTACGCGGCCGAGGACGCCGACATCACGCTGCGCTTGTGGATGCTGTTGAAGCCGCGTCTTGTGGCCGAGCGCATGACGACGGTGTACGAGACCTTGGAGCGGCCGCTGGTTCCGGTCATCGCCGGCATGGAGCGCGCCGGCATCAAGGTCGATCGCGCCGTGCTCTCCAAGCTGTCGAGCCAGTTCGCGCAAGGCGTGGCGCGGCTCGAGGAGGAGATCAACGGCCTCGTCGGTCACAAGTTCAATCTGGGCTCGCCGCGTCAGCTCGGCGAGCTCTTGTTCGACCGGCTCAAGCTGCCGGGCGGCAAGAAGACCAAGACCGGCCAGTGGGAGACGCGCGCCAACCTGCTCGACGAACTCGCCAACAACGAGGACGTGCCGGAAAGCGCGCGGCGGCTGGTCAATACCATGCTGGAGTGGCGCCAGCTCACCAAGCTACGCTCCACATACACCGATGCGCTGCCGGCCTACATCAATGAGCAGACGGGGCGCATCCATACCAGCTACGCGCTCGCCGCCACGCCGACGGGCCGCCTCGCCTCGAGCGAGCCCAACCTGCAGAACATACCCGTACGCACCAAGGAAGGCCGCGCTATCCGCACGGCCTTCATCGCGGACAAGGGCGCCAAGCTGATCTCGGCCGATTACTCGCAGATCGAGCTGCGCGTGCTGGCGCACATCGCCGACATTCCGCAGCTACGTAAGGCCTTCGATGACGGCCTCGACATTCATGCTCTTACCGCATCGGAAATGTTCGGCGTGCCGGTGAAGGACATGCCGTCCGAGGTGCGGCGGCGCGCCAAGGCCATCAATTTCGGCATCATCTACGGCATCTCGGCCTTCGGCCTCGCCAATCAGCTCGGCATCTCGCGCGAGGAGGCGGGCGAGTACATCCAGACCTATTTCCAGCGCTTCCCCGGCATCCGCGACTATATGGACAGCACCAAGAAGCGCGCACACGAGAACGGTTACGTCGAGACCATCTTCGGTCGGCGCGTGCACTACCCCGAGATCAACACCAGGAACCCATCCATGCGCGCGTTCCTGGAACGCGCGTCCATCAACGCGCCGATCCAGGGCAGCGCCGCCGACATCGTGCGCCGCGCCATGATCCGCATGCCCGCGGCGCTGGAGGCGGCGGGCCTGTCATCGACGAGGATGCTGCTGCAGGTGCACGACGAGCTGGTGTTCGAGGCCAAGGAAAAGGACGTGGCCAAGACCATCAAGATCGTCGCCGAGGTGATGGAGAAAGCGCCGGAGCCAGCCGTGAAACTCAAGGTGCCGCTGAAGGTGGACGCCAAAGCGGCGGCGAACTGGGAGGAGGCACATTAGGGGGATCAATTGAGAGGAATTTCAAGAAGCTCACAAAGAACGAGCCGAACCCAAGAATAAACACGGACAACTTCCTCGCGACTGGTCGTTGTATGCGTTGAAACGCTTGAACGCGTGTAAACTGATCTGACGACACCACCAATCATTTCTTCGATATTCGTGATAACCGTTTCTGGATTGGACAACTGACCACCCTTGAGACCTCTATTCTTTAGAATGTACTTGGCCTTCTGTTTCATGGTCGGACGTACAGCGTTGGCTTCGAGCTTGAAGCCGGGCTGATCCTGCACGTCCTTGTCGGGAGCGAGCGCGTCTAGAGTTTCACGCAGTGCTTCGCGCAGATCGGTTGCGGGACCGCGCCATGAGTGCCTTTCGTGGCCACCAATGTCAGCGAGAGCCTGCTTATAGGGCAAGGCTGCTGCTGGGCACACTTTGTCGAGCGTGGAGATTATTCTTCCGTCGATCTTGTCTGCAACGCCAGGTTTGCCAACAGATACAAGTTTGAGGCCCTCCAAGCCCACTATCGCAGCTCGCGCGGACCTAAGGACCGCTAATGCCGTCGCCTTGGACGCCTTCTTTCTCGAAAGTTCGTGCAAAGAATTGAAATGGACATCTGCCCCCGTTGAGGCAGCCTCCTCCGCAAAGTCAGCCCTCACGGAAAAATAGGATTGAGCGAGCGCTAGGATTCTTCCATTCAAGCTTCCAGACTGTATTTGTCGCCCCGGAATTGCACGCACTTCCCTTGTGATCACCTCGATATCGCGAAGTAGCGGCGCAAAGATCGACATCAACGATCAGGATTTCTGAGGCAGGTTGTGAACGACCAAGTTGTAACCGACAGCCGTGAGTTTGTACTCTCCGCGGGTGGCTGCACTGTCGAGATAACCTGCCTTCTTGGCGTTCGGAAGCACTGAGCCGATGTCATTTGGCATCCTGAATTTCGCTTGTCTAAAATACTTGTCTAAGTCTGCCGTGTTGACAGTATCCTTTCGCTCCGCATCCGGAGCGTGCTCTTGCAGGTAGACTGCCACAAGGCACGCCATCTGCACTGCATTGCTAGGACTTTTTCGGCTGCGAGCGATTTGATATCCATGCCAATTGATCGGGGTACTTCTCTAACAGGTGGATCAACAATGGTAGCGGGCTGAGTTGCGCTAACCGCCACTGGATTGGACAGCTTCAGTAACGTGCAGACTGCGGATAAGATGGCATTCTGATCATCAACTTCGAACGGTTTCAGGGCGGAAATGATTTCATCAATGGCTTTGCCTAGTGACATCGTTGCGATCTCCAATCTCGAGCAGTTAGCCCGTGAATTGAGAGCGTAACACCAACCGACGCGAAGAACTACGCGAGCTGGCGCCCTCTCCAATTGCTCAACACTACTGGATATGCATCTGGGTCCCGGCCGATTTCCTCATGCGCTATCGCGCATTCGGCGGCGGAATGACGCCAGTGCGTTGCAGTCTTGGCCGCTCTAGCGGTTCCAATATTCTAACCCCTCAATATTGCGTCCCCGGACGGCGCGTGGATGCGCGCCGAGCCGGGGTCTTTCAAGGTAGTGGCCAATGCATGAGCGGTCGGCGAAAGCTTTCTTTGTCTACATTGTGGCCAGTCACCCGCGTGGTGTGCTGTACGTTGGCATGACGAGCGATCTCGCCGGTCGCGCCTGGGAACATCGAGAGCGCGTGCTTGACGGCTTTACGAAGCGCTATTGGGCCGGGCGGCTCGTCTATTTCGAGCGGCATGGGGATGCGCATATAGCTGCCAAGCGAGAGCGAGCCATGAAGCGGTGGCGGCGCGACTGGAAGATTGAGCTCGTCGAGAAGCACAATCCGACATGGCGTGACTTGTTCCACGATGTTGTGCGTGCTGATGGGTTCGAGGTGTAGTCTCTCGCGGGGAAGATCCCGGATGGCGGCGGTAACGCGTCGCCTCCGGGAACGCAGGTGGAGAGTTGGGACATATTAGGATGAGCAAGGCATTCGAGGTCGTGGCTCCCCCGGACGCTGCCCAACGTCGCGCGGCCAAGCCGGTCGTCGTCTACGGCGTCGAGGCGCTGCCGGCCTACGATGTCGCCTTCTACGACAAGGCACGCGGGGCATGACGAAGATCGGCGAGGTGATCGTGCCGCCGCGCGAGGCGCGCGCGTTCGACGTGCCGGCGGGACATTTCTTTCGCATCGTCAGCGTGGAGGGGCCGCAGGTCGGCGACCTCAACCTGTGGAACGCCCACGATCTGTCCGAGCGGTTCTTCAGCGGCAAGACGCGTGCCTTCCACGCTACGCATGTCAGCACCGGCGACCGGCTGTGGAGCACGCTGCCGAATCTGCAGACCCATGGCGACGATCACGCACGACACGCTCGATTGGTACGGGTGGGACGAGGACGGCGCGGGTGTGCATGATGTCATCGGCACGCGCTGCGATCCCTATACGCAACGTGCTGCTGAAGGGCGTGGAGTATCACCACTGCTGCCACTCGAACCTCACGCGCGCGCTGGCGGCACATCGGCATATGCCGTTGGCGGAAGCCGAGCCGCACATCCACGACGTCATGAACGTATTCATGTGCACGGGCTTCACGCGCGACACGCACCAGTACTTCATGAAGGCGAGCCCGGTGCGCCCCGGCGACTTCATAGAGTTCTTCGCCGAGATCGACCTGCTGGGCGCGCTGTCGGCGTGTCCGGGCGGCGACTGCGGCGCGGAGCCACTCGAGCGATGCCGCTGCGTGCTACCCGTTGAAGGTCGAGATCTATCGCCCGCGCGATGGCGATCTGGAAGGATGGCAATCGCCGTCACCCAATCGGTATTCGCGCGGTCACGGGACGACCTGATCGCCGCACGCGATTCACCATGCGCGCAGAAAGCCGGTACGAGTTATCTCCGCGCTCCATTGTGCGCGCATGATGGGGACACTCCTTGCCGCGACGGGCTGTGATCGATCCGGTACGCGCAGGGCAAGGGGCTGCGGCGCCCGGAAGGATGGCTGTCACCGGCGGCCAAGAGATCCGGGAGGCGTTTAACCCGTCAGGCCGCGGCCGGCGCCGTCCCCCAGCAATGGGACCAGGCGGCGCGGGCTCGCACCGGAATGTATGACAAGGCGCAAGGCCCCGGATTTGCAGTCCGGCAAACCCCTTGGCGGCCCGCGCCCAAAATCGCCGCACGCGGGTGCCGTTCAGGCGGCCCCATTGAAGCTTCAGGACCGCTGCCTTTCGGCACCCGCGTCCCGTCACTTTCAAGCAGACCCTCGAGTTGAAAGACTGCGGGGTTGAAGGTGCTTGCGCTTATGAGGACACAGGGAATAGCAGTGATCAATGATGACGCACAGTGCGTTCAGCTTCGCATGCCCTCGATCAATGAGCAACTAAAGGGTTGCGTTTCTCTGCGAAGCCGTCCATATACATACGCAACCAGGAGGTTGCGTATGACGGATCGCATTGAAAAGTCTATCGAGCTCAAGGCGCCAGTGTCTCGCGTTTGGCGCGCGCTGACCGATCACGAGGAATTCGGCACGTGGTTCCGCGTGCGGCTGGACGGGCCGTTTGTGCCGGGACAAGTCTCGACCGGCCAGATCACCTATCCGGGCTTCGAGCACGTCAAATGGGAGGCGGTCGTGCAGAAGATGGAGCCGGAGCGCACTTTCTCGTTCACCTGGCATCCCTACGCGGTCGACCCCAAAGAGGATTATTCCAAGGAGCCGCCTACGCTGGTCGAGTTCACGCTGGAGAAAACCAGAACCGGGACGTTGCTTCGCGTCGTCGAGTCGGGCTTCGATAAGCTGCCGGCCAGGCGCCGCAACGAGGCCTTCCGCATGAACGAGGGCGGCTGGAGCGCGCAGATCAAGAATATCGCGGAGCATGTCGGACAAACGGGCTAGTGCCGCCGATTTGAAGTTCCTACAGCGGTTGCACCAAACTCGGTTAGGAACTTCAAATCGCAAAGCGGCACTAGAATCATAGAGTTGCTAGTGCCCCTTTGCTTCCGAAGTTCGTGTCAGAGGGTGCTGCAATGTATCACGAACTCCGGAAGCGGGGCACTAGCAAGCTCGCAACTTTGAAGACCAGAGCATCGGTGTTCGCGGCGCTCGGCGACGAGACGCGGCTGTCGGTGCTCGTCAAGCTGTGCGGCGGCGAGCCCCAGTCGATTGCGCGCTTGACGATCGGCACCAGGCTGACGCGGCAGGCGGTGACCAAGCACCTGCGTGTGCTGGAGGATGCAGGCGTGGTGCGCAGCGTTCGCATCGGGCGCGAAAGCCTGTTCGAGCTGGAACCAAAGCCGATCGAGGACGTGCGGGACTATCTCGATGAGGTCTCGCGGCAGTGGGACGATGCGCTGGCGCGGCTGAAGGCGCACGTCGAGGGGTAGGTCCATCGGATAACAGCCGATTGCCGCTCAGCGCCGCGCAGGCTAGATAGCCGCCCATGCCTGAGCTTCCCGAAGTCGAGACAGTGCGCCGCGGCCTGGAGCCGGTGCTCGCAGGCAAGCGCTTCAACAAGGTCGAGCAGCGGCGCCCGGACCTGCGTTTTCCGCTGCCGGAGCGTTTTGTGGCACGACTGGAAGGCCGCAAGGTCGAGCGCCTGGAGCGACGCGCCAAGTACATTCTCGCGCACCTCGACAGCGGCGAGGTGCTGACCATGCATCTCGGCATGACGGGGCGCTTCACCATCACCAAGCCGAAGGGCAACAGCCAGCAACTCGGCGAGTTCACCTACGAGCACGGCGCCGACGCAACCCACGATCATGTCGTGTTCACGATGTCGGGCGGCGCCACGATTACCTACAACGATGCGCGCCGGTTCGGATACATGACATTGCTGCCGGAGGCGGAGCTGGCGGAGCATCCGCATTTCAAGGGGCTAGGCGTCGAGCCGCTCGGCAACGAGCTGAATGCGGATTATCTGGCCCGCCGCGCCTTCGGCAGAAAAACCGACCTCAAGGCGTTCCTGATGGACCAGCGCATCGTCGCCGGCCTCGGCAACATCTATGTGTGCGAGGCGCTGTGGCGCGCGCATCTGAGCCCGGATCGTCTCGCGCACGCGCTTGCCACTCGGACGGGCAAGGGGACGCCGGCGGCTGAGCGATTGGTGGGCGCCATACGCAGGGTGCTGGAGGAGGCCATTGCCGCCGGTGGCTCGACCTTGCGCGACTACAAGCAGGCGGATGGGTCGCTTGGATACTTTCAGCACCGATTTGCCGTTTACGGACGGGAAAAACAGTCTTGCCTGACGCCGGGTTGCCGGGGCAAGGTGCGCCGCAAAACGCAGGGCGGCCGGTCCACCTTCGCCTGCCGCGCATGCCAGCGCTGATCCAGCATCGAACGAGGCAGCCATGAGCTACAGCACCATCATCGTCGAGACGCGAGGCAAGGTCGGGATCATCACGCTCAACCGGCCCAATGCGCTCAACGCGCTGAACAGCGCGCTGGTCGGCGAGATGTCGCAGGCGCTCGATGCCTACGAGGCGGACGAGGGCATCGCCTGCATTGTCATCACGGGTAGCTCAAAAGCGTTTGCGGCCGGCGCCGATATCAAGGAGATGCAGTCCAAGAGCTACATGCAGGCCTACAAGGAGGACTTCATCGGCAGCTGGGAGCGCGTCACGCGCTGCCGCAAGCCGGTGATTGCGGCCGTGGCCGGCTTCGCGCTCGGCGGCGGCTGCGAGCTGGCGATGATGTGCGATTTCATCATCGCCGCCGACAACGCCAAGTTTGGCCAGCCGGAGATCAAGCTCGGTGTCATGCCTGGCTCGGGCGGCACGCAGCGGCTGGCACGCTTTGTCGGTAAGGCCAAGGCCATGGAGATGTGTCTCACAGGCCGCATGATGGATGCGGCCGAGGCCGAGCGCTGCGGGCTCGTCTCGCGTGTGGTGCCGGCCGACAAGCTGATGGAGGACGCGTTGAAGACGGCGGAGACTATCGCCTCAATGTCCCTGCCGTCGCTGATGATGACCAAGGAGTCGGTCAATCGCGCCTTTGAGACAACGCTGAGCGAAGGCGTCAAGTTCGAGCGGCGCGTCTTCCACGCCATGTTCGCCATGGAGGACCAGAAGGAAGGCATGGCGGCCTTCGCCGAGAAGCGGCCGGCCAAGTTCAAGAACGCCTGAGCGGCGGGAGCCGTCACTCGGTCTGGCGCACGAGTGTGACGTGCGTGCGCAGGCTGATGGCACTGAGAAGCATGACGGCCAGTGCCGCCGCTACGAAGATGATGTTGGCCGCCCAATCGGCCCGATGCAGCAGCAGTTTGCCGCTGCCGGCCAGATAGGCGAGCCCGCCCGCGGCAATGACAGCTTGCACGATGGCGAGCGGCGCGGCGATGCGCTCGAGCGGCGAGCGTGATGCAAGGGCAGTCTCAGGGTTGAGCGCGCGCGCGTAGAGGAAGGCGCCGAACGCCAGCAGTGCGAAGATAATGGCGTACTGCCAGCCATGATGCCACCTGAGACCCGTCAGGGGCGTGACATAGAGCGCTTGCATGGCGAGTGCGGCCCAGGCGTAGGTCAGCGCAGCGAGGCGAGCGTTCCGCCGAGCCGCAATGAGCGGATGGCGGTCGCCCGCAGTCGCCTCCCGTCCTCGCCAGTGAGGTGCGTTGGTGCGCAAGGCGGCGGCGACAGCGCCGCCGACGAATGCGGCAGCGAGAAAGGTGGTTGCGAGGGTAAGCCCTGCGCGAGCTGTCAACATCATGCCGACGATCGTCGCTAGCTGTAGCGCCAGTAGCCACGGCACGGTCTGATGCAGCGACATAGGGTGCTTTTCCGAGGCGCTCAGCGCGGATCAGAGCGAACCGCCGTGAGCGCACTCCAACTGATCGCAGCGAGTGCGAGGGCGCCGAAGAAAAAGATGTTCTGCGCGGCCCAGTCCTGATGTCGCGCCACCAAGAACCGCATCATTTTTCCGTCGATGATGAGGCCGAGCATCGTGATCACGCCCGCGCCGAGGTGGGCGATCGTCATGATGCGCGCGAGCGTGAGGAGGGTGTCGTCGTCAGCGTCGGATTGAGCGTCCTTGCGCAGCGCGGCCGCGAGCCAAAGGCACATACCTGCCAGTAACGCAAACGCGAGGACGAAGTGCCACCACTCGCGCCATTGCAGGACGAAAGCATAGGTCACGAACAACGCCAGCATGGCCCAACCCCACACCAGTCCCATGTATTGCAGGCCGAGGCTCGCCTTCAGCGCGCGATGGGCCTTGCTGTCGGTCGCTTCCTCGCGCAGCTGCCCCATGGCGATCAGCGCCATAGCGATGCTCGCGCCGGCCGCAATCGCCATGTGCGCATACGCCATGCCGACGTAGTGCGGCTTGAGCGCGGCCGTGACCACCAGCGCTGTCACACTGGCGCCGATCCCCAGCGCCCAAAGGATGATCGACAGCATGCCCCGGCCCCTTGCTCTGAGCGCCCGCAACCTGGTGCCCGCCGGCGGGCAGATTAGTTCCTCGCGCCCGATTCGCAATCGCTACCCGGTAGCCGGCTGCCCAGCGGTCCGTTGACCAGTCTTGCCGCGGTCGATATACCCCCAGCCATGCCATGCCGCCCTGTGGAGAAGCTCTTTGGGGCGGCGCATGCGTTTGGGGCCTGAGCCGGTCGCGGCCACGCCTCCGAATGCACCGATCACACGCAATAGGGAGTCTGCCATGGCCAATACCAGCTCGGCCAAGAAAGCAACGCGCAAGATGATACGGCGCACAGAGATCAACAAGGCGCGGCATTCACGTCTCAAGACAACCGTGCGCAGCGTCGAGGAAGCCGTTGCCTCCGGCGACAAGGCCGCAGCCGAGGCAGCGCTGAAGGTGGCCGAGCCGATGCTGATGCAGACGGCGCAGAAGGGGGTCGTGCACAAGCGCGCCGCCTCGCGCAAAGTCTCCCGTCTGACGGCGCGTGTCAGGGGAATGACTGCGGCCTGAGGGCCCGTGCCACAGCCGCATTCTCGATTTGTGACGACTCCTGTCGCAATGTTGCATCAAGGGCACAGAGCGCCATGTGGTGGGCTATCAGTGAGTCTCTGCAACGGGTTGGGTTTGCAGGCTCTTTGCTTTCAATGATGCGCGCGCAGCCTTTCGGCTGCGAAGGTCAGGCTTCGCGATTCAATCATGAACTCGATTCAAACGGTGTCACGATTGCCCGTCACGAAAACGACGTGTGGACCCGAGATTCAGGTCGATGACTCAAGGCGTTTATCCACACTCCCTGCGATGCATTGCCAGCTCGGCCACGGCGCGCCGTGACGATCCGAAGATGATCGCAGTCCAAACGTCAGGCTTGCAGTGGCAGATGCGTCGGTTAAAATACTGTTAATGATCGGCGGAGCAGCTTGTGCGCCGAATAATGTTGAAGATGCGGGTGCGTAGCCTCGGGCCGAGGCCAGACAAAGCGGCCTGAGTTCAAAGTTTCACCAGTGTATTGCGTGTGTCGTGCCTTGCAGTCGCGTTCCCGGGGCAAGGCTATGTATTGCCGTGCTGCTTGGGTGATCAAGTCCCGGGCGGTTGAGGGTTGCTTTAGGTACTGTTTGTTGTGGGAGAGGGATAGTGGCGGCGTCAAGTGGGGATGCGGTCGACGATGTGCCTGTCAATGCGGTCTGGGCATGTCTCGAAGCGGACCCGAAGGCGGTTCTGGTCGATGTGCGGACACGGCCGGAATGGACCTTCGTAGGCCTGCCTGATCTGGCGGGTCTTGGCCGTGAACCGGTTTTGGTCGAGTGGCAGACGTTCCCGGATAGTCGCGCCAACGCGGCTTTCGTGGAGCAGCTTGTAGCCCAGCTCGATCAGCTCGGCGCGGATCGTGAAACGGAGCTTTTTTTCATTTGTCGCTCCGGTGCGCGCAGCAGGCTGGCAGCCCAGGCGGCGCGCCAAGTCGGTTACCAGAAGTGTCACAACGTAGCCGAGGGGTTTGAGGGCCCCCTCGATCCGGACAACCGCCAGCGTGGGCGTATGGGCGGTTGGAAGGCGGCTGGTTTGCCTTGGTCGCAAAGCTAGGGCGCAAGACTTAAGGGCGTGGCGGGTTCCGACAGCGGCGGCAAAGCGTCGGGACCAGTCAGTGGTCAATAGACGTTGAAAATACGTGCGGGGGTAAGCTGATGACGGACAGGAAAGACTTTGAGAGCGAGGATTCGGCGATCCTCGAGGACATCCGGGACGACGACCGCGAGGCAAGGGCGGAGCAGCAGATCGAGATTGCGGACCTAGCGGCTAAGGGACAGCGAGTGCGCACGACGCTCAAAGCCCGCCTTGGCGAGGATGTGTACTCGAGCTGGTTCGCCTCACTGGAGTTCCAGAGCTTCGATGGCAAGACGCTGAGGGCCTCGGTGCCGGTCAAATTCCTGAAGACCTGGATCCAGACCCATTATTCCGATGCGCTGCTCACGTGCTGTGCCCAGGAGTTCAAGGGCGTTGAGAAGGTAGAGATCACACAACGTCAGCCAGGCGGCGCGACGGGACGCCCGATCACGTCCGGTGCCGTGCACCCGGCCGTATCCGAGCACGCGGGAAGCTCACATTCCGGCGCGGGTGACACTCGGCGGGTGCCGGTTGGACGCATGGCGTCTCATATGCAGACGTCCGGCAGTCGCCTGCAGGTGAATGGCCTGGAGGGCTCGCCGCTCGATCCGCGCTACACCTTCGACAGCTTCATGGTCGGGCCGTCGAACCGCATGGCGCACGCGGGGGCGACCCAGGTTGCCGACACTGTTTTCGCGGACGAGCGCGGCTTCAATCCGCTCTACATCCACTCGCCTGTAGGGCATGGCAAAACGCATCTGCTGCACGCGATCGCCTGGGAGGTCAGCCGCCGTGCGCCGCACGCCAAGGTGCTCTACCTGACCGCCGAGCGCTTCCGTTTCCAGTTCGTGGAGGCGCTCAAGGCGCAGGACGCCATGGCCTTCAAGGACCGGTTCCGGTCGATCGACATGCTGCTGATCGACGACTTGGAGTTCATGCAGGGCGAGAAGACCGAGCTCGAGTTCGATCACATCATCAACTCGCTACTCGACAGCGGGCGCCAGCTTGTCGTGGCCTCCGCACGCGCGCCGGGGCAGCTGGTCCGGCTCAACGATCGCATGCGCTCGCGGTTGCAGCGCGGTCTCGTCACCGAGATGGGATCGCTCGACTTCGACCTGCGCTTGAAGATTCTGGAGCGCCGGGTGCACGAAAAACGGGCGGCGGATGCGTCGTTCGAGATACCCCGCGAGGCGATTGCGCTCCTCGCCGAGCGGCTTACGGAAAGCGGCCGGGAGCTCGAAGGTGTGGTGACCCGGCTCTATGCCATCTGGCAGTACATGCGCACCCCGATCACGCTCGACATCGTCGAGGCGGCAATCCGTGACCTCGTGCACGGCATCGAGCCACGGCGGATCAAGATCGAGGACATTCTGCGCATCATCTCGCGCCACTATGGCGTGTCGAAGGGTGACATCCTTTCGCAACGCCGCCACCGCTCGGTGGTTTGGCCGCGCCAGATCGGCATGTACCTGGCCAAGCAGCTCACGGCGCGCTCTTTGCCCGAGATCGGCCGGCGGTTCGGCAATCGCGACCATACGACCGTGCTGCATGCCATCCGCAAGATCGAAGGCGAGTTGAACGGCAACACGCGCCTCAAGGACGAGATCGAGGATCTGAAGAAGCAATTGAGCAACTGAGATGACGCGACTAGAGCGCGATCACCCCCCATGGAGGCTGTCCGCTTCCATGGGTGTGTGTGAATCGCACTCTAAACTTGTGAGTGAAGAGCGGGATCGCTTCAGATGGAATCGCAGTCGCGATCCATCTGAAGCGTGAAATCCTGCTCTAGGCACGCGGATGCAACCGCGTGCCTCCTCTGTCCGAGTCGGGAGGCGCTTGGGCGGGCGCTCCCAGCTCGATGCGTAATGTGGTGGCGAGGCCGCAGTGCCCCTTGCAAATTGCGCGGACCCGCGCCAAGGTCGCGCAAACAACGAATTTCCGAGATATTCTGATGGTTCGCGCGTTGACCTCATGGGGTGTCTGACGCGGCGCTTCTGCTCCCGAACCATCGGGCATCTCGCCGTTCAACAGGTACCGAGGCGCTGGTCATGAAGCTGGTGATCGAACGAAGTGAGCTATTGCGTGCGCTGGGGCACGTCACCAGCGTTGTCGAGCGCCGAACCACCATTCCGATCCTGTCCAACGTTCTGCTCAAGGCCAAGAGCGGATCGCTTGAGCTCAAGGCCACGGACCTGGAGCGCGAAGTCATCGAGCAAGTTCCCGCCGACGTCGCCGGCAACGGCGCCGTGACGGTGCCCGCCCATATGCTGCACGACATCGTGCGCAAATTGCCGGACGGCGCCGAGATCGAGATCATCCGCGATGCCGAGCGCGAGCGCCTGACGCTGACGGCCGGGCATTCCCGCTTCTCGTTGCAGACGCTGGCCGCCGACGACTTTCCCGATCTGGCAGCCGGCGAGATGAGCCACACCTTCGAGCTTGCCGCCGACGAGCTCAAGAAGCTGATCGACAAGACCCGCTTCGCGATCTCGACGGAGGAGACGCGCTACTACCTGAACGGCATCTATCTGCATACGGCCACACGCGGCAAGCAGGCGACGCTGCGCGCGGTGGCAACCGATGGACACCGCCTGGCGCAGGTCGATCTCGACCGGCCCAAGGGTGCGGAGGGCATGGCTGGCATTATCATCCCGCGCAAGACCGTGCACGAGCTCAACCGTCTCGTCGAGGACACCAGTGCCGTGGTGAAGATCGGCGTGTCGGCGGCCAAGGCGCGCTTCGAGATCGGCCCGATCACGCTGACCTCGAAGCTGATCGACGGTACCTTCCCGGACTACGGTCGCGTCATCCCGCAGGCCAACGACAAGGCCATGAAGGTCTCGAATGCCCAGTTCATGGGCGCAGTGGATCGCGTGTCCACCATCGCCAGCGAGCGTGGGCGTGCGGTGAAGCTCAACATCGCCGCCGACAAGCTGGTGCTGTCGGTCAACAATCCGGAAGGCGGCAGCGCCACCGAGGAGCTGCCGATCGACTACAAGGCGACGCCGCTCGAGATCGGCTTCAACGCGCGCTACCTGCTCGATATCTCCAGCCAGATCGAAGGCGACAACCTGCAATTCCTGCTGGCCGATCCCGGCTCCCCGACCATGGTCAAGGACGGCGGCGACGACAGCGCGCTGTACGTCTTGATGCCGATGCGAGTGTGACGGCGGCTGCGTTGCTCCCATCTGCCCGACAATGTCCAGGCCGCCCGCGGCGGCGTACACGTTTCCATGTGGATTGAACGCCTCGCGCTCACACGATTTCGCAACCATCGCAGCGTCACGCTGACGCTCGATGCACGTCCTGCCGTGCTGATCGGGGCGAACGGCGCAGGCAAGACCAACATTCTCGAAGCCGTGTCGCTGCTGGCGCCGGGTCAGGGTCTGCGCCGTGCGCCCTACGCGGAGCTGGCGCAGACGGGCGGGGACGGCTCATGGGCGGTCGCAGCACGAGTGCACACGGACGTGGGTTTCGTCGAGATCGGCACCGGCCAGCCGGCAGGTGCCGCCGAGGATCGCTCGGCCCGCGTGGTGCGTATCGATGGCGAGGATCAGTCCGGATCAGGTGCGCTCGGCGACCACGTCGAGATGGTGTGGCTGACGCCGGCCATGGATGGACTGTTCACGGCCCCCGGTTCCGAGCGGCGGCGTTTTCTCGACCGGCTGATCCTGAGCCACGATCCGGGCTACCGCACGCATACCGGACATTTCGAGCGCGCCATGCGCCAGCGCAATCGTCTGCTCGAGGACGGCGTCTTCGAGGAGGCGCGCTTCGAAGGGCTCGAGCGGGTCATGGCGGAGGCGGGTGTTGCGATCGCCGCAGCACGTGCCGAGGCGGTAGCACGCCTCAAGGCCACCATCGACGCACGCCGCGCGCGTGCTCCGGAGTCACCATTCCCCTGGGCTGATCTGATGCTGCAAGGCATGCTGGAGAATGACCTTGGACGCAGGCCCGCCGTCGAGGTCGAGGACAGCTATGTGGAGGCGTTGCGGTCTGGCCGGGAGCGCGATCGTGCGGCTGGTCGTGCCCTGGAGGGGCCGCACCGCAGCGATCTCATCGTTGCGCATGGACCGAAGGGCATGGCTGCGCACCTCTCCTCGACGGGCGAGCAGAAGGCTCTGCTGGTCGGCGTCGTGCTCGCGCATGCCGAGCTCGTCAAGCAGCGCCACGGCGCGGTGGCACCGATCCTGCTGCTCGACGAGATCACGGCCCATCTCGACGAGCGCCGGCGCACCGCGCTGTACGAGGAGATCGTCCGGCTCGGCAGCCAGGCCTGGATGACGGGTACGGACCAAAGCGCCTTTTCTGCTATCGCGAACAACGCTCAATTTGTCGCAATCGGGGAGCAGGGAATTAACCCGACGATACATCCGGGTGCGGCCCGCAGCGGGGGCGGCTAAATTTTTGAAAAGACATAGGAAAATAAGCGTGCGCTGAAAGTTCCCGAGTGTAGATTTTCGGGCCGTCTGACCCCATATTGTGCTATAGCAAACGCAACGCACAAAAGTACCTATTCAGGACAGACCAGAATGAGCGGGTTGCCGGTCAAGAAGAACGGCGGCGCAGAGGACTACGGCGCCGATTCCATCAAGATGCTGAAAGGCCTGGATGCCGTCCGCAAGCGTCCCGGCATGTACATCGGCGACACCGACGACGGCTCCGGTCTGCACCATATGGTGTACGAGGTCGTCGATAACGCCATCGACGAGATCCTGGCCGGCTATGCCTCCGAGGCCATCGTCACGCTCAACGCGGATGGATCGGTGACAGTCGTCGACAACGGCCGAGGCATCCCCACCGGCATCAAGGAGGACGACGACCAGAAGCCGAAGCGCTCGGCCGCCGAGATCGTTTTCACCGAGCTGCACGCCGGCGGCAAGTTTGACCAGAACGCCTACAAGGTGTCGGGCGGCCTGCACGGTGTCGGCGTCTCGGTCGTCAACGCGCTGTCAACCTGGCTCAAGGCGCGCATCTGGCGCGAGGACAAGGAGCATGTCATCGAGTTCCGCGATGGCGTTGCCGTCGCGCCGCTGAAGGTTGTCGGCGATGCCGGCGGGCGCACCGGGACGGAAGTCTCGTTCCTGCCGAGCCCCAATACCTTCACCATGACCGATTTCGATTATCCGACGCTGGAGCACCGGCTGCGTGAGCTGGCCTTTCTCAACTCCGGGGCGCGCATCGTGCTGCGCGATGAACGGCATGCCGATGTAAAGTCGGAGGAGATGAGCTACGACGGCGGCGTGGCAGCCTTCGTGCGCTATCTCGATCGCTCCAAGGTGGGCCTGTTCGAGGAGCCCATCATGCTGCGCGGCGAGCGCGATGGCGTGACGCTCGAGGTAGCGTTGTGGTGGAACGACAGCTACCACGAGCATGTGCTGTGCTTCACCAATAACATCCCGCAGCGCGACGGCGGCACGCACCTGGCGGGCTTCCGCGCCGCGCTGACGCGCGTCATCAACAAGTATGCGGAAGAATCGGCCATCGCCAAGAAGGAGAAGGTGGCGTTGACGGGGGACGATTCACGCGAAGGCCTGACCTGCGTCCTCTCGGTCAAGGTGCCCGACCCGAAGTTTTCGAGCCAGACCAAGGACAAGCTCGTCTCCTCCGAGGTCAAACCAGTGATTGAAAGCATTGCCGGCGACCAGCTTACGGCCTGGTTCGAGGAGCACCCGAAGGAAGGCAAGATCATCATCACCAAGATCGTCGAAGCGGCATTGGCGCGCGAGGCGGCGCGCAAGGCGCGCGAGCTGACGCGGCGCAAGGGGGCGCTCGATCTCAATTCTTTGCCGGGCAAGCTCGCCGAGTGCCAGGATCGCGATCCGGTCAACACCGAGATGTTCATCGTCGAGGGCGACAGCGCCGGCGGCTCCGCCAAGCAGGGTCGCAACCGTGAGTTTCAGGCCGTGCTGCCCATTCGCGGCAAGATCCTGAACGTGGAGCGCGCGCGCTTCGACAAGATGCTGTCGAGCCAGGAGATCGGCACGCTCATCACCGCGCTGGGAACCGGCATCGGCCGCGACGACTTCAACGTCGCGAAGTTGCGCTACCACAAGATCATCATCATGACGGACGCCGATGTCGACGGCGCCCACATTCGCACCTTGCTGCTCACGTTCTTCTATCGTCAGATGCCGGAGCTGATCGAGAAGGGGCACCTCTACATAGCCCAGCCGCCGCTCTACAAGGTAAGCAAGGGCAAGAGCGAGACCTATCTCAAGGATCAGCGGGCGTTGGAGGACTACCTGATCGACTCAGGCCTTGAAGGCTGCACGCTGGTGCTTGGGACTGGCGAGACGCGTGCCGGCAAGGACTTGCGGTCCGTCGTCGATCAGGCGCGTGGTATCGTCAAGGTGATGGACGACCTGCACTCGCGCTACGCCCGCCTGGTGGTCGAGCAAGCGGCCATCGGCGGCGCCTTCGAGCCCAAGCTGCTGCTGTCGGCGGAGGCTGCCTACGGTGTGGCCGGGGAGATCGCGCAGCGGCTCGATGCCGTTGCCGAGGAGACGGAGCGCGGCTGGCAGGGCCGCTTCGGCAACGACGGCTTTGCGTTCAAGCGCGAGGTGCGCGGTGTTGCCGAGGTGCGGGCCCTGGATCGCGCTCTGCTGGGCTCGCTCGATGCTCGGCGTCTCAACGAGCGCAACGCGCAACTGCGCGAGGTCTACGGCGCCCCCGGCGTGCTCCGGCGCAAAGAGGGTGAGACGCGCATCTTCGGGCCGCGCACGCTGCTCGATGCCGTGTACGAGACCGGCCGCAAGGGCCTGTCGCTGCAGCGCTACAAGGGCCTGGGCGAGATGAACCCCGAGCAGCTCTGGGAGACAACGCTCGACCGCGAGGTGCGCACGCTGCTGCAGGTCAAACTTGGCGATCTCAACGAGGCGGACGAGATCTTCTCCAAGCTCATGGGCGACGTGGTGGAACCGCGCCGTGAGTTCATCCAGGACAACGCGCTGAGCGTCGCCAACCTGGATGTGTGAGGCGAACTCTAAGCGCAGCAGGACGCTTGGCCTCATGCCATAGCGGCGGGAGAGCCGCAGGCATTCGTCTCACACGTGCCATGTTTGGGGCATATTCGCTGCTCGCGGGAGATGGGCAAGCGACGGTGGCACACGTGCAGCCCCGCTTTCCGGGAGGCATCCATGCAGAGAATTTTACTATCCACCGGCAACATCATCGTTTCGTTGGTGCTGGGCGCGGTCGCGCTTGCTTTCGTCGGCATCAATTACCCTGAAACGCTGGACCAGATCATCAATCTGGCCACCAGTGCAAAGAGTTACATCGTCTCCACCAACCTGCCGCCGAAGTACAACGTGTGGGTGCGCCTGCTGCTGGAGGAAAAGCAGCTCGTCTTCATGTTCTTCACGGTTCTCATGCGCATCGTGCTCGCCATTCTGCAGAGCATCGTATTCGGCTTCTTCGGCCGCGAGCGCACGGCCTGAAGGCCCATCAACACGGTCAACAAACCGCTGGCGATCATCCCCGGGAAGGCCTACTTCTTGGACTTCAGAACAGTTGCGCCATGTGAACGGATGAGACGCCAATGAGGAAGAATTCAGCTACGCAAGACCCTGGCGGAGGGCGGCCGCATCGTGAATGGCTGGCTCGCCATTCCCAACTCCTATTCCGCCGAGGTGATGGCGCATCAGGGCTGGGATGCCGTCACCATCGATCTGCAGCACGGCCCTGTCGACTTCCAGACTGCCGTGACCATGCTGCAGGCGATCTCGACGACGAGCGCCGTGCCGATGGCGCGCGTACCGTGGAACGACGCGGCCATCATGATGAAGCTGCTCGATGCCGGCGCCTATGGCCTCATCTGCCCGATGATCAACACCAAGGAGGAGGCCGAGCAGTTCGTCGGCTTCTGCCGGTATCCGCCGTTGGGCACGCGCTCCATGGGACCCAACCGGGCTGTGCAATACGGCGGCGCCGACTACTGGCAGGGCGCCAACGAGGAGATCATCCTGCTGGCCATGATCGAGACCCGCAAAGGCGTTCAGAACCTGGACCAGATCCTGTCGGTCAAAGGGCTCGATGGCGTGTACGTGGGCCCGTCCGATTTGTCGCTCAGCTTGGGCAAGCCGCCGACGCTCGATCCGTCGGACAAGGAAGTGCTCGAAGCTATGGCCACCATCTGCAAGAAGACACGCGAGCGCAATCTTATCGCCGGCGTGCATACGGATGGCGCCAAGACGGCGCTGCGCCGGTTCGAGGAAGGCTACCAGCTTTGTACCATCCTCAACGACGCACGGCTGATGGCGATGGCTGCAGCGCAGGCCGTGAAGGAGGTTCGAGGGCAAGCTGCTCCGGCCGCTCCGAAGACATACTGAGCTGGCCTCGCTGACCCTTCCGGTTAGAGATGAGCGGCGGCGCCCCACAAAGGCGCTGCCGCAATGCATTTTGCCCAACATCGGTCCTTGCTCGCGCACGGATCGCGGTCCAGGTTTCCGTTCCAGATTCGGCAATCCGGACTGGAGACTATGGATGACAAGTTTCTTGTGCAGGCTGCCATACTTCTCGCGGCAGCAGCGGTTGCCGCACCGCTGGGGCGGCGCCTGCGCATCGGCTCTGTGCTGGGCTATCTGCTCGTCGGCACGCTGATCGGGCCGTTCGGTCTGGGTTTCATCTTCGAAGTCTACGAGCTCGACAGTATCAGGAGCATCGCCGAGCTCGGCGTCGTGCTGCTGCTGTTCCTGATTGGCCTGGAGCTGCGGCCGGTCCGCCTGTGGGGCATGCGCAGGGCGATCTTCGGCGCGGGTGCTGCCCAGGTCTTTGCCACCGGCGCTTTGCTCGCCGTGGCAGCGGTGCCGTACGGCATCTCCCCCGCCACCGCGGTCGTGGTCGGTCTGGCGCTGGCCATGTCCTCGACCGCCTTCGTGCTGCAGCTTCTGGAGGAGAAGAAGGAGCTGGCGCAGCGACACGGACGGCTGGCGTTCTCGATCCTATTGTTCCAGGACTTGGCCGCCATCCCGCTGATCGCCGTCGTGCCGCTGCTGGCCGTACGCGGCTCCACAACGGCGCTCGAGGCGCTGCTGGCCATCGTGAGGGCGGCGGTAGTCATCGTCGCCGTAGTGATCGTCGGGCGATTTCTGCTCAACCGCCTCTATCGTCTGGTCGCCGCCTCCGGAGTTCGCGAGGCCATGACTGCGAGCGCGCTGCTCACCGTCATCGGCGTGGCGCTGGCCATGCACTCGGCGGGCCTGTCGGCGGCGCTGGGCGCGTTCCTCGCCGGGGCCATGCTCGCGGACTCGGAATACCGCCATCAGATCGAGGCCGACATCCAGCCCTTCGAGGGCTTGCTGCTCGGTCTCTTCTTCATGGCCATCGGCATGTCGCTCGATTTGGGTCTGCTCAGGCGTGAGCCGGTGGCAATCCTGGCCATGGTTGCGACACTGGTCGCGATCAAAGCGCTGGTGCTGTATGCCGTGGGCCGCTGGCAAGGGCTAGGCAACAGACCGTCGCGGCGGCTCGCCTTCGCCATGTCGCACGGCGGCGAGTTCGCCTTCGTTATTCTCGGACTGGTGGCTGGGGCTCATCTACTCGACGAGAACCTAGCCGGCAGGCTGTCCGTGGTCGTCACCCTCTCCATGGCAGCCACGCCGTTCCTCATGCTGGCGGATGGAATGATGCGGCGTCCGCGCCGCGAGGCCGATCCGGTCTACGACACACCGCCGGCGGAGGAGCAGCATGTCGTCATCGCGGGTTTCGGTCGCTTCGGACAGATTGTGGCACGCGTGCTGCGCGCCAAGCGCATCCCGTTCACCGCGCTCGAGATCAATCCCGAGCAGGTCGATTTCGTGAAACGCTTCGGCAGCAAGGTCTACTACGGCGATGCCAGCCGCCTCGATATCCTGGAAGCGGCGCAAACGGGCAAGGCGAGCGCGTTCGTGCTGGCCATCGACGATGTGGAAACGTCTGTCAGGACGGCCGATCTCGTACGTCGGCATTTCCCGCATGTGCCGATCTATGCGCGGGCGCGCAACCGCCAGCACGTCTACCGATTGATGGATCTCGGTGTAACGAACATCCGGCGCGAGATGTTCTTGGCGTCGCTGGATCTGACGCGCAAGCTGCTGCGCGGCCTCGGTCTCGACGAGGCGGACGTGAAGCGCACGACGGACACCTTCATGACGTTCGATCGCAAGCGCCTTTATGACGGCTATAAGGACGCGAGCGATGTCCAGAAACAGCAGGTGCAGGCACAGAAATATGCCGAGGAGCTGGAGCAGCTCTTCAATCAAGATGCCGAAGAAGACGCGCGTGTGGCCGCTGACGCAAAGCGGACTCAGACATCGTGAGAGCGGTGATGCTCCCGCCTCAACCTTGCTCGGCCGAAGCATCCTTCCCTGAGCCGGTGATCTCCCTCAGCCGCATGAGGTTGAGCGGCAGCAGCATCAGATGCAATGCAAGCACGGGAAGCAACCAATTCACACCGCTATAGATGATGAAAGCGACATTACTGAAGATGGCGGTAATGCGTAGCAAGCGCATATCGCGCATGGCAAACGTCATAAGCACCAGCGCCGAGGCAATAAAGCCGGCAACGTCGGATGCAACCATGGTTGACCCTCCCAACGGAAGCTTTTCAGTTCCTCTTGGGCGTGACCCTGGCGCATGATCGCTGGACTTGGTCGCAACCGCTGTTCCTTTGGGAACAGGGTTGGTCATCAGCCCCCATCGGGAATACGCATCGCACCGGATTGCACGAGGGCGTCGATCTCGGATTGGCTGATGCCTGCTTCGCGCAGTACATCGGGGCCGTCGGCGCCGAGCACAGGCGCGTGCATCCGATAGCTCGCTGGCGTTTTCTCGAAGGCGAAGGGGCTGGATGTCGTGCGGATCGGACCCTCCACCGGGTGCTCGCGTGTGGTGAAGAAACCCGTCTCCTTCAAATGCGGGTCCTCGAACAGGTCATCGATATCGTTGACGCGCATATGCGGGATGTCGGTCTCTTCGAAGAAGGCCAGCCATTCAGCGGTCGTACGCGTGGGCATGAGCTCGGCGATGATCTGCTGTGCAGCCGGCTGGTTGTTGGCGCGGGCAGCCTGCGTAGCAAAGCGCGGGTCGGTGGCGAGATCGGGCCGCCCGAGCTTGGCCGTGAACGCCTCCCACTGCTTCTCGTTGTAGGGCAGGGCGCACACGTACCCGTCCTTGGTGCGATACGGCCGCCGGTGCTCCGACAGCACGCGGCCATAGCCGCTCGGCCCTCGTGGGGGATCCCATGTGGCGCCGAACATGTGCTCGACCAGCAGGAAGCCGACGAACAATTCTAGCATCGGCACCTCGACACATTGGCCCTCGCCGGTGCGCTCGCGATGCACGAGCGCCGCCAGGATGCCCATGGCCAGATGCAGGCCGGTGGTCTTGTCGATCATGAGGCTCGGCAGAAACCGCGGTGGCCCGCCGTCGACGCGGGACTGCAGCATGGCGGCGCCGCTGGCGCCCTGCACCAGGTCGTCATAGGCCGCCTTGTGGCCGTAGGGACCGGAGCGGCCGTAGCCAAGGCCATAGGCATAGACGATGCGCGGGTTGATGGCTTTGACCGCGTCATAGCCGAGCCCTAGTCGCTCGATGGCCTGCGGGCGACTATTGTGCACGAAGACGTCAGCCTTCGTTACCAGCCGTTTGACGATGTCGATGGCTTCGGGGCGCTTGAGGTCGAGGCAGACGGAGCGCTTGTTGCGGTTCGCCGCGAGGTAGATCGGTCCCATTTTCGGCGTGCGCGAATTACCGGGCTGGCGGATGACGTCGCCCTCCGGCGGCTCGATCTTGATCACGTCCGCACCCATGTCGGCCAGATGCATGGTCGCCAGCGGCCCGAGCACGATGGCGGTCAGGTCGACAATGCGGATTCCATCAAGGGGACCGGGCATTGCGCCTCCGTTGGAATTTCGAGGGGCGAGATCGTCAACTTGACGCTTGTCGCGAACGATCACAACGGCATACTCCACGCGCGGCGCTGAAGAAACGCGCCAAAGGGAGCGGTAAATGCCCGAGTTCAGGTTCGAGCCTGTCGAAATGCCGCCCGGAGCCGCGCAATTGCGCGCCGAGGTACGGGCATTCCTTGGCGAGGAGATCGGCACAGGTGGTTTCGTGCCGGGCATCGGCGCCATGATGACGGCCGATCCGGAATTCAGCCGCAAGTGCGGCGCACGCGGATATATCGGCATGACCTGGCCCAAGGCCTACGGCGGGCACGAGCGTTCGGCGCTGGAGCGCTATGTCGTCGTCGAGGAGATGCTGGCTGCCGGGGCGCCGGTGATGGCGCATTGGATCGCCGATCGCCAGAGCGGGCCGCAGCTCCTGCGCAACGGCAGCGAGCGGGTGAAAAAGATGATCCTGCCGGAGATCGCGGCGGGGCGCTGCTACTTCGCCATCGGCATGAGCGAGCCCGACACAGGTTCCGACCTCGCGAGCGTCAGGACGCGTGCGGTGAAGGTGGAGAATGGCTATCGGGTCACCGGGCGCAAGGTGTGGACCAGCTACGCGCACGAGGCACACTACCTCATCGCGCTTGTGCGCACCGGTGGGCGTCAGGAGGACCGGCATGTCGGTCTGACGCAGCTTGTCGTCGACCTGAAGTCGCCGGGGATCACGATCCGGCCCATCCTCAATGTCTACGGCGGGCACGACTTCAACGAGGTGACGTTCGACGACGTGTTCGTGCCGGCCGATATGATGATCGGCACTGAGGGCCAAGGCTGGGCCATGGTGACCTCGGAGCTGGCCTACGAACGCTCTGGACCGGACCGGTTCATGTCGACGTACCGCGTGTTGGTCGAGGCGCTGCGGGAGCTGGGACCGGACCCGGCGCCGGCAACGGTCGCCGAAATGGGACGGTTGGTCGCGCATCTGGCTACCCTGAGGCGCATGTCGACATCAATCGCGGGGCTGCTGGAAAAGGGCGAGTCGCCGGTGACCGAGGCCGCTGTGGTCAAAGACCTCGGCACGACATTCGAGCAGGAGATTCCGGAGGTGGTGCGCAAAGTCCTGCCGCTCGAGCCGCGCCGCATGCGCAACGGCGACCTCTATGCCGAGCTGCAGCGGCTCGCCCAGCAACAGGCGCCGAGCTACTCGCTGCGGGGCGGCACGCGTGAAATCTTGCGCGGCATGATTGCACGGGGGCTCGGCCTCAGATGAGCGAGATGCGCGATCTGATGCAGCGGTCGTTCGACCGCATTGTGGCAGATACCCTCGACGCCAATGCGCGGGCGGCGGCTGACGACAGTGCGGCCGTCCCGCAGAAGCTGTGGGCGGCGCTCGAGGAACAGGGCATGACGGCGATCGGTGAGATTGCAGAGGGCGATCTTGGCTTTGCCGACGCCATGGCGCTGGTGCAGCGTGCAGCCTTCCATACCGTGCCCGTGCCGTTCAGTGAGACGGTTCTGGCGCGGCGCCTGCTGGCGCGAGCGGGGATCGACATTCCGGATGGTCCACTGACCGTGGTGCCGCCGGGGGCCGCGGAGCACGTAGTGCTGACCACTGGGCGGCTGACGGGACTCGCTGCGGGCGTCCCGTGGGGTCGTCAGGTCGAGCGGGTCGTGGTTGCCGCCGAGGGGCATTTGGTGCTGGCGACTACGTCGGGCGCCGTGGTGCGCCAGGACGTGAGCATGGCCGGCGAGCCGCGCGATACGCTCGATCTTGCAAGGGCTACCGTGCTGGCCTCGGCCCCCCTGGGAGATGCCGCGAGCATCGTGGAAGCAGAAGGCGCCCTGCTGCGGTCGGTGCAGATGGCCGGGGCCTTGGCGCGTGTGCTCGATCTCAGCCTCGTCTGGGTCAACGAGCGCATCCAGTTCGGCAAGCCGATTGCAAAGTTCCAGGCCATCCAGCATCTGATGGCGCAACTTGCGGCGGAGGTGGCTGCCGCCAGTGCTGCGGCGGATCTGGCGGTGGAGGCAAGTGTCGGCGGGCCGGACCGCTTCGCCATCGGTATTTCCAAGGCGCGCACAGGGGAGGCTGCAGGCAAGGCGGCCGCGATAGCGCACCAGGCGTTTGGTGCCATGGGCTTCACGCGCGAGCATGCGCTGCACCATGCGACGCGGCGGCTGTGGTCTTGGCGTGACGAGTTCGGGGCCGAGACCTATTGGCAGGCCGAGATCGGGCGTGCCGTTGCTGCTAAAGGCGCGGACAGCCTCTGGGCGACGCTGACCGAGCGAGCCTGAAAGTGGAAATCACAAGCGGGACCATAGCTCGATCAGCGGAGGGCTGAGTGAACAGCGCGGCGAGGGCGAGCCTGCTAGTGGCGGTTGGCTTCCTGGTGGGCGTGGTAGTTGCGACGGCTGTGGGGAAGGCGCAGGTGCCGGGGGAGATCAAGCGCGCTATTCTCCTGACCAAGCCTCTGGCGGCCCAAGGCTACAACGGAGTGGTCGGCCGTGGCGAGGTTCCGCCTGGCATGGCAGCACCAAAGCACTCCCATCCCGGCGATGAGTTCGTCGTCCTGCTGGAAGGCGAAGTGGAGGTCGAGCTCGACGGCGCGCCGCCGGTGCGCGTCAGGGCTGGAGAGGCGATGCACGTCGAGGCTGGCCGGATGCATCGGCCCAAGAGTGTGGGCAATGTGCCGGCCAAGTTCATCTCGGTCTGGATCGTGGAGAAGGACAAGCCGCTGACCATTAACGTGCAATGAGGTCTTGGGCTGCCTCAGTGACGCGGGCGCGGCAGCCTCAGCAACCGAACATGTACGATTATTCATCGTGCAGTTCGTGCCTTGAAAAACATCACCCTGTCACCTTCATGACACTATAAATGCAATTGAGACCCGGCTGTGGGTAACGGGGCGTCCGGCGAGCCGAATCGTGCACGATGTCGCGCAGGATGTTGCAACTCGACGCATATGGCCACCGCCGGAAAATTTGTCTCTGGCCCGTATTTTCTTGGTGAGTATTGAACCAGCTTCCGATGGAAGCGTTTGATTGGGTTTTTCCGGGCGGCAGAGGGCTGATTTGAGCGGGCACGCCCAAGTCAGCAGCCCGGATCAGGTGGTGGTGCGCGAAGTGTGGCCAATGCACCATGAGCTGCGGCCTAAACGTCGCAATGCCATCACCAAGGCCTGAACTTGGCGTAGAATGGATATGGAATTGCAAGAATGCTCGAAGGGGGGCAGCCCATAGTGGAGGAGAGTGGGCAGCAGGTTGGGTGATACACGGACTCTAACCACCGCAGGGCAACGAAATGGCGACGCGCAGCGAGATCTTCGACATCTACAGCCAGGCCTATGACCGGCAGAAGCAGGCCGTCATGCCGCTGAAGGATTTTCTCGAGGGTTGCCGCAAGGACCCTTCGATGTACGCGACGGCGGCCGAGCGCATGCTGAAGGCGATTGGCGAGCCGCAGATGGTGAACACGGCCGATGACTCCCGGCTGGGCCGCATCTTCATGAACCGGACGATCAAGGTCTATCCGGCGTTCAGCGACTTCTACGGTCTGGAGGAGACGATTGAGCGGATCGTCGGGTACTTCCGGCATGCTGCGCAGGGCCTCGAGGAGCGCAAGCAAATTCTCTACCTGCTGGGACCCGTCGGCGGCGGCAAGTCTTCTTTGGCCGAACGGCTCAAGGACCTGATGGAGCAGTGCCCGATCTACGTGCTGAGGGCAGGACAGGACACGAGCCCGATCTTCGAAAGCCCGCTCGGTCTCTTCAATCCCGAGACCATGGGCACCCACTTGGAGGACAAGTACGGAATTCCTGAACGCGCTCTCACTGGCTACATATCGCCCTGGGCGGTCAAGCGGCTCGATGAGTTCGGCGGCGACATTGCCAAGTTCTCGGTCGTGAAGCTATTTCCCTCGAAGTTGCGCCAGATCTGCGTCGCCAAGACCGAGCCGGGAGACGAGAACAACCAGGACATTTCCGCCCTCGTCGGCAAGGTCGACATCCGCAAGCTGGAGCACTACGGCCAGAACGACGCCGACGCTTACTCCTACTCGGGCGGCCTCAACCGCACCACGCAGGGCCTGCTCGAGTTCGTCGAGATGTTCAAGGCGCCGCTCAAGATGCTGCATCCGCTGCTGACGGCAACGCAGGATCGCACCTACGTCGGCACCGAGAACGTGGGAGCGATGCCCTACCAGGGCATCATCGTCGCGCACTCGAATGAGAGCGAGTGGCAGAGTTTCCGCGCCAACCGCACCAACGAGGCGTTTCTCGACCGTATCTGCGTCATCAAGGTGCCTTACTGCCTCAGAGTGGCGGAGGAGAAGAAGATCTACGAGAAGCTCCTGCGGCACAGCGAGCTGGCGGAAGCGGCATGCGCTCCCCACACGCTCGAGATGCTGGCGCAGTTCTCGGTGCTGTCGCGCCTCAAGGAGCACGAGAATTCAGCGTTACACTCCAAGATGCGAGTCTACGACGGCGAGAGTCTGAAGGATACTGATCCCCAGGCCCGAACCATGCAGGAGTATCGCGACGCCGCCGGCGTGACCGAGGGGATGGACGGTGCATCGACCAGGTTCGCCTACAAGATCCTGTCCGAGACTTTCAACTACGACAGCCACGAGATCGGCGCTGATCCCGTGCACCTGATGTACGTGCTCGAGCAGTCGATCAAGCGCGAGCAGATGCCGGAGGAGACCGAGCAGCGTTACCTGGAGTTCATCAAGGAAGAGCTGGCGCCACGTTACGCCGAGTTCATCGGCAACGAGGTGCAGAAAGCGTACCTGGAGTCCTACAACGACTACGGCCAGAACCTGTTCGACCGCTACGTGGCCTACGCCGACGCCTGGATCGAGGACCATGACTTCAAGGATCCCGATACCGGCCAGCTCATGAGCCGCGAGCTCTTGGATCAGGAACTGTCCAAGATCGAGAAGCCGGCGGGCATCGCCAACCCGAAGGATTTCCGCTACGAGGTGGTGAAGTTCTCGCTCCGGGCGCGGGCGCGCAACGGCGGCAAGAACCCCGACTGGACCAGCTACGAGAAGATCCGTGACGTCATCGAGCGGCGCATGTTCAGCCAGGTCGAGGATCTGCTCCCTGTGATCAGCTTCGGCGCCAAGAAGGACAGCGAGGCCGAGAAGAAGCACCACGAGTTCGTCGACCGCATGGTCGAGCGTGGGTACACCAAGCGTCAGGTGCGCCGCCTCGTGGAATGGTACATGCGAGTGAAGAAATCGGGCTGACGCGCCGGCAGGATCGTGAGTTCCCATGAACATCATCGACCGGCGCCTCAACCCCAAGTCGAAGAGCCTTGGCAACCGGCAGCGCTTCATGCGCCGGGCCAAGGCTGACATTCGCGAGGCGGTGAAGGACGCGCTGAAGAAGCGCAAGGTGACCGAGGTCGAGGGTTCGGAAAAGATCTCGATCCGGTCCAAGAGCGTGCGCGAGCCTCAGTTCGCGCACAGCCGCGACAGCGGTAACCGCGATTTTATCCTGCCTGGGAACAAGGACTACAAGGTCGGCGACCTCATTCCCAAGCCGCAGGGTGGGGGCGGTGGTGGCCGCGGCGGCCAGGCCAGTGCCGACGGGTCGGGTGAGGACGATTTCGTCTTTACGCTGTCGAAGGACGAGTTTCTCGACCTGTTCTTCGAGGACTTGAAGCTCCCCAATCTTGTCAAGACGCAGCTAAAGGACCTGAAATCGCCGGTGCCACAGCGGGCCGGCTATACGACCGACGGCCCGCCGGCGAAGCTCAATCGTGTGCGCACAATGCGGCGCAGCCTGGCGCGGCGCATCGCCCTGCGCAGGCCCAAGGGCGAGGACGTCTTGCGCCTGGAAGAGGAGCTGGCTGAAGCCGAGGCCGAAACGCCGCGGGATGATTTCCGCATCGCTGAGATCAAGGCGCGCCTGCAGCGCCTCATCACGTTGAGGCGCACCATCGCTTATGTCGATCCGCTGGACCTGCAATACAACCGCTTCGAGCGCGTGCCGAAGCCAGCTACGCAGGCAGTCATGTTCTGCCTGATGGACGCCTCCGCTTCCATGACCGAGCCTCTGAAAGAGCTGGCCAAGCGCTTCTTCATGCTCCTGCACGTTTTCCTGTCGCGCCACTATCGCGACGTCGACGTGGTCTTCATCCGGCATACGAGTACAGCCAGCGAGGTCGACGAGGAGACATTCTTCCGCGGCGTGGAAACCGGCGGCACGGTCATCTCCACGGCGCTGGAGGAGATGGACAAAATCGTGCGCGATCGCTATTCCCCCGAGGACTGGAACATCTACGCGGCTCAGGCTTCGGACGGCGACAACATTCCCGACGACATGGGCCACTGCTTGGAGCTCGTCGAGCAGAAGCTGCTGCCGGCGAGCCAGTATTTCGCCTATATCGAGGTCAGCGAGCGACCGGGACCGGGCGAGACCATTGTCTGGCACGGCTACAAGGAGGTTGCCGACCGGCACAAGCACTTCGCCATGCGTCGCGTCTCCAACCTGGCCGAGATCTTTCCGGTCTTCCATGAGCTCTTCTCGAGCTC
This sequence comes from uncultured Alphaproteobacteria bacterium, assembly GCA_963840425.1. Taxonomy (GTDB): domain Bacteria; phylum Pseudomonadota; class Alphaproteobacteria; order Rhizobiales; family Hyphomicrobiaceae; genus CADEFX01. Next base: position 154,739 of record CAWIYZ010000033.1, on the reverse strand, counting down.
GGCGACGGCCTAGCGGGGCAGACATGACCGCAGCCACATCTGTTGCCGCCAAGCCGCTGTTCACCGGGCCGGAGTGGAACTTCGATCTCTTGCGCGACACTTACGACGCCATCGCCGAGATCGGCATCGGCGAGATGGGGCTCGACATCTATCGCAACCAGATCGAGGTCATCACTGCCGAGCAGATGCTCGACGCCTATTCCTCGATCGGCATGCCGGTCATGTATCGGCACTGGTCGTTCGGCAAACGGTTTGCGCGCGACGATGTGCTCTATCGCAAGGGCTACCGCTCGCTCGCCTTCGAGATCGTCATCAACTCCGATCCCTGCATCAACTACATCATGGAGGAGAACTCCATGACCATGCAGGCACTCGTCATGGCGCATGCCGCCATGGGCCACAACCACTTCTTCAAGAACAACTACCTGTTCCGGCAGTGGACCCAGGCCGACGCCATCCTAGAGTATCTGGCCTTCGCAAAGAAATTCGTGGCCGAGTGCGAGGAGCGCTACGGCCTGTCGCAAGTCGAGGCCGTGATGGATGCCGCGCACGCGCTGATGAACCAGGGCATCAGCCGCAATGCACAGCCGCGGCGGCGCCATGATCCCGCGCGCGAGCGCGAGCGTGAGATCCGCCGCCGCGAGTACGCCATCGAGATCTACAATGAGCTGTGGCGTACGCTGCCGCAGGCCAAGAAGCAGGAGCCCGAGAAACCCGAGGAGAACAAGGCCGAGCAGCAAGCGCTGCAACTCCCCGAAGAGAACCTGCTCTATTTCCTGGAGAAGAATGCGCCCAAACTGGACGGCTGGAAGCGCGAGCTGCTGCGCATCGTGCGCGTGCTGTCGCAATACTTCTATCCGCAGCGCCAGACCAAGGTCATGAACGAGGGCTGCGCGACGTTCGTGCATTACGAGATCATCAACCGCATGTTCGAGCGCGGCCTGCTCACCGAAGGCTCGATGCTCGAGTTCATGCACATGCACTCGGCCGTTGTGAATCAGCCGCCGTTTTCCGATCGCGGCTTCTCGGGGCTCAATCCCTACGCCTTGGGCTTCGCCATGATGCGCGACATCAAGCGTATCTGCACGGAGCCTACCAAGGAGGACGAGACCTGGTTCCCCGATATCGCCGGCAACCAAGACTACATGGGCGTGCTGCGCCAGGCGTGGGCCGACTTCCGCGACGAGAGCTTCATTCTGCAATACCTGAGCCCCCAGGTGATCCGCGACTTCCGCTTGTTCCACCTGCGCGACCAGTCCGACAACCCGGCGACGCGCGTGGAGGCGATCCACGACGAGCAGGGCTACCGGCAGGTGCGCCGCATGCTGGGCCGGCAGTACGATGTTTCTCAGCAGGATCCGGATATCCAGGTGACCGACGCCGATTTGTCGGGCAGCCGGCGGCTGGTGCTGACCCATTTCGTGCGCGACGGCATTTTGCTCGACAAGGACGAATGCGACCGCACGCTCATGCACGTGGCGCGGCTGTGGGGCTTCCGCGTGCGTCTCGTCGAGGTCGATGCTGCGACCGGCAACAAGCTGCGCGAGCACGAGACGCTCCCGCTGCCATAACGCAGCCCAGATAGCCGAGGCTGCAAACTTCGTTCGGACGAACACACCTCACGCGCGTGGGACGCCGTTCTCGCGCCTCCAGAAGTACCTCTCAGGTAGTTGCGGCGCCGGCCGCGGGCGGCATCCTGCCGAGCCTTGTGCGCAGGCGTTGCGAGAGCGCTTCAGGATGGGCGATGGCATCATGTGGGCACCTCTGATCCTGTTCTCGGCCGTCATGACGCTGACCCCAGGGCCCAACGTTGTCCTGGTGACGGCGTCTGGTGCGAACTTCGGCTTCCGCCGCACTATCCCACAGATGCTCGGAATCACGCTCGGCTTCGGCTCCATGGCCGTGGCTGCGGGCCTCGGCCTCGGCGGGCTGGTGCAGACGGAGCCTCGCGTGCATGCCATGCTGAAGTATGCCGGCGCGATCTATTTTTTCTATCTCGCCTGGCGCATTGCAACGGCTGAGGCCGTCGGTGCTGCCGGCAGCCGGGCCAGGCCCATCGGATTGACCGAAGCAGCGCTGTTCACGTGGATGAACCCCAAGGCCTGGGTGTCGGTGTTTGGCGCGCTCGCGGCCTACACCACGACGAGTGGCCACGCCGTTTGGGAAATCTCGGCGATCGCCGCTGTGCTCGCGGCGTTCTGTTTGATGTCGTGCGTGATCTGGGCAAGCTTCGGCACGGCCATAGGCTGCCGCATCGCCAAGCCGCGCGCCCGCACGGCGTTCAACTGGTTGATGGCCGGCCTTCTGGTGCTTTCTGTCATACCGGTGCTTCAATGAGGCGGCCGTCATGGTCAGAACGGACCATGCGGCAACGGCTGGTTCGGGTCTGTGTCACCACCGGCTAGCGCTCATCCTTGCTGCACGCTAACGTCGCTCACTCGATCGTCATCTGGCCAGGCTTGCGCCGGCGCATGAGGGAGAAGCGCGCATGGCGCATAAAGGCTTGATCTTCGGTATCTTTCTCGCACCCTTCCATCGTGCGGGCGATAACCCGACGCTCGCCATCGCGCGCGACATGGAGCTGATCGAGTGGCTCGACCACCTGGGCTACGACGAGGCCTGGATTGGTGAGCACCATTCGGCCGGCTGGGAGCTGATCGCCTCGCCGGAGCTGGTGATTGCGGCCGCCGCCGAGCGCACCAAGAACATCAGGCTGGGCTCTGGTGTCACGAGCCTACCCTACCATCACCCGTTGCTGGTGGCGAACCGCTTCGTGCAGCTCGATCATATGACGCGCGGGCGGGCAATGCTCGGCTGTGGGCCGGGCGCGCTGGTGTCGGATGCCTACATGCTGGCAATCGAGGCCTCGACGCAGCGCCGACGCATGGATGAATCTCTCGATGCCATCACGCGGCTTCTCAAATGCGAGGAGCCGGTGTCGATGAAGACCGACTGGTTCGAGATGCGTGAGGCGCGGTTGCACCTGGCGCCATATACCGACCCGCATTTCACCATTGCGGTGGCGAGCACGCAAACGCCGGCCGGCATGATTGCCGCGGGCAAGTATGGTCTCGGCATCCTGTCGCTGGGCGCCGGCATTCCCGGCGGTCCGGAGGCGCTGGCCAAGCAATGGACCATCGCCGAGGAGGAGGCGGCCAAGCACGGGCGCGCCATGGACCGTCGCGATTGGCGCCTCGTCATCAACATGCACGTGGCGGAGGATGACGAGGAAGCTCTGCGGCAGGTGCACGCCGGCGAGCGTATCGAGACCGTGAGCTATTTCGAGGAGACCCTGGGGCGTCCGCCCGGACGTGCCGACGATCCGCTGCGCGAGGGTGTCAAGATGGGCTCCACCCTGGTCGGCTCGCCCGATACGGTGGCTAAGGGCATCGAGCGGTTGATCGAGCTGAGCAAGGGCGGCATCGGCGGCGTTATGTTCCGCGCCCATGAGTGGGCCAATCGCGAGCACACCATGCACAGCTACGAGCTGTTCGCGCGCTGGGTCATGCCGCGCTTCCAGGGGTCGCTCGACACCGTGATCGCCTCGCGCGACTGGGCCCGCGCCAACCGCAAGACCATCTTCGCGCCCAACGTCAAGGCGATCGAGAAGGCCTACACGGATGCCGGCAAGGCGGTGCCGGAGGATTACAAGGTGCGGCTCGTCGGTGGCCGCGACGGCGGCGAGGAGAAGTAGTTTCGCGCGCGGGCGCGAAGATCAGCCATTCTGCATGGCCCGGTGCAGCGCCGCGCGAGCCAAAAGTCGCGTGGAGTTCGAGCGTCGGTAACGGAGAGTTGCGGTCGTTCACAATAAGCGGGATCTCTGTGCACCCCAAGATGACGGCGTCGCAGCCTTCCTCCTTCATCCGGGTGATGACGCTCCGAAAATAGGCGACCGCCTCTGGCCTGAACGTGCCGCGAACAAGCTCATCCATGATGATGCGATTGATCACGTCGCGTTCTTGGAGAGTTGGCCGCACGTAGGAGAGGTTGCGGGCGTCAAGCCGCGTTGGATAGACATCGCTGTCAACGAGCCAGCGCGTTCCAGTCAGGCCGAGGCGGCGATACCCGCGCGTGACGGCCTCGGCAGCGACGACCTCCGCAATGTGCAGCCAAGGCAGCGGAGAGCGCGGCTCGACGGTGGCGAGTGCTTGGTGGATCGTATTGTCGGGGCAGATCAGGAATTCGGCGCCGATCTTCGCGAGCTTGTGCGCCGAGGCGAGCATCAGCTCGCCGATGCCCTGCCAGTCATTGCGATCCAGGCATTTCACATAGGCGGCGAGCGAAGATGTGTGCATCGAGACCTCGGGATGCGCATGAGGCCCGAGGAATTCCGCGCCTTCCAGGCAGATGGTTCGGTAGCACAGCGCCGCGCCTTCAGCCGAGTAGGCAACGATGCCGATATGTCGAGGCATGATGTGTCGCCATGCCGGAGCGGCTTCAGCTCGTCTCGAACAGGTCGGCGGCGCGTTTGCCGATGGCGTCGGCCTTCCAGGTCGGGATCTTGAACTCCCAGCCGGTTGCCTTGGCGTTGATGTCGTCGGCGGCTTTCTTGGCATCGCCTTCGCCGGTAGCGGTCAGCGACAGCCACGCGCCGCCGTCCTCCTTGCGCAGGCGGAAGGTGACCTTGGGGCCGCCCTCGGACTCCAGCGTCAGCACGCTCACCTTGTCGCCCGTTGGTGTCGCATCGAGCTTGCGCACGTCCTCCAGATCGATGGACGAGAACGCCTGCGGGATCGGATCCACCACACCCTGTTTGAGCTTCTTGCCATCGGGGACCTGCGCCAGCTTGAACTTCTCTTTCTCGTCGGTACCTTTCTCGATCACGAGCGGTGCTTCGCCGGGATGCTCGATGGCGAGACGTGAGATTTTGCTCGCGTCGGTGTTGAAGACACCGGTCTGCACCCAGTCGCGCACCTCGGCGGCGGCTTTCGGTTCGCCGCTGGCGAGCCAGGTCTGGGCGTCGCCGGTCCGCCGTACGTAGAAGCCGCCGCGGCCGGAGCCGAACGCGTCATTGCGGCTCTTGCCGAGGATCACGTCGGCGAGCGGCTTGCCCTTGTCGTCGAGGATGCGGACCTGGCGCGACTTGGCGTCCTTGCCCGTGGGATCTTCCAGCTCGAGCAGGCTGTAGCGATCCTTGTTCGCCGTCTTCGGATCGATGAGCTGCGCGTTGGCGAGTTGCAGCACTAGCGTGCGCGCCTTCTCCGCGTTGGCAGGGTAGCCGGCGCGCTCCTTGATCTTCCATTGCTCGCCTGCGCGTTCGACGGTCAGCTTCTTGTCGCCCTGAGCGACTTCGATGGCGCCAACGGTGTTCACCGCGCGTTGCAACTCGGGGACGAGCGGCTGGCCTTCGATGCGGCCCGGCGAGAAGCGATTGGCGGACGCGTACAGCACCGCAGCGAGCAGGACTGCGACAAGGGTGACACCAGCCAGTGCCGTGAACTGTTTCGGTTGGATCACGTTCGGCTCCCGGTATCTTTAGTCGGACGGACGGTTGCGGCGGCGCTGGGCGATGCCGACGGCCAGGCCGCCGAAACCGATGGCCAGCGGGATGGCGGCCACGTTGAAGAACTTGAGCCAGCCGCCCAGCCGGTCGATGTCCTGGCGCAACGCCAGCTTGACGTCGCGCAGCTCGCGCCGGACGCCGATCATCTCCCCGCGCGCCGTCTCGATGGTCTGCTTGTCGGCGTCGGACAGGATCAGATTGCCGCCCTCCCCACCCTTGGTCTCCATCTTGGCGACCTTGTCCTGCAGTTCTTTGAGCTGGGCGACCAGCGTCTGCTCCTTCTCGCGGAAGCGGCGCTCCGCGTCGCGGCGGATCTCGCTGACCATCTCGAAGGGCCGGTCGTTGATACCGCGGCCTCTGAGGCCGGCCAGTGCCTCGCCGCCGGACAGGTTCTCCAGCGCATTGAGAACGAATGCCGCGTTGTGCGCCTGCGGCACGGCTACCTGCTGGCCGAGGAAATCACGCACCTCGACCCAGAACTGGTCGTTCAGCATGTCGCTGTCGGCAACGACGACAATGTTGATCTTGCCGCCGGCGATAGACGGCTTGTCGGGCTCGGCCGCCTTGGCGTCTTTCGTATCCTTCGTCTCGGCCTTCGATGCCTCCGCCGGTTTGTCCTTGGCGTCCTCGGGCTTAGCCTCGGGAGGCTTGGGCCTGCCGTCGGGAAATGCGCTCTTGGCCTCGCCGCCGATGCGCGCCGCCAGCATCAGCGGCTTGCCGGCGGATTTGAAGTCGCGCAGCAGGGCTAATGGATCGGGCTGGAAGCGTAACTTCTCCGCATCCAGCTCGCCGCCCTTCGCCGTGGTCTCGATGATGGGTGTGACATCTGTTGTGGCGCCTTCGGCCTTGGTCAGGACGCCGGTGCTCGCTAGGTGCAGCCGCTCGATGCTGGCGGCCAGCACGTCCTTCTCGTTGATCTGGTTCTTGTCGATCTGCAGCCAGCCGAGATAGTCGGTAACAACGGGGCGCCGGCCGCCGCCGAACTGCACGCGACGCGCCAGCGCCGGATCGCCGGCGGCCTTGGCCGGATCGAGGCTGACGCCCCAGGCTTTCATTAACTTGAGCAGCTCGGCATTGGGCCCAGCTCCCGGCATCGGCATGCCCATCATGCCGCCTTGGGCCGGACTGGTTTCGGTTACGGGATCGACGAAGGCGAGGATACGGCCACCGCCGAGCGCGAACTGGTCGATGGCGTAGGCGGCGTCTGCCGTCAGCTCGGGCTGCACCAGCATCAGCACGTCGATATCCGCCGGCACGGACTTGATGTCCGGCTGCAGGGTGCGCACCTCGAAAAACTCGCGGATCTGCTCCATCACCATCCAGGGCTGGGCCGGCTGGCGCATCGGCTGCATGGGGTTCATGCCGCCGTCGATAGGGATACCAGCGATGAGCCCGACCACGCGTTTCTTAGGATTGGCTAGACCGTTGATGAGCTTGGTCAAGTCGTACTCGAGAAAGCGCTCGCGATCTGGCGAGAAGAACTCGACAGAGGCATCGTTGTCGGTGGTGTTGGACGCAACCATGCCGAAGTAGCCGGTCTCGCCGTCCTGGTTGAGCCGCACGCCTCTGAGCCCGCTGGCGACTGCGCGGTCCTCTACATCGGAGAAGGCCTCCGGCTCCAGAAACGCGAGTTGAAGCTTGCCGTTTGACAAGTCGCGGTACTGCTCCAGCAGCGCCTTCACGCGCTCGAAATACTTGCCATAAAGGGGCGCCACTTCGCCGAGCTTTCGCGTGTAGTAGACGCGCAGATTGACTGGCTCCTCCATCTTGGCGAGCACTTTCCTGGTGCCGTCCGAGATGGTGTAGAGGTGGTCCGCGGTCAGGTCCGCCTTGACGTTCTTGAACAGCAACGCCGACAGCAGGTTGACCGCCAGCAGCAGCACGGCGGCCAAGCCGATGGCGCCCCACGCCAGCGTCGAGCGGTCGAGCCGGGCGGCGGCGCGCACCAGTTCGCCCGGTGCGATGAGCGTCCAACCGGAAATGCCGTGTCCGACCTTCGCGGCCTTGGCGCGCCAGTCGGGAGTTGCCGGAGAAGCCATGTGCTTTTTCCTTCAGGCGGCTTTGCGCTGCTCGACGACGATGACGTTGGCGAACAGGAAGAAGGCGATCACCGACGCGTAGAAGATGAGGCTCGGCAGGGCGAACACGCCCTTGGCGATTTGGTCGTAGTGATTGAGGAAGCTCATCGAGATGATGGCCTGGACCAGGAAGCTCGGCGCCCACGGGCGGAAGAAGTTCAGCACCAGCTCGGCGCCGCTCATGACGAACAGGAAGCAGATGGTGGCGGCGACGATGAAGGCGATCACCTGGTTCTTGGTGAGCGCTGAGATGCAGGAGCCGATGGCGAGGAAGGCGCCGGCCATCAGGAAGCTGCCGACGTAGCCGGCGAAAATGACGCCGTTGTCCGGGTTGCCGAGGATGTTGACGGTGATCCACATCGGGAACGTGAGGGCGAGCGCCACCCCGATGAAGATCCACGCCGCAAGGAACTTGCCGAGAATGGCTTCCGTGGTCGTGATCGGCAGCGTCATCAGTAACTCGATGGTGCCGGCCTTGCGCTCCTCTGCCCACAGCCGCATGGCGACAGCTGGCACCAGCAGCAAATAGAGCCAGACGTGGTAGAGGAAGAAGGGCTGCAGGTCAGCCTGGCCGCGTTCGAAGAAGTTACCGACGTAGAAGGCGAAAGCGCCGGTCAGCGCCACGAAGATGACGACGAAGACGTAAGCCAGCGGCGTGCCGAAGTAGGCGCCGAGCTCGCGTTTGGCGATGATCCAGATATTACGCATGGCCGGCCCCGACATCGGATGTGGTGATCTGGCGGAACACGTCGTCGAGCTTCCCGCGCTCCACGAACATTTCTTCCACGGTGATGGACTTGTCGCGCAGCAGCGCCGCCACGTCAGCGGCAATGGCCTGGCCGTTCTTGGGCAGGGCGCGGAGCTGGATGTGACCGTTGGCGGCCGGCAGCCGCTCCACCTTGGCAACCGCTCCGAGGGAGGAGAGAGCGTTCGCCACGGCGTCTGCCCGACCGGCGTCGATGCGAATGGCGACGGCGTTGTGATAAGGCATGCGCCGCTGCAGGTCCTCGGCGGTGCCGTTGGCGACGATGCGGCCCCGGTCGATGACAACCGCGCGGGTACAGACGGCCTCTACCTCTTCGAGAATGTGGGTGGAAACGATGATGGCCTTGTCCTGCGCCATCTCGCCGATGAGCTGGCGCACGTGGTGCTTCTGGTTCGGATCAAGGCCATCGGTCGGCTCATCCATAATGAGCACGGCCGGATCATGCAGGATGGCTTGCGCCAGTCCGACACGACGCTTGTAGCCCTTGGAGAGCGTCTCGATACGCTGGCCGAGCACGCCTTCCAGGCCGGTGCGCTCGACCGCCGTGGCGATGCGCTTGGCCTTGGCGGCACCTTCGAAGCCGCGGATCTCGGCGATGAAGTCGAGGAAGCTGCGCGACGTCATGTCGCCATAAGCCGGTGCGCCCTCCGGCAGGTAGCCGAGACATCCCTTGGCTGCTTTCGGCTGCTCGACGACGTTGAACGAGCACACGCGGGCGCTGCCGGAGTCGGGCTCGAGAAAGCCGGTCAGCAGCTTCATGGTGGTCGATTTGCCGGCGCCGTTCGGGCCGAGGAAGCCCAGCACCTCGCCCTTGGTCACCTGCAGAGAAATCTCGTCCACGGCTCGTATCAAGCCGAACGATTTGCTGAGCCTGTCCGCCTCGACGAGGATCGTCATCGCATCACTCCTCCCAGCGGGTTGTTGCCGCGCGCTCCAGAGATCGGCTCGAACATCGCGTTCGCCGCGTACGGCAACCCTGGGCTGTTTGTTTGGAACGGGCAGTTAGGCACAGACTTTGGCACTGTCAAGGCATGAGTGCTAGCGCGCTCGTCCCGCGGCGATTTGCGCATCGCTCACTGCACAGATGGGCGCGCGTAGCGATCGGCAGCAAACGGCGCAAGATCGAGGTTCATGCGCTCGCCCGCAGCGAGACCGGCCACGATGCGGCCCGTGTTGGGAGCTCCAGTGAGGCCAAGATGCCCATGGCCGCAGGCCACGAGGATGTTCGGATGGCCTGGCAGTGGGCCGATGGCCGGCAGCCCGTCGGGGATGCCGGGGCGCGGTCCCGACCAGGGCGTCCCCTTGGCGACATTGAGGTTGGGAAACATCTCCTGCGCCAGCCGCGCCAGCACGGCCGCCCGGCGCCAGCGCGGGGGATCGTCGGCAAGGCTCAACTCCTCGGTGCCGGCGAGCCGCAGGCCCATTTCCATGTTGGAGACCGAGAAGTGCCGTTCCAGCTCGCTCACCGCGTGCCTGAGCGTGATGCCGGGGTCGGCGAAGGTCATGTGATAGCCGCGTTCGGCGATCAACGGCAGCTTGAGACCAAGCGGCTCCAGCAGGCTGAGCGACCATGCGCCGGCGGCGACGATGGCGATTGCGCCATGGTGCGGGCCGCCAGTCGTCTCGATCTGGACGCCGCCATCGGTCGGGCGAAGCGCTGTCACCTCGCCGCGGAGGATGACGCCGCCCTGCCGTCGCAACAGCTCGGCATAGGCGCGCGTCAGGCGGAACGGATTGGTGGTGCGGGCCATCGGGCCGAGACGCACGCCGCGCGTGTAGATTGACGACAGCTCAGGCTCGATCTCGCGCAACGCCGGTCCGTCGAACACCTCGATCTCGCCGCCGTGCTGGCGTCGCAGTTGCCAGGCGAAGTCCTTTTCCGTGTTGGCCTTGGCCGGGTCGCGGGCCACGTAAAGATAGTGGGCATTGAGAACGAGCTCGGGCACGCCGGCTTCGCGCGCGAGCTGCTCGTGCAACTCGACCGTGTTGCCGTACAGGGCCTTCATGGCGTCGGCGGACTTGCGCACTTTCTCGGGCCGCGCCGCACGATAGAAATGCCAGAGCCACGGCAGGGTGTACGGCAGTGCACGCAGTCGAATGACGAGCGGGCTATCCGGATCGAGCAGCATACGTGGCACCTGCGCGATCAACCCTGGCATCGCTATGGGTACGACGGCCTGGGCGGCGAGAATGCCGGCGTTGCCGTAGGAGCAGGCCTCGCCGGGATCGAGGCGGTCGATGACAGTGACCGCAAAGCCGCGGCGTTTCAGCTCGATGGCGCAGCAGATGCCGACGATGCCGGCCCCGACCACGACCGCTTGCCGCGTGTTGTCATTACTCATGCGAGATCCCCGTCACGCTTTGCGAGCCTGCAGTTCTGGCACGTCAGCACGCTTGAGCCAATGCATGAAGGTGGCATGGGGCTCACTCCTGCCGAAGCAGGCGCTCGACGATGATGCCGACGACGACGAGCGCGATGCCGAATGACTGCACCACCGACAGAACTCTCGCCGAGCACCGTGATACCGAGCAGGGCCACCGTCACCAGCTCCAGACTGACAATGATGGAGTAGCCGCTGGCCGAGAGCCGGGGCAGCGCGTAGGCGAACGAGGCGATCTGAATGGCACCGCCGACCGTGGCAATGCCGATGAGCCGGCCCCAGCCATCGAAACCTGCGGGATGATCCAGTCCGAACAGCAGCACGATCAGGGCGAAGGTGCAGCCGAGCCCGCCATAGATGAAGGTAGCGCCGGCAAAGGCGGAGCTCTGGCGCGTGAAGCGATAGGCGATGGCGATGTAGACGCTGAAGATGAGCGGCGTGAGGATGGCGCAGACCAGGCCGATCGGCTCCACGGCATTGAACGTCAGATGCGGCCAGCCGGTCAGTAGCACGCCGAGGAAGATAAGCAGCACGGCCAGGATCGTCGACCAGCGAGCTTTCCGGCCGAACACCACCTGGTCGATGGCCACGGCAAACATCGGATAGGTGAAGAAGATGGTAACGACGATGCTCGAGGGCAGTGTCTGAATGGCCCGGAAATAGGTGAATGTCTGCAGCGCGCCGAGCGTGATGGCATTGAGGAACAGACCGCGGCCGGCATTGCGCCATTCGGTGAGGAGGCCCGCGCTCGAGTAGACGGCGAGCGGCACCAGAAACACCAGCGCGATCCAGTAGCGCCAGAACAGCATCGACTGCGGGTTCATGCCGCCGCGATAGAGCTCGATGGCGAGCATGGGCACAGTGCCGACGCAGATCGAGCCGGCGGCAGCGGCAAGCACGGCCAATGAAGCTCTCGGCGGAGCGGAAGGCACGGGACGATCCCGGGTTGGAGCGGTGAAGGGTGGACGCAACTACACGTCGAAGAAGACTGTCTCGTTGTCACCCTGCAAGCGGATGTCGAAGGTGTATACCCGCTCTGCGCTTTGCCTGTCTCGCCGCGCGATCAACGTCGCGCGCCGATCCGCGGGCAGGCCTTGCAGAACGGGATCGCGTGCGTTGGCCTCCGCCTGGTCCTCGAAGTACAGGCGCGTATAGAGGTGATTGAGCATGCCGCGGGCGAAGACAATGATATTGACGTGCGGCGCTCCGTCGCCGGCCGTTGCGCCCGGCATGACGGTGTCGAAGATGAAGCGCCGCTCCGGGTCGGTGCCCGTGCCCATGCGTCCGAACCCTTTGAAGCCGGCATTGGAGCTGCGGGAGTTGGCCGGGTGGGCGTAGCGGCCTTCGGCATCGGCCTGCCAGATCTCGATCAAGGCGTCGTTGAGGATCGTCCCTTCGCCGTCTAATAGCCGGCCGGTGATGCGGATGCGCTGGCCGGCGGTGCTGGCATCGGCGAGCTGAGAGCCGGCGAGGCTGGCGAAAGCGTAGCCGTACTGCTCGGGCGCGAGGCCGAAGGAGAAGAACGGACCGACGGTCTGCGACGGCGTCTGCTTCAGCGCCATGGCGTCAGGTCTCCATGGGCGTTTGCTGGCGCCCGCGCAGCACGATATCGAAGGCGTAGCCGAGCGCGAAGCCGGTCTCGGTCGCATCGAGCGAGAAGCGCGAGACAAGTCGCTCGCGGGCCGCAGCCGGCGTGGCGAGGTAGATAGGATCGAGGTCGAGCAGCGGATCGCCGGGGAAGTACATCTGGGTGATCAGCCGCGTGGCGATGCTCGGGCCAAACAGGGAGAAGTGGATGTGGGCCGGGCGCCAGCCGTTGGCGTGGTTGCCCCAGGGATAGGCGCCCGGCTTGACGCTGTAGAAGCGGTAGCGGCCCTCGCCGTCGGTGACGCAACGTCCGCCGCCGAGGAAATTTGGGTCGAGAGGCGCATTGTGCTGGTCGACACTGTCGATATATCGGCCGGCTGAGTTGGCCTGCCAGATCTCCAGCAGCGTGTTCGCAATCGGGCGGCCGTCCTCATCCAGGACACGGCCCGTAACCGCGATGCGCTCGCCGATCGGCTCGCCGGTCTTACGCGCATTCTTGGTCAGATCGTGGTCGAGGGAGCCGAGGCTTTCGTGCCCGAACACGGGGCCGGTCAGCTCGGACAGGTTCTGGCGCAACGGAACCAGTGGTATTTTCGGTGCGCGCAGCACCGTGGATTTGTACGAGGGATGGCTGAGCGGCGGGTGGCTCGACCAATCGCGTGCGTTGAACGGCTTGTCCTGCATGGCTTGGCTCCTCCCGGACGGCTCGGCGTGCCCTGTGCCTTCGCGCTACTATAGCGTCGCCAGCGGCAGCCTCATATGCCCCTAGCTATCTTCGATCGCCAGCGGTGGATGGCGACACCGGCCCAGATCGCCTCGACGACGCCAAACGGCCATGCACCCTGCAGGAAGCCATAAATGGATGCCAGTACACAGGCGCCAGCAAAGGCGAGCACGAACCAGCCGCTGCGGTCCTCCAACGCATAGAATGCCAGCATGGCCGTGACCGCGAGCAGTCCGAACAAGGTCAAGGCGTCCAACATCCGCTCCAACGCAACAGGGCGATTGCACATCACCGGGGTGCAGGCTATCGACGTTCATCCAGGACTGCATGGCGCTCCGATGACGCAGACACAACCCTACTGGTGGGAGGCGGCCCCACCTTCGACGCTTCCGCGCCATCCCGTAGCACCGCGGTGCGACGTAGCGATCGTCGGCGCCGGTTATACCGGACTGTCGGCGGCGCTGACCCTGGCGCGCGCCGGACGCTCGGTGCAGGTGTTCGACAAGATACGCCCCGGCGAGGGCGCTTCGACCCGTAACGGCGGCATCGCCAGCGGTAATTTGCGGCCGAGCTATCAGGAGATGGTCAAAAGCTTCGGCGAGGCGCGGGCCAAGGCAATCCAACTCGAGGCCAAGGCGGCACGCGAGGACTTGATCCGCTTTATTGCTGACGAGAAGATCGACTGCGACTTCAAGCTGACCGGCCGCTTCAGCGGAGCGTCCAACCCGCACGACTACGAGGGCCTGGCGCGCGAAGCAGACCTGCTGTCCAGAGAGCTCGGCGTCGAGGCCTATGCCGTGCCGCGCGCCGACCAGCATGCCGTGCTCGGCACGGATTTCTATCACGGCGGCATGGTGCGCAATGACATCGGTGGCCTGCATCCGGCGAAGTTTCATGCCGGCATGCTGAGGCTCGCGAGTGAAGCCGGTGCAGTTGTGCACGGCGAGACGGCCGTGCTCGGCGTGGGTGCTAAGGCCGGCCGGTTCGAGGTCTCGACCGACCGTGGCAACGTCGCCTGCGATCACGTCATCACAGGAACCAACGGCTACACGGACCAGTCCGACAAATGGCTGCGGCGCCGGCTGGTGCCGGTCCGCAGCCGCATCATCGCCACCGCGCCATTGTCCGACAACCTGATGCGGCAATTGATGCCCAAAGGCGTCATGTGCAGCGAGACGCGCAAGCTCCACTACTATTACCGGCCATCGCCCGATGGCCGCCGTATCCTGTTCGGCGGCCGCGACGGCACGATCGCCGGCGATCCGACCTGGCCGACGGAGAATCTGAAGCGGGCGCTGGCGGACATTTTTCCCGTGCTCGACGGCGCCGACATCACGCATTCCTGGTACGGCCACGTGGCGATGAACCGCGACATGATCCCGCGCATCTTCTCCAAGGACGGAGTGCGCTATGCGGCGGGCTATTGCGGCTCGGGCGTGGTGTGGGCGCGATGGGCGGGACAGAAAGCCGCACAGCAGGTGCTGGGCCTGCCCGAGGCCGACGTCCGCGTTGGATTTCCGCCCGCCCGCCGCGGTGCCGTTCTTCAATGGGACGGCGTGGTTCATGCCGGCGGTGTTCGCCTGGCTGACGCTGCAGGATCGGGTCGATCAATTACGCACGCAGCGGGCCACGGCAAGAGAGCGGACCATCTGATGCTTGCGCGCGTGATTGCACCATGACGCTCTGGGGCACCTATAAGCGCGCGCTTTCCCTGCTCGCGCCGGAGAGAGGGCTGGTCGCCGCTCTGGTCGTCTCCAACGTGGTGATCGGCCTCGTGCTGCTGGCCGAGCCGTTGCTCTGGGGTCGCGTCGTTGACGCGCTGAAGGACGGGCGGGCTCCGTTCGAGACCATCGGCCTTTGGGCCGCGTTAGGCCTGTTCGGCATCCTGGCCGGTGTCGTCGTCGCCGTGGCAGCCGACCGGCTCGCCCATCGCCGGCGCTTGATCGCCTTGAGCGGTGCCTTCGAGCAGGCCATCACCCTGCCGCTCAGCTATCACGCCAGAAAAGGGTCAGGCACCGTCATCCGGTCGATCCAGCAGGGCACCGACTGCCTGTTCGGCCTGTGGTTGGCCTTCATGCGCGACCACCTGGCGGCCATCGTCAGCGTCACCTTTCTGGTGCCGGTGGCCATGTCCATGGATGCGCGCATGGCGGGCGTGCTGTTCGCGCTGGGCACGGTCTACCTGGCGGCCAATATCTTCGTTTTCAAGCACACCATCGATCAGCAAGCCGAGGTCGAGCGCTACCATCGGGACCTGACGGGGCGGGTGGGCGATGTGCTCGGCAACGTCGTGGTGGTGCAGAGCTATGTGCGCCTGGAGGCGGAAGCTGCTGCCCTGAAGAACGTCATGCGCGACCTGCTTGCGGCGCAGTATCCCGTTCTCACGTGGTGGGCGCTGGTGACGATCCTCACGCGCGCCGCATCGACCATCACTGTCGTGTCCATCGTGGCGCTGGGCGCCGTGCTGGTGCAACGCGGGGAATTGACGGTCGGTCAGGTGGTCGGCTTCGTCATGTTCGCCAACCTGCTGATCGGCCGGCTCGACCAGCTCTCCCATTTCATTCTGGGGCTGTTCAACCAGAAGCCGGCCATCGACGCCTACTTCGATCTGGTCGATACCGCGAGCCCGGTGATTGAGAAACCGGATGCCTTGGCCCTCCCCAATGTGAAAGGCCATGTCCGCTACGAGCAACTCAGCTTCCGCTTTCCCGACAGCACGCTCGGCGTGTTCGATCTCGATTTCGAGGCCCAGCCCGGCCGAACCGTGGCGCTGGTCGGCCATACGGGCTCGGGCAAGACGACCACGCTGGCCCTGCTGCAGCGGCTGCGCGACCCGCAAGAGGGGCGCATCACGGTCGATGGGCATGACATTCGCGACCTGAAGCTGGCTTCGCTGCGCGGATCGATGGCGGTGGTGTTCCAAGATGCGGGGCTGTTCAACCGCACCATCGCCGAGAACCTGCGCATCGGCAAACCGGACGCCACAGATGCCGAGGTGGAGCAGGCCGCCCGCCTCGCCGAGGCGCACGACTTCATCATGCAGAAGCCCGAGTGCTACAAGTTCATGATCGGCGAGCGCGGGGCGTCGCTGTCGGGCGGCGAGCGCCAGCGGTTGGCCATCGCCCGCGCCATCCTCAAGGATGCGCCGATCCTGATCCTCGACGAGGCGACGAGCGCGCTCGACGTGGAGACGGAGGGGCGTATCAAGCGGGCGCTAGATGCGGTGCGCAAGGGCCGCACCACGTTCATCATTGCGCATCGTCTGTCGACGGTCGCCAACGCCGATCTCATTCTGGTGCTGGAGCAGGGCCGCATCGTCGAGCGCGGCAGCTACCGCGCGTTGGTTGCGCAGAATGGGGTGTTCGCGCGCATGGTGGCCGAGGGCGGGTTCACAGTGCCGGTCGAGGACGAAGCAGAGACGGCGCCGGCCGCCGCGTCATAAAACAGTAGAGGAGAATACGGTGAAGGAACGCAATCTTGGACCCTCGGGCCTGCGCGTCTCGTTGGTTGGGCTCGGCTGCAACAACTTCGGCGGCCGCATCGATTTCGAAGCCTCGCGCAAGGTGGTGCACAAGGCGTTCGATCTGGGGATCACGCTGTTCGATACCGCCGACATCTACGGTGAGCAGGGCGGCTCGGAGACGTGCCTCGGTCAGCTGCTCGGTGAGCGGCGCAAGGACATTGTGCTGGCCACCAAGTTCGGCATGCAGATGGACAAGGAAGGCAAGCGGATCGGCGGCTCGCGGCGCTACATGATGCGCGCGGTGGAGGACAGCCTGCGCCGGCTCAAGACCGACTGGATCGACCTGTATCAGCTGCATCAGCCCGATCCGCTGACGCCGCTGGAGGAGACGCTGCGCGGGCTCGACGACCTCGTGAAGCAGGGCAAAGTGCGCTACATCGGCTGCTCCAACCTGCCCGCTTGGCAGGTGGCGCTGTCGCAGGAAACATCGGCGCGGCTCAATCTCAACTCATTTGCCTCGTGCCAGGACGAGTACAGCCTGCTCATGCGCCAAGTGGTGGAGGGTCAGCTCGAGGCGGCTATGCGTCATTATCGCATGGGCTTGCTGCCGTTCTTTCCGCTCGCATCCGGCATGCTGACCGGCAAGTACAAGCGCAACGCGCCGATGCCGCAGGGTGCGCGGCTGACGTACACGCAGCGCCTCGCCGACCGCTATGTCACGGACACCACGTGGCCGATCGTGGAGAAGTTGCAGTCGTTCGCCGAGGCGCGGGGGCACTCTTTGCTGGAGTTGGCGTTCAGCTGGCTCGCCGCCAAGCCGTTCGTGTCGAGCGTGATCGCTGGGGCAACCAAGCCCGAGCAGCTAGACGCTAATGTCAAGGCGGTGGACTGGGCGCTGACGTCGGAGGACATCGCGGAGGTGGACCAGATCACGAAGCGGTAGGGTCGGGTCACCGTTGGGAAGGCCCGATGTCATCCTCTCCCTCGACGGCGATAGCATCGAGCGAGCCGGTCAGCTCATAACGGACCCCATCCCTGGCGTACTCGATCTGCGGCGGGGTGTCGAAGTACTCCGCCATAACCTGCTCGAGCACGGCGCTTCCGAACCCCTTGCGTGCCGGGGGCATCACCTCTGGCCCACCACGCTCCTGCCAGCAGAAGGTGAACAGTCGCGAGTCGTTCGGTCGCGGCACGGACCAGCTGACATGGACATGGCCCGCCAAGTTGGACAGGGCGCCGTACTTGGCGGCATTGGTCGCAAGCTCATGCACGGCGAGGGCGAAGTTTTGAGCCGCCTTCGGAGATAGCGCTATGCTTGGACCCTCGATCGTGGCGCGACCAACGTAGGGGCTGAGCTCGGTGCGAACGACCTCGGCAATGTCGGCACCCTGCCACTCCTTTTCGATCAGCATCGCATGGGTCTGAGCCAGCGAATGGAGCCGATCAAGCACAGCCTTCTTGGCGTCCTCGACCGAGCGGTTACCTGAAAAGCTTCGCGAGACGACAGCATGCACCACCGCAAATAGGTTCTTGGTGCGATGATGAATTCCTGGGCCAACAGCACCTGGCGTTCCTGCGCTTGTTTGTGCTCGGTGATGTCGCGGGCGATCTTCGATGCACCGACGACCTTGCCGGAAACATCTTTGACCGGTGAAACCGTCAATGAAATATCGATTGGAACTCCGTCCTTACGCAGGCGGACAGTCTCATAATGGTCAACCCGCTCTCCGCGCCGGATACGCGCGAGTATCTCCGGCTCCTCATTGTGACGCTCAGGCGGTATCAGCATGGTCACTGGCTGGCCGATCGCCTCTGCCGCGGTATAGCCGAACAGTTGTTCCGCCCCACGGTTCCAAGTCGCAATGACGCCGTTCAGGTCCTTGCTCACGATGGCGTCGTGCGACGAGTCGATAATGGCGGCCAGACGCTGATCGGTCAGCTCCGTTTGCTTTCTCTCAACAAGATCGGCCGCCTGACGCGCAAGTACGTCAAGAAGGCGCAAGTCACGCTCCGATGGCTGGTGCGGCCTACCCCAGTGCGTGGAAATCATGCCCAGCAGCCGGCCGGTACGGGAGACCAGCGGCGTAGACTGCATGGCACGAATGCCGGTTCGGCGAAAAGTTTCGAGGTCTTCCGTTCCCACCATGTAGCCGCAGGTCTCGGCATCCGGCACAATAGCCCGCTGTCTGGTTCGCAGAGCTTCGCCGCAGCTGCACTCCGAATCGGCACGGACCCATTCCCAGAATTCCGCCGCTTCCGGATTGAACCCCCGGAAAGCCAACAGGCGTAGCTCACCGGCACTGCCACGCTCCGGATAGAGCATCTGCATGCTGGCGAAGTCGGAACGCATGATGGTTATGGCGGCGTCGAGGATCTTTGTGTACAGCGCGTCCGCATCGTTCTCGTGGATCAGTTGGGTGCTGACGATCTGCAGTTGGTGCGCGGCGTCGAGCTCCGACCGCAGCTGCGCCCGGCTCTCGCGCAAAGCATCCTCAGCGCGCATGCGCTCGATGCTGAAACCGAGCTGTCTGGCGATGGTAATGGCGAGGTTGACCTCAGCGCTGCTGAAGGCATGCGGCGTCCCATAGTAGGTCATGAACTTGCCGATCAGCTTGCCCGTGGCCACGAGCGGCACGAATGCAAGAGCCCGGATGCCTTCCGCTGTCACCGTCGCCTTGAGCCCGTCATCGATATCGGCGCTAGCTATGTCTGCGATACAAATCGGTTGCGGGTCTTTTGTGTCGCGGTTCCAAGGCGAATGTCCCTCTACGGCTTGCCGATAGGCGTCGGATAAACCGCGCCACGCGGCAAACCTCATGACGCCTGCATCATCGAACAGAAGAACCGAGGCACTGTTGCAGCCGAGCGAGCTGCAGATGGCATCCAAGGCTGCATTATAGATGTCGGGCGGACTGGTCGCGCGGAACAACCTGTCCGTAAAATGGTAGATCGCGGCCTGGGCACCCTCCGCGCGTTTGCGGTCCGAGATGTCCACCAGCATGTTGATGGCCCCGGTCAGCCGACCGGACGCATCAAACAGCGGTGTTGGATACGGAATGAAGGCAATGCGGCTGCCGTCAGGTCGCTCGGCTATCGCTTCCATGCCTCGAATGGGGCGCTGCTGTTTGAGCGCCAGCGCCATCGGGCACTCGTCGTGCGGCAACGGCGTGCCATCGGGCCAATAAAGCTTCCATGAACCGCAGAACTCGCTCTTGCCCAACTCGGGTCGGTATCCCCAAAGCTTGGCAGCGGCCTCGTTGTAGTATGTGATCAGTCCGGCGGCGTCGGTCATGTACACCGCCGCCGGGAGCGCTTCGATTAGAGCGCGGGATTGATCGTTTTCGAGCGCCGAAAAAGGGTCTGGTTCCAGGGGGAGGGGAATGCCCGGCACGCCGCTGCCGGGTCCGCGAAACGTCAAACTCACCGGCCGTCTCCCTGTGGCAGGCAATCATACAGTCCGAAAAGCATATGCCCCTTCTATCCCCGCCGTCGAGATAAACGCACGGGCCGGAACTCGGTTCCATGGCGGAACCTGTCGAGGAACGCTTATGCCGTCCGCCCCGCCGATCAGCCCGTCAGGCCCCTTGTGCCTCAACTCTTCAGCGCCCGGTCGAGGAACTCGAGACGGTCCTGGCCCCAGAAGATCTCGCCGGATTCGAGCACGTAGCTTGGGGCACCGAACACGCCACGGGAGATGGCCTCGGCGGTGAACGTGTCGTGTAGCGCGTCGAGCTCGGCATCGGACGGTCCGGCCTTGCGGATGGCAGTGGCATCGAGGCCGGCAAGCTTCGCGCAGTCGGCCAGAACTGCATCCGTACCGATGTCCTGCTCCTTCTCCCACAAGGCCTTGCCGATCTCGGTGGCCAGCGCATGCGCGTCCTTGCCGGCGAGCTTGGCAGCCAGCACAAGGCGCGTGCCGGGCACCTCGTTGGAGGGGAAGTACTTGGGCTCGACATTGATCGGTATTTTCAGATGATCGCGCCAACGCTTCATGTCCATGAGGCGGTAGGCGCGGCGCTCGGGACTGCGCTTGGGGAGCGGGAAGCCGCCGGTCTTGGCGAACACCTCGCCGAACTTCGCCGGCTTGATGTCGACGCTGTAGCCGTGGCGACGAGCGATCTCGGCGAAACGTGCGCTGCCGAGGTAGGTCCAGGGCGAGTTGACGGTCATGTAGTAGGTGATGACGGGCATGTTCGGTGTTCCTGGCTCAGGTCTTGGTGCCGCGTACGAAGCGCATGACGCTGGTGTAGTCGAGCTGGTCCGACTGGGCCATGGTCATGAACAAGCGGAAGGTGGCGAGCGCTTGCGCGCCCATCGGCGTGGCGGTGCCGCTCTGCTGGGCCGCCTCCTGCGCCAGTGTCAGGTCTTTGACCAGAAGGGCGGTCATGAAGCCGGGCTTGTAGTCGTTGTTGGCGACTGAGGTTGGAACCGGACCGGGCACCGGGCAATGATTGGTGAGCGCCCAGCTGCTGCCGGATGACGTCGACACCACGTCGAAGATCGCCTGAGGCGTTAGCCCCAGCTTCTCACCGAGCGAGAAACCTTCGCACACGCCCAGCATGTTGATGGCCAGCATCATGTTGTTGCAGATCTTGGCGGCCTGACCGGCGCCGGCATCGCCGCAGTGCACGATCTTGCGGCCCATGCCCTCGAGCACCGCCTTGGCCTTGTCGAAGGCTTCCTTGGTGCCGCCGACCATGAAGGTGAGCGTGGCGCCCTGCGCGCCGCCCGTGCCGCCAGAGACCGGCGCATCGACCGACAGCATGCCGGCGGCCTTGGCCAATTCATGTGCCTTGCGGGCGGAGGCGACGTCGATGGTCGAGCTGTCGATGAACAGCGTGCCGGGCTTGGCGGCCTGCAGGACGCCGGCCTTCTCGTAGATCGCCAACGTGTCCTTGCCGGCCGGCACCATGGTGACCACGAATTCGGCATCCTTGGCGGCATCGGCGGCAGACGCGACCTTTTTCACGCCTGCTTGCGCCGCCTTGGTGAGATTGTCCTCGACGAGATCGAAGGCCTTTACCTCGTGCCCCTTCTTGGCGAGGTTGCCGGCCATCGGCAGCCCCATGTTGCCGAGGCCGATAAAGCCGATCTTTGCCATGCGTTCCTCCTGCTCTCTCAGCGCCCAGTCCAGTTCGCCTTGCGCTTAGCAAGGAAGGCTTCCAGGCCCTCGCGGAAGTCGGCGCTGGTATAGATCATGCCGACGATGTCGTCGTCATCGACGCGCGGCGTGGCGGCCCTGCGCAGGCGGCGCAGAAGCTCTTTCGTCGCGCTGATGGTGAGCGGCGCATTGCCGGCGATCTGCGTTGCCAGCTCCCGTGTGCGCCGCATCATTGCCGCATGATCGTCGCACAGCTCCGAGACGAAGCCGATGCGTAAGGCTTCCTCGGCCTCGATCAGACGCGACGTGTAGATCATCTCGATCACTTTCTCCTCGCCGAGGCGCGCCACGAGTTCGAGCGAGGGTCGCGGCCGATAGCACGTTGCCGAGCGTACGAGCGATGGGAAAGCCGTACTTCATGTCGCGGGTGGCAATGCGCATGTCGCAGCAGGCGACAATGCCGGCCCCGCCGCCCGGTACAGGCACCCGCAATGGCTGCAATCGTTGGAACGGGGCAGGCTTCGATGCCGCTGAAGCAGGCATCGCCGCCCTTCTCGTAGTTGACACCATCGGCCTCAGTCTTGAAGTCGCGAAAGAGCGAGATATCGGTGCCGGCCGCGAAAGCCTTGGTGCCAGCCCCGGTGAGCACGACAGCGCGGACAGAGCCGTCGGCGGGGACGTTGCGGCAGATCTCGCCGATGCGTGCATACATCTCGAAGGTGAGCGCATTGAACTTCTCGGGCCGGTTAAGGGTGAGCGTCATGACCGGGCCGTCGCGGGAGACGAGAAGATGATCGGACATCGGGAACCTGTTTGTGAGTGACGGCCGCGAATTCAGCATTGCAGGAGGCCCGACGCAAGGCGTGCCCTTGCCCGCCAATGGGCCGCTGCTAAGTTCCGCCATTGGTCACCCGCCAGTCACAACAAGGCCGATCGATGAGCATGCCCGTACCGACAACTGTGATCGAGCGGCTGAAAGCCGTAGTGGGCCCAGGCGGGTACATCGAGGGAGAAGCTGAAAGCACGGCCTATACACGGCCCTGGCGAGGGAGCTGGGAGGGTCGCTCGCCGCTCGTGCTGCGGCCGCGCACGACCGATGAGGTGGCCGCCATCGTCAAGATCTGCGCCGAGAGCCGCACCCCGATCGTACCGCAGGGCGGTAATACGGGCGTGACCTACGGCGGACTGCCGTCGAAAGACATGAGCGAGATCGTAGTGTCGACGGCGCGCATGCGGACGATCCGCGACACCGACCTTGTCAACGACACGATGACGGTCGAGGCCGGCGTTGTGCTGAAGGAGATCCAGACGGCGGCCTCCGAGGCGGGGCGCCTGTTTCCTCTGAGCCTGGGTGCGGAAGGCTCGTGCCAGATCGGCGGCAACATTTCGACCAATGCCGGCGGCATCCAGGTGCTGCGCTATGGCAATACGCGCAATCTCGTGCTCGGCCTTGAGGTTGTGCTGCCGGATGGCCGTGTTTGGAACGGCCTGCGCGGGCTGCGCAAGGACAACACAGGCTACGACATGAAGCAGCTTTTCATCGGCGGTGAGGGAACGCTCGGCATCATCACGGCGGCGGTGCTGCGGCTGTTTCCCAAGCCCAGCGAGGCGCAATCGGCCTGGATCGCGGTAGACGATCCAGCAGCCAGCCTCAGTCTGCTCGTGCACATGAAGTCGAAACTCGGGGAATCGATCACGTCCTTCGAGCTGATCGGCCAGAGCATCATCGACATGCTGTTTACCGACGTGCCCGGACACAGCAACCCGCTCAAGGAGGCACATCCCTGGTACGTGCTGATGGAAGTCACGGGACAAGGCGAAGCTGGATCGCTGGCCGAGCCGATTGCGAGCGCACTGGAGAGCGCGGCCGAGAATGGGCTAGTGCGCGATGCTGTCATTGCCAGCTCGGGCGAGCAGGCCAAGCGCCTGTGGCGCATGCGCGAAGAACTACCGGAGGCGCAGAAAGCTGCAGGGGGTAGCATCGCCCACGACGTCTCTGTGCCGCTGTCGCGCATCGCCGAGTTCATCGCCAGGGCCGATGCGGCGATCGGGGCGGCCTATCCAGCGGTGCGGCCCTGTTGTTTCGGCCATCTGGGCGATGGCAACCTACACTACAATCCGCTGTGCCCTGCCGGCTGGACTTACGCGCGTTTCGCAGCCGAGACCGCCAACATCAATCGTATCGTACACGACATCGTGGCGGATCTCGGCGGCTCGATCAGCGCCGAGCACGGTATCGGCCGACTGCGGTTCGACGAGAACCTGCGCTACAAGGACCCGCTGGAGATCGAGCTTATGGCCAGCGTCAAGCGGGCGCTCGACCCGCTCAATATCATGAACCCAGGTCGGGTCGTGCCTGTCTGAGAAAGGAAGAGCCGCCGTGGTGCGCCGCAGCGGCTCTTCCTCGCGGATCACCACCAATGACGGTGACGATGCCAACGATGCCGGTGGTAGCCGCGGTGGCCACCGCAGTGCCAATGCCCGCGGTGCCAATAGCAGCCGCGCCTCCAATGGACCTTCTCAGCGGCAGCGGCCGTGTCGACCTTCAGTCCACCGAGTGCATTGCCGGCCGGTGCGGCTTGCGCCGAGCCCGCCAGTAGGCCGATGGCGATAGCCACAGCCGGACCTGCCAACAGCGACGTCATCCTCATGCGCCTTCTCCTTTGGTTTGTCCCCGGCGCGATCCATCTTCAACGCGTGACCTCGCACCCTTCCGTCGCAAGCACGGGCAAGAACGCGAGCCACGAAGCCGGAGTCGTTACAATTCCAGTTACGAAGTTCCGGCTCGTCTGGTTCTGTGCGGTGTGCTCGAATGCGACTTGCGCTCGATCACATTGACCTGATCGGATTTGATGCCAGGAGCCCTGAACCCGCCATGAATGAAGCAGCGGCCGATCTGTTCGAGGAGCTCGATCCGGAACCGCGGCTGTTGATGGGGCCGGGTCCCGTCAACGTGTATCCGCGTGTGCTGCGCGCCATGTCCGTGCCGCTGCAAGGACAGTTCGATCCGCAGTTCACGCAACACATGGCGCAGACGATGCAGCTCTGGTGCCGCGTGTTCCGAACGGTCAATGAATGGACGTTCATGATCGACGGCAGCGCGCGCGCCGGCATCGAAGCGTGTTTGGTGTCGATGATCGCGCCCGGCGACAAAGTGCTGGTGCCGATCTTCGGCCGCTTTGGACATTTGCTCGTTGAGATTGCAAGTCGCGCGGGTGGCGCGGTCGTGAGCATCGAGACGGAATGGGGAACAGTTTTCGAAATCGATCGCGTCGAGGACGCGGTGAAACAGCATCAACCCAAGGTGGTGGCTATCTGCCAGGGGGATACCTCGACGACGATGCTGCAGCCGCTGGCGGAGCTCGGCGCCATCTGCCGGCGGCATGATGCGCTGCTGTACGTGGACTGCACGGCGTCGCTGGCGGGCAATGCGTTCGAGATGGATACCTGGCAGATCGATGCGGCATCGGCGGGATTGCAGAAGTGCCTGTCCGGGCCGCCCGGCATCGCACCGATCACGTTCAATGCACGCATCGAGGACGTGCTGAAGCATCGCAAGCATGTGGAGCAGGGCATCCGCATGCCGGACGTAGTCGAAGGCAATGGGCCGCGCATCGCATCGAACTATTTCGATTTGGGCATGCTGATGGACTATTGGGGACCACGGCGCCTCAATCATCACACCGAGGCAGCCAGCATGCTGTATGCGGCGCGCGAATGCGCGCGGATGGTGTTGGGCGAGGGCTTGGAGCGCGGTATCGCACGGCATCAGACGACGTCGGCGGCTTTGCGCGCCGGACTGGAGGCCATGGGCTTGGACTTGTTCGGCGACAGCCGGCACCGCATGGCCAATGTCACGGGCGTTGTCATTCCAGCCGCAGTGCGAGCGCCCGACAAGGTGCGCGCCGAGATGCTCACGGACTTCGGCATCGAGATCGGCACCTCATTCGGGCCGCTGCATGGGAAGATCTGGCGCATCGGCACCATGGGTTACGTGTGCAAGCGCCAGAACGTGCTCAGATGCCTGGCCTCGCTGGAGGCAGTGCTGCGGCGCAACGGATTTGCCTCGCCGCCAGGTGCGGGAGTGGAAGCAGCCATGGCCGTCTATGCAGCGAGCGAGAAAGGCTAAAGAGCAATGGCAAAGCAGCGCGTAGCGATCATCGGCCTCGGCATGGCGGTCGGCCCGCATGCCAAGAGCCTCGTCGATCTGGCCGAGTCGGGTACGAGGTGGCCTACGCGTGGAGCCCGAGCGAGCAGCGACGCACGAATTTCGCCAAGTCCTATCCGTTTCCTCATGCTGACAATCTCGAGCGCATCCTCGCCGATCGCACCGTTGACAGCGGTCGCCATCCTGTCACCGCCCAACACGCACCTGGAGCTGGTGCACGTGCGGCGGCCGCGGGAAAGCACATCCTCCTGGAAAAACCGCTCGAGATCACGACGGTGCGGGCAGAGGAGCTGGTGCGGAGCGCGAAGGCCGCGGGGGTCACCCTGGGCGTCGTTTTGCAGCATCGCTTCCGTCCGGCCGGCGAGCGGCTCAAAGCGATCATCGATGGCGGCAGCCTCGGGACAATAGTCAACTGCTCGACCACGATCCGCCTGTGGCGGCCGCAGAGCTACTACGACGAGCCAGGGCGCGGCGTGCGGGCGCGTGACGGCGGCGGCGTGCTGCTGACGCAGGGCATCCACACGCTGGATCTCATGCTGTCGCTGGCGGGGCCGGTCAGCGAGGTGACGGGTTATGCGATCACCTCACCGGTGCATCGCATGGAGACGGAGGATATGGTGGCGGCGGCGGTGCGCTTCGCCAACGGCGCGCTAGGCGTCATCGATGCCACCACCACCGCGTATCCGGGATCGGCCGAGCGCATCGACATCGTGGGCGAGCAGGGCTCGGCCAGCCTCGCCGGTACGTCGCTCATCGTGCAATGGCAGGACGGCCGGCGTGAAGAACTCGTTCCGGATGGATCGGCCGGCGGCACTGGTGCCGACCCGATGGCGTTTCCGCACGACTATCACTGCAGTGTGTGGCAGGGATTTTCTCGCTGCCATCGCCGCCGGCCGGCAGCCCCGTGTAACGGGCGCAGAGGCCCTCAACGTACACCGGCTGATCGACGCACTGCTCGCCGCCGCGCAACGGGCAAGCGTGTTGCGGTGCCGGTCTAAAACTCATGCTTGCGGACGCGCGGCCGCCGCCATGTAGTTGACCCCCGTGTCGACCGATTGCGACCAGTGGTCGGCCAAGGGGTCGTAGACGAGGCCTCGGAAGGACGGCGCTTCCAGTCCGATCGCCTGGAAATGGGCTGAGACTTCATCGGGCGTGACGAAACGCTCCCACTGGTGCGTGCCCACGGGCAGCCAGCGCAATATGTACTCGGCCCCGACAATGGCGAGGAAGTAAGCCTTGAGTGTTCGGTTGATGGTGGACAGGACCATGAGGCCGCCGGGTCGCACGAGGGTCGCCGCACTGGCTTAGGAACGCGCGTACATCCGGCACATGCTCGATGACCTCGAGACAGAGCACGGCATCGAAAGTGGCGCGCTCGGCGATCAGGTCTTCGACGCGGCCTGCACGGTAGGCGATCACGAGGTCCTGCATCTCGGCATGCCGGCGCGCCGCCTCGATGTTTTCCACTGCGGGGTCGACGCCGGTCACCTGTGCGCCGAGCCGGGCGAGCGGCTCGGTGATGAGCCCACCGCCGCAGCCGATATCGAGTACTGTGCAGCCTTCCAGGCGTTTCAATCCCTGCGGCGGCAAACGGAAGTGCTGTGTCACATGCTCAAGGATGAAGGCCAGCCGTGCTGGGCCGATCTTGTGCAGGGGACGGAACTTGCCGTTGGGGTCCCACCACTCTGATGCGATCTGCGCAAAGCGCTCGACCTCGGCCGGGTCGAGGGTGCCTTGACCACTCGTGCGGGTGCTCTCGCGCATGCCCGGCATAGGCAGGAGGGACGAGGGCAGTGTCAAGCGGCAAGCGCAACGCGCGGCGAGTGGATATGAAACACCGTGCCGCCGACCTCACTTGTCGCCGGTTCGCTATCCTGCCCATGACGGTAGCGCCAGAAGGAGCCTTTGCGTGATCCGCCGGATCAGCGGAAGCGGAGTTCCCTATATCCGTCTCGAGCCGTTTCGTCGGTCTTCTTCCGGAAATGCACACCGTTGCCATTGTAGCCGAGCACGCGGCGTTCCGTCCGGCCATCGACGTTTCGGTTGACGCCGGTCTGCCAGGAATCGATCTGTGACGAGAGCAGCCCTTCAGAGGCCTTGATGACCGTGTTGGTCCACTCCGCGACATGCTCGGGCCGAGTTTCGACACACCCGTAGTTGTTCTCCTTCATGAAGCGCAGCAAGCCCGCCTGGAAGTTCACGCAGTGCTCAATCGCCTGCGGGATGTTGCCCCGCGCCGTATGCGGCCCAAGCACCATGAGCATGTTGGGGAAGCCATCCGCGAGCATACCCAGATACGTGCGGGGCTGGCCGGCGGCCCAGACATCTTTCAGGCTTATGCCATTGGCGCCACGGAAATCGATGCGATCGAAGGCACCCGTCACGCCATCGAACCCTGTGGCATAGACGAGGATGTCGAACTCGTGCTCCCGCTTGGTCGTTTTGACCCCGTTTGGTGTGATGCGCTCGATGGGCTCTTCATCCTTGATGTCCACGAGCAGGACATTGTCACGATTGTAGGCCTCGAAGTAGCCACTCTCGAGCGGCACGCGCCGCGTGCCGAAGCCGTGGTCCTTCGGGATCAGCTTGTCTGCGATGGCGGGATCTTTGACGCGCTGGCAGATCTTCTTGGCGACAAAATCGCTCATCAGCGCGTTGGCCCGCTCGTCTGTCAGGATGTCGCGAAAGTTGCCCATCCAGATGCCGAAGCCGGGCTCAGCATAACGCTTTTCCCAGAACGCCTCTCGCTCCTCAGGCGTCAGGTCCAGCGCATTGCGGGGATCGGCCTGATGGATGAACCAGGACGATGTCTGGCGACAGTGGGCATAGATCTCATCGTAGCGGGATTTGATCGCCTCCATCTCCGCCTTGCTGATCCTGGCATTGTGCAGCGGTGCCGCCCAATTCGGCCGGCGCTGAAAGACAGTGAGGTGCTTCGCCTGCTCGGCTATTTCGGGAATTGCTTGGATGGCAGTGGCCCCGGTGCCGATGACACCCACGTGCTTTCCGGTGAAGTCTACCGGTGTGTGTGGCCATCGCGCGGGGTGATATGTTGGCCCACGGAAACTGTCGCGGCCCTCGATTGCCGGCAAAGTGTACGCCGAGAGAATCCCGATCGCTGTGACCAGGAACTGCGCGCGCGATTGCTCGCCGCTCTCCAAAGTGACTGTCCAAGTGGCCGTCGCGTCATCCCAATGGGCTGACTTCACCGTCGAGCGGAACTGAATATCGCGGCGCAGGTCGAACTTGTCTGCAACGTAATTCAAGTACTCCAGGGTGTCGGGCTGGGGCGAGAAGTGCTCCTTCCAGTCCCATTCCTGCATCAGCTCCTTCGAGAACGAGTACCCGTAGGTCCAGCTTTCCGAATCAAATCGTGCGCCAGGATAGCGATTCCAGTACCAGGTTCCGCCCACATTGGTGCCGGCTTCGAACACGCGCGCGCTTATGCCCAGCTCCCTCAGACGGTAGAGCATGAACATGCCGGAAATGCCGGCGCCTATAATGATCGCATCGAAGTCTCTGGCTTTCGCAACAGGCCGGCCCTGCGCAATGGTCTGCGGGTTGGTCATCACGTTTCTCTTTGATTGTCCTTGAGGTGGGAGGATGAAGGCTATTGGAGCATATTGCGCGTCATTTATCGCGTCCTCACTGGGGCCGGCACATTGTGCTAGCGTATCGTCCCTGGCGGCGATGCCGGGAGAGCGGTAGCAGCATTCAGCGAAGGCGACATGGCGACGAATATCAAGCGGATCATCTATTTTCATCCCCGTCTTGATGCGACGGCGGCAGCGATACGCGGCAAACGCTCCGACATTGACATGTTTCGCCGCGACTTCGCCGGTCCACCGGACGAGAACTGGACCGATATGAGCCGTGCGCACGGATACCATGCGTGCGCTCGCACAGAAATGCGGGAGCCCTGGTTTCCGGACGCCAGGCTTCTTGCCAAGGCGCCAAATCTCATTGCTGTCTGCTCCCTGGGCGCTGGCTATGACGTGATCGACGTCGATGCCTGCACCAAAGAGGGCATCCTGGTTTGCAACCAATCCGGTGCGAACAAGGAGGCGGTCGCCGAGCACGCGGTGGGCCTCATGCTCTCGCTTTCCAAGAAGATCATGGAAACCGACCGGGCCATCCGGAGGGACAACAACATCGAGCGCTTCCGCTATGTCGGCACTGAGCTGCTCGGCAAGACGATCGGGATCATCGGCCTCGGAAATATCGGCTCGCGAGTGGCCGAGATCTGCAAGACTGCATTCCGCATGACTGTGCTCGCTTACGACCCGTATCTTTCGAAGGATAAAATGGCGGCGCGCAACACCGAGAAGGTCGAGCTGAAGGAGATATTGCAGCGCGCCGACTACGTCACCATGCATTGCCCGCGCACGGAAGAGACGTTCGGCATGATCGGGTACAATGAACTCTCCCTCATGAAGCCGACCGCGTTCTTCATCAACACGTCGCGCGGCGGCACCTACAGGGAAAGCGACCTTGCGCGGGCGCTTGCGGAGCGAAGGATCGCCGGCGCCGGCATTGATGTGTTTCTCGAGGAGCCGCCGCGGACGGACCATCCGCTGATGGCTTTCGACAACGTCATCGTGACGCCACACAACGCCGGCAGCACGCGTGAATCCCAGGCAAACGTCGCGATCTACGCCTCGGACCAATGGATCGACATCTTCGATGGCAAGGTGCCGCCGCGGCTGGTCAACAAGGCCGTATGGCCGAAGTATTGCGAGCGCTTCCAGAAGGTCCTCGGCTTCAAACCAGAGCTTATGCGCGAAGAGTGATCGGCGACGATGGGCACCTCACCGGATTAATATCGCTCGATCTGAGCGGTCAATCTTTAGACGTCGACCTGAGATATTGGATCTGCCAAGGAACTTTAGCGACATTAAGTCAGCTCTGCTGCTCGCGGTGACACGCCACGGACTGGAGTCGACACGCTCAGGCCACAAGCGAGCACGTGCAACGTGCCGACCTCTGTAGGTGGGCTGGGCAGCAAACGAGGACAAGCAGATGTTCGAAAGTTTCACCAGGACCGACATCGAGGCGGGTGAGGCGCGCATTCATCTGCGTCACGGTGGCTCTGGGGCACCGCTGCTGCTGTTGCACGGCAACCCTATAACTCATGTGAGCTGGGGCAAGATAGCCAACCGGCTGGCGCAGAACTACCACGTGGTTGCGACGGATTTGCGCGGCTATGGCGACAGCTCGGCGCCGGAGCCTGATGCCACGTGCTCCAACTACTCGTTTCGCGCCATGGCCAACGACCAGGTCGAGGTCATGCGCCAGCTCGGGCATGACCGGTTCTTTGTCGCCGGCCACGACCGAGGCGCCAGGGTCGCGCATCGCATGGCGCTCGATCATCCCGAGAAGGTGCGTAAGGTCGCTCTCATCGACATTCTGCCGACACTGCATATCTGGGAGAACACGTCGAGGAAGTGGGCACTCAACTCCTGGCACTGGTCGATGATGCCGCTGGACAACGGTTTGCCCGAGCTGATGATGGGCGCCATTCCGCCTGAGGTCTTCATCGAGAAAAAGATCTCAAAGAAGGGGATTGGGCTGTCGATCTTCGACCCCGAAGCGCTGGCGGAGTATGTCCGCTGCTTCAACGCCAAGACCATCAAGGGCTCATGTGCCGACTATCGGGCGGCAGCGACCGTCGATCTCGATCTTGACCGCGCCGACCGCGATCGCGGCCGCATGATTGCTTGTCCCGTCCTTCTGCTGTGGGGAGCCAGGAGCCACACGGAGGGCGTATTCACCGATGTGATCGGCATCTGGCGCAAATTCGCCACGGACATTGTCGGCGAAGGGCTTGATGCGGGTCACTACGTCAACGAGCACAGGCCCGACGAGACACTGGGCTGGTTCCGACGCTTCTTCGTTTGATCGCGCACAGGGAGCGCGCGCTATCGGCCTGCAACGGAAGTGGTGAGTGACCAGTGGGGAGTGGATGCCACCAAGCCGCCGCTTGGTGCGCACCGCCAACATTTTGGCAATTTTCCGGCGACGACCTTAAACAATCAAAGGCTATCTGGGTGCGGACGACGAGTGGGCCGTAAGACGATTGACAGGCTCGTATTTTGACTTCGATACTTGAAAACAACAAACAAATAGCGATTGGGAGGATTTGATGTCTGCTCGCCTCAGCGCATTGGCGCTTGCCGTCCCGCTCGCCGTTTCTCTCTCCCCACCAATCGCTGCCCAAGAGCAGAAGGGCACTCTTATCTTTGCCGTAGAGTCGCTCGCTGCGCAGACACTGGACCCGATCCTGGAGGCGCGGCCAGGCAACGCGACCTACCAGGCCGCCATGTACGACAGTCTCGTCGGCTTCAATATTGAGAAGGGCGGATTGGGACCGGGCGTGGCTGAGCGCTGGGTTCTGTCCGAGGACGGGCTCTCCTGGACCTTCCATCTGCGTCCTGGTCAGAAATTTCATAACGGTGACCCGCTGACGGCGCACGACGTCAAGTTCAGCCTCGAGCGGCAGATGGCGCCCAACTCGCTCGCTGCGGCAGCAGGCTCGATGCGGCGCAGCTTCAAGAGCATCGAGGTGGTCGACGAGCTGACCGTGCGCGTCAACACCCAGGGCACCCAGATCGGCCTGCCGGCTGCCCTCAGCCGTGCTGTGGCGACGGAAGGCGCCATAATGCCGAAGAAATACATCGAGACGGTCGGCGAGGAGGAGTTCCGCAAGAAGCCGATCGGCAGCGGTCCATGGAAGTTTCTGCGCAGCGTGCCGGGTGACCGGCTCGAGTTCGAGGCCGTGGACTATGCGCACTGGCGCGGCCGGCCGCACTTCAAGCAGCTGCACGTCCTGCAAATCCCCGAGGAGTCTACTCGTGTCGCCATGGCGCGCACCGGCGAGGCAGCGATCGCTTCGATCAGCCCGGAGAACATGCTCAACGCAACGCGGGGCGGTCTGGAGGTCATAGCGGTGCCCGCTACGATGCAGGCCGTATTTCAGTTCTGGGGCACGTTCCGTCCAGCGGTGAAGGATGATCCGGTTGCCAATGTGCGCATTAGGCAAGCCTTGTCGCTGGCGATCGACAGGAACCAGATCATCGAGCACGTGATGGCAGGAAAGGCGCAGTTGCCGCGTCCCTATTCCACCTTCGAGTACACCGAGAGCCTGAGTGTCGATCGCTGGAAGAAGTGGACGGACGAGGCCTATCGCTACGATCCTGTGGTGGCGAAAAAAATCCTGGCGGAGGAGGGCCATCCCAACGGCTTCGAGCTCAAGTTTGCCAACACCGCGCTGCCGGGCACGCAGTTCATGGTCGACATCGGCACGGCCATCGCCGACATGTGGAGCAAGATCGGCATCAAGGTGACGATCAAGCACTACGAGTGGGGAGCCTTCCCGCCGCTGCAGCGGGGTGATCAGCCGCAGCTCACGGGCTGGTCCTCAATGTACCGCACTGCCGGCCGTCCCGACGCCCCGTGGCGCTACTACTCCGCCTTCGCTCCTGACAGCTCCGAGCGTCTGCTGGGCGACAAGGAGAATTGCCCGGAGCTTTGTCAGAAGTTTCTCGACACCTACAAGAAGCTGCTCGACGAGCGCGACCCGGCGAAGCGCACGGCGCTGAATGACGCCATGGTGGAGCTGATCGCGAATTCCTGGCTTGTCGTGCCGATCATCGAAGGCATGGGCTATTACGCGGTGAACTCGAAAAAGGTCGGCCAGTTCGCGCCAATCCCGGGACGGCATGAACTTGGCGATGTGTACGAGCGCATTCCACGGCCGGAGCAGCAGCCCTGGAAGAAGTGAGGTGGGCGCTGGCGGGCGGTCCCGAGCCGCGCCCTACCGCAGCCCTGGAGACTGCCGCTCATGAGTCGCTTCATCGCCCGCCGACTGTTGCAAGGCTTGGTGCTGATCTGCCTCGTGGCCACCGCAGTTTTCTTTCTTGGTCGCCTGACCGGCAACCCTGTCGACCTGATGCTGCCGGAGGATGCCACGCCCGAGGACCGGGCCGCCATGATCAAGACGCTTGGTCTCGACGGGCCGCTGCACTCTCAGTTCTTCATTTTTGTCGGCAAGGCGCTGCAAGGTGACCTCGGCATGTCCATCCGCATGCGCCAGCCGGCGGTGGATGCGTTCTTCTCGCGCCTCCCGAACACACTAGCCATCATCCCATGGGCGATTCTTCTGGCCATGAGCGTCGGCATTCCGCTCGGCGTGGTCGCCGCCCTCAATCGCGGCACCTTTCTCGACCGGACGGCGGGCACAATTGCTGTGCTTGGCATCGCCACCCCGAGCTTTTGGCTCGGCGTCATGCTGATCTTTATTTTCAGTGTTGAACTCGGCTGGCTGCCCTCAGGACGCATGGGCGGCCCAGCGCACTACGTGTTGCCGGTGATCACGCTCGGCACCTTCCTGACGGCGGGCTTCATGCGATTGACGCGATCCAGCATGCTCGAGGTAATGGAAAGCGAGTTTGCCAAGCTCGCACGCATCAAGGGACTGAGCGAGGGGATCGTCATCTGGAAGCATTGCTTGCGGAATGCCCTGATCCCCCTGCTCACGCTCTGGGGGGTCTTCGTCGGCAACCTGATCACCGGCGCCATTGTAACGGAGACGGTATTCGCCTGGCCCGGCGTTGGGCGCCTCACCTACGAAGCCGTGATCTATCGCGACTTCCCGCTGCTACAGGCGGTAATCATCCTGAAGTCGATACTCATTCTGACGATCAATCTCCTGGTCGACATCCTGTACGCCTACGTCGATCCTCGCATTCGGCTCTCTTGAGAGACTGCCATGCGCAACCCGCCCTGGATCCCCGTCATCATCATTTCCATCATGGTCCTGATGGCTGTGTTTGCGCCGCTGCTTGCCCCCCACTCACCGATCGACCAAACCCTGCGCGACAAGCTGCTGCCTCCCTTCCTGTTGGAGGGCGGCAGCACGAAATACGTTCTCGGTACAGATGCGTTCGGCCGCGACATCCTGAGCCGCCTCATTTACGGGGCACGCATCAGCCTCATCGTTGCGCTTCTGGCGCTCACGGCGGGCGGCGGGGTGGGCCTCCTTATAGGCATTGTCGCGGGCTATCTCGGAGGCGCGGTTGACGGTGTGCTAATGCGGCTGGTCGACGCCGCATTCACGTTCCCCGCCATTCTGTTCGCCCTGTTGCTCGCAGTAACGATTGGCCAGGGGCTCGGTACGCTGGTCATCGCCATCAGCCTGCTGCTCTGGGCAAGCTTCGCTCGCATCATCCGGGGAGAAGTTCTGGCGCTGAAGCATCGCGATTTCGTCGCGCTCGCGAAGGTTCGTGGTTGCTCGACACCGCGCATCATGCTGACGCACATCCTGCCGAACGTGCTCAACACGTTCATGGTTCTGGTCACGCTCAATATTGGGGTGGTGATCATCGCCGAAGCGTCGCTGAGCTTTCTCGGCGCCGGGATTCCGCCGCCGACACCCAGCTGGGGTCTGATGATTTCCGAAGGGCGGGGTCGTATCGCCGATGCCTGGTGGGTCGCGCTGATCCCGGGCCTCGCCATTACCTTGCTTGTCCTTTCGGTCAATGTGTTCGGGGACTGGCTGCGTGACCGGCTTGACCCGAAGTTGCGTCAGCTATGATCTCCGAGACCGTTCTAGAGGTGCGCAACCTCACCACGCATTTCTTTCTACGCCGTGGAATCGTGAAGGCTGTGGACGGCGTCAGCTTCAGCCTTCGCCGCGGCGAGGTGCTGGGTCTCGTGGGCGAGTCGGGCTGCGGCAAGAGTCTGACGGCACTCTCTCTCATGCGTCTGCTGCCAAAGGGTGGGGCGCGAACCGTCGCTGGCGAAGTTCTGCTCGACGGCGAAAACATCCTGAAGTGGTCGCCGCGTCAGATGCGCGAAATCCGCGGGCGCAAAATCTCAATGATCCTTCAGGATCCGCAGACGTCGCTCAACCCGCTCTTCACGATCGGCGATCAATTGCGCGAAGCCATCTCTCGGCGCACGTCCGGCGGTCGAGCGGAGATCATGAAGCAGGCGGTGACGGCTCTGCGCCGAGTCGAGATCGCCGCCCCGGAGCAGCGCGTCGCTCAGTACCCCCACCAGATGAGCGGCGGCATGAAGCAGCGCGTCGTTGGCGCCGTCGCGATCAGCGGGCGGCCCGACGTCCTGATTGCTGACGAACCCACCACCGCGCTCGATGTCACCATTCAGCTCCAATATCTAAAGCTGCTGAAACGTCTACAGCAGGAGACCGGGACGGCAATCCTCTTTATCACGCACGATTTCGGCGTCGTGTCCCGCATGTGCGATCGGGTGGCGGTAATGTATGCCGGCCGCATCGTCGAATGCGGGCCGGTGCACCAGATTCTGGAACGCCCCGCGCATCCCTATACGCAGGCGCTGATCGCATCGGTGCCGCGGATGACTGGCTCAATTGGACGGCTAACGACCATCGAGGGCCAGCCACCCTCCCTGATGAACCTGCCCGATGGCTGTCGCTTCGCTCCCCGCTGCACGTTTGCCGACACGCGCTGCCGTGAAGCGTATCCGGAAAAGCATGAGATCAGCGTCGGCCACACTGCCGATTGCTGGAGGCTGGCGCCAGCATGACCTCCGAGCCGCTGCTGCGGGTGGACCGGCTGCGCAAGCACTATGCCGTGACGAAGGGCATCCTGTTTGCGCGGACGATCGGCCAGGTCAAGGCGGTGGACGACATCTCTTTCACCCTGCAATCTGGCGAGACGCTGGGATTGGTCGGCGAGTCCGGCTGCGGCAAGACCACCACCTCGAAGCTGATCCTCAACCTCGAGGAGCCGACCGATGGCGAGGTGCTCTTGCAGGGCAAGCCCATTCACGGCCTATCGGGCGACGCCCTGCGCGCGTTCCGCGCTACAGTGCAGGCGGTTTTCCAGGATCCGTGGTCGTCGCTCAACCCGCGCATGACGGTCGGCCGCACTATTGCAGAGAGCCTGATCGTCAACGGATGGGACCGCAGTAGCACGGACGCGCGCGTGCGCGAGCTGTTGGCGCGGGTCGGACTTCGTGCAGAGCAGACATCGCAATACCCTCACGAGTTCAGCGGCGGCCAGCGCCAGCGCATTGCTCTCGCGGCAGCGCTCGCCTCCCGGCCGAAGCTCATCGTGCTGGACGAGCCGATCTCAGCGCTCGACGTGTCGATCCGCGCTCAAGTGATGAATTTGCTGAAAGACATTCAGGCGCAGGACAACGTGGCCTATCTCCTGGTTGCGCACGATCTCGCCACTGTGCGCCACATGGCGGACCACACGATCGTCATGTATCTCGGAAAAATCGTCGAGAACGCTCCCACTAAATCGCTGTTCGAAGACGTGCGACACCCCTACACCAAGGCGTTGTTCTCCGCCGTACTGATCGCGCGCACCAGTGAGCGAGCTGAGGAAGTGGTGCTGAGCGGTGAGATCCCCTCGCCCCTCAATCCGCCGGAAGGTTGCCGTTTTCACACGCGCTGCCCCTACGCAATGCCACGGTGTTCCGCGCAGGAGCCAGTGCTCCGCGAGGTGGCACCGCGGCACCAGGTGGCGTGCCATCTCTATAATGAGGCGTGAGCGCCGATCACCGTTGAGAGGAGCATAGTCGCATGAACAAGCCGCACGGGCCCCTGCAAGGCGTCAAGGTGGTGGCATGTTCGACCGCCCAAGCCGGCACTGTCCCGTACATGCTGATGGCCGATCTCGGCGCCGAGGTGATCAAAATCGAGGTGCCGGGCGTGGGCGACAACTCGCGCGTCGCGTCGGTGCTGCCAGGTATGCCGAGCACGTTCTTCGAGACGAACAACCGCGGCGTAAAGAGCGTCACGCTGAACCTGAAGGCGCCGGAGGGACGCGAGATCCTGAGGAAACTCGTGGCCCGAGCCGACATCTTTGGCCAGAACTTTCGCCCCGGCGCCGCCGAGAAGAACGGCTTTGGTTGGGAGGAGCTGCGCAAGGTCAACCCGAAGCTCGTCTACATGTCTATCTCGGGCTATGGGCCCAAGGGGCCGCACGCAAGCCTGCCAGGCACCGACTCCATGGCCCAGGCGCTCGGCGGCATTGCCTTGGCCTACGCGACACCCGGCCAGCCCATGAAGACCGGCGTCGTTTCTGTTGCCGACGAGACCTGCGCCATACTCGCCTTCGGCGGTGCGCTCGCTGCGTTGATCCACGCGCGCGCCACCGGCGTCGGCCAGAAGATCGACTGCTCGCTGCTCGGCGGCCAGATCCGACTGATGGGCTGGACTTCTGACGACCGCCATGTGGCGCAATCGCGATCCTGTCATCGGCCAGGCCCGCGTCGCCGGCACGCGCGAGCGGCCGGCGATGTCGGCGAGCTTCGAAGACCGGAACGGCAAGCCCTTCGTCTTCCAGCTCTCCCGCGATCAATGGAAGCAGGCGATGACCGCGCTCGGCTTCTACGAGGAGATGGAGAAGGTTGGCTTCGGCCATCTCGGTGTTGCCATGGACTCCGACGAGAGCAGGGAAGCGTTGCTGGCGAAGCTCGGCCGGCTCTTCGCAACCGGCACACGCGAGGACTGGGTGGCGAAGCTACGCGCCGGCGACATCGTCTCGGCGCCAATCAACACCTTGCTCGAGGCGTCGAACGATCCGGATGTGCTTGCCAACGGCTACGTCACCGAGGTCGACTATCCGAAATACGGCAAACGCCTCAAGGTACACGGCACGCCGTGGCAATTTTCCGAGACGCCGGCCAAGATCGGCGATCGCTCCCGAGCTCGGCGAGCACAACGATGAGGTTCTGGCGAGCCTCGGATACAGCAAGTCTCAGATCGCCGATTTCAGGGAACGCAAAGTGGTGTAATGAAAGCGGGTTGTGCCGCAGATCCGCGGCTTTAAGAGGTCGAGTGCGGTCACCCGCGTTCCTCGAGCTTCGGCATCCGGTAGCGATCCTCCGGATCGAGCCAGCCCTTGAACTTGGGCGTGCGCTTTTCGGCAAAGGCCGCGCGCGACTCTATCAAATCGCTCTTGTCGCCATGGTCGTGCAGCTTGACTGCGAGCGCCTTCTGGGAACCAGAGGGCTCGGGCCGCATCTGGCGCATCATGTGGACGGTGTTGACACGCGAAGCCGGCGGCAGCGAGAGCAAATGTTCCGCCATCGTCATCGCGGTCGGGATCAGCTCGGCCTGCGATGCGAGCCGGTTGAGGAAGCCAACCTGATAGAATCGCTCGGCGGTGAAGCGAAAACCCAGTGCCATCTCCATTGCAATCGGATAGGGCACGTTGGCGAGGTGGCCGTGATTGTAGCCGCCGAGCAACCAGCGCTTGGCCTCTGACACCTCAAACACCGCCTCCGGTACCGCAACGCGCAGATCGGTGCGCTCCACCAGCATGAAGCCGCCACCCATGGCGAACCCGTTGACAGCAGCGATCACCGGCTTTTCCAGCGTGCCGTCCATGAAGGGATCCGGAAGCGTGGGCCGCGTGCCTCCCGGCTTTCCCGTTGCCAGCGACTCTTTCATGTCCTCACCAGCGCAGAAGCCGCGACCGGTGCCGGTGAAGATCGCCACCTCGAGCTCTTTTGAATGCCGGAACTCGGTCCATGTCTCGGCGAGCATCTGCCGCATCTCGGCATTGAGTGCATTGAGACGCTCAGGCCAATTCATGCGCACGACCAAGACCCGGCCATGGCGTTCTGTTTCGACGACAGCCATACTCAGCTCCTCAGTAATTTTGGCGCCACGGGTCAACACCGACGAGACTAGTGTAAGTCACGCGTGGCATGAAAGCGCAACGTCGGTTGCGGGTCGAGGAAGTTCTTTTCTATCAATTCGAGTTCAACACGCGCGCGCCGCCGAATGAAGTTGGGGCAACCGGCCGGTCCACCGCAGCTAGATACGTGCGCAGGAGCGCTTGGCGCGGCGGCTGTCTGCTATCGGTTGGAGCATGTGTCACGTCATGAAGCCAAGCGAACCACCTGCGTCGGGTTTGGCACGGCTGGTCTCGCCCAGCATTTCGGCGAGGCGCGCCGGCTGGTCGAGAACGCCAAGGACCTCGGCCTGTTTACGCACCTTGACGAAGTCGCCCGGTGTGAGATTGGCGAAAGCGAGGGCCTCGGCCGGCACGCGGTCGGCTGTGAAGAAAACCTGCCAGGCGCGGCGTAGGCCTGGCTTGTCGAGATAGGCCATGACGACGTGAAATGTGAAGCGGCGCAGCGAGGCAGTGTCGACGCGCTCCATGAAGTTGGTGGTGAAACAGACGGGCAGCGGGTGGTCCTCCATCCAGGTCAGCATCTCGTTGACCTGCGTGATCTCCCACGAGCGCGTGGCGTCGCGGCGATCGAGCAGGAGGCTGTCGGCCTCGTCGAAGACGAGGAATGCATTGGCCTCGACGGCTTCCTCGAAGGCGGCGGCGATGCTGCGCTCGGTCTGACCGAGATAGGGCCCGAGAATGTCGGAAGCGCGCTTCTGGATGAGCTCCAAGCCGAGGCGCCGCGCGAGAAAGCGCACATAGGCGGACTTGCCCGTGCCGGGCGGCCCGGAAAGGCAGATGGAAAAGGCCTTGGCGCGGCCGCTGACCAGCTTGTCGACAAGCGCGCCCAGGTCCTGACTTGCCGTCGACAGCAGCGGATCGAAGTCGGGAATTGTGCCGGGACGGCGGGCGATGACGCCGGAAACCGCGCGCACGATGCCGAGCGCGGCGCGTTCGATGGCTTCGGCGCCGCCACCGGAGAGCCGCGCCGCACGCAGGGCGTTCTCCAGGATGGCGGGCGTGGTGTCGAGGCGGCGGGCGAGATTTTCGACCTCGGCATCGGTGAGGGCGAGGCCGACGCGATCGGCCAGACGCGCCAGGATGCGCTTGCGCTGGGAGGCAGGCGGGCGGCGCAACTCGACGGCGAGCGTCATGCGCCGCAGCAGAGCGGGATCGATGGAGGACAGCTCGTTGGAGGTCCAGATGATGGGGATGGCATTGGTCTCGAGCAGACGGTTGAGATAGACCTTGGAGCCGCCGCGCTGGATGAGCTGAACAGCCACATCCTCCATCTCGTCGAACAGCAGGGCGGTG
This sequence comes from uncultured Alphaproteobacteria bacterium, assembly GCA_963840425.1. Lineage (GTDB taxonomy): Bacteria > Pseudomonadota > Alphaproteobacteria > Rhizobiales > Hyphomicrobiaceae > CADEFX01. Next base: position 113,978 of record CAWIYZ010000033.1, on the reverse strand, counting down.
CGGCGCTGACCGCCGAGCAGCCGCTGCGAGAACACCAGATCGGCGAGGCGTTCGGAGCGGTCGTACTCGCCGCGCATGTCCTCGCCGGTCGCAAACAGCGAGCCGCCGGCCGCCTCGGCGGCGACCTTGGCCAACTCGGTCTTGCCGGAGCCGGGCGGGCCATAAAGCAGGATGTTGACCCCGGGCGCACCTTCGTCGAGGGCGCCCTTGAGAACACCGGTTATCAAGTCGCGGTCGGCGGTGACGTGATCGTAGTCGGCGTAACCGACGGGAGATTTGAGCGGCTCCCCCAACAGCGTGTTGCGCATTTCGGCAAAGTCGGCGTAGGCGCGATCTAGGCAGTAATTGACGCGCCAGGGGATCGAGTAACGCGCTTCGTTGCCGCTAAGATATTGATTGTTCTCGCGCACCTGCAGAAGACCGGAGGCTGCCAGCTCGCCCATGGGCGACAGGAGAACGTCGACGGCGCGCGGCGGCTCATCGACGAGAAGGGCGATGGCCCGGGTCATCGGCCCCAGCGCATCGATAGCGACGTTGGCGAGGTAGGAGATTTGCTCGAAGCGGTTGGCGCAGGCAAGCAGCCCCAGCACCTTCCAGGCCGCCGGCGGTAGGTCCAGTGCCTCCACGAGACGCTCGGCATTGGTCGCCAGCGGCTCGGGCCGTGGAGATCTCCGTGGCGGCGCGGTCGAGCGAAGCCACGAAGGCTGCGCGACGGGCGACCCACGCCTTCTCGAATTCGGCCGGCTTGAACGTCATATAGCCGCCGATCACCTCGATGACCGGAGCTGGAATCGGCAGGTTGAGAGTGTCGGCGCGCTCGTTCAGCCACAGCAGCAGAGCGCGGGCGGCGCGGACTGTGACATCGGTGCGACCGAGCACGCGGGCCAAGTAGCGCGCGACGAGCCCACGCTCGATATCGGTGACCGACATATTGTTGCCCTGCTTTCCCGGCGCAAGCTTAAAGACGAAGGGAAGGATCGCAAGCAGGATCGGCTGCACGCATGTCAGCATCACGTTATGCATGGGGCCGAAACTTGCGCAACGGGAGGTGTTGGATCCTAGAATGGCACACATCGAGCCCAACGACACAGGAGCCCAGACGATGCGGACCGGCGGTCCCAATCTCGGCGATCGCCTGCGTGGCGTAGCGCAGCTTTTCAAGCATCAAGCGGCCGGCGGTATCGTGTTGATGGCTGCAGCGGCGCTGGCCCTGATCCTCGACAACTCGCGCTTTGCCTGGACATCGGAGGCGCTGCTGCAGACGCAGCTCGGACTGCGGCTCGGCGATTTCAACCTGGACAAGCCGCTTCTGCTCTGGATCAACGATGGGCTGATGTCAGTATTCTTCTTTCTCGTCGGTCTCGAGATCAAGCGCGAGCTGCTCGTGGGCGAGCTGTCGACGCGCCAGCAGGCCGCGCTGCCGGCGATCGCGGCGCTCGGGGGCATGGTTCTGCCGGCCTTGATCTACGTGCTGATCAATATAGCCAATCCAGCCGCTCTGAAAGGTTGGGCGATTCCGACCGCGACGGATATCGCCTTTGCCATGGGCGTGCTGGCGCTGCTGGGGCGCCGTGCGCCACCCGCGCTCAAGGTGTTTCTGCTAGCGCTGGCTATTATCGATGATCTGGGCGCCATCATCATTATCGCGCTGTTCTACACGAGCGAGCTGTCGCTCCTGTCGCTCGGTTTGGCTGCGATTGGCATTTGCGTGCTCGCAGCGCTCAATGCGCTGAGCATCTCGCGGGTTGCGCCGTATGTGCTGACGGGCATCTTTATCTGGGTATGTGTCCTCAAATCTGGTGTGCACGCGACGCTGGCGGGCGTCGTGGTGGCGCTGGCAGTGCCATTTTATGTCGAGGGTGAAGAGGGGTCGCCGCTCGAGCGTCTGGAGCACAACATCGAGCCGTGGGTGCTGTTCGGCGTTATGCCGCTGTTCGCGTTTGCCAATGCGGGCGTGTCGCTGGCGGACCTGTCGTGGGGACACCTCTTCAGCCCAGCACCGCTCGGGATTGCGCTCGGCCTCATTGTCGGTAAGACGGTTGGAATTTTCGGGGCGGCGTGGGCAGCGGTGCACTGGGGTTATGCAACAAAGCCTGCTGGCGTCAGCGGGGAGCAGATGCTCGGGGTGGCGATGCTGGGTGGTATCGGCTTCACGATGAGCCTCTTCATCGGCATGCTGGCATTTCCCGATCCGGCCTATGCCGCCCCGCTGCGCGTGGGCGTACTGGCAGGCTCGCTCGTCTCAGCGGTGATGGGCTATCTGGTGCTGCGGTTCGCGCCGGGTGAGGCGCAAGGGCAGCAGCACGTGGGGATGGCCTGACCGGCGCAATCCTGCCGGACCTCATTGGCCTTTGGCGGCGGCGCCGGATGGCGGGAATGATATTCCCCTCGAGCGCGGCGGGCGTAAGCTGGCCGACATGCTTGTAGACGATGATGCCCCGGCCATCGACAATGAAGGTCTCGGGCATGCCGTAGACGCCCCAGTCGACGGCCGCCCGTCCGTTGGCGTCGACTCCGACAGCCTTGAAGGGATTGCCGTAGCGCCCGAGAAAGCGGCGCGCATTGACAGCCTGATCCTTGTGGTTGACGCCGTACAAAGTTACGTCGGCGCGTTCGGCGAGGCGGACCAGCAGGGGATGCTCCTGGACGCAGGGAACGCACCAGGACGCCCAGAAATTCACGACCGATACGCCGCCGGTCTTGAATGCGTTTGCCTCGATGCCCGGCACCGGCTGCCCGCCGTCGCCGACCAATCCCTCGAGCGGAGCCAATGCGAGCGGCGGCGCGGCCCGACCGACAAGAGCGGACGGCAGTTTGGAAGGATCGCCCTTGTGCAGGGCGAAAGCGAACATCGACACGAGGCCGACAAAGATGACGACCGGCGCCAGCAGCAGTCCACGTCGGCTGGTTTGTTGTGCTGCGGCGATGGAGGTCGGTGATGCCTGGCTGCTTTTCTGCATGCTTGCGCCGTCAATTGCTGTGACGGGTCGAGCGCCGCCGCACGCCCTCTGCGTCGAGGCGATCGAGCTTGCGCTGCTGGCGGTTGCCATCGACGTGGAGCCACAGCAGCAGGGCCGCAAGCACGGCGGCAACAGTCCCGTATGCAGCCCACACGAACACGGCGTTGGGTCCCAGATCCATGGCGCTACTCTGTGGGTTGCCGGCGCGCGGGCGAGGACGCACGCTCGACCTCTGTCAACATCAGGGCCTTCACCCTTCGCCGCAGAACCTCGTTGCGCATACCCTTCATGTGCATGGCGAGGAACAGCGTGGATAGCGCTGCGACCATAACGAGCAATGGCCAGCGCAGCGACGGATCGACGCTCGACCCGAAGCCGGTGGATGGTTGATGTAGCGTCGACCACCATTCGACTGAGTATTTGATGATCGGCAGCATGATGGTGCCCATGAGCGCGAGCACGGCGGTCAGCTTGCCCGCCAAAGATTCGTCTTCAATGGACGATCGGAGCGCGATGAGCCCGAGGTAGAGGAAGAACAGGACCAGCACGGAAGTAAGGCGTGCGTCCCACACCCAATAGGTGCCCCAGCCGGGCTTGCCCCACAGCGATCCGGTGACGAGCGCCAGGAGCGTGAATGTTGCCCCGATCGGGGCGGCGGCCTTGGCCGAGACGTCGGCCAGCGGGTGGCGGAACACGAGCAGCCCGAAGCTGGACACAGCAACGACGGCGTAAGTCAACATCGCAATCCAGGCCGAGGGGACGTGCACGAACATGATCTTGACGGTGTGGCCATGCTGGTAGTCGGGCGGCGCGGCCGCCGCCAGATAGATGCCAGCTACGAGCAGCAGCCCCGCGAGCACCCAAAGCAACGGCAACAGGGCGCCCGAGAGCTGCATGAACCGGGTCGGGTTGGCGAGCCTCTGGGTTATGGACTGCATGAGCATTGATCTAGGCCGAGCGAACACGAAGTGCAAATTGACTGCTGGTCGTGGCTCTACTGTGGCTCTACTGGAGCTGCAGGCGCAGGACCGCCGCGGTTGCCACCGGCGCGATGACGATGGAGACCAGAGAGATCGCCAGCAGGAGCAGGAACGAAGCCCCGAGTGCGGCCGGCGCCGTGAGCGCGGCGTTGATGGTGGAGATGCCGAAGATCAGTGTCGGGATGTAGAGCGGCAGCGCCAGCAGTGCCAGCAGCAGTCCGCCGCGGTGGCTTTTTAAGGTCAAGGCCGCGCACGTTGCGCCAAGGAAACTCACGGCCGGGGTGCCGACGATGAGGGAGGCCAGCAGCATCGGATAGGCGCCGATGTCCAGGTTGAGCAGTAAGCCGAGCGCCGGCGTCAGTAAAGTCAACGGGAGCGCGGTGGTCAACCAGTGGGCCAAGCTCTTCGCTACGGCGACGATCTCCAGCGGCAGCGACCCGGTGGCCAGGACCTCGAGCGAGCCATCTTCGGCGTCGACCTCGAAGATGCGGCCAACCGAGAGCAGGGCAGCCAGCATCAAGGCGATCCATAGAACGCCGGGCGCGATGCGCGACAGCAAGTTGAGGTCAGGTCCGAGGCCAAGCGGCATGACCGCGACGACGATCAGAAAAAATCCGAGGGCAGCTCCTACTGCGCTGCCCTCGCGCACTGCGAGCTCGAGATCGCGACGCAGGAGGGCCAGAAACGGCTTCATGCGTCCTCCGCGCCGGCGCCGAGGCTCAGCTCGCGCTGGGGCGAGAGGTCGATCGGCTGATGTGTGGCGACCACCGCAAGGCCCCCAGTGCGCAAGTGCCTGTCGATGACAGCTTCGAGAACACCTTGAGAAGCGGCATCGAGCGCGGCGGTTGGCTCATCGAGCAACCACACCGGACGGCGTGTCAGCTGTAGGCGGGCGAGACAAAGGCGACGCTGCTGGCCGTCGGACAGATAGCCGGCCGGAATATGACTGAGCTCGAGAAGGCCAAAGGTGTCGAGGGCGGCACCCGCCTGGCCGGGCAGCAGGTCCGAATGGTCCTGCGACAGATATCGTTGCCAGAAGGCGACGTTCTCCAGCACCGTCAGGTTGGTCTTCAGGGCGTTGCGATGTCCAACGTAGTGACACTGCTCGCCGATGCTGCGATCAGGATCTCCAGCTTGCAGCTCGAGCTTGCCGGCGGCGGGACGAAGAAAGCCCGCGATGGTGCGGATGAGCGTGGTTTTCCCCGCACCATTCGGACCTGTCAGAAATCAGGGCCTCGCCGGGTGGCACAGCGAATGAAAGTCCGGCAAAGACCGTTCGCTCGCCGCGCCTTACGGCCAGGTCTTGCGCGACGAGCTGCATCTGCATGAAAGATTTCGGTTAGCTACCACCGGCACGCATGCCTGCGAGCGACGCCTAGCTCTAGCCGTGCCTGCCAGTACGCCTTATAAGGCGAATTCCTGCCCCGAGGCCAGCGCTGCGCGCGCTCGAGCCGGTGCTTCAAGCGACCCCGAGGGCTGCCCATTTCCGTCACGTTGCGTGACGCTGCTCGAGGAGACCGCAGGCCATGGCTCTGACGCCAGTTTCAATCGATACCTTCAAATGCCGCAAGACGCTGCAAGTCGGCGGCAAAACCTACGAATACTTTTCGCTGCCGGATGCGGAAAAGAATGGTCTGCCCGGCATTTCCAAGCTGCCGCTCTCGCTCAAGGTGCTGCTGGAAAATCTGCTCAGGTTCGAGGACGGCCGGTCGGTGAAAGCCGACGACATTCGCGCCATGGCGGAATGGCTGAAGACCAAGACTTCGCAGCGCGAAATAGCCTACCGCCCAGCTCGGGTTCTGATGCAGGATTTCACGGGTGTGCCGGCGATCGTCGACCTGGCGGCCATGCGCGATGCCATGAAGACCATCGGTGGTGAGCCGCAGAAGATCAACCCGCTGGTGCCGGTCGATCTCGTCATCGATCACTCCGTGATGGTGGATTATTTCGGCACGGCGGACGCCTTCAAGAAGAACGTCGAGCTCGAGTACGAGCGCAACAAGGAGCGCTACGAGTTCCTGCGCTGGGGCGGCAGCGCCTTCAACAATTTCCAGGTTGTGCCACCCGGCACCGGTATCTGCCACCAGGTCAACCTCGAGTACCTCGCACAAACCGTGTGGACCAAGAAGGTGGGCCGGGTGGAGCAAGCGTTCCCGGATACATGCGTTGGCACGGACAGCCATACGACCATGGTCAACGGCCTCTCCGTGCTGGGCTGGGGCGTGGGCGGCATCGAGGCCGAGGCGGCCATGCTCGGCCAGCCGGTGGCCATGGTCATCCCCGAGGTGATCGGCTTCCGCTTCAAGGGCAAGCTCAAGGAAGGTGTCACCGCGACCGATCTCGTCCTCACCTGCACACAGATTCTGCGAAAACGCGGGGTGGTGGAGAAGTTCGTCGAGTATTTCGGCGACGGTCTCGATCACCTGTCGCTGGAGGACCGCGCGACCATCGCCAACATGGCGCCAGAGTACGGCGCGACCTGCGGTTTCTTTCCGGTCGATGTGGATACGATCAAGTATCTCAAGGCTACGGGCCGCAAGGCGGATCGCGTCGCGTTGGTGGAAGCCTATGCCAAGGCCCAGGGCCTGTGGCGCGAGCCGGGCATGGAGCCGGTCTATACCGACGTGCTGGAGCTCGACATCTCCACTGTCGAGCCGTCCCTGGCGGGACCGAAGCGGCCGCAGGACCGCGTGGCGCTCAAGGACGCCAAGACGGGCTTCGCCAAGGTCGTCCCGGACATCGTCAAGGGCGCCAGCGTCGGCAAGAAGATCAAGGTGAAGGGAGCCGACTATGAGATCGGCCATGGCGACGTGGTCATCGCTGCCATAACCTCGTGCACGAATACCTCCAACCCATCGGTGCTGGTGGCGGCTGGCTTGGTTGCGCGCAACGCGCACGCCAAAGGCCTGAAAGTGAAGCCATGGGTGAAGACCTCGTTCGCGCCCGGCTCGCAAGTGGTGACCGACTATATGGCGCGCGCGGGGCTGCAGAAGGATCTCGATGCGCTCGGCTTCAATCTGACCGGCTACGGCTGCACCGTCTGCATCGGCAACTCGGGGCCGCTGCCGGAGCCGGTTTCCGCGGCCATTCACGAGGGTGATCTGGTGGCAGCGGCGGTGTTGTCGGGCAACCGCAATTTCGAGGGTCGCGTACATGCGGAAGTGAAGGCGAACTACCTGGCGTCGCCGCCACTGGTGGTGGGCTACGCACTTGCCGGTACCATGAACCTCGATCTGACCAAGGAGCCGCTGGGCAAGGATCAGGACGGGCGTGACGTCTTCCTGCGCGACATCTGGCCGTCGTCGAGCGAGATCGCCGACATCATCCGCGCCTGCGTGACGCCCGATACCTTCGCTGCTCGCTATAGCGACGTGTTCAAGGGCGACGAGCAGTGGCAGAAGATGGGCAAGGCGCGCGCCAGCCTCACCTACGGCTGGAACAGCGTGTCCACTTACGTTCAGAACCCGCCATACTTCGACGATATCCAGATGGAGCCGGCTCCAGTGGAGGATGTCGTGAACGCGCGCATCCTCGGGATGTTCGGCGATTCCATCACGACAGACCATATCTCGCCGGCGGGATCGATCAAGAGAGACGGGCCAGCCGGCACCTACCTCATCGAGCGCCAGGTACGACCGAACGATTTCAACTCCTACGGGTCGCGGCGCGGCAATCACGAAGTCATGATGCGAGGTACCTTCGCCAACATTCGCATCAAGAACATGATGCTCGGCGGCAAGGAGGGCGGCAACACCACCCACTATCCTTCGGGCCAAGAGATGTCGATCTACGACGCGGCCATGCGCTACAAGGGCGAGGGTGTGCCGCTGGTCGCGTTCGCGGGCAAGGAGTACGGCACCGGCTCGAGCCGCGACTGGGCTGCAAAGGGTACGCGTCTGCTCGGCATCCGCGCTGTGATCGCGCAGTCATTCGAGCGCATCCATCGCTCCAACCTGGTCGGAATGGGCGTGCTGCCGCTGGTGTTCGAGGGCGGCCTGTCATGGGCGGACATCGGGCTCAAGGGTAACGAGACCGTGACGATCCGAGGCCTGCCCACCCTGCGCCCGCGCCAACAGGTGGTTATCAACGTAACCTACGACGATGGCGTCACGCGCGATGTGCCGACGCTATGCCGGATCGATACTGAGGACGAGCTGAGCTATTGGCGCCACGGCGGGATCCTGCCCTACGTCCTGCGCGGCCTCGCCGCTGCGGCGTAATGGTCCAGGATCGCTAGGGGCTCGAAAGGCGTGACGAAGGCCCGTGTGCGCCGTCTTCACTATTGGATGGGCTGTCTCACCCATTCGTGACTCGCAATTGAACCGCGATTTATCGATATTCTGAGGGTGAAGGACGCATTGGAAAACGACAACGGACACGCAAGAGCAATGCGGATGCTTCAGCTTCTCGGCACGGCCGCAAAGGCGGTTTTTGCGTGTTTTACGTTTGCGGTGGGAGCCACGGGTGCCTTGGCTCAGGCTGGAGCCTCACAAGCAGAGTTTCAGCCCAAGACGGTCCTCGAGTTGTTCACGAGCCAGGGCTGCTCGTCGTGTCCTGCGGCGGACGCGCTGCTCAAATCCTATATCCAGCGCCCTGACGTCATCGCCCTTTCCCTGGCGGTAGACTATTGGGATTATCTCGGCTGGAAGGACACGCTGGCCGATCCCGCGTTTGCGAAGCGGCAGAAGTATTACTCCAAGATGCGCGGCGACGGGCGCATCTACACCCCGCAGATTGTGGTCAACGGCTTGGCGCACGCCAACGGCGCGCACGCTGCCGAAATCGATCATGCCATCGCCAAGACATCAGGCAAGCTCGCCGGCGAGCGCGTGGCGGTGAAGCTTTCGACCGGGGATGGCAAGCTGACCATCGAGACCGGCGCGATTGCCGAGGGCGACAAACCGCGCGAAGGCACGATCTGGCTGGCCGTGTTTCAGAATGAAGTGCAGGTGCCGGTGCGCGCAGGCGAGAACAAGGGCCAGACGCTGACCTATTACAACGTGGTGCGAGACCTCAAGTCTGTCGGCAACTGGACCGGTAAACCTGCGACCATCCAGCTCGAACGCGCAGCCGTCATGAGGTCAGGCGCCGACGGCTGTGCCGTGCTGCTGCAGGTTGGCCAGACCGGCCCGATCCTCGGCGCAGCAGTCCTGCCCAAGTGGTAAAGCTGGCCTGCTCAAGCCGCTAGCCCACGCTTCTTCAGCATCGCCTCGCTCGTCGGCAGCCGTCCGCGGAAGGCCACATAGGCATCGACCGGGTCGCGCCGATTGCCGGCGGAATAGATGAACTCCTCGAGACGCCGCGCTGTCTTGCGGTCGAACACATTGCCGGCCTCCTCGAAGGCGCCGAAGGCATCGGCGTCCATGACCTCGGACCACATATAGCTGTAGTAGCCGGCGGCATATCCGCCGCCGGAGAACACGTGAGCAAAGTGCGGCAGGCGGTGGCGCATGACGATCTCTCGTGGCATGCCGAGCCGGGCCAGCAATTCGCGCTCGAACTTCGTGATGTCGAGGCCGGTAGCGGAGTTCAGCGAGTGCAGCTCCAGATCAGCGAGCGCCGATGCGACGTACTCGATCGTGGCGAAGCCCTGGTTGAACTTGCGCGCCGCTTCTAGCCGCTGCACGAGCGCGTCGGGCATGCGCTTTCCTGTGCGGAAATGCACGGCAAAACGTTTCAGGATCTCGGGCGTGAGCAACCAGTGCTCGTAGAGCTGGGAGGGCAACTCGACAAAATCGGTCGAGACCGAGGTGCCGGCGATGGAAGGATAGGTGACATCCGAGAGCAGGCCGTGCAGGGCGTGGCCGAATTCGTGAAATAGCGTGCGCGCGTCATCGAATGACAACAGCGGAGGCTCGCCGTCAGCACCACGCGTGAAGCTCATCGTGTTGGCGACGATCGGACGAACGTCGCCGGCGAGCCGTTGTTGTGAGCGCAAGGCATTCATCCAGGCGCCGCTGCGTTTGGAGGGGCGTGCGAAGTAATCGCCGAGGAAGACGCCGATGTGGTCACCCTGTCTGTCAGCCACCTCCCAGATACGGACATCGGGATGGTAGCGAGGCAGGTCCGGGCGCTCTCTGAACGACAGGCCGAACAAGCGGCGGGCGGTATCGAAGGCGGCGGCAATGACGCGGTCGAGCTGCAGGTAAGGCTTGATCTCGGTTTCGTCGAGATCGAACTCGGCCTTGCGGACCTTCTCCGCGTAGTAGCGCCAATCCCAGGCCTCCAGACGGAAATTCCGCCCTTCGCGCTCGACAATCTTCTGCAGCAGATCGCGCTCCCGGCCGGCGGTCGTGCGCGCAACCTGCCAGACCTCGTCGAGTAAGCCGCGGACTGCGGCTGGTGTCTTGGCCATGGCGTCGGCGACGCGGAACTCGGCGAACGTCGCGTAGCCGAGAAGTTGTGCCCGCTCGGCCCGGAGCGCGATAATCTCCGCGGCGATCTTGCGATTGTCGTGCGCGCCCGCGTTCTCGCCGCGCCGGGTCCAGGCCTCGAAGGCCTTCTCGCGCAGATCCCGGCGTGCGGAAAACTGCAGGAACGGCTCGATGCTCGAGCGCGCGAGCGTCACAACGTGCTTGCCGGCGAGCCCGAGATCAGAACCGGTGCGCAGGGCGGCAGCTCTTACGAAGTCCGGGAGTCCGGTCAGGTCCTGCTCGCCGTCCAGGACCAGCTTGAAGGCCTGCTCGTCGGCCAGGATGTTCTGTGCGAACTGCGTGCCGAGCGTGGCGAGCCGCTTGTTGATCGCGGCGACACGCTTCTTCTCGCGCGGCCCGAGGCGGGCCCCGCTGCGCACAAAACTCGTGTGGTGGCGCTCGAGCACACGGGCTTGCTCGGCGTCCAGCGATAGGGCGTCCCGGCGTTCGAAAAGCTCCTCGATGCGCCCGAACAGCTTTGGGTCCAGCATGATGGCGGACCAATGTGCGGCCAGCTTGGGCGAAAGCTCACGCTCGATGGCCTGCAGCTCGGTGTTGGTATCGGCGCTGGCGAGACTGAAGAACACGCGCGATACGCGTGTGAGCGTCCGTCCGCTCTTCTCGAGCGCCGAAATGGTGTTGGTGAATGTCGGGAGGGTCCTGGCCGTGGCGATATGGTCGATCTCGCGCCGGCTCTCAGCGAGAGCGTGCGTAAACGCGGAGCGGAAATGCGTCGGGCGGATTGCACCGAACGGCGGCATCTGAAACGCGGCGCGCCAGGGCGAGAGTAGCGGGTTGCGTGCGGCAGCCGGCTTCCTTGGGCGTGGGGTAGTGGTGCGTGCCTTGGGTTTTGTCCCTGAGGACCGGCGTGGCTTTGCGCTCATGATCTTTTGCCTCGAGAGGAGTTCGGTTTATGTCTGGTTAGTGGCCGAGACCGCGCACGACATATCGGTTGAGCCGCTCGGCGAACTTGGCCGGATCGGCGGGAAGCTCGCCGTCCAGGACGAGTGCCTGGTCGAGCAGCAGGTGGCCGAGGTCGCGGACCTGTTCTTTGCGTCCGGCTGCGATCTCAGCACCAATGCCCTTGATTAGCGGATGTGTGGGGTTGATCTCGAGCACAGGCTTTGCTGCAGCGCCGCGCTTCTGACGCTGCAGCAGGCGTTCCAGACCCCTGTCGGGACCGTCGCCAGCCGCCACGAGACAAACAGGCGAGGAGACAAGCAGTTTTGACGCACGCACATCCGAGACAGCGGGACCCAGGGCCTCCTTCAATGCGCTAACGACCGCCGTGACGTCATCGGGCTTGGCCTCGGGCTCGGCCGTGCTTTGCACCGGAATGCTGGAAAGGTCGGCGGCACCCTGCGTCAGAGACTTCAGCGTCTTGCCCTCGTAGCCGAGCCCCATCGATGTCCAGAAGTGGTCGACGGGGTCGGCCATTAGCAATACCTCGACGCCGCGCGCCTTGGCCGCTTCGAGCTGGGGGCTCGAGTTGATCAGCTCCAGGTTGTCGCCGGCAAGATAGTAGATCTCGGTCTGGCCCGGCTTCATCTCGGCGACGTAGTCCTTGAGCGAGCGCCATCCCGGACCGGCCGTCGAGCGGAAGCGTGCGAGCTTCAGGAGCTGGTCGCGGCGCTCGAAGTCCTCGTAGATGCCTTCTTTGAGCACGGGCCCGAACGCATCCCAGATGCTCTCGAAGCGTGCCGCCTCCTTCTCTGCAAGCGTCTCCAGCTCTGCGAGAAGCCGTCCGGTCACAGCGCGTCGGATCTGCGCTACTTGCGGATTGTCTTGCAAGACCTCACGGGAGATGTTGAGCGGCACATCCTCCGAGTTGATGACGCCGCGCACGAATTTGAGATGGGCCGGCAGCAGGGATGCATCCTCGGTGATGAAGACGCGCCGCACGTAAAGCCTCACGCGGCCTTTGCGCTCCGCCTCGAACAGGTCGAACGGCGGCCGTGTCGGTACAAACAGAAGGACCGCATAGGATTGTCGGCCCTCGGCCTTGTAGTGCAGGGTCAGCGCCGGCTCGTCGAACTGGTGCGCAACCGTATTGTAGACTTCCTTGTACTCTTCGGGCCTCACTTCCGATTTCGAACGCTGCCACAGCGCGCTGGCGGAGTTCACCTGGCGTGTCTTGCCGTCCGCTGCGGTGAATTCGATAGGGAAGAGGATGTGATCGGAGTAGGTGCGCACGATGCGTTCGATCTCGCCGTCCTCGAGGAAATTTCGCGCATCCTGTTTCAGTGCGAGGGTGACGCTGGTGCCTCGGCTCACCTTGGCTGGCGCCTCGGGCGCGGGCGTCACCGTGAAGCCGCTGGCGCCATCCGAGACCCAGAGCCAGGCGCGGTCCTCGCCGGCCTTGTGACTGACAACGTCGATCCGATCCGCGACCATGAAGGCTGAGTAGAAGCCAACTCCGAACTGGCCGATGAGCGATGAGCCTTCGGAGCCGGCTGTCATGCGCTCCAGGAACGCACGCGTGCCTGAACGTGCGATCGTGCCCAGATTGTCGATCAGCTCCTGCTCGTTCATGCCGATGCCATTGTCGGCCACCGTCAGCGTGCCAGCAGATTTGTCGAAGCTTATCCGGATAGCCAGCCGGGCGTCGTCGGCAAGCAAGCCGGGTTGAGCGATGGCCTCGTAGCGCAGCTTGTCGCATGCGTCAGAAGCGTTGGAGATGAGTTCGCGCAGAAACACTTCCTTCTCGGTGTAGACCGAGTGGACCATCAGATGCAGAAGCTGGGAGACCTCGGTCTGAAAGACGTGTTTATGTGTCTGCGGCGCCTGCTCGGCACTCATGATTTACACTCCGGTGCATGCTTGGAGAGCGGCGATTATTGCCGCATGCCGGAGGGAATCAAGGCATTGCGGAGCGAACGCGCAAGGGGTGCGTGGCCTTGCGAGCTGCGTGGTTCAAATTTGTGTTTGGGGAGTAAGGGTGGCCCGGCTCTTTGAACTTGGCCCCGGGGGCTGGGGGGCTGAGATTCCAGAGCCTCGCTTCGAGAGCCGGGCCGAGAGGCAACAGCATTACTATCGTTGGCGTTTGCGGCGGGCCAAAGACGGGATTTTGACCAAAACACGATATGTCGTAAGGCGTTGGATGAGCGTGCAAATACGGTGGGGCAGCTTGGGAGGATGCCGCGCGCACACATGAAAAAGCCCGGTCCACTAAAATGCTTCGGGGGGATTGGGGGGCTGGTGCCGAAGCGGGTTTGGACCGGGCCAAGTACCGATGATTGAGCGTTCTACGGATGATTTGCGGCGGCCTGTGGGAGAGACGGTGGCGCACGCGTGGTTTCGCACAGCGCATCGGTCTTGCACTCGCGGATAAAAGGCGCAATCATCTTCGGGTCGCGCCGTGCAGCCGCAATTGCCGATCACGGGAGGCGTATTTGAGCGATACTGAGCCGATAGTCTTGCGCTCCAGAAATGGAGCGAACCATTTTGGTCCGGCTGCTCATTCCGCTCCCCTTACCACTGTCGCCTTCACCATTCACGAGTTGCGCGCAATTTTGAACCTGTACGGCCGCAAGGTGGCGGCTGGAGAGTGGCGCGACTACGCGATGGATTTCGGTCGCGAGAAAGCCGTCTTCTCCGTCTTCCGGCGCGCCAGTGAATGCCCTCTCTATACGATCGAGAAGAACCCCAGGTTGGCGCGCAAACAAGGCGCCTACGGCGTGATCGCGGCTAGCGGGCTGATCCTGAAGCGGGGTCCCGATCTCGCGCGTGTTCTGGCCGTCCTCGACCGGCCGTTGAAACTCGTCGATGCGTGATCGCCCAGGGTGCTTCAGGGCTTGTCGCTTTGATCGGCAGGCTTCCTATCACCGGGGCCCAGCGGCAGCTGCATAATGACCGAGTTCGAGCCAGCGGCCGTGCTTGTAGCCGACCGAGTGGATGGTTCCCGAGAAGCAGAAGCCGAATGAGCGATGCAGCCCGATCGAAGCAGACTGTGCCGAATTGCCGATGACCGCGATCATCTGCCGGTAGCCCTTGGCCGTGCAGATGTCGATCAGTGCCGCGAGCAGAATACGGCCAACGCCACGGCGGTGTGCGTCGGCGGCGATATAGATCGAATTCTCGACGCTGAAGCGATAGGCGGGGCGCGGCCTGTAGGCGCCGGCGTAAGCATAGCCCAGCACGTGTCCTTCATCCTCGGCCACCAGGTAAGGATAGCCGGCCTCGGTGAGCGCGCGGAAACGGCGCAGCATCTCCGTATCATCGGGAGGTTCCAGCTCGAAGCTGGCTGTCCCCATGAGAACGGCAGGGCGGTAGATGGCGGCGATCGCAGGAATATCGGCTTCGGTGGCGGGTCTGACTGTCGGCGCGGTCATGAAGCAGTTTCTCGTCGGGCAAGAGCGCCCGTCTTGCCCCACCGTCAGTCAAAAAGCAAAGGGCCCCGCTGTCGCGGGGCCCTTCGTGTTCGATAAGGCTTCTCGTCTTATTCGCGGTCGCCGAACAGGTAGAGCAGCGACTGGAACATGTTGATGAAGTCGAGATAGAGGCTGAGTGCGCCCATGATAGCCGTCTTGGTCATCAATGCGGCGTCGCCCGCGATCTCGTAGTACCCATCCTTGATGCGTTGCGTGTCGTAGGCTGTGAGGCCTGCGAACGCCAGCACGCCGATTACCGAGATGGCAAACTGCAGGGCGGAAGACTGCAGCCAGATGTTCACCAGGCTCGCAATCACAAGACCGATCACGCCCATGATGAGGAACGTGCCCCAGCCCGACAGGTCACGCTTCGTGGTGTAGCCGTAAAGGCTCAGCGCCGCGAAGGAGGCCGCCGTGATGAAGAACACGCGCGTAATCGACTGCCCAGTGAAGACCAGGAAGATGGTGGAAAGCGAGGCGCCCATGACCGCCGCAAACAGCCAAAAGCTGATCTGCGCCGCACCGACGCTCATCTTGTAGACCCGGAACGACAGGAAGAACACCAAGCCGAGCGGGGCCAGCATGACCACCCACTTGAGCGGGCTGACAAACATGAGCTGCCCGAACGGGGTCAGATACAGCCCGTTTCTCAGGGCCATGACCCGGGTGCCGGCCTGCGCCGCCAACGCCGGATCGGTGGTCACCGACATCGTAAAGATTACATATGCAACCAGCCCGGTTAGAGCGACGCCGGCTGCCATGTAGTTGTAGACGCGCAGCATGTATGCGCGCAGGCCTTCGTCGACGGTCTCGGCGCGAGTGCGCGCCACAGAGCCGACTTGCGCATACCTGTTGTCGATTTGAGCCATAGTAGGGTTCCCTTTGAGCCTCCACGCGGCCAGATAATAGACCGCGCCGCAGGATCAATATGTCCGCGTATTGTGCCGCTTTCAAGAAGGTCGAGCGGAGAAACGTCGATTTCAGGCGGATTAAGGCGACTGCCTTTAGACTAAAGTAGACACAACCTAAGCGCGAATTGCGTTCAATTCAGTCCGTTATTCTGCCCGCAGGTAAGGAACTGACGGCGCGCGCAACACGCGCGAGGTGCCGATCCCCCCCAACACAGCGATCAAAAGAAGCGCTACGCCAAGGGCTTGCGCTACAGCGCCCCAGGAGAACTCGAACGGCAGTTCCATCACTCGGGTGACAGCGATCCAGGCGGCTACGGTACCGAGTGCCACCGCAAGCGATGCCGAGATCGCAGCCAGCATCAGGTACTCCAGAAAGTGCGCGCGCAGGATGCGCGCACGCGTGGCGCCGAGTGCTTTCAGGATGACGGCTTCACGGATGCGCCGGCGTTGCGCGGTAGCCAGGGCCCCGGCCAAGACCAGGGCGCCGGCCGCCAGCGTGACGCTCCCCGCTACCTGCACGGCCGTCATGATGCGGGCGAAGATGGAGTTGAACGCGTTGATCGCATCCTTGACGCGGAGCGTCGTCACGGCTGGGTGAGCCCTGCCGATGCTCTTGGCCAGATTGGCTTCTACCGCCAGCGAGACCTTGTCCGGAAGGGTTACGGTTGCCAGCAGATTGTGTGGTGCGTCGCGCAACGCGTTGGGCGAGAACACCAGAACAAAATTGATGGCCAAGCTCTCCCACCTCACATCCCGGAGATTAGCAACCTTCGCCGTCAGGTTACGGCCGAGCACGTTGACGGTCACTCGGTCGCCGATTTTGACTCCTAATCCTTTGGCCAACTCGGCCTCGAAGGAAACCAGAGGCTCGCCCGTGTAGTGGGCCGGCCACCAAGTGCCTTCTGCCAGTGTGGAGCCCTCGGGCACATCGTCGGAGTAGGTGAGGCCGCGGTCGCCGGTGAGCACCCAGGCGGCCTCCGGCGGCGCTTTGATCTGCTCTACCGGCCGCTCTCCGAGCCTGACCATGCGGCCGCGCAGCATTGGGGCCTGGTTGATGTGAGCCTCTGGCGTCTCGCGATTTATGATACCGATCAGGCTCGAAAGCTCCGCCTGCGGGATGTCCAGGATGAAGTAGTCGGGCGAGTTCTTGGGCAGGTGTGTTGACAGCTCCGAGACAATTGACGTGTTGGCCAGGGCCACGGCGACAAGCAAGGATAGCCCTGTGCCGAGTGACAGCACGACAGAGCGCGTCAATCCACCGGGTGCGCCGATGCTGCCCAGCGCCAGGGCGAGTTCTGCCTGACGCGGTCGCGGCAAGCGACGTGCGAGCGCGGTTATCCCATATCCGAGCGCGATGAAGACCGCGAAGATGCCGGCGATGCTCAGGCAGAAGTAGAGCGCAATACGTTGCGACTCCGAGGTTGCCAATGCCAGTCCGAGCAGGGCAGCCGCTGTGACAAAGGTCAGCACGATCACGCGCCAGCGCGGCCAGACGCGCTCAGGCGCCACCTCGTCGCGAAACAGCACTGCCGCCCGAACCAACTCGGCCCGGCCGAGCGGCCAGAGTGTGAACAGCAAGGCAACGAGAAGTCCGTAAGCGACGGCGATGAGCAGGCTCGAAGGGCGGACGCTGGTTTCTGTTTGGATTGGTAGAGCGCCAGCTACGAGTGGGCTGAGTAGAAATGGCAGGAAAAGACCTAGAAGCAAGCCGATCAGGACTCCCAATCCAGCGATCAGCATAACCTGGGCCAGATGCACGGTAAAAATCAGACCGCTGGTGGCACCGAGGCTTTTGAACGTGGCGATGACCTTGCGCCGACGGTCGATGTAGGTGGCCACGGCATTGGCGACGCCCACGCCCCCAACCAGCAGTGCCGTCAAGCCGATGAGCGTTAGGAACTGGCGCAGGCGCTCCAGTGTTCGGGTTACCTGCGGATGGGGATCGCGGCGATCGGCTATCGTGAACCCACCGTCTGGCAGATCGGCCTTTGCCTGGTCGCGGAACTTGACGAGGCCCGCGTCATTGGCTCCTACGCTTCCGGCGAGCTTCAGGGCGTAACGCCAGCGCACAAGGCTTCCCGGGGTGGCGAGGCCTGTGTGCTCGAGCGTCGCCAGGGAGACAAAGACACGCGGCCCAAAGGTCAACCGGTCAGAAATCTTGTCTGGCTCGGCCTCGACGATGCCTCGGATCTCTACCGTACCGTTGCCGAGTTGCATGCTGTCGCCGATTTTCAGACCAAGCCGCTCGAGCAGGATGGCATCTACGGTTGCACCGTTCCTGAGTGCTAAAGCGGTGTCCTTGCTGACACCGCCGCTGAATCTCAAATCTCCAGCCAAGGGATAGCTCGCGTCTGCGCCCTTGAGCTCGACGAGAAGCTGCTCGCTGCCATCGAGCCGCCGTGCCATGGCGCGCAGCGTCGCTGTTTCGCTCACCCGCCCGCGGGCATCCATCCACGCGCGCTCGTCGGACTCGGCGCGGCGATGCGGACGCGAGAGCGTAACGTCTCCACCAAGCAACGCCTCGCCTTGGCGCTCGAAGCCGGCACGCAGAGCATCCGTCAGCGCGCCGACACCCGTGATAACGGCGACGCCGAGCGCCACGCAGGCCACGAAGACATAGAACCCCTGCAGTCCACCGCGCAGCTCGCGCAGGGCGAAGGTCAAAATGTGCCAGGCTCGGGAGTATGCTGGAGCTGCAGCAGGCGCCGTTGCGACGTCTACACTCATGCAGAAGCCCGCTCAGCCGCTTCGGACAAGATGCCGCCGTCCAGCATGCGCACCACGCGCGAGCAGCGCGAGGCCAGCCGCTCGTCATGCGTGATGAGGACGAGAGTGGCGTTGCGCCGGGCTTGCGCCGCGAACAGCAAGTCCATGACCTGCGCTCCGGTCGTGCCGTCGAGATTGCCGGTGGGTTCGTCCGCGAGCAGGATGCGCGGTCGCGTCACGAGCGCGCGGGCAAGCGCGACGCGCTGCTGCTCGCCGCCCGAGAGCTGTGCCGGGAAGTGTTGTAGGCGGTGCGAAAGCCCGACCTCCTCCAGGCGCTCCGCCGCCTCATCGAAAGCATCGGCCCGGCTCTGAAACTCCAGCGGCAGTGCCACGTTTTCGAGCGCCGTCATTGTCGGGACCAGATGAAACGACTGGAAGACGATGCCGATGCTGGCGCCGCGCGCCAGCGCGAGCTGATCCTCGTCCAGCGCCGTCAGATCATGACCCGCAACCTTGACGCGTCCTGATGTTGCCTGCTCCAGGCCGGCCAAAATCATGAGCAACGATGTCTTGCCCGATCCGCTCGGTCCGGTTACGGCTACGGACTCACCGGCGGAGACCGAGAAGTTGACACCGCGCAGGATCTCGACCAATCCCGCGCGGCTGCGCAGCGACAGGCACACGCTGTCGGTTTCGATGATGGGCTCGGTCAATGCTGGCCCGCTTCATAGCCTGGGACTTGCCGCAAGTTGGTCCTCTTTCTACTTGATGTGGATTGCCCTCGCGGGCAGCCAGATTGAAAGGTTGTGGCAGGACACTATGCAAAAGCATTTGGGCCAGATGGTGCGCGTTCTCGCTGCCGTCAACATCTTATTGTCGATCTTTACATTGCCGGCCGTTGCCAAGGCCAAGGATGCCCCGGTGCGCATCGTTGCTTTCGGCGATAGCCTGATGGCGGGATACATGCTGGCAGAACGCGAGGCGTTCCCGGCGCAACTCGAGCGCAAGCTCAAGGCGGCAGGCCTCAACGTCGAGATCATCAATGCGGGTGTTTCGGGCGATACGACCGCCGGCGGGCTCGCGCGGCTTGACTGGTCCATACCCGAGGGTACAGACGCGGTGATCCTCGAGCTGGGAGCCAACGACGCCATGCGTGGCCTCGATCCCGCCAAAGCGCGTCAAAACTTGACCAGCATCGTCGAGCGCCTCAAGGCACGTGACATCGAAATTCTGATCGCAGGCATGCTAGCGCCAAGGAATCTCGGGGAGACCTATACGTCCACCTTCAATGCGATTTTCCCGGACCTCGCGCAAAAGCATGGCGCATTACTCTATCCGTTCTTCCTCCAGGGTGTGGCTATGCGTGCCAAGCTCAACCTCGGCGATGGCATCCATCCCAATCCCGAGGGCGTATCGGTGATCGTAGGGGGCATCGTACCGAAGGTGAAAGAGCTGATCGCTCGTGTACATGCTCGCCGCGCCCGGCAACAAGGTGGTTGAGAGTAGCAGAATTTCCCATGCCTCGACTGTTCACTGGGCTAGAACTTCCTCAAAGCGTGCGCATGCGGCTCAGTCTGATGCGCATGCCGCTGCCGGGCGCCCGATGGGTCGAGCCGGAGGACTTTCACATCACCCTGCGCTTCGCTGGCGATATCGACAACCGCATCGCGGACGAGTTTGCCAGCTTTCTCGATGATATCGAGGTGGTTCCGTTCGACATCTCGATTTCCGGGGTAGGTTTTTTTGGCGGGCGCACGCCACGCGTGATCTGGGCCGGAGTTGAGGGAGGTGAGGCCCTGGCGAACCTGCAAAGGGCGCACGAGCGGGCGGCGCGGCGAGCGGGACTGGAGCCCAATTCGCAGACATTCAGACCGCATGTGACCCTTGCACGCCTCAAGGGCACCCGTCCTGACGCGGTTGCGCGATTTCTGAGCTCCCGTGGCGGCCTCAGGTCGGAGGCCTTCAGGGTCGAGCGCTTTGCGCTCTTTTCTGCCAAGCCCGGTAGTGGCGGCGGCCCCTATGTCGTTGAGCACGCCTATCAACTGGGGGGCGAGGCTGCGAGCTTTCGCGGCAAGGTCGGCACATGATGCGGGCCGGCGCCGAGAACCTTGCGCCGCGCAGTTAGAATGGTGGGCAGCACGGAGGAGGCAATCATGGCCCAGAAGTTTGCTCCCGAGCAAAGGACCGAGGCTCTCGGCAAAGTGCCAGACTGGGCGCCGGTCGAAGGCCGCGATGCGATCGCCAGGTCGTTCAAGTTCAAGGACTTCAACGAGGCCTTCGGCTTCATGACGCGTGCGGCCCTGGTGGCGGAGCGCATGAATCATCATCCGGAGTGGTTCAACGTCTGGAACCGGGTGGATGTGACACTGTCGACGCACGATGCAGGCGGGTTGACCGAGCTCGATATCAAGCTCGCGGCGGCCATGGACAAGCTTGCGCAATAGCTCGGACTGTTGACCCTTCGCGGGCCGCGGGTGTATTTTCTGATATATCAGATGGCGGTGCTGGCCTGCGAACGCGCACCACAGGCTCCGAGGTGAGGAAATGATTACCGAACGGCAAAAGGCATTCCGGCAGGAATACCGTTCGCGCATCATGGGCTTCTATGACGGCTATCTGCACATCGTCATCATATACGCGATGGGCGCAGCGGCATTCTACATCTACCTGCAGCACCTTTCGAACCCGAGCTGGCTCGAGCTGCTGACCATTCCCATCGCGTTCCTGTTCACGAACCTGTTCGAGTGGTTCGTGCACAAGCATATCATGCATCGGCCTATCCCGATCAAAGGGCTGCGGGCCGTCTATGAGCGCCACACTCTCAACCATCACCAGTTCTTCACCGACGAGGAAATGCGTTTCCGCGA
Organism: uncultured Alphaproteobacteria bacterium; assembly: GCA_963840425.1. Lineage (GTDB taxonomy): Bacteria > Pseudomonadota > Alphaproteobacteria > Rhizobiales > Hyphomicrobiaceae > CADEFX01. Next base: position 92,771 of record CAWIYZ010000033.1, on the reverse strand, counting down.
CCACAAGGATTGGCGCGTCACGGTGTTTCCTCCCTACGCGCTGGTGGTCTTCATTCTGATGTCGATCCCAGCTGCCATCGTCCTCGGGCAGGTGTTCTCACCAAACGTCGGCTGGCTGTTCATGTGCGTGACGACGGGCATGTATCTGATCTACGAGTTCATGCATTTCTGCTGCCATGTGGAGGAGAACTGGTTCGTCAGGAACTGCCCGTTCGTGAATACGCTGCGCCGCCATCACACCGCGCATCACAACGCGCGACTTATGATGGAGGTGAATATGAACCTGACATTCCCGATCGCCGATTGGTTTTTCGGCACCTCGGATCTCAAGCGTGGGTTGCTGGGCCATCTGCTGAACGGCTATGACACTCGGCATCTTAAGCCGGAATTGCGCGGGCGGCCGAAGCGGCCCGACGAAGCAGCGGCCGTACCGATGGGCAACTACTGAGGCGGAATCAGTCCTCGCCAGGAGCTTTCTCAGTGCCCAACGACGTGAAAGCCATTGTCTCTCTGGTGGCGCTGGTGGTGGCGATTGCCTTCGCCTATTGGGAGCGCGCCAATGGCAAGCCGCATCTGTTCTGGTTCGTCATCGGGCTCGCGGCCTTCGCCATAGTCTCCATGTGGATTTTCCCGGAGGCTGGCGTGAAGAAGGGCGATATCAAGAAGGCCAAGGATTAGCCCGCGATCAGAACGCCTTCGCACTATCTACGTCGGGAAATGTCGCGGCTTCGATGCGATTGCCGTCCGGGTCACGAACGAAGGCGGCGAAATATGCCGTCACGGTGCCTTGCCGCGGCCCGGGTGGTCCGTCGTCGCTGCCTCCGTTGGCAAGTGCCGCAGCATGAAAACTGCGCACCGCTTCCTCGCTCCGTGCCCTGAGACAGATGTGATTGCCGGTATCCCCGGCGACCGCGGGCATGTGAGGACGGTGATTGAGCCACAACTCGGGATAGCGTTTGCCAAACCCAATCCGGCCCTTGCGCTCAACAAGCTTGACCAAACCCAGAGGCGCGAGCATGACCGCGTAGAATACCGCGCTGCGCTCGAGGTCTCGCACCCCCAGGGAAGCATGGTCGAGCATGCGCTATCCTATTATTCATGCGTGCGGCGACTGTCCTCGGGCGCCTGTTCGCGCCGATCGTGCATGCCATAGTCGCGCACCACGCCGGCAATACGCAGACGGCAGTCCTGGAAGATGCCCGAGCGCCCTTTGGCCTGGGTGAGGCGATGGCCGGCATGATTGCGCCAAGCAGCCAGTGCGGCCTCGTCGCGCCAGAACGAGAGCGACAGCATCTTGCCTGGATCGGTGATGCTCTGAAACCGTTCGACGGATATGAAGCCGTCGATGCGTTCGAGTTCCGGCCTCAGCTCGGCGGCGAGATCGAGATAGTGCTGTCGCCGGCCCTCGACCGGCAAGACCTCGAAGATGACGGCGATCATAGGGGCCTCATCAGCATGGATGGCAACACACTAGGCGAGCGCACTGCACAAAACCAGGATGCGAGGCGTGGCCGTTCTGTTACCGCGTTGGGGATTTGAAATGAGGCCCTTGGACGCCCGGCGAATAAGGCTTTATAGAGAGGCGCGTAGGCTCGGGGCGTCTGCTCCGGGCAGCGAGAGGATGCGCATATCTTGGGCTTGGACTGCAGGGTTGGGTTGGTCAGTCGCATTGGCGTAGGATGCGCCCCCGCCGGAGGAACGATGCCAGGGACGAGGTGCAATGGACGCGCGTGAAATCGCGGCGCGAAGTCGGGGTCGGATGGCCCCAACGGACATCGGCAATCCCAAATATTTCCACAAGGTCGTCGATTGTCAGTGGGCCTGCCCGACCCATACTCCTGTTCCCGAATACATCCGGCTGATCGCCCAGGGCCGGTACGCCGCCGCCTACATGCTGAACTGGGAGTTGAATGTATTCCCGGGCATTCTCGGCCGCGTCTGCGACCGCCCATGTGAGCCCGCCTGTCGCCGTGGACGCATTCAGATGGCGGATGAGAGCAACGTGCGGGACCCGTCGCGGAAGAATGCGGAGCCCGTCGCCATTTGCCGCCTGAAGCGTGTCGCCGCCGACTACAAAGGCGAAGTCGATGCTTTCATGCCGGACATCCCGAAAAAGAAAAACGGCAAGCGCATCGCGCTGCTCGGCGCCGGCCCCGCTTCACTGACCGTGGCGCGTGATCTGCTACCGCTCGGCTACGCGTGCACGCTGTTCGAGCGCGATCCCAAAGGCGGCGGGCTGATGCGGACCAATATTCCGTCGTTTCGTCTGCCGGAGCGTGTGCTCGACGAGGAGGTCGACCGCATTGTCGGCTTCGGAGTCGAGACCCGGTTCGGGCACGAGGTGAAGAGCCTCAAGGCCGTGCTGGACGAAGGCTTCGATGCCGTGTTCGTGGGTACCGGCGCGCCCAAGGGGAAGGATCTCTCGATTCCCGGCCGTGCGGAGGCTTCGGCCAACATCCATATCGGTATCGACTGGTTGACATCGGTGGCGTTCGGCCATGTCGAGAAGGTCGGCCGCCGCGTGGTGGTGATCGGCGGCGGTAATACGGCCATGGACTGCTGCCGCACGGCCCTGCGACTCGGTGCCGAGAAGGTCACCGTCACAGTGCGTAGCCCGCGCAAGGTGATGAAGGCGTCCGACTGGGAAATCAAGGACGCCCTGCATGAGGGCATTCCGATTCTCGACAATCATGCGCCAAAGGCGTTTATCGTCGAGAAGGGCAAGCTCGTGGGCATGCGCTTCGAGAAGATGAAGGAAACGGGGGTCGACGCCAAAGGTCGCCCGAAGCTCGAGCCCTCCGGCGAGGAAGTCGTCATTGAATGCGACGATGTGTTGATGGCGATCGGACAGGAAAACGCCTTCCCCTGGATTGAGCGCAATATCGGCATTGAATTCGGCGAGTGGGACATGCCGACGATCGACCGCAAGACGTTCATGTCCACCCGGCCAGGCGTATTCTTCGGCGGCGACGCGGCATGGGGCCCTGAGAACATCATTTGGGCGGTCGCGCACGGCCATCAGGCCGCGATCTCCATTCACGCGCACTGCGGCCGGCAGGACATCACCGTGCGCCCCGGGCCGGGCTTCACGCTCGTCAGCCAGAAGATGGGCATTCACGAGTGGTCGTACTCGAACGACTATGATCCGCTGAACCGGATTGCCGTTCCTCATGCCGATCTCGGCATTTCGCTGAAGAATCTCAAGATAGAGGTCGAGCTCGGCTACGACGATAAGCTCGCCGCCAAGGAGGTCGAGCGCTGCCTCAACTGCGACGTGCAGACGGTCTTCACCCGCTCGCTGTGCATTGAATGTGATGCGTGCATGGACATCTGTCCGGTCGATTGCATCAACTTCACGGACAACGATGACGAAGCGGACTTGCGCCGGTCGTTGCGGGTGCCGGCGATGAACAAATCACAGGACATCTATGTGTCCGACGTGCTGCTGACCGGCCGCATCATGGCCAAGGACGAGGACGTGTGCCTGCACTGCGGGCTGTGCGCCGAGCGGTGCCCCACCGGCGCATGGGACATGCAGAAATTCGTCTACGTCGAGGCGCAGGTATCGTCTGCCGGCCTTGTCCACCATAATTCTTACCTACGCTGAGCGAAGGACTGCCCCGCGATGAGCGGCATCAACGATTTCGTCATAAAATTTGCCACGGTGAACGGCTCGGGGTCTGCCAGCGCGAACACCATGTTCGCCAAGACCCTGTTCCGCATGGGCATCCCTGTCTCGCCGAAGAACATCTTCCCATCGAACATCCAGGGGCTGCCGACCTGGTACGAGGTTCGTGTGTCGGAAGCGGGATATCTCGCCCGGCGCGAGGGCATCGACCTCATGGTGGCGATGAACCCCCAGACTTTCACCGAGGACATGGCGGAAGTCGTGCCGGGCGGATGGCTGCTCTACGACTCGACGATGCCGCGCATCTGGCCGCGCACGGACGTCACCGTAATCGGCATTCCCATTGCGGAAATGTGCGCGCGCAAATGGAAGGACACGCGCCAACGCCAGCTGTTCAAGAATATGGTCTATGTCGGGGCGCTGTCCGCGCTGCTCGACATGGACATGAAGGTGCTGCAGGGCGTCGTGGCCGATCAGCTCAAGGGCAAGGAGAAGCTGGTGTCGGCCAACATGGAGGCGATCGATCTGGGTCGCCAATACGCGGCCGAGAAGTTCGACGCCCCTCTGCCCATCAAGGTGCGCACGGCGCACGGCAACCAGGGGAAGATCTTGGTGACCGGCAACGATGCCGCCGGGCTCGGCGCCATCTATGCCGGTGCGACCGTGTGCGCGTGGTACCCGATCACGCCGTCGACATCGCTGGCCGAAGCCTTCGAGCGATATGCCAGGCGACTGCGGGTGACCAAGGATGGCCAGCGCCTCTTTGGCATCGTGCAGGCGGAGGACGAGCTTGCCGCCATCGGCGTGGCCATCGGCGGCGGCTGGAACGGCGCGCGGTCCTTCACTGCCACGTCGGGTCCAGGCATCTCGCTGATGAGCGAATTTCTGGGCCTAGCCTACTTCGCCGAGGTGCCTGTCGTTCTCTTCAACATTCAGCGTGGCGGTCCCTCGACCGGCATGCCGACGCGGACCGGCCAGCCTGACATTCTCTCCTGTGCCTACGCTTCGCACGGCGACACCAAGCACGTTCTGCTGTTTCCCTCCAATCCGACCGAATGCTTTTCGCTGGGTGCGGAGGCCTTCAATCTCGCCGAGCGTCTGCAGACACCGGTGATGGTCATGTCCGACCTCGACATCGGTATGAACGATTGGGTGACGGACGCCTTCGCCTGGGATGATGCCAAGGTGCACGATCGCGGCAAGGTCCTCACGGCCGAGCAGCTCGATACGTTCAAGACGTGGAAGGGCAAGGAGTGGGGCCGCTACCAGGATATCGATGGCGACGCCATCCCGTATCGAACCCTGCCCGGCACGCATCCGACCAAGGGAGCCTTCTTCACGCGCGGCACGAGTCACGACGAGAACGCCCGCTACACCGAGGACGGCCGCATTCACGCCCGCGTTCTGGATCGTATCAGGCGCAAATTCGATACGGCCGCCAAGCTGGTGCCGAAGCCCGAGATCGGCATCCGCGACAAGGCCAGCAGAACGGGCGTGATCTACTTCGGCGCTACTCAGCCGGCCGTTTTCGAGGGGCTCGATTTGCTTGAGCGCGACGGGGTCAAAGTGAATGCTCTCCGCCTGCGTGCCTTCCCCTTCACGTCGGAGGTCAAGGCCTTCTGTGCGGCCCACGACCGCGTTTTCGTCATCGAGCAGAACCGTGATGCTCAGATGCGCTCCCTGCTGATGACCGAAGCCAGCATTCCGGGTGACAAGCTGATCCCGGCCCTCAGCTATGACGGCATGCCAATGACCGCGGCCTTCGTGCGCAGCACGATTCTCAATCGCCTGCGCCCGGCCAAGGCCGCTGCGGAGTGACGACGCCATGAGCTACATTACCAAACCGATTGCCCACCATCCGGCTCTCAAGCGCAACGAGCTTGGCCTCACGCATCGCGACTACGAAGGCACAATGTCGACGTTGTGCGCGGGTTGCGGCCACGACTCGATCACCGCCGCGCTGATCGAGGCCTGCTTCGAGATGGATTTGCCGGCGCATCGCATAGCCAAGGTCAGCGGCATTGGCTGTTCATCCAAGGCGCCAACGTATTTTCTCGGCCGCAGCCATGGCTTCAACAGCGTGCACGGACGTATGCCGTCGGTGACGACCGGCGCCAACATGGCGAACAAGGACCTTGTCTACATCGGTGTGTCTGGCGACGGCGACACGGCATCCATCGGTCTCGGCCAGTTCTGCCACGCGGTGCGTCGCAAGCTGAACATGACCTACATCGTCATGAACAACGGTTGCTACGGCCTTACTAAGGGCCAGTTCTCCGCGACCAACGACAAGACCTCGCCCTCGAAGAAAGGCGAAGCCAATCCGTTCGAGGCGATCGATCTGTGCCAGCTTGCGATCCAGCTCGAGGCCGGCTTTGTCGCCCGCTCGTTCTCCGGCGACAAGAAGCAGCTCATCCCTCTCATCAAGGCGGCGATCAGCTACAAGGGCTTTGCTTTCCTGGATATCATCAGCCCGTGCGTCACCTTCAATAATCATCCGACTTCGACCAAGAGTTTCGACTACGTGCGCGCGCACAACATGGCGTCCGAGAACAAGCTGGACTACGTGGAGCCAAAAGAGGAAATCACGGTCGACTACGCTGAGGGTGGCACGGTCGACATTCCGATGCACGACGGCTCGCGCCTCATGTTGCACAAGCTCGACGGAGGCCATGATCCTCGGGACGCGAACGCGGCTATCATGGCGATCCGCACGAACGACGCCAAGGGCCGGATAGCGACGGGGTTGCTCTACGTCAACGAGCAGCAGGAAGACCTGCACGATGTGCTGGCCACCGGCAGCCGGCCGCTCAATGAGCTGCCGATGTCGGACCTCTGCCCCGGATCGAAGGCGCTCGAGTCCATCAACGCACGCCTGCAGTAGCGAGCAGTCAGGTTCCGACTACCAGCGGAGCGGTCAGGCGACGCAAAGCGGCGATCGCCGACAGCGCGGTGACTTTGCCGGTTGCGGGGTTCTCCACCGACGGAATGTTCTCGATCGTAATCGACAGGTGAGAGCTATCGGAGCGAGCCTCGATCGTATGCGTGTTGCGCGTCACTCCCGGGTCTGCCCAGATCTCGATGCGGGTACGATCCGGTCCTATACCGGCAAGTGAGAGGGCGACCGCGACGTTGACGTTGGCCGGGAACCCTTTGATCGCCTCGCGCGCGCTGCCCTCGAAAACCTTCAACGGCTGTTTCACCTCGTCCATCGAGATGCTGTTGGCCACGAGATAGGGGGCGCCGGCCAGCCCGCGCGGAGGCTTGCGCGTGATGATGCGTATGCTCTCTACGTTGCCCTCCGCGATGGCGCGCACGGCATCGAGGCCTGCCAGTGCGCCGGTCGGTACCATGATGCGGGCGCCGGTCTGGCGTGCCAGATCGACGAGGTCCATGTGTTCGAGGAGCTGGCCGACGGAGAGCGGCATGAAAATGCAGCCTCGTTCTATGGCCGGTCGTGCCACGTCGGCAAAGTAGGCACCCGGGATGCTCTCGAGCACGATGCCGGCATGGTCTCCCAGCTCTGCCAGCGGCACGAGGGGCGGATTAGACCGAAAACCTTCCAGTTTTGCCCGTGCCTTCGCATGATCGCGGGCAGCCACTGCGGCCAGCGAGATGCCATCGACCTCACCGGCGTCGACAGCGCGCGCCACGGCATATCCGATGGCGCCAAGGCCGGCGACGGCGAGCTGCAGTGTCGATGGGGACGGCATGTCGTGCCTCCTGCGGCTCTTAGAGCTTGCGCCAGTCGGTGCGCGTACGGAATACGATCTGCGCTCCAATGATCACGACCGCAAGGCGCACAAGGTGATGCAGGGCCACGTAGGCCACGTCCAGCCCCATGATGAAAGCCAGCAGATTGAGCTCGGTCTGCCCGCCTGGTGCAAAGGCGAGCAGCACCGACACCGGGTCGAAGCCTGTGATCCGTGATACGCCCACGACGACCACGGCCGTAATCGCCAGCAACACGATGGTGTTGGCAATGCCCCAGATCATGGTGCCAGTAAATTCTTTCATGGTCAGGCCGCGGAACTGGCAGCCGAGGAGAACGCCGACGCTGATCTGGGCGAACGTTAGAACCTCGAGGGGCACCTTGGCGCTCGTGACGCCGGAAGCATGCAGGATGCCGCTGACGATCATCGGTCCGACAATCGGCGCTCCGGCAAGTCCCAGTCGCCGCGCACCCCACCAGCCGCCCCAGCCGATCGAAAGCAGAACGAGCGCGTCGAACGGCGATATGTCCGCGAGCCGCAAGCGGCTGCCGGCAGCGGCGCCAATGGGCAGGCCGTCGTGCCACTGCAGCCACAGTGGTAGCGTGAACACGACGATGAGAATGCGCGTCGCCTGCACCAGGATGACGGCCCGCTGGTTGGCGCCGGCGTCCTCCGCCATGGCCGTCATGTCAGTGAGGCCGCCCGGCACGGCGGAGAAGAAGGCCGTCGGCCGATCGAAGCCGGCCACCCTCTCGTAAAATACGAGACTGACGACAATGATGAGCACCATGAAGGGCACGAGGATCGCGAGGCTTCCGGCCATGCCGCCGACCCGGCCAAGGAGAGCGGGGGAGAATGCGCTGCCGACGGCCACGCCCAGCACGGCGCGCATCGGGATGGTCAGCGGCTTGGGCCGCAGAATGGGTGCGTTGAGAACCGAGGCGATAAGGCAGAACGAAAGTGCGCCCAGGAACCAGGGCAGCGGAAAGTGTGCATAGACGAACACAACCGAGCCGGCTGCCCCGATCAGCAACGCCAGCAGCCAGCCGCCCAGTTGCGAAAGGAGAGAGGCATCAGCCGGCTCGACGGCGGCGCACGGCAGCTCTGCCCTCACGGGCTCTCCCCCATCCTTCATCGCTGCTGGGCCCATCAACTGATCAATGCCACACAATGGTGCCGACAATCGCCGCCGACAGCAATGTGGCCAAGAGCCCGACGACAACGGATTTCGGGGCCAGCTCGATGATTTCGTCTCGCCGCTCGGGAACCATGGCGGTCAGGCCGCCGATCATGATGCCGAGCGAGCCCAGATTGGCAAAACCGCACAGGGCGTAGGTCAGGAGCAGCCTCGAGCGCGGCGACAGGGCATGGGGCTCGAGCCTAGCCAGGTCGAGATACGCCAGAAACTCATTGAGGACGATCTTCTGGCCGATGAAGCTGCCGGCCAGCGTCGCCTCGCTCAGTGGGACGCCAATCAGAAGCGCGAGCGGTGTGCAAATCCAGCCCAGGATCTGTTGCAGCGTGATAGGAGTGCCGAGCGGGCTTGTCAGGAAGCCGATAAGACTGTTGGCTAGCGCAACGAGCGCCACCATGACGATGAGCATGGCGACGACGCTAGCCAGCAGCTTCAGCCCATCGATTGTGCCTTGCGCGATGGCATCCATGGCGGAGCGTGGCGGATTGTCGAGCCGAATGGTGGCAGCGATAGGCCCTCCCTCGAAGCCCGCCGGCACGGCGAGGCGCGCCAACATGAGTGCGCCGGGCGCGTTCATGAGCGAGGCGGCAAGCACGTGGCCGGCGGCTCCCGGCAAGACAGGCTCCAGGATTGTTGCGTAAAGCGCCATCACAGTCCCGGCCACTGTCGCCATGCCGACGGTCATGGCCGCAAACAAGGCGCCCCTCCCCATCTCTCTGAGGTACGGTTTGACCAGCAGCGGCGCTTCCACCATGCCGAGGAAAATCTTGGCAGCCGCGACCGTGCCGAGCGGCCCGCCGATGCCGAAGCTCTTCCGCAGCAGGGTTGCGAACAGACCGACCACACGCTGCAGCACGCCCCAATGATAGAGCAGCCGGGCGAGGGCACTGATGACCAGGATCAGCGGTAGGGCCTGGAACGCCAGAATGAACTGCGCCGCTGGGCGCGGGCTGTCGAACGGCGTTGGTCCGCCGGCCAGATAGCCGAAGACCATGCGCATGCCTTCTCCGGTGGCCGCCTGCAAAGCGGTCACCACGGCGCCCACGGCATCGAAGATTGTCCGTGATCCGGGGAGCTTCAGCAGCAGCAGCGCGATCGTGAACTGGAGACCAAGGCCGGCCAGGATCGTGACGAGCAGCCGGCGGCGGTCGAGCGCGGAGCGATCTTCGCAGATGGCAAAGGCGAGGAGTGGGATGGCGACTACGCCGAGTAGGCTTTGCAGCGCCAGCTCCATATTCCCCCGCTCCGAGCCCGTTCGACAGGTGAGGTTAGCTGCTGAGCCGGTTTGTCGCCAGCGCACCCTACCGTGTCCGCACAAGGGCGCTTGGGTGGTCAAGGGCATCGCAGCCCGAATTTCCTGGCCATGACATATTCTGGGGGTAACAAGGCCGATTTGCCGCTCGCTCCGCAGCCATTGCCAGGGTTCGCCTACGTGCCGGACGCTGCTTCCCCAGACCCAGATCGATTGAGCCGGCAAAGCGGGATCTCCGCCGCTCAGCCGCAGGCAAATGCGGCCGGTAGCACATCTCCGACGGTGGCGGGGTCAGGCCGGACAAACGCCGATCAGCAATGGCAGGCGGCAGTATCGCCCTCAACTCTGCGTACCGTCGCACTGTACGCGCTGCTGGCGCTTGTGTCGCTCGTCCTGGCGGGGGGCACCTTCCTGTTGGTCGCGAGCCCGGCCGATCTCATCCGTGACCGGCTGATCGCGGAGGTGCAGTCGCGCACTGGCCGCGACCTTGCGGTGAAAGGTGGCGCCTCGTTGGCGCTCTTTCCTTCGTTCGGCGTGGCGATGCGCGATGTGGAGCTTTCGGCGCCGCCGGGTACGGTCTCCCCGCCAACTCTGCGTGCTCAGACCGTGACCATACACGTCGCCTGGTGGGCCTTGATGGAGGGGCGCGTTGCCGTGCGAGCACTGACCCTCGTGCGGCCGGTTCTCGATCTCAGGGTCGATGCCGACGGACGGCGCAACTGGGATTTTGCCGCCATCGAGGATCGCTCACCACCGGTCCGATTGGCGCAATTGGCCCCCCGCCTTGATCACGGGCAGGGCCTGCCTCCCGAGCTGTACGGGGCGCTCGAAAAATCGGTCTCCCGCGATGAGAGAAAGGGATGGCAGCCGGGCGGCGCCATCGATAAATCGCTGCAAGAGGTGCGTGTGACCGACGGCACGATCCGGTACGACGACGCGCGCGCCAGCTTGAAGTACGAGATGAGCGGTGTCGACCTGCGTATCGGACGTGGCGCGCACGGGTCGATCCAGATTTCAGGTAGCTGGGCGCTGGCAGGCGAAAAGGTGGCGGTTGAAGGCGAGGCGCAGGTGCACGAGGCGCAGCCAACGAAGCTGGCGCTCCGTGCCAGCGCACGGCCGTTCGAGGCAACCTGGAATGGCAGCGTTACGCTGACGTCGGCATCGGCCGATCTGGACGGACGGATTGTGGCCAGGGCTTCGTCAACGGCTACGCTGACGCGGTGGCTCGGCAAGGCCGCACCATCCGACGACGTGGACTTGGGCGGCGCAGCGAGTGTCGAAGGGCAGCTTAGGGCGTCGGGTGCTACCGTCGGCCTGAGTGATTCGACTATCACGCTCAACGGCACAACGATGAGAGGTGGGATCAGCGTCGAGCTGTTGCGCCAACGTCCCGCGATCACGGTTGATCTAAAGCTGTCAGAGATCGATCTCGATCGCTATTTGGGGTCTGGCAACCAGAAGCCGGCCGATGAGGTGCCCGGGTCTACGAGTGCTGAGGGTTCGATTGGCGACCTGCTGCGGCGGACCGAGGAAGAAGGCCTTCCACCGGGCGCGCCGGGCAAGGCCCAAGTGCGCGGCTTCACCCGCAGGATCGGTGGCGAATGGAGCGCGGAGCCGGTCGAGATCGGCTTTCTCAGTGCCGTGGACCTGGCCGGCACATTTGAGATCGGCGGCCTTTCCTGGCGCCGGATCGTGATGGGTCCAACGCATGCGAGCGTCAGGCTGGACGGCGGCGTGCTGACGGCGGAGGTCGAGGGCGCAGACTTCTATGGTGGCCGCGGCAGAGCTGTGCTCTCGGTGCATCGGGAAGGGACCGGCGCGTTCCTCGGTCTGACCGCGTCTGTGGAAGACGCAGCCGTGCTGCCGCTGATGCGCGATGCCGTCGGCTTCGAGTGGGTCGAGGGGCACGGCCGGCTGACGCTGGCCCTGACGACAACAGGCGCCAGCGAGCGCGAAATGGCGGAACGCCTCGCTGGCCGCGCCCTGTTCAAGGTCAGGAATGGGGCCGTCGTCGGATGGAGCCTTGCGCATATCCTGCGCAAACTCCGGCAGCTTCAGCTGACCGCATTGGAGCGGGATGCCGAAGCCAAGACTCCGTTCCACGAGCTCTCAGGATCGTTCACCGTTGCCGCAGGCGTTGCCACCAATCAGGACCTGAAGATGACAGGTCCGACAGCGGCGTTGACCGGTGCTGGCTCGATCATGCTGCCGCAGCAAACCGTCGACTATGCCGTGCACCCGCGACTGACGGTTGCCACAGTGGCTGAAGGCAACGCTGCAGAGCCGATGAGCGTGGAGATCCCGGTCCGCATCCAGGGCCCATGGTCAAAGCCGAAGCTCACGGCCGAGACGATCCAGCAGCTCGGGCGGCAATTGCGGAGCGGCAATGTTGAGGAAGCCGTCAAGGGTCTCTTCGGCGGTGGCCCAGAGGGCGAGGAGAAAGCAGCAAAAGCCAAGGAGATGCTGAAACGATTCCTAAAGCAGTAATTAACGCGCAACACGTCGGCGGCGAGCGCGACAAGAACACACGAGGAGTAGCATCGAAACGCGTTTGTCGCGCGTCGCGAAACTAGAGGAATGATCGCGCGAAAAAAATTCTGCTGCGCGCGGAATTTTCCCTTGCGTGGGGGGGCGAATGGCCTCATATGACCCTCGCCGTTCGTCCACCTGCCCTAAAGGTCAAAGGACACTTCCCCAAACCCCAAAGGTAAGGAGCGGGCGGGTCACTTTCTGTCTACTGGTTGGGGAGGGTCATATGGCCTATGATGACGCCCTCTTCCAATTGGGGATGGACTTGAACTCGTTCAAGCACCGCCCAAAAGGAAGATCATGGTGACTCCGCGCGTGTAGCGCAAACCGAAGACCGCAAGGACTTTTTTGTCGAGCGCAAGGGCGTTCGATTTGCCGGAACCCATCTGATCGTCGATCTGTTTGGCGCCCGGCGGCTTGATGACCTCAAGCATATCGAAAGTACGCTCAAGCGCTGCGTCGAGGTTGCAGGCGCTACATTGCTGCACATTCACCTCCATCACTTCACGCCCAACGGCGGCGTGTCAGGTGTGGCGGTGCTGTCGGAGTCGCACATCAGCATCCATAGCTGGCCCGAGGCGAGCTACGCTGCACTCGACGTGTTCATGTGCGGTGACGCGAAGCCCGAGCTCGCCATTCCTGTCCTGAAGGAGGCGTTCCAAGCCCGCGATGTCGTGGTCAAGGAGCACTTGCGGGGCGAGGAGCTGGAGCAGATCGAGTGGCAGACGGCGGCCCAGCGGCCGGCTGCTACGTTCGCCAAGCCGTCGAAGGTACGCCAGAGCAAGGCTGCCTGAAGGGCTGACTGGGCTTACACGAATTGACAACGCGCGCTTCCCCAGCGAAGCGCGCGATGTCGTATTCCCTTTGCGCTGCGGCCATCATTTGGCGGTTTCCCTGCCCGAGAGGTTGCGCCTATGACACGTTGGATTGAAGAAACTTTTCACAAGCACTGGCGCGTGGCTCTCAAGGCAGACCGGGTGCTGCACGAGGTCAAGACGGAGCACCAACACCTCGTCATCTTCGAGAACGAGACGTGGGGCCGAGTGCTCATGCTGGACGGGGTCTGCCAGCTCACGACCTCGGACGAGTTCGTCTATCACGAGATGATGGCGCACGTGCCACTGATGGCGCTGGCCAAGCCGAAGCGCGTGCTCGTCGTTGGCGGCGGGGACGGAGGCGTGCTGCGTGAGGTGCTGAAGCATCCGAGCATAGAGAAGGCGATGCTGTGCGAGATCGACCGGAGCGTCATCGACTTGTCGCTGCAGCACTATCCAGAGATCGCTGCTGGTTCGATCAACGATCCTCGTTCTGACGTCGTCATCGCCGATGGGCTCAAGTTTGTGGCCGATACGAAAGAGAAATTCGACGCCGTTATCGTCGATAGCTCCGAGCCCATCGGTCCGAGCGCGGTGCTGCACACGCGCGAGTTTTTCGCCGACTGCAGGCGTGCGCTGAAAGATGGGGGCATTTTCGTCACCCAGAATGGGCTACCTTTTCTGTTTCCATCTCACCTGGCGGAGACGACGGCAGCGTTGGCCGGCCTGTACCGGCGAGCGGCTCCATTTCTCTGCACACAGCCTTGCTACTTCGGCGGACCTTTCGCCCTCAACTGGGCGTCCGATGACGACGATCTGCTGGAAGTCTCCGCGAAGAAGCTCGCCAAGCGCCGGGACAAGCGAGCAGTCCGGACGCGCTACTGGACACCGGCGGTGCACGTTGCCGCATTTGCACTGCCGGGCTACGTGCGGACCGTCGTCGACGAAGCGCTGGCGAGTGCAGCGGCCAACAAGTCGCGGCGCCAAGCTAAGAAGAAACAGTAGCTGGCACGCTTGAAATCGCGCATTGAGATTGGCCGATGCTGACTTTGGCCAATTTCATTCGCTGTGCGACGGGCTGGCGGCGGTGGGCTGTCTTGTGTCTCTCCGGCGCCGTGTCCGTATTGGCTTTGGCACCGTTCTTCGCTTGGCCGGTTCTGTTCGTCACGATCCCTATCCTTATCTGGTCGATCGACGCAGCAGGGGCAGAGGTGAACCCAGCCGTGTCATCCCGGCGCCGCTGGCGAGACCATGAGATGGTGCGCGCGGGAGCAGTCGGGTGGTGGTTCGGCTTCGGGTATTTTCTGGCCGGCCTCTTCTGGATCGGCGAGGCCTTCCTGGTGGAGGCCGAGAAGTTCGCTGTGCTGATGCCGTTCGCGGTCATGCTGATGCCCGCCGGACTTGCGATCTTCTGGGCGGCCGCTACGGCTGCGGCTGTAGCCCTGCACTGGCGGCCCGGCTTCGATCGAATTGCTGTCCTGGCATTGACGTTGGCCAGTGCAGAATGGCTCCGAGGGCACGTGTTGACGGGTCTCCCTTGGAACGTGATCGGCTATGCGCTGACTTGGCCGCTGCCGCTTATGCAGACGGCAGCCGTGCTCGGCGTCTACGGGCTGACGCTGGCTGCCGTTCCGGTATTTGCCGCGCCGGCTGTCCTATGGGTTGATGCCGTCGAGGCTGATGTTTCATCGGCTCGGCGCATCGCCGGAGCACTGGGCGCAGCGGCGTGTGTCGCGATCCTTGCCCTGCTTGGGGCGCTGCGCCTTTGGGACGCTGATTCGCCATCGGACGGCATTCGTGTCCGTTTGGTACAACCAAGCGTTCCGCAACGGGAGAAGTGGCGGCCTGAGAACCAGGAACGCATCTTTCTCGAGCACTTGGAGCTTTCACGGCGCTCGAGCATCGGTCAGATCGACGGTGCTGCTGGCATTGCACTGATCATATGGCCCGAAGCGGCGATGCCCTTCCTGCCGCTCAGTGCGCCGGGAGCGCTCTCCGCGATCGGCCGCATGCTTCCCGAGGGGACCTATCTTGCCTCGGGCGCTTTGCGCGTCGAGGGCCCGGCAACGCCCGGCGCGCGGCGGCGCATTTTCAATAGTCTCATGATATTCGGGGCCGGTGGCGGTCTGGTAACGCTGTACGACAAAATTCACCTGGTGCCCTTTGGAGAATACCTGCCCCTGCAAGCTACGCTCGAGGCGGTGGGGTTCGAGCAGCTGACGCGCGTCCGCGGCGGTTTCGACACGGGCGAGATGCCGCGCCCGCTGCTCGAGGTCCCGGGCCTGCCCGCAATCGGTCCGCTCATCTGCTACGAGGCAATCTTCCCGGGTGCGGTTGTGCAGGGCGGTGAGCGACCCGCTTTTCTGCTCAACGTGACCAACGACGGCTGGTTCGGCCAGACCACGGGGCCACATCAGCACCTGCACCAGGCCCGAGTGCGCGCCGTCGAGGAAGGCTTGCCGATGCTGCGCGTCGCCAACAACGGCATTTCCGCCGTTATCGATGCCAGGGGACGCGTGTTACAGCAGCTTGGCCTGGACGTGAAAGGCGTCATCGACAGTGCCTTGCCCGCTGCAATCGAGCCACCCCCGTATGCGCGGTACGGGGACGGGATATTTGTGGCGATGTTGGCGGTTTGCGCCCTGGCGCTGGCTGCATTCCGGGGCCGACAAAGGAGCATGAAGGAATAAAGGGGCACGAAGAAATTCCGAGACGACGGCGCCATCGCGGGAGGCGCTCTATCAGTCCGCTCACTGATTTTCTAGGCCGCTGCGTGGTTGACGCCCCCCCGTGCTGCACCTAGAAATTGCGGCGCGGGTGGGGCCGGAGCCGGTACTCTATGTGCGCACAGCGAGGCGACTCCGCCGTGATTTGGAGGGCTTGATGGACCGTGATGGGGAGAAGGGATCGCGGCGGCCCAATCCAATCGACGTTCATGTCGGCAGCCGCGTGCGATTGCAGCGCATGTTGCTCGGCATCAGCCAGGAAAAGCTCGGTGAACGGCTCGGCCTGACTTTTCAGCAGGTCCAAAAGTATGAGAAGGGCGTCAACCGTATCGGGGCGAGCCGGTTGTTCGATCTTTCCCAGGTCCTCGGGGTTCCAGTCCAGTTCTTCTACGATGACGCGCCCGCGGGGGAGGCCGAGGTGGGTATGATTTCGGGCCTCGCCGATAGACCCGGCGACAGTTACATCTTTGATTTCCTGAACACCCGCGAGGGTCTGGAACTCAACAAGGCCTTTGCCCGCATCTCCGACTCCAAGGCTCGGCGGGCGATCCTCGATCTCGTGCGCAGCCTTGCCAGCGAGGACGCGGCGGACAGCGGAACGCCGGCATCCTCCGCGGTGCCGGCTGGATCGAGATCTGGCGGCTAGCACCGGGTTTGCCGCAGCGCTTATCAATTGCAGCGGACATGACTTGACCCCCGGAGCCAAACTGGGCAATGAAACGCCGCTGATCGTATCGTCACCTCCATGGGGGATGCCTTGGCGCGCAAGTCCTATCTGTTCACAAGCGAGTCGGTCTCTGAAGGCCATCCCGATAAGGTCTGCGACCAGATTTCCGATGCCATCCTCGATGCATTCATCGAGAACGACATCAAGCTGGGCATCGCCGACGACAGCCTCGTCAATACGCGCCTTGGCTGCGAGACGCTGGCTACGACGAACAAGATCGTGATCGCTGGCGAAGGCCGCGGTCAGGCGCCGTTGTTTCACAAGTACGGCGCACATGCGGTGGTCAATCGGGAAATGCTGACGACCATCGCACGCGATGTGGTCAAGGACATCGGCTACGACCAGGATGGCTTCTCTTTTCGGGGCGCCGAGATCGAGGTGCTGCTGCATGGCCAGTCACCCGACATCGCCATGGGGGTTGACGCCAAGAATGCGAAGGACGGCGAGCAGGAAGGTGCAGGCGATCAGGGCATGATGTTCGGCTTCGCGTGCACGGAAAGCGAAGTGTACGAGAAGGGCTCGTTCATGCCGGCCCCGATCTACTTCGCGCACAAGATCCTCAAAGTTCTGTCTGATAAACGGCGCTCCAAAGAGCTTCCCGATCTGCAGCCCGACGCCAAGAGTCAGGTTACGGTGCAGTACGTGGACGGCAAGGCGGTCGGGTGCACCAAGGTCGTAGTCTCGACACAGCACAATTCGGAGACGCGCAACGGCAAGAAGTACACGCCGGATATGATCAAAGAGTTGATCAGCGCTGCCGTTGCTTCGGCTCTGCCGGCCGGCTGGATGCCGAAGAATGCGGCGGACTTCCTCGTCAATCCAACCGGCAATTTCGTTGTTGGTGGACCGGACGGCGATTGCGGTCTGACGGGACGCAAGATCATCGTCGATACCTATGGCGGATATGCTCCTCACGGTGGCGGCGCCTTTTCGGGCAAGGATCCGACCAAGGTCGACCGCTCGGCAGCATACGCGGCCAGATATCTGGCCAAGAACGTTGTGGCAGCCGGTCTCGCCGACCGGTGCCTCATTCAAGTCGCTTACGCCATCGGCGTTGCCGATCCCATGTCGCTCTATGTCGATACGCAGGGCACAGGCAAGGTCGACGATCAGAAGCTGGAACAGGTGCTGGCCGAGCTGTTTCCCCTTCGTCCGACGCACATCCGCCGCGCGCTGCGGCTCAATCTGCCGATCTATCGCCGTACTGCCGCCTATGGTCACTTTGGACGTGCTCCCGATAAGGACGGCGGGTTCTCGTGGGAGAAGACGGACCTCGTCGACAAGATCAGATCAGCGGTGGCGTGACAGGCAGGCAACCGCCGGATAACTCTGTTGCGTCGCGCAAGCCCAGCGGCGAGCTACGCTCGTTCGGACGCAGGCGGGGTCGCAGACCCAGCACCCGCCAAGAGGCGC
This sequence comes from uncultured Alphaproteobacteria bacterium, assembly GCA_963840425.1. Lineage (GTDB taxonomy): Bacteria > Pseudomonadota > Alphaproteobacteria > Rhizobiales > Hyphomicrobiaceae > CADEFX01. The sequence goes on along the minus strand of CAWIYZ010000033.1, from coordinate 74,773 downwards.
TGCTTCGCGATGTTCTTCCGGGAGCCGCGCTCGATCTTAGCGCAACGGCCCCGCTAGAGCTCAGCCAGCTATATGCGCAAGCCGTCACAGACGTCTGGCTCGAGATCGGCTTTGGTGGCGGCGAGCACCTGCTCTGGCAGGCGGCGCACAACCCGGACGTCGGGCTGATCGGGTGTGAGCCGTTCCAGGACGGCGTGCTGAAAGTTCTTGATGCCGTTGCTGCCGGACGGGGCCGTAACATTCGCCTCGTTGCCGATGATGCCCGCCCGCTCCTTCGCTGGCTGCCGCCTGGAAGCGTCGGGCGTGCGTTCATTCTTTTTCCCGACCCTTGGCCCAAGCTGCGGCATCTCAAGCGACGCCTAGTCAATGCGCACCTGCTGGAGATGCTGGCCCGGGTCATGCGTGCCGGAGCTAAGCTGCGCGTTGCCTCTGATATTGGCGACTATGCCGGCACAGTCCTGCAGGCTGCCCGGGAGCAGGGTGCATTCTGCTGGATGGCAAGGACACCACGCGACTGGCGTCAGAGGGGCGGCGACTGGCCGCCGACGCGCTATGAGGCCAAAGCCATTGCCGCCGGCCGACGCTGCTACTATCTCGAGTTCCAGCGTCGATAGCAGCCACTTTGGCCGTCATTATGCTGTCAATGAGGATGGTTAAACCCGAGTCAGGCGGCTCCGTATGACTAGGTTCGCGCGCGGCGGCGAAGATCGGCATAGCTTGCCAAAATACGCTTGCAACGAGCATACGTGCGGCGTATGATGTCCTCGCTCATGATCATCTCAACTATGAGAGTGGGCCCTCGGGGTCCGCTCTTTTTGTTTTGGGAAGACGCTTGGGCATTTGCATGGATCAGCCGGGGTCTACATGGCAAGCGCAGGCGGGCCGGCGCCGGAGGCACGCTTCATTCGCGAGACGGGCGTTGCCGCCGACATTGCAACACTGGCCGAGCCGGTCTTAGACGGTCTGGGATTCCGCTTGGTGCGGGTGCGCATCATGGGCGGGCAGGACACGATCGTGGAGATCATGGCCGAGCGGTCCGACGGCAGCATGACCGTCGAGGACTGCAAGATGGTCTCACACAACCTCTCTCCGGTTTTTGATGTGCACGATCCGCTGCCTGGTAGCTATCGGTTGCAGGTGTCGTCGCCGGGCATCGATCGGCCCCTTGTGCGGCCAAGCGACTTTGATCAATGGACGGGACACGAGGCAAAGATCGAGCTCAAAGAACCCGTAGGTGGCCGCAAGCGCTTTCGCGGTGTGCTCGATGGCTATGAGGACGGCGAGGTTCGCATCAATGCTGACCTCGGAAAGGACGGCAGGCAGGTGCTTGGCTTTCCCATCGCACTTGTCGGGGAGGCACGGCTCGTGCTGACGGACGCACTCGTTCGCGAGTTGCTGCGCCGCGGTAAGAACAGGATCGAAAGTCAGGGCGCGGGCCGCATCGACGGCGCCGCCGGCAAAGTAAGGGTGTGAGGTATGGCTCAGACAGGCGTCAGTGCAAACCGGTTGGAGCTGCTGCAGATTGCGGATGCTGTCGCACGCGAGAAGACGATCGACCGCAAGATCGTCATCGAAGCGATGGAAGATGCCATCCAGAAGGCCGCCAAGTCACGCTACGGCGCGGAGAATGACATTCGGTGCCAAATCGACCCGCGGTCTGGTGAAACCAGGCTCACACGCGTCGTGACGGTCGTCGAGCAGGTCGAGAACGACGCACAGCAAGTCGCATTGGCCGACATACGCAAGCGCAAGGCCGATGCGCAAATCGGTGATGAGTTGGTCGAGGAGTTGCCGCCGCTCGATTTCGGGCGTGTTGCGGCGCAGAACGCCAAGCAGGTCATCGTGCAGAAGGTGCGCGAGGCCGAGCGCGAGCGTCAATACAACGAGTACAAGGACCGGATGGGCGACATCGCCAACGGTACCGTCAAGCGCGTCGAGTACGGCAATGTCATCGTCGACCTCGGCCGCGCCGAGGGCATCATTCGCCGCGACGAGATGATCCCACGCGAGAACGTCCGCTATGGCGATCGTATTCGCGCTTATGTATACGACGTGCGTCGCGAGCAGCGGGGGCCGCAGATTTTTCTTTCCCGCGCGCGGCCGGAATTCATGTCCAAGCTGTTCGCCATGGAGGTGCCGGAGATCTACGACGGCATCGTCGAGATCAAATCGGTGGCGCGCGATCCGGGCTCCAGGGCGAAGATTGCGGTCATTTCGAAAGACAGCTCTATCGACCCTGTTGGGGCCTGCGTCGGCATGCGTGGCCAGCGTGTGCAGGCTGTAGTCGGTGAGCTGCAGGGTGAGAAGGTGGACATCATCCAGTGGAAGGAGGATGCGGCGACGTTCATCGTCAATGCGCTTGCTCCCGCTGAGGTGAGTAAAGTTGTTCTCGACGAAGATACCAATCGCATCGAGGTCGTGGTGGCGGAGAAGGAACTCTCTCTGGCTATCGGGCGCCGTGGTCAGAACGTGCGGCTTGCCTCGCAGCTCACGGGCTGGGATATCGACATCCTCACGGAGCAGGAGGAGAGCGAGCGGCGCCAGAAGGAGTTCACCGAGCGCTCGCAGATGTTCATGGAGTCGCTCGATGTCGACGAAGTTATTGCTCAGTTGCTCGCGACCGAAGGGTTCGCCTCGGTAGAGGAGGTCGCCTACGTTGATACGGCAGAGATCGCGCATATCGAAGGCTTCGACGAGGATACGGCGAACGAGATTCAGACGCGTGCGCGTGAATACTTGCAGAAACAGGAGGCGGAGCGCGACGCTCGTCGGCGCGAGCTTGGTGTTGCCGATGATCTGGCCAAGGTCGAGGGCGTCACCACCTCGATGCTGGTGGCCTTCGGTGAGCACGGCATCAAGACGGTGGAGGATCTTGCCGATTGCGCCACCGATGAGCTGGTCGGCTGGGTCGAGCGCAAGAAGGAGAAGGATGCGGAACCCGTGCGGCACAAAGGCATCCTCGACGGCTTCGATGCGGGTCGCAAGGAGGCCGAGGACATGATCATGTCTGCGCGGGTCATGGCGGGCTGGATTAAGGCCGAGGATCTGGCACCGGAGGTTGCAGCGGAAGATGCCGACGCGGCTCCCGTCGCAGCCAAGGTTTGAGCGGATGCCGGAGGAGCGGACAGGTCGGCGATGGGCCACGAGGCGCAAGAGGTCGCGGGTGCAGAGGACAGCGATACTGCCGCTGGCCCCGAGCGCATGTGCGCCGTCACTCGCGCGTTGCTTGCGCCCAGCGGGCTCATTCGCTTTGTTCGCGCGCCCGATGGTCAGATCGTCCCTGATCTGACGCGCCGCTTGCCGGGACGAGGGGTCTGGATTTCCTGCTCTCGCTCCGCAGTCGAGGCAGCTCGCTCGAGTGGTGCCTTTGCCCGGGCCCTGCGGCGACCGGTGAGTGTGCCGGAGGACCTGCCGGACCTGGTCGATAGGCTGCTCGTACGTCGAGCCACCGAGGCCCTGAGCCTGGCCAATAAGGCGGGTCTCGTTCACGCGGGATTTGCCAAGACCGAGGCCACAATTGGCTCTAGGCAGTGCGTCGCCCTTATTCATGCGTCCGACGCTGCCGATGACGGTTCCGCAAAGCTGGACCGCTTGTTTCGCGCCATATGGGGCGAGCGAAACGAGCCAGATGGAGCCGCGATCATTACGTGCCTGGCATCGGTGGAATTGAGCTTGGCCATGGGGCGGTCAAATGTGGTACATGCTGCTCTCACGAACGGCGGGGCAGGCCGGCATTTCCTGAATGAAGCGGCGCGCCTGCGACGCTACCGGGAGGCGACGGGCGCCCCGGCGAGGAACCCCAAGGCGGGGGCGAACACGGAAAAGGCATGAGCGAGACCAAAGAGACCACCACGGACAAGACACTGCGAAGTGGTAGCCGCAAGCCGTTGAGCCTCAAGCGCACGGAGCCGTCGGGCCACGTGCAGCAGAGCTTCAGCCACGGTCGCAAGAACGTCGTTGTCGTTGAGCGCAAGAAGCGCCGCACGCTTCCCACCCCGGGCCAAACCGAGGAGGAAGGGCTCGAGTCCGTAGGCCGCCAAGGCGGAGCGGCGAAAGGCGACGCCGTGCGTCAGGGCACGCTGCGTCCCGATGAGCTCGATGCGCGCAAGAAGGCCTTGGCTGCGAACAAGGAACGTGAAGCCGTCGAGACCCAGCTCAGGACTAAGCAAGAGAAAGAGCACGAGGAGGAAAGGCGCAAGCTCGAAGCGGAGGCCCGGCTCAAGCAAGAGGCGGATCCGCAGGCAGCGCCAGAGCCGGCTGCCGCCGATGTGGCTGCTTCCCAGCGGGCAGACGGCACGCCATCCGACGTCGCCAAGCAGGAGACGCCGCCGAAAACTCCCGATGCAGGCGCTGGCGTGGCCGCGCGGGCGGAGCTGCGCAAAACTGAAACAGTCGTTCGCAAACCCTTGCGGCCGGTGGCCGATGAAGTGGTGGCCGATGACGATGATTTGCGCGGCAAGAAGAAGGGTGGCGTCAAAGTCGTCAAGAGCCCCGTCAAGGGTCCGGAGGATCGGCGCGAGCGCGTCAAGCTCACGATCAACAACTTCGACCGAGAAGCGCAGGAACGGTCCCTTGCTTCGCTGCGACGCAAGCGCGAACGCGACGCAAGGCGCGCCATGGGTACGCTTCAGTCGCGCGAGAAGATCATGCGCGAGGTGACCATTCCCGAGGTCATCACCATCCAGGAGCTCGCCAATCGCATGACCGAGCGGTCGGTCGACATTATCAAGTTTCTGATGAAACAAGGCGCGATGCACAAGATCAACGATGTCATCGATGCCGATACGGCCGAGCTCATCGTGCAGGAGTTTGGACACACGCCCAAGCGCGTTTCGGAAGCCGATGTCGAAGAAGGCTTCATCGGTGCGACTGATGCCGACGAGAACCTGCAGCCGCGTGCGCCCGTCGTGACCATCATGGGGCACGTCGATCACGGTAAGACGTCGCTCCTGGACGCGATCCGACATGCCGACGTTGCGGCCGGCGAGGCCGGTGGCATCACGCAGCACATCGGTGCGTATCAGGTGACGACGCCGGATGGGCACAAGACTACGTTCATCGATACACCTGGCCACGAGGCATTCACCGCCATGCGTGCCCGCGGCGCCAAGGTGACCGATATCGTCGTGCTCGTGGTGGCAGCCGACGATGGCGTCATGCCGCAGACGGTCGAGGCCATCAATCACGCCAAGGCCGCCCATGTGCCGATGATCGTTGCCATCAATAAGATCGACAAGGGCGACGCCGATCCCAATCGAGTGCGCACGGACCTGCTGCAGCACGAGATCGTGGTGGAGAGCATGTCGGGTGAAACGCTCGAGGTGCTGGTATCGGCCGTGAAGAAGACCGGTCTCGATAAGCTGCTAGAGGCTATCAACCTGCAGGCCGAATTGCTCGACCTGAAAGCCAACCCAGTGCGCTCGGCGGAAGGTTTCGTCATCGAGGCCAAGCTCGAGCGCGGTCGCGGTCCCGTCGGCACTCTGCTGGTCCAGCGTGGCACGCTGCATGTCGGTGATATCGTCGTTGCTGGCATGTCGTGGGGCCGGGTCAGGGCGCTGATTGATGATAAAGGCGACAACACTGCTGCGGCTGGTCCATCCGTGCCGGTCGAGGTCCTAGGCTTCGACAGCGCACCGGAAGCCGGCGACCAGTTCGCGGTGGTGGAGAGCGAAGCTCGCGCCCGAGAAATCACTGACTACCGCGTGAGGAAGCGGCGCGAAGCTTTGGGCTCGGCGGGGACGGCGCGCACCCTTGAGCAGATGATGCAACAGCTTAAGGAGGCTGGACGGAAGGAATTTCCGCTGCTGGTCAAAGGCGACGTGCAGGGGTCGGTCGAGGCCATTGCGGGTGCCTTGAAGAAGCTCGGCACTGACGAGGTGGAAGCGCGGATTGTGCATTCGGGCGTCGGAGGTATCACGGAGTCCGACATTGCGCTGGCCAACGCGTCCAAGGCGGTGGTGGTAGGCTTCAACGTTCGCGCCAACGTGCAGGCCAAGCTCGTCGCTGATCAGTCTGGCGTCGAGATCCGGTACTACAACATCATTTACAATCTGGTTGATGATGTGAAGGCGGCCATGTCGGGCATGCTTTCGCCGACGCTGCGCGAGATATTTCTTGGTAACGCCGAGATCCTGGAGGTGTTTAACATTTCCAAGGTCGGCAAGGTGGCGGGTTGTCGTGTCACGGAAGGCAAGGTCGAGCGTGGTGCGAAGGTGCGCCTGATCCGCGACAACGTGGTCATCCACGAAGGCACCCTGTCCACTCTCAAACGCTTCAAGGACGAGGTCAGGGAAGTGCCTGCCGGACAGGAGTGCGGTATGGCGTTCGCCAACTACCAGGACATCCGGCAGGGCGATGTTATCGAGTGCTTCAACATCGAGACCATCGCGCGGACGCTCTGACGGCTTGTTGGACGGCAGGAAAGTTGGCGGACTGAAGCGCCGACGAGGTATTGGCAATTCATGGTAAGGCGCCGTTCACAAAAGACGACCACTCCAGGGCAGCGCCAGCTGCGCGTGGGCGAGCTTATCAGGCACGCTTTGGCGGAGATGCTGACGCGCGGGGAGATTCATGACGATGTTTTGGCTTCCCACGTCGTTACCATTCCCGAGGTTCGTATGTCCCCCGACTTGCGCCTTGCGACGGTCTATGTGGCGTCGTTCGGTGGAAAGGATGAGAAGGCCGTTCTGCAGGCGTTGGATCGAGCCAAGAGGTACATCCGCGGCGAGGTAGCCCGCGTAATCAATCTGAAGTTCGCACCCGACATTCGCTTCATGGCCGACGAAACGTTCGACGAAGTGCGGCGAATCGACGAGGTTCTTCATTCCCCGCATGTGGCACAGGACCTGGAGAAGTCCTGACTCCGGATGCCAGCGAACGGAGACTGCTCATGGCCGTCAGGAGAGTTACTCTTGGCGAGGTCGAACTGATTGCGGCACGCGCGAGCGTTATGTGAGCCGCACCCATTCAGGTGATCGGTCCCGGTATGGCACGCCGTAAGAAGGGCATTCCTGTGCACGGCTGGGTCGTGCTCGACAAGCCGCCGGGCATGACCTCGACCCAAGCCGTGGCTGCGGTGCGCCGTCTGTTCATGGCGCAGAAGGCGGGGCATGCCGGCACGCTCGATCCGCTGGCGACTGGAGTGCTGCCCATCGCGCTGGGTGAAGCCACGAAGACGGTTCCGTTCGCTGTCGATGGGCGCAAGGTCTACCGCTTCAGCGTGCGCTGGGGTGTGGAAACCGATACCGACGATGCCGAGGGTACAGCGGTGGCCACGGATGCATCTCGTCCATCGCGCTCCCAGATCGAAGCGCTTCTGCCGCAATTTATTGGCGAGATCATGCAGACGCCGCCCGCGTTCTCGGCAATCAAAGTGGATGGCGAGCGCGCCTATGATCTGGCGCGCAGCGGCAGTGCCGTCGAGCTCGAAGCGCGGCCGGTGGTCATTGACCGGCTCGAGCTGGTCGACATGCCAGATGCCGATACTGCACTGTTGGAGACGGAGTGCGGGCGGGGCACCTACGTTCGGGCGCTCGCGCGTGACTTGGGCCGCCTGCTCGGTTGCCGTGGGCACGTGGCGGCTCTACGGCGCACGCGCGTCGGGACATTCACAGACGAGGGCGCGACGTCGCTGCAGGAGCTGCAGCAGGCTGCTGACGAAGGCGGTGAGGGAGGGCTCGCAAGCCTGCTGCTGCCCATAGAGACTGCGCTCGAGGATCTGCTCGAGATCAACGTCAGTCAGGCAGACGCTGCCCGCCTTGCGCGCGGCCAGCCGGTTTTACTGCGTGGGCGCGACGCGCCGATCGTCGTGGGAGATGCTTTCGCTATATCCAAAGGGACGCTGATCGCATTGTGCGAAGTAGCCGCTGGCGAGCTCCGGCCGACCAGGGTTTTCAATTACGGGCAATGACGGTGCAACTGGCAGGGTCGTGGGCGACGCCATGATTTCGCTCGCGTTCAGTGTGCATTCGTGTATAAACCCCGCCAGCATCGCACCTCAGTGGTGCCATGCTCGATGAAACGCGACCCCGCTGGACGACATCCTGGCCGCGGCCGCACTGGACCGAAGACCGCACCTTGCGGGCGAGAGTCCCTAACATTCTGAAATTGAAAGGAAATGATTGATGTCGCTGAGCCCAGAGCGCAAGCAGAAAGTTATCAAGGACTATGCCGCAAAGGCCGGAGATACCGGCTCGCCGGAGGTGCAGATCGCGATCCTGACGGAACGCATCAACGGTCTCACCGAGCACTTCAAAACTCATAAGAACGACAATCACTCCCGCCGGGGGCTCCTCAAGATGGTGAGCCAGCGCCGGCAGTTGCTCGACTATGTGCGCCGCAGAGATGTGGCCCGCTATCAGAAAATCATCGAGCGCCTGGATTTGCGCCGATAAGACGACTGCGCCGGCCGCGCTTTGCTTTTGCCGCATGGGAGTTGGCCGGCTCTTCGCGAGCGAGCCGCGGCAATGGCATTGGACGAATAACCACCGAGACAGGACATGTTTGACAAGCACACCGTTGAAATCGAGTGGGGCGGACGAAAGCTGAGGCTGGAGACCGGCCAGATGGCGCGACAGGCGGATGCCGCTGTCGTTGCTCAGTACGGCGAGACCAGCGTGCTGGCTACCGTAGTCGCGGCGAAAAGCGTTCGACCGGGGATTGATTTCTTTCCCCTGACCGTAAACTACCAAGAGAGAACCTATGCCGCCGGCAAGATTCCTGGCGGGTTTTTCAAGCGGGAGGGGCGGCCCAGCGAGAAGGAGACGCTGACCTCGCGTCTCATCGACCGACCCATTCGGCCGCTGTTCGTCGAGGGCTTCAAGAACGAGACACAGGTGGTCGTCACCGTGCTCTCGCACGACATGGAGAATGATCCCGACATGGTCGGGATGGTGGCTGCGTCAGCTGCGCTGACACTATCAGGTCTGCCTTTTCTGGGGCCGATCGGGGCTGCGCGCGTCGGCGTCGTCGATGGCAACTTCGTGCTCAATCCGTTGCTGGACGAGATGACGAACAGCGCGCTCGACCTTGTGATCGCCGGTACGCAGGATGCGGTGATGATGGTCGAGTCGGAAGCCAAGGAGCTGCCGGAGAAGCAGATGCTCGAGGCGGTGATGTTCGGTCACCGCGGCTTCCAGCCGGTCATTAATGCGATCATCAAGCTGGCGGAAAAGGCGGCAAAGGAGCCGTGGAACTTCCTGCCACCTGATACGTCGGCTGAGAAAGAGAAAATGCAGCGCCTCGTGGAGAGCGACCTGCGTAACGCCTTCGCTACGCCGCAGAAGCAAAAACGGCACGAGCTTGTCGACGCCGCGCGAGAGAAGGCCATGGCGGCGCTGCTTGCTGCAGACGCCGACGCCAATCAGAAAGTTCTGCTCGAGGGCGTGTTCAAGAGCATCGAGTCCGACGTCGTGCGTGGCGATATCATTCGTACCAGCCGCCGCATCGATGGCCGAGATCTCAAGACTGTGCGCCCGATCACGTCGGAGGTGCACGTGCTGCCCCGCACGCACGGCTCGGCGTTGTTCACCCGCGGAGAGACGCAGGCATTGGTTGTCGCAACGCTCGGCACCGGCGAGGATGAGCAGTTCGTGGATGCGCTGGAGGGCACCAGGAAGGAGCGGTTCATGCTCCACTACAACTTTCCGCCCTACTCCGTGGGCGAGACGGGGCGCATGGGCTCGCCGGGGCGCCGCGAGATCGGCCACGGCAAGCTGGCTTGGCGCGCGGTGCGGCCGTTGCTGCCGGGCGCCGAGGAGTTCCCCTATACAATCCGCGTCGTGTCTGAGATTACGGAGAGCAATGGCTCTTCGTCCATGGCCACAGTGTGCGGCACCTCCCTTGCGTTGATGGACGCAGGTGTGCCGCTGAAGGAGCCGGTGGCCGGGATTGCCATGGGTCTCATCAAGGAGGGCAACGACTTCGCTGTTCTCACCGATATCCTCGGTGACGAGGATCATCTGGGCGATATGGATTTCAAGGTTGCCGGCACGCGCAACGGTGTTACGTCGCTGCAGATGGACATCAAGATCACTGGCATTACCGAGGAGATCATGCGTGTTGCGCTCGAGCAGGCGCACCACGGCCGCATGCACATCCTCGGTGAGATGAGCACGGCGTTAGGGTCCGCGCGTAGCGAGCTGGGCGAGCATGCGCCGCGCATCGAGACCATCAAGATTCCAGTCGACAAGATACGTGAGGTGATCGGGTCCGGCGGATCGGTCATTCGCGAGATCGTGGCGGAGAGCGGCGCCAAGATCGACATCGAGGACGACGGGACGGTGAAGATTGCCGCCGCCAAGCGCGAGTCGATCGAGGCGGCACTCGGCCGCATCCGGGGCATTACGTCGGAGCCCGAGGTTGGCCAGATCTACAAGGGTAAGGTCGTCAAGATCATGGAGTTCGGAGCCTTCGTTAACTTCTTCGGCTCCAAGGACGGTCTGGTGCACATTTCGCAGCTCACGCAAGGCCGCCCCCAAACCGTGGGCGAGGTCGTAAAAGAGGGACAGGAAGTCTACGTCAAGCTTCTGGGCTTCGATGATCGCGGAAAGGTGCGTCTGTCGATGAAGATCATCGATCAGGAGACCGGCAAGGAGCTGCCGGCGCCGCCGCGCGAGGCGGGCGATGAAGGTGGTGATGGACGCCGGTCGGAGCGCTCAGAGGGTGGCGGTCGTGGCGGAGAGCGCGGTGATCGTCCGCCGCGTCGGGACCGCGAAGGAGGCGGCGAGCGCCGCGAGCGCCGTCCGCCACGCAACTGGGATTGACGATCCAAATCGGCGAGCAGCCCAAGAATGGCCTGCCGTGGCACCGCCGCTCACTGAGTTCCTGACTGCTTGTATAGCAGCGTGCGCCATAGTTCGTGTGCTCACCATTCCGGCTTTCGCCGGGCTCGCCGTTGATGTGCCGAGTGACCGCTCGCTGCATAGGACGGCGATGCCACGCACAGGCGGCATCGGGTTGCTGATTGGCGCCGGCGTGGCGGGCGCATTGTTGCCAGTTGCAGGCCTCGGCTTGATCGTGGGGCTGACGACGGCTCTGGCTGCAATTTTCTTCGTCGATGATTTGCGCGGGCTTCCGGTTCCGGTGCGCATTTCCGCTCAAGCGGTGGCTGCAACCGTTTTCGTGATCTGGGGCATGAACGCGTCCGGCCTCCCACTGCCGCTTGCGTTCATGTTCGTGCCTGGCATCGTCTGGTGCATGAACGCCTACAATTTCATGGACGGGACGAACGGGCTTGCGGGCGGTATGGCAGTGTTTGGATTTGGCGCCTATGCCGTTGCTGGACACGCGGCGGGCGTGGCTGATTTGGCGGTGGCCGCGGCGATTGTCAGCGGGGCTGCACTGGGCTTCCTGATTTGGAACTTCGATCCTGCCCGCATTTTTCTCGGTGATGCTGGCTCGATAGCGCTCGGATTCCTCGCCGCGGTCATCGGCTTTCTGGGATGGGAGCGCGGAGTGTGGCCCTGCTGGTTTCCACCTTTGGTATTCTCTCCATTCGTACTCGATGCAACAGTGACGTTGCTGCGACGAGCGCTCCTCGGGGAGGACTTGTGGCGCGCGCACAAGTCCCACTACTATCAACGTCTCGTGCGCATGGGTTGGAGCCATCGCCGGCTGTCGTTGTCTGCGTACGCGCTGATGGCAGTTGCTGCGATCTCGGCGTTGGTTATGCGCAATGCGCCGCCACCGATCGTTACTGCTCTATTGTCTACATGGGGCATTGCATACGTGGTCATTGCTATTGTGATTGATCGGCGGTGGTCCGCCTTCCAGATGCGCAGTCCGCAACCTTAGTCTAGCGGGCGAAAAGAAACTGCCACGCAATCCCAAGTAGGCTCAGTGCGCCTATCCAAAGCGCAATGCGGCCCCAGCGGCTGTTCCGGGCTTCCTCACCAGCAAGCCGGCTGATGGTATCGTCATCGAGGCGCACGCCGCTGCGAGCCATGTCGGCAAGCGCGACCATCGTGCGCTCCACGACGCCGAGCAGAGCCGGAATCTCGGATAGGAATTTACCGAGCTCGGAAGCACCCTCGCGTGCGTCTTTCAGGGCGCCAGCCGGGCCCAGATTGGCTTCCAGCCATTCGCGCGCGATCGGCTCGGCGGCGCTCCATATGTTGAGGGAGGGATCGAGCGAGCGCGCCACGCCCTCGACCACGACCATGGTTTTCTGCAGCAAGATGAGCTCGGGCCTGGTCTGCATGTCGAACACATCGGTGTAGGCGAAGAGCTGGCCGAGCAGGTCCGCCATGGAAATCTCGCTCGCCAAGCGGCCGTGGATCGGCTCACCGATGGCGCGCAGCGCCTGTGCGAAGACTTCGACGGGGTGATGCGGAGGCACGTATCCGGCCCAGAAGTGCACCTCCGCCGCGCGCTTGTAGTCGCGGGTGATGAGGCCATGCAGGATCTCAGCGAGGAAGCGGCGCTCCTTGGGGCCGAGGCGTCCCATGATGCCGAAGTCCACAGCGACGATACGGCCTTCCGCATCGACGAACAGGTTGCCTTGATGCATGTCGGCGTGGAAGAAGCCGTCGCGCATGGCATGCTGCAGGAACGAGCGCAGGATGGTGAGGCCGAGCGCTCTCAGGTCATGCCCTGCCGCGGCGAGGGCCGTGTGGTTTGAGATCGGAATGCCGTCGATCCACTCCAAGGTCAGGACCCGCCTCTGGGTGCGTTTCCAGTCAACCTCCGGGACGCGGAAGCCGGTATCGCCCTTGGTGTTCTCGGCCATTTCCGAGATGGCGGCGGCCTCGAGCCGCAAGTCCATCTCGAGCTCTGTCGTACGCGCCAGCGTGTCGACCACCGCCACCGGCCGCAGGCGGCGTGAAGGCGCATGAAAGCGCTCGATCAGGCGCGCGGCGAAATAGTAGCTGTCGAGATCGCGCCGGAAGCGCCGCTCGATGTCCGGGCGCAGGATCTTGACGGCGACCGCACGGCGGGTCCCATCCTCGATCACATATGCCTTGTGCACTTGGGCTATGGACGCCGCGGCCACCGGTGGCCCGAAGTCCGCAAAATGCTCTTCCAGGCGACCGCCGAGCGCATCTTCGACAGCGCGCCGTGCTGCGGCCATGGAGAATGGGGGAAGCTTGTCCTGAAGGTGCCGCAAGTCGCGCGCCAACTCGGGACCAATGAGATCTGCACGCGTCGCCAGGAACTGACCCAGCTTGATGTAGCTTGGGCCCAAACCGGTAAGCGCACGCGTGACGCGCGTCTCCCTGGACTGTCCCGCGCGAAACGGCCACATCAGCGCCCGCACTGGCAGCGTCGCGGCACGCGCGATGTGCAGGGCGAACGGCACAGGTGTGCCTTTCGGCACGAAACTCACGCCGTGCTGCGCCAAGCTGAGGCCGGCTCGAGCAAGACGAAAGAGATTGCCGATGGTCGTGGCCATTAGCGGGACGGTCGCCGTCAGAATCGGATCCGGGACCGCACATTGCCCTGATGCGGCGGCGGGTCAAGAAAAGCGGGGCGCTATGCTTGCAGTGGGTGCTGTCACGGCCCCGGCAGCCAGTAGAGCAGGCTGCCGCTAATTGGTGTATGCACAGCCGATCAGGGGTGCTTCGGCAACCATTTTGGGCCGCGATGGTGTGGTCCCGCTCAAGCGGCCGTGCACCAGAACTGGTACATACTGGGAAAGAGTTCGGGCCGGTCGGTCTCGCACTGGGTCCACTCTTCGAGGGTCCCGGGCCATTCGACGGCCGGCGTATGGTTTTGCAGAAGCTGGAGCGGAAGGTCGAAGAAGCCCCGGAATCGGAGGCTATGCTGGTCGAGAAATTGCTTGATTTCCGGCAAGGTGAAACAGCGTTCGCTGACGTGCAGGAAGAAGTCACGGAAGCCGCTCGACGAGTAGAAATCCATGCCACGTCTGAACCCTGCCCCAGGGGCTCCCTTTGGGAGCGTGAGCAAATGCTGCCGATAGCGGCGAAGGACATCGGCGTCGCAGCCTGGACCCGGGTACGCGGGGTCAGCTTTCAGGATCGCAAGATTGTGCCGTGCGCTGGCGCTGTAGAGACCAATCAGCATGAGACCACCCGGTGCGAGGCACTTGCTCAGTGCGCGCCAGCCATCGAGAGGTCTTGTCATATGATGCAGCACGCCGATGCACTCGATGACATGGAAGCGGCCGAGCAACGACGGCTCAACTGTTTCGATCTGTTGAATGTCGGCGTGCACGAACCGGACGTTGTGTGCACCCATGCGCTCGGCCATTGTCGAGGCGTAGCCGAGACTAGGCAGAGCAATGTCGAAAGCCGTGACGCGGGCGTTCACGCCATAGTCGAAGGCGGCTGAAACGGCTTGGCGCCCAGTGCCGCAACCAGCGATCAGAACTTCGAACGGCCGTTGCAGAAAATTGAGCTCCTCCGGTTTGAAAACGGAGTTGAGCTGCTTGAGGTAGTGTCCTTTCCTGTACGTGAGCACGCTCGTCCAGCGCGGATATGGGCTCGTGCCGTACATATCGGCTACTTTCACCGACGTTTCGTCAGAGATCGCCCCCATCCGTGGAATTTTGGCGGCGTGCCCGTGCATCTCGCTCTCTTCCGCGAGGCGCCCTTGAAGTGCCTGGCGCAGCAGCACGGGCTCGAGCTTAGTCAAATCGTCGGCATGAATGCCTTGCCCAAGCGTTTCCGTGGGGGGCCGATACATCGAACGCAGGAAGAGCGTGTGGCAGCTTTCCGGATCGCCTTCCAGAACACGATCGCGGGGAATGGCCTGCGCCTCCAGGGCGCTCATCTCCTCGGCCGTCTCGGGCCATACGAATTCGTTGAGCCAGCATTGCTGCAGAAGCATAGCTGAAAAGCGCATCAGTGTGCGATCCGCGAAGCGGGCCCGCGGGACTTCCAGCAGCAGGACAGAGCGTATAGCCGTCAGCAGGTCCTCGATCTGCGGGTTTGTGACAATCCCTCTGCGGAGCGTCTCGAGAAACAAGCGATCTTGGAGGGCTTCGCCTGTCGCGCTGACGCAAAGCTCGCGCGCAACATCAAGCCAGCCTCGGGAATGGCTCTTGTCCAGTACCTGTCGCAGGGTGCCACTCCGCGACCGCTGGTGCAGGATCGCAGCCGTGAGCAGATCACGGTCAGCCGTATCGTGCGCTAGGGCGGCGAGCAATCCTTCGTCATCGAGCCGGACGCCGTTCGGCAGAGTTCCTCTATCGAGAAGCCAGCATAGGCGACGCGAGGCCGCCGTCATGCTCGGGGCAAGCCGCAACGCCGCAGTCAATTGTTCGGCTGCCGCCCCGACTTCTCCAAGCGCCTCCAGCACGAGCGCGAAGCTGAAGCGGTACTGTGCGTTTGCTGTGTCGGCCTTCACCGCGGCAAGAAAGCACTTCCTCGCCTTCCGAAGGCTTCCTGCGCTAATGGCAGCGGCACCCGAAGCCGCCCAATCTGCGGCGCTGCGCGCGCGTATGGATTGTTGAATGTGCATGAAGTGGCTCGCGGCACGCGGCTGCTCACGCGCAGAAAAATGTTCTTCTGCCGCAACGACTTCAGGCTTGGGATTTATCTCGGCGAACGGCAGCGAGAGCATGCGCATCTCTTTTGCGCAGCGTCGTTGCTCGATCGGTCGAACTAGCTCGGAAGGTTTCTTGTTGTCATATGTTGCGGTCTCGCAGTTGTATCGAGCAGGGAACTCTTCACGCGGCCGCCGGACTGCCGACTGCTGCGTCTGCAAGATCCAATCCAACGCGGACCGATGACGGGCGTTTGAAGGAAGGATCAGCTTTTCGTGATTTGCACGAATGCGCCACCGGGCTCTACCGAGCATACGAAGCGACTATGGCGGACGCGAATGCGCAAACCACATGACAACGCTCACAACAGCGTGTCCGGAGCCTTTCAGAACAGGACGTTTGCGGACAAAGCCGAGGCCGAAGCTTTCCTTTCAAATATTGCGGACAGTATTTCAGCGGCGCATTTCGAAGGAACGCCCAGCGAGTTTCATTTGAGCTATGCGGGAGGCGCGCTCGGGCATTGCGATCTGCACCGCGGGACGCACTCCAAGCTATCCTTCAAGATCACACGCGCGGACGAGTATCACATCGTCCTTCCCTTGAAGCAGGGCGCCCGCTTCACCGGGGGGCACGGCACGAGCGACGTTGTCGCTGGTCGATCCGCTATCCTTCTTCCACCGAGACTCGAAGGACATTTCGATGTGCAAGGCGGGACGACGGGCTTCTCGCTGATTGCGCCGGCAACATCGGTTGCTGCCCGGGCTGGTGGTTTGATCGGCGATGACGGCAAGCTCGGCTCGCCCCATCAGACGGCGGTGATGCTGGATCATGCGGATCCGGTCGTGAAGACGCTGGTCCGCAATGTCTCCAACGTGTTTCACGAGATGCAGAACCTGTCGCATATCGGCCTGTCATCGCTGGCAGCAGCGAATTTCGACGACCTCCTGCTTGGTCTCGCGAGTGCCATCATATGGCCCTCGGTGCGAAGCCGCGCCGGCGGGCGTGTCACGGATCCTGGGCCAGCTGTCGTACAACGTGCTCGTGACTTCATCGACGCGCATGCCTCCGAGCCCATTCGTCTCGCGGACCTCGCACGCGTTCTGGGTGTGGGGCTCAGGTCGCTGCAGACTGGATTTCGCCGCCATGTCGGGTGCTCGCCGCGCGAATACCTCATGAACTGCCGCCTGCAGCTCGCGCGGTCGCGCTTGCTCTCGGCCAGTTCCGGCACGAAGGTTTCAACTGTGGCTTTCGATTGCGGCTTCAGCGATCTTGCCGTGTTCTCGGCAAAGTACCGGCTGGTATTCGGGGAGCTGCCCTCAGAAACCTTGCGCAGGCGTTGACGCGGGCTACGGCAAGTGGCGCTGCAAGCGACCTCAAATCCGCCAACCCGAGTGAATGGCGGCGATGCCGCCGGTCAGGTTGCGGTAGGAGACGCGGGCAAAACCGGCTGTTCGGATCATGGCGGCGAAGCGTTCCTGCGAGGGAAACTTGCGAATGCTCTCTACCAGGTAGCGATAGGGATCGCTGTCACCTGCCGCCAGCGCACCCAGGCGCGGAATGACCTCGAAGGAGTGGAAGTCGTAGAGCCGTTCGAGGATCGGTACATCGACGTGCGAGAACTCGAGGCACAGGAAGCGCCCGCCAGATTTGAGCACGCGAAACGCCTCAGACAGCGCACGGTCGATGTGCGTGACGTTGCGGATGCCGAACCCGATCGTACACGCATCGAACGTGCGGTTCGCGAACGGCAGTGACTCTGCATTGGCTTGCATCAGATCGACGCGCGCGGACTGGCCCTCGCGCACGATCTTGCGGCGGCCGACGTCCAGCATCTGCGGGCTGATGTCGCAAATGATAGCTGTGCATTCGGGTCCACCCGCCTTCACATAGCGCAGGGCGATGTCGCCGGTGCCACCGGCAATGTCGAGAAGGCGGAACGGCTGCGGCCCTTTGGGGGGGCCGAGCATGACCACGAGATCATCCTTCCACAACCGGTGCAGACCGCCCGACATCAGGTCGTTCATCAGATCGTAGCGATCCGCGACTTTGGCAAAGACGTCGTTGACGAGGCCTTGCCGGGCGCCGGCAGGAACGTCTTTGAATCCGAAACTGGTGTTGGTGGCGTCTGGTTTCACCATGCCTGGACCATATTCAAAGCCGAGCGAACATGCCACTCGGGTTCGGCCCGGCCGGTTGCGCTTAACCCTGGCGCGGACCGTGCAAGTGACGCAGGGCCGCTTCGATGCGGCGCCAGGTCTCAGCCTGGACCTGGTCCCCGTTGCTTTCCAGATCGGCGGCCTTGCGCGCCGCTTCGGCTATGGCCTTAGCCCCGTGGGCATCGAGGAGCTTGCGCGCGTGCGCGTGGATCTCGGTCGCGAGCATGCCGTTTCCTCCGCATTCGTTGGGGGCGATGGTCGTGCATATGGGGCAAGGAGCAGGCAAGACAACCCCAGGCCTGCATTGCGTGACGTAGCTCACTCTTTGGGTCGCTTGTCGATTACGCGGCGTGCCTTGCCCTGGCTGCGTTCCACCCCGTTGGGTGGAACAACAGTGACGCGCGCCGTCACGCCGACGTTGCCCTTGATGTAAGCCCGGAGCGCCTCGGCGGAAGCAGCGCGCGCGTCCTCTGTGGCGCTGTGGGCGGTTGTCTCCACCAGCACTTCCATCTCGTCGAGGCGATCCTGGCGCGTGAGCACGATCTGGTAGTGGGGAGCCAGTCCTTTGACCTTCAGGATCTGCTCCTCGATCTGGGTCGGGAAAACATTCACACCGCGCACGATCATCATATCGTCAGAGCGGCCTGTGATCTTCTCCATCCGCCGCATAGTACGTGCAGTGCCAGGCAACAGTCGGGTGAGATCGCGCGTGCGGTAGCGGATAATCGGCATGCCCTCTTTGGTCAGCGTCGTGAAGACGAGCTCGCCCCGCTCGCCGTCTGGCAGCGGTTCGCCCGATACGGGATCAATGACCTCGGGATAGAAATGGTCCTCCCAGATGTGCAGGCCGTCCTTGGTCTCGACGCACTCGTTGGCGACGCCTGGGCCAATCACCTCGGACAGGCCGTAAATGTCGACCGCGTGCATGTCGAAGGCCTGCTCGATCTCGGTGCGCATGGCGTTGGTCCAGGGCTCGGCGCCGAAGATACCGACCTTGAGGGAGGTTTTGCGCGGGTCGTGCCCGAGGCGGCGGAACTCGTCGAGGATCGCCAGCATATAGCTTGGCGTCACCATGATGATGTCGGGCTCGAAATCTAGAATGAGCTGCACCTGGCGCTCGGTCATACCGCCGGAGACGGGGATGACCGTACAGCCAAGCTCCTCGGCGCCGTAGTGCGCCCCAAGGCCGCCTGTGAACAGGCCGTAGCCGTAGGCGACGTGGACCTTCATGCCCGGACGCCCGCCGGCGGCGCGGATTGATCGGGCCATGACCTGCGACCAGGTGTTGAGATCGCCCTGCGTGTAGCCGACCACGGTAGGTTTGCCGGTAGTGCCGGAGGAGGCATGGATGCGCGCAATCTTGTCCTGCGGGAATGCGAACATGCCGAAAGGGTAGCCTGCGCGCAGATCATCCTTGGTAGTGAAAGGAAAATGCGCGAGATCGGAAAGCTGCTTCAGATCGTCTGGGCGAACGCCTTTCGCATCGAAGACCCGCCGGTAGTGAGGCACGTTCTCGTAGGCGTGACGCAGAGCCCACTTGAGCCGATGTAGTTGCAGCTCGGCAATGACATCACGCGTTGCGATTTCGATCGGATCGAGTTCGAAGCGTGCGGGCCTCAGATCCTGCATCTCATCCTCCGAGCATCACGTGTCTTGTACGAGCGTTCCGGGAATAGCGCGGCTGTGCCCACGGAATTCCGCTATCAGCTCTCCCGCATCGGTCTTGACGGTCACGTCGTAGATGCCGCTGCGCTCGCCGCGATGGCGCTCTCGGGCTTCGGCGATGAGCCGCATGCCGAGCTGGCCGGGTGCGATGAAGGCGATCTGGCAATTCTGCGCCACGTTCTTCTGATTGTGGGAATTGCAGGCGAAGGCAAAGGCCGAGTCGGCAAGGAGGAAGATGAATCCGCCGTGACAGGTGCCGTGTCCATTCACCATGACCTCGGTGATGGCCATCGAGAGCACAGCCGATCCAGGCGCCACATGCTCGAGGCGCATGCCGAGGCCGCGGCTCGCCCTGTCCTCGGCCCACATGGCCTGTGCGCTGCGTCGGGCTAGGGCGGTGGGATCCTCGGCCATGCCAGGTCAGCTCGGCCGTCCGGTGAAATTTGGCATGCGTTTTTCCAGGAACGAGCCCACACCCTCGGCGTAGTCGGGAGATTTTCCAGCCTTGCTCTGCAACTCACGCTCGAGATCGAGCTGTGCCGGCAGAGTATTGCCGGCTGATGCGTCGAGTGCCGCCTTGGTCAACGCGAGCCCATAGGTAGGCGCGATGGCGAGCCGGCTCGCAAGTGCGTCCACTTCCGCCGCGAGCTTGTCATCATCCACCGCCTTCCAGATCAACCCCCAAGCCTCGGCCTTGTCGGCGATCAGCGGCTCGGCAAGCATGGTCAAGCCCCTGGCACGCGCTTCGCCGACGAGACGTGGCAGGAACCATGTGCCGCCGCAATCCGGCACCAGGCCGATCTTGGCGAAAGCCAGCATGAAACTGGCTGAGCGGGCCGCGTAAACCAAATCGCAGGCGAGAGCCAGGCTCACGCCTGCGCCGGCGGCTAGTCCGTTGACGGCAGCAATGACCGGTTTGGGCAAAGTTCTGACGAGCCCGATGATGGGATTGTAGCGGTCGAGAACGAAACCGAGGTCCGGCTGAGGGCCACCCTTGACGTAGACGCCGTCCGCAAGGTCCTGTCCGGCCGAAAAGGCACGGCCTGCACCCGTCAACACGACGACGCGGCACGTCGGATCGCGGCCTGCGCTCGCCAGCGCAGTCTCGAGCTCCGCCATCATCGTCTGGTTGAAGGCGTTGAGCTTGTCGGGCCGGTTGAGCGTCAAGCGCGTGACGCCGCCGCCCGCTTGCACCAGCACTGTCGCGTCGGCCATGGGCGTCTCCGCTGTTTTATGCGTTGAGCGATTGCAATGCCCTGGGTCGATTCTGGTGGAAAGCCATTGCAGAAAAGCGTCAATCGTATGCAAGCCGCACAAGGGTGAGCAAACGCCATTGCATCGACCAGATTTGCTCACAACATGCTAAAGTCTACAAGGCACCAAAAGAAGAGATGAACGGGAGCGACCGATCCATGCGGAGTTTGTTAGAGACTGACACTGGCTGCCGTCGGTCTAGTTTTTGCCGGCCAAGCCTTGGCGCAAGGCACGATCAAGATCGGTGAGCTCAACAGCTACAAGGCAGTTCCAGCATTTCTCGAACCCTATCGAAAGGGCTGGGAGCTTGCCGTAGAGGAGGTGAACAAGGCTGGCGGGATCGGCGGCAGGCAGATCGAAGTCGTGTCGCGGGATGACAATGGGACGCCGGGCGACGCAGTGCGGGCAGCCGAGGAGCTTGTGTCGCGCGAGAACGTGGCGTTGCTCACAGGCACTTTTCTTTCGCACGTCGGCCTCGCCGTCGCGGACTTCGCCAAACAACGTCAGGTGCTGTTCGTTGCTGCTGAGCCGCTGACCGATAAGATCGTCTGGGAAAGCGGCAACAAGTACACGTACCGCCTGCGCGCCTCGACCTACATGCAGACGTCCATGCTCGTTGCCGATGCGGTCAAGCTGAACAAGAAGCGCTGGGCGCTCGTCTATCCGAACTACGAGTATGGCCAGTCGGCCATAGCCTCCTTCAAGGTCCTCATGGCCGAAAAGCAGCCGGGCGTGGAATTTGTTGTCGAGCAGGCTGCACCGCTTGGCAAGATCGATGCAGGTGCGGTAGCGCAGGCGGTGGCCGATGCGAAGCCCGACGCCATATTCAACGTCACGTTCGGCGCCGACTTGCAGAAATTCGTGCGCGAGGGTGAGACACGCGGCCTGTTCAAGGACCGCCCCGTGTTCAGCGTGCTCGGGGGCGAGCCGGAGTATCTGGATCCCCTAAAAGAAGAAGCTCCGGTCGGTTGGTATGTTACTGGATACCCCTGGCAGGCGATTGACACGCCCGAGCACAAGGCCTTTCTGGAAGCCTATAAGGCCAAGTTCAACGATTATCCGCGTCTCGGCTCCGTGGTCGGGTACGCGACCATCCACACGATTGCGGCCGCGCTTAAGAAGGCCGGGGCCGTCGACACCGAGAAGCTCGTCGCAGCCATGGACGGTCTCGAGGTCGGTACGCCGTTCGGGAAAATCATGTATCGCCCGCTGGATCACCAGTCGACGATGGGAGCCTATGTTGGACGGACGGCTGTCAAGGATGGCAAAGGCGTGATGGTGGACTGGCGCTACGAGCCGGGGGACAGGCATCTTCCATCAGATGCTGTGATCAAAGCCAAGCGGCCGGCAAACTGAAGCTCGAGCGAGTAACGGCGGGCAAGGGGAAGCAATGGCCGTTGTCATTGGCGTGTTTGCCTACATCGCGTTGCAGTTTGCGATCGGCATTTGGGTGTCCCGTCGCATCCGTGACGAGAAGGACTACATCCTGGGCGGCCGGCAACTCGGCGTGACGCTGGCATCCTTCTCGGTGTTTGCCACGTGGTTCGGCGCCGAGACAGTGATCGGGTCGTCGGGCCGTGTGTATCAGCAGGGCCTTTCCGGCGCACAGGGCGAGCCCTTCGCCTACGCCGTTGGCATTGTCATCATGGGTTTGTTCTTTGCCGTTCCTCTCTGGCGGCGCGGGATAGTTACGTTCGGCGACTTCTTCCGCGACCGTTTCTCGCCCGGTGTAGAGAAGTTGACCATCGTACTGTTGGTGCCGGGATCAGTGCTGTGGGCAGCCGCGCAGATCCGTGGCTTCGGCCAGGTCATGAGCGCGACATCGACCCTCGACCTTCGTCTGGCAATGACAATCGCCGCCGCGGTTGTCATTGCCTATACCGTGTTCGGAGGATTGCTCGCGGACGTTTACACGGATTTCGTTCAGGGCATCGCCATCATCGTGGGATTGCTGGCGATCCTGCTTGCGGTGATCGTACAAACCGAAAATCCGGCCACTCTACTCGCCAGTGTCGACACCGTTCGCCTGCAACCGATGAGGCCCGATCAATCCCTGCTTGAGTTCATCGAGCAGTGGGCCATCCCGATCTGCGGTTCGCTCGTCGCCGTGGAGCTGATCTCGCGCATCCTCGCCTGCCGATCGCCGGAGGTTGCACGCCGGGCCACTCCTCTCGGTGGCGGACTCTATCTCGTCGTTGCGCTGATCCCGGTCTATTTGGGCTTCATTGGGCCTAATCTGGTGCCGGTTCTCGATGAGCCTGAACAGCTCTCGATGGAGCTGGCAAAGACCTATCTTCCGACAATCCTGTACGTCATGTTCGCTGGCGCCTTGATCTCGGCCATTCTGTCCACGGTGGACTCGGCGCTCTTGGCTTCGGCGTCACTGGTTTCTCACAACATCTATCTGCGGTTGCGGCCCAATCTCTCAGAGCGGGACAAGGTGAAGGCTGCTCGCTTTGGCGTAGCTGGGCTGGGCATCCTGGCTTACCTGCTGGCGCTGCGCTCGAGCGGTATCTCCGACCTGGTGGAGACGGCGTCGGCCTTTGCCAGCGCCGGCATATTTGTGGCGCTCGCCTTTGGCCTTTTCACGAGCTTCGGCGGACCGGCGAGCGCGTCAGCGGCGATCGCCGCGGGAGCGTTGGTCTGGGCAGCAGGCAAGTTCGTTTTGGATGTGCCGACCCCCTATTTGGCTGGTCTTCTCGCGGCCGTTGCGGCCTACATTGCCGTCGCTCTAGTTGAGCGTCGCAAGGTGGGGCCAACCGGTCGCGTGAGATCACCGATCGGCTGAAAATTTCGGGGGATGCAATGCCTGGAGTTGGCCTGTAGACTGCCGACACTTGCGCCGCGGGATGCCTCTTGCGGAGCACAGCATGCACGAGCACGGCGATAAAAGCTTGGAGGACGCCTGAGTGAACCAGAATCCGCAAACCACGGCGCCTCTGCTGCAGGTGAGCGGAGTGACACTGCAGTACAAGACCAAGCATCATCTGGTTACCGCTACCTATCGCGTGAGCTTCGATGTGCTGCCGGCCGACCGTTTCGTCGTGCTGGGTCCGTCCGGTTGCGGAAAGTCCACCATTCTGAAAGCCGTCGGAGGCTACATGAGCCCGACCGAGGGCACCATGAAGCTCAAGGGGCAAATCATCCGCCGGCCGGGGCCGGACCGGGTGATGGTCTTTCAGGAGTTCGACCAGCTTTTGCCGTGGAAGACCGTCAAGAAGAACGTGATGTTCGCGCTCGAGGCCTCGGGCAAGCTCAAGGGTAAGGCGGCCGAAGACAAGGCCATGCAGTACATCGAGAAGGTAAACCTTTCCAAGTTCGCCAACAGCTACCCGCACACGTTGTCAGGTGGCATGAAGCAGCGCGTCGCCATTGCCCGGGCCATGGCGATGGAGCCCGACATCCTGATGATGGACGAGCCGTTTGCGGCACTCGACGCCCTGACCCGCCGCAAGATGCAGGACGAGCTATTGCAGCTCTGGGAGGACACGCGCTTCACGGTCCTGTTTGTGACGCACTCGATCCCCGAGGCCGTGCGGATCGGCAACCGTATCCTGCTGCTGTCGCCACATCCGGGTCAGGTGAAGGCAGAGCTCAACAGCGACGGGACCGACGAAATCGATGCTCGGCACGGCGTCAAGCTCTCCGAGCGCATCCATCGCATGCTGTTCGCTGATCAGGTCGAGGAGCAAGAAGGAGTGCCCGTCCATGAATGAAATGCGACCGGTGACGCCGGCGGGCATGCTGCGTCCGGAATATGAGCTGCAGACATCTGCATCGCGGGATTTCGGCGTCGTCGAGAAGCCGCTGACGACGTTCGAGAAGCTGTACAACAACGCCTTTCTCAGGAAGGCGATGCTGCTCGTGCTGATGGCGGTCGTCTGGGAGCTCTACGCCCGGCGGCTGAACAATCCGCTGCTGGTGCCCACCTTCCTGTCGACGATCGAGGCTTTCCGTGACGCCATGGTATCCGGCGAGCTGTTCAGCAAAGCGCTGAACTCCGTTCGGCTTCTCTTACAGGGATACGCAGTGGGTTTGGTGCTAGCGGTCGCGTTAACCACGTTTGCGATGATGACGACCCTTGGCAACGATCTGCTCGAGACGCTTACTGCGATGTTCAACCCGCTTCCGGCGATCGCGCTGCTGCCGATCGCGCTGATCTGGTTCGGGCTGGGTGACAAGAGCATTATTTTCGTTCTGGTGCACTCCGTCCTTTGGGCCGTAGCGCTCAACACGCATTCCGGTTTCAAGTCGGTTTCGAATACGCTGCGAATGGTGGGTAGAAATTACGGGCTGCGGGGCCTGGGATACGTTCGCAAGATATTGATACCAGCTGCATTTCCCTCGATTTTAACTGGCCTGAAAATCGGCTGGGCGTTTGCTTGGCGCACGCTGATCGCCGCCGAATTGGTTTTTGGAGCCAGCTCGGGCAAAGGCGGCCTCGGATGGTTCATTTACGAAAGCAAGAACCAGCTCGATATTCCAGCGGTGTTCGCTGGTCTGTTTACCGTGATAACCATTGGATTACTCGTGGAAAATTTGATTTTCCGCAACGTCGAGGCAGCTACGGTCCGCAAGTGGGGCATGCAGAGCTGACATGGAATTGAGCAAAGGTTGACTTGCGTCCGCCTGCAGACGTCCTATTTCCGCCCTGACCGGATGCCAGATCGCGTGCTGCCACTGGCCCGAAAGCAGCCCCCAGCTGTTTGCCCGGAACCCGCTTCAATTTCTCGAGTTGAGACTTAACGACGCAATAGGCCCTTCTTTACGAAAATCGTTGGCATGTGGTTTGCCTGTCAGTAAAGAGGGCTAAGGTTGAGCAGGCTATCCCAAGCCTGAATCGTGGGCGCTAATCAAAGAGTTCGTTCATCGTGTCGAGTGGGCATATGAAGTGCCACGTGTTCGTTGATTTTGACGGCACGATTGCACCTTCAGATACAACTGACCTGCTGCTCGAAGAGTTCGCAGACCCCAGCTGGCAAGAGATCGAGGAAGATTGGAAAGCGGGACGTATCGGGTCCCGCGAATGTCTCGTCCGTCAGATCGATCTGGTGCGCGCAACGCCAGTCCAGCTCGATGCATTTCTGGCCCGCATTGATATCGACCCCGGCTTTCCCGAGTTCGTCGGCCTTTGCCAGGACGAGGGCCACGAGGTCACAGTCGTGTCGGATGGTCTGGACCGAGCCGTCAGTTCAGTCTTGTCCAGAGCGGGCATGGAGTTGCCCTATTTCGCCAATCACCTCGAGTGGCTTGGCGCCGACCGTTGGCGGCTGACATTTCCACATGCCCGCAGCGACTGTCGGGCTTTGTCCGGCAATTGCAAATGCCGTTTTGCCGAGGCAGCTGTGGGTGCCGTACGGATCGTGGTCGGCGATGGGCGGTCCGATTTTTGCGTAGCGGAGCGTGCCGATCTAGTGCTCGCCAAGAGCGCCCTGGCGCGGCACTGCCGATCGAGCGATCTGCCGTTTTTCCCGTTTGAATCCTTCGCTGAGGCAACCGACCTCTTGGCTCGCTGGGTCAGGGATAGCGCTGCCCCCAGCGAGCGGCGTGAACAGTTGAGGGACGAATAGAGATGCACAAGGCGATGCATTGGCCGGAGAACGTCACCGGCATTAGCCGGCGGGAGCTGACCGAGGCCGAGCTTCTGGATCTGGAGTCCAAGTACTGCTCGCACGGCGATACGGTCCATTACACCAACCCGCCGAAGATCTTCGAGCGGTGCGAAGGCTCTTTCATCTACGACGCGGCCGGTCGCGAGTATCTCGATCTGCAGATGTGGTACTCGGCCGTCAACTTCGGCTATCGGAACCGGCGCCTCAACAATGCGGTTGTGCGCCAGCTTGAGACGCTACCGCAGGTGGCTAGCCAATATCTCCACCGCGAGAAGATCGAGCTCGCCACTGTTATCGCGCAGGACGCGGAAAAGAAGTTCGGCACCAAGGGCCGCGTGCATTTCAACGTCGGCGGGAGCCAGGCGGTCGAGGACAGCCTCAAGCTCGTGCGCAACGCCAAGAACGGCAAGAGCCTGATGTTCGCCTTCGAGGGCGGTTACCACGGCCGGACGCTTGGGGCGTCAGCGATCACGTCCTCTTACCGGTACCGCCGGCGCTATGGCCACTTCGGCGATCGGGCCCATTTCGTGCCCTTTCCGTATCATTTCCGTGGTCCGAAAGGCATGACCAAGGAGGAGTACGGATACCACTGCGTGAAGCAATTCGAGCGCCTGTTCGAGACTGAGTACCACGGCGTCTGGGACCCCAAGGCGGGTCAGGCGGAATATGCGGCGTTCTACGTTGAAACGCTTCAGGGCACCGGCGGCTACGTCAAGCCGCCGATGAATTTCTTCCGTGAACTCAAGAAGGTGCTCGACAAGTACGGCATTCTGCTCGTCGTCGACGACATCCAGATGGGCTTTTTCCGTACTGGCAAGCTGTGGTCGATCGAGCATTTCGGCATCACACCGGATGTCATCGTGTTCGGCAAGGCGCTGACCAATGGGCTCAATCCACTATCCGGAATCTGGGCGCGCGAAGAGCTGATCAATCCCGAGGTCTTTCCCGTCGGATCGACACACTCGACCTTCAACGCCAATCCCATGGGTACGGCGGTCGCGCTCGAAGCCATGCGCATGATGGGCGAGACCGACTACGAGTTGATGGTGATGGAGAAGGGCGCCTACTTGCTCAAGGGGCTTGAGGATCTCAAGCGCCGCTACAAGGCCGTGGGCGATGTGGACGGTCTGGGTCTTGCCCTACGCATGGAGATTTGCGAGCCGCATGACAGCTTTACGCCCTCCAAGGCCATTGTCGATCGCATGGTCGATGAGGCTCTGAAAGGCGATATCGAGGTCGACGGCCGCAAATACGGCGTCGTGCTCGACATCGGTGGTTACTACAAGAACGTCATCACGTTGGCGCCGAGCCTGCACATCACCAAGGACGAGATTGATCTTGCCCTGAAGCTGCTCGACCGCTTGCTGCATCGCGTCAGCAAGAGCGCGGCGGCTTGAGGAACGGAACCAACACGCCTTGAGCCACGTTGCCGGCCGGTTCGGGGATACCGACCCGGTCGCAAGGAAGGAAGGACGGGAGTGACGCCGACCATTGCCCTGCTGTTTGCTGCCTCGATTACGGCAGACGTGGTCGGCCAGATCCTTTTCAAGGTCGGCGCCGAGCGGCTGCCCGATTTTCGGGGAACCGAGAAGCTCGCGTTTTTCAAAGGGCTTCTGGCGGACTGGTGGCTGCTGGCTGGAATCGCCACCTATGCCATCGAACTCGTGATTTGGCTCAGGATCCTGGCCGAAGTGCCGATTTCGGTCGCCTTTCCCCTGGCCAGCGCAAATTTCCTCGGCGTCGCCCTGGCAAGCCGAGTGATCTTGAAGGAGCAGATCGGACGCGCCCAATGGGCGGGGGCCGTATGCATCACGATCGGGGTAGCACTCGTTGCAAGCAGTGCCTAGAACGTTTAGGCACACAGAGAGCATGAGCGTGTAACAAGCGGAATATAGAAAGAAAATGACAATCAAAGACCGGAGTACTTTTCATGCAGGAGGCCGTGTGGGCTTCCTCCTGATTCATGGGCTGGGCGGCACTCCCGTGGAGCTGCGGTTCGTTGCCCAGGGACTCGCACGCGCCGGACATACGGTCTACTGCTGCCAGCTTGCCGGTCACTGCGGCAGCGTCGAGGAATTGCGCACGTCGACCTGGCAGCAGTGGTATGCGAGCGTCGAGCAGGCGCACGATCGCTTGAAACAGCATTGTGACGTCATCGTCGCCGGCGGCCTCTCCATGGGTGCCATCCTGGCGCTGCATTTGGCGCATCGCCGACCGAGCGACGTTCACGGGCTGGTGCTTTATGCCCCAACGTTAAAGCTCGATGGCTGGTCCATGCCCTGGTATTCGGTCTTCTTGCGGCTGGTAAGGCCCACGGGCATCAAGTTCGAGTTCAATCTGCCCGAACATGAGCCATACGGTATCAAGGACGAGCGACTGAGAGCGTTTGTGGTTGGCAGTATGCTGAGCGGCGATAGCTCGGAGGCGGGCGTTTTCTCGACGCCGTTGCGGTCCTTCGCTCATTTCAACGGTCTGGTCAGCGTCGTGAAGAAGGAGCTTGGTGAAATCACGACGCCCGCGTTGGTTATGCATCCGCGCAATGACGATATCGCGAGCATAGACAACGCTCTCTATCTTCAGTGCAGATTGGGCGGTCTCGTCGACATGGTGGTAATGGATGACAGCTACCACATCATCACGCTCGACCGGCAACGACATCTCGTCGTCGAGCGGTCGTTAACGTTCGCCTCGGCATTGGAGAAAGAGTCGGCTCGACGCGCAACGGCGGCACGCCCGTTGCACCGTATCGCGGCTGAATGACGGATGATCGGCTCCTCAACATAAAATTGCATCCTGGCGTTGGCGCGGTAGCGCGCCGCGACTGGGATCGTCTGTTTCCCGAGGATGCCGAAGGTTGGTCGTACTATTCAGCCTGCGAGGCCGTCCCACCGCCAGGATTTCAGTTCGAAGCCATCACGGTGGAGAAGGCGGGTCGCGTCGTGGCGGCGGCTCCGGTCTTTCATGTCACGTATCGCCTTGACACACCGCTGCAGGGGGCCTGGCGTCCATTCGGGGATTGGTTGAGCCGCAACGTCCCAAAACTGGTCAGTTTGCGCCTCATGGGGCTCGGGTCGCCTTTGGCCGATCGCTGCCATTTCGGCATCGCCGCCGAGCTCGGTGCTAGCGAGAGGGGCCGCGTCGCAGCAGCGTTGCTCGATGGGTTCGAGCGGCATGCGGCAGAAGAAAATGTTCCACTCCTCGCCATCAAGGATCTCGCAGACCGCGATGCCGTCGATCTGCGTGGACCGCTGACGGAGGCCGGATACACACATATTGCCGGGCTACCGGTAGCCGTGCTGGAGCTCCCCTTTAAGTGTGAGACGGACTACATCGCCAGTCTTTCCGCCAACAATCGCAGCACGCTGCGGCGCAAGTTGAAGGGAGCCGGTGAGGTGCGCGTCGAGCTTGTCCGCTCGATCGCCGGCCTGGAGGACGAGATCTTTGCGCTCTACGAGTCTACGCGCGCCCATAGCCGTTTTGACTACGGTGACTTCGAGCAGCTGTCGCCCGAGTACTTCAAGCGGGTGATGGAGAATCTGGGAGATCGGGCCGCTTGTATTCTGTGCTGGGTCGATGGACGCCTGCTGGCTTTCAAGCTGCTCTTCATCGAACCCGGACGCGTCATCGACAAATTTTTCGGCATGCGCTATCCGGAAGGCCGGCAGCACAACCTGTTCTTCGTAAGCTGGATGCGCGCGATACAGTTCTGCATCGAGCACGGCATAACGCGCTATCAGTCCGGTCAGACGGCGTATGAACAGAAGGTCCGGCTCGGCAGCAGGCTTGACAATCTATCCGTCTACTTTCGCCATCGCGGTCGGGTATCCAACCGGATTTTCAAGACGTTCGCACCGCTGATCGCATTCGACAAGATGGACCCGGAGCTCATGCAAATCCGCAAGCGAGTGCGACCCGCGCGTGAGCGCATCTGACCGCGCAACATGGTCTCTCACAAAGATATTTCGCTCTGGGTTCTCTTTCTCACGCTTGCGACAGTGACGCAGCTCGCCTTCAAGTGGGGAGGAACTGAGCTTGAAGGCTTGGAGTTCGGGGCAGCGTGGTTCGAGGCGATGTTGCGCTCGCCGGCCGTCGGCCTCGCCGTTGCCGGCTACATCGTCATGTTTGTGGTGTGGCTCCTGATCCTGCAGCGGACCGATCTCAACCGGGCCTTCAGCATGACTGGCCTGATCTATGTAACGGTGCCGGCTTTCGCCTGGATGATCTTCGGAGAGCAGATTGGATGGCTTCGAGCGACAGGCATCGCACTGATCATCGCCGGGGTCAGCTTGATGGGCCGGCACGAAGCCTAAGTGCGGATCACGCGGCTCTCACCAGCCGCGTTTGCAGATCGAGAACAGCCAGCATGAACCCGACTCGATCGTCGACAGCTTCCGCCAGCATCGAGAAGTAGTTGGCACCGTCAGGCACGATCTCGCCGATGACTTCGCCATACTCGAAATGCAGTTCCGCCTCGTGCTTGCGTGCGATGGCCTGCATCTTGGAGTTCTCGGCGAGGCAGCTCATATATAGCATCTGTACGCCTCGGTTGCGGGCGGCGCGAATGACACGGCCCATCAGCTCGGTGCCGATGCCCTGATCCTGGTAGGCTTTTTCTACCGAGAAAGCGGCTTCCGCCTCGCGCCCCCAAGTATCGCCCAGCTTTCTGAGCTCTGCTGCCGCTCGCACCTCTCTGTCGTCGATGAAGGCGAACACCAGGCTGCCCATCTCGCTCATTCGGGCGGCATAGTCCTCAATGAAGACGTCGGCGACGCCATGAGCGAAGCGCAAGCGCCGGCTGTTCTTGTCGAGCCGCAGGAGATGGTTGCGGAAGCTGTCGCTCTCGGATGGCCAGAGCTTGCGGAAGACGCCCTCGGGCAGACGCGCATCATTGCTCATGAGTCTCTACTCCGCTTCTGTGTCGGGTCGCCTTGCGGACAGTATTTGCCTCGTCCGGGCGACCACTGCATGCGGCGATATTGCGCCGCACACTACTGCTGTCGAATGACAATATTTTGTTGGATATTTTTTATGCAAATCCGTGTCTTATATATGTGCTGCGGCACAGCAATACGGCCGTGAAGGGGCCAGTTTCCTGGTGGATGACTTGACCCCCGCCGGCGGACCCGTTAGCGGTCGCGCGCGTGGTGGGGAACTCAACACAAAGCGCCGGCCTCGAGATTAAGCGTGCCGCGGCAGCGCACGCCATAGGCCGACCTCCGTAAGTGTCACCGCAAACATGCCGAAGACATCACACGAGCGCTTGATGGCGCGGATTGCTGCCGGGGAGATGGAGGCCGACGAGGCCCAGCTTGCAGCGGCACGGCAACTGGATGCTCTTGCTTCCGAGCTGATAGCATGGCGGCCGAGCCGCGGCTGGAGCCTTGCGGGTCTATTCGGCCCCAAAAGGGAGCCGCCACGCGGGCTCTACATTCATGGCAAGGTCGGCCGCGGCAAGACTATGCTGCTGGACATGTTTTTTGAGACGGTCGTCTTCGAGCCCAAGCGACGCATTCATTTTCACGAGTTCATGGCCGAAACGCATGACCGCATCGGGGCTGCTCGCGAGCGAGTAGAAGGCGATCCTATTCCGCACGTTGCGGCCGAGATTGCACAAGGCTGCGGCCTCTTGTGCTTCGATGAGCTGCATATCACCGACATTGCCGACGCAACTATCCTTGGGCGGCTCTTTGCGGGGTTGTTCGAGAGAAAGGTGGTGGTCGTCGCGACATCCAACTCGCACCCGCGCGATCTATACAAGGATGGACTCAATAGGGAGCACTTCCTGCCGTTCATCGATCTGGTCGAGCGGCATATGAATGTGCTCGAATTGGTGGCCGAAAAAGACTTTCGCTTGGAGAAGCTGACTGGTCAGTCGCTCTATTTTACGCCGCTGACGGAAGCTGCACGCAGGGCGCTGCGGGCCGCCTTCACCCGCCTAACCGGCGTCGGCCGCGGTAGGTCCGTGGACCTCAATGTCAAAGGGCGTATTCTGCGGGTACCGGAGGCCGCCCGTGGCGTGGCCCATTTTAGCTTTGCGGATTTGTGCGAAAAACCGCTTGGTACGCTCGATTTTCTGCACATCGCTCACGCTTTTCATACAGTCATCATCGAGGGCATCCCAAAGCTGCGGCCCGAACGACGCAACGAGGCGCGGCGCTTCATCAACCTGATTGATACGCTCTACGACGCCCGTGTCGGATTAATTGCGTCGGCCGAGGCCGAGCCTGACGAGCTGTATCCGACCGGCGATGCTGCTATTCTGTTCGAGCGGACCGCGAGCCGCCTAATTGAAATGCGAAGCGCCGAGTATCTTGCTGGGCGCATGGCACGCATCAAGGAGGTCGTCCCGGCTCGCTGAGGCTCTCGCCGGGTGCCAAGGCCCGAATTGCCAGAGCATGAACACCGCCTCGCAGCAACTCGGCGGCCGCTGCGTTGACCATGCGATGCCGCTCGACGCGAGATTTACCAACGAACTTCGGCGATATCACCAGCACGCGGAAATGGCTCTCCCCGGTGTTGGGCGAGGATCGATGACCGGCATGCATGTAGATTCGTTGACGATGTCGAGCCTGATAGGCTCGAGCTCCACCATCAGTTTCTCACGCAGCATCTGTTCGGAGGACATCAGAGGGCCATTTGTCCAAGATAGAGTAGTGCATTATCACCGATGTCCCGGTTGCCGCGGCGCAACAGCGGGTGCAAGGGCACCGGTAGCGCTTGTCTGGTAGCCTGCTCTCGGATCATACTCGAACGCCCATGAAGCTCGATTCAAAATACTTCGATTCCATTCGCGTCTCACCGCGCGTAGATCGAGATGCGCAGAATACGAGCGACACCGCGCCTTTGTGCCAGTGGAAGAGGTGCACCGAGGCGGGGCTGCATCGTGCGCCCAAGGGCCGCGGACGTGAGGGGCAGTTCTACTTTTTTTGCATGGATCACGTACGGCAGTACAATGCTTCCTACAACTACTTCGACGGTATGAGCAATACTGAGGTCGAAAGCTTCCGCAAGGACGCTGTGACCGGTCACCGTCCGACTTGGAAATTGGGCGAGAACGCCTGGGCGGCGGGTCGCGAGGCGCTGGCGGCAGCGCGGCGCTATGCGCGATTTGCGCGCGGACCGGCGCAGGATCCCCATAATGTTTTCGCGGAAAACGATGCGGCGGCCCAGCCACCAGGCGAAGCTCAGCGTCCCTTGCGCAATCTGGAGCGAAAGGCGCTCGACGCCCTATCCTTGAACGAAGGGGCCACTCGCATGGAGATCAAGGCGCGGTTCAAAGAGCTCGTCAAACGGCATCACCCAGACGCCAATGGCGGGGATCGCGGGGCGGAAGACAAGTTGCGCGAAATCATACAAGCCTATAATTATCTGAAGCAGGCGGGTCTCGTCTGAACCGCCCTGAATACCCACCCCAGCAAGCCGGCGCCGGAAGCCCGCAGATTCGGGCAGCGTCTGGTAAGGCAACAGGACCGGAACTCAACGACAATGCGCGCGCAAACCCAAGCCGGCGTTCCCGGCCTGCCGGACATGAAGGTGTCCGTGCGTCAGGTCTTTGGCATCGATACGGACCTCGAGGTACCGGCCTATTCGAAGGGCGAGGACCATGTTCCCGATCTCGACCCCGATTACTTGTTCAACAAGGAAGTGACGCTCGCCATCCTCGCCGGCTTCAAACACAACCGGCGCGTCATGATCCAGGGCTATCACGGCACCGGCAAGTCGACGCATGTCGAGCAGGTAGCCGCGCGCCTCAATTGGCCTTGCGTCCGCATCAACCTCGACAGCCACGTGTCGCGCATCGACCTCATCGGCAAGGATGCGATCGTGCTGAAGGATGGCAAGCAGGTCACCGAGTTTCGCGAGGGGATGCTGCCCTGGGCGCTTCAGAACAACATCGCGCTCTGCTTCGATGAGTATGATGCCGGCCGGCCGGATGTGATGTTCGTCATCCAGCGTGTTCTGGAAGTCTCCGGCAAGTTGACGCTGTTGGATCAGACCAAGGTGATCCGGCCGCACCCGGCGTTCCGAATGTTCTCCACGACGAACACAATCGGCTTGGGCGACACCTCGGGCCTCTACCATGGCACACAGCAGATCAATCAGGGTCAGATGGATCGCTGGTCGATCGTGGCGACGCTCAACTACCTGCCGCACGACGACGAGGTCGGCATCGTGTTGGCCAAGGCGAAGTCGTACAACAAGAGCGAAGCCAAGCGGAAGGTCATCAACAATATGGTGCGCGTGGCGGACCTGACGCGGTCGGCCTTCATGAACGGCGATCTGTCGACCGTCATGAGCCCGCGCACGGTGCTGACATGGGCCGAGAACGCCGAGATCTTCGGCAGCACTGGCTTCGCCTTCCGCATGACCTTCCTCAACAAGTGCGATGAGCTGGAGCGGCCGCTGGTCGCTGAGTTCTATCAGCGCTGCTTCGGCGAGGAGCTGCCCGAGAGTGCCGCCAACCTGGTGCTCAGCTGAGGCAGTAAATGGCAGCATCCGCCGGCACGAAGAAGAAGGAGGCCCCATCCGAGCCCTTCAAGCGGGCGCTCGGGTTGGCTGTGCGTGCTATCGCCGGCGATGAGCTGGTTCAGGTGTCCTACGCGCCGGGTAAGCCAGAGCTGGACGGCAAGAACGTGCAATTGCCCGAGCCGTCGCGGGTGCCTTCGCAGAAAGAGATTGCGGTCATCCGCGGCTGGGCGGACAGCCTGGCCCTGACGGCAGCCGTGCACGACGGCAAGCTGCACGCGCGGCTGGCGCCCGAGGCCGGGCCGGCACGCGCGGTGTTCGAGGCGGTGGAGCGTGCGCGCGTCGAGGCGCTGGGGGCCAACCGCATGTCCGGCATGGCGGCCAACCTCACCGCCAAGATCGAGGACGTGTACGGGCACGGCCGGTTTGCTGAGGTGACCGATCGGGCAGATGCGCCGATCGAGGACGCGCTTTCGCTCATCGTGCGCGAACGACTTACAGGGCTGAAGCCCCCCGAGACGGCGCAGGCGCTCGTGGACGTGTGGCGGCCGTGGATCGAGGAGCGGGCCGCCAAGGCGCTCGCGCGCATGGAAAGCGTAGCCGACGATCAGGCCTCGTTCGGCCGGATCATGCGCGATGTCTTGAAGGCGCTGGACCTGTCGGAGGAGCTGGCGGAGGGCGAGCAGGAGGACGGCGAAAGCGAGAACGACGACCAGCCCGACGGCGGCGATGCGGAGTTGCAAGACGATGCCGACAATCCCGATGCGCAAGACCAGTCGGATGAGCAGCGCGCGGACAGTGAGGACGGAGAAACGACCGAGTCCGAGGCTGGAGAGACGGACCAATTCGACGCAGATACCGACGGCGACGAGATGGCCGACACGCGCGAGCCCTGGCGGCCCAACACTAACGTCCTCGATAACCCGGAGGCCTACGGCTACAAGGTCTTCAATCGCACCTTCGACGAGGAGATCGCGGCCGACGAGCTTTCAACACCCGATGAGCTGGAGCGGCTGCGCTCGTTCCTCGACAAGGAGCTGCGCAACCTGTCTGGCGCCGTCTCGCGCCTCGCCAACCGTCTGCAGCGCAAGCTGTTGGCTCAGCAGAACCGTGCTTGGGATTTCGATCTCGAGGAGGGCATGCTGGATGTCCGGCGGCTGCCCCGCATCATCATCGATCCAATGTTCCCGCTTTCCTACAAGCGGGAACGCGAGACCGATTTCCGTGACACAGTCGTCACGCTGCTGCTCGACAATTCGGGCTCCATGCGTGGCCGACCGATCATGGTTGCGGCCTGTTGTGCCGATATCCTGGCGCGCACGCTCGAGCGATGCGGCGTCAAGGTGGAGATTCTGGGCTTCACCACGAGGGCTTGGAAGGGTGGTCAGTCCCGGGAAGCCTGGCTCGCAGCCGGAAAACCCGCAAACCCGGGCCGACTCAACGACTTGCGGCATGTCATCTACAAGACCGCGGACGCTCCGTGGCGACGATCCAAACGCAGTCTTGCGCTGATGATGCGCGAAGGACTGTTGAAAGAGAATATCGACGGTGAGGCTCTAGCTTGGGCCCACAATCGCCTGCTGTTGAGGTCCGAGCAGCGCAAGATCCTCATGATGATCTCCGACGGCGCGCCGGTCGATGATTCAACCTTGTCGGTCAATTCCGGGTGCTATCTCGAGAGGCACCTGCGTCAGGTCATCGAGGAAATCGAGACGCGCTCACCTGTCGAGCTCATTGCCATCGGTATCGGGCATGACGTCACCCGCTACTACCGGCGCGCGGTGACCATTACCGATCCAACCGAGTTGGCAGGCGCCATGACCGATCAGCTGGTGGAGCTGTTCGAAGAGAAAGTCGCCAAGGTTCCACAGGGCCAAACAGCACCCAGGCCAAGAGCGCGCCGCAGTCTGCATTGACGATGCGCGGCTCGCGCACAGCACTCGCCATCATCTGTTGGGAGAAAGGCACGGGCTATGATCGATCGTCGCCTGCTCCTGGGCATTCTGATTGCGGGTGCCGGTTTCGCGTTTACCTGCGGCGGTGGCGCTCTGGCAGAGGCCACGCTTAGTTCTGCTGCCCAACCTGTGGAGGTCCGGGCCAGCAGGATTGCCGGCTTCGACAAGGCCAATCCCTCGCGCAAGCGTTTCGGACGTCTGGAGTTTCGTGGCGGGCTCGTGCTTACGTCGGACAACGACAAGTTCGGTGGTCTCTCGGATCTCGTGGTTGCTGCCGACGGCCGGCGATTCACGTCCATTACGGACGAGGGAGGTTGGCTCGCGGGTGAGATTGTGCTCGAGGGATCCGTGCCAACGGGGCTCGCCAATGTGCGACTTGGCCGGCTCTTGGCCATGAGCGGAAGGGAGCTCGAGCGGAAACCGAACAGCGACGCAGAAGGTATGGCGTTGCTGAATGGCGACTTGACGCGCGGTACCGTCCTGATCGCCTTTGAACGTAACCACCGCATCGGCAGATTTCCGGTCCGCAACGGCGCCATATCTGCCCCGACGGGCTACATCAAACTGCCTGGCGAAGCGCGGCGCATGAAATCCAACAGCGGGATCGAAGCGGTGGCGGTGCTGCAAGGAGGGCCGCACAAGGGCTCTATTCTCGCTATTGCGGAGCGCCTCACCGATCCCGAAGGCAATCATACGGGCTGGCTCTGGATCAAAGATACGCCGCGGCGCATCACCATCCGGGACCTCCGAGAGTTCGACATAACGTCGGCTGCTGCTCTTCCCGATGGAGCGGTGGTTGTTCTCGAACGGCGCTTTCGCTGGTCGGAGGGCGTAAAAATGCGCATGCGATATCTGAAGGCCGCAACACTTGGCGCCGGTCCAGTGATTGAGGGCGAGACGTTATTCGAAGCCGATATGGGCTACGAGATCGACAACATGGAAGGCCTCGCCGTTCACAAGGGCGCGCAAGGCGAGACGGTCCTGACGCTGGTGTCGGACAACAATTTCAACACCACCCTGCAGCGCACACTGCTGCTGCAGTTCACGCTCCTGGCGGAAGGCCTGGCTGATGCAGGTGCACGGTAGCGCCGGCTAAGCTGGCGACTGGCTCAAGCTACAGCTGCGGTTTCCTTCGCCTTTCGCACCTCGCGCCGCAGGCGGCGACACCGGTCCGAAAGCTCCTCCTCCCGCGCCTTGAGCAGGTAGGCGTCGAGGCCGCCGCGATGCTCGACCGACTTCAGCGCATGCGCACTGACGCGCAGTCGCACCTTGCGCTTCAAAGCATCGCTGATCAGCGTGACGCTGCACAGATTGGGACGGAACGTACGCTTGGTCTTGTTCTCGGCGTGGCTCCGCAGTTGGCCGGACATCGGCAGCTTGCCGGTCAGCTCACAGCGCCTGGTCATTGAAGGCTCCTCGGTTCTGACGCCCCGGCGCTCGTGCGCTGGCAGGGCAACAGTCAATGGGATTTCCATGGGCTCAAAGCCCATCTGGTCGGCGCCTCTATAGGCATCGTGAATGCCCAACGTCAAGGCTCCGTATGGTATTTGGCGAACGCCAGCGTTCCAAAACTGGCAGCCGATCAGCCGTTTGTTAAGGAATAGCGGGCACATTCGCCGCACCATATATTTGTCGCAAAAGCCCCCTACCGCTGACGGTTGTGTTGGCCGTGTCAGTACGCTGCGTGGGCCCGTGGAGGAGTAGCGTCATGGCGTCGGACCCAGTGTTCAAGCGAAACCCGCTTGCTGGGAAGGTACGTAAGCTTGCCCTGTCGATGTTGCTGCTGCCCTTCGCGGGCGGCATGGCGGCGGCAGCGGAGCCCTGGCCACATGAAGTGCAGGCCTTGTACAAGGTGCGCTTCAATGGTTTCGAGATCGGCACCTTCGAGTTCAACGCCACCGTCAACGCACAGACCTATGTCCTAACCGGCAACGCCCAGCTTTCGGCGCTTCTTGGAGCGCTGAGCTGGAAAGGCGAGACGCGCGCAGCTGGAACACTCGCGTCTCATGCTCCCAAACCGGCTGGCTACACTTTCGATTTCAACGGCATCGGCAAGAACGGCTCGATCAAGATGAGCTTTGCTGGTGACGCCATCACGAACGTGTCGCACGCGCCGTCGTTGGAGCCTCAGCCCGACACGGTGCCAGTGCGCGACGAGCACTTGAAGGGTGTGCTCGACCCATTGACCGCAGTCATGGCTCTCGCCCGCAGTAGCAACGGCAGTGCCTGCGGCCGCAAGCTGGCGGTTTTCGACGGTCGACAACGCTTCGACCTGATGCTGACGTTCAGCAGAGAGGAACGTGTGGTCGAGGCAA
The DNA here is from genome assembly GCA_963840425.1 of uncultured Alphaproteobacteria bacterium. GTDB lineage: Bacteria > Pseudomonadota > Alphaproteobacteria > Rhizobiales > Hyphomicrobiaceae > CADEFX01. Next base: position 35,905 of record CAWIYZ010000033.1, on the reverse strand, counting down.
GGCCCAGCGGGCAGCCGGATATGGCTGTCGTTTGCCGCGTTCAGTTCATCCCGCTCAGTGGGCACAAAATGAACGCCGAGACCCAGCATATGGCCGGTACCGACGGTATCGAGCTGGCCCTGCGGCCCGTACCGAGCGCCAACCTGTTCGTTCCCTACCAGATCACAATCCCCACCATAGCCGGATCGGCCACGCTGACCTCGCACTGGGTCCAAATCACGACAGAGCGCCGCGGCCGGATCGCCCTGGTTTATTGACACGGCGTTGCCGGAACGCCGAATTTTCGTCTCTAGAAAGAGGCAAACGATGCGCGTTCCGCAAATCGGACGCACGTCGTGTAACAGTCTTTCTGTATAGGCGAGGCTTGATTGCCGCGGCACACTCTGCGATGCCTCGTGGTGCGACTACCGCAGGTTCCATGGTGGTCCGAGCTAGGGGATGGGCATGTCGCTTGAAACCCGCATCCGCAATGTGACGGCCGTGCTGGGCCCCACCAACACGGGCAAGACGCACCTCGCCATCGAACGCATGCTTGGGCACGAGTTCGGGCTGATCGGTCTGCCGCTGCGGCTCCTTGCGCGTGAAGTGTATGACAAGGTTGCTGCGCGCGCCGGTAAGGAGAACGTGGCGCTTATCACCGGCGAGGAGAAGATCAAGCCGGAGCGTCCGCGTTTCTGGGTGTGCACGGTCGAGGCCATGCCACGCGAGGTGGATGTCGACTTCCTTGCTATCGATGAGGTGCAGCTGGCGGCCGACCCGGAGCGGGGACACGTGTTCACGGACCGGCTGCTGCACGCGCGAGCGCGATCCGAGACACTGCTTCTGGGCGCTGGCACAATGCGCGAAGCGATCAGCGACCTCATCCCAGGTGCCAACTTCATCTCGAGGCCGCGTCTCTCGAAACTCACCTACTCCGGCCAGAAGAAGATCACGCGGTTGCCGAAGCGATCGGCGTTGGTGGCATTCTCGGCCGGCGAGGTCTATGCCATTGCCGAGCTCATTCGGCGTCAGCTTGGCGGCGCCGCTGTGGTGCTAGGCGCCCTATCTCCACGCACGCGCAACGCCCAAGTCGCGCTCTACCAGAATGGTGATGTGGAATATCTCGTGGCCACCGATGCGATCGGCATGGGGCTCAATCTGGACGTCGACCACGTAGCTTTTGCTGCGGTACGCAAGTTCGATGGCCATCATCACCGTAGCCTGACGCCGAGTGAGCTCGGCCAGATCGCTGGCCGCGCCGGGCGGCACATGAACGATGGCACGTTCGGCGTGACCGGCGATGTCGAGCCGTTTAGCGCCGACCTCGTGGAGCGTCTCGAGACGCACGAGTTCGATACGGTGAAGATGCTGCAGTGGCGTAGTCGGAGCCTGGATTTCGGTTCTATCTCGCGCCTGCGCGAGAGCCTGCGCCAGCCGCCGCGGGAGGCGCGTCTGCAACGCGCACGCATTGCAGACGACGTTATGGCGCTGGAGACCGTCAGCGCAGACCAACAGATTGCAGACGTGGCCGCGAGCCCGGCAGCCGTGGCCAAGCTGTGGGAGGTATGCCAGGTTCCCGACTACAGGAAGATCTCGTCGCAAAACCATGCCGAGCTGGTGGCCACACTTTACAAGTTCCTCATGGGGTCCGACGAGCGTATCCCCGCCGACTGGTTCGCTAATCAGGTGGCTTTGGCCGACCGGACGGACGGCGACATCGACACTCTTGCCAATCGCATCGCGCATATCCGCACCTGGACCTTCGTCTCGAACAGGACCGATTGGCTGGCGGACCCCGAGCATTGGCAGGGGCGCACACGCGAGATCGAGGACAGCCTGTCGGACGCCCTGCACGAACAGTTGACGCAGCGCTTTGTCGACAAGCGCACGAGCGCGCTCATGCGCGGCCTGCGCGACAAGCAGGATCTCAACGCGGAAATCAGTGCTGATGGTGCGATCCGTGTGGAGAACCACTACGTCGGCCGGCTGAAAGGCTTCCGATTCTCACCGGATGCCCAGGGGCAGGCTGAGGGCATCCATGGCAAGGCGGCGCGCAACGCTGCCGCGCACGTTCTGGCCAAGGAGCTGGCCATGCGCGCGCGTAGGGTCGCAGCGGCCAAGAGTGATGCCTTCAAGCTGACGCGGCATGCGCGCGTGTTGTGGCGCGAGGAGGAGATCGCTCGCCTGGAGGCAGGCGAGGATCCACTGAAGCCGTCAATTCATATCCTCTGCGACGATCACCTTTCGGGTCCCGATAAGGAAAAGACCCAGAGCCGATTGGAGGCGTGGCTAACGGAGATCATTGGTGAGCGGCTCAAGCCGCTGATGGACCTCGCCGCCGATCAGGAGATCGTAGGTCTTGCCCGAGGCATTGCCTTCCGATTGTCGGAGAGCTTCGGCATCGTGAAGCGCGAGGGAGTTGCGGAGGAGATACGAACGCTCGAGCAGCAGGCGCGTGCGCAGCTCAGGCGGCATGGCGTGCGATTTGGTGCTTTCAATATCTACTTGCCGGTCCTCTTGAAGCCCGCCGCAGCCGAGCTGACCCTAGTGTTGTGGGCGCTAAAGCATGGCGGAAAAAATGGCCTGTCGCTCGAATTCATTGCCGGAGCCACCTCGAGCAGGTTTGACTTCCATTCCAGCCGACTTGAGCCTGCCGGAAGCATTTTATCGGGCCGCTGGCTATCACCTATGTGGCCCGCGTGCAATTCGCATCGACATGCTCGAGCGGCTCGCTGATTTGATCCGGCCGCTGCTGGCTTGGCGCGTCGAGAGCGCGAGTGAGCCACCGAAGGGTGCCAGTGGAGACGGCGGGTTCACGGTGATCCCGGAAATGATGTCGATCCTGGGCTGCTCCTCCGGGGAGCTCAGCGAGGTCTTGAAGACTCTGGGTTTTCGGGTCGAGCGCAAACCCGTGCTCTCACCGCAGTCTACAGCTCCTGCGAATGCTGCAGACCGCGCCGTAGATGTGGTCCCTTCCCAGTTGCCGGCTGTCGAGGATCAAACCTCCGTAGAGAAAGAGGGACTTGCACTTGATTCGGCGCATGCAGCCGTCGTATCGCCGCATGCGACTTTGGAATCTGACATCGAACAGCCACTGACTGCGCAGCCGGCGCCAACCGAGGTCGCCGCCGCTTCTGCGCTCCCCGAGTTGCCCAAGGACATCGTCGACGAACCCAAAGTCATCGAGGTCTGGCGCCCGCACCGCCGCGCACGGGGAGATCGTGAACAGAAAGGTCCTCCCCGGAGGGATACCGGGGAAGGTTCCGGGGAGCGGGAGGCGAGGCAGAGGCCGCACCGAGACCAAAGGCCAGATCGTCGCGGAAGACCCGACCGCCGCAGGGATGAAGACCAGCGGCGCAAGGGCGATGAGCATCCTCGCCCCGATGTGCGGTCGGCGGCACCTCAGAGACGTGGTGGTGTCGATCCAGAACTCTCCATTTGCGGCGCTGGGTGCGCTCAAGTCCGCGCTCGAGAAGCGCGCCAAGGAACAAGGCACGACATGAGGCCCAACGACGACACCATGGATGATGGTGATCTGTCCCAATCCCGGCGGCTCGATAAATGGCTCTGGTACGCCCGTGTCGTCAAATCGCGGACCCTGGCAGCAGGCCTGATCGCGGATGGCAAGGCGCGGCTCAACCGGAGCAAGGTCTTGAAGCCGAGCCAAGGCGTGCGGGCAGGTGATGTCCTCACCGTCGCCATCGGTCCCAGAGTGCGCGTTCTAAGAATACTCGCCCTTGGTGAGCGTCGCGGGCCGCCGATGGAGGCACGGGCCCTCTACGAGGATCTCACACCCGACAATGGTGCCGTCGCTCGCCAGGCGCAGCATGAGACTGGCGGACGCCCTCCGGGATCCGGGAGGCCTACCAAGCGTGACCGGCGCGACATGGAGCGGCTCAAGGGCGGGTGAGCTTGTCTCGCTGCGTGCTTTGCTCTAGGGAATGCGCGCGCGCCGCTTTGAAAACCTGCCCCATGCAGGCGTCGTTTCGACCCCATACATTGCCGGCAAAGCATGGGCTTGGGTGAGGCCAATGACCTATATCGTCAACGAGAACTGCATAAAGTGTAAGTACACCGACTGTGTCGAGGTGTGCCCGGTCGATTGCTTCTACGAAGGCGAGAATATGCTCGTCATTCATCCGGACGAGTGCATCGATTGCGGCGTTTGTGAGCCGGAATGTCCTGTCGAGGCGATCAAGCCCGATACGGAGCCCGGCCTGGAGAAGTGGCTGGAGCTCAACCGGGAGCTTGCTGACAAGTGGCCCAACATCACGGCCAAGAAGGCGGCTCCGCCTGACGCAGATAAGTACAAGGACGAAAAGAATAAATTCGAAAAATACTTTGTCGACGCGCCAGGCGAGGGAGATTGAGGCAACCTGGTTTCAGCCAATTCCAAAATTGCAGTCGAATTATAACGTACTAAATCACGATCATTTAAGCAGCTTTGAGCAAAGGAGATGCGCCAAGCGCTGCTTCCGCTTCATTTTGCGTGAAGAATGTGTTACATTTATCAAGACGTGGCGTATGGCGACGACAAGGGGAGCTTCCAGCGCTCGCAGAGCGCGAGGAAGTGAGTATATGCGTACCGGCAGTTGTATGATCGAAGGTGAGGACGATCGATCGCCGACCGCAGAATGGGCTCGTCCGCCGGAGTTCCACTGCGAGGTGAGAGGACGCCTGACATAAGCGGTCCTATCTCATAGCGCACTAGGATCAATGCACGATGGTCTCTGGCCGTCGGGCGCGTTTGTTTGCGGGTACTCGGCCCCGCGTGGCCTTCGTCTGCCATCGTGAACGATGGAGGCGACATCTGACGGAGCGAGAAGCATCAATGGTTCAGAAGAAAAAGGCGCCCGGAAAATCAGCAGCAAAGTCCGCCAAGCAGGATAGTCGGCGGGTCCGCTGATCGGCGGGTGCCAGTCAAGGCCGCAGCCAAGGCCAAGGGATCGGCCAAGCCGGTTGTGGCAAAGGCCGACAAATCTATAGTTGCCAAGCCCGTCAGGAAGCCCGAGGTGGTGAAGCCTCCAATCGTTGCCCATGCGGCGCTGAAGAAGCTCAGTCACCCTAAGGCGGCCTCTGGGGCTCAGCCTGGTGTCGGCAAGGGTGCGCTCGGCAAGGCGCAGCCGAAGGTGGCGGCAGGCGCACAAGCCAAACCCCCGGTGCCTTCCGCGAAGGTGGTTCCGTCTGTGGCGGTGCCCCGTGCTATGCCGGCGGCGCTGGGCAAGCCTGCCGCGCCCAAGTTGACGGCACCTGCGACGCCACCCAAGGCATCGGTCACGCCCAAGCAGTTGGCTGAAAAGGCAGCCGCGGCGCGTCAGCAGCAGCTTGCATCGGCGGCCGGCAGTGCGGCGTCCAAGAAGCCCGTCAGCCAGCGCCATGGCTTTAAGACCAGCGAATTCATTGTTTATCCAGCCCATGGGGTCGGACGGATCGTCGGCATCGAAGAGCAGGAGATCGCCGGTATCTCGCTCGAGCTGTTCGTTATCCAGTTCGAGAAGGACAAGATGACTCTGCGCGTACCTACGGGCAAGTCGCAGAGCGTGGGCATGCGCAAGCTGGCCGATGACGGCATCGTCAAGAAGGCGATGGAGACGCTGAAGGGCAAGGCTCGGATCAAGCGCACTATGTGGAGCCGCCGGGCGCAAGAGTACGAGGCCAAGATCAACTCGGGCGACTTGATTTCCATTGCCGAGGTGGTCCGCGATCTCTACCGGTCGGAGACGCAGCCAGAGCAGTCGTATTCCGAGCGTCAGCTCTATGAGGCAGCTCTCGATCGTATGGCTCGCGAGATCGCCGCCGTCGAGAAGCTGGACGAGCGAGGCGCCATGCAGCGTATTACCGAAGTGCTGTCGAAGAGCGCCAAGGGTCGCCGTATGGCGGAGGAGGCGAGTTCCGCCGAGGTCAAGGCCGCCTGAATACGACGAGTGTACGATCTACCGGCGCCCGGCGGCTCGTTCGCCGGGCGCTTCTTTTTGACGGGTGCGCTGAGCACTCCAGCGTTCAACCGGTCCGTCAATGAGTTCAAGCTGGCCCGGTGTATCGATCTCGATGAGGGGGCCCGAGCTTAGCCCCACCCAGCCTCGCATCAGCACGACGCGGCCTCTCAAGTCTTTTGGTTGGACGCCTTGGGGCAAGACATTGGCGGCGTGCCTCAGCGCGACCGAAAAGCCGGTGCGATCGGGGCGCAAACCAAAATTCAAATACATCTGGCCGCGTCCCCCAGACGTGCCGGCAACGGTGCCAGTGACAAGCTGAAATGTATGGCGCAGCCGCACTAGGTCGTCCGGTGCGTCCGCATTTCGCACCTGGTAGGCCGCATTGGCCCAGAGCCCACGCTTTGCCTCGCGCGCGAGGCGCTCGCGGGCGATCAGGGTGGCGAGGCACGCAGCGTTGTCCGGAAAAGCGTAAGCGCGCGCCATGCCCTGCTCCAGCATGGCGCCCTGGACCCATTCCTCTTTGCCGTCGCGTTCGAGCGTGAGGTGGACCAACGCGACGGCATAGCGGTCCATACGCCGTCCGCCGAACGACAGCGTCACGGAGCGGCCCTGCAGCAGATCGCTCAAAGCCCGGATTGCAGCCTGCTCCGGCGGCCAACTACCTCGGGGCGCGCCGACCTCTGAGGCGCGAGGCGCCAGAGCTCCGATCAACCGTGCCTCGCTGCCGTCGTCGAGCTTGACGGTCTCCCCGTCGATGACGTGCGCGACTGCGCGAGTGGGTCCGGGTTCAAGCCGGCAGTCGGCGGCAATTGTTGCCTGTCCGGTGGCGGGCTGTGACATCGCTATCGTTGCATAGGCCAGGCAGCACAAGAGGCGCGAAGGTCCTTTATTGAAGGCTTGCCTGATCATGCTCCCCCATCGACCGTGGGCGGGTGATGGCACTTGCGCGCCACGGCTTTTCAAGTATAGCGCAACAGCCAACCCCATCGACGATGAGGTTGCTGCATGTTCGCAAGGCTATGACGGCGACTGGTCAAACAGGTCGCATGTCCAAGAGATGCCGATGAGCACCGACGCAAAACTTACTAATGCCACGACCCATCCCTCTGACGTCTATCGGTTGCGATTGCCCGGGCCGATCGCGGTTCCGGAGCGGGTGCGTGCCGCGATCGCGCGTCCGCTGGTCTCTCATCGCGGGCCGGAATTCCGCAAGATCTGGGCAGATGTGATCGGTAAGGTGCAGCCGCTGTTCGGCACGCGAAACGAGGTGCATCTGTTCGCCGCGAGCGGGACAGGCGTCATGGAGGCTGCGCTCCTCAACATCGTTGCGCCCGGCGAGCGCCTGCTCATCGTGCACAACGGCCAGTGGGGAGAGCGGTTCACTGCGATCGCCAAGGCGATGGGTGCCATCGTTGACCCGATCGAGGTCCCGTGGGGCGAGAACGTCGATCCGGTGGTGCTGGAAATGCAGCTCGATGCGCACGACTATCGAGCGCTGGTTCTCGTGCACAATGAGAGCTCGACGGGTGTGGCAGGGGATCTCGCCGCAGCCGGAAAGCTTCTTCTTGCCCGACCTACACTGCTCGTTGCCGATACCGTCAGCGGGCTTGCTGGCATGGAGCTGCGCCAGGACGAGTGGGGCGTCGATGTCCTCATCTCCGGCTCGCAAAAGGCGTTGATGTGTCCGCCGGGCTTGGGTCTGCTAAGCGTCAGCGACAAAGCCTGGAAGGTGATCGAGCGGGACAGCGGCATGCCGCGGTTCTATTTCGATCTGCGGCGTGCACGCGAGGCGTATGCCAAGGGCGAAGCGACATTCACGCCGGCGGTCTCTTTGGTGCAGGGCCTAGATGTGGCGCTCGACATGATCCACGAGGAGGGCATCGCCAACGTGCTGGAGCGGCATCGCAGACTTGCGCGGGGTTTGAAGGCCGGTGCGGAGGCGCTGGGGCTCGAGAACTTCGCCCGCGCATCTCTGCAATCGAACACTGTGTCCGTCTTTCACACACCACAAGGGTTGGATGGAGCCCAAATCGTGCGCCGCATGTACGAGAAGCATAGAACAGTGATCGCCGGCGCACGCAATCGCATGGCCGGCAAGATGATCCGCATCGGCACCATGGGTGCGATAGGCGAGAGCGATATTCTCACCGATCTGCTTCACCTCGAGGATGTGCTGATCGACCTCGGCATGCCGGTGAAGCGGGGAGCAGGCATTGCCGCTGCTGTTGCGGCATTCTAAGTCTTAGACCACGATTTTGGTGGCTTTCAGCTCGCCTATTTCCGTGTCGGACAGGCCCAAGCCTTTCAGCACCTCTTCGGTGTGCTGACCGAGGTCTGGGGCAGGGCGGCGGATGGCGCAAGGCGTCTCAGACAGCTTCACGGGAAAGCCGACCATGCGGATGCTGCCGAACGGTCCATGGTCGACATCGAGGACCATGTCCTGCGCCTTGATCTGCGGATCATCGAACACCTCTCCGACGGAGAGCACCTTGCCGCATGGAACGCCGGCTGCATTCAAGCGCTCGATCCAATTGTCCTGTGTGTCGGTGGCCAAGCGCTCGTTGATAGGCCCGCGCAGTTCGTGCCGCTTCGTGTGACGCTGTGCGTTGGTCTTGTACTCGGCCCGCTCGAGCATTTCTGACAGTCCAATCGTGCGCATGAAGCGCTGCAGCGTCTCATTGGTGGCTGGCGCCACGGCGATATCGCCGTCCTTGGCGCGGAACAGACTGTAGGGGGCGCAGATCGGGTGATCATTGCCAGTGCGCTCAGGTTCCTTGCCCTTGGCAAAATACTCAGACGCAAGGTAGGCCAGCATGCTCACCATGCCATTGACCATCGCTGCCTCGACGCGCTGGCCGCGGCCGCTCTTCTGGCGCGCGTGCAAGGCATTGACGATGCCGAACGCGCAGTAGAGCCCCGCGATCAGGTCCGTTAGCGGCGGGGCGGCACGCATGGGCTCGCTGCCGGGTGCGCCGGTCGTGCTCATGAGACCGCTCATTGCCTGGGCGATGAAGTCGAAGGCTGGCCGCTCCACATAGGGCCCGGTCGAGCCGTATCCATTGATGCTGGCGACAATCAGCTTGGGATTGAGCTCATCGAGCCGCGCCTGAGTGAGGCCCATTTCCCCCAGCACGCCGGGGCGGAAATTCTCGACCAGGACATCGGCCTTGGAGATCAGGCGGTCCAGCACTCGTCTGCCCTGCGGGCTTCTCAGATCGATGGCGAGCGAGCGCTTGTTCCTATTGAAGGAGGCAAAGTACCAGCTCATCCCGGCCTTGACATCCCCGGCTCCGCGCACGGTGTCGCCGCTGCCCGGCGGCTCGATCTTGATGACGTCGGCGCCCATGTCGGCAAGCAGCATGGTGCAAAACGGACCCGACAACACGCGCGTCAGGTCGACAACATTGATGCCCGAAAGCGGCTGCTCGCTCATGTGCTTCCCTTGTACGACAAGCCCTTATTGCGCCGAGCCCGAGTGCGCCTTGACTGTGCGAATTAAGGCAAGTGTGGATCCCAGCCTGCAGAATGCAGCGGGTGCCAGGCCATGCCAATGGGTCACTTGGCTCCGCCGCGGCCAAGCGTGAGCTTTGCCGCTGAATATCTCCGAAGAGCCGCATGATTAACCGCTCCTTAAAACCGCTCTGGCATTGACGGGATGCGGGACGGAGGGCGCCGGTGCGCCCGAACGCACCCGGCTTGCGGATTGCAACGGCATGGCGCGCAAGAGGCCCACAAGAGCCGAACCGGACTTGGGTCCGAGCCCGACTGCGCCCGGCCGGCCGAGAGGCCAAGCCAATCGGCCGAAACGCCGCTGGTATGGGAGGCTGCGCGCTGCGACGGTGGCCACGATTTTAGCCGGCCTCATGGGCTCGATCGCCCTGTCACTGGCTTTGATCTACTATACAATCAGGTTTCCCGACCCGATCGCGCTGCGTCAGCGCGACAGCGCCCCCATCGTTCGCGTGCTGGCGGTGGACGGCTCGACGCTTGCCGAGCGCGGCGAGGCCTATGATTTCATTCCCTTCGACCTGCTGCCGCGACATGTCATCGACGCTGTGCTCGCTATCGAGGATCGCCGTTTCTTCGAGCATCACGGCCTCGATCCCGTCGGTCTCGTGCGGGCGATGTTCGCCAATCTCAGGGCGGGGCGCTATGCGCAAGGCGGCTCCACGCTGACGCAGCAACTCGCCAAGAACCTATTCCTGACTTCAGAGCGGTCGCTCCGGCGCAAGATCGAGGAGCTGATGCTGGCAGTATGGCTGGAGTTTCGCCTGACCAAGCAGGACATCCTTGAGCTTTATCTCAACCGGGTTTACTTCGGCAGCGGCGCTTACGGGATCGAGGCAGCGACGCAGCGCTACTTCGGAAAGTCGGCGCGAAATCTCACGCTTGGCGAGGCTGCCGTAATTGCGGGCTTGCTGAAGGCGCCCTCGAAGTACTCGCCCGCCTCGAGCCCCGCCCTTGCCAGGTCGCGCGGCCGTCTTGTCCTCAAGCGCATGCTCGCCACCGGACGCATCACACCGGTGGACCAGATGAGGGCCGAGCGCCGGTCGGTTGCTTTTGCGCCGCCACGACCAGGTCGTGGACCCACCGGCTACGAGTACGCCGTGGAGTATGTGCTTGAGCACTTGCCGCCCCTGATCGGTGCGACGCCGAAGGAAATCATTGTCGAGACCACGATCGACGCCAGCCTGCAGCGGCAGGCGCAGGCGACTGTTGAGCGCGCGCTGGCAACGGAAGGGCGCGGAGCCGGAGTGAGCCAGGCTGCGGTCCTGATCGTGGACACGGACGGCAGCATACGCGCGCTTGTTGGCGGCCGCTCATTTGCGGAAAGCCAGTTCGATCGCGCGACAACGGCACGCAGGCAGCCCGGCTCGGCATTCAAGCCGATCATCTATCTTACAGCTTTGGAACAAGGCCGATCACCCGATAGCTTGGCGCAGGATGCCCCGATCACTGTCGCCGGCTGGAGTCCGCGCAACGATTCGGGTCTCTATCAGGGCTCCATGACGCTTCGTGCCGCGCTCGCCCAATCGGTCAACACGGTGGCGGTACGCCTGCAGCAAGATGTCGGTACGTCTCAGGTCATTGCGTTGGCCCGCCGGCTGGGTCTCAAGTCTGACCTGCGTGACAGCCCGACACTTGCGCTCGGCACATCCGAGGTGTCTCTGCTGGAGTTGACAAGCGTGTATGGCACGCTGGCAAGCGGCGGCCTCGGGATCAGTCCACACGCCGTCCGCAGAGTACGCACTGGGTCCGGCACGATGCTCTATGCGCGCCCCGTAGCACGCCAGCGGCTGCTCGTTGCGCCAGACCATGTGGGGGCGATGAGCGACATGCTGAACGCCGCGCTGGTGTCCGGGACGGGGCGTCGCGCTCTATTGCCGCGCCATCCGGCAGCGGGCAAGACCGGCACGACGCAAGAGTTTCGTGATGCCTGGTTCGTCGGCTACACCGCTCATCTCGCTGGTGGTGTGTGGGTCGGCAATGACGATGCCAGGCCCATGCATCGCGTCGCAGGCGGTGGCCTGCCGGCGCGTATCTGGCGCGAAGTGATGATGGCGGCGCACGAGGGATTGCAGCCGCATGTATTGCCCGGCATGAAGACAGCGCCTGCGGCGCAAGTCTCCGGCATAGAGCCACCGATTTTGGCGACAGGTCAGCGGTAGTGCGGCAGCCACCTTGCTCGCGCGGCGGAGGTCAGAGTTCCATGCCGTAGCGATAGAGGTCCATGCCGTGGATTCGCAGCCAGACCTTGGCCTCCTCGAAGGCCGGCAATGTCTTGGCCACGAGACGCCAGAAGCGCGGTCCATGGTTCATCTCGGCCAGGTGCGCGACCTCATGAGCCGCGACATAGTCGAGGACGAATGGCGGGGCGAGAACCAGGCGCCAGGAAAAGGAGAGCTGGCCAGCGCTGGAGCACGACCCCCAACGGCTCTTCTGGTCACGCAGCGTAATGCGTCGCGCCTTGACCTCCAGGTTGCGCGCGTGAACCGCAACGCGGGCGTCGAGATCCTTGCCGGCTTCACTGCTCAGCCAATCCTTGAGCCGACGCGGTGCGTGCTCAGGCGAGCCCGAAACGCGCAGGCGCGGCAGATTTCCCCCAGATCTGGGCCCGAGGCTGACCACAGCGCGTCCACGGCCGCGGCCGACGAATGCAACCTCGTGTGGCAGGCCGCGCAGCGGGATGATGGCACCATCACGGAAAGGTGCGGGCTCCGGCACGCCTTCCAGTCTTTCTCTGACCCAGTCCAGGCTGCGCGAGAGAAATTGATCGGCTTCTCGGAAGTCAGAGCTGCGCGGCATCGTCAGGATGACCGCGCGGCGCGTACGGCTCACGCGCAACGTGAGTCGCCGCGCAGTTGGGTGGCGGCGCACCTCGACCGGAGCCGGAATGCCGTCAACTCTCAACAAACGAACGGACGGCGATGATCTTGCGCCCGACCGTGCCATGATCTTCATTTGTCCCTCGATACGCCGCAATAGAGCACGCTTGGTATCTCAGCCTGCGCTACCGATTTTCAAGGTCCCTTCCCACATCAGCTCAGGCCTTCGCAACTGTTTGAGGCATGCATGCGGCAATGCCATGCGCGAATTGTCCATCTTCCGAATGCGGAGCGCGACGCCAGTCGAGATCAATCGCGCAGATGACCTCATCCCAGACAATTTCTGCTGTAGCAGGTTTTGCGGCACGCGTGTCGCGGCGGAAGGAATGACAGCACATGCGCTTGTGAGCCTGTTGCGTTGACGCAACGCGTATGTCACGCCCGCATTCGGCCTCAATGCGTGCCATCGTCGTCGCGATCCGGCTGCAAGCACGACAAGCCGTGTAGAAAGAGGCTGCCGGCGATCTGCCATGCACTAAAACAGGCAATTCCGGCAATGCCTGCCAATCCGAATGTCGTGCGGGAGCCTTCGCCGATCGCAGCAAGCCCTTTTGCGCGCACTTTGTTGGCGATCGGATCAGGTGCCTCGTCATTGGCGGCACTGAAGCTGAAGGCCGAAGCGGCAAGCTCGTGCGCGTGGCCGTTCGCGCGCGCCATTGCTGTCTGGCGGTCCAGCGCCGGCATGGCGATGCCGGCGGCTGTTCGTGGATCGTGCGTGCGTGCGAATGCAGCGATCCGAGGCGCAATATCGTGGCGAAAGCGCGAGCCGTTGAAAATGCCATAGTGCCCGACGTGCGGACATTCGAAGTGCATCTTACGGTCCGCCGAAATCGAGTGGCAGAGGTCGTGCGCGGCTCGGCATTGCCCTGTGCCGGTGATGTCGTCCTTCTCGCCTTCAATCGTCATCAACGCGACCCGCCTGATGCGGGCTAGATCGATCGAGCGGCCGCGATGTGTCATCAGGCCCTGCGGCATCAGGTGGCGCACGAACACCGTATCGACTGTCTGCAGATAGAACTCTGCCGTCAGGTCCATGACGGCCAGATACTCGTCATAGAACTCGCGATGCTTCTCCGCGCTGTCGCCGTCACCGTGGACGAGATGATTGAAGAGATCCTTATGCGCCTTGACGTGGCGATCGAGGTTCATGGTCATGAACCCGGTCAGCTGCAGGAAGCCCGGGTACACCATCCGTCCGAAGCCGGGGTTGGGCCATGGCACGCTCGTGGTGACATTGCGCCGGAACCAGTCCGTACCGCGTCGGACGGCCAGCGAGTTGACGACCGTCGGACTGATACGCGTGTCGATAGGGCCGCCCGCAAGGATCAACGAGAGCGGAACACTGATATCCTCGTCGGTCTCCATCAGCGCTACCGCGGCAAGTGCCGGCACCGCAGGCTGGCAAACTGCAAAAACATGCACATCGCCACCGAACCAGCGGAAGATGTCGCCCATTGCGTCGATGGAGTCGTCGAGACCGAAGCTGCCGGCGGCGAGAGGCACGTCTTTCGCATCCTGCCAGTCGGTAATGTAGACCTCATGATCGGGCAGGAATGTCTCGACCGTGCCGCGCAACAGAGTTGCGAAGTGTCCTGACATGGGCGCGACCAGCAGCAGACGCGGATCGCGCGCCGCGCGCTCTGCGGGCAGGTCGCGCTTGAAGTGAACGAGGCGGCAAAAAGGGTGCTGCCAAACCACCTCCTCGCTGACGGATACGTCGCAATCATCGATCTGGCAGGAGGTGATGCCGAACCGAGGCTTGTCGTATCGCCGTGTGGTGCGCTCGAACACCTCGAGGGCGGCCACGGCATGGCGGCCGACTGGTGTGTGGGTCAACGGGTTGAAGGGGTTGTTGAGAAAAAGCCGGTAGGAATCTGCTGCAGCGCGTGCCGGTCTCACGGCAGCATGGCTCAGCTCATACCAATGGTAGAGCATCGAACCGGTCCCCCATGTCGTTTGCCCGAGCGTGCCGGTCGGATGCTGCTGCCGCTTCTGGTGGCGGAGCTCCGCAATCTCGCCGGTTTGTTAGTTGTCACATTTTTGCACTCTGAGTGTGCCCCGATTCGCTCGGTCGATCAAAGGACAAATCGCCTCTACAACACTTTGGCCAGCCGCTCTGCCAAGGTGTCGACGCTGGTGGTATGGGAGAAATGGGCGACGTAGGTCCCGCTCGGGTCCATCAGATAGATGATGGAAGTATGATCGAACGTGTAGCCCGCGGTTGATTTCTCGTCCTGCACTTTCTTGTAGTAAACGCGATAGGCCTTGGCGGCGGCGTCGACTTCCTGCGGTGTGCCGGTGAGGCCAATCAGCCGCGAAATCGAAGCTTTTCACATACTCGGCGAGCTGAGCAGGCGTATCCCGTTCGGGATCAACGGTGATGAAGATTGGTGTGATGCGATCGGCTTTTGGCCCGAGTTTCTGCAGGGCGGCGGCGATCACCTGCAGGCCCGACGGGCACACGTCGGGGCAGTAGGTGAAGCCGAAGTAGACCAGCATGTAGCGGCCACGAAAGTCCTTGTCGGTGACCTTGCGCCCGGTGTGGTCGACGAGGGAGAAGGGCCCTCCCACGAGCGCCTTGCCGGCTGTCGGCAGCCCGGAGAACAGCCGGTCGCGCCCGCCGGGGAGGACCGCCATGGCGACGAGCCCGCCGAGCAGGAAGCTCAACATCACAAGTGCGGCGATACGCCATTTCATCGGTAGGGTTCCGCCCCAGTGGGGCACAGCATGAGGTCAGCTGAGCATAGATCGCCTCGACGACTAGTGCGCGCAGCATATGGTCGCCCCGGCGGGCGTGCACCCCAAGCGCCATCCTCCCCACGGTCCGGTGGACCCGAAGGCATGAGAAGTGACGGGACGCGGGCGCCGCTCGGCAACCGCGGGGCGTGTTAGCGCCCCAGGAGACCCGCGCGGGTCTCCCCGAGGACTTGCGTCCTCCGGACCTCACGGTCCAAGGGTTGCCGAGCGGCGCCCGCGTGCGGCGATTTGCGACCGTGGGCCGCCAAGGCGGTAGCCGGGAACGACACCCGGGGCCTTGCGCCAAAACTCTGTGCGTGCCGCAGCACCGCAATCCCATTGCTGGGGCAGTGCCGCAACCGCGGCCCGAGAGCTTCTCAGGCCCCCCGGATCTCGAGCTGCCGGTGACAGCCATCCTTCCGGGCGCCGCAGCCCCTTGCCCTGTGCGTACCGGATCGATCACAGCCCGTCGCGGCAAGGAGTGCCCCCATCATGCGCGCGTGGCAGAACGCGGGGATAAGTTCTTTTGCGGTTCCATGCTTCAGCCTGCCAATCGGGAAGACGCGGCTGAAGGAACCAACACCCGCGATATGAACCCGGGATGAACGATGCATTCAGTCTGAGTTCAACGCAGCCGGCTAGGCTCAAGTCACCCTGATTGAACTTAAACTTCCCCGGCGTGATCCAGAAGCGCGGAGTGCAGGGTCTCCGCGCTTCATCTTTGATGCGCCGCCGATCTGCCGAGCTCCGGTTTCTTGAGACGAGTTCCCGAGCTGCGTGCGGAGTGAGCTCAGGTGCAGACGCATATCGCCATCATCGAGGCCGACATCACCACACTCGACGTCGACGCCATCGTCAACGCCGCGAACACGTTGCTGCTGGGCGGCGGTGGTGTGGACGGTGCCATCCATCGGGCGGCGGGTCCGGAACTCCTTGCCGAATGCCGCACGCTTGGCGGCTGCGAGACTGGCAAGGCCAGGATCACGGCCGGCTATCGCCTGAAAGCGCGCCACGTCATTCATGCAGTCGGTCCTGTGTGGAGTGGCGGCAATTCCGGCGAGGACGAGTTGCTTGCCAGCGCCTATCGCAGCTCGTTGAACCTTGCTCGACGCCACAAGCTCGCATCGATTGCATTTCCAGCAATCTCGACGGGAGTCTACGGCTTTCCGGCCGATCGGGCGGCGCGCATTGCCGTCGGGACGGTGGCCAATCACATTGCCGCCAACAGCCACCTCGACCAGGTGATCTTCGCCTGCTTCGCAAAGGCGTCCGTTGCTCACCACGAGGCCGCCCGTCTGGCCGCGGGCATATGAAGGCCGCCTGCACACAACGCCGGACTTTCTTGCAAAAATGTAACGTGTGACGGATTTGCGTTTATGGCACCGTTAACCACGATTGGGCTCCGCGGATCGCTGTCCGGGAACCTGCAAGGTGCCAACGAGGCGGGTAAATCTGAAGGTGTGAATTCGTTCCGTGTGTATCCCCAGGCCGGCACAAAGCTGCCGCAATGGCGTCCCGGAAACGGCGTCGCATCAGCACATCATCGCGGAAAGTCGGGTGCAATGCCGACAGTACGGCATTGCAAAGACATGGCGCGCATAGCGTAAGGCGGCGGGAGGCCAAAAATGGATCTGGTGGCAGCGGGTAACTGGGTCGAAAACGTTCTTGTCGGGAGTAGCGGCTTTGTTGCCGCCCACGCGCCATGGCTGGCGCTCCTGGTGCTCCTGATCGTGCTGGCGCTGTCCGGCTTCGGGCGCCGAGTGCGCAGAGTCATAGAGGAGATGTTCTTCACCAACTGGCAGCTCACGCTGTTGGGCTCGGCGGCCTTGGTCCTGTCGCTTGCTGGCGGATGGACGACCTGGGATGGCATGCGCAATTTCACCGGCGAGCCGGTGCTGTCGCTGATGTTCACCTTCGGCATCCATGGCGTGATGCTGATCGTCGCCTGGCTCATCGGTGAAAGCTTCGCCACGGGCATGAGCTCGGTGCCACAACGCGGCTACTCCCGTGTAACAGCGCCGCTGATCGCCATCACGGCGGTTGCTGGTTTGCTGCTGTTGGTGGCCCTCGCCGCCTATCACTTCCGCTACGGTATTCCCGCCGACCAGGTCATACACGTGACCGCTGCTGCTGGAGCGGTCATGCTCGTCATCGCGCTTCTAGCCGTCTTTTCCGGGAGCGATGTGGTTGCGCCCTACACACAGGCGCTGCGCATCATCGCTCGCAACGGCATGCTCTGGGTGATGTTCCTGGCCTGTATGTCGACCTCGGTTTTCTTCTCCTTCGACAGCCGGTTCAACGTCGTTTTTCCGCAGGAGGAGCGCAAGCGGGTCGCGGATTTGCGGGCACAGAACCAGGTCATCGGTATCCTCGCCGACATCGATGCGACCATGACCAATCGGCGGCTCGAGCAATCCAAGCAACTGTTCGAGAGCGATGGCTGGCGCGCCTATGAGCCCCACCTCATCAATCTTGCTAATGCATCCAAAAACTCGCAGCGAGACATCGAGCGCTATTTCGTACAGCAGATGGAGGATCGCCGCCGCGGCGTCGCCGAGCAGCAGGAGCGTATCACCACGGCGCAGACCGGCCAGGTCGGCCTGTCCAGCAAGAAACTCTCGATTGCCGATGAACTGACGCGGCTCAAAGGCGAGCGGCCCGGGCTCGCTGGCGAATACAACCAACATAAGGGCGAGCTGGAGGCCAAACGGCGCGAGATGGATGCCAAGCGCGTCGAAGCCCTGGCCGAGGATCGCGGTGTCGAGGGCAGCGGCAAAGCCGGCAAAGGTCAAATCTACCGCCAGCGCATGGGCGAGCTGCGGTTCTTGGAGGACGAGTACGAGATCAAAGAGCAGCGCACCAAAGACGCGCAGAAGCGGCTGAACGCCGCCGAAACGAGAATTGCCCAGATCGAGCGCGAGTTGACCGGCATCGACGGCGAGATCGCCAAGATGAAGGGTGAGGCACAGACGGCCGAGCAGCGCATCAAGGCGGTGCAGGAAGGCGGCGCTGTCGTGGACGGACCGAAGGTCGATCCGGCGCGCGCACTGTTGGCTTTCGAGACTGCGCGAGGCGAGTTTCGGCAGGACTCGACGGTCGAGCACTTGACCCAAGTGCAGCAGCTTTGCGGACAACTGCACGGCGCCATGAGCAGCACCCCTGCCACCAAGGACAAGGTGCGCAGCATCGATTGCGATCCCAAGCAGGCGAGCGAGGCAGCCTCGGCTCTGTTCGCGCTCAATGCCGGCTCCAGGACATTCCAGACCAATTGCGCCGGGGGTGACAAACTCGCGCCATTCACGCAAGCGGACGAGTTGTTCGGTTTCGCGCGCAAGTGCCTGGCTGACAGCGGCCTTCCGAGCAAGGATACGGATGCCCTGCGCACCAAGATCAGCTTCACCGAGCTGACGCGGGACGATCGCGCCCACCGCTTCGTCGTGTCATGGAACGCCTTCAGCGACGGCAACCGCTTGGCCTATCTGGCGCTGGCGATTGCCATCGGCATCGACTCGCTGATCTTTATGACGGGCCTGTTCGGCGCCAACGCCGTGCGCTCGCCTCTCTCCGATGTTCCGAGCAGCAAGCCGCGCAACGCACAGCAACTCGAGGCGGTGATCGAGACGGCGCTGCTTCCCGACCGCTACGAGAATGCCAATGCGGTGATCGATGCCCTGGAGCCGATCACGCCCTACGACGGGTTCACGGCGCAAGTCGTGCTGCCGCCCGAGGAGGGCCCTGGCAAGCGCCGCATCATGAAAGTGCTCAATGCCGCTGCCACGCTCGGCGCCGTGGCGCGCGATCCTGACCGGCCCGAGCGCTACCTGGTGCGCGGCGAGCTGTTCGAGTTCCTGTCCGTCGTCGCCAAGAAGGAGTTCGAGGCCGACAAACGGCACGTCGATCGAGCGGAGCTGGAGCGGATCATCTCGGTCGCCCTGCTGCCGCGCGTTGGCGAAAATGCAGAGACGGTCTTGGGCTACATGCATCCCACCCGCGACAAGCAGGGGTTCACCAGCGAGATCCGTCTCGGCGAGGTGGAGAAGGAGCACAAGCGCACGGTCCGCAGCGCACTCAACGCGGGTGCAACATTGGCGCGCGTGCAGCGCGCGGGTGAAGACGCAAACCACTACTTAATTCACGGCGACTTTTACAAGACGCTGGCGCGCATCCGCGGAAGACTGCTGATTTCAGCCGCACCGGCGTATCAGGTGAGTGGGACACTGCACGAGCGTCGTCGATCAATTGAGGTCGCGTCTGCGCATCCGGCAATCTCCTATGCTCCCGAGCGAGCCGGCAACGGGCACGCTGACCCAATAGATTTCGACGGACTTGTTACGGCAAGATTGCTCAAAAGCATCGGCATCGAGCAAGCGGACTACGATCTACTTCTCGAGTCGGACATTCACGATCCGGCGATCAATGCTGGCAAGGCGTTGGACCAGCTCGGAGATACACGGCTTGGTCGCGAGCTGCGGCAACTGGAACGGCGCCTGCATGTGGCGCTGGAGGCTGAGCACCAGGCAATAGAGGCCAGCTTGCAGGATGATGTGCGGCGTCATGTCCTCATGAATGTCAATCAGCGCATTTACTCCTTGCTTCCAGCCCTCCTGCTGTCCCGTCGTGGCCCTTTCGATCGGCTGCTGCGAGATATGATCGCGAAGCTCGAGGAGGCAGCATCCGATACGGGCCACCGCTCCGAGGACCATGAATTGTTGCGTGGCCTGAGAACTCTGAAAGAGAAGTTGAGCAGGCTCGACCGGCAGAGCGCAACGTCCTGGTTCAATATCGGCAATGCATTGCTCGGATACGACGAGAGCAGCGTCGAGGAGATGCCGCTGGTGGCGACGAGCAGGCCTCATACAAAGCAATAGCCTCAATTCATCACCACCAGGATCACGCCGGGCACGACCAGCGCGATGGTCGCCAGCGTCTGCCAGGTAATGACCTCGCGGCGGAACACGAGATAGCCGAGCAGCATCGTGAAGACCGGCGAGGCGGACACGATGGGCATCACGGACACGAGTGTGCCCATCTGCAGCGCCGAGTTCAGGAAGTGCAGCGACATGCCGGCGGCGATGCCAGCCGCAATGAACCACGTGTGGCATCGCCATGTGCCGTTGAACGTGCGGCCTTCGACGCGAAACGCAATCGCGGTCACCACCAGCGACACAGTGTTGCCGACCAAAACCGCGAACCACGGGCTCGCCACCTCCTCGAGCCCGAGCTTGGTACCGGCGTGCCCTGACGCACGCACGAAGGCCGCGCCGAGTGGCAAGATCAGTGCCCATAGCGGCCAATCGCGCAGCACGCCCTGACGCCGATAGGCAGAGACGGCGCAGCCGGCCATGACGGCCAGCGTGCCGAGCGCCGTCTTCAGCGTGAGCTGCTCGCCGAGCAGCAGAATGGCATAGGCGGCGCCGAAGATCGGGGCGCATGCGGTCAAAGCACTGGAGAGCGTCGGCCCCATGTAGTGGATGCTCGACAGCGCCATGGCCGACGACAGGGAGGGCCGGAACAACCCGACCAGGGCAAACAGGGCACAGGCGCTCGTCAGCCAGAACCAGCTTTCCAGATAAAGCGGCGACAGGAGCCAGTACATGACGGCGCCGGTGGCAATATTCACGAGCGCGCCCGAGCGCGCGTCCGCGCCCCTGAGCCCGATGCTCTGCAGATGATTGGTCAGCGCGAAGAGGAACGCCGAAATGAGCGCATAGACTGCCGCAGTGTAGTGGAAGGTGCCGGACAAGCAGGGGCTCGGGCTGGGAGGAAAGACGGTCCGACACTAGGGTGTTCCTGAACCCAGGGAAAGCCAAGTGCCATGAATGCTGGACGCTGGCGCGTCAGGACGTATGCTTGGCGGCAAATATCTGTACGGGAGCCCAAAGATGAGCACGCAGACCTTGAATACCAGCCGCCACATCCCTGTTCGACCAGACTGGCTTGCTACGCACAAGGAAGAGGTTATCGAGCCTGGGCTCCCCATCATCGATCCGCATCATCATCTCTGGAACCATCCGGGTAACGGGTATCTGCTGCCGGAGCTGCTCGCAGACGTGGGCAGCGGCCACAACATCATCTCCACCGTGTTCATGGAATGCCGGTCGATGTACCGCGAAGGCGGCGATCCCGACATGGCGCCGGTCGGCGAGACCGAGTTCGTCAACGGCATCGCGGCCATGAGTGCGAGCGGCGGCTACGGTCGCACACGCATCTGCGAGGGCATCGTCGGGCACGCCAACCTGACTCTCGGCAGCAAGGCGCGGCAGATACTGGAGGCGCTGAAGGTCGCGGGCGGTGGACGGTTTCGCGGTATCCGGCACATCACCACATGGCATGCCGATCCCAACGCCGCCATCTCCGCAATACTGGCCCCGCCGGGAACGCTCGAGACCGCTGCGTTCCGCGAAGGCTTTGCGTGTCTGGAACCACTCGGCCTGTCGTTCGACGCCTGGGTGTACCACACACAGCTCGATGAGCTCACCGGTCTGGCGCGGAAGTTTCCGGGCACGACAATCGTGATGAACCATGTGGCCGGGCCGATAAACGTCGGCCCCTACGCAGGCAAGCGTGAAGAGGTGTTCGCCGATTGGCAGGCAAAAGTCCGCACGCTGGCCACATGTCCCAATGTCAGCATGAAGCTCGGCGGGCTCGGCATGCGGCTATTCGGCTTCAACTTTCACGAGGCGACAAAGCCGCCCTCCTCCGAGCAGCTCGCGCAGGCGTGGCGTCCCTACATCGAGGCCTGCATCGAGGCGTTCGGGCCCAATCGCTGCATGTTCGAGAGCAACTTCCCGGTGGACAAGGGGACCTGCAGCTACCAAGTGCTGTGGAACGCCTTCAAACGCATCAGCGCGAAAGCTTCGGCGGACGAGAAGGCCGCGCTCTACAGAAAGACGGCGGCTCGCGTCTACAGGCTGAAGGCCGAGGCTTGATAGGGTCTCGAGCGACGACAAAGTAACGCAACGTCTGAGAGGACGAGGGCCATGATCAGGAAGTTCGTCACCGTCTATCCCGGTCACATCGACCTGCCCGACATGGGCCAGATGACAACGCCGGCCAATGAACGGCGCTACTCCAACGAGCAATTGGCAAGCGTGTTCGAGAAGACCGAGGCGGTTGCCAAGAAGCTCGATGAGATCGGCTTCGACACGTTGTGGCTGGCCGAGCACCACTTCCAGCACGAAGGCTACGAGGTCCTGCCCAACATTCTCATGGCGGCGGTGCACCTGGCGCATGTGACGAAGCGCCTGCGCATCGGCTGCGGTTTCAACATCGCACCGATGTGGCATCCGCTGCGGCTGGCCGAGGACTTTGCCACGGCGGATATCCTCACGAAGGGACGCACCGTGTTCGGCGTTGGCCGTGGCTACCACACGCGTGAGGTGGAGACCTTCGGCTCGCCCATGCTCGATCAGAACGCCAATCGCGAGCTGTTCGAGGAGCAGGTCGAGATCATCTTCAAGGCGTTCAACCAGGAGTCGTTCTCACACAAAGGCAAGCACTACACGCTGCCGCCGGCCGTGCCCTATCGGGGTTATGAGTTG
Organism: uncultured Alphaproteobacteria bacterium; assembly: GCA_963840425.1. Classification (GTDB taxonomy): domain Bacteria; phylum Pseudomonadota; class Alphaproteobacteria; order Rhizobiales; family Hyphomicrobiaceae; genus CADEFX01. Next base: position 13,327 of record CAWIYZ010000033.1, on the reverse strand, counting down.
AAGGAACTGACGCTGGTGCCACGCCCGATCCATCTGCCAGTCGAGTGCTGGCAGCCGATCGTCAGCGCCAATCCGCGCGGCCTCGACTTCATGGTGCGGCACGGCATCAAGGGCGCGGTGGGCGGCGGTGCGGCGACTATGGCGGAAGGGCCGATCACGGGCTATCGCGACGCGGCGAGACGTGCAGGTAAGGAGCTCAAGCTCGGCGAGAATCTGACGGTTGGCATCTTCTTCTATCTGGCCAAGAGCCGAGAGCAGGCCATCCGCGAGATTACGCCGTTCTACGAGGAGCACGTGAAGATGTTCGCGCCGCTGGGCTTCGTGCCCGGCATCACACCGCCGCAGGTGGCGGCGGTCGCACGCCGTGGCGGGTGGGCCGAGGCTGGCGTGCCAACCGTGGAGCACTTCATGAAGCTCGGCGCATGGTTCGCCGGCACGCCGGCACAGCTCATTGAGCATCTGAAGTCGCTCGAGGCCCGCTTTCCGGGCATGGAGCACATCAACCTGAGCACCAGCCTGTGCACACCCAAGGCCATCATGCTGGAGCAGTTCCAGATGCTGTCCGAGGAGGTCATGCCCGCATTCCGGTAGGTGGTCGCGGAGTTAGACGCGAGGGACATCAGCAAGGGGAGAGTCGACGGAGTCTTGAGATATGAGCCGCTGGGCGTTTCGCGATCGCCAGGAAGCCGGCCGTATGCTTGCGGAGCGCCTGCTGTTGCTGAAGCCGGGAGATTGCGTGGTTCTTGGGCTTCCGCGTGGCGGAGTGCCTGTGGCGAGCGAGGTGGCCCGTGTCCTCGCCGCATCGCTCGATGTTCTGCTGGTGCGCAAGTTGGGTGCACCCTTCCAGCCGGAGCTGGCCATCGGCGCAGTGGTCGATGGTGATCCGCCGGAGGTTCTCCTCAACGAGGAAATCGTTCAGGAGCTGCACCTCGGTCAGTCCGACATCGCCGCCGAAACTGCCAAGCAGCTCTCCGTCATTGCCGGGCGCCGCCAGCTCTATGGTGGCCACAGCTCGGGTGTCGCTCTGGAAGGCAAGTGTGTCATCGTTGTCGACGACGGTGCGGCGACAGGAGCGACACTGCGTGTGGCGCTCAAGGGGCTGCGCAGGCGTCGGCCGCGACGTCTCATCGCTGCGGTTCCGGTCGCCTCACAATCGGCGCTCGACCTGCTGCGTGCCGAAGCCGATGCTGTGGTGTGCCTCGATGCACCGGAGAGCTTCGGCGCCGTGGGCTTCTACTATCGCGACTTTTCCGAGGTCAGCGATGACGAGGTCCGGGCGCTGCTCGCGGCGGCAGCGGCGTCTCCCTGATCGAGGCTCAAACGGCGAGCGTGCACTTGCCGTTGTTGATCACGACCACGTCGCGCTCGGGGACACGGCTGCGGAACGACACCACAGGACCGTCGACCCACATATCCGTGACGATGTGCTCGCCTGGATAGACGGGAGCGGAGAACCGAACGTCGAAGCTCGTGATCTTCCGGTGATCGTATTTGCAGACCGCCTGCAGAACGGCCCGGCATGCCGTGCCATAGGTGCACAGGCCGTGCAGGATCGGCACTGGGAAGCCGGCGCGTTTGGCAAGGTCTGGATCGGCGTGCAGCGGGTTGCGATCGCCGCTGAGTCGGTAGAGCAGGGCCTGGTCTTTGCGCGTCTCGAGTGAGAGTGACGCATCCGGTTTGCGATCGGGGACTTGATGTGGCTCCGGGCCTGATCCGGCCGGTCCGCCGAAGCCGCCGTCGCCGCGCGCGAACGTCGTCGAGCCGAGTGTGAACATGGGCTGGTTGTCTGATGCCGACCGCACCGTGATCTCGGTGTAGATCACGGCTCCCCTGCCGGGCCCTTTGTCGTAGGCTTCTGTGACACGGGCATCGGTGATCAGCTCGCCTTCAGGCGGCAGCGGCCGATGCAAAGTGAGACGCTGCTCGCCGTGCACGACCTTGGTGTAGTCGTAGCCGCAGTCCTTGAGCAGCGGCACGCGTGTCAGCACGGTTGCGAGCGAGGGGACTGTCTTGAGCTCCCCCTTCTCGAATACGAACGGCAGCTCGTTTGGGTCGTAAGGGTCGCGGCCCATGCCGATACCGATGGCATAGAGCATGGTTTCGCGATCGCCGTAGCGGAAGCGGTCGCCAACGCGCTTCAGCGACATCAGGTGCTCATAGTTGATGGCCACGGCCTGCTCCGTCTGTGGTGGAATTTGGATATTGCGGATGATGCGGGCTTGTGCTCAGTCGAGGTCCTTGCCGTCCATGCCGACATTCTTACGGGCTTTGGCGACCATGTCCTTGACCAGTGCGCCGAGTGCCGCGGGGTCTTCCACCTGGTCGACGGTCGGGCCGCGGCGCCAGCCCTCGCAGACAGCGACGATGCCGTTGCCCGCCTGAAAAACGCGGCCGGTGACCTCCTGGGAGTCCTCGCTGGCGAGCCAGGTCACGATGGGCGAGACCCATTTGGGATTGCGGCGGGCGCGCTGCTCCTCGGTCAGCTCGCGCAGACCTTCCGTCATGCGCGTCTGAGCGGACGGGGAAATCGCGTTGACGGTAACGCCATAGCGGCGCAGCTCGCGCGCGGCGATGATGGTGAAAGCGGCGATGCCCGCCTTGGCCGCGCCGTAGTTGGTCTGGCCGACGTTTCCGTAGATGCCGGACGTGGAGCTGGTATTGATGATGCGCGCCGTGAGCGGCTTGCCGAGCCGTTTGCTCTCGTCACGCCAGTGGGCCGCGGCGTGACGCGCCGGCGCAAAGGTACCCTTGAGATGAACTTTGATGACCGCGTCCCACTCGTCCTCGGTCATGTTGGTGAGCATGCGGTCGCGCAGGATGCCGGCATTATTGACGACTGCATCCAGCTTTCCGTAGGTGTCGATCGCCTGGTCGACAAGTCGCTTGGCACCGTTCCAGTCGCTGACATCGTCGCTATTGATGACAGCTTCGCCTCCGGCTTTGCGAATGGTCTCGACGACCTCGTTGCCGGGCGAAGTGCTACGGCCGGTGCCATCGAGTGCCGCACCGATGTCATTGACGACGACTTTGGCGCCATGGGCAGCCAGCGTCAGCGCGTGCTCGCGTCCAAGGCCCTGGCCAGCCCCCGTGACAATCGCCACGCGTCCCTCGCATAGGCGCCCCATGCTGTTTCCCCCTTGGTTTGTTTCGCTCTCAACCCTCCCGCACAATAACCAAAGCCTCAAAGCATTGGCCAGACTAGAAAAGATCCTTTGTCTATGGTGAGACGACACAGGCGAGCTTTCCGCCTAGTCTGGATCACACACGAGAACGGAGACATGCATGGCGCGAACGGCTTTGATCGCGGGGGCGACGGGCGCTGCCTCCAAGCGTTTGGTGGAGGTCCTGCTGGAGGACAAGACCTGGTCGGTCATCGGATTGAGCCGCAACCCTCCCAAAAGCACGCGCGAGCGACTGCGCTATGTCGCGGCCGATCTGCTGGACGCGAAAAGTTGTGCCGACGCTGTGCGCGGGCTGCGCGAGGTGACACACGTCTTTTACTGCGCACGCGCCAAGTTCGGCGAGGGAGGGGTCGAGGCGGTTCCCGAGAACGTCGCCATGCTGCGCAACGTGCTGGATGCGGTGGAGGCGGCGGCGCCGGGATTGGAGCACGTGCATCTCGTCGAGGGCACCAAGTGGTACGGCATGCACATCGGCTCGATGCAGACGCCGGCGCGTGAGGACGACGAGCGCCACATGCCGCCCAATTTCTACTACGATCAGGAAGACCTGCTGCGAGAGCGTCAGCCTGGTCAGCGCTGGACATGGTCGGCAAGCCGGCCGAACTTCATCTATGACTTTGCGCCGGAACGGCCGCGCAACCTCGTCTCGACCATCGGCGCCTGGGCGGCGATCCTGAAGGAGTTGGGGCTACCGTTCGATTTTCCCGGCCGGCCCGGTGGTTTCACTGCGTTGTGCGAGCTCACCGATGCCACGCAGCTCGCTCGCGCGATGGCGTGGATGGCGACCGCGCCGGCCGCGCGCAATCAGGCCTACAACGTGACCGATGGCGGGCTGATCCGCTGGCGGCGGTTGTGGCCGCGCCTGGCGGAGCACTTCGGCATGAAAGTAGGCGAAGCGCGGCCGCTCACGTTGGGTCAATGGATGAACGATAAACGGCCGGTGTGGGATCGGATCGTAGCCAAGCATGGGCTCAAGCCCACGCGCATGGACGACGTCGCTCTCTGGCCGTTCGCCGACTTCCTATGGGGCCGGGAGCAGGACGTGATTTCGAGCGTGCTCAAGCTGCGCCAGCACGGTTTTCACGACACCGTCGATAGCGAGGAGCAGAATTCTCAGCTATTTGCGACGCTATCGCGAGGAGCGGATTCTGCCCTGAGGACCGGCAAGTCGCCCAGACATCGCTGTTGCCTGCGGCGGCACGGGCGTAACATGATGCACACTCACCGTTTAGGGGATCTCCTCATGTACGGCAAGCGCCCGACCATCTCGTCGCTGCACGGCGTCGTCGCAGCAGCTCATCCGCTGGCGGCCCAGGCAGGCGCACGCATGCTGGCGAACGGCGGTAACGCGTTCGATGCCGCGGTGGCCACCTCTGCAGCGCTGAATGTGGTCGAGCCGTTCATGTCGGGTCTCGCCGGCCTCGGGCTCGCCACCTGCTACATCGCATCGGAAAAGCGTGTGCGGGCGCTGGACTTCGTGCCGCCTGTGCCGTCGGGTTTCCCTGTCGAGAAGTTTAGCCGCCGCGAGGAGGTACAGCGCGGCGCGTTGGCGGTAGCGACGCCAGGCAACCTGGCGGGCTGGGCGGAGCTCCAGCGCGCGCATGGCAAGCTGAGTTTCAAGGAGGCCTTTGCTCCGGCCATCGCGCTGGCGCGAGACGGCTTTCCGCTGGTCGAGTTCGGCGCCTACGAGATCAACGGCACTGCGCCGGAGATCAAGGTGCATCCCAATTTGCATGGGCTCTGGGCGGACACGTACACCGGCGGCAAGGGCCAGGTGGAGCAAGGCTTCATCCTGCGCCAGCCTGATCTGGCGAGAACTCTAGAGGCGCTGGCGAGTGAGGGCGCGGGTCATTTCTATCGCGGTGCGCTAGGGCGGACGGTTGTTGCGCATCTGGAGAAGCTCGGTGGATGCCTCACTATGGCTGACCTCGATGCCGTCAAGCCGGTCTGGAAAGACCCGCTGAGCGTCAACTATCGCGGTTTGACCGTGAGCCTGCCACCACCACCGTGCGAAGGTTTCCAGTTCCTGCTGACGTTGCGCATCATCGAAGGATTGAACATCGGGGCGATGGAGCGCAATGGCGTCGAGCATCTCGATACCATGTGGCGCGCCATCCGCCTCGCGGCGGGCGTTCGTATCGCTCACAACGATCCGACGCCGGCCAAGATCTCTGAAATTTTTTCCGATGCGCATGTCGAGGCACTGCGGCGCCGGGTCAAGGACGGCAAGCCCATCGACGGGCCGACGGAACAGTGGACCGAGCCCCCGGCCGGCGGCGTCGCGGAAAGCCACACTACGTCCTTGTCGGTGGCGGATCGCGACGGCAACGCCATCTGCATCACGCAGAGCCTGGGCAGTCCGTTCGGATCGGCCGTGGTGGTGCCTGGCACCGGCCTGTGCCTCAACAATTTCCTCTATTGGGCCGATGTCAATCCCAAGAGCCCGAACCTGACCAAGCCCGGCGCCAATCTGCCGATGTGCGTATCACCGAGCCTCAGCACGCGAGATGGCGTGCCCGTGCTCGTGCTCGGAACGCCGGGCAGCTACGGTATTCCGCAAACTCAACCGCAGGCGCTCGTGCAGTACGTGGATTTCGGGCTGCCGCTGCAGGACGCGATCGAGGCCCCGCGCGCCCGGCTCTGGGACGGCCGCAAGGTGGAGCCGGAAACGCGCATTCCCGCCGCCACACTGGAAGCGCTGCGCAAGCGTGGCCACGACATCATGCAGGCCGAGGACTGGACCATGCGCGTCGGGGGCATGCAAGGCATCGCCATCGATCGCGAGAGCGGAGCCTTGACCGGCGCCTGCGATCCGCGTCGAGACGGTTACGTCGCCACACCCTGATCGTATGCGTAGCGAATGCGGGCTATGCCAACTCCCTACACCCGCATCACCCGGATGTTGTTGGTCGAGCCCTTGCGACCGAACGGGATGCCGGCAACCACGACGAGGCGGCTCTCGGGCTCCGCGAACCCGTCGGTGAGCGCGTGGCGGCGTGCGTGCTCGATCATCTCATCGTAGCTCGAGATCTCCGTCGAGCTTATGCTGTGCGTCCCCCACAGCAGCGCTAGGCGCCGTGCGATGCCTGGCTCCGGCGAGATGCTGATGATGGGAACCATGGGCCGCTTGCGCGCGGCCCGCAGTGCTGTCGTCCCGCTGGCCGTAAAGGCAACGATGGCTGAGGCGCCGATGTTGTCTGCCACGTCGGCAGCGGCTGCTGCAACCGCATGCGCGACTGTGTGCTCAGGGCTCGGCTGCAAGGCCTCGATGATCGAGCGATAGAGCTTGTGGCCCTCGGTGTGCGTGATGATGCGGTCCATCATGGCGACGGCCTCCACCGGCCAGTCGCCGGACGCCGACTCGGCCGACAGCATGACCGCGTCCGCACTGTCGTAGATGGCTGTCGCCACATCGGAGGCCTCCGCCCGGGTGGGCGAGGGCGACTTGATCATGGACTCCAGCATCTGGGTGGCGATCACCACCGGCTTGCCCGCCATGCGGCAGGCGCGCACCAGCTCCTTCTGGGTGCCGGGCACATCCTCGGGCGGAATCTCGACGCCGAGGTCGCCGCGCGCCACCATCACGGCGTCCACGAGCGCGATGATGTCGTCGATGCGCCCGAGCGCTGCCGGCTTCTCGATCTTGGCCATGATGCCGGCGCGTCCACCGATCTGCCCTTGCGCTTCGATGACATCGGCGGGCCGCTGCACGAACGAGAGCGCAACCCAGTCGACGCCGAGATCGAGTCCGAACGCTAGGTCCTCACGGTCCTTGGGCGTGAGCGGGGAAATCGGTAGTTCCGTCTGAGGCAGATTGACGCCCTTACGGTCGCTGAGTGGACCGCCAACCAGCACGCGCGCCTCGATGCGATCCTTCTCACAGCGCACGGCTTCGAGCTGCAGCTTGCCGTCATCGATCATGAGACGATGGCCGGGCATGATGTTCTGGAACACTTCGGGGTGAGGCAGAGACACATTTGCCGCGTCCCCTGGCTCGCGGCCGAGGTTGAAGGTCAGGATGTCATCGGCCTTGAGGGTGACCGGGCCGGATTTGAGCGATCCGATGCGAATCTTGGGTCCCTGCAGGTCCTGCAGCACGCCGATGGGCCGCCCCATCTCGGCTTCGAGGCTGCGTATCGCCTCGTAGCGACGCTTGTGATCGTCGCGCGTGCCGTGGCTGAAGTTCAACCGGAACACGTCGGCGCCCGCCGTGAAAAGCTGGCGGATGATGGCCGGATCCGAGCTCGCCGGTCCGAGTGTCGCAACGATCTTGGCCTTGCGCTGACGCCGCATGTTGGCTCCGCTGCTGCCTTGGCGTGATTGTGCCTGCCCTGCCCACATCTAGGCTGTCGGCGGCGCTACGACTAGGGTGATGATCGAGAAATTCGCCGGTGTTCACGGCTGGGCTTCTGAGCGAGTTTCTCGATCTGGAGCACACTAGCGTCTTGAGCTTGCTAGGACAGGCGCGGGGCTGGCACACCAGTTCCGAGCCCGCAAGGGATTGCGCCGAGCTCTCGATTGGTCTTTGACGGTTGGTTCCGTGCCCTATTTTTTGGTTTGGTCGGCCCGTCGCGTACGATCGATGAACGCCTGCAGCTTGTCTCGCTCTCGCTTGGCGATGTCAGCATCTAAGGTCAGCTCCGCAATTCTTTTTTGGAGTTCTTTGTGCGAAGCCTCGAGCTTTGTGTGAGCTTCCTGCAGCTCGCTATGCGATTTTGTCCTATTGAGCATGTCGGCGAAACGCGCAGAGGCAAATCCCAGATCGACGCTGGCCTGCTTGACGAATGTAGCAGTCGCTTTCAGGTCGAGCTCATCGAACAGCTTGTAGGCTTCCGCCTTGCTCTCACCGATCCTGTAGCCGAAGTACGCGGACCCGTAGAGAGCGGCGCTGCAGGCGGCAACCAGAAGGGCGATGACCGCAATGTGCTGGGCGAGCCACCCTGCAACGGTGCGGAGATCGCTGAGCAGGACGCTTTTTGGCTTCTGGGCAGACTGCAATTCATCGGCTGCCCGCGATAGCTTTGTCAGCATGGCCCCCCCATTGATTCGAGGTAGCGCCATTTGACAGCCTTTCTATGCCGTGGACAGATGGTCTTCGGGCGGAATCTGTGGATCCCCGTCTCCTCCGTCGCATTCAGCGTTGCTCGCGTGTTAGCGCGAGGGAGGCGGAGGGCCGCGCTTGTGACGGAAAGATGCCGGGCTTGTCGCCCTTGAGACCGGCGATGGTATTAAATAAGGTGTGAGACGCTGAGAATAGTGTGCTTCCGAAGGAAAGGCCCCGTAGCTCAGCTGGATAGAGCACCAGATTCCTAATCTGGGGGTCGCAGGTTCAAATCCTGCCGGGGTCGCCAATAGAAATCAATGGCATGCTATTCTTTAAGGGATTCACCGACGGCCCGTTAGTGCCAGGGTAGTGCCAATAGCAGAGACAACCTGCCACCCTCTCGGGTTAGCTATTGGGCGGTTGAATCGCGGTGAGGATCGCTTCCTCCGCCTCTATCTGTGGTCCCATAAATTCCATGTTCTTGGCGATGTGCGCGCCTAAAGCCCGTGGCCCGCTCAGCGGCGGGACCAGCTCGTCATGAACGAGCGGCAGGAAGGAGGTGAGCGCTAACCGATAGAGCGGACCCGCATATTCGAACACTTGCCAGTGAGGACTGGCCATTGAACTTCGCCACCTCGTGGGTGCCGAGGATCGCGGGCGTGCTACCGATCATGTTCTCGTAATGCCGGTCAAGCATCCATGGATAGATTGCGAAGGCTTCCCCGAACATGATGGCGGGAGCGTGCGTCTTGGCGCTGATCTCGATCTCTAACCACCAAATCGCATATCGAGCTCTCGGCGGTACTGACAGCGCAACGAGCGTTTTATTCCTTCTCCACGGCTGTCAATGCTGTTGCCACATCAGCAGCCGCGCTGACGGTTGGTCGCCTCATTGGGTGGGCTTGGGGCGTTTAGGTCTATGTGTCATCGCTTTTGACGTCGAAGTCACCTCGCAACTCGGCCACACGAAGCAGAACCGCAGCCGCTCGTTCCTCGCCATAAGATTCCCCGGCGTGCTCCTCAATCCTCGTCCGCGTCGGAACGCCCTGCATTAGCCCCTGCATCTTCGCTAGCTTTGTATTGAGCTGACCTATCCGCTTCCTGTGACACTGGATCTCGCAGAAGAGGATTAGGATACGCCCAAGTTCAAGTCTCGCATCATGATCCGCCAGAAGCGGAGCCAGCAAGTCAGCGGCATTGTCGAGAATGTCTCGCGCCGCTCGCCAATCTGTCTCGTTTTGCCCCTTATCCAATAGCTCCGCATGACGTCGGAGTGCCCTTGCCTGGTTGACCTCCATCTTCGGGTGGCTCGCAGCAGCCTGGCGCATTTCGTCGAGAATCTCGAAGTTCCTCCTTCTGCTTGTTGATCCGTCGCGCTGCGCCAGCCGCAATGTCTCGCGACAAGACATCATCAGGCGATACGTTTGCAGCGGCCACAAACTCTTCAAAGGCTCGCTCATCATCGTCATCGATCGCGCACTGGTAGCCTCGGATGTAGGTGCCCTGTGATTTGTCGTTGCTGCGCCTCACGAGTAGCCGCCATTAGCGCTGAGGCGTCTCGTCCAATTTGCTTGGCCGACGCTGCCAGAATGCGTGCTCTTTCCTTGTCACCCCACCAGCTGAGAGAACTCGCCCAACTTCGGAGAAGCGTGAGCCGACTTGTTTCGATGTCGGCGGGGATCGAACCGAGACCGCGTCGCGCTAATGCGAGATATCGAGGTTGGAGGCTTATGAAGTCTCTTGCATTGGCCCTTCTTAGATCCTCCAACCGCTGCGAAAGATTGATTTCCGCGAAGTGCCAACTGGCAAACAACGTAAAGGCACCCCCTATCAAGCTTCCAGCAATACCGCCCAGCCACAAAAGCTGCTTGATCTGCTCATCCGTAAGGGCAAACAGTTGAACGACTTGTGCAAAGTGATTTTTTGCCCAAAGGCCCGAATATGGTTCGATCCAACCACGGTCCGATAGGAGAGGAAGCGCTGCGAACGCACCAGCGCCCAAACCGACGCGTGAAACAGACCCGCGACGCACGTTGCCAGAATGGTTGCGTAGGCTAGGACGCCCTGTGCTTGAGTGCGCACTAAGCATCTCCGAATCATTGGCACCTATTGGACCTCCAACCAAACGTTTGGAATGGGCTTAGCAAGGTCTAGGCGACCAGATGACATAGGAGACCTGTGCAAACCTCGAATGCATGACAAGAACGCGTCCCAACTAGAATCGATCCTTGCGGCATCCTTGCGGCTAAGCGTGCAACTCTCTCGGCCGCGACCCGTTGATCATGGCCAGTACGCTCTTTGGGTTGTAAGGACGCCCTTTCTCTTTAGTGATTTGCTTGGGTCAGCGTGCCACCCATCAGGTGTCCGTCGTCAGGCTTTTCGGGACAACTGAGCTTCTGGGCTAAGAGAGCATCGGGCCCATCGATTTGGTTTTCAGGTTACGGTTTGCAGATGTAGTCGGCGTCGTTGCTCGATGGTCTTGCGTTTGATCTCCTCTCGACGTTGCAGGATGCGCGGGCCTCTGCCGAAGTAGACGTTGGCTGGCGTGAGATTGTCCAGGCTCTCATGATAGCGCCGATGATTGTAGTGTTCGACGAAGTCGGCGACGGCGCGCTCGAGATCACCGGGAAGATAGTAGTTTTCGAGCAGGATTCGGCTCTTCAGCGAGAGGTGCCATCGCTCGATCTTGCCCTGGGTCATGGGGTGGTAGGGCTTGCCGCGCGTGTGCTTCATGCCCTGACCTTCAAGCCAACGGAGAGATCGCTCGCGACGTAGGATGGCCCGTTGTCGGAGAGCAGCCGCGGCCGACGCTCCGGCGGCGCGTCATCGAGCCCTGACGCCTGCAAGGCGAGATCGAGCGTGTCGGTGACATCGTCGGCGCGCATCGTGGTGCAAAGCTTCCAGGCGACGATGTAGCGCGAGAAGTCGTCGAGCACGGTCGACAGGTAGAACCAGCCCCACCCGGTGACCTTGAGGTACGTGAAGTCGGTCTGCCAGAGCTGGTTGATGGCGGTGGTCGGGTTGGCGAACTTGTCGGCGGCCTTTATGACGATGAAGGCCGGCGACGTGACCAGGCCACGTGCTTTTAAAAGCCTATAGACGCTGGCTTCCGAGACGAAGGAACGCTCGCGATCGGTGAACGCGACGGCGACCTCGCGTGGGGAGAGATCGGGCTCGTCGAGTGCGAGTTGCGACGATCCTCTCGCGCACGTCGTCGGGAATGCGGTTCCAGACCCGGTGCGGTCTCGGCCGGTGATCCTCCAGCGCATCGAGACCGCCTGAAGCGTAGCGATCGAGCCAGGCGTAGAACGTCGTCTTGGGGATGCCGATCTTGTCGAGCGTCCTGCGGACCGGCAGGTGCGAGGTCTCGACGGTTCGGATGATCTCGAGCTTCTCGGATGCGGCGTACCTCATTCGCCGTCCTCCCCATCCGCGATCACGCTTTTTTTGAGCAGGCGGTTCTCGAGAGTGGCTTCTGCCAGCGCCTCCTTGAGCTGGCGCGCCTCGGCTCGCAGCGTCTTGACCTCGTCTGAAGTCGCCTCGCGCGCGGTATCGCCAGCGAGCCGCTTCTTGCCGGCCTCGAGGAACTCCTTGGACCAGCGGTAGTAGAGGTTCTGGGCGATGCCTTCCTTGCGGCACAGCTCGGCGATGCTGTCCTCGCCGCGCAGGCCTTCCAGGACGATGCGGATCTTGTCCTCGGCCGAGAAGTGCCGCCTGGTGGCTCGTCGGATGTCTCTGACGGTCTCCTCCGCGCTCTGCGGAGCCTGCTTGTCTCGCTGTCTCATCGTGTCCCTCCTCGGGGCCACGACGAGCTCAATTCTCTCCCTTACGCAATCAGCTCAATCTGTCCGGTGAGCGCTGACGGCGGACACCACGTGGCCGGGCGGGAATTCCTCCATCAGGCAGTCGGAGCCGCCGAGCCGCCGCCGGATCTTGCGGGCGCGTCGGTTGGCGCGCTGGGCACGGCTCTCGAATTGGCACTCATACGACAGGCCATGGCAGAGCCGGCAGCGGAAGCGAGGCCCGCCATACAGGATGCGGCATTGGCGATGACATCCAGGACATCTGAACCATTGTCGTTGTCCACCGAGCGATGTCTGTGTCGACCAAATCTCAATCCGCTCATCGATCCTCTCAGCTGAACCTTCCGACGTGGTTGTCTGATAGGACAGGCGAAGGCTTCCGGACTCTGCAAACACGCTCGCCGACCCCATCCTCTCACCGCCGCGGGACCAGGAAATCACGTCCGACATGCGTCCGGGAACGACAGCTCTGATCGTTGAAGCGGATGAAGGCAATCCGCGGGAAGTCAACGATATCGTGGCGCTCGGTGAAGGACGTATTTATCGCCAGACGCCGCACGGCGGGGGATGACAAAGCTAGGCCCCACACTGAAGGTCGTCGAGGACTACGAAGCCAGCCTCCGCCACTATCCGAATCCTCCGGCAGCGAACATCACGCGCTTCTGAACTGCGTTAGGACCATTGCGAGCGCATGTCCGGTGTTGGCAGATTTAGTTGCGAAAGTCGGTGGCGAGATCGGCGAAGAGCTCTGTAAGCGTTGGTGCGGCCCCTTTTTCGTCGCTCGCTCCAGCCGGAGCGGCGGCTGTGACGCTCTAATACTGACGCCTGCCACGCGACTTGGACGCTACCCGACCTCACGCAACACACGCGGCGACCGTGGTGCCGGCAGAACGCCCAGTCGCTGAACCATGAAAACAGCTATACCCCACAGCCTCTGAGGAGCTTATTGCAGGTTCCTCGGTGGACAGAAGATCGGGTAGCAACCTGCGTCGCGCAGAGCGCAACCGCGGAAACCATGGTCCACCCTTCGCTATCTCGGGGTTTGCACGCATTGTCGGTACAACTCAGTAGCCTAGCTTAGCCATTGCTGCACGGGGCAGCGCCCCTGGGCCAAACGATTTTGTTCCACAAGATCGCAAAGGAGAATCTCCATGAAGTGGGCACCTGCCATTGCGTCAGCCGCATTCGCCCTTGCCGCCTCGGCCTCCCTACTTGCCACACCCACGACGGCGTCGGCCCAAGGATTGCGCGAACTACTTGGGGACCGGGCGGAGAGCCGCGGCGACATACGTGATCAG